>NZ_JBMDLF010000008.1:0-393783 GCF_048656465.1 Streptomyces sp. MAR4 CNX-425 | reverse complement strand
GAGGCTTTTTCATCCTGCTTCTCGGCTGGCTCGTTGGAGGGTAAGGACGGCCTGGACAAGGGCGGTGATGCGGGTGGTCGAGCATCGCAGTTTGCGGAGGAGCCGCCAAGTCTTCAAAATGGCCATGGCCTGGTCGACCAGTGCGCGGATCTTGGCGTGGGACCGGTTCACCGCCTGCTATCCTACGAAAAGGGTGTCCGGGCGCCCCCAGTAGGGCAGCCGTACGGTTCCGCCGAAACACCGGTAACCCTTGTCCGCCCTGCAGTCGGTCCCGACTTCTTCGAGCGCGTCGATGATGCCGTGTTCCCCGGTGGCGCGGACATCGTGGACGGCGCCGGGGAGTGCGGGCGAGACCCACAACAGCCGTCCGAACGGATCGGCGATGACCTGCACGTTCATCCCGTGCTTCTTCTGCTTCCCCGAGGAGAGGGGCGGTCGGCAGCAATTCAGTCGATCGCCGGCAGGTCCCGTCGAGGAGTACATACGCCTTGCGCGATGCGGTCCGAACGGCCTGGGAGCGGGTAGGTGCGAGCGGGGCCAGTACGTCGACGGCTTCGCGGATGTAGCGGTAAGCAGTACCCGTCCCGATCCGGAAACCGGCCGCGAGCTGCCTGTAGTTCATCCCGTTCCGCAGATGCGCCAGTGCCGGGAGGGTCTGACGGCCGGGCAGGAGCCGACGCGACTGGCTGCCGATCCGGCGACCGTTTTCACGCAGGTGAGCAGCGAGGAAACGCAGGGATCGGCTGGACACGTCCAGCCCGCACCGGTAAACAAGCACAGCCTCTGCCCACCCAACCACCCAACCCACGCGACAGGTTGGCAAACGCTCAGCGCCCCCGTCGATGCTGCGTACTGGTGTCGATGGCTTACACGGTGCATCGCCCTGGCCAGCCGAGTAACAGTGGCTAACACAATGAGGTGGATTGGGTCTGGTGGCCGTGTCCAACGCGGGAGTTGAGCGTTCGGTCCGGTGTGGAGACACCACCGTGGATCGTGTCGGATGAACTGTGGGATCGCCTGGAACCGTTGCTGCCACAGCGTGAACGTAGGTTCAGGTACCCGGGCCGCAAGGCGCTGCCCGACCGGGACGTGCTGTGCGGGATCCTGTACGTGCTGCACACCGGGATCCAGTGGGAGTACCTGCCCCAGGAACTCGGCTTCGGCTCGGGCATGACCTGCTGGCGCCGGCTGCGGGACTGGAACGAGGCCGGCGTGTGGCAGCGGCTGCACGAGGTCCTGCTGGCCGAGCTGAACGCGGCTTCCCGGTTGGACTGGTCTCGCTGCGTGGTCGACGCCTCCCACGTCAGGGCGTTAAAAGGGGGCGGCACACGGGCCCCTCGCCGGTCGACCGGGGCCGGGCCGGCTCCAAGCACCACCTGATCACCGAACGGGCGCGGCACCCCGCTCGCGGTCCTGCTGACCGGCGGCAACCGCAACGACGTCACCCAACTCCTGCCGCTGCTCGACACGATCCCGCCGGTCCGCGGCCGGGTCGGCCGTCCCCGTCGCAAGCCGGACTCGCTCTTCGCCGACCGCGGCTACGACCACGACGTCTACCGCGACCAGGTCCGCGCCCGCGGCATCGTGCCCGCGATCGCCCGCCGCGGCACCCGGCACGGCACCGGACTGGGCACCTACCGGTGGGTCGTCGAGCGGACACTCGCCTGGCTCCACGGCTTCCGACGCCTGCGGATCCGCTGGGAACGCCGTGCCGACATCCACGAAGCATTCCTCAAACTCGCCTGCTGCCTCATCACCCACCGACAACTCAGCTCATTGTGTTAGCCGCTGTAAGAGCTGACCGACTGCTGTCTGGTTCCCGCCGGGGCGGGTTCGGTACTTTGGCCGGGTGTGGGGAGACTTACGCCGACGGTGGCGGGCCCGGCGGCCCGGGGGCGGGCGCGAGCTGGACCTGGAGCGGCGGCTCCAGGAGTGCCGGCTGACGCTGGCCGAGCGCGACGCCGACGTCCGGCGGCTGCGCGCCGAGCTGGACCGGGCCCGGGCCTCGTCCGCCGACGACGCCGCGCGGCGGGGGCAGGCCCGGGTCGAGGAGCTGGTGGAGGCCATGGGCGCCGCGCTGGTGCAGCTGGCGACGCAGGCTCAGCTGCACGACGGCGGCGCCGTGCGGGTGCGTACGGACGACGTCGTCGCCGTCGGCGCGCGGCTGGTGCGGTCGCTGGGCGCGGCCGGTGTGGCCACCCTCGGCGCGCTCGGCGAGGAGGTCCCGTTCGACCCGGACCGGCACGACCCCCTGAGCATGAGCAGCGCCCCGGAGACCGGCACCCGGGTGCGGATCCGCGTGGTCGGCCTCCGCTACGGGGACCGCGTGCTGCGCCGCGCCGGGGTCGAGACGGTCGCCGCGGACGGGGGCTGTTGATGGCGGGCCGCCTCGGCGTCGACTTCGGCACCAGCAACACCGTGGTCGCGCTCTGGGACGACGCCGCCGCCCAGGGGTCGGCCGTGCGGCTGGCCGACTACGGCCGGTCGTTCGGCCAGGGCGACGACCGGGTGCCCGTGGTGCCCTCCCTGATCCACTACGCCGGGGACCGCCGCCGGCTCCTCGGCGAGCAGGTGCTCGCCGGGAACCTCTACCACGCCGCCGGCACCTTCCGGTGGATGAAGCGCTACGTCGGCAACCGCAGCCCCCTGACGATGGCGGCGAACGGCCGCCAGGTCTCCCCCGCCGAGGCCGGCCGCGACTTCCTCTCCGCCGTGCTGGCGTTCGCCGCGGTCGAGGCGGGCGCCGAGGGCGAGGAGGTCGCGCTGACCGCGCCCGTGGAGTCGTTCGAGCACTACGAGAACTGGCTGGGCGAGGTCGCCGAGGCCGCCGGGCTGAGCAGGTACCGGCTGATCGACGAGCCGTCCGCGGCGGCCCTGGGCTACGGCGCGCACATCCGGCCGGGGAACGTCTACCTGATGTTCGACTTCGGCGGCGGCACGGTGCAGGCCGCCGTGGTGCGCGTCCAGGACGAGGAGGAGCGCGCCGCGACCGGCCGCACCTGCCGGGTGCTCGGCAAGGCCGGGGACGAGCTGGGCGGCGCCACCATCGACCAGTGGATCTTCGAGGAGCTGCTGGCGCGCAACGGCCGGCACGACAGCGACGACGAGGTGAGGCGGAACAGCCGCGCGCTGCTCGTGGAGTGCGAGCGCGCGAAGGAGGCGCTGTCCGCGCGCGCACACGCCGAGATCAGCGTGCTGGACCCGGACACCGGCGCGGTCCTCGGCCTGGAGCTGGTACGGGACGGGCCCGCCCGCGGCGGCCGGCGGGTCGTGTCGTTCGAGGAACTGATGGACCGCCGCGAGCTGTTCTCCCGGATCGACCGCGTCGTCCGCCGCGCCCTCCGCGACGCCTCGGCCCGCGGCTACGACGAGGACGACCTGGCGGCCGTACTGATGGTCGGCGGCAGCAGCCTGATCCCCGCGGTGCGGCGGACGCTGGAGCGGATCTTCGGGCGCGACCGGGTGCTCTCCGAGCGCCCGCTGGACGCGGTCGCGCGCGGGGCGGCCGCCTTCGCGGCGGGCAGCGACTTCTACGACCACATCCAGCACGACTACGCGGTCCGCTGGTTCGACCGGGAGGCCGGCCGCTACGAGTACCGCACCTGCGTCACCGCGGGCACCGTCTACCCGAGCACCGAACCGGTGCACACCATGACCGTGAACGCCACCCACGACGGCCAGACCGAGCTGGGCATCGCGATCTACGAGCTGAGCCGCCGCCGCGGCGGCGGGCCCGGCGGCGCCGACACCGAGCTGGTGTGCGACCCGTCCGGCGCCTGGCGGGTGCGTACCGTACCGGCGGACGAGGACCGCCACCGGTTCTGGGTGAACGAGAACAGCCCGACGTTCCTGCGCGCCGAACCCGCCGCGCGGGCGGGACAGGCCCGCTTCCGGGTCGAGTTCGGCATCGACGGCAACAAACGCCTGCTGCTGACCGCCTACGACCTGGTCGGCGGCCGGGTGACACACCGGGACTTCCCGGTGGTGAAACTGACCTGACCTGCGGGGTGAGGAGAACACCGTGGAGTTCCAGGAGATCGAGGTGACGATCGCGCCGGACGGCACGACCCGGATCGAGGTGCACGGCGTCCCCGGCCGCGGCTGCCTCGACCTGACGGCCGCCCTGGAGGACGCCCTCGGCGGCGAGGTCGTCAGCCGCGAACTCACCGCCGACGCCTACGCGGTGACCGACGAGCAGGTGCCCGACCACCTCCGGCGCGGACCGCGGACGTGACCGCGCCCGGGCGGCGCCGGCTGCGGCTGCACGGGTTCGAACCGGCCAGCGCCGCCAACGGGCCCGGCACCCGGGCCGTGATCTGGGTGCAGGGCTGCACCCTCGCCTGCCCCGGCTGCTTCAACCCGGAGACGCACGCCCGGGCGGGCGTGGGGGACCGGGGCGCCGGGGAGGCCGGCGAGGTCGAGGTGGCCGAGCTGTACGAGCGCGTGGCCGGGCTCGCGGACCGGATCGAGGGCGTCACGGTCACCGGCGGCGAGCCGTTGCAGCAGCGCGGCGCGGTGCTGGACCTGCTGCGGCGGATACGTACCGGAACGGGCCTGTCCACGGTCCTCTTCACCGGCTACGACTGGCCCGAGGTGCGGCGGATGCGCGAACTCGACGAGCTGCGCCGCTGCGTCGACGTGCTGCTGGCCGGACGGTACCGGCAGGACCTGCGGGTCGCCAGCGGACTGCGCGGATCGTCGGACAAGTCCGTGCAGCTGTTCTCGGACCGCTATACGCACGCCGACCTCGACGCCGTACCCGAGGCCGAGGCCATCGTGCACCCGGACGGCAGGGTGACCCTGACCGGCATCGACCCGCCCGCGGGGTGGTGAGGAGCGGTGCGCGACGAGAAAGTCGAACGGCTCGCCCGCGTACTCCGGTCCGGCGGGTCGGTGCTGGTCTCGCCGCGGCGTGCGGCCAGACGGCTGGCCAGGGCGGGAAGGCCGGACGCCGTGCGCGCCCTGGCCGAGGAGCTGGCCAGGTTGGACGGCGACCTCGACGCGCGAAGGGTCGCGAGGAAGGCGCTGACGCGGCTGGACGACCAGGGCGCGATCGACGCGGCGTGCGAAATATGGTGCTACCGGACCGGCGATGCACTCGACCGGCTGGTCGGGCAGAACGGCTGGATCGCCGCGCGTCCGCCGTACGTACGGGCGCGCAGCGCCCTGCGGGCCGGCCGCCCGGACGTACTGGACGACACCGAGCCGACCGTGAAGTCGCTCCTCCGCATCGCCGACGGCGACCGCGACCGGAACCTGCGCGCCCGTGCCACCACCGCGCTGGCCGGGCTGGGCGCCCGGGAGGCCCGCAAGCAGGTATGCGTGGCGGCCGTCGACGGCGGGAGCGAGGCCGCACTCAACGCTGCGGTCGCCGGCGGTTACGCACCGGAGGACCCCGGCCGCCGCGCCGTTTTCCTGTTCCTCACGGAACAGTTCGACGCCTACGGGCAGGTGGACTTCGACGGGCGCCTGCTGCGCGCCGCGCACGAGGCGGCGGAACCGGACCTGCGCGCCCGGCTGGCCGCGGTGGCGCGGAGGACCGGCCGGCTGGACTGGGTGCGCGCGGCGGCGCTCGACCGCTCCGACGAGCGGCTCGCGGCGCTGTCCGACGACGAGTGGGAGATCTCGCGCGCCATGCTCGTGAGTGCCGGGCGGTGGCCGGACCTGTGGCGGCTCGCGCTGGCCGCGCCCCCGCTCTGGGCGGTCGGGATCCTGCGGGACCTCGGTTCGTCCGGCTGGCGTCCCCTGCCTGAGGCGGAGCGGGCCGCTTACGCGGCGCTCGTCGGGCTCGCCGAAAGGTGCGACCGGCATCCGGCGGACCGGCTGCTGCTCCATCCCGAAGGAGACCGCGCGGCACGTGCCCTCGCCGTCTCCGACGACGGCCAGGTGCTCGCCGCCGGCGACGACAACGGAGTGGTCACGGTGTGGACGCTGCCCGAGGTGCGGCGGCTCCGGCGCATCGAAGTGCGCCCCGGTACCGTCAGGTCGATCGTCATCGGCGACGGCACCCTGGTCGCGGCGGGTTCGGCCGTGATGACGTCCTGGCGGCTACGGGACGGCGCAGAGCTGGCGCGGGCGTGGGAATCACGGGCGAACCTCCTGCTCGCGCCGGACGGCAGGACGCTGTTCTCCATGGGCTACGAGGGCAAGCCGACCGTGTGGGAGTCGCCGGGGCTGGGCAAAGTCCGTACCGCCGAGGATTTCTACGGCTCCCTCAGCAACGTCGTCACCACCCCGGGCCGGGAACTCGCGGCCGGCCTGGACGAGTGGGGAGCCAGGGTGTGGGAGCTGCCGTCCGGTCACCTGCTGGAGCGGATCCGCGGCAACGGCCCGCTGGCGCTCGCGCCGGACGGCAGCCTGCTCGCGGGTACGCCGCGGCGGCAGCCGCCGCCCCCCGTGCAGTTCGGCGACATCGCGCTGTGGCACCTGCCCGCCGGCGAGGCGGCGGGCACGCTCACCGGACACGAGGGCAACGTCACGAGCCTGGCGATCACCCCGGACGGCAGCCTGCTGGCCAGTGCGGGCCGCGAGGGGACGGTGCGCCTGTGGCGGCTGCCGTCCGGGGAGCCGGCCGGGGTGCTCGACGTCCACGACCGCCCGGTCCAGTGGGAGCGGTGGAACAAGGACGAGGTCGGTCGCCTCACGATCACGGCGGACGGCCGCTTCCTGATCGCCGGCAGCCACAACGGCCGGCTGCACGTATGGCGGCTGCCCTCGGGGGAACCGGCCGACTCCCCGGAGGGACTGGGGGCCGAGATCACCGCGCTGACGGTGACGCCGGGCGGATACGCGGTCGCCGCGAGCGGCGCCGGCGCGCTCCGGCTGTGGCAGCCCGCCGTCCTGGGCCACGCGCGCGCCCCGTCCGGCCGCGCCGGGCCCGCCGAGGTCGAACGGCTGCGGACGTCCGCGGGCGTCGCGGGGCAGCCCTGGGTGGATCTCATGGAACGGCTGATCCGGATCCGGCACCGGCACGACGTGGAGATCGACGGCGGGCCGGCCGCGGCCGCCGCGACCGACATCGGGCTGAGCGAGTGACCGGCGCCGGGGACGGCGCGGACGACACCGCCCGGCTGGCCGCCGAAGTGGACGCCCCCGGGGCGCTGTTCGGCGCCCGGCGGCGGCGCCGCGCCGCGCGCCGGCTGGCGGCGCTGCGCACGCCGGCGGCCGTACGGGCGCTGGCGGCGGCGTATGCCGCGAGCCCGGACCGTACGGTCGTGGAGACCGCCGGGGACCGGCTGGCCCGGCTCGACGGCCGGGCGGAGGTCGACGCGCTGTGCGAGGCGGTGTTCGGCAGCGGCAGCGCGCGGCTGGCACACCTCGTCGTGTCCGCCGGGTACCGGCACTCCGACCCGGCGCGCCACGCGCTGCTGCTGTTCCTGACGGGGCGGTTCGAGGAGTACGCCGAGCTGGACTTCGACGGCGGCGCCCTGGCCGCCGCCCGGGCGGCGGCCGACGAGCCGCTGCGCGCGCGGCTGGCGGCGCGGGCCCGGGAGTCGGAACGTACCGACTGGGTCCGCGCGGTCGTCGGCACCGGCGGGCGCGCGACGGTCGCGGAGCTGTCCGAGGCGGAGTGGGACGCCGCGATCGGCACGCTCCTGGCCGCCGGCGAACCCGCGCGGCTGTGGCGGCTCGCCCTTCAGGCCCCGCCGTTCTGGTCCGTACGCATCCTGTCCGAACTGCACGGGCACCAGTGGCGGCCGGACGCCGCACCCGAGCGGGTCCGGCGCTACCGGGAGCTGACCGCGCGGGCGCGCCGCTGCGCCGGGAACCCCGCCGAGGGGTACGGCGACGCCGTGGTGCTGCCCGGTTGCGCCGGCGAGGTCACCCGGCTGGTGACCACCCCGGACGGCGCCCTGCTCGCGACCGCCGGGCACGGCGGCGGCGTGTGCCTGTGGCGCCTGCCCACCGGCGAGCCGGTCCGTCGGCTCGCCGACGGGCGCTGGTTCGACCTGGCGGTCTTCCCCGGCGGGGACCTGCTGGCCGGCAGCAGGATCGGCGAGACGGCGGTGTGGCGGCTGCCGTCGGGCGAGCAGGTCGGCACCGTACGCACCTCGCAGCGCGAACCCTGGTCGAGCATGCTGCTCGTCACGCCGGACGGGGAGCTGCTCATCGACTCCGGGCTGACCGCGGCCTGGTGGCGCCCGCCCTGGGGCCCGAAGGCCGACAGGGCCGACGACCGGGCCGTCTACCACGCCATGATGTCCAGGTCCGGCGGCCGGTTCGTCGTCGGCGGGCGCACCCGCCTGCCGCCCGGCATCGAGAACGACACCGTGGCGATGACCGGCAACGGCACCGCCCCGCACGGTGCCGTGGCGATCCCCGGCACCCCGCTGGTCGCGACCGGCGGCGACGACGGCGACATCCGGCTGTGGCAGGCGGGCGCGCCGCGGGCCGCGGGCGTGCTGGCCGGGCACACCGGGCGGGCGACGCACCTGGCCGTGACGGCGGACGGCACGCTGCTCGTCAGCGGCGGGGCGGATCGTACGGTCCGGCTGTGGCGGATGCCCGCGGGCGACCCGGCCGGCGTCGTGACCGGCCTGCGGAAGCGGGTGACGGCGCTGGTCCTGTCGGCGGCCGGGGACGCCGTGGCCGCCGGCGACGCGAGCGGCGCGGTCCGGCTGTGGCGGCTGCCCGCCGGCGGGCCCCCCGGCGAGTTCGCCGCGTTCCGGTCCGGGCACGAACGGGCCGTCACCGGGCTCGCGTTCACCCCGGACGGCGGGTCGCTGGTCAGCGGCGACCGGCGGGGCGGCCTGCGGCTGCGGCACCTCTGGCACCCGGAGCTGACGGCGCTGTGCCGCCTTCCGCTGCGTGACCTGCACCCCGGGCGGGTCGAGGCTCTGCGGCGTAGGGCGCGGTCCGCACCGGAGCGTCCGTGGGTCGACGTGATCTCCGCGCTGGTGCGGTGGCGCCACCGCGACGACATCGAGGTCGCCGGCCCCGGGCGGACGCCGGACACGACCGACATCGAGGTGGACGGCGCGTGAGCGACGACGAGATCGGCGGCCGGGGACCGTCCGGCCGGCTGCGGCCGTGAGGCCCGGTCGGCTACGGTCATGAGGCTGTTCAGCGAAGGGGCTGGGGGGTATCCGGTGGCATTCGAGAGCGACCTCGACCTGTACCTGCGCGCGCGGTACACCCTGATCGTGGCGGTGACGGTGGAGGAGGAACGGGCGCTGGAGGCGATTCGCGCGGTGTGCGAACGCGGGCGCCGCCGCTGCCTCGCGTGGGATCTCGCGGACGGGTTCGAGGCGCTGCACGGCCGGGACGGCGCCCTGCCCACCGCGCACGACCCGGTCTCGGTCATCGAGCAGGTGGAGAAGGCGGAGGACGGGACCGTCTTCGTCCTGAAGGACTTCCACGACTGCTGGAGCAACCCGCAGGTGAAGCGGAAGCTGCGCAGCGCGGTGCAGCGGCTCAAGTTCACCCGCAAGTCGGTCGTCGTCCTCTCGCCGAACCGCACCGTCCCCGAGGAACTGCGGGACGAGGCCGTGGTGATCGGGCTGCCGCTGCCGGACCGCGGCCAGCTGGACGAGGTGCTGGGCGGGCTGACGGCGACGCCGGGCGTGAAGGTCGACCTCACGGCGGCCGGCCGGGAGAAGCTGGGGCAGGCCGCGCTCGGGATGACGGCCGCGCAGGCGCGCCGCGCCTACGCCAAGGCGATCGTCCGGGACAACGCCCTCGACGACCGGCACATCGAGGTCGTCGTACAGGAGAAGAAGGAGGTCATCCGGGAGAGCGAGGCGCTGGAGTTCTATCCGGTGCACGAGACCCCCGACGACGTGGGCGGGCTCGACGTGCTCAAGCAGTGGCTGCGGCTGCGCGAGCGGGCGTTCACCCAGGAGGCCCGGGACTACGGCCTGCCCGCGCCCAAGGGCATCGCGCTGATCGGGATTCCGGGCACCGGCAAGAGCCTCACCGCCAAGATGATCGGCGGGCTGTGGCGGCTGCCGCTGCTGCGGCTGGACGTCGGCGCGCTCTTCGGCTCGCTGCTCGGGGAGGCGGAGGAACGCACCCGGCGGGCGCTGCGGCTCGCGGAGACGGTCGCGCCGTGCGTGGTGTGGATCGACGAGATGGAGAAGGCCCTCGCGCACGGCGGCGGCGACTCCGGCACCAGCACCCGGGTGTTCGGCACGATCCTGACGTGGATGCAGGAGAAGACGGCGCCGTGCTTCGTCGTCGGCACCGCCAACGACGTCGCCGGCCTGCCGCCCGAGGTGCTGCGCAAGGGCCGGTTCGACGAGATCTTCTTCCTCGACCTGCCGACCGCCGGCGAACGCGCGGAGATCGTCGACGTCCACCTGCGCAAACGCCGGAGGCTGCCCGCGGACTTCGACGTCCCGGCGCTGGCGCGCAGCTCGGAGGGGTACGTGGGCGCGGAGATCGAGCAGGCCGTGGTGGACGCCATGTACGTGGGGTTCAACGCGGGCCGCGAGTTCACCACCGACGACATCCTCACCGCGCTGTCCCGGCAGGTGCCGCTGTCGGTGTCGCAGCGCGAGACGATCGGCGCGCTGCGCGGCTGGCTGCGGGAGGGCCGGGCGCAGTCGGCGTCGTTCGCGGAGACGAGGGAGGCGGAGAGCCAGTTCGTCGTTCCGCTCGACCCGCTGGAGCCCCGGGAACCCGATGCGTTCCGGAAGTGAAGGAGTCGGCACATGTCCCATTTCAGCGTGCTCAGCACGGCGTTGACCGACACCGGCGCGCTGTGCGCGGCGCTGGCCGACGTCGGGTACGACGAGGTCGAGGTGCACGACGACCCGCAGCCGCTGCACGGCTTCCTCGGCGACCGGCGGAAGAACACGGCCCACGTGATCGTCCGCCGCCGGCACGTCGGCCGGCAGTCCAACGACATCGGCTTCCTGCGCCGGGACGACGGCCGCTTCAGCGCCGTGATCAGCGAGTACGACCGTCACAGGCACGGCGCCGCCTGGCTGGAGCGGCTCACCGCCCGGCACGCCTACCACGTCACCACGGCCCGGCTCACCGAAGAGGGCTTCCACCTCGCCGAGGAGACGACGGAGCGGGACGGGACCGTACGCATGGTGCTGCGCCGGGTGCGCTGAGCGCTCCGCGCGGGCGCGGGTCACCGGCGGGCCGGGAGCGGGAGGGGCCGGGGGGCGGTTCGGTGGCTCAGCCGAGGAGCAGGGTGTGCGGCTGGGCGGACAGGGCGCTGTCGAGCACCAGCGAGGCCGCGCCGATGGCCGCCACGTCCTGCCCCAGCGTGGTCGTCGCCACCGTCGTCGGGTGGACGGGGCGTACGAAGGGGCTGCTGGCCACCATCGGCTCGATCGTGGCCAGCAGCGGGGCGTCCAGCAGGTGCCAGAGCGGGCCGCCGAAGACGACGTTGTCGGCGTCCAGGAGCGTGGCCGCCGCGCAGACCCCCCGCCCGATGCGGACCGCGAGCCGGTCGACGACGCCGGCCGCCGGCCGGTCGCCCGCGGCCGCGAGCCCGGCCAGCCGCTCCAGCCCGCGCTGGGCGTCGGCGGGGTCCCGCACGGTGTACTCCGCGCCCAGCACGCCCAGCGAGATCGCCTCGTCGACCACGGTACGGACCGCGAACCCGGCGCCCAGCCCGCCGACCTCGCCGGCGTTCCCGGAGGCCCCGCGCAGCACGGTGTCCTCGACCACCAGCCCCATGCCGGAGCCGGTGCCGAAGTAGAAGAAGAGCAGGTTGCGGCTGTCGGTGGCCGCTCCCGCCCAGCGTTCGGCGACCACGGCGGCCGTGACGTCCTTGTCCAGCAGCGCCGGGAAGCCGGTCGCCTCGCTCAGCCGGTCGCGCAGCGGGTAGCGGCCCCAGCCCGGCAGCTCCGGCGGGTCCACCACCCGGCCGGCGGCGGCGTCGATGGGCCCGGGCGCGGCGATGCCCAGCCCCAGGACCCGGCCGGCGTCGATCCCCGCCCCGGCCACCAGGGCGGACACCGAGGCCGCCATGCCGGCGGCGATCCGGTCGGTGTCGCCGCCCCGCGGGGTCCGGCGGCTCCGCCGGGCGACGACGGTGCCGAGGAGGTCCACCAGCACGGTGGTGATCAGGGCCGGGTCGAGGTGGACGCCGAGGGCGTAGCGGGAGGCCGGGACGACCCGCAGCAGCGTGCGCGGCTTGCCGCTGCCGGTGTTCAGCTTTCCGGCCTCCCGCGCGACGCCCTGGTCCAGCAGCCGGCGCGTGATGTTGGAGACGGTCTGCGCGGACAGCCCGGTGGCCCGGGCCAGCTCCACCCGGCTCAGGCCGTCCGCGTGCCGGCGGATGGCGTCCAGGACCACGCTCTCGTTGAAGTCGGCCATGCGCGGCAGGTTGGTGCCGCGCCGTATCGCGGGTCTGTCCGCGTGCGCCGCCGCGCTCGCACCCGTGTTCGCCGCTGCGTTTGCCGCTGCGTTTGCCGCCGTGTTCGCCGCCGTCACCCTGCCTCCCCGCGCCCGCGGCCATCGTATGCCGCGGACGCGGCGCGGGTGCGGTCCTCAGGCCCGCGGGACGCGCAGGGTGACCATCTGGAACGGCCGCAGGGCCAGCACGACGGCTCCGTCCGCCGCCACGGCCGGCTTCGCCTCGGGCAGCGGGCGCTCCAGCAGGTCCACGTACGCGGCCCGCGCCGCGTCGAAGCCCTCGGCGAACCGCACGGACGTCCGCACCCGCCCGCCGTGGGCCTCGTAGAGGCGGACGACGAGATCCCCGCCGCGGTCGTCGGCCAGCTTCACGGCGCTGGCCACGACGGCGTCCTCGGCCACCGTCACCAGCGGCGCGACCCGGGCGGCGGTGCCCGTGACGGTACGTTCCGGCAGGTTGGCCCGGTAGCCCTCCCGGACCGCGTCGCCGATCGTCGCGCCCGGCACGAGCGCGTGGTGGAACCGGTGCACGCCCTGGTCGGTCTCCGGGTCCGGGTAGCGGGGCGCGCGCAGCAGGGAGGCGCGTACGGTCGTGGTCGTGCCCGCGTCCGCGCCGGTGCGCACGGCGCGCGTCACGTCGTGGCCGTACGTCGCGTCGTTGACGACGGCGACGCCCCAGCCGGGCTCGTCGAGGTGGACGAAGCGGTGGTTGCACGCCTCGAACTTTGCCCACTCCCAGCTGGTGTTCTGGTGGGTGGGCCGGTGGACGTGGCCGAACTGGGTCTCCGAGGCGTACCGGTCGGCCTTGACGTCCAGCGGGAAGGCGAGCTTCAGGAACTTCTCCCGCTCGTGCCAGTCCACCTCGGTGTCGATGTCGAGCCGCCGGACGTCCGCGGGCACGGTGAGCGACTGGCTGACCCGGGAGTCGCCGAAGGTGCGCACGACGCGCACCGCGCTGCCCGCCACGCCCAGTTCGGTGACCTCCGTGAGGTCGCTGCCGGTGTTGCGGTAGAAGGCGTCGACGTCCCAGGCGTCCCACTGGTTGGGGAAGTCCGGGTGCAGTTGCAGCAGGTTGGCCGCCCCGCCCGGCGCGATCGCCTCGCGGTCGGCGACCCGGTCGTAGGCGGACACCACGAGGCCGCGCGGGTCGATCTCGACCCGCAGCAGGCCGTTGTCCAGGACGTACCCGCCGCCGTCCAGCGCGACGGGCGCCACGTCCTGGACAACGCTGCCGGCCGCGCCCGCGCGCGCCGCCGCGCCGCCGGCCGGGACGCCCCCGCGGGCGTGCGGGGCCGCGTTGAAGACCAGCTCGCCGCCGCCGGGCCCGTCCCCGGCCAGCGCCCGCTGGGCGCCGCCGATGAGGTCCTCCAGCTCCGCCGCCACCCGCGCGTAGGTCGCCCGCGCCTCCCGGTGCACCCAGGCGATGGAGGAGCCGGGCAGGATGTCGTGGAACTGGTGCAGCAGGACGGTCTTCCAGAGCCGGTCCAGGTCGTCGTACGGATAGGGGTGCCCGGCGCGTACCGCCGCCGTGGCCGCCCACAGCTCGGCCTCCGCCAGCAGCGCCTCGCTGCGCCGGTTGCCGCGCTTGGTCTGCGCCTGGCTGGTGAGGGTGGCGCGGTGCAGTTCGAGGTACAGCTCGCCGACCCACACCGGCCGGTCCGGATACTCGGCCTCGGCCCGGGCGAAGAAGTCGGCGGGCGTCTCCCAGCGCACCCGCGGCGCGCCCTCCAGGCTGCGCATCCGGGCGGCCTTGGCGACCATCTCGCGGGTGGTGCCGCCGCCCCCGTCGCCGTAGCCGGCCGGCGCGAGGGAGTGCCGGGCGGTGCCCTTCTCCTTGAAGTTGCGGGCGGCGTGGGCGAGCTGGGCGCCGGTCATCTCGCAGTTGTAGGTGTCGACGGGCGGGAAGTGCGTGAAGATCCGGGTGCCGTCGATGCCCTCCCAGTCGAAGGTGTGGTGCGGGAAGGAGTTGGTGCGGCTCCAGGAGATCTTCTGGGTGAGCAGCCGCCGGGCCCCGGCCGCGCGGATGATCTGCGGCAGCCCGGCCGCGAAGCCGAAGGTGTCCGGCAGCCACACCTCGTCGCTCTCGACGCCGAACTCGTCGAGGAAGAACCGCTTGCCGTACGCGAACTGCCGGGCCATCGCCTCCGAGCCGGGCATGTTGGTGTCGGACTCCACCCACATCCCGCCCGCCGGTACGAACCGGCCGTCCGCGACGGCCTTCGTGACCCGCGCGTACACCTCGGGCCGGTGCTCCTTGAGCCACGCGAACTGCTGGGCCTGGGACATGGCGAAGACGAAGTCCGGCTCGTCGTCGAGGAGCCGGGTCATGTTGGCGGCGGTACGGGCGACCTTGCGGACCGTCTCGCGCAGCGGCCACAGCCACGCCGAGTCGATGTGGGCGTGGCCGACGGCGCTGACGCGGTGCGCGGCGGGGGCGGCGGGCGCGGCGAGCACGTCGGCGAGCCGGTCGCGGGCGGCCGGCGCGGTGCCGTTGACGTCCTGGAGGTCCACGGCGTCCAGCGCCCGGCCGACCGCGCGCAGGATCTCCCACCGGCGGGCGCCGTCGACGGGCAGCTCGGCCATGAGCTCGCCGAGCACCTCCAGGTCCATGACCAGGTCCCAGACGGTCTCGTCGAAGACGGCCAGCCGCATCTCGCCGAGTACGTAGAGCGGCGCGTCGCCCGCGGTGGCCGGGTCGCCCAGCGGCGTCGGCCGGAACGGGACGCCGTCGGCTTCGAGGTCGGGGTTGGACGCGGCCTCGACGTGCCAGTGGACGCGCTCGCCGCCGGCGGCCGGGGCGCCGACGCGGACGTGGGCGTTGCGCGGGTGGAGGCCCTTGACCGGGGTGCCGTCCGGCTCGTAGACGAGGCCCTCGCACTGGAAGCCGGGGGTGCGGGGGGTGAAGCCGAGGTCGAGGACGGCCTCCACGGTCCGCCCCGCCCACGCGGCCGGGACCTCGCCGGTGACCTTGAACCAGCTCGTCCCCCACGGCGCGCCCCACGGGGTGCCGGCGGCGATCGGCCGGGTCGGCGCCGCGAGCCCTTCGGCGACGGGGACGGGCTCGCCCGGGGCGGTCCAGACCTCCACGGCCAGCGGGGCGGTGACGGGGTGGACGGCGGGCCGGATGCGTTCCCGCAGGACGCGCTCCAGGCGTGCTTCGACCAGGTTCCGGTCATCGTGCATGGGGGACTCCTACGAAAGGGGCGTCACAGGACGACCGGGGCGGGGGTCGGGCACGCGCCGTTTCAACGTAGGAACGGGCCGTCAAGTTTGTCAATACGTTTGACTAACGCCCGCGTTCCGCCGGCGGCCGGGGCGTCACTCCATGAGGAACACCTGCTCCATCGGCGCCCACCACTCGCCCGGCGCGGCCTCCTCGACCGGCTCCTGGCACGGGTCGGTGCGCGCCCACCACTCCCGGGTGGCCTCGTCGGCGGCCACCCGGGCGAGGTCGGCGGCCAGGTCGTCGCCGTGGTACTCGAAGTAGCCGAAGAGCCGGTCGCCGAGGAGGTGGATGGAGTAGTTGGCGATGCGGCAGCGGCGCAGGGTGTCGAGCACCGGCGCGGGTACGTTCCGGTGCAGCTCGCGGTACTCGGCGAGCTTCTCCGGACGGACGCGGATGACCTGGGCGACGCGTTTCACGGGTGGGGCGTCCCTTCTCCCGGGGCTGCCCGGCCGTCGCCGGCGCGGGCCTGTCGGGGTCCAGTCTGGCCCCGCCGGGGCTCAGGGCTTGCGGCCCACCGCGCAGATCCGCCAGGGCGCCACCGTGCGGTCGCCGCCCAGGTCGGCGTCGTCGGGCCGCCACGCGGCGCAGGGGACGACGCCGGGTTCGAGGATCTCCAGGCCGTCGAAGTAGCCGGCGACCTCGTCCGGGGTGCGGAGCGTCTGCGGGTCGGCGCCCTCGGCGTTCCACAGCCGCAGGGCCGCGTCCACCTCGGCGCTGACGCCCTTGACCGGGTGGGCGAGGGCCAGGTGGCTGCCCGCGGGCAGCTCGTCGACGAACCTGCCCACGACCTCGCGCGCCTGCCCGTCGTCGACGATGAACTGGACGATCCCCAGCATCATCACCGCGACCGGGCTGCTGAAGTCGAGCGTGTTCCTGGCGCGTTCGAGGATCGTCTCGACGTCCCGCACGTCGGCGTCCACGTACTCGGTGACCCCCCGCGGGCCGCTCGTCAGCAGCGCCTCCGCGTAGCGCAGCACGAGCGGGTCGTTGTCGACGTAGACGACCCGGGAGTCCGGCGCCTGGTGCTGGGCGACCTCGTGGGTGTTGCGGCTGGTCGGCAGTCCGGCGCCGAGGTCGAGGAACTGGCGGATACCGGCGTCCGCGGTCAGATGGCGGACCGCCCGCACCAGGAAGCCGCGGTCCGCCCGCGCGGCCTCGGCGGCGTCGGGCACCAGCTGCTCCATCTGATCACCGACCTCGCGGTCGACCTGGTAATGGCTCTTGCCGCCCAGCCAGTAGTCCCACACC
The DNA here is from genome assembly GCF_048656465.1 of Streptomyces sp. MAR4 CNX-425. Classification (NCBI taxonomy): domain Bacteria; kingdom Bacillati; phylum Actinomycetota; class Actinomycetes; order Kitasatosporales; family Streptomycetaceae; genus Streptomyces; species Streptomyces sp. MAR4 CNX-425. The sequence goes on along the minus strand of NZ_JBMDLF010000008.1, from coordinate 376,994 downwards.
CGTGCCGAGTGGGGCCGCGACTGGTCCAGGGACTTTCCCTCGCCTGCGGACCCGGGTAATGCGGTCATGTGATGCGCTCCTCGACTCTCGGTCGTCACGTGAGCGCTCAACGTACTAGTTGGCACGCGAGGCGCCCGCCCGGGGCTGCGCCTCTCCGCTCCCGGTGGCCGCCTGAGCGCTCACCGCGCTCGTGACGTGCCCGGACAGGGCGCGGAGGAAGGCGGGGGCGTCGAAGGCGGCGCCGGCGGAGGCGACGCCGGCCGTACGGGTCCGGCCGGTGAGGATCCGGTGCGCCGCCTCCACCGCCAGCGGGGCGGTGACCGCGTAGATGTCCCGGCCCGCGGCCGTGGCGCGGCGTTCCGCGCCGCCGGAGCGTACGACGACGTCGACGACGAACGTCTGCGCGGAGCGCCCGCGTTCGTCGGCCGCGGCCGGCGCCGGGGTGTCCGGGGAGGCGAGGTCCCGGGCCGCCGCGGTCGCCATGTAGGTGCGCACCTCGGGGATCGCCAGGTGGCTGGGGAGGGTCACGACGTCGGCCATCGAGAACCCGCCGAGGACCGGCCGGGTGCCCAGCGGCGCCGGGAACGGCCAGTCGAGGACGGGGAGTCCGGCGTCGTGGTACTCCAGCCGGCCGCCCGTGTAGCGGACGCGCCTGCCGCCGCGCCGGGCCCCGGAGACCTCGCCCGCGGCGCGCGTCCCCGGGGTGGGGTGCCAGCTGCTCAGCCCGTACGCGACGTGTGCCTCGTCGGCGGCCGTCCAGTCGCCCATCGCCGCGGTGGCCAGCAGGTCGCCGAGGCCGCCGAAGAAGGCCATCGCGGGGACGACCAGCGCGCCGGCGGCGCGGGCGCGGCCGGCGAAGTGGGCGAAGGTGTCGGCGTTCGCCTCGATCTCGGCGGCCACGTCCACGTACGGGACCCCGGCGCGCAGCGCCGCCTCGACCACCGGCGCGGCGGTCGCGGCGAACGGCCCGGCGGTGTTGATCACCGCGGCGGCGCCGGCGAGGGCGGCGTCGAGCGCGGCCGGGTCGTCGACGGCCGCCGGGCGGGCCGCCAGGCCGGTCGCCGACGCCAGCGCCGCCAGCTTGCCGGCGTCCCGGCCGGCGAGCAGCGGGACGTACCCGCGGTCCCGTAGTTCCTGGACGACGAACCGCCCGGTGTGCCCGTACGCGCCGAAGACCGCCACCGTCTGACCTGCACCCCTGTCCATGCGGCCATCCTCGCGGGGAGGAGCGCCCCGGCACGACCGTCCGGAACGACAAGACGCATACACTTTCGGACATGGACCACCGGGACCACGCCGTCGCGCTCGCCGTCACCGACGGGATGCTGCACTTCGAGCTGTCCGTCGCGTACGAGGCGCTCGCCGCCGCCCCCGACGGCGTGACCGGCCCTTGGTACGACGTGGCGCTCTGCGGCCCGGCGCCCGTGCGGTTCGGCCGGTTCCGGCTGGAGCCCGACCACGGTCTCGACCGGCTCCGCCGCGCCGGCACCGTGATCGTCCCCGGCTGGGCGGACGTCGACGCCGCGCCGCCCGCCGAGCTGGTCGACGCGGTACGCGCCGCCCACGCGGCCGGCGCCCGGGTGGCCTCCCTCTGCACCGGCGCCTTCGTCCTGGCCGCCGCCGGGCTGCTCGACGGCCGGCGCGCGACGACGCACTGGGCGCACACCGGTGTCCTGGCCGCCCGCCACCCGGCGGTGGCGGTCGACCCGGACGTGCTCTACGTCGACAACGGCAGCGTGCTCACCTCCGCCGGGAAGGCCGCAGCGCTCGACCTGTGCCTGCACCTCGTGCGCCGCGACCGCGGCTCGGCCGTCGCCAACGCCGTCGCCCGCCGCCTGGTCGTGCCGCCGCACCGGGACGGCGGCCAGGCGCAGTTCGTCGCCGCACCGGTGCCCGCCACGGACGACCGGCCGCTCGCCGCGCTGTTCCCCTGGGTGCTGGAGCGGATCGACCGGCCGCTGACGGTCGGGGACCTGGCCCGGCAGGCGCGGATGAGCTCGCGCAACCTGACCCGCCACTTCCGCACGGCGACCGGCGCCACCCCGCTGCAGTGGCTGCTGACCCAGCGGATCCGCCGCGCCCAGGAGCTGCTGGAGACCACCGACCGCGGCATCGACGCCATCGCGGCGGCCACCGGCATGGGCACCGCCACGACGCTGCGCCGCCACTTCCAGCGCACCGTCGGCGTGCCCCCGGCGACGTACCGCCGCACCTTCCGCGCGCGCCACGGCGACCGGGCGGTTGACCCTCACGTGGCGTGATGCCGCATCGTCGGGGAGGTGGCAGAACACCTCACCGTGGGGCGCGTGGCCGAGCTGGCCGGCGTCAGCGTCCGCACGCTGCACCACTACGACGACATCGGCCTCGTCCGGCCGTCCGCCCGGACCCCCGCCGGCTACCGGGCGTACGCGCCCGCCGACGTGGAGCGGCTCCGCGAGGTGCTCGGCTACCGGCGGCTGGGCTTCGGGCTGCGCGAGATCGCGGAGCTGGTCGACGACCCGGCGGCCGACACCGTCGCCCGGCTGCGGCGGCTGCGCGGGCTGCTGTGCGAACAGCGCGACCGCACCGCCGCCCTGGTGACGGCCATCGACAGGGAACTGGAGGCACGGGCGATGGGGATCGAAACGACGTCCGAGGAGCGGCTGAAGGCGTTCGGACCGCAGCTGTACGAGGCCATCGGATCCGCCTATCCCGCGACGCGGCGCACCGAGCCGCGCATCGCCGCGCGGATCTGGGACGCCCTCGGGGACGCCCGTACGGTGCTGAACGTCGGCGCCGGCACCGGTTCGTACGAGCCCCCCGACCGCGACGTCACGGCGGTGGAGCCGTCGGCGGTCATGCGGGCGCAGCGCCCCGCGGGCGCGGCGCGGTGCGTGGCGGCCGGCGCGGAAAGCCTGCCGTTCGCGGACGGGTCCTTCGACGCCGCGATGGCGGTGAGCACCGTGCACCACTGGCCGGACCCGGTCGCCGGGCTGCGCGAGATGCGGCGGGTGGCGCGGCGCGTGGTGGTGTTCACGTACGACGCCTGCGACCCGGGCCGGCGGGAGCGGTTCTGGCTCACCCGCGACTACCTGCCGGAGTTCGCCGGCCTCCTCGCCGGCTGGCCGCCGCTGGCCGACCTGACCCGCGCGGTCGGGGGCCGCGCGGAGCCGGTGCTGGTCCCGTGGGACTGCGCGGACGGGTTCTTCGAGGCGCACTGGCGCCGGCCCGAGGCGTACCTGGAGGAGCGGGTGCGCCGCGCGGTGTCGGTGTGGACCCGGGTGGGGCCGGAGGCGGAGCGGCGGGCGGTGGCGGGGCTGCGCGACGACCTCGACTCGGGCCGCTGGGCCGAGCGCAACCGCGACCTGCTCGCCCTCGACGCCGCCGAGCTGGGGCTCCGCCTGCTGGTCGGCTGAGCGCGCTCAGCTGCGGGTCCGCTCCCCGCGCGGGTCGTCGGCCTCGATGCCGAGCCCGGCCTCCAGTTCGCGGATGCGTTCGTGTACGTGCCGGGCGCGCAGGCGGCGCTCGTACGAGCTGCGCCGGGGCCGCGCCGTGACCACGACGACCAGCAGCCGGCCGATGCCGTAGACCGGCACCGCCAGCGGCCAGAACAGCGCGGCGGCGACCGCCGCGCCGGCCACGCCGGGCCGGTCGTGGGCCTCGAAGTACCCGACGGGGTCGGGGCGTCGGCCCCCTTCGAGCGAGATGATCTGCCGGCGCTGACGCCCGTAGAACAGCCGGGCGGCGAGCGGAACGCCGAGAAGGTATCCGGCTGTCCCCAGGAGGAGGTACCACGACATCACGACGGAGCCTCCCTTCGTACGGAACCGGCCGCGCGGACCCGCGGCCGCACCGACCGGGTACCGCGCAAGCCCCCGCGCCATGCAGGCGGCGCTCCGGGGCGTCGGGCGGGGCGCGGTTTGCCGCCCGGCGGCCCGGTCGGTTAAGAAGCATGCATGCTACGAGGTACCAAGGTCGGGCTCCGGGCCCGGCACGCGGACGACATCCCCGTCCTGCAGGCCGAGCTGTACGACGACGTGGTCATCCACTCGCGGGCCAACGGCTGGCCGTGGCGGCCCGTGGCGGCCGACTCGAAGGAGTCCCCGCTGCTGGTGGACGACGCGAAGGAGTCGCTCGTCCCGTTCTCCGTGGTGGAGCTGGCCGGCGGCACGCTGGTCGGCAACGCCGCGCTGTGGAGCATCGACAACCACCACCGGTCGGCGCACCTGGGGATGGGGCTGATGCCGTCCGCCCGCGGCAAGGGCTACGGCACCGACGTGGTCGCCACGCTCTGCCACTACGGCTTCGTCGTCCGCGGCCTGCACCGGCTGCAGATCGAGACGCTCGCGGACAACACCGCGATGCTGCGCTCCGCCGAGCGCAACGGCTTCGTCCGCGAGGGCGTGCTGCGGTCCTCGTCGTGGGTGCTGGGCGAGTTCCTGGACGAGGTGCTGCTGGGGCTGCTGGCCGAGGAGTGGCGGCCGGCGGCGGCGTAGCCGGAGGGGCGGGCGCTGATCATCCGATCGCCCGGATCCGCGCGAGCCGCGAGGGTCCAGCACGCGGTTCCTTTGGCATGCTGCACTCATGTCGACGCCGCCCCCGCGCCCGGGTGTCTCCACCGGGGTCTTCCCGGGTGTCCCCGCTCCGCCGGCCGCCGGGCTGCGCCTGCGGGCGCGGCGGGTGAGCCGGGACGTACGCGGCGCGGGGCGGGTGCTGCGCGAGGTGTCGCTGGACGTCGCGCCCGGCGCCCTCACCGTGATCGCCGGGAGCAGCGGCGCCGGCAAGACGGTGCTGCTGCAGACGCTGGCGGGGCTGACGGCGCCGAGCGAGGGCGAGGTGCTGCACGACGGCGCGCCGCCCGGGCCGCCGGGGCCGGAGTTCGGGTTCGTGCCGCAGGACGACATCATCCACCGCGAGCTGCCGCTGCACCGCACGCTCGTGTACGCGGCCGGTCTGCGGATGCCGCCGGGCCTGCCGGCCGGGGCGGTCGCCGCGACCGTCGACGGGGTGCTCGCCACCCTCGGGCTCACCTCGCGGCGCGACACCCCGGTGCGGGCGCTGAGCGGGGGCGAGCGCAAGCGGGCAAGCATCGCGGTGGAGCTGCTCACCCGGCCCCGGGTGCTGTTCCTCGACGAGCCGACGTCCGGGCTCGACCCGGCCACGGGCGCGGAGCTGATGCGCACCCTGCGCCGGCTGGCCGACGACGGCACCACCGTGGTGCTGACCACGCACGTCCTCGCCGACCTGCCGCGCTGCGACCAGGTGGTCTTCCTGTCCGCGGCGGGTGAGGCGGCGTACGCGGGAGACCCGGGGGGCCTGTGCGCGGCGTTCGGGGTGCGGACGGCGGAGGAGGTGTACGAGGCGGTGGCCGGCGGCGCCCGGGCGGCGGGGGCGGAGCCCGGGGACGGCGCCGGGGGCGAGATCCCGGAGCAGGCCGACGCGCCGTCGCCGGCCGCGGCCCCGACGCCCCCGCCCGCCTCCGCCACCCCGCCCGCTCCGCCCGCCGCCGCTGTCCCCGCCGGGCGGGCGGCCCGCGTCGGCGCCCTGCGCCAGTGGGCCCTGCTCACCCGCCGCGGCACCGCCCTGATGCTCCACAACCGGCTCTCCGTCGCCGTCCTCGCCGGCTCCCCGGTCATGATCGTGGCGATGTTCGCCGTGCTCTTCCGCGCCGGCGCGTTCGACCCCGCGTCGCCGGATCCCGGGTCCAGCGCGATGATCATGTTCTGGATCGCCTTCGGCGCCTTCTTCTTCGGGCTGACCTACGGCCTGCTCCAGATCTGCACCGAGTTGGCCGTGCTGCGCCGCGAATGGCTCGCCGGGCTGCGGATCGGCCCGTACGTCGCCTCGAAGCTCACCACCGTGCTCCCGGTGCTCGCCCTGGCCGACGCGCTGCTGCTGGCCGTGCTCCGCGCGCTGGACCGGCTGCCCCCAGCCGGCTGGGGCACGTACGCCTCGCTGTTCGTGTCGTGCGTGCTGGCCTCCGCCGCCGCGCTCGCGCTCGGGCTGCTCGCGTCGGCGGCGGTGTCGGAGCCGGGGCAGGCGACGCTGATGCTGCCGCTGCTGTGCTTTCCGCAGGTGCTGTTCTCGGGGGCGTTCGTACCGGTGCCGCGGATGACCCTGGGCGGCGAGGCGCTCAGCTGGGCGATGACCAACCGCTGGGCGTTCGAGGCGCTGGGCAGCGGGGTGGGGCTCGCGTCGCTGTGGCGTACGGGCGGCTCGCCGCTGGGGCCGCCGCTGCTGGAGTCGTACGGGGACTCCTTCGGGCACCCGGCGGCGCGGGGGTGGGCGATCCTGGCGGGCTTCGCGATGCTGTTCCTGGCGCTGACCTGGTGGGTGCTGGTGCGCAAGTGCCGGGACGGCGCGGTGCGCAGCCGCCAGGGCCGCTAGCTCCGGGCCCGGCGGCCGGGCCCCCGGCCGCGGGTGCCGGGCGCCGCCCGCGGGTCAGCAGCCCTGCCGCGGCGCGAGCCCGGCCACGTCGGGCACCCGGTCCCGGTACGTCCGCGCCACGAACGACAGAAACGTTTCTACATCGACGGGCTGCGACGCCACCCCCAGCGAGACGCGCACCGCGCCCGCCGACGGCAGGCCCAGCAGCTCCAGGTACTCCTCCAGCGAGCCGAGCCGCCGCCGGGCCGCCCGCCGCAGCAGGCGCGGCGGCAGGCCGAAGGCCGCCTCGCCGGCGCCCGGGTTGCAGAAGCAGCCGGTGCGCAGGGAGATGCCGGCCGCGGCGCTGTCGCGGATGATGACGCGCTCGTCGACGACCCGGCCGGCGGCGTCGAGCACATTCAGCGCGACGGTGCCGCCGCGCGGCGTGCCCGTACGGCCCGGCGCCGCCGACCCGTCCGGCCCGTACACCCGCACCAGCGGCGAGCCGTCGCCGTGCCGCAGCTCCCGCAGCCCCGCGAGCAGCCGCCCGGTCAGCGCGGCGACGTGGTCGTGGACCCGGTCCATGCCGATGCGCCCGATCCAGGCGAGCCCGGCGGTGACGTCCGGTATGGCGAGGAAGTTGACCGTGCCGTCCTCGAACGCGGCCTCGTCGTCGGCGAGGACGTGCCACTGCGCCTGCGCGCTGACCGCGTAGATGGTGCCGCCGGCGAACCACGGCCGGCGCAGCCGCGCCAGCGCCGCCCGGCGGGCGACGAGGGCGCCGACGCCGGTGGGGTGGCCGAAGACCTTGTACCAGCTGACGACGGTGAAGTCCGGGTGGTGGCGGCCGAGGTCCAGGCCGTTCGCCGGTACGTAGGCCGCCGCGTCGAGGACGACGTCGTAGCCGAGCCGCTGGGCGGTCGCGATCCACTCCAGCGGGTGCTGCACGCCGGTGAAGTTGCTCTGCGCCGGATACGCCAGCAGCCCCCGCCGCCCCGCCCCGCCGCCGGGCCACCGGGCCCGTACCGCCAGGGCGGCGCGCATCCGGTCCTCGTCGATGCCCAGGTCCGGGGCGCGCAGCGGGACGTACTCGACGGCCGCGCCGCGCGCCCGCGCGTACTCGCGCAGGCCGTTGACCGAGTTGTGGTTGTCGAGCGGCATGACGAGCCTGCTCCCCCGCCCGAGCGGGTACGCCTCGCCGACCAGCCGCAGCGCGCCCGTGGCGTTGGGCGTGAAGATCACGGCGTACTCGGCGGGGTCGGCGTTGAAGTGCCGCAGCACCGCCGCGCGGGCCTCGGCGAGCAGCTCGCCGGAGGCGCGGGAGGCGGGGTTCTCGGAGTGCGGGTTGCCGAACAGCCCGCCGGTGACCCGCCGGGCGCTCCCCGCGACGAGGGAGCGGGGCGGGAGTCCGGCGCCGGTGTGGTCGAGGTAGGTGTGCCCGCCCTCGTCCAGATAGCCGAACTCGCGTCCCCGCAGCTCCGCGAAGAGGCCGGGGGCCTCCGCCGGGTCCTCGCGTACGTGCCGGGTGGTGTCTGCCCTGCCCATGGACCCCTCCGCATGAAATCTGCCAAAGGTAGCCATACCAGGATGACACCGACGAGGCCCGGCGACCCCCTGCCGACGCGGCGAATCGCGGGCCATCGGGCCCGCACGGCCCTGAATTCGGGTGGCGTGGACCCGCGGCGGGCCGCCCGCGCCACCGCCGTGGCGCGTCCGGATCCGCCGCGCCTCTTCGGCGGGGAGCACGACGGCGAGTTCGCCGCCGCCCGGCGCCCGGCGGGCGCGCGGGAGTTGCCCCTCGCTCCGGCCCGCGGCAACTCCCCCCCGGGAACAGCCCGGGAGCCTCGCACGCCCCGGCAGGCGGCACGTGCGCCGGGGGGCGGCACCCGTCTACGGAACACGATGCCCGAAACTGCCTGCCGCTGATCGCCGAGTTGCCGACCCCGGCGCAGTGGGCCGCGTTCGGCGCCGACCAGCGCCGGCGGGTCGGCGCTGGTCGGGGACCGGCGGCGCGGGGGCGTTCCTGCCGTGGCTGCTCGACGGCGTACCGGAGGGCCACCGGCGCGAGGTGCCGGCGGCGCTTCCGCCGCCGGTCCGCGCGCTGTTCCGCACCGTGTGGAACCCCCGCTGCCGCCCCCGCACCGGCGCCGCCGGATATACGCCCTGCGCGCGGAACAGCGGCCGGGCCGCCGCGGCATAGGGTGGCGAACATGGACCCAGCAGACTTCTACACCGGAATCGTCGCCGAACTGTACGGGCCGCTGAAGTCCGTCACCCAGGACCCGGAGCCGTACGCCGCCTTCGTCGAGGAGGCCGGTTCCCCGGCGCTGGAGCTGGGCTGCGGCGACGGCGAGCCGCTGCTCGAACTGCGCCGCCGGGGGCTGGACGTGGACGGCGTCGACTCCTCCCCGGACATGCTGGACCGGCTGCGGCGGCGCGCCGCCGAGGAGGGGCTGCACGTGGCCGTGTTCCATCAGCGCATGGAGGCGCTGGACCTGCCCCGGCGGTACGCGGCGGCCTTCCTCACCGGCCCGACGTTCAACCTGCTGCCCGACGACGCCACCGCGCTGGCCGCCCTGCGCGCCATCCGCGCCCACCTCACCGAGGGCGGCACCGCCCTCGTCCCGCTGCACCTGCCCGCGCCCACCCCCGCCGAGGACGTCGGCCGCGCCCGTACGGCCACCGCCCCCGACGGCGCCGAGCTGCGGGTCCGGGTCGTCGCCGAGAACCGCGACGAGCACACCCGCACCCAGACGACGCTGCTGCGGTACGAGCGCCTCCACTCCTCGGGCAGCAGCGTCACCGAACGCCCGTGGGTGCTGCACTGGTACACCCGCGACGGCTTCGAGACCCTGGCCGCCGTCGCCGGCCTCGACGTCGCCGGGGTGACCGACCCGCAGGGCGCGCCCGCCTCCCCCGACGCGTACGACGTCCACGTGCGGCTGCGGACCGCGGGCTGACCCGCGCGGCGGCGCCTACCCACCGGTCACCCAAACGGGCGTATCGTGTGATAAGGGGATGCATGCGACTCTTCTTGGAGAGGAGGCAGCAACCATGTCGTATCCGCAACACACCACCGACATGACCTCGCACCCCGACGTGGGCGAGATGCGGGAGCGATTCGATCGCACGGCGGCCGGGGGTGGTGTGGTTGCCCTCGAAGGACTGATCCTGCTCGCCGGCTTGTACGCCGCGATTTCGGCCTGGGTCGTGCACTTCACGGGGAACACCAACCTAGCCGTCAGCAATCTCATCGTCGGCATCACCGTCGGCCTGGTCGGCCTCGGGCTGTCCCTCGCGCCCGAGCGGACGTCCGGCCTGGCCTGGCTGGCCGTGCCCCTCGGGGCCTGGCTGGTGGTCTCCCCCTGGGTGGTCACCACCGCGAACACCGCACCCGACGGCGCCATCTGGAGCAACTGCTTCGTCGGCGGCGCCATCGCCCTGCTGGGGCTGCTCGCCATGGGAATGACCGTGCGCTTCGGCAGAAAGGCGAAGGAGTAGGACCGGACGCTCCTGCCCCGCGGCACCCGGCGCCGGACGCCGGGCGCCGCGGGGCGACGGAGGTGAGGTGAGGACCGGAAGGACCACGCCGCTGTTCAACTCCCCGCGCCCGCACGGCGGACGGCGCCCCGGGGTGGGGGAAACCCCCGGGCCGTTACGGCGACCAGCACCATCGCCGCCGCCCCGCCGCGGGCGGCAGGCTTCCCACGTACGGAAACGGCGACAGCGTGGGAGCACGGGTGAAGCGGGTACAGCGGGTGCTGGTGACGGCGGCGACGGCGCTGGCGGTGGTCGCCGGGGCGGCCGGCGCCGCACCGGGGGCGGGGCGGGACGGCCACGGCGGGGCCGAGGGGCCCGGGCGGCTCCAGGAGCGGCTGGACGGGCTCGTGGCCGAGGGGGCGGTGGGCGTCGTCGCGGAGGTGCACGACGGCCGGCGCGGGTGGCGCGGCACCGGCGGCGTCGCCGAGGCCGGTACGCCGCGGAAGGTCCCGGCGCACGGGCGGTTCCGGGCGGGCAGCGTCATGAAGACGTTCCTCGCCACCACCGTCCTGCAACTCGTCGACGACGGCACGCTGCGGCTGGACGACCCGGTCGACACGTGGCTGCCGGGCGCCGTCCCGGACGGCCGCCGCATCACCCTGCGGCACCTGCTGGGCCACACCAGCGGGCTCTACGACTACAAGCGCACCCTGACCGTGCTGCCGCCCGACCCGGCGTTCCTCGACGAGCGGTGGCGCACCTGGACCCCCGCCGAGCTGGTGCGCCGCGCCGTCGCCCACCCGCCGACCTCGACGCCGCCGGGCTCGGCGTACGCGTACTCCAACACCGGCTACGTCCTCCTCGGCCAGATCGTCGAGGCGGCCACCGGCCACTCGTACGCCGACGAGATCGAGCGCCGGATCATCCGGCCGCTGCGGCTGCACGGCACCTCGCTGCCCGGGACGGACCCGCGCATCCGCGGGCCGCACCCGCACGGCTACGTGCCGATCGAGCGGGACGGCGGCGGCACCCGGCTCGTGGACGTCACCGAGATGAACCCGTCGATGTTCGGCGCGGGCGGCGAGCTGATCTCCACGGCCCGCGACCTCGACCGGTTCTTCGCCGCGCTGCTCGGCGGGCGGCTGCTGCCGGACCGGCTGCTGACGGAGATGCGGACGGCGTCGTCCGCGGACGGGCGGTACGGGCTGGGGCTGGCCTGGAAGGAGACCGCGTGCGGGAAGACGGTGTACGGCAACGACGGCGACGCCCTGGCGTACCAGACCTGGTCGTACACGACCGCGGACCTGAGCCGCCGGGTCACGCTCGCGGTCACGCCGGACCACCGGGCGGACCTGGACGACTCCGTGGACGCCCTGCTGGACGAGGTCTTCTGCGGCTGAACCGGCCGCCCCGGGCCCCCGCTGCCGCGCTCAGCCGCGGTAGTGGGGGTCCGCCTCGGGTGAGAGCAGCGCGCGCAGGCCGCTGCTCAGTTCGCCGCCGACGTCCTTGAACACCGCCCGCTGCACGATGAACCCCTGGATCAGGGCCATCAGAACGCGTACGACGTGGTCGGCCGGGACGTCCGCGCGCAGGTGGCCGGCGTCCTGGTAGGTGCGTACGACGACGACCCACATGACGCGCATCCGGTCGTACAGGGCGTGGAGCGTCGCGGCCAGGCTCTCGTCCCGCAGGGTCTCGCTCCACACCTGGAGGATCAGCTCGGCGAACGCGCCCGGCCGGTCGGTCCCCGCGCGGCGCGCCTGCTCTTCGAGCGCGCGGGTCAGGACGCCGTCGATCACCTCGTCGAGCGGGCGCAGCGGAGCCTCCCGGCCGGCGGACTCGAAGGCCAGCCGCATCCGGTCGAACGCCTCCTCGGCGACGGCCCTGATCAGCTCGTTCTTGCCGCGGAAGTAGCGGTAGACGGCGCCGGAGGACAGCCCGGTCTCCTTGAAGACGTCCTGCATGGACGTGGCGTGGAAGCCGTTGCGCGTGAAGCAGCGCCGCGCGCCGTCGAGGATCTGCCGGCGCCGGGCGTCCAGGTGGGCCTGGGATACGCGAGCCATGCCGCCACCGTAAAACGAACGTTCCTTCTTGACAAGCCGCGGCGGCCGCGCGCATGGTGAGTCTCGTAAAACGAACGATCCTTCTCTTTACGATCGAGGCTTCCGATGTCCTCCACCCGCAGCGCGCTCGCGGTCGTCGTCCTGGTCCCGGCGCTGATCGCCCTCGCCCTCTGGGCCTTCGTCTGGCCCAGCGCCCGGCTCGCCCCCCGCGACCTGCCCCTCGGCGTCGCCGGACCGGCCCAGGCCACCGCGCCGGTCACGGCGCAGCTGGCCGAGCGCGGCGACGCCTTCGCGGTGCACACGTACCCGGACGCGGCCGCCGCCCGCACCGCGATCGAGGAGCGCGAGATCTACGGCGCCGTCGTCGCCACCCCCGACGGGCCCGAGCTGCTGATCGCCTCCGCCGCCGGCCCGAGCGTCGCCCGGCTGCTCACCGAGGCGGTCGGCGAGCAGGCCGCCGGCGGCGCCGGGGCGACCGCGCGCCCCGTACCGACGAAGGACGTGGTGCCGCTGCCCGCGGCCGACCCCCGCGGCTCCGCCCTCAACTCCAGCGTCCTGCCGCTGGCGCTGGCGGGCCTCGCGCTCGGCGGCGCGGCCACGCTGCTCGGCCTGCGCGGCGGCCGCGCGGTGCCGGTGCTGCTGGGCGGGGCCGCGGCGATCGGCCTGGTCGCCGCCGCGGTCGCGGACAGCTGGCTCGGCGCCCTGGCCGGCGGCTGGTGGACGGAGGCCGGCGCCCTCGGCCTGACCGTCCTCGCCGGCGCCGCGGGGGTCGCGGGCCTGGCCGCGGTGCTCGGCCGGGCCGGGATGGGGCTGGGCAGCCTGGTGGTGATGCTCCTGGGCAACCCGTTCTCCGGCGTCACCTCGGCCCCGGAGATGCTGCCGGAGCCGGTGGGCGCGATCGGGCAGCTGCTGCCCCCGGGCGCGGGCGGCTCGCTGGTCCGCTCGGTCGCCTACTTCGACGGCAACGGCGCCGCGGGCCCGCTGGCGGTGCTGCTGACGTGGACGGTCGCCGGGCTGTCGCTGGTGGCGGCCGGCCCCCTGCTCGCCGGCCGGCGGCGGAAGCGGGCGGAGGCGCCGGCCGCGGACCGGCCCGCGGGGGCGCGGGTGGCGGCGTGACGGGAGGGGGATGGGGGTGACGGTGGCGGCGTGACGGCCGGGCGGGTCCCTGGTCACCGCGGGCCCGCCCGGCGGCGCGGGCAACGCCCGGGCCCTACCGGCTCGTTGACGTGTACGCGATGTGATCATACGCTCCACGCGTCGGCCCGGCCGCGCCGGTCACCTGCGCTCCTCCGGGTACGCGGCCGTCCGCCGCCCCCCACAACTCCGTCACGTCACCCCGGGAGTTGCCTTGAAGAGACGCCACGCGGCCGCCTGGGCCGCCTCCGCACTCGCCGCCGTCCTCGCGGCCACCGGCGCGCTCGCCGGCCCCGCCACCGCGGCGCCCGACGCGACCGCCCCGAAGGCCCGTACCGCCACCGCCACCGACCCCGTCACCCACGAGGAGAACGACCGCGTCCCCGAGGGCGCGCGGTGGACGCAGCACTACTTCCCCTCCGCCGACGACTCCGGCACCGAACTGCACGCCGACGTGCTGCTGCCCGAGGGGCTGGAGCGGGGCGAGGAGGTGCCCGTCATCCTGTCCGTCGGGCCGTACTTCGCGCACGCCGGCGCCACCGGCGACGAGGGCTGGTCGCACGCCGGGCCCTCCTCGCGCTTCCTGGACTTCATCGAGGGCGCCGACGTCTTCGCCGAGGGCTACGCCTTCGTCATGGTCGACCTGCGCGGCTTCGGCGGCTCGACGGGCTGCCTGGACTGGGCCGGGCCCGGCGAGCAGGCCGACGTCGAGGCCGCGATCGACTGGGCCGCGAGCCGGCCGTGGTCGACGGGCGCGGTGGGGATGTACGGCAAGTCGTACGACGGCGTGACCGGGCTGATCGGCAACAACCTGGACCAGCGGGCGCTGAAGGCCGTCGTGTCGCAGGAGCCGGTGTGGGACATGTACCAGTACATCTACTCCAACGGCGTCCCCCGCCCCAACGTGACCGGCACGGCCAACGCGTACAACTCCATCGCCACCCTCCCCCCGATGGCCGACGACGACCCCCGCTACCGGGCCAACGCCCGCTGGGAGGAGACCCACCCGGAGTGCCTGACGGAGAACGCCGCCGGCTACCGGATCTCCGACCAGCGCAGCGAGCACTGGAAGGCGCGCGACCTGGCGCGGCTGGCCAAGGGCAGCGACACGCCCCTCTTCGTCACGCAGGGCTTCATCGAGCCCAACACCAAGCCGGAGGAGATGGAGGAGTACCTGCTGGGCCACCGCGGCCCCGAGCGCGGCTGGCTCGGCCAGTGGGACCACGTCCGCGGCGGCGACCGGGTGCCGGACGGCCGGCTGGCGATGGGGCGCGAGGGCTGGTACGACGAGACGCTCGCGTTCTTCGACGAGTACCTGAAGGGCGAGCGGCCGGACGTCCGTTACCCGAGGTACGCCATGGAGGACAACACCGGCGACTGGCGCGCGCAGCGCACCTGGCCGGTCGTCGAGCGGCGCGCGGGCATCCGGCTGGGCGGCGGCTCGTACGTCGACGACGGCGGCGCCGCGGCCCGCGCCGACCTCACCGCCTCCGGGCGCGCGGCCCCCGGCAAGCCCGCGCAGCCGCCGGGGAAGTGGGACATGGAGAACGCACCCGCGGCCGAGCCGGCCGCGCCGAACGGGCTGGCGGCGGAGGCCGCCCGGGCGCAGCGGGCCGGCGAGGTCACGTCGAGCTTCTTCGTGTGGTCCGAGCCGCTGCGGCAGGACGTGCGCGTCACCGGCACCCCGCGGGTCTCGCTGAACGCCGGGGGCGCGGGGAACGTCATGATCAAGATGTACGACGTCGCCCCCGACGGCACCGCCGTGATGTTCGACGAGCAGGTCTCGCTGCTGAAGCGGGGGCGGTTCACCGTCGACCTGAAGGCGACCGACTGGCGGCTGGCGGCCGGGCACGTGCTCGCCGTGGAGATCGGCACCATCCAGACCGGCTCGTGGCGGGACACCCCGTCCGGCGAGACGATCCGGGTCCGCGGCGCCACGCTGCACCTGGCCCTGGACGGCCCCGCCGACGACGTGCCGACCGGCGGCGCGCGCTCGCCGTACCTGGACAGCTACCTCGACCGGTACACGGTGGACCTCCCCGCGGGCCCGCCGTCGTTCACCGTCCCCGGCGTCCGGCACCGCTGACCGCCGGCCGACCAGGCACCGCACAGCACGGCCGCCGCCCGGGAGCGCACCGGCTCACGGGCGGCGGCCCCGCCCACTTTCGCGTGCGACGTACGGCGCCGCCGTGTGCGGGGCGTCAGCGCGGTGGGCCGAGGACGAGCTGGCCGTGGCTGTCCGCCGCGGCGGCCAGCGCGTCCGGGGTGATCTCGAAACCGTCGGGTCGGGGTGTGGTGATGTCGCGTCCGGCGCTGCGGAACATGCCCTCGATGCCGCTGGGGGTGGCGATCATCAGCAGGTCCGCGGTGTCGGAGGTGATGCGGTAGCCGTGCGGCAGGTTCCGTGGCAGGTAGACGATGCCGCCCTCGTTCAGCTCCAGTTCCTCGTCACCGGCCCAGAGCAGGGCGGTGCCGCTGATGAGCAGGAAGATCTCGTCTTCCCGGGTGTGCAGGTGGAAGGGTGGCGCCTCGCCCTTGTTCACCCGGAACCGGCCGACCGTGAGTGCGCCGTCGGTCGCCTGGCCGTCCAGCAGGACGGAGAAGGTCCCGCCGTCCAGCCACTCAAGGGTCTGCTGCTGGTCGGGCTGCGCGACGTAGCTCATGGACATGGGTACTCCTCGAAGGAGAAGGGGGCAGGTCGGACCGGGATGTCGGACCGGGGCGTCAGGTCGGGATCAGCTCGCCGACGATCGGGATGAGCTTCTCGCCGGCAGGGGTGGCCCAGTGGCGGGCCAGCTCGGTGAGGATCATGTTGGTCGAGGTGATGCCGGCGCCGGCGTTCGCCATCCGCTGCCTGGCGACCTCGTCGGCGAGCGTGCTCATCGAGCCGCCGGCGTCGGCGACCACCTGGACGCGGTGGCCCCGGTCGAGTGCGGTGAGCGTCGGGTAGACGGTGCACACGTCGTTGGTGACCCCGGCGATGATCAGGTTCTGCCGGCCGGTGGCTCGCACGGCGTCGGCGAAGTTCGGGTCGTCCATGGCGTTGACGACACCGACGCGCTGGATCCGGTCGGCGAACTCCGCCGGGGCGACCTGCTGGAACTCCTCAAGCAGCGGGCCCTGCGCGTGGTCTTCCAGCGAGGTGGTCAGGACCAGGGGGATGTCGAGTGCCCTGGCCGCCTTGGCCAGGGCCAGGGCGTTGGCCTTGACGTCGGCGAAGGGCGCCGAGCGGATCCAGCTCATCGTGCCGACCTGGTGGTCGATGAGCAGGACGGCGGAGTCCTCGGGGGTGAACAGGTTGAGGGACATGGGCTTCTCCCCGGGTGTGGTGGTGATGGCTGTCGTGGTGCCGGGAGGCGTCCGACCGATATGTGGTCGGCCACGTAACTTCGACAGTACAGATATGTGGTCGGCCACGCAAATGGGGGAGAGAGGCCGGACGTCGCGCTATGCTCATTCCCGTTGCCAGCCACGTAACTGTCCGACAGGTCCGGGAGGTCCCATGGAGTCCGCCGAGCGGGGCGAGAGCGCCGGGGCCGGGTGGCCGGAGCGCACCGGCCGCCTCAGCTATGCGATCTTCTCCCTGGCGCGCACCCACCGCGCCTACGCGGCCAAGCTGCTGCGCGACCTCGGCCTGTACCCGGGTCAGGAGCATCTGCTGATGCAGTTGCTGGACCGCGACGGGCAGAGCCAGTCCGAGCTGCTCGCCGCCGTGGGCCTGGACCACTCCACCGTCTCCAAGTCGCTCAAGCGGATGCAGGACGCGGGGCTGGTCGTGCGGGAGAAGTCCAGCGAGGACCGGCGGGCGATGCGCGTGTACCTCACCGAGGCGGGACGGGCCATGCGCGACCGGCTTGAGCAGATGTGGTCGACCCTTGAGGACGCTTCGACGTCCGGGCTGAGCGAACAGCAGGTCGAGGACTTCATCGCGACCAGCGAGTCCATCAGCGCGGCGATCGTGGACCACCACGCCCGCAGCCCGCACCCCGCACCCGCCCCCGGCCTGAACTGACCGTCGGCCGGGACCGCCGGCGCCCGGCCGCGGGGGCCGTTTCTGACGGACTATCGTGTACGCCATGTCCGTGCCCGAGCACATCCGCATCGTCTCGCGCGACTCCCCCATGGCTCTCGCCCAGGTCGAGCGCGTCCGCGCCGAGCTGGCCGCGCTGCACCCCGGCATCCGCACCGAGGTCGTGCCGGTGAAGACCACCGGCGACCGGTGGCTGGGCGACCTGTCGCAGGTCGACGGCAAGGGCGCGTTCACCAAGGAGGTCGACGCCGCGCTGGTGACCGGGGCGGCGGACCTCGCGGTGCACTGCGTCAAGGACGTGCCCGCGGACCGGCCGCTGCCGGCCGGGACGACGTTCGCCGCGTTCCTGCGCCGGGACGACATCCGCGACGCGCTGGTCCACCCCGGCGGGCTCGGCCTGGACGACCTGCCCGCGGGCACCCGGATCGGCACCTCCTCCGTGCGCCGGATCGCGCAGCTGTCCGCCGCGTACCCGCATCTGGAGTGCGTGCCGTTCCGCGGCAACGCCAACCGCCGGCTGGCGAAGCTGTACGCCGGGGAGGTCGACGCGCTGCTGCTGGCGGTGGCCGGGCTGGAGCGCATCGGCCGGGCCGACGTGATCACCGAGGTGCTGCCGGTGGAGACGATGTGCCCGCCGCTGGGCGCCGGGATCCTGGCGTTGCAGTGCCGCGAGGACGACACCGCGACCATCGACGTCGTCAGCGACCTCAACCACCCGGAGACGTACCGGGAGGCGATGGCGGAGCGGATGTTCCTGCACGTGCTCCAGGGCCACTGCAACAGCCCGATCGCCGGCTTCGCCACCGCCGCGCCCGACGAACTGTGGCTGCGCGGCCGGGTGTTCACCCCGGACGGCAAGACCGTGCTCGACGCCCGCGAGTCCGCCGGGCGGCTCACCCCGCCGGACCTCGGCACGTCGGTGGCGCTGGCGCTGCTGCGGCAGGGCGCGCGCGAGCTGATCGACGGCATCGCGCACTGACGGCGGGCCTGCGGCAGCCGGTGGTCGAGGGCCGGCGCCTCCCCGGTGCCCGGCCGCGCTGAACTTCAGCCCGTGGACAGGCGCGCGTGGGGCGGAAGTCGGCCACGATACAGGGCGGTTTTCGCCACAAGCGGGCCCGTCGGACCGGCCGGGGCGCGCCGTCGCGCCCGTTCAGGGCGGGGGCGGCCGCCGCGGAAACGGGCCGAACCGGGCACGATCCGCCGCGTTCCACGCGCCGGTCACCGGCCGGTACGGCGGTAGCTTGCGAACTGACCAGTCGGGTTTTTCTGCGCGACCAGATCCGTATCAGTGAGGTGAGTTCGCGTGCTTTCCGTAGGGATCGTGACGCCTGACCGCCGGCACCTGTCGCACGTGCTCGGGCTCGCACTCGACAAGTTCCACATCGACATCGTGCTCAGCGGCGCCGCGGTGGCGGACGCCGTCTCGCGCCCGGAGGCCGGGCGGGTGGACGTCTGGCTGGCGCGGCCGGCCGCGGCCACCGCGGAGTCCGTACGCGAGTTCCGGCGGCTGGTGCCGCCGCGGGGGACGGCCGAGTACGGGGCAGAGGACGGCGGCGCCGGGGCAGGGGCCGGCGCCGGGGCGGGGGCTGTGGGGCGGCCGCGGCCGCTGGCCGTCGTCTGCGGGGGCGAGGAGAGCCAGGTGTCGCAGGCGCTGGCGTTGGGGGCGTCGGCCGTGATGCTGCCGGACGACTCGGTGTTCGACACGGCGGCCGCCCTGTACGCGGCGGCCTCCCGGGACCTGTTCGTCTCGCCGCGGCTGCTGCGCCGGGTGTCGCGGCGGCTGAGCGACGTGCTCAGCGGGCCGCTGCCGGTGAGCGTGGACGTGCTGACCGAGCGGGAGCAGCGGGTGCTGAGCCTGATGTCGGCGGGCATGTCCAACGGGGCCATCGCCCGCTCGCTGTGCATCAGCCCGGCGACGGTGTCCACGCACGTGGGGCACATCCTGCGCAAGCTGGGCGCCGGGAACCGTACCCAGGCCGTGATCGCCGCCCTGCGGCAGTCGCTGATCGCCCACCCGGCGCACCGCGCCTGAGGGCGGCACGGCGCGCCGGGGCGCGGCGGCGGTCACGGCGGGGCCGTCACGTACGGCCCGTCAGGTACGGCCCGTCACGTCCGGCGGCTCGGCGGCAGCTCGTGGAAGTCGGACGCGAACAGCGTGCGCGGCTCCTCCTCCTCGTCGAAGCCGCCGGACGACACCACGAGGAACTGGACCCGCCGGGCGCCCGGCGGGTGCGGGCAGTGGTGCGTGACGAAGGTGAGCAGCGCCAGGTAGGGGATGGTCAGTTGCAGCACCTCGATGCGCTTCTCGTCCAGCGCGAGCTGGGTCAGCTCCGAGACCGTGTCGGGCAGCAGCTTCTCCACCCGCCGCCCGGGGTGCCAGATCATGTGCCGGAGCGTGCGCCGCTCCAGCATCGGCGCCTCGGACCACGGGGTGGTGCCGCCGTCCGCGAGCCGCTCGCGCTTCAGGACGTGGATGTCGGAGCGGCCGGGGTTGGGGGCGAAGAACGTGGTGACGGGGATCGCCGTGTTGATCGGATCGATGCGGGTGAGGAACCGCGGGGTCCTGCGGAACTGCTTGGCCACGGTGAGCCCCAGCCAGGAGGCGAGGACGCCGTAGAGCCCGTAGCGGGCGGCGGTGTGCGGGAGTGCGGTGCCGGTGGTGGTCATGTGCGGTCTCCTTGGGCTCCTTCGGGGGCGGGCTCGGCGGGTACGGCACGGGCCGGGCCCGCCGCCGCGCGCGTACGCGCCCACTCCACGGCCCGTACGACGTGCGCGGCGTGCGCCTCGTCCAGCACCAGCGACTCATGCCCCGCCTCCTCGACGAGGTCGTGCCGGGAGACCGTCGACAGCAGCGCCAGCTCCCGCTGGAGCTCGGCGTGCAGCGGATCGCTGCGCACCGTCTCGCCCGCCGTGACCACCGCGACCGGGGTGTCGGTCGCCGGCAGCGGCAGCCGCGCGTCGGGGCCCCAGGTGCGCTGCGACTCGGCCAGCTCCTCGCGCGCCGTACGCCACAGCCGCGGCCGGCGCACGATCCGCGCCGTCGCCTCGCCCAGCGGCCCCGGCAGCCCGCTCATCTGCTGCGGGCGGCCGGAGTAGCGCAGCAGGCCGAACGCCGCCTGGAGGCCGGTCGTCGTCATGCGCTGCCGGATCCAGGGCAGCGCCTCGCGCTGCCGCGGGGAGCGGACGAACTGCTCGGGGTGGGTGGCGTCCACGAACACCAGGGCGCCGGTGAGTTCGGGGTGGCGGCGGGCGAAGGTGCGGATCAGCAGGCCGCCGACGGAGTGGCCGACGAGGACGTACGGCGGCTCGATCCCGAGCGTGCGCAGGGTCCCGGCGAGGACGTCGGCGGCCTCGTCCGGGCCCTGCGGGCGGTCGGCGGCGTCGCTCCAGCCGATGCCGGGGCGGTCGTACGCGGTGCTGGGCGTCCGCGGGTCGAGGCCGCGCTGCACCCAGCCCCACTGGGTTGCGGGGGCGGCGAGGCCGTTCTCGAAGACGACGGCGGGGCCGTCGGCGCCGGGGTTGCGGGGCAGCGCGTGGACGGTGCGGCCGGCGACGGTGAGGAGGCGGCCGGGCGCGTCGCGGCGCAGCCGGGCGTCGCGTACCCGGTCGGCCCGCCGCGCCGCGGCGCCGGCCAGCAGCGCGAGCCCGGCGCCGACGGTGACGGCGGCGGCGCCGCGGGGGGTGGCGGCGGTGCGGAGGAGGCGGCGGGCGGCGGCGTACGGGGCGGTGGTGCGGGGGGCGCCGGGGCGGGCGCGGGGGCCGAGGGAGCGGGAGACGTGGGCGAGCGCCGGGTAGGTGGAGCAGTACGACCACACGAACCGGTTGAGGCCCATGAAGCGGGCGTTGCCGAGGTGGAAGCCCGTACCCGCGGCCAGGATCCCGCGCGCCACCGGCCGCGGGGCGACCAGCACCAGCGGGAACGCCATCTCGCCCAGGATCGTCGCCCACGCCACCGACTTCGCCAGCCACGGCCGGTCGCGTACGGCGCGGAAGAAGAGCGGGTCGCCGAAGGTACTCGTGCGGAAGATCTCCGGGATCGCCGTGCCGTCGCGCCACACCGGGGAGATCAGCTTGGCCGCGCCCGAGGTGAAGTACGCCATGCAGACCTGCGCGGCGAGGAAGCGCACCAGCGTCTCGCGGGCCCGCGGGTCGTGCCCGAACGCCTTCTCGGCGGCGGACACCGCGTAGTTGACGAACGTCAGGTGGTCCGAGCCGTCGAGGCCGAAGCCGCCCATGCGGGTGTGCAGGCCGTGCGCGGTGCCGCACATCGTGGCCGCGAGCACGCCGCGCTGCGCGCGGGTGGCGCCGGGCAGCAGCAGGCCGAGGCCGGTGAGCGCGCGGGTCTGCACCAGGCCGACGACGCCGGGGTAGCCGAAGACCTTCGCCAGCCGCTCCTCGCCGGCGCGGCGCCACCACAGCGGGGCGCGCAGCCGCATCACGGGCCAGGAGAACAGGCCGTCGTCGGCGAGGGTGTCGGCGGTGGCGAGCTGTTCGACGGCGCCGATGGTGGCGCCGACGGAGGTCATCAGCTCCAGCTTGCGGAAGACGGTGTCGATGTCGTCGCGGCCGCCGCAGAGCCGGCCGGCGAGGAGGCGGGCGGCGGCGACCGGGGCGGGGGCGGGGGCGGGTGGGGCATCGGGGGGTGTCACGGGGCGGGTCTCCCTTCGGGCGGTGCGGCGGTGCGCTCCCGGGCGGCGGCGGGTGCCGTCCGCCCGGGAGCGCCGCGGCCGGCCGGACGCCGGGCGGTGCCGGGGTGCGGGCGGTGCCGGACGTCAGGCCGTACGGCGGCGGGGGTGCGGGCCGGCCGTCAGACCATGCCCGGGTGGCCGCCGGTCAGCTGGTCGACCGAACGGCCGCGGACCGCGGCGCCGTCGGGGGCGTCGGGCGAGGTGCCGTCGTGGTAGCCGAACGCGGTGGCGAAGGCCGTGGCCGGGCCGAGCGCGCAGCCGACCGCCCCGGCGACCGTCAGCGCGATCAGCGGGGTGAAGAGCACCGGGACGACCCGGTCGGCCGGGGCGGCGAAGTGCTCGTCGTGCTCGGCCGCGTTCCGCTGCGCCCAGACGGCGATGCGGGAGTCCTCCGTCGTGGGGGGCTGCATGGTCGGTGTCATGACCACTCCTTTCGTCGGGAGGTTCCGAAGCTAGGTCCGGCGGCGGGGCCCGGCATCCGGCCGATGCACCGTCTCGGCGGCGGGTGGGGAGGTGTTCTGCGGATTGACGCGGCGCCGGGGTCCGGTTTACGGGCAGGGGCGTGGCGCGCGGGTCCGGCGGCTGTCAATCCCCCGTGGCCCGCTCGTGTGCGGTGGGCCCTCCGGTGAACGGCGGATGCGCGGGCGCGGGCGCCGGTCCTACGTTCCGGGGCACGAGGACGCCGAGCGGGAGGGCCGGAGCATGAGCGAGCCGACGCACGACGGGGGCGGGGAGCGTACGCGGGAGCAGGAGGGGACACCGGCGCGGGAGGGGGCGCCGGCGGGAGACCGCGGCGGCGCCGACGAGGACGCCGCCCTGCGCGCCGCCACCGGCGCCCTCGTCTACGGCTTCGCGCTCTCCCGGGTCACCGCCGCCTTCGTTCGCCTCGGCATCCCCGACGCCCTCGCCGGCACCGCGCTCCCCGCCGGCCGTCTGGCCCGTGCCACCGGCACCCACGAGCCCTCCCTGCGCCGCCTGCTGCGCGCCGCGGCGGCGCTCGGCCTGCTGACCGTACGGCCCGGCGGGCGGTACGAACTCACCCTGCTCGGCGAGCTGTTCCGGGACGACCCGCGGCTGCGCCGGCTGGCGGAGCTGTACGGCGAGCCGGCCGTGTGGGGGGCGTACGGCGCGCTGGAGGACGCGGTGCGCGAAGGCGGCTCCGCCTTCCAGCACGCCCACGGCACCGGCCTCTTCGCGGCGCTGGAGGCGGACCGGCCGCTGGCGGGGCGGTTCACGGAGGCGATGGGCACGGTGACCGCGGCGCAGACCGCACCGGTGGTGTCGGGCTTCGACTTCGGCGGCGTCGGTCACCTCGTGGACGTCGGCGGCGGCGACGGGACGCTGCTGGCCGCGCTGCTGCGCGCGTACCCGCGGATGCGCGGCACCCTGCTGGAGCGCCCCGCGGCCCTCGCCGCCGCGCCGCGGGTGCTGCGGGCGGCGGGGGTGGCGGACCGGTGCGCGCTGGTGGAGGGCGACTTCTTCGCCGCGGTGCCGGCGGGCGCCGGCGGCCCGGCCGACGCCTGCCTGCTGAAGAACATCCTGCACAACTTCGGCGACGACGACTGCGTGCGCCTGCTCCGCGCCTGCCGGGCGGCGCTGCGGCCGGGCGGGCGGGTGCTGGTGCCCGCGCCGGTGCTGCCGGAGGCCGGGGGCGGGAGCGGGGACGGGGGCGGTGGCGGGACGCGCGGGGAGGCGGACGTGGCGCTGGCGCTGAGCGACGTGGAGATGATGGTGCTGACGGCCGGGCGGGAGCGCACCCTCGGCGAGTACCGCGCGCTGTTCGCCCGCGCCGGGCTGGCGCTGCCGGCCGGGGCGCCGGCGGTTTTGCCCGGGCTGCCCCACCATCACATGCTGGAGGGGAGGAACGAGGACGGGTACGGGACCGAGGAGGCGCGAGATGCAGCTGCTGTACGACGGTGACTGCGGCTTCTGCACCGGGTGGGCCGACTTCGGGCGCCGGTGGTTCGCGCCCCGGGTGCGGATCGTGCCGTGGCAGTCGGTGGACGTGGCGGCGTACGGGGTGCCGGAGGAGCGGCTGCTGCGCGAGGTGGTGCTGGTCGGGGCGGAGCCGGTGGAGAAGAGCGGACCCGCGCGGGCGGCCGGCGGCCGGGCGGCGGCCGGGTCCGGGTCCGCCGCCGCGGCCCCGTACCCCGGCGGCGCTCTGGCCATCGCCGGCACCCTCCGCAGCGGCAACCGCGCCGGCCGGCTCCTCGGCCGCGCCCTCGCCGCCCGGCCGGTGCGCCGCCCCGCCGCGGCCGTCTACCGCCTGGTCTCCCGCCACCGCTACCGGCTGCGCTTCCCCCTCCTCCCGGCCCGCTCCGGCGCGAGCTGCGGCGTCCCGCCCCGGACCTGATCCACCAGGCTGTTCAACCGACCGGTTGACCACGCCCGGGGCCTGCCTTACGGTTTATTCAACCGAACAGTTGAAGAGACAGGTGGCCACGGTGCCCGAACCCGACGAACGGCTGTCGCTGGTGTTCTCCGCGCTGGCGGACCCGACCCGGCGCGACATCGTCGCCCGCCTCGCCTCCGGCGACGCCACGGTCAACGAGCTGGCCGAGCCGTACGACGTCAGCGTGCAGGCCGTGTCCAAGCACATCCGGGTCCTTGAGGACGCCGGGCTGGTCAGCCGCAGCCGGGACGCCCAGCGGCGGCCCTGCCATCTGGAAGCCGAGGTCTTCGACCTCATGACGAAGTGGATCGAGCGCTACCGGCGGGCGGCGGAGGACCGTTTCCGCCGTCTGGACGCCGTCCTGGAGCGGATGGCCGCCCAGGACGGGGAGCCGGTGGCGGAAACCCGGACGACGAAGGAAGAAGAAGCATCTTGACTTCCTCCCCACCTAGGGGCGGGGAGTTCCAGCGGTCGCCCGCTGGGTTTCCTGCTTCACCGACGACTGCCCCGTCCGGGAGGACTCCCGTTGAGGTCTTATACCATCTCCACAGGCAGACGCCGCCAGCCCGGCGGCCAGAATGTTGCGTGCCGCGTTCACGTCGCGGTCATGCACGGTGCCGCAGCGGCACGTCCACTCGCGGAGGTTCAGCGGCAGCTTCTGCGCGACCGTGCCGCAAGTTCCGCACAGCTTCGAGCTGGGGAACCAGCGGTCGATCACGACGAGTTCGCGCCTGTACCAGGCACACTTGTACTCCAGCATGGCGCGCAGTTCCGTCCACGACGCATCCGAGATCGCCCGCGCGAGCGAGTGGTTCTTCAGCAGGTTGCGGACGGTGAGGTCCTCGATCACGACCGTTTGGTTCTCACGGACGAGACGAGTCGACAGCTTGTGCAGGAAGTCGCGGCGCCGGTCGGCGATCCGCGCGTGCAAGCGGGCGGCCTTGCGCCGGGTCTTCTCCCGATTCGCCGAGCCCTTGGTCTTGCGCGACAGCTCACGCTGCGCGTGGGCCAGGCGGGCGCGGTCACGGCGCTCGTGCCGGGGATTGGCGATCTTCTCGCCGGTGGACAGGGTCACCAGGGAGGTGATGCCGGCGTCCAGACCGACCGCGTTCGTGGTATCAGGGGCCGGGGTGATGGTGTCCTGGCACAGCAGGGACACGAACCAGCGGCCTGCCGCATCACGGGACACGGTCGCCGTGGTCGGTTCTACGCCTTCGGGCAGGGGACGCGACCACCGGACGTTCAGGGGCTCTGCCATCTTTGCGAGCGTCAGCTTGCCGTCGCGCCACTTGAAGGCGCTGCGGGTGTACTCGGCCGACGCGCGGGACTTCTTCCGGGACTTGTACCGGGGGTACTTGGCCCTCTTGGCGAAGAAGTTCCCGAAGGCCGTCTGAAGATGCCTGAGTGCCTGCTGGAGCGGGACGGAGGGCACCTGCGACAGGAAGGCGAGTTCCTCGGTCTGCTTCCACTGCGTCAGCGCGGCCGACGACTGCACGTAGGAGATGCGGCGCTGCTCCCCGTACCAGGCGCGGGTGCGCTCTTCCAGCGCCTTGTTGTACACGAGGCGGACGCAGCCGAACGTGCGCGACAGCTCCGCTGCCTGCACGTCCGTGGGGTAAAAGCGGTACTTGAAAGCCCGCTTGACCTGCTGCGGCACGCCTCACATTCTATCAGATCCCGTGTGAGCGGAGCGCGTTGGGCGGTCAGCGGAGCGTGCTGCGCCGCTGCCCGGCTCCGGGCACGGGATGCGGTTCCTCCCCCGGCTGATGCCGGGGGTTTCCACGCAAGGAGTCTCCGATGAGCACCACACCCGCCGGCCACCGCAACGAGACCGGGATCACCGTCGACCCCACG
This sequence comes from Streptomyces sp. MAR4 CNX-425, assembly GCF_048656465.1. Classification (NCBI taxonomy): domain Bacteria; kingdom Bacillati; phylum Actinomycetota; class Actinomycetes; order Kitasatosporales; family Streptomycetaceae; genus Streptomyces; species Streptomyces sp. MAR4 CNX-425. Next base: position 351,008 of record NZ_JBMDLF010000008.1, on the reverse strand, counting down.
CTTCCCACCATCGTGATCACCCGGGAGTTCGAGGCCCCGCCCGCGCGCGTGTTCCGCGCGCACACCGACCCCGACCTGGTCGTCCAGTGGCTCGGCCCACGCGCGCTGACCATGAGGATCGAGCGGTACGACGCCCGCACCGACGGCTCGTACCGGTACGTCCACACCGACGACGAGGGCAACGAGTACGGCTTCCACGGCGTCTTCCACGAGGTGCGCCCCCACGAGCGCATCGTCCAGACCTTCACCTACGAGGGCATGCCCGACAGCGTCAGCCTGGAGACGGCCGTCTTCGAGGACCTCGGCGGCCGCACCCGGCTGACCGCCACCTCCCTGCTCGACTCCGTCGAGTCCCGCGACGCGATGATCTCCAGCGGCGCCGAGACCGGCATCCGCGAGGGGTACGAGCGGCTGGACGAGCTGCTCGACCGCGGCGGCGCGGGCCCGTCCGCGGCGGACGAGCACCGGAAGGTCGCCGGTGACTTCACCGCGCGCGTCCGCGGCGTCCCCGCGGGCGCCTGGGACAGCCCGGCGCCGTGCGAGGGCTGGGTCGCCCGCGACGTCGTGCGGCACCTGACCGACTGGTTCCCGGGCTTCCTGAAGACCGGCACCGGCATCGAGCTGCCGGCGGGCCCCTCGGTGGACGACGACCCGGTGGCCGCCTGGCAGGTCCACAGCGACGCCGTGCAGGCGCTCCTGGACGACCCGGCCACGGCGGGGAAGAAGCTGTCGCACCCGCAGATCGGCGAGGTCCCGCTGGACCGGGCCGTCGACCGCTTCTACACCGCCGACGTCTTCATGCACACCTGGGACCTGGCGCGGGCCACCGGCCAGGACGAGCGCCTCGACGCGGACAAGTGCGCCGCGCTGCTGGAGGGGATGCTGCCGATGGACGAGGTGCTGCGCGGAAGCGGCCACTACGGGCCGCGCGTCGAGGTCCCGGAGAGCGCCGACGCGCAGACCCGCCTGCTGGCGTTCATCGGCCGTACGCCCTGAGCCCCGGCGGCCGCCGGGCCGCGCGGCGCGCCCCCGGCGTGCGGCGCCGGGCCCCGGCCGGGGCGGCCGCGGCGCGGGCCCCGGGGCGCCCGCGCGCCCTCACGCCGGGGCGGGCGCCCCGATCGTCGCCCACACCGCGAACCCCGCCCCCGACGGCTCCGTCCCCCACGCCTCGCTGAGCGCGGCCACCAGGCTCAGCCCCCGCCCGCACTCGTCCTCCGGCCCGGCGACGGTGCGGATCGGCACCCCGTACGACCCGCCCTGGTCCCGCACCTCCAGCCGGACCCCGTACGGCCGCGGCGCCAGCCGGCAGACAATCCGGCCGCCGCCGGCGTGCAGGACGGCGTTGGTCACCAGCTCGGAGATCACCACCTGCGCCGCGCCGCACACGTCGTCGCACAGCCGCCAGCGGCCGGTCAGCCGTCTGACGTACGCGCGCGCCTCGGCCACCGAGGCGGGGCGGGCCGGGAGTTCGAAGCTCTCGCCGGACGGCGCGAGGGCGAGGCGGGCCGCGGCGCCGGGCGCGCTGTGGGATGAGGAGGCCATGGGCCGGGTGCCTTCCGTACGTCCGTCGAGGGGGCCACGGCGTCCGGCCGCCCCGGAGCCTCGGGCGCGGGTGGCGGACGGCCGTGTGAACGGCGTCACGCGCCAACTATGCGTGCGCCGCCCACAGATCGCAAGCGTCGTTTTGCAGACTGCACACCCGGGAATGCATATCGCTGCGAGCGGTCCCCCGGCGTGACACACTGCGCACCGGCGAACTCCCCCACGACACCCCGAGTCGGCTCCGGAGGTGCAGCGCATGGCGCGAGCGGGCGGCGATGCGGCCCCCACGGCGATATCCGGCCAGCCGGCCCCCACGGCGGGCCAGATCGTGCTGGGCCGCCGCCTCCAGAACCTCCGCGAGGGCGCCGGCTTCACCCCCGAGCAGGCCGCGCGGGCGCTGCGCGTGAACGCGACCAGCGTGCGGCGCATGGAGAAGGCCGAGGTCGGCCTGAAGTACGCCTCCGTGGAGAAGCTGCTGCGCACCTACGGGCTGCCGGAGCCGGACATCGGGGACTTCCTCGACCTCGTCGAGGAGGCCAACAGGCCCGGCTGGTGGCACCGGTTCCGCGACGTCCTGCCGGAACGGTTCAGCCTGTACGTGAGCCTGGAGTCGGCCGCCAGCCTCGTCCGCGCGTACGAACCGCACTGCGTGCCCGGCCTGTTGCAGACCGAGGACTACGCCCGCGCGCTGCTGTCCGCCGGCCACCTGCCGCTGGCCGCCGCGGAGCGCGAACGCCGGGTGGCGCTGCGCCTGGAGCGGCAGGGGCTGCTCCTGCGCGAGCCGAAGCCGCTGCGGCTCTGGGCCATCGTCGACGAGGCGGCGCTGCGGCGCACCGTGGGCGGGCCGCGGACGATGCGGGCGCAGCTGGACCGGCTGATGGCGGCCGCCCGGATGCCGAACGTCACCCTCCAGGTGCTCCCGTTCGACACCGGCCCGCACCCGGCCATGTACGGCCCGCTGCACCTGCTGCGCTTCCCGGCCGCCGAGCTGGGCGACTTCGGCTACAGCGAGAGCATGACCGGCCCCGCCTACGTGGAGGACACCGCGCTGGTCTCCCAGTGCCTCGAAGCCCTCAACCGCATATCCACCCAGGCCCCGCCGGCACATCAGACCGAGAACATCCTCGCCAACATCCGGAAGGAAGTATCAGGATGACGCACATGCACGGCACGCACGACGACGGCCGCGGCACCACCGCCCCGGCCGGCGACCAGGTGTACAACGGCATGCCCGCCCGCGACCTCGGCCCCGACGGCTGGGACAAGCCGTGGAGCGGCCCCAACGGCGACGCCTGCGTCGAGGTGAAGCGGCTGCCCGACGGCCGGGTGGCGCTGCGCCAGTCCACCGCCGCCGACGGCCCCGCGCTGATCTACACGGCCGCCGAGATGCGGGCGTTCATCGCGGGCATCAAGAACGGCGACGCGGACTTCCTGCTCTCCTGAGCCCGCACCCCGGCCGCCGGCCGCGGTCGTCCCGTACGCATGGCGTCCCGCCGGGTGGTACAGCCGATCAGCGGACCGGAACGAGCAGGTCACGCCGAGTGCTCCGGCCGCGGCATCACCGGTACCCGACCGGGCCACCTCGCGTGCCGCACCCACGAAGAAGACCATCGCGAACCCGGCACCGGCGGGCGAAGCCCGTGATCGCTCGCACCACCCCGCGGGACGCGACCCCGTACGCCGCCTCCGCCACCGCCCGGCCCGACCGAAACGGACCGAACCCGTGACCGACGAGACCCCCGGCCCGCCGCACGTCGACCGGACCCGGGCCCACCCCGCCCGTATCTACGACTACATCCTCGGCGGGCACGACAACTACGAGGTGGACCACGCCGCCGCCCGGCAGGTGCTCTCCGTCTGGCCGCAGGCCCGTACCGCCGCCCGCGTCAACCGCGCCTTCATGCGCCGCGCGACGCACTGGCTGGCCGCCGAGGCGGGCATCGACCAGTTCCTCGACATCGGCACCGGCATACCCACCGAACCCAACCTGCACCAGGTCGCGCAGGACGCCAACCCGGCCGCGCGGGTCGTCTACACCGACAACGACCCGCTCGTGCTGCGCTACGCCGAGGCGCTGATGACGAGCACGCCGCAGGGCCGCACCGCGTACCTGCACGCCGACGTCACCGCGCCGCACACCATCCTGGAGGCCGCCGAGCTGCGGAGCACGCTCGACCTCGACCGGCCGGTCGCGCTCTCCTGCAACGCGCTCTTCCACTTCATCCCGGACCGGGACGCCCCCCACGAGATCATGGAGGCGCTGCTCAAGCCGCTGGCCCCGGGCAGCTATCTGGCGCTGTCGCACGGCACCGTCGACTTCGCGCCCGAGCACATCGGGCGGGTCATGGAGATCTACCACGGGCAGGGCATCCCGCTGACCGCGCGCCCGAAGGCGGCGATAGAGCCGTTCTTCGCCGGGCTGGAGCCGGTCGCCCCGGGGCTCGTCGCCCCGCACCGCTGGCGGCCGGACCGGGATGCCGGCGCCGACTCCGGCGCGACGGCGCTGGACGCGGAGGTGTCCCAGTACGCGGCGGTGGCGCGCAAGCCGTAGCGGCCCCCGGAGGGGACGACCGCGGCAGAAGGCGGGACGGGGGGCTGCCTTCCGCCGCGGTCGCCGGCGGCCGTCCGCGACAGCAACGAGAGCTGCCGCGGACAGCCGCGGGCGGCGGCCCGGTCGCCGGCGTCAGCCGACGGCCAGCCGCCTGGTCACCTGGACGCGGGACTGGCAGCCCAGCTTGCGCATCACCTTGCGCAGGTGGTTCACGACGGTCCACTCCGCGATGCCCAGCTTGCGGGCGATGACCCGGTTCGTCAGCCCCTCCGACACCAGCAGCGCGACCTCCAGCTCCCGCTTGGTGAGGATGTCCGCGATGTCGTCGGGCACCTCCGGAGCGGCCACGGCCGGCTTCGTCTCCTCGGCCGGCATCAGCCGCATGGCCGCCTCCCAGGAGAGGTCGGCGCCCGAGCGCCACGCCCACGTGTAGTCGTCGGCGGTCAGCTCCTGGCTGGCGGTGGCGAGGATCGCGGTGGTCAGGTCGGTGAGCGGGCGCGGCCGGGTCAGGCCCTGGCGCCGGCGCAGCCGCTCGGCGAGGCCCAGCGTGGCGGTGAGCAGCCGCCAGTCGGTGATACGGCGCCATTTGTACAGCGCGATCGCCAGCAGCTCCAGGCACTCGGGCTGCTCCGCGACGTCCGGCAGCCCGCCGATCTGCTCCGCGGCGTCGGCGAACAGGGCGCGCGTCTCCGCCGAGTCGTGCTCCAGCAGCCGGACGGAGGCCAGGACGTAGCGGGCGGGCACCGCGCCGCCGAAGTCCTCGCGGCCCAGCTCCGCCGCCAGGGCGGTACGGGCCAGCTCGTCGGCGCGGGCGAGGTTGCCCGCCTCGCGGAGCACCACGGCGAGCCGCCGGGTCAGGTACCGGCCGGCGGCGGCCGCGGCGTCGCCCGTGGCGCCGGCGCCGCCGGGGCGGGTGGGCGCGGCGAGGACGGCCAGGCCCTCCTCGAACCGGCGCCGGGCCCGCTCCAGGTCCCCGGCGGTGTACGCCTCGTCGCCGAGCAGCCCCAGGCAGCGCACCACGCCGGCGTCGTCGTGCACGGCGCGGTGGGCGTCGCGGGCCTGGGCGAGGTAGCCGCGGGCCGCGGCGGAGCCCAGCCGCATGGCGAGTTCGCCGGCGGCCTCCAGCGTACGGGCGTGCAGCCGCGCGTCCTCGACGCCCGTCCGCAGCACCTCCTCGGTCAGCCGCAGGCACTGCCGGATCTGGGCGGTGCCGGCGGACTGCTCGCGCAGCGCGCCCGCGAGCACCGCCATCGACCGGCCGTCGCCGGCCTCCCGCCAGTAGCCGAAGGCGGCGAGCAGGTCCGCCTGCGTCTCCGGGCCCGGCGCGGGGCGCGGCGCGGCCGCGGCGCCGGGCTCGGGGCCGGTGCGGGCGGCGGCGAGCGTACGGAAGTACTCGCCGTGGGCCCGGCGCAGCGCCGGGTAGCCGGGCTGCCGGGCCAGCGAGCGGACCGCGGCGGACCGCACCGGGCTGGGGATGCTCAGGCTCAGCTCGCCGTCGTGCCGCTCGTCGGGGACGAGCACGCTGGCGTCGATGAGGCGTTCCATGGTCCGGTAGCCGGCCGCGTCGAAGCCCGCCAGCACGCCGGCCGCCGCGCGGGTGGTGAACGGGCCCTCGAAGACCGCCAGCTGGTCGAGCAGCGCGCGCTCGTCCGGCTGCAGCCGGGCGAAGACCCAGGCCACCATGTCGGAGACGCCGGCGTGCCGGGAGTACGGGTGCCGGTCCAGGCGCGTGAGGTCGCCGGCGCCGCGCTCGAAGCGCTCCAGGATCAGGTCCGGCTCGGCCAGCTTCACCTGCGCGGCGGCCAGCTCGATGGCGAACGGCAGGCCGCCGACGAGCCGGCAGAGGGCCAGCACGTGCCGGGAGTTGGCCGCGGTCAGCTTGAACTCGGGCCGTACCGCCCGCGCGCACTGTACGAACAGCTCCACGGCCGGTATCCGCGCGACGGCCGGCAGGTCGGCCGGTACGCCGTTGCCCGTCGCCAGCGGCCGGAGCCGGACGACCCGCTCGCCGTACAGGCCGAGCCGGGCGGTCCCGACCGTGACGATCCGTACCTGCGGGCAGCTCCGCCGGAACTCCGCGAGCAGTGGCGCCAGCTCATCGGCGACATCCTCGTAGTGGTCGAACAGCACGGTGTGCCGCCCGGGTCCGAGGCGTTCCAGGGCCGAGCGGACGGAGGTGGAGCCCTCGTGGAACTGCTCCTTGAGCTGGCGCAGCATCAGCGCGCCCACGGCGGTGTCCGTGACCTGGCCGAAGTCGAACACCTCGACGGTGCCGCCCGGGCCGGGGCCCAGGCGCCGGAAGTACTCCATGACCAGCCGGCTCTTGCCCACCCCGGCCGGGCCGGTGACCGTCACCAGCCCGGCGTCCGGCGTGGCCAGCGCGGCGGCCAGCCGGTCGAGGTCCCGGGCGCGGCCGATGAGCGAGGTGGGCGTGGCGCCGATGTACCCGGCCGGGCTGGTCGTCCGGCCGGCGAACAGGTCGGCGAGTCCCAGCGCCTCCTCGTGCTCCTCCTTCGGTGCCACCACGACGCCGGCGCTCATGGCGTCACTTCACGGGAGGTGCCGGGAACGACCGCCGACGGCGCGTGCGCCGAGGCGTCCTTTCGATTGCCAACAGGGCTGCTCACTGCGTTCCCTCCGATGACCTGTCCCGCTCCCCCATGCACACGACCGGCTCGTCCCTTACCGGGCGAAGATCAGTGTGGTCGGCGAAGGCGTGGGCTGGAACGTGATCTCCTCGTACCCGGTCTTGGTGAGCCAGGCGTGGTAGTCGGCCCGCCGCCAGGTGCTCCCGTGCCTGCTCTTCAGCAGCATCTCCGAGGCGAACTGGAGCGCGAAGCGCGGGCCGCCGCGGTCGTCGTCGACGACGTAGTCGGAGATGACGAGGGTGCCGCCGGGCTTCAGGGCCTTCTTCACCTTGGCGAAGAGGGCCATGTTGTCCTCGGGGCCCTCCTGGTGGGCGATGTTGGAGTACACCACATAGTCGTACGCGGCCTCGCCCAGCTCGGTGGTGTGCAGGTCGCCGTCGATGTGGTCGACGCGGTCGCCGACGCCGCGCTCGGCGAGCAGCCGGCGGGCGATGTTGTTGATCGGCGCCCAGTCGAGCTGGGTCGAGCGGGCGGCCGGGTTCAGGCCCAGCCAGGTGGCGGAGTAGATGCCCGAGCCGCCGCCGATGTCGAGGACGGAGAACTCGCCGGCGCCGGCCAGCCCGAGGGCGTCGGCGGCGACCTCGGCCACCGCGACGGACTGCGCGGCGAGCGCCTGGACCAGCGCCTCCCAGTGCGGGTTGTCGGCGACCTCGACCACCGAGGTGGTCAGCGGGGCGCCCTCGCGCACCACGTCGGGCAGGTCCACCAGGGAGCCCATGTGGCCCATCTTGACCTTGGCGAAGCCGGTGAGGCTGGTCGGCCGGTGGTCCACCAGGAAGGCCGCGGCCTCCTCGGTGTTGCGGTACTCGCCGGCCCGCAGTTCGAGAAGCTCCAGGCTGACGAGCCCGTCGAGGAGCGCCTGCGCGCCGCGGACCGAGATCCCGGCGCGCGCGGCGAGTGCGTCGACGGTGCGGGCGCCGTCCTCGATGTGGGTGAACAGCGCGTACGTCGACGCGGTGCCCACGATGCCGGTGGCCCAGTAGCCCGTGATGAGCCGCATTATCCGATCGGACGTCGGACGGCCGTCGCTCATGCCGCTCCTCCCTTGGTGGCCTGCCGGCCGGTGCCGGAAGTCTTCGTACGGGACGCGGCCGGTCCCTCGTAGCGCCGCGCCGAACTGACGTTGTTGCGCAGGGCGGCCCGCAGCGCCTCCACGACGCGCTCGGCCTGGTCGACGGAGAGCTCCGCGTGCATCGGGATCGCGAGCTGGCGCTGCGCGAGGTCCGCCGAGACGGGGCAGCTCTGGTCGGTGTCGTACGCGGGCTGGAGGTGGCTGGCCCAGGTGCCGTGCCCGCAGCCGATGCCCTGGGCGCGCAGGTCGGCGGCGACGCCGGCGCGGTCGACCCCGGGGTCGAGCGTCAGCAGGTAGGACTGCCAGGCGTGGGTGCGGTCCGCCGGCACGTGCGGCACGGTGACCAGCTCCTCGTCCTTGAGGAGTTCGGCGTAGCGCGCGGCCACCACGTTGCGGCGGTCCAGCAGCTCCTCGACCCGGCCGAGCTGCACCTGGAGGATCGCGGCGGAGATGTCGGACAGCTTGTAGTTGTAGCCGACGTCCGTGAAGATCGGGATCGGCAGGCCGATGACCCGGGCCTTGTCGAAGATGCTCCCGATCCCGAACGACGAGCGCAGCCGCACGTCCGCGCCGATCGCCGGGTCCTCGGCGAGCAGGGCGCCGCCCTCGCCGCTGGTGATCCCCTTGCGCCCGTGGAAGGACAGGCAGGCGACCGGTGCCAGCGAGCCCGCCGGGCGGCCCTGGTACGTGGCGCCGATGGCGCAGGCCGCGTCCTCGACGAGGAACAGGCCGTGGCGGTCGGCGAGCTGCCGCAGCTCCGCGTAGTCGGCGGGCAGCCCGACGGTGTCCACGGCGATGATGCCGGCGGTGCGCGGGCCGATGAGGTCCGCGACGGCCCGCGGGTCGACGGTGCCGGTGTCGGCGCGTACGTCGGCGAACATCGGCGTGGCGCCGACGTAGCGCACCGCGTGGGCGGGGGCCGGGAAGGTGTAGTCGGCGACGATCACCTCGGCGCCGGGCTCCACCTTCAGCGCGAGCAGGGCGAGGTGCAGCGCGGCGGCGCAACTGCTCAGGGTGACCGCGTCGGCGACGCTGTAGCGCTGGGCCAGCTCGGCCTCCAGGGCCTTGCCCCGGGGGCCCTGGCCGGCCGTCCAGTCGGAGGCGAACACCTCCTCGACGGCGGCCAGCTCCTGCTTGCCCAAACTCGCGTGAACCAAGGGAATGCTGTCCATCGTGCCCTCTCCGTGGCGCTTGCAGGAGACCGGTTGCCGGTCACCCGTAGCGAAGCGGCGTGATCTGGTTGACGTCGTAGCGGTCCCGCAGCAGCTGCACGGCGCCGGGGTCCACGGTTTCGCCGCTGGAGAAGATCTCGCAGATCTCCTCGAAGTACCGCTCGTGGTCCGGCGGGGGCGAGCTCTGGAAGAGCATGCGCGTCGGGGTGTCCGTGGGGTTGCGGAAGGCGTGCGGGGTGCCGCTGTCCACGAACATGCAGCTGCCGGGGCCTCCGCGCAGGGGCTTGGCGCCTTCCGGGGACTCCCAGTTGTGCCAGGTGTCCTCGGTGCGGGCGACGGGCTCGAACGCGAAGACCTCCAGCTCGCCTTCGAGGACGTAGAAGAACTCCTTGGCGTCCTGGTGCACGTGCGCGCCGACGTCGAAACCGGGGGGCACGACGACCTCGAAGGTCGAGGCGAAGCCGTTGTCCGCGCCGGTGACCTTGAAGGTCACCTCCTGCGCCTTGGTGATGAGCTTCCGTCCCTGACCGGGCGGGACGACCAGGCTGGTCATACGATCTCTACCCCTTCGTGGTGTGTGCCGAGGCGCGGGCGGGCCGGGGCGCGGCTCAGCCGACGGCGGCGGCGACGGGCGTGCCGGTCGCGTGCTCCCGCGGGCCGTCGCCGACCCAGCTGCCGACCGACATCTCGGCGGTGATACCGGGGCCGAAGCCGGCGATCATGCCGCTGGCGCCGGGGAGGACGGAGTTCTCCTCGAAGAGGCGGCGCAGCGCCTCCAGCACGACGGCGCTGGCGATGTTCCCGTAGTCCGTCAGGGTCGACCAGCTGTGCCGGAACATGTGCCGGTCGGTGTTGAGGAACTTGCTCAGGTCGTCCAGGATCCGCGGGCCGCCGGCGTGGATGATGTAGAAGTCCAGCTTCTCGACGTCCCAGCCGTGGTTCGTGGCCAGCTGGCGCAGCACCGGCGCGAGCGGCTCCATGGTGCCGGGGACCCGGCGGTCGAGCTGGAAGTGGAAGCCGGTGGAGCGGACGGCGTAGGAGATCCACTCCTCGGTGTCCGGGATGAGGTACGAGGCGTTGCGCTCCAGCGTGACGCCGGTGCCCCCGCGGCCGCGGACGACGGCGGCGGCGACGGCGTCGCCGAAGAGGCCGTCGGAGAGCAGCGAGCCGATGCCGTCGTCCTCCGGCTGGTAGCACAGCGAGCACAGCTCGGCGGAGACGATGAGGACGTTGGTGTCCGGGTAGGCGCGGATGAAGTCGTGCGCCCGGTTGATGGCTGCGCCGCCGGCGGCGCAGCCGAGCTGCGCGATGGGGATCTGCCGGGTGTCGGAGCGGAAGCCCATGGTGTTGATGAGCCAGGCGGTCAGCGACGGCATGAGGAACCCGGTGCAGGACACGTAGATGATCGCGTCGATGTCCCGGGGGGTCACGTCCGCGTTCGCCAGGGCCTCTTCGATGACCGGCGGGGTCATCCGCTTCGACTCGACCTCGTAGACCCGGTTGCGCTCTTCCAGACCCGGGTGGTCGAGCGTCTTCTCGATGGGCTGGACGATGTGCCTTTTGCGCACCCCGGTCTTCTCGATGAGACGAAGCGCCAGCGGCAGCTGCGGCTTTCCCGCGTGCACCTTCTTGGCGAATTCGAGGGTCTCTGCCATGGTGATGACGTATTCCGGCACACTCACCGCAGGTTTGCAAAGAGTCGACATGCCTGGCATCCACCTTCTGTAGGTAGAGATTTCCCCGAAGTTTCCCGTCGTCAGACCCCGGGTTACAACGAATTCAGCCGTGCCATCCGTGCATTCAGCACGGTGCACAAGCGGTATCTTTGCCCATTTCGCTTGCGATCGGCTTGGTGACGACTTGGCAACGCGTTTGCCCACCTCGCGGATCATGCGGGGGCGCAGGTCACACCGGCCCGTTCACCCAGTAAGCTCACTCCCGAGCTGACGGGTGGGAGGATCTGACCAGATGCATGAACACGACTGGCTGGCCGAGAGATTCGAGACCGATCGCCCTCGTCTGCGCGCCGTCGCGTACCGGATGCTCGGCTCGACCGACGAGGCGGAGGACGCCGTCCAGGAGGCGTGGATCAGGCTGAGCCGCTCGGACACCAGCCGGGTCGAGAACCTCGGCGGCTGGCTCACCACCATCGTCGCCCGAGTCTCCTTGAACATGCTCCAGTCCCGCAAGTCCCGTCCCGAGGACCTGGTGGACACCGAGCGGGCCGGCCAGACCCGCGACGAGCACGCGCCGGACGACCCGGAGGAGGAGGCGCTGGTCGCCGACTCCGTGGGCCTCGCGCTGCTCGTGGTCCTGGACGCGCTGTCGCCGGCGGAGCGGCTGGCGTTCGTGCTGCACGACATGTTCGCCGTGCCGTTCGACGAGATCGCGGCGATCGTGGACCGGTCCCCCGCCGCGGCCCGGCAGCTGGCCAGCCGCGCCCGGCGGCGGGTGCAGCACGCCACGCCGGTCGCCAAGACCACGCCGGTGGGGGTCTACCGGGAGGGCGCGGCGGCGGCGGTGCGCAGCGGCAAGACGAGCCTGGCGAGCGCGTTCCTCGCGGCGTCCCGGGAGGGCAACTTCGAGGCCCTGCTGGAGCTGCTGGACCCGGACATCGTGCTGCGCTCGGACCCCGCCGCCGTGCAGATGGGCGTCGAGGCGGAGCTGCGCGGGCCGGACGCGGTCAACCGGGTCTTCGCCGGGCGTACGTGGGCGCCGGTGCTGGCGGACGTCGACGGCACGGAGGGCCTGGTGTGGGTCGTCGGGGGGCGGCCGCACGTGGCGTTCCGGCTCACCGTCACCGACGGCCGGATCTCGGCGATCGACATCAAGGCGGAGCTGGACGAGATGGACATCGCCCTCGCCGGCTAGCGGGCCCGCGCACGGCGGCAGGGCCGGCGCGCCCCCCGGTCGGGGACGGCCGGCCCTGGGCCGTACGGCGGTGCTCAGCGGGAGCCGACGACGGTGTCCGCGCTGTCGCTGCGGCGGCCGGAGACCGCCTCGGTGACGGAGCGGGCGATGTGCTGGCCGGTGAGCCCGGCCTGTTCGAGGATGCCGCCGCGGGTGTTGTGGTCCAGGAACTCCTGCGGCAGCCCGAAGCACGTCACCGGGGTGGCGACGCCCGCGTCGCGCAGGTCGCGGGAGACGGCGTCGCCGAAGCCGCCGGAGATGCCGTTGTCCTCGACGGTGACCACGAGCCGTACGTCCCGGGCCGCGGCCGCCAGCGCCGGGTCCACCGGCTTGACCCACCGCGGGTCCACGGCGAGCGCGCCGATGCCCTGGTCCGCGAGGCGGGCCGCGGCGTCGGCGCACACCCCGGCCATCACGCCGGCGCCGACGAGCAGCACGTCGGCGGCGGTGCCCTCGACGGGGCGGGCGACGATGTCCATGCCGCCCAGCTTGCCCAGGCCCGGGACCTCCTCGCCGGCCGGGGCCTTGGGCCAGCGCAGCAGCGTCGGCCCGGTGGAGTCGTCGAGTGCCTCCGTCAGCAGCTCCGACAGCCGGGTGGCGTCCCGCGGCGCGGCGACGCGCATGCCCGGGACCATCTGGCTGATGGAGCCGTCCCACATGCCGTTGTGGCTCGCGCCGTCGGGACCGGTGACGCCGGCGCGGTCCAGGACGAAGGTGACCGGCAGCTTGTGCAGGGCCACGTCCATGAGCATCTGGTCGAAGGCGCGGTTGAGGAACGTCGAGTAGAGCGCCACCACCGGATGCAGCCCGCCCATCGCCAGCCCGGCCGCCATGGTGACGGCGTGCTGCTCGGCGATGCCGACGTCGAAGACCCGGTCCGGGTGCGCCTTCGCGAACGGCGCGAGCCCGGTGGGGTGCAGCATCGCCGCGGTGATGCCGACCACGTCCTCGCGCTTGCCGCCGATCTTCAGGATCTCGTCGGCGAACACGTGGGACCAGGTCCGCGACCCCTTCTTCACCGGCGTGCCGGTGAGCGGGTCGGTGTTGGCCCCGACCTGGTGCAGGTGGTCCTCGTCGTTGTTCTCCGCGGGCGCGTAGCCGTGGCCCTTGCGGGTCAGCACGTGCACGATCACCGGGCCGCCGAAGTCCTTGGCGTGGGCCAGCGCCAGCTCCAGGCCGGCCTGGTCGTGGCCGTCGATGGGGCCGACGTACTTCAGGCCCAGGTCCTCGAACATGACCTGCGGCTGGAGGACGTCCTTCAGGCCCTTCTTGATTCCGTGCAGCGTCTCGTACAGGGGCGCGCCGACCAGCGGGGTCTTCGGCAGCGTCGACTTGATGGAGGCGAGCACGTTCTCGTACTTCTGCGACGTCCGCACCTGCGCGAGGTGCGTGGCGATGGCGCCGTGCGTCGGCGAGTACGAGCGGCCGTTGTCGTTGACGATGACGACGACGCGGTTGGACTTGGCGGCGGCGATGTTGTTCAGCGCCTCCCAGGCCATGCCGCCGGTCAGCGCGCCGTCGCCGATGACCGCGGCCACCGTGCGGTCGTCCTCGCCGCGCAGCTTGAACGCCTTGCCCAGCCCGTCGGCGTACGACAGGGAGGTCGAGGCGTGCGAGTTCTCCACGTGGTCGTGGGGCGACTCCGCCTGGCACGGGTATCCGGACATGCCGCCCGGCTGCCGCAGGGTGGCGAACTCCTCCTGCCGACCCGTCAGCAGCTTGTGCACGTACGCCTGGTGGCCGGTGTCGAAGATAAGCGGATCGCGCGGGGAGTCGAAGACACGGTGCATGGCGATGGTGAGCTCCACGACCCCGAGGTTCGGACCCAGGTGCCCACTGTTCGCCGACACCGTGGAGATCAATCGGTCTCTGATCTCCGCGGCCAGGCCGGTGAGCTCATTCGGCCCAAGGTCCTTGAGATCCTGCGGACCACGGAGCGAATCAAGAAGTGTCATGGAACAACACTCGGGGCGCGCACCGAATTCAGCAAGGAGTCTTGAGAGGCAACATGTTGCTGGCGGCCCGGCATGACAGACTCTTGTCATTTTTCGGGCAAATGATCGATCGACCGGCGGGCTCACGAGCCGCCAAGCCAACGCCAAGTCGGAGCCCAGTCCGGCCCAAGGAGCACCGTCATAATCATGGCTGTGGAGCGGTAGGACGAGACAATTATTCATGTAACGCGGGAGCGCTCGTCCGCCGCTCCACTATTCGGCTCCGGCCCGTGCGGACGCCCGGCGCATTTCCGCGTCGGCGCGTCTTGGCGCGGGCCTTCTCCTTTTGTCCCGGCACACCGTCGACAACCCACGAACGCGCAGGTGGGAGCGGTTTCGAAAGGGGCGTGACAAGATGTTGCCCCACCGTGATTGTTGACGCTCGTCCCACGGATTCCGCACCCTGTCCCATATGGCTATCGCGGTGGAAAAAAGGAAGCAAACGGGCGGCAAGAAGGTCATTCTCGCAGAGCCGCGTGGCTTCTGCGCCGGCGTCGAGAGGGCCATCGAGATCGTGGAGCGCGCGCTGGAGATTCACGGCGCGCCCGTGTACGTACGCAAACAGATCGTGCACAACCAGCACGTCGTGCACGAACTGGAGGAGCGCGGCGTGGTCTTCGTCGACTCCGAGAGCGAGGTGCCGGAGGGGGCGGTGTGCATCTTCTCCGCCCACGGCGTCTCGCCCGAGGTGCGCGAGAACGCCGCCGGGCGGCAGCTCAACGTCATCGACGCGACCTGCCCGCTGGTGTCCAAGGTGCACCAGGAGGCCCGGCGCTACGCCCGCGACGAGCGCACCCTGCTGCTCATCGGACACGCCGACCACGAGGAGATCGAGGGCACCTACGGCGAGGCGCCGGACCGGACGCTGATCGTCGAGGACGCCGAGGAGGCGCGGCAGGTCCAGCTGCCGCCGGGGACGGAGGCGGCGTTCCTGACCCAGACCACGCTGTCGCTGGACGACACCTCGGAGATCGTGTCGATCCTCAAGGAGCGCTTCCCCGACATCGTCGGCGCGGGCAGCGAGGACATCTGCTACGCCAGCCAGAACCGGCAGAACGCCGTCAAGGCCATCGCCGCCCGCAGCGACTTCGTCCTGGTCGTGGGCGCCACCAACTCCAGCAACTCCATCCGCATGGTCGAGGTCGCCGAGGCGCACGGCACCCCGGCCAGGCTGGTCCCGTCCGTCGACGACTTCGACCCGGCCTGGCTGGAGGGCGTCGAGACCGTCGGCGTCAGCTCCGGCGCCAGCGCGCCGGAGATCCTCGTCCAGCAGGTCATGGAGCGGCTCGCGACCCTCGGCTACGTCGACACCGAGTCGGAGGTGACCGCGAAGGAGACCGTCGTGTTCCGGCCGCCGTCGGGGCTCGAAACCCCCGCGGAGCGCGCCGAGGCCGAGGCCGAGGCCGCCGAACCGCCGGCGGGGGAGGACGGGGAGAAGCTGCTCGCCCGCGCCGTCACCCGCATCGACGGCCTGCTGCGCGCCGAGACCGAGCGCTGGGGCGGCGTGGACGCCCGCGCCGCGCAGCCCATCGAGTCCATCGCCGAGCTGGTCGCCGCGGGCGGCAAGCGGCTGCGCCCGACCTTCTGCATCAGCGGCTACCTGGCCGCCGGCGGCGGCCTCGACGGCTCGCCCGCCGAGGAGGCGGTCGTCAACGCCGCCGCGGGTCTGGAGTTACTCCACGCCTTCGCCCTCATCCACGACGACGTCCTCGACAACTCCCCCACCCGGCGCGGCCGGCCGACCGCGCACGTGAAGCACGCCGGCATCCACGAGCGGCACGGCTGGGCCGGCGAGTCCCGCCGCTACGGCGAGAGCGTCGCCATCGTCGCCGGCGACCTGGCCTTCAGCTACGCCAACCGGATCACCGGCGGCCTGCCGGACGCCGCCCGGGAGGTGTGGGCGCACCTCGGCACCGAGATGCTCATCGGCGAGCAGCTCGACATGGCCCTCGCCGCCGAGCTGGCCCCGGACCCGGACCTGGCCCGCTACGTCGCCGTCTGCAAGTCCGGCCAGTACACCATCCACCGGCCCCTGGCCCTCGGCGCCGCCATCGCCGGCCGGGAGGACCTGCGCGAGGCGTTCGAGGCGTACGGCGTCGCCGCCGGCGAGGCGTTCCAGCTCCGCGACGACCTGCTGGACGCCTTCGGCGACGCCGCGGCCACCGGCAAGCCCGCGGGCCTGGACATCAGCGAACACAAGATGAACCTGCTGCTCGCCCTCGCGGCCACCAAGGACGCGGACGTCGCCGCCCTGGTCGCCGACGGCGAGAACTGGGACCCCGCCCGGCTGCACGCCGCGCTGCTCGCCTCCGGCGTGCGGCAGGAGGTGGAGGACCGGATCGACCAGCTCGTACGGACCGCGCGGGCGGCGCTCGCGGACGCGCCGCTGGCGGACGGCTGGCGGGAACGGCTGGACAGGATGGCGGAGCGGGTCGCGTACCGCGACCGCTGACGCAGAGCGAGACCGTCGGGGTCCGGACTCCGGCCCGGCACGACCCAATTGAGAGGATGATCAAACGTGGTGGACCTGGGCATGCCCAAGGTGCCGCAGCAGGTTGCTCCCCGGCGGGAGAGCCGGCAGCTGAAGCTCGGGCACGACGACAGGGCCGTGCTGGTGGGCGGCGGTGCGCCGGTGAGCGTGCAGTCGATGTGCACCACCGTGACGGCCGACGTGAACTCGACGTTGCAGCAGATCGCGGAGCTGACGGCGTCCGGTTGCCAGATCGTACGCGTCGCCGTGCCCTCGGCCGACGACGCCGACGCGCTGCCGGAGATCGCGCGCAAGTCGCAGATCCCGGTGATCGCGGACATTCACTTCCAGCCCCGGTACGTCTTCGCGGCGATCGAGGCGGGCTGCGCCGCGGTCCGCGTGAACCCGGGCAACATCAAGGCGTTCGACGACAAGGTCGGCGAGATCGCCAAGGCCGCCGCGGAGGCGGAGGTGCCGATCCGTATCGGCGTGAACGCGGGCTCGCTGGACAAGCGGCTGATGGAGAAGTACGGCAGCGCGACCGCGGACGCGCTGGTGGAGTCGGCGCTGTGGGAGTGCTCGCTGTTCGAGGAGCACGGCTTCCGGGACATCAAGATCTCCGTGAAGCACCACGACCCGGTCGTGATGATCACCGCGTACCGCAAGCTGGCCGCCGCCTGCGACTACCCGCTGCACCTCGGCGTGACCGAGGCCGGCCCCGAGTTCCAGGGCACGGTGAAGTCCTCGGTGGCCTTCGGCGCCCTGCTGGCCGAGGGCATCGGCGACACGATCCGGGTGTCGCTGTCGGCGCCGCCGGCCGAGGAGGTCAAGGTCGGCGCGGCGATCCTGGAGTCGCTGGGGCTGAAGGAGCGCCGCCTGGAGATCGTCTCGTGCCCCTCGTGCGGCCGGGCCCAGGTGGACGTCTACAAGCTGGCGAACGAGGTGACCGCCGGGCTCGACGGCATGGAGGTCCCGCTGCGCGTCGCCGTGATGGGCTGCGTCGTCAACGGGCCGGGCGAGGCCCGCGACGCCGACCTGGGCGTGGCGTCGGGCAACGGCAAGGGCCAGATCTTCGTCAAGGGGAAGGTCGTCGCCACCGTGCCGGAGTCCAAGATCGTCGAGACGCTCATCGACGAGGCCATGCGCATCGCCGAGGAGATGACCGAGGAGGAAGACGCGCCCGTCGGCAAGCCCCAGGTCATCACCGCCTGAGGCGAACCGGCCCGCTCTGTCGAATGACGCATGACGAATCGCCAAGTGAACGCCAAGTCGATGGTGTGCGGTGGCCAAGCGTGGTCCCGGATGCTGGGTGAGCGTGGCTGCGGGACTGCACGTTCATCCGTCGGTATCCGGGAACGACGCTGGTCTGGGTGGAGGACCTCATGAACCAGAGTCCGATGCACAAACGTGGGTTGTTTTTGGGTGTGTTGGCGCAGCGTGCGGCTGTGCGGCACGGGTCGGTGTTGCTGACGCTGGATCATGATCTGGATGTGCTGCCACAGGCGGGGCGTCGGATCACGGTCAATGAGCTGGCGTATCACGTGGGTGATCTGGCGGGGCGGCTGGCGGCGGCGGGGTTGCGGGCCGGGGATCATCTGGTGGTCTACAAGCGGCCGAACTTCGACTCGTGGATCCTGGGCACCGCCGCGGCGCGGGTGGGTGCGGTGCCGGTGATGCTGTCCCCGGCGCTGGACGCGCCCACCGTCGCCGCGCTGATGCGGCGTCTGGGCCGTCCGCGGCTGCTGACCGACGCCGCAAAGCTTCAACTGCTGGCCGGTGAGGACCTCGACACGCTGGCCGAGTCGGTGATCACGGTGGCGGACCTGGCCGGGCTGGAGGACTCCCCGGGCATCCGGCCGGTCTTCACGGGGCTGGACGAGCCGGCGATGATCACGCACACGTCGGGGACGACGGGCCTGCCGAAGCTGGTGGTCCACACCGCCCGCACCATGCGCACCCGGCTGCGCCCGCAGCTGTTCATGCTCGGCGTCATGCCCCGGCGCGAGACCGTCGCGATCAGTATCCCGTTCGTGCACTCCCGGCTGTTCGCCGCGATGGCCCTGGTCCTGACCAAGGGCATGCCGACGCTCCTGGTCAACGACCAGAGCCCGGACGCGGTGGCGAAGTTCTTCGTCAAGAACCGGCCCGGGCTCATCGAGGCCCTGCCCAACTCCTTCCTGGCCTGGGAGGAACTCGTCGACGACCCCCGCCGCCCGTTCGCGTCGGTGAAGTACTTCTCCTCCACCTTCGACGCCATCCACCCGCGGACCGTGCGCCGCCTGCTGGACTCCTCGCGGCGCCGGGCACCGCAGTTCTTCCAGATCTACGGCCAGTCCGAGGTCGGCCCCGCCGTCGGCCGCCCCTACTACCGCCGCCACGCCCGCGAGATGGACGGCCGCTGCGTCGGCTTCGCCCTGCCCGGCAGCGCCAGAGTCCGCGTCGTGTCCCAAAACGACGCCCCCGTCGGCGAGGACAACCCCGGCTTCATCGAGGTCCGCTGGGACGGCATCGCCAAAACCTACCTGGGCGAACAGGACCGCTACGACGAGAACGTCCACGACGGCTGGTGGCGCACCGGCGACGTCGGCTACCGCACCCGCGCCGGCTGCCTGCACATGCTCGACCGCGAAATCGACACCATCCCCGGCGTCGGCTCCGTCCTGGAAATCGAGGACGCCGTCCTGGACCGCCTGACCGAACTCGTCGAACTCGCCGTCGTCCCCGGCCCCGACGCCACCGCCGTCCCCATCGTCTGCACCCGCGACGACCAGCCCGTCGACCCCGACCGCTGGCGCCAGGCCACCACCGACTACCCCCAACTCACCGCACCCGTCCACCTCCCCCTCGCCCAACTCCCACGCACCGCCACCCTGAAGACCCGCCGCGTCGAACTGTCCCGCATCCTCCACGACAAACTCCAAGAACAATCCTGAAGCACCCGTGGGCCGGGCCACCCCCGGCCCCACCCGCTGAGCGGGCGCGCCGGCGGAACAGCCGTCGGCGCGTCCGCCGACACGCATGTGAGCAGCCACCGCACCGCGACTCGTCCGCTGGGGTGCAGGACCGTCTCACGGCCACGGGCGGCGCACCCGCCGCCTTCTTCCGTCGCTGACCTTGGGAGGGTCGACCCGGTGTTCAGCCGTATAGCGATCATCAACCGCGGCGAGGCCGCGATGCGGCTCATCCAGGCCGTCGGAGAGCTCAACGCCGCCGGCGGGCCGCGGACCGAGACCGTAGCGCTCTACACCGACGCCGACGCCACGGCCTCGTTCGTACGGGCCGCCGACCTCGCCTACGACCTGGGCAGGGCCGCGGACCGCCCGTACCTCGACCTCGCCGTGCTGGAGCGCGCCCTCGTCGAGACCCGCGCCGACGCGGCCTGGGTCGGGTGGGGCTTCGTCGCCGAGGATCCGGCCTTCGCCGAGCTGTGCGCGAAGCTGGGCGTGGCCTTCGTCGGCCCCGACGCCGAGGCGATGCGCAAGCTGGGCGACAAGATCAGCGCCAAGCTGCTCGCCGAGGAGGTCGGCGTCCCCGTTGCGCCGTGGAGCCGCGGCCCCGTCGACGACCTGGACACGGCGCTGCGCGAGGCCGAGCGGATCGGCTACCCGCTGATGCTCAAGGCCACCGCGGGCGGCGGCGGCCGGGGCGTACGGGCCGTGCACCGGGCGGAGGAGCTGACCGAGGCGTTCGAGCGCACCAGCCAGGAGGCGGAGCGCGCCTTCGGCAACGGCGCGGTGTTCCTGGAGCGGCTGCTGGTGAGCGCCCGGCACGTCGAGGTGCAGGTGATCGCCGACGGCCAGGGCGGGGTGTGGGCGCTGGGCGTACGCGACTGCTCGGTGCAGCGCCGCAACCAGAAGGTCGTGGAGGAGTCGTCCTCGCCGGTGCTGGGCCCGGAGCAGGCGGAGCGGCTGAAGGCGGCGGCCGAACGGCTGGCGCTCGCCGTGGGCTACCGCGGCGCGGGCACGGTGGAGTTCCTGTACCAGCCCAAGGACGGCATGTTCGCCTTCCTGGAGGTCAACACCCGGCTCCAGGTGGAGCACCCGGTCACCGAGGCCACCACCGGCATGGACCTGGTCAAGGCGCAGCTGCACGTGGCCGCCGGCGGCCGGCTCACCGGCACCCAGCCCGCCGAGCTGGGCCACGCGGTCGAGGCCCGGCTCAACGCCGAGGACCCCGACCGCGACTTCGCGCCCGCCCCCGGCCGCATCGCCCGGCTCGACCTCCCGACCGGCCCGGGCATCCGGGTCGACACCGGCGTCAGCCGGGGCGACTCCATCCCCGCCGACTTCGACTCGATGATCGCCAAGATCATCGCGTACGGCCGGGACCGCGCCGAGGCGCTGTCCCGGCTGCGGCACGCGATGCGCGACACCACCGTGCTGATCGAGGGCGGCACCACCAACAAGAGCTTCATCCTCGACCTCCTCGACGAGCCCGAGGTGATCGACGCCAGCGCCGACACCGGCTGGATCGACCGGGTACGGGCCGGCGGCGGGCTGGCGTCGCCGCGGCACTCCGGCGTCGCGCTCGCCGCCGCGGCGATCGAGGCGTACGAGGACGGCAAGCGCGCCGAGCTGCGGCGGCTGCTGACCACCGCGCGCGGCGGCCGGCCGCAGGTGCACCACGAGAGCGGCCGGCCCGTCGACCTCACGCTGCGCGGCGTCGGCTACCGGCTCACCGTCGTGGAGACCGGCCCCGGCCGCTACCGCGTCGGCTTCGTCACCGGCGGCCCCGGGGACCCGGCGGAGTCCGTGCGTACGGTCGACGCGACGCTGGAGCGGTTCGACGCGCACACCGGCCAGATCCAGCTCAACGGCCGCCGCTTCCGGCTGGCCACCGGCGCGCACGGCGCCGTCCAGCTGGTCGAGGTCGACGGCGTGACCCACCGCGTCGCCCGCGACGAGGGCGGCGTCGTCCGCTCCCCCGCCCCGGCCCTGGTGGTCGCGACCCCGCTCGGGGTCGGCGACGAGGTCGAGGAGGGCGCTCCGGTGCTGGTGCTGGAGAGCATGAAGATGGAGACGGTGCTGCGCGCGCCGTTCCGGGCGTCGCTCAAGGAGTCGCTGGTCTCGGTCGGCAGCCAGGTCGAGACCGGCGCGCCGCTGGTGCGGCTGGAGCCGCTGGACGACCTCGACGCGGCCGCCGCCACCGCCGAAGGCGTTGACCTGGACCTGCCCGCCGAGCCCGCCGGGCTGACGGCGGCGCAGCGCGCCGACCGCGGCCTGGCGGAGCTGCGCAGCCGGCTGCTCGGCTTCGACGCCGACGCGCGCGGCGCGGAGGTCACCCTCGCCGAGCACCTCGCGGTCCGCGCCGAGCTGGCGGAGCGGCCGCTGGCCGCCGAGGCCGGGCTGCTGGAGGTCTTCGCCGACCTCTCCGAGCTGAGCCGCAACAAGCCGGAGCGCGACGAGGTCCCGGCCGAGACGTGGGTGCGCAGCCCGCGCGAGTACTTCCACACCTACCTGCAGAGCCTCGACGCCGAGCGCGCCGGGCTGTCGGACGGCTTCCGGGAGCGGCTGACCCGGGTGCTGGGCCACTACGGCATCGACTCCCTGGACCGTACGCCCGCGCTGGAGGAGGCGGTCTTCCGCATCTTCCTGGCCCGGCAGGCCGCCGGGACGGACGTCGCGGTGGTCACCGGCCTGTTGCAGCAGTGGCTCAACGAGGAGCCGCCGCCGGCCCGTTCGCGCCCGGCCGTGAGCCGGGCGCTGGAGCATCTGCTCCGCGCCACGCAGCTGCGCTTCCCGTCGGTGGGCGCGCTCGCCCGGAGCCTGGTGTACCGCTGGTTCGCCCAACCGCTGCTGCGCACCGCCCGCGAGAAGGTCTACGCCCAGGTGCGCGAGCACCTCGCCCACCTCGACGCGCACCCGGACGCGCCCGACCGCGACGCGCGCATCGCCGACATGTCGGCCAGCTCGGAGTCCCTGGTGCAGCTGCTCGGCGAGCGCATCGGCCGGTCGGGCGCGCTCCCGGACCCGCTGCTGGAGGTGCTGTGCCGGCGCGCGTACCGCGACCACGGGCTGTCCGACGTGCGCTGCGACTCCATCGGCGGGCGCCCGTTCGTCCTCGGCGCGTACGACCTGGACGGCGTCTCGCACCGGCTGCTGGTGACCGTCTCCGACTACGACGACCTCGCCGCCGCGGCGGCGACCGTGGCGGAGGCGGCGGCGGCCGAGCCGGACTCCACGGCCGTCGTCGCCGAGTTCTACCTCACCTGGACCGGCCGGCCGGCCGACGCCGAGGCCATGGCCGCGGGGCTGCGCACCTCGCTGTCGGCCGCGGAGCTGCCCGGCGGCCTGCACCGCATCACCACGACGGTCGCCGGCCGCGACGGCGCCGCGCCGCACCACTTCACGTTCCTGCCGACCGCGGACGGCCTGGTCGAGGACAAGCTGATGCGCGGCATGCACCCGCTCATCGGCCGCCGGCTGCTGCTGCGCCGGCTGCGCAACTTCGACCTCACCCGGCTGCCGTCCGCGAACGAGGAGGTCTACCTGCTGCGCTGCGTCGCGCCGAACAACCGGTCCGACGAGCGGCTGGTGGCCATGGCCCAGGTGCGCGACCTGACGGCGCTGCGCGACGACGACGGCCGCATCCTCGCGCTGCCGGAGGTCGAGGCGGCGCTCGGCGCCTGCCTGGACGCGATCCGCAAGGAGCAGATCCGGCACCCGGCGAGCAAGCGCCAGGACACCAACCGCATCTTCATCAACGTCCGGCCGCCCAGCGACCTCACGCTCGCGGACCTCGACGCGGTCGCGCGGCGGGTGCTGCCGACGACCGCGGGGCTGGGCGTGGAGGAGGTGCTGTTCCTCGGCTGCCGGCGCGACCGGCGCGGCGGGCTGGTGCCCGCGGCGGTGCAGGTGTCGTACGACCTGGCCGCCGGCGTCAGCCTGCGCGTCACCGACCCGCCGACCGACCTGATTCAGCCGCTGGACGACTACGGCCAGAAGGTGCTGCGGGTGCGGCGCCGGGGCACGGTCTACCCGTACGAGCTGTTCGGCATGATCGCCGGCGCGGGCGGCACGTTCACCGAGCACGACCTCGACGATGCCGGCGCGCTGGTCCCGGTGCAGAGACCCAAGGGCCTCAACAAGGCCGGCATCGTGGCCGGGGTGGCCACCACGCCGACCGAGCGCTACCCGGAGGGCGTGACCCGCGTCGTGCTCCTCGGCGACCCGGTGAAGGCGCTGGGCGCGCTGTCGGAGGCGGAGTGCGCCCGGGTGGTCGCGGCGCTGGACCTGGCGGAGCGGCTGGCCGTGCCGGTCGAGTGGTACGCGCTGAGCGCGGGCGCCCGGATCGCGATGGACTCGGGCACCGAGAACATGGACTGGATCGCGCGGGCGCTGCGCCGCATCGTGCACTTCACCCAGGGCGGCGGCGAGGTCAACGTGGTCGTCGCCGGCGTCAACGTGGGCGCGCAGCCGTACTGGAACGCCGAGGCCACGATGCTGATGCACACCCGGGGCGTGCTCGTGATGACGCCGGACTCGGCGATGGTGCTGACCGGCAAGCGGTCGCTGGACTTCTCCGGCGGCGTCTCCGCCGAGGACAACTTCGGCATCGGCGGCTACGACCGGGTGATGGGCCCCAACGGCCAGGCGCAGTACTGGGCGCCGGACCTGAAGGCCGCGCGGGACGTGCTGCTGTCGCACTACGACCACAGCTACGTGCTGCCGGGCGAGACGGGCCCGCGCCGGGCGGCCACCACCGACCCGGCCGACCGGGACGTCTGCGACTTCCCGCACGCCGTCGAGGGCAGCGAGTTCACCACGGTCGGCCAGATCTTCGCCCCCGAGACCAACCCGGACCGCAAGAAGCCGTTCGACATCCGCACGGTGATGCGCGCGCTCGCCGACCAGGACCACGCGGTGCTGGAGCGCTGGGCCGACATGGCCGAGGCGGAGACGGCGGTGGTGCAGGACGTGCACCTGGGCGGGCTGCCGGTGTGCCTGGTGGGCATCGAGTCGCGGTCGGTGCGGCGGCGCGGCTTCCCGCCGGCCGACGGCCCGGACGCGTACACGGCGGGCACGCTGTTCCCGCGCTCGTCGAAGAAGGTCGCGCGGGCGGTGAACGCGGCGAGCGGGAACCGGCCGCTGGTGGTGCTGGCGAACCTCTCCGGATTCGACGGGTCGCCGGAGTCGATGCGCGAGCTGCAACTGGAGTACGGGGCCGAGATCGGCCGGGCGATCGTCAACTTCCGCGGCCCGATCGTGTTCTGCGTGATCTCGCGCTACCACGGCGGCGCGTTCGTGGTCTTCTCCAAGGCGCTGAACCCGGGCATGACGGTGCTGGCGGTGGAGGGCTCGTACGCCTCGGTCCTCGGCGGCGCGCCGGCCGCGGCGGTGGTCTTCGCCGCGGAGGTCGACTCCCGTACGGCCGCCGACCCCCGGGTGGCGGACCTGGAGGCCCGCATCTCGGCGGCCTCGGGCCGGGAGCGGGCGCAGCTCGCGGGCCGGCTGGAGAACGTGTGGGCGGCGGTGCGCGCGGAGAAGCTGGGCGAGGTCGCGGCGGAGTTCGACGGCGTGCACTCGATCCAGCGGGCGCAGCGGGTGGGTTCGGTGGACGCGATCATCCGCCCCGAGGAGCTGCGGCCACAGATCATCGCCGCGGTGGAGCGCGGTCTCGCCGCCGCCTCCGATGGAAACACCGAAATCCAGCCATGAGTAGCCGCCGGAATACCGGCCACCGGAATGGAATTTCACCGGGAGCGGCGGTCCCCAAACTGACAATATCTGTGTACCCGGCTCGACCTTGACGGCCCCCGCCCGTCTTGGAGAGTGTTTATCCACGTCCGCACACGGTTACGGAGAGGGAATGTCGGCGGAGCACGAGTTATGTCGAATCCCGGCATGCCCGAGTGAACTGCACGGGGTAACCGGACCGGCCGCTGTCCTGGCCTCCTCAGCGAGACGTGCCAGCCTTGTCCCTCCCAGCAGCCAGGAGACCCGCCATGGTTACCCGTGAATCGCAACTGGTGGAACTCGTCGACGCCGGCGGCACCCCCCTCGGCTCCCTCAAGGTCTCCGAGGCGCACGCCGCGCCCGGCCGGCTGCACCGCGCGTACTCGGTGCTGCTGCTCGACGGCACGGGCCGCGTCCTGTTGCAGCAGCGGGCGAAGGTGAAGACCCGGTTCGCGCTGCGCTGGGCCAACGCCTGCTGCGGCCACCCGGCGCCCGGGCAGGCCGTGGTCGCCTCCGCCGCCGAGCGGCTGGTCGAGGAGATCGGGCTGAGCGGGGTCGCGCTGCACGAGGCGGGCGTCTACCTCTACCGGGCCGAGGACCCGCACACCGGCCGGGTCGAGCACGAATACGACCACGTCGTGATCGGCCAGGTGCCCGCGGACGTGCCGCTGGACCCGGACCCGGCCGAGGTCGCCGACGTCCGCTGGGTGCCGCCGGAGCAGCTGCGCGCGGACCTGGCGGCGCGCCCGGACGACTACTCGCCCTGGCTGGGCGGCGTGCTCGCGGTGGCCACCAACGCCGCCGGCCGGCTGCCGCAGGCCGCCGGGCTCGCCGTCCCGTAGCCCGGCGGCGGCCGCCCGCGAACCGAATTCACCTCTCTTCGTCGAATGCTTTCCGGCCTTCGCGCGGTCACGCCTGCGCGCGTACGCCCACGAGAAGACAGAACACGCAACCGAAGGAGATCAGAATGACCAATCTGATGCTGCTGCCCGACGGAATGCGCCGCTGGTCCAAGGCCAACGGTGTCTCCCTCGACGACGGTTACAAGGCGATGGCGGACAAGCTGGTCGAGTTCATGGGGTGGGCCCGCGGGGAGGGCATCAAAACCCTGTACATCACGACCTCCTCGGCCGCGAACTTCAGCCGCCCCGAGCCGGCGGTGACGACGTTCCTGGTCGCGTTCAACGACATAGTCAGGCGCGTCCACGACAACCTCAGCTTCGACTTCTCCGGATCGCTGCACCTGGTGCCCGAGCGGTACCTCATCGAACTGGAGGAACTGCGCGACAAGTCGAATCAGGAGGCGGACTTCACCCTGCACTACATCATGGGGATGTCCCTCACCGAGGAGGTCGTCCAGATCTTCAACCGGCTCAACGGCAAGATCCCCGAGATGACCGAGGAGATCCTGGCCGAGAACGCCTACGTCCCGCAGAACGTCGACTACCTCATCCGCACGGGCGGGGCGATCCGGATGTCGTCCTTCTTCCCGCTGCTGTCCCCGTATGCCGAACTGCACTTCTCCCCCGTCCTGTTCCCCGACATCACGAAGGCCGAGTTCGACACCGCGATGCGGGACCTGCGCGGACGGGAGCGGCGCTACGGAAACTACCCCGCCTAGCCACCGCCGCGCGGGCGGCCGTCGCCGCCGGTGGAGACGGCCGGGCAGGGCGCGCAGCACCGCGCCCTGCCCGGCTTTTCACGCGGTCTCCAGGGCTCAGCCGCCGGAGCCGGCGTCGCCGAGGCCGTCGAGGAAGGTGCGCAGCTCGTCCCACTGCGCGGGCAGCGCGTGGTCGCCGTCGCCGAGCGGGTCCTTGAAGAAGAAGGCCAGCTGCGTCAGCGGCCCGGAGCGCCCGGCGGCGTGCGCGGCCAGCGAGATCCGGGCCAGGTCGAGGACGAGCGGCGCCGCGAGCGCCGAGTCGCAGCCCTCCCAGGTGAACTGGAGCCGCATGGAGGTGCCGAGGAAGCCGCCGAAGGTGATGAGGTCCCAGGCGGTCTTGAAGTCGCCGATGTCGGCGACGTAGTCGATGTGGGTGTCGCCCTCGGGCGCGTAGCCGAGCGTCTCGCGCAGGACGCGCTGCTTGCTGACGGACTTCGCCGCGTTGGCGCCGGGCTCGGTGAGGTTGGCGCCGTCGCCGCCGCCGAGGAGGTTGATGCCCGACCAGGAGCGGACGGCGAGGTTGCGCATGGCGAACATCGGCGCCAGCACGGACTTCAGCAGCGTCTCGCCGGTCTTGCCGTCGTGGCCCGCGTACGGCAGGCCGCGGGCGGCGGCCAGCTCGTCCAGCGCGGGCAGCCGCGCCCCGGTGGAGGGGGTGAAGTCGACGTACGGGCAGCCGGCCGTGAACGCCGCGTACGCGTAGAGCGAGCTGGGCGGCAGCACCTGGCCGGGGGCGGCCAGCGCCGCGTCGAGCGCGGCGAGGCTCGCGTGCGCCGGGTGCGGGTCGGCGACGGGTTCGGTGGAGGCGACGTTGACGACGACGACGCGGGCGAGGCCGTGGCGCCCGGCGAACGCCTCGATGTCGGCCACGACCGCCGCGGCGGTCTCGGCCTGCGTGTCGCCGGCGGGCGCCTGCCGCAGCTCGGACTCTGCCCCGGCGAGGTCGGCCGCCAGCGCGTGAACGAGCCGGGCCGGCACGACGCCGGCGGCGGCGAGCTGCTCGGCCTTCTTGGCCACCGGGCCGGTGCTCACGTCGTGGCCGCCGAAGACCAGGTCGCCGAAGCCCGGCAGCGCGTCGGCGGCCAGCTCGGGGTGGGCGGTGACGCAGCCCACGGGATCGGCCAGGCCGGCGCGCAGCGCCAGCCCGCCGACGAGGGCGGTGGTGGCGACCGAACCGCGGGCGCCGACGAACCAGATGCCAACTCGCATGAAGACCCCTCCGTTACAGCACTGCGGTGGAAAGTGAACGGGGCCGGGCCGGCGGCTTGGCAGCCACGGCCCGGCCCCGGCAGGACGTCCGGTCGCCGATCAGCCGATCTTGACGACCTCGCCCCCGTCCCAGTCGCCGGTGGTGCCCGGAGGCCACCACAGGCACTTGTTGGTCACGTAGATCGACCCGTCCTTGCCCGCCAGGAAGCCGTGCGGGAAGAAGAGCTCGCCCTTGGCCAGCTCCGTGCGGGTGCCGTCCCGGCCGATCTGGATGACGCTGCCGCCCTCGTCGTCGGGCGTCGGCAGGAAGCCGGACGAGGTGGCCTGGGTGACGTAGAAGTCGCCCTTCTTGCCGAAGCCGCAGCCCGTGATGGCGCTGAAGCCGCGCTGCCAGACCTCCAGGTCACCGCTCCACGGCTCGTAGCGGTAGACCTTGGCGGCCTTGGCGCCGTCCTCGCCGGTGTTGCCGTGGCCGGTCAGCTCGCCGATGTAGACGGCGCGGTCCGGGCCCTGGTCGACGCAGGTGGGTACGGCGTCGGAGCCGGCCGGGCTGGGCGGGAAGCTGGTGAGGATCTCGGTGTTGCCCCACCGGTCGATCTCGCCGAGCACGTTGGCGCCGGCGTCCACGTAGTAGAAGCCGCCGCCCCGCTTCTTCGTCAGCGAGTACGGGTTCGCCACGTCGAAGTCGGGCGTCGGGTCCGGGTTGTCGTTGATGTAGTCGTAGTCGGCCTCGCCCGGCCGGGCCACCACGCGGGGCCGGTGGGGGTTGGTGACGTCCATCAGGGTGCCGACGACGGGCTTGATCTTGTTCCGCAGGCCGTCGGACAGCCAGTCGCCGTCCGGGACGGCCTGCGGCGCGCCCGCCTGCAGCGTGTAGAGGCGGCCCCGGCTGTAGGCAAGGCCGTTCGGGCCGATCATGTCCTGGAGGTTGAGCGCCGAGGGCAGGTTCTTCACAATGCGCTTGGGCTCACCGGAGCTGATGTCGGCGATCGACCCGGTGAAGCCGAAGCACTTCATCTCCATGACGATCTCTTCCGACTGCATGTTGCACTCGGAAGGCGCCGTCAGGGGCGGGGTCCCGGTCTCCGAGACCAGCAGCCGGCCGCGCGGGCCCCAGGCCAGGGAGCGCGGCGAGTACAGCCCCTCCGCGACGACCTCGACCTCGGCGTCCTTGCTGAGCGTGCCCGAACCTCTGCCGTGATCGGCGGCCGCGGCCACCGGTCCGGAAGATCCGGCCGCCACACCGGCGAGCGCTGCCGCCGCCAGGGCGGCAAGCGGCATCCGACATCGTGCGAGACGTCGCATCGAGCTCTCATCTCCTCGAAAAGTGGGGTGAGCTGGTGGTGGTGACAACGCGCTCGGCCGAAGCCGGCCGCCGCGGCAAGGAAGCCGTCGGCCGGGTGCCCGGCCGACGGCAGCCTTTCCGCTGCGGTCAGCGGCCGGGGTCAGCCGATCTTGACGACCTCGCCCTGGTCCCAGCGGTTCGTGGTGCCGACCGGGTACCACACGCTGTTGTTGGTGACGTAGACCGAGCCGTCGGGGCCCGCCAGGAAGCCCTGCGGGGCGAACAGCTTGCCCAGGCCAAGCTCGGTGCGGGTGCCGTCCTTGGCGATCTGGGTGACCACGCCCTGCGGGTCACCGGGCGACGGGAAGCCCGTCGTGTCGAACTGGGTGACGTAGAAGTCGCCGTTGGCGCCGAAGCCGCAGCCGGAGATGGTGGCGAAGCCGCTCTCCCAGACCTTCAGCTCGCCGGTCTCCGGGTCGTAGCGGTAGACGTTGGCGGCGTTCTTACCGGTGTTGCCGAAGCCGGTGAGCTGGCCGACGTAGACCCCGCCGTCGGGGCCGACGTCGACGCAGGTGGGCACGGAGTCCGCGCCGTTGGGGGCCTTCGGGATCCACTTGAGGACCTCGACGCGCCCCCAGCGGTCGATCTCGCCGAGGATGTTCGCGGCCGCGTCCACGTAGTAGAAGCCGCCGCCCGGCTTCGCGGCCATCGAGGTGGGGTTGGACGTCGGGTCCTCGCTGATGAGGTCCGGGTTCTCCGTCATCCACTCGAAGCCGGCCCGGCCCGGGTTGGCGACCGGGCGGGCCCGGTCACCCTTGATCTGGAGGACCCGGCCGTACTGGCGCTTGAGGGTGCGGGTGAGGTCCCGGGGCAGCCAGTCGGGCATGCCGATGCTGTGGCCCGCCATCAGCACGTGCAGCCTGCCGTTGACGTACTCCATCGCGTTCGGGCCGACGACCTCGGCGTTGTTCACGTTCGACGCGAGCCCCTCGACGACCCGCTCCGGCTCGCCGTCGGTGATGTCGGTGATGGCGCCGGTGGTGCTGAAGCACTTCGCCGTCATGATGTCGGCGCTGTCGCAGAGCTGTTTGATGCCGCCCGCCTCGGAGACGAGAAGCCGTCCGTCGGGCGTCCAGGTCAGGTCGCGGGGCGAGTGCAGGCCCTCCGCCACCACCTCGACCGGGGCATCGCCGGGCAGCGTGCCGTTGCCCGTGCCCGCCGCCGTCGCCTGGCCGGACGGCACGGCTGCCACACCGGCGAGCGCTGCCGCCGCGGCGGCGGCGAGCGGTATGCGGAACCTCTTCAGACTACGCATCTTCGCCTGTTCCTCCGTTTCGACGTTTCTGTTGGACTCATGACAAGACGCGTCGAGAGAAGCTCCTCGCCAGAGCCGGCCGGGGCATCGCAAACACCCGGCCGGCGCAATGAGCATCGGCCACACGCCTTGAAGGGGCCTTCGTTATCGATTGGCATCGAGTTGGCGGCCACGGCCCCGCGGGGGGGGTGGCGGCCGCCGGCTCCTGGCC
This sequence comes from Streptomyces sp. MAR4 CNX-425, assembly GCF_048656465.1. Taxonomy (NCBI): domain Bacteria; kingdom Bacillati; phylum Actinomycetota; class Actinomycetes; order Kitasatosporales; family Streptomycetaceae; genus Streptomyces; species Streptomyces sp. MAR4 CNX-425. The sequence continues at coordinate 320,294 of NZ_JBMDLF010000008.1, read as the reverse complement.
GATGGCTCTCGCCCGTACCCGGAACCGCGCGGTCCCGGAAATGCGCGCCCGTCCACGCCGCCCGCGGCGGGGCGGGCCGACGTCTCAGTAGAAGAGGCGGTACGTACCGACCGACGTCATCATCTCGGCGGCCAGCGGCTCCGAGATCCACTCGTTCTTCAGCCCGTTCATCGTCTCCTGGAACGCGGGCATGGTGAGGAGCGGGTTCTTCTCGTCGTCCTCCAGGTCCACCACCAGGACGAAGGTCTGCCCGTCGGGGAGCTTGCACCAGGAGTAGCGCACGCCCTCGGGCTTGGCCTCCTCGATCGCCGCGAACAGCTCCTTCGCGGCCTTCTCCGCGGTCTCGACCTTGTCTTCCTTGATCTTGGCACGGAACATGCGGACGCTCATCGTGAATCTCCTCGGTAACGTGCACGCCGCCGGGTGCGGGCGGCGGTTATCAGGATTGTTCTTGGAGTTTGTCGTGGAGGATGCGGGACAGTTCGACGCGGCGGGTCTTCAGGGTGGCGGTGCGTGGGAGTTGGGCGAGGGGGAGGTGGACGGGTGCGGTGAGTTGGGGGTAGTCGGTGGTGGCCTGGCGCCAGCGGTCGGGGTCGACGGGCTGGTCGTCGCGGGTGCAGACGATGGGGACGGCGGTGGCGTCGGGGCCGGGGACGACGGCGAGTTCGACGAGTTCGGTCAGGCGGTCCAGGACGGCGTCCTCGATTTCCAGGACGGAGCCGACGCCGGGGATGGTGTCGATTTCGCGGTCGAGCATGTGCAGGCAGCCGGCGCGGGTGCGGTAGCCGACGTCGCCGGTGCGCCACCAGCCGTCGTGGACGTTCTCGTCGTAGCGGTCCTGTTCGCCCAGGTAGGTTTTGGCGATGCCGTCCCAGCGGACCTCGATGAAGCCGGGGTTGTCCTCGCCGACGGGGGCGTCGTTTTGGGACACGACGCGGACTCTGGCGCTGCCGGGCAGGGCGAAGCCGACGCAGCGGCCGTCCATCTCGCGGGCGTGGCGGCGGTAGTAGGGGCGGCCGACGGCGGGGCCGACCTCGGACTGGCCGTAGATCTGGAAGAACTGCGGTGCCCGGCGCCGCGAGGAGTCCAGCAGGCGGCGCACGGTCCGCGGGTGGATGGCGTCGAAGGTGGAGGAGAAGTACTTCACCGACGCGAACGGGCGGCGGGGGTCGTCGACGAGTTCCTCCCAGGCCAGGAAGGAGTTGGGCAGGGCCTCGATGAGCCCGGGCCGGTTCTTGACGAAGAACTTCGCCACCGCGTCCGGGCTCTGGTCGTTGACCAGGAGCGTCGGCATGCCCTTGGTCAGGACCAGGGCCATCGCGGCGAACAGCCGGGAGTGCACGAACGGGATACTGATCGCGACGGTCTCGCGCCGGGGCATGACGCCGAGCATGAACAGCTGCGGGCGCAGCCGGGTGCGCATGGTGCGGGCGGTGTGGACCACCAGCTTCGGCAGGCCCGTCGTCCCCGACGTGTGCGTGATCATCGCCGGCTCGTCCAGCCCCGTGAAGACCGGCCGGATGCCCGGGGAGTCCTCCAGCCCGGCCAGGTCCGCCACCGTGATCACCGACTCGGCCAGCGTGTCGAGGTCCTCACCGGCCAGCAGTTGAAGCTTTGCGGCGTCGGTCAGCAGCCGCGGACGGCCCAGACGCCGCATCAGCGCGGCGACGGTGGGCGCGTCCAGCGCCGGGGACAGCATCACCGGCACCGCACCCACCCGCGCCGCGGCGGTGCCCAGGATCCACGAGTCGAAGTTCGGCCGCTTGTAGACCACCAGATGATCCCCGGCCCGCAACCCCGCCGCCGCCAGCCGCCCCGCCAGATCACCCACGTGATACGCCAGCTCATTGACCGTGATCCGACGCCCCGCCTGTGGCAGCACATCCAGATCATGATCCAGCGTCAGCAACACCGACCCGTGCCGCACAGCCGCACGCTGCGCCAACACACCCAAAAACAACCCACGTCTCTGCACCGGATTCCGGCTCACAAGGCCCTCCACCCAGACCAGCGTCATTGCCCGAAGCGCCAATCCAGCATCCGGCAACCCGCTTGGCCACCACACACCAACGACTTGGCGTTCAGTTGGCGCGTGCGGCGCCGACCCAGGTCAGTGCGGTCGGCCGGCCGGTGGAGGGCCGCCGTCCGCGGGCGCCGCCCACGTGCTCGGGCGGCCCGCTGCCGCGGGCCGCCCGGTCTGCCGTGTGCGGTTTCGGGGTGGCTTCCGTGCCGGTGGTCGCGTCAGGAATGCGCCTTCTCCGTCGTGTCCGCGGCCTTCTCCCCGTACGCGGGCGCGGGCAGCGGACCGGAGCGGATCAGCAGGCCGCAGATGACGGCGCCGGCCGCGAACAGGCCCGCGCACCACCAGAACACGGTGACGTAGCTGTCGACCGCGGCCAGCTGGAGGAGCTCCTCGGTCGGCGGCCCCTGGGCGTGCTCGGTCACGTAGTCGGTGATGGCGCTCGCCGCGATGGTGTTGAGCAGCGCGGTGCCGATCGAGCCGCCGAGCTGCTGGCCGACCTGGATGCTCGCCGAGGCGATGCCCGCGTCCTGCGGCTGGACGCCGGTGGTGCCGGTCTGGAGCGCCGCGGCGAAGATGAAGCCCATGCCGAAGCCGAAGATCAGGATCGGGCCGAGGAGCGCGGTGGCGTAGGAGGAGTCGACGTCCACGTTGGTCAGCCAGGCGGTGCCGAGTGCGTTGAGCGTCAGGCCCGCGATGACCAGCGGCTTGGGGCCGTACTTCGGCATGATCTTGATGTTGCCGATGTTCACCGCCACGGCGGTGAGCACGACCATCGGCAGCAGGGCGACGCCCGAGGTGATCGCCGAGTAGTCGAGCGTGGTCTGCATGTAGTAGATGAGGAAGAGGAAGAAGCCGAAGACGCCGGCGCCGACGAGCAGCATCGTCAGGTACGCGCCGCCGCGGTTGCGGTCGAGGACGACGCGCGGCGGCAGCAGCGGGTGCGCCGCGCGGGCCTGCCAGCCGGCGAAGGCGATCAGCAGCACGACGCCGGCGACGAGGAAGCCCCAGGTCTCCGGGGTGCTCCAGTCCTCGTTCGCCGCGTTGGAGAAGCCGTAGACGACGCAGAACATCGCGCTGGACACCAGGACGACACCCGGGATGTCGAGCCGGGCCCGCGGGCCCTGGGGGCCGCCCTTGCCGCCGAGGGGGAGCCCCGCGCCGATCAGCGCGACGGCGGCGAAAAGCAGGTTGACGTACATGCACCAGCGCCAGGAGAAACCGGAGGTGAGCGCCCCGCCGATGATCAGGCCCAGGCCCGCGCCGCTGGCCGCGACCGCGCCGAAGGCGCCGAACGCCTTCCCCTTCTCCTTGGGGTCGGTGAACGTCGTGCTCAGCAGCGTCAGCGTGGCCGGCGCCAGCAGCGCGGCGAAGACGCCCTGGCCGACGCGGGCGCCGACCAGCATCTCGAAGCTGGTCGCGGCGCCGCCGACGGCGGAGGCGCCGGCGAAGCCGACCAGGCCGACGAGGAAGCTCCGCTTGAGGCCGAAGAGGAGGACGAGCCGGCCGCAGAAGAGCAGCAGGCTGCCGAACGCCAGCGCGTACGCGGTGACGACCCACTGCCGGTTCGCGAGCGAGAACTCCAGGTCCTCCTGCGCCGACGGCAGCGCGAGGTTCATGATGGTCGCGTCCAGGACCACCATGAGCTGGGCGACGCAGATGACGAGGAGGATGAGCCACCGCCTGGGGTCGGCCTCCGTCACTCCGCCCGCTCCCGGGCCCGGCCCGGCAGCAGAGTCTGCGCTCTGTGTTGCCACGATCTTCTCCTTGTCGCGTGTGACGGACAAACGTCCCCAACCCTCTTGACAGGGGCGGTGGGGCGAATGTGACCCGGGGCCGGGCCGCACACGTGCGCGACCGGCCGGGGCGGCGCGGCACCGCGGCCGCGCCGCCCGGCGGGTGGTGCTAACCCCGGGCGAGGACGTGCGAGAGCGCGTCGCCCAGCGCGGCGGCCGGGTCGTCGCCGGCCGTCCTGCTGCGCCAGGCCACGTGGTGATCGGGGCGCACCAGGACGGCGCCCTCGTCGGTGATCTCACGGACGGCCGCCCACCGGGCGTCGGCGGCGGTGTACTCGGCGCCGTCGCCGATGCGGACCGTGGTGAGCGGGACCGCGAGCTTCTCGGCGGCCTCGGCCGCCGCGTCGCACCACGCCTTGCCCTCCGGGCCGGCGATCAGCACGAAGCCGCCGGCCCGGCCGACCAGGTCGTGGGTGGACAGCCGCTCGCCGTCGCGCTCGATCCAGGCGTGCGGGAGCATGTGCCCGGGCCGGGTGGTGGGGTGGTACTCGTTGCCCAGGGCCGCGCGGGCGGGCGGCTCGGTGCCGTCGGGGACGAGCGCGCCGTCCTCGTACGTGAAGCCCACCTCCAGGTCGAGGGCCTGGCACTCGGAGCGGTGGGTGTTGAGGATCTCCGCCGCCCGGGCCCGGACGGCCCGGCCGACCGGGGAGGAGTCGAAGAAGGCGGCGAACACCGAGGGGCGGCGCTCGACCGGGATGTGGGCGCCGAGGCCGACGGCGGCCTCGGTGACCACCTTGTGGTGGAACCAGGTCGACAGGCCCCACTCGACGTTCCGCTTCCCGACGGGGCGGCGCTCGGTCTCGTACGAGTCGAGGAGGCTGTCGTCGGCGCGGCCGGAGACCACGGCGGCCAGCTTCCACGCCAGATTGTGCACGTCCTGGACGCCGCCGTTGAGGCCGAGGCCGGTGGTCGGCGGCTGGCGGTGCGCGGCGTCGCCGACGATGAGCACGCGGCCCTGGCGGTAGCGGTCGGCGAGGACGCCCTCGACGGTCCACTGGCTGATCCGGTGCAGGGTCAGCTCCAGGTCGGGGATGCCGAGGACCTCCCGGATCCGGGCGATCATCTGGTCGGGGTCGTCGCGGTCGGCGTCGCCGGGGTTGAAGTGGAGCGCCCACTCCTCGCAGTTCTTCCCCCAGGTGGGGCCCATCTCCATCAGGGTGCAGGAGAGGTCGGGCCGGTAGGGGTTGACGAACCAGGTGATGATCGTGCCGTCGTGCCACCAGCGGGAGAGGTCGGCGGTGAGGTACGCGGTGGTGACGTTGAGCATGCTGGGCACGCCCTCCATCCGCACGCCCAGCTGGGTGCCGACGGTGCGGCCGCCGTCGGCGGCGATGAGGTACTGCGCCGTGACCGTCGTGGTCTCGCCGGTGGCGACCTCGCGGATCTCGGCGACGACGCGGTCGCCCTCGTCGGTGAAGGTCGTCAGCTCGTGGCCGAAGAGCACCCCGCCGGGGTTGTCCCGCTCGGCGCGGCGGCGCATCTCGGGCTCCAGCCGCAGCTGCGGGAGCTTGGCCGGCAGCACCGGGCCGTGCTCCGCGTACACGTCGGTGAGCGCGCCGCCGCCGAAGGCGTCCATCTCGTGAATGACCCGGGCGTCGAGCGGCCCGTCGCCGGTGAGCGAGGTCTGCCAGCGCACCCGGCCGAACATCTCCACCGGCGCCGCGAGTTCGTGGACGACGTCCACGAGTCCGTGCTGCCGGAAGATGTCCATGGTGCGCTGGTTGAGGTAGTGGGCGCGCGGCAGCCTCGACGTGTCCGTGTGCCGCTCGACCAGCAGGTGCTCCACGCCCAGGTCGGACAAGAAGAGGGAGGCGGACAGGCCGCACCCGCCGCCGCCGACGATCAGAACCGGAACTTCGATGGCATCCATGCTCGGCCTTCCCTGTGTGACGGCTCGGGCAGGCCACCGGGGAGCCCGGGCAGCCCCCGACCGCCGCCGCCGAACCGCAGGAAGCGGCGTCCGAGACCGGGCGCCGTCGTCATCCCCGCGATCTGGAAGCGAGAGCTTCCGGATGAGCCTCCCCGACACCGTCCTGCCGACGTCTCTTTACCGATGCTGCGTGTGCTCAGCATCGGCCGGGTGATTTGGCTGGCACTATCGAACGGGTTGGCGCCGGCTTGGCGGCATTCCGGAACCGGCCCGCGGACCCGGCCCCCGGCGGGGCGACGCGGGGGCCGTGCGCCGGCCCGGCGGCCGGTCCGGCGCCGCCGGTGGCCGTACGGGCACGCCGGCCGCCTGCGTCGCGCGGGCCCGGTTCCGCGGAACGCCCCGGCGCGGGGCCGCCCGGGCGATGTCGGCCACACCCCCGGGAGGGACCCGGCCGCGACGCGGGCGGCGGCCGCTTGCCGGGGTGGTGACCTGCGGGATCTCGGCGCCCGACCGGCCGTGCCGCGCCGCGGGGAGCTCCGCGGCCCGCCCGGGGCCGCCGGGCCCCGGGGCCCGCTCCCGGCGGACGTCTCCGCGCCGCGCCCCTCCCCCGCCTCCCCCGATCCAGGCGCTCCCGGCGCGCGCACCGCCCCGCGGGCGGGGCCCGGACCCCGGCCGCCGGCGCCCCGGGGTAGATTCCGCTTTCGTCGGCATTGCAAAGGACCGGACCCTCCGCCGCACCTCCCGGCCGACTATTATTCAACGCATCGGGAATTGAAGAACGGCGGGAAAACCTCCGGCTCCGGAGGGCACGGCGAGGACGGCCCCCGGGGCTCGGTGACGTCTCGGCAAACAACGGATTATTTCGGCTCGATAATCGCCTGAACCCGGCCCCGGAAAGATGAAGATCGGCATCCGGCGGGCCCGGGACCAGCCGGGGAGCCGCATCCGGTCCGTAGCTCGCGGACCGGGATGAAATTTCATTGCCGACTTTGCCGGACTTGCCACCCCCCGGCCCGTCTCCGGCACCGCCCGGGAGGGCTCCCCCACGGGGGTCGCCGTCACGCTCTGCTACGCGCGTGGAGGGCTCCGCGGTGCTGACGGAGGGTCTACGACACCCGCTCCCGCCGACCGGATCCGGAACCTTCCCCTCCACCCGCCTTCCGCTTGACGCACCCGCACCCACCTGGGCGTCGACCCCGGCGCGGGCGTCCCGGACGAGCCCGTAAACGATCTTGCCGGAACGTCACGGCAACCCTCTGAGTAGCAAGTTCCTGCCATGTCCCGGGCGGATGGCAGGACCTTGCCCCCCACCCCCCGGCTGGCACAATCGATCACACCTTCGACGTGCGAGAACAGACAGGCACCCGAACAGGAGAGGGGCGACGGCACCGGAACCGTGTTGACAACACCGGTAGGCGATGTTGGGATCGAATAGCCGGGGAGAAAAGCGTCGAAGCCCCCAGATCGATCGTTGCTCTCAGTACCCGGCAAGGCGAAGATCCATTGCGTTGTGTACCGGTCGTGTAAAACCCACAGCCGGCAATGCCGGGCCTTGACTGGATTAGGGTTCACGGCTACGCTGGCCCCCGGCCAGTCTCGGGGGACTGGACGACAAACACGGGGGCAGCAGAAATGCTAATGATCGACGCAGGGCCGGAACCCGGCCACTGGCCGCACGGCCAGATTCGGAACTCCTGGCCGCCGCATCCGGCAAAAGTCGAATTTCACGAAACTCCAGTTGCGATTGCTGCTTTTCGGCAGCAAATCCCTACGGCGCCTACGCTCTCTGACGCGGCGCACATCGTCTCCGCTTACCGCCCGGTAGTCCGACAGCGCGCACCCATCGCGCTGCGCTGCCGGCGGGCCGCTGTCATGCCGCGGTGTGAAAGCGCTCCCCGGGGCGCCACGCAGCACCACTCGCGCACACCGCACGGAACGTACGGTGACCGGACCCTGCTTGGCTGCACGGCGGGCATCCGGCCAGGCCGACACCCGGCCGTGGCCAGGCGCCCCGGAAAAGGCGGTGAGATGTTGGGAGTTCACAGATGACGAACGACAGAACCAACGTCGACACGATGGTAATCGGCGCTGGATTGGGCGGAACCTGCCCGTCCCCCGTGGACGGCGGCCACCGCACGGCAACCGGCAACGGTGATGCGCGGCGCATCGCGGAGCTGGAGCGCGAAGTTCAGGAACTCCGCCGCGCAAACGAGATATTGAAGGTGTATTTCGCAAAGGAACTCGACCTAGAACTCGAATCCACCACATCCCCTCTCGCCGTCGGCACGCCCGGTGAACCCGCGCTCACGGAGCCGCCGCCGGCCGCGCCTCCGGCCCCTTCCGCGCGTTCCCCGCGCCCGATCCACTGGAGCCCGGCGCAGTCCTCGATGATCCCGGACCCGCCCCGGCCCATGGCGGAGTTCCGGGCGCTCGGCCCCATCGAGGCCGTCGTCGACGGCCGGGTATTAGACCTGGGCGCCCCGAAGCAGCGGGCTCTGCTCGCGCTGCTGGTCAGCAAGGTCGGCCAGCCGGTGGCGGTGGACGTCATCGTCGAGGAGCTCTGGACCGGCAACCCGCCGCCGTCGGCGATCACCTCACTCCAGGCGTACGTGGCCAACCTGCGCCGCGTGCTCGAACCCAACCGCGCACCGCGCACCCCCGCGACCGTGCTCCGCACCTACGGTCGCGGCTACCTGCTGGACAACCACGTCGTCGAGGTCGACGTGCACCGGTTCAGCGAGCGCGCCAGCGCGGGCTGGGAGGCCCTCGACCGCGGCAAGCCGCAGCAGGCACTGCGTGAATTAGAAGCCGGACTGATGCTGTGGCGCGGTCAGGCCTACGCGGAGGTGGCCGACACCACCTACGTACGGCCCGAGGTCGCCCGGCTGGAGGAGCTGCGGCTCTCGGTCATCGAGGGGCGGTGCGCCGCGCTGCTCGCGGTGGGCGCTCACGAGATGGCCGTGGCGGAGCTGGAGGCGTTCACGCAGGCGCACCCGCTGCGCGAGTACGGCTGCGAGCTGCTGAGCCTGGCGCTGTACCGGGCCGGCCGGCAGGCCGACGCCCTGGCGGTGCTGCGGACCAACCAGCGCCGGCTGGCGGAGGAGCTGGGTATCGATCCCCGGCCCGCGCTCCAGCACTTGGAGAACGAGATCCTGAACCACGCGCCCGCGCTCGACTGGCGGCCGCGACCGGGCGGTGGTGCGTGAGATCGCCGTATCGCGGTCTCTTTTCAGCAGGACATTCGCACATGTCCGCACGAACGTCGCGGCCCGGGGACACTCCTCGGGCCGCTTCCGTTTGCGCCGGGCGGGACGGGCGGGGGGCCGCCGCGTCGGCTGCGGGGCGGGAGTGGGCGGCGCCTCGCGGGGCGCGAAAGAGGAGGGGGCACACACGTCGCGGCCCGGGGAGACTCCCTCGGGCCGCTTCCGTTTGCCGGGCTCGCCGGTGGGGCTCACTCCGGGGGGCGTACCAGGCCCGACTGGTAGGCCAGGACGACGAGTTGGGCGCGGTCGCGGGCGGCCAGCTTCGTCTTCGCGCGCTGCACGTGGGTCCGTACCGTCAGCGGGCTGACCACCAGCTCCGCCGCGATCTCCGCGTTCGACAGCCCCGCCGCGACCAGCGCCGTCACCTCGCGCTCCCGGGCGGTGAGCACCGCCAGGTCGCCCGGCGCGGCGACCGCCGCGCCGGGTTCGGGGGTGGCGAGGAAGCGGGCGATGAGCGAGCGGGTGGCGGTCGCCGACAGCAGCGCCTCGCCGTCGGCGACCGTGCGGACGGCGTCGACGAGTTCGTCGGCGGAGGCGTCCTTGCCGAGGAAGCCGGCGGCGCCGACGCGTAGCGCGCGGGCCACGTGCTCGTCGGTCTGGAACGTGGTGAGGACCAGCACCCGCACGTCCGCCAGCTCCGGGTCGACGCAGATCGTCTCGGTCGCGGCGAGGCCGTCGGTGCCTGGCATGCGGATGTCCATGACGACGACGTCGGGGCGGTGCGCGCGGGCGAGTTCGACGGCCTCGTCGCCCTCGGCCGCTTCGGCGACGACCTCCAGGTCCGGGTACGAGTCGAGCAGGACCCGGAACGTGGCCCGCAGCAGGGCCTGGTCGTCGGCGAGCAGCACGCGGACGGTCATCGGGGCTCTCCGGGGGGCTCGGGGGGCGGCGGGGCGGGGGCGACGGGCGCGGGCGGGGGCCGTACGGGCAGGGGCAGCTCGGCGGTGACGGCGAAGCCGCCTTCCGGCCGGGGCCCCGCGCGCAGGCTGCCGCCGGCGGTCTGGGCGCGCTCGCGCATGCCGATGAGCCCGAAGCCGCCGCCCGGCGGCGGGGGCGGCCGGCCGGCGCCGCCGTCGTCGCTGACGGTGAGGGTCAGCCGGTCATGAGCGTACGTGAGCCGCACCCGCGCCGCACCCGCGCCGGCGTGCTTGGCGACGTTCGTCAGCGCCTCCTGCACGATCCGGTACGCGGTGAGGTCCAGGCCCGGTGGCAGCGCCCGCTCCGCGCCCTCGGCGTCGACGGTGACGGACAGCCCCGCGGAGCCGAACGCGGCGACCAGCTCGGGCAGCCGCCCGAGGCCCGGCGCCGGTTCCAGCGGCTCCCCCGCGCCGTCCGGTTCGTCGCCCTCCCCCGGCTGGCGCAGCAGGCCGACGGTGGCCTGGAGTTCGCGCAGCGCCGCGGACGTGGTGCCGGTCAGCTCGCCGAGGATCTCCTCGGCCTGCACCGGCCGGTTGCGCGCCAGCCGGGCGGCGGCCCCGGCCTGGGCGTGCGCGAGCGCCATGTGGTGAGCGACGACGTCGTGGAGGTCGCGCGCGATGCGTACGCGCTCTTCCGCGACCCGGCGGCGGGCCTCCTCCTCGCGGGTGCGCTCGGCGTACTCGGCGCGCAGGTGCACGGCGTCGAGGTACGCGCGCCGCACCTGCACGGCGGTGCCGGCGAGGACCGGCAGCAGGAGCCAGAACACCGGGCCGATCGACTCCTGCACCCAGCCCTGCCCCTCCTCGTCGGCGAGCAGCGCGGGCGGCACGACGAGGAGGACGACGAGGGCGTGGTGCAGGTAGACGGTCCGCTGCGGGGCGCGTACGGCCAGCTCGTACAGCGCGACGACCGACGCCGCCATCAGCGGCGGCGAGAGCGTGTAGCCGAGGCCCGCGGAGACGGCGGCGACGACCGCGGTGGCCACCACGACGGGGCCGGGGTGGCGGCGGCGCCACAGCAGCGGGACGACGGCCGCGACCGCGAGGGGCTGCCCGGCGGCCCAGCCGTGGTCGCCTTCGACGTACTGGCGGCTGGTGATGGCGAGCACGAGCAGCAGCAGGCCCGCCTCGACGAGACGGGGGTGGCGGTCGTGGAACCGCGACCAGATGGGGAGCACGGCATTCTCCGCTCGGGGGTGGTCCGGCCCGTGGTCCGTTCCATGGTCGGACACACGGCGGGCGTCCGGCGAGCGCCACCCGGGCGGCGGCCCGGGTGGCGCCGGCCGCCGGGCCGCGGGCGGCGCCGCGGCCCGGGGCGTCAGACGCGCGTCAGGTGGTCCCGGTCCAGCTCGTCGTCGTCCGGGACCGGCCGCGGGCCCGGGGCCCCGCGGCCCAGCGCCTCGCCCTCCACGTCCACGCGCGGCAGCAGCCGCTCCAGCGGGCGCGGCAGCCACCAGGCGCGCTTGCCGAGCAGCGCGAGGACGGCGGGGACGAACACCATGCGGACGATGACGGCGTCGAAGAGGACCGCGGCGGCCAGCCCGAAGCCGATCATCACGATCACCTGCTCGCCGCCGGTCATGAACCCGGCGAACACGGCCATCATGATCACCGCGGCGACCGTCACCACCCGCGCGCTGTGCCGGAACCCGCTGACCACCGCCTCGCGGGGGTCTTCCCCGTGTACGTACGCCTCGCGCATCCGGGAGACGAGGAAGACCTGGTAGTCCATGGCCAGGCCGAAGACGATGCCCACCAGGATGATCGGCATGATGCTCGCGATCGGCCCGGGCTGCTCCACACCGAACAGGCCGGACAGGTGCCCCTTCTGGAAGACCGCGACGACGGTGCCGAGGGCGGCGAGCACCGACAGCAGGAACCCGAGGGTCGCCTTCAGCGGCACGAGCACGGAGCGGAAGACCAGCATGAGCAGTACGAACGCGAGGCCGATGACGGTCGCCAGATACGGGACCAGGGCGTCCTGGAACTTCTGCCCGACGTCGATGTTGAGCGCGGTGGTGCCGGTGACCTCGTACGTCGCGCCGGTGGCGGCCTCCGTCGCCGGGCGCTGGCCGCGGATGTCGTGCACGAGGTCCTTGGTGCGCTCGCTGGTGGGGGCGGTGGCCGGGGTGGCGGAGAGCACGGCGGTGCCGCCGGCCTCGTCGAACTCCGGCGGCGAGACGGAGACGACGCCGTCGGTGGCGCCGATCGACGCGGCCACCTCGCCCACGGCGGCCTTCGGGTCGTCGGCGCCGGTCGCGTCGACGACGACGGTGAGGGGGCCGTTGAAGCCGGGGCCGAAGCCCTCGGCGAGGGCGTCGTAGGCGCGGCGCTCGGTGCTGGAGGTGGGCTTGGCCTCGTCGCCGGGCATGCCGAGGCGCATGTCGAGGGCGGGTACGGCGAGGATGCCGAGCCCGGCGACGGTGACGAGGAGGACGGGAACGGGGCGGCGCAGGACGAAGCGGGCCCAGCGGACGCCGAGGGGGCGTTCCGCACCGGCCCGGCCGCCGCGCCCCCAGCGCCGGCGGGACCCGCCCCGGCGCGAGCCGCGCGTCAGCACCGCGTCCGGCCACCAGCCCAGCAGCGCCGGCACCAGCGTCAGCGCGACCAGCACGCCCACCAGCACCGCCCCCGCGGCGCCCAGCCCCATCTTCGTCAGCATCGGCATCCCGACCACCGCCAGCCCGGCCAGCGCGATCACCACGGTCAGCCCCGCGAACACCACCGCGGACCCCGCCGTGCCCGCCGCCCGGCCCGCCGCCTCGCGCGGCTCGTACCCGGTGGCCCGCTCCTCGCGGTAGCGGGAGACGACGAAGAGCGAGTAGTCGATGCCGACCGCGATCCCGAGCATCATCGCCAGCTCGCCGACCGTCGAGGACAGCCCGAACGTGCTGCCCAGGGCGATGATCGCGGACATGCTGACGCCGATGCCGACGCCCGCGGTGAGCAGCGGCACCCCGGCCGCGGCCAGCGAGCCGAAGGTGATGAGGAGCACCACCGCGGCGACGCCGAAGCCGAGCACCTCGCCGATGCCCGCCGACTCGGCGGGCTCCACCGCGCTGCCCCCGGCCTCGACGGTCACGCCCGTGTCCCGGGCGGCGTCGACGGCGTTGTCGAGCGCCGCCTTGGCGGCCCCGCTGACGTCGGCCTCGGCGACCTCGTAGGTGACGGTGGCGTACGCGGTGGTCTTGTCGTCGCTCACCCCCTGCCCGCCGAACGGGTCCGCCACCGTGGCGACCTGCGGCGCGTCGGCCATGTCGCGGACGAAGGCGGCCACGGCCCCGCGCCCCGCCCCCTCGGTGATCTTCTCGTCCCCGGGCGCGACGAAGACGACGCGGGCGTCGGCGCCGTCGGCCGCGGCGCCGGGGAAGCGCTCCTCGATGAGGTCGAAGGCGCGCTGCGCCTCGATCCCGGGCATCGACTCGGAGTCGTCGGGCGGGTCGCCCGCGCTCATTCCGGCGAGGCCGACGGCGGCGAGAACGGCTGCCCACAGCAGCACGACGGAAAGCCGCCGGCGGAAGGCGAACCGGCCCAGCCGGTACAGGAAGGTGGCCATGGAAGGGGTCTCCGCTTCTGGGGTCTCGACGTACCCCTCCAGCGTTTCCGCGGGGACCCCGCGCCGTCGTCGTCGCCCGTACGACACTTCCGGCTACTGAAAACCGAGTACGCCGCCCGCCCCCGTCCCCCGCGGGGATGACGTACGCGCAGCGCCGGCGGGGTGCCGGGCGGGCCGCCCGGCACCCCGTCCGTACGCGCGTGCGTCAGCCGAGCCGCTCGCCGTAGACGCGGTCGACGGCCATGGTCATGAGCACCCGGCGGTCGGCGACCATCACCGCGCGGTACTCGTCCCAGTCGGGGTGCTCCCCCGCCGCGGCGCGGTAGTAGTCCACCAGCGCGCCGACCTCCGGGCCGTGCGGGTCGGTGCCGGGGCCGACGAGGGTGACGGCGCCCTCGGCGGTGGCCCAGGAGCGGCCGTCCGGGGCGGTGACCTCCAGGGCGGCGCGGGGGTCGCGGCGCAGGTTGGCGGTCTTGGCGCGGCCCTCGGTCATCGAGACGTGGAGGACGCCGGCGTCCCGGTCGTAGAAGGGCATGACGGGCGACAGCTGCGGGCGCCCGTCCTTCTTGAGGGTGGCCAGCACGCCGAGGCGGCTCTCGGCGAGCAGCGCGCGGGGGTCGTACGGGGTCGTGGTCATGTGGGTAGCCAAGTCCTGGTCGGTGGGTGGTGTTCCGGCGGCGCTACGTCTGCGTGGGCGCCGCCGGGCGGCGGAACTCCTCGATCATCACCGCGTATCCCTCCCCGCCGTGCCCGGCCGCCGCGGCGCGGTCGGCGAGGGACTTGATCAGGGCCGGGAACTCCGCGTTCACGCCGAGGGATTCGCTCTCCTGAACGAGGTGTGCCATCGACGCCCGGTGGATGTCGAGCGTGGCGTCGTCCCCCGGGAAGACACCGGCGTCGATCTGCTTCGCGTAGCCGGGGAGCCAGGCGGTGACGGTCGCGATGCCCTTCCCGGCGACGGCCGTGTACGCGTCCGCGGGCACGCCCGCCGTGCCGAGCAGCGCGGCGCCCTGGAGCCAGCCGTTGAGGATGCTCCACATCAGGCCCACCACCGCCATCTCGTACAGCGCCGTGCGCCCCTGGTCGTCGCCGAGGTACGCGAGGTCGGCGGCCAGCGCGCGCAGCGCGGGCGCGTGGCGGTCGAACTCCGCGCGCGCGCCGCTGACGACGATGGTCGCCTCCGCGGTGCCGATGCCCGACGGGTTGGCCATGATGCCGCCGTCGAGGTACGCCGCGCCGCGCCCGGCGGCCCAGGCGGCGGTGTCGCGCGCCTGCGCCGAGGTGCCGCTGGTGAGGTTGAGCAGGGTGCGGCCGCCGAAGGCGGCGGGGTCCACGGGGTCGAGGAGGGTGCGCAGCGCGTCGTAGTCGGTGACGCAGGCGATCACCAGCGGGGCGGCGGCGACGGCCTCGGCGGGCGTGGCGGCGCGGCGGGCGCCGGCGGCGACGAGGTCGTCGGCCTTGGCGGGGGTGCGGTTGAAGACGGTGGTGGGGTGGCCGGCGCGCAGCAGGGCGGCGGCGAGGGCGTGGCCCATCAGGCCGAGGCCGAGTACGGCGACGGGGGCGTCGCCGGGGCGGTTGTCGTTCGTCATGGCAGAATGGTCAACCTTCACATCGGTATGAAGGTCAAGCCCACCGGGGGCGGGGAGGAGCGCGGATGCGGATCGGCGAGCTGAGCAGGCGCACCGGCGTCCACGCGCACCAGCTGCGCTACTACGAGGCCCAGGGCCTCCTGGAGCCCGCCCGCTCCGGCAACGGCTACCGCGAGTACGCGGACGACGCCGTGCTCACCGTCACGCAGATCGTGCGCCTCCTCGACGCCGGCCTGTCGACCGCGGACATCGCCTGGCTGCTGCCGTGCGCCACCGGCACCGGGCCGGACTTCGAGCCCTGCCCCGAGCTGGTGGACAAGTTCCGCGACCGGCTGGACGGCCTCGACGCGCACATCACGACGCTCACCCGCTCCCGCCGGGCGCTGAGCGAGTACCTCGCCGCCGCCGAGCGGCGCGTCGCGCAGTACGGCTGAGGGCCGCGCGCCGCCCACGGGCGGTTCGTACCTGCGCCCACGGGCCGTCCCGTACCGCCGCGTTGCGGGTCCCGACCGTCTCTCTGCCGTCCCGCACCCCTTCACCTGCGCGTCGCGCACCGGCCATCCCGCCCGGTGACCATCCTTCCGGATCTTCACCACACCCGGGAGGCCCAGGTGACGTCAGCACCCCATTCCCCGCGCCGCCGTTCGTTCCTCCAGGCCGCGGGCGTCGGCGTCGGCGCGCTGCTCGCCGGGGCCGGGCTCGCCGGGCGGGCCGAGGCCGCCGGCGGCGCCCCCCGGCTGCGCGCCGACCCGTTCCGCCTCGGCGTCGCCAGCGGCGAACCCGCCGCGGACGGCGCCGTGCTGTGGACCCGGCTGGCGCCCGACCCGCTGGCCGACGACGGCCACGGCGGCATGCCCCGCGCCGGCTACCGCGTCGGCTGGCAGGTCGCGGAGGACGAGCGCTTCCGCCGGGTCGTACGCGCCGGCTCCGCGCTCGCGCTGCCCGAGCTGGGGCACTCGGTGCACCCGCAGGTCCGCGGGCTGCGCCCGGGCCGGCAGTACTTCTACCGCTTCCGCACCCGGGGCCACACCAGCCCCGCCGGCCGGTTCCGCACCGCGCCCGGCGCCCGCTCCGCCCGCGGCTCGTTCACCTTCGCCACCGCCTCCTGCCAGGCCTGGTACCACGGGCACTTCACGGCGTACCGGGACATGCTCGACCGCGACCCCGACGTGGTGTTCTTCCTCGGCGACTACGTCTACGAGTACGGCATCACCGCCGCGAACATGAGGCGCAACGCCCCGGCGCCCGGCGCGCGCCACGCGACCGAGACCAGCACCCTCGCCGACCACCGCCTGCGCTACGCGCTGTTCAAGACCGACCCCGACCTCCAGGCGATGCACGCCGCGGCGCCGTGGATCCTCACCCCCGACGACCACGAGGTGCAGAACGACTACGCCGACGAGGACTCGTACTACGGCCTGAGCGAAGAGGACTTCCTGCTCCGCCGGGCGGTCGCGTACCGCGCGTACTACGAGAACTGCCCGCTGCCCCCGCTCGCCCTCGCCCACGGCCCCGACGCCCGCCTGCACCGCCGGCTGCGCTACGGCGGCCTGGCCACCCTGCACGTGCTCGACGCCCGCCAGTACCGCGACCCCAGGCCCGCCGACGCCGCCGAGCAGCACGCGCCCGACCGCACCATGCTCGGCCGCGAGCAGGAGCGCTGGCTCGCCCACGGGCTGCGCTCCGCGGGCACCCGCTGGAACCTGCTGCTCCAGCAGGTCGGGCTGGTCCGGGTGACGGAGAACCGCGTCGACCAGTGGGACGGCTACCCGGCCGCCCGGCAGCGCCTCCTCGACGTCCTCGGCGAGCCGGGCGTCGCGCCGTCCGTCGTCTTCACCGGCGACTGCCACCGCTCCATCGCGGGCGACCTGCTCGCGGACTTCGCCGACCCCGGATCGCGGGTCGTGGGCAGCGAGTTCCTCGGTACGTCCATCGCCTCCGACGGCGACGGCGCCCCGACGGACGGCTACACGCAGGACTGGATGCAGCACCCCTGGATGCGGTTCTACGACGGCCGCCGCGGCTACGTCCTCGGGCACGCGGACGCCGGCGCGGTCACGGCCGAGTACCGGGCGGTGCCGTACGTACAGGCGGACAACCGGGCGGCCGGGTTCCGGCTGGACCGCTTCCGCGTCGAGCACGGCCGCCCCGGCATGCAGAAGGTGAGCTGACGATGACCACGGACACCACGGACACCACGGACACCCCGGACCCCGCCACCGCCGACCCTGCCACCGTCCCCGCCGCCGGGCACGGGCACGGGCACTCCGGCCGGGCCCCCGGCGCGGTCTCCGGGCTCGCCGCCGCCGGCGGGCTGGGCGCCGTCGAGCTGACGTGGCGCCCGTACCGGACGCGCGGCCGGCAGCTCGTCGACCACTACGAGGTCCACGAACTCACCGCCGCCGGCAGCACCCTCCTCGCCCGCACCCTCTTCCCGCACCACACCCACCGCGTCGGCCCCGCGCCCGTGACCCGCCGCTACACCGTCGTCGCCGTGGTCGACTCCGGCGCGCGGACCCGGCCCGCGCGCCCCGCCGAGGCGGCCAACGCGCGCTCGCTGGCCGCGGGCCGCCCGGTGGCGCAGGTCGGCGACTTCGACCACCGGGGGCTGGAGTTCGCGCTGTCGCCCAACCAGAGCGCGCGCTACCCGACGGCCTTCCCGCAGGACGTCGACTTCCGCCACGGCACCTCCGACCCCGGCCGCGACTGGTGCTACCTGCACCCGGGCCCGCGCGACTCCTGGGCCGGCCGGAAGGAGCACACCTTCACCCTCCGCTTCGACCTGCCCGCCGCCCCCGCGCACGACCTCGGCTTCGCGCTCTGGCTCATCGACTCGCACGCCACCGCCGCCGGCACCGCCGACCTCGCGCTCAACGGCCACGCGGTACGCACCCTTGCGTTCCGCGGCGGCGCGACCCGCGGGTCGCTGGAGGGCGACGCCGCCCGGCCGGGCAGCGTACTGAAGCCGTCGTCCTACGAACTCCCGCTGGCGGCGGGCCTCTTCACCCCCGGCGAGAACGTCCTGACGCTGCGCAAGACGAGCGGGTCGTGGATCGCGTACGACGCGCTGGGGGTGTTCGCCCCGCGGTGACGGACGGCCGGTGGCTAGGCAGGACGCGTAGCAACCGATTACCGTGCGGAGGTTCCCCCCGCACGAGACGAAGGACGGTGTATGGCTGCCGAGCTGCGAAGCGCCCAGTGGTACGGGGGTACGGACCGGAACGCGTACATGCACCGCGCGTGGATGCGCCGCGGCCTGCCGCACGACGCGTTCTCCGGCCGCCCCCACATCGCGATCGCCAACACGGCCTCCGACCTGACCCCCTGCAACTCCCACCTCACCGAGGTCGCCCGCTCCGTGCGCGACGGCGTGCACGAGGCGGGCGGCATCCCGCTGGAGCTGCCCGTGGTCTCGCTCGGCGAGACCCAGGTGCGGCCCACCGCGATGCTGTGGCGCAACATGGCGGCCATGGCGGCGGAGGAGATGTTCCGCGCCAACCCCGTCGACGGCCTGGTGCTCCTCGGCGGCTGCGACAAGACGATCCCCGCCCTGCTCATGGCCGCCGCCTCGGTCGACCTGCCCGCGCTCGTCGTCCCCGGCGGGCCGATGCTCACCGGCACCTTCCGCGGGCAGCCGCTGGGCTGCGGCACCGACGTGTGGCGGCTGAGCGAGGAGGTGCGCGCGGGCAAGATGTCCGAGCGGGACTTCACCCGCTCCGAGTCCTCCATGATCCGCAGCCGCGGGCACTGCAACACCATGGGCACCGCCTCCACCATGGCCGTGCTCGCCGAGGCGCTGGGCATGGTCCTCCCCGGCCTGGCCGGGACGCCGGCGCCGGACAGCCGGCTGCTGGAGGCGGCGCACGAGTCGGGGCGGCTGTCGGTCGAGCTGGTGCGCGAGGAGCGTACGCCGTCGCGGATCATCACGGCCGCCTCGTTCCGCAACGCGATCGTCGCGCTCGCCGCCACCGGCGGCTCCACCAACGCCGTCGTCCACCTCCTCGCCCTCGCCGGCCGGCTCGGCGTGGAGCTCGGCCTCGACGACTTCGACCGGGTCGGCGCGGACGTACCGCTCCTGGTCGACCTGCTGCCGGCCGGCCGGTTCCTGATGGACGACCTGTACCGCGCGGGCGGCCTCGCGGCCGTGCTGGCCGAGGTACGCGACCTCCTCGACCCGGCGGCGCTCACCGTCACCGGCCGCCCGCTGGCGGACCACCTCGACGGCGCCCGCATCTGGGACCCCGAGGTCATCCGCACCCGCGCCGCGCCGCTCCAGCCCGCCGCCGGCATCGCCGTGCTCCGCGGCAACCTCGCCCCCTCCGGCGCCATCGTCAAACCCGCCGCCGCCTCCCCCGAGCTGCTGCGGCACCGCGGACGCGCGGTCGTCTTCGACAGCATCGAGGACTTCCACGCCCGCATCGACGCCCCGGACCTCGACGTCGACGCCGACTCGGTGCTCGTCCTGCGCGGCTGCGGCCCGCGCGGCTACCCCGGCATGCCGGAGGTGTCGAACATGCCGCTGCCGCGCAAGCTGCTGGAGCAGGGCGTACGCGACATGGTGCGGATCTGCGACGGCCGGATGAGCGGCACGGCGTACGGGACGGTGGTGCTGCACGTCGCGCCGGAGGCGGCGGCGGGCGGGCCGCTGGCGCTCGTACGGAACGGCGACTGGATCGCCCTCGACGTCGAGGGGCGCACCCTCACCCTGGACGTACCGGACGCGGAGCTGGCGGCCCGCACGCCGAACGCGGCGACGGTGGCGGGCTACGCGGCGCCGCGGCGCGGCTGGGAGCGGCTGTACGTGGACCACGTGCAGCAGGCGGACACCGGGGCGGACCTGGACTTCCTCGTCGGCTCGTCCGGCTCCGAGGTGAGCCGTGAGTCGCACTGAGGGCCACCGCCGTTGAGGGCGTTCGTGCTGCACGGCCCCGGCGACGGCGCGGTCGTGGACGCCGCGCCGCCGGCCGCCGGACCGGGCGAGGCGGTGGTGGACGTCGCGCGCGTGGGGCTGTGCGGGACGGACGTGGAGCTGTACTCCGGCGAGTTGCAGTACCTCCGCGACGGCCGCGCGCGCTTCCCCGTACGCCCCGGACACGAGTGGTCCGGCCGGGTCGCGGCGGTGGGCACCGGCGCCGACCCGGGCTGGGTGGGGCGGCGCGTGACGGGCGACACGATGCTGGGCTGCCGCGGCCCCGCCTGCCGCCGCTGCCGGGGCGGGCGGCAGCACCTCTGCGAGGACCGCGAGGAGGTGGGCATCCGCGGCCGCCCGGGCGCGCTCGCGGCACAGCTGGCCGTACCGGCGTGGTCGCTGCACGCGCTGCCGGACCCGGTCGACGACACCATGGGCGCGCTGGTGGAGCCGGGCGGCAACGCGCTGCGCGCGGCCCGGGCGGCGGTGGCCGCGGCGGGCGACCGGGTGCTGGTCGCGGGCCCGGGCACGATCGGCCTGCTCACCGCCATGTTCGCCCGCCGGGCGGGCGCGGAGGTGCACGTGCTGGGCCGCGACCCGGCGTCGCTGGAGTTCGCCGCGTCGCTGGGCTTCGACCGCTGCTGGACGGCGAAGACCCTGCCGCCGATCCGCTACGACGCGGTGGTCGACGCCTCCAACGCGGAGTCGCTCCCGGCGCGGGCGGTGGAGCTGGTGGAGCCGGGCGGCCGGGTGGTGTTCATCGGCCTGGCGGGCACCCCGAGCCTGCTGGACACCCGCGCCCTGGCCCTGAAGGACGCGACGGCGGTGGGCGTGCTGAGCGCGTCCCCGGGCCTGGCGGAGACGATCACGGCGTACGCGGAGGGGTCGGTGGACCCCCGCCCGCTGGTGGCGGCGACGGTGGGCCTGGAGGCGGTGGCGGGAGTGCTGTCGGGAACACGCCCGCAGGGCGCGGGAGCGGGACCAAAGGTGCATGTGTCCCCGGGCGCGCCGGGGGCGCCGGAGGGCCGGGGGTAACAAGGGCCGGGGGCGGCGATTGCCGGGGGCGGCCGGGAGCCGGACATCGGTATGCACGTGGCGGTGACGAACTCGGGGTAACCCACCCCCTGAGCCAGCACAAATCACCCACGGGGGCCGAGTTTCGCCCACCTACGTACACCCGGCGGGCACCCGCTGCGGACGGCATGCGGGCGAGCCGGGGCTGATGGAGGGCCGCCCGCCGTGCCGGCGGCGGACGTAGCGGGCTGGGCGGGGGTCAGTGGGTGGGGTGTCTGCGGATGAGGACGTTGGCGTCGCTGACGGCGGACATATCGCCCGCCGCGCGGCACGCCGCGCGGTCGTCGGCCAGGTCGGTGCACCGGCCGCAGCCGGGTGCCGGGGTGGCGTCGCGGATGGGCCACATACCGGGCAGGGTGACCGGGCCGTCCGCGAAGGTGCGCCGCGCGGGCGCGGTCACGGGGCCTCCCCTCGTCCGCGACAGCGGGCGCACTCGCAGGGCGGGTAGACGCCGTTCAGCTCCGGGGGTTCGCAGTCGCGGGCGTAGACGTGCTTCACGCGGCCGAAGGTGCGCCCGCTGTCGCGGGACACCCGCAGCGTCATCCGAGGACGGTCAAGAAGCTCGGCGTCGTGCTGTGAGTCGGGCGTCATGGTGGTCCTTGCGTCGTCGATGACGCGGTGCCGGCCAGAGCCCTCGCGGAGGGCCGGTACAGCTGGCGCCGCTTCTCGGAGGACGCACCGTAAATCGGGCTCCTGCGCGGGGACAGTGACGCTCTGCACCACTCTGCTACGCGGGTAGGACGCCGTGCCCTACCCGTCGAGGTGGAGCCGGGAGGCGAGTTCGGTGACCGGAGACGTGCGGCGCCGCTCGCGACCGCGCAGCTCGGCGACGATTCGGCGCGCCGTGGTGTGGTACCGCATCCACTCGGGGGCGTCGGTCTCTGCCTGGAGGAGAGCGCGCACGGCGTGCTCGTCCCGGTTGAGGTCGACGTAGGCGAGGGCGCGGTCGACGTGGAATCTGGCCCGCCACGTCGGCGGGAGCGACGGCAGGTCGGGGATGGTGCGGGAGGTGGTGATCGCCTCCCGGTTCTTCTCCATCTCCACCAGGAAGTTCACCTTGGCCACGCCGGTGTTGGTGGGGCCGAACGGCGTGGCGTAGTCGAGGCGGTCCCGGCCGATGGTGGCTGCCGCGGCGGTCGCCATGCGCAGCAGCTCGTCCACGCGGTCGTACGTGCTGGTGCCCTGACGGACCGTGGCTGTGGCCGCGCGGAGCAGCAGGATTCCCCACAGGGACAAGTCCGCCGGAGCGGAGCGGAAGCCGGGGTCGATGTCGTCGGCGTAGCGCAGCGCCACGTGTTCGGCGTCCTCAAGCCGCCCCTGTCTGGTGAAGATCCACGCGAGCGTGGAGGCGCCGACGATCTCCAGGCGTGGGTCGTCGGAACGGCGGGCGGCGTCCGTCGCCCGTTCCATGGCCGTGAACGCCGCGTCGTCCTTTCCCAGCGCGGTGAGGGTGGTCGCGGCGACCTGGTACGCCTCCGCGAGGACGGCATACGCGGACGCCCGCGAGGCGCCGTTGTAGGCGCGTGCGGCGGTGAGGGCGTCGCGGATGAGCGGGGGCAGCCGGAGCCCGATGTCGGCCATGCGGCCCTCGCGGCGGATACGTTCAGTCGAGTGCAGCGCGGCGCGTAGAGCACCGAGGGCCGGCGGGTCCTCGGGGTCCGGGTCGTCCCCGAGGAGCCCGGCGAGGGGCGCGACCGCCTGCCGCAAAGCGAGCACGGAGGGGAGTTCGCCGCTGGGCGGGGCCTCGAACGTGGTCGGCTGGCCGAGGAGCGTGGACGTGTCGACGTCGAGGGCTCGTGCAAGCTGGTTGAGGGTCGCGAGCCTGGCCGTCAGCCGCCGGTTCTGCTCCAGCTTGCGCACGGTGTCGACGGACACGTCGGCGCGGTCCGCCAGTTCCTCTTGGGTGAGGCGGCGTCGTGTGCGTAGCCGCCCGATGCGGTCGCCGATGGACTCGCCGTGTTCGTGCATGGGGCACCCCCGCCAGGTGGATGAGAATTCCACGCTACGCCGTATGTATGGGGGTTGGGGGCGGGCGAATGTGACGGGAGCCCCAACCCCCGGCGTCGGCCCGACCACCCGTCCCGGGCCACCTCCCGTTCTCGGTCGCCGCGGCGCGGGCTCCTTCGCCGGGCCCTCCGCTGCCGTCGTCAGGCCGGAGTTGGGCGTCCGGCGCCCAGGGCCTCCGCTACCCGGGCCAGGTCCGTCGACGACGCCAGCCCGGCGTGGTAGAGGCGGAGTTCGTCCGCGCCCAGGTCCGTCGCGTGTGCGGCGTCCGCCGCCAGGGTCGACGGGGAGCCGCCCATGCCGGAGACCACGGTGAGGTTCGCCGCCAGGGTCGTCTGCGGGCGGCGGTGCGGGGCGCAGGGTTCCAGGGCGGCGGTGCGGGCGGCGGGGCCGCCGGTGCAGGGCAGCACCAGGCCGTCCGCGAAGGTCAGCACCTCCGCCGGGTCCACCCCGGCGTTCGCGCCGCAGGCGTACGGCTCCGGGGTGGCGTGCAGCAGGACGCGGAAGGCGGAGTCGGGGGCGGCGGCCCGTACCGCCTCGACCGCTTCGCGCTGGAGCCGGGTCGCCGCCGCGCGCCGCCAGCCCAGCACGGCCGCCGCCCGCTCGGTGCCGAGCAGTTCGTCGATCCGGGCCGGGATCTCCGCCGCCGGGGGCGGGGGTGCCGCGGCGGTTCCGTCCCAGTACGGGCGCAGCGCCGCCGTGACCGCCGCCCGCAGGGCCGCCGGCTCGGCGCCGTACGCGGCGTAGCCGTCGCGGCAGCGGTCGCAGAAGCACAGCGACATGAGGAGCTGCCCCGCCGCGTCCAGCGCCACCCCGGCGGTCTTGTCGTGGGCGTGCAGGTGCGCCAGCCCGTACCAGCCGCAGGACTCCAGCTCGCAGCCCCGCGCGCCCGGCCGGGTCGCGGCTTCGGCGGCGAGCCGGACGAGGTAGTCGCGCACCTCGGGGCGGCCGATGCACGGGGCCCACGGGTAGCGGTCGCCGTGCGCGTTGACCACCGAGGTGTCCGGGTGCTCGGCGCCCAGGCGGGAGTTGTGCGCGAGCACCACCCAGCTGTGGACCTCCAGGCCCGCCCCGGCCAGCGCCTCCGCGGCCGCGTCGAAGGGGTCGGCGGCGTCCACCCAGTCCTGGGTGTACGGGCGGAGCGCCTGCCCGGACCACCGTCGCGGGTCCGGCGGGTAGAGCACGGAGGAGTGGCGGGCGGTGACGACGCGGTGGCGGGGGTGGCGGGGGGTCAGGGCGCGGGTGGAGTGGTACGCGGCGGCGAGCGTCGCCTGCCGTACGCCCAGCTCCGCCACCCGGCGCGGGGCGGCGGGGTCGCCGACGACGTCCCACGGATAGAGAAAGACCGAAGCACGAGGTGTCATCATCAGGGTGTACACATTTCTGCCCGGCGTCCATATTGGTGAACACGCACGCTATGGCCGCCCCGACACACCGTCAAGACCGAGCCCGAGGAGCCCTCCACGATGTCAGCCCACCGTCCCCCGCGCACCGTCCTGCTCACCGGCGCCGCCGGCGGCGTCGGCACCCTGATGCGCGGCCTGCTGCCCGACCACGGCTACGAGCTGCGGCTGCTCGACCGCGTCGCCGTCGACCCCGGCCCGGAGGAGGTGCACTACGCCGACCTCGCCGACACCGCCCCCCTGCGCGAGGCGGTCCGCGGCGTCGACGCGGTGCTCCATCTCGCGGGGATCTCGGTGGAGTCGACGTTCGACAAGGTGCTGCGGGCCAACGTGGAGGGCACGTACCACCTCTACGAGGCCGTGCGCGCCGAGGGCGTCCCGCGCGTCGTCTACGCCTCCAGCAACCACGCCGTCGGCTACCACCCGCGGCCGCGCCACGCCGGCCGGGTCCCCGCCGGCGAGCTGATCGGCGTCGGCGCGGCGCACCGCCCGGACACCTTCTACGGCCTGTCCAAGTGCTTCGGCGAGGACCTGGCGCAGCTCTACTGGGACCGGCACGGCATCGAGACCGTCTCCGTCCGCATCGGCTCCTGCTTCCCGGAGCCGACCAGCGTGCGCATGCTCTCCCTGTGGCTCAGCCCGGCCGACGGGGCCCGGCTGTTCCACGCCGCGCTGACCGCCCCGGACGTCGGCCACACCGTCGTCTACGGCAGCTCCGCCAACACCCGCGTGTGGTGGGACCTCGGCACGGCGCGGGCGCTCGGGTACGAGCCGCGGGACGACTCCGAGCGTTTCGCCGGCAAGCTGCTGGCGGAGCTGGGGCCCGACGACCCGGACGCGCCGGAGGCGGCGAACCTGGGCGGCCCGTTCTGCACCGACCCGCCGATCTGGCCGCACTGAGCCCGCCGTTCGCCCGGCCCACCGCCGTCCCGCAGCCCCGAACCGCGCGCACCCCCTTGACGGCCCGGCGCCCCCGGTTCTACTTTTCCGGCACCAATTCAGATTCATATCTCACGTTCAGATACATGAATCGAGGTTCCGGTGCGGCTCGACGGCATCCTGTTCTTCCCCCTCACCCCCTTCGACGGCGGCGGTTCGGTGGCCGAGGACGTGCTCGCCGGCCACGTCGCCGACGGCGTCGCCCACGGCGCGGGGGCGGTCTTCGCCGCCTGCGGCACCGGCGAGTTCCACGCGCTCGACGGCGCCGAGCACCGCCGCGTGGTCGGTACCGCCGTGGCCGCCGCGGCCGGCCGGGTGCCGGTGTTCGCCGGCGCCGGCGGCCCGCTGCCGCACGCCGTCGCGTGCGCCCGGGCCGCCGCCGAGGCCGGGGCCGACGGGGTGCTGCTGATGCCGCCGTACCTGGTGGCCGCGCCGGAGGCGGGGCTCGTGGCGTACGTGCGCGAGGTCGCCGCCGCGACCGGCCTGCCGCTGGTCGTCTACCAGCGCGACAACGCCCGCTTCACCCCCGCCGGCGCCGCCGAACTCGCCCGGATCCCCACCGTCACCGGCTTCAAGGACGGCCTCGGCGACATCGAGCTGATGCAGCGCATCGTCCCCGCCGTGCGCGCCGCCCTCGGCGAACAGCGGGCCCCCGCCAAGGACTTCACCTTCTTCAACGGCCTGCCCACCGCCGAGGTCTCGGTCGCCGCGTACGCGGCCGTGGGCGCCCGGCTGTACTCGTCCGCGGCCTTCTGCTTCGTCCCGGAGGTCGCGCTCGCCTTCAACCGCGCGCTCGCCGACGGCGACGACGCCCTCGTACGGCGGCTGCTGACCGCCTTCTACATCCCCCTCGTCCAGCTGCGCAACGAGGTCCCCGGCTACGCGGTGTCGCTGGTCAAGGCCGGTGTCCGGCTGCGCGGCCGGGACGTGGGCGGCGTCCGGCCACCGCTTCAGGACCCGCATCCCAAGCACCTGGCCGAGCTGGAGCAGCTCGTCTCCGCCGGGCTGGAGACCGCCGGGGCGGCGGCCCGATGACCCCGGCGCTGCGAATACGCGAGATCACCGTCACCCCCGTCGCCTTCCGCGACCCGCCGCTGCTCAACGCCTCCGGCGTGCACGAGCCGTGGGCGCTGCGCAGCGTCGTCGAGGTCGTCACCGACGACGGCCTGACCGGCCTCGGCGAGAGCTACGGCGACGCCTCCCACCTGGACCGGCTGCGCGCCGCCGCCGACGCCCTGACCGGCGCCGACGCCGGCCACCACCACGGCCTGTACGCCCGCGTCGCCGCGTCCGTCGGCGACGCCGTCTTCTCCGACCAGCACGGCCTGACCGGCGCCGGCAGCAACGGCAAGACCGTCGACTCCGTCTTCTCCCCCTTCGAGGTCGCCTGCCTCGACATCGTCGGCAAGGCCACCGGCCGGCGGGTGGCGGACCTCCTCGGCGGGCCGGTGCGCGACGCCGTGCCGTACAGCGCGTACCTCTTCTACAAGTGGGCCGGCCACCCCGGCGAGGACGCGGACCGCTTCGGCGAGGCCCTCGACCCGGACGGCATCGTCGCGCAGGCGCGGCTGCTGATCGGGGAGTACGGCTTCCGCTCGCTGAAGCTCAAGGGCGGGGTCTTCCCGCCCGACGAGGAGATCGCGGCCGTCCGCGCCCTGGCCGCCGCCTTCCCCGGCCTGCCGCTGCGCATCGACCCCAACGCCGCCTGGACGCCGGAGACCTCCGTACGCGTCGGCGCCGAGCTGGCCGGGACGGTGGAGTACCTGGAGGACCCGGCGCCCGGGATCGACGGGATGGCGGAGGTGGCGGCGAAGGTGCCGATGCCGCTGGCCACGAACATGGCGGTGGTCACGCACGCGCACCTGCCGCCGGCCGTCGCCCGCCGCGCCGTCGGCGTCCTGCTGATGGACCACCACTACTGGGGCGGGCTGCTGAGGTCCACGCAGGTCGCCGCGCTCTGCGGGACGTTCGGCATCGGGCTTTCCATGCACTCCAACTCCCACCTCGGCATCAGCCTGGCCGCGATGACGCACCTGGCCGCCGCCACCCCTAACCTCGACCACTCCTGCGACACGCACACCCCCTGGCTGACCGCGCGGGACGGCGGCCAGGACGTGATCACCCCCGGGGCCCTCACCTTCGCCGGCGGCGCCGTACCGCTGCCGCCGGGGCCCGGCCTGGGCGTCGAGCTGGACCGCGACGCGCTGGCCGTGCTGCACGAGCAGTACGAGACATGCGGTGTCCGGCGCCGCGACGACACCGCGTACATGCGCCGCTTCCACCCCGGCTTCTCCCCCGCGCGGGCGCGCTGGTGAGCCGGTGAGAGCAGCGCACGCGGCACGTGCACCACCCCCACCTCTCATCGGAGCACACACAGGCAGGAGCCGCGATGTCCCCCGCTGACTGGATCATGGTCGGTGCCTACTTCTGCGTGATGGTAGGCATCGGCTGGTGGTCGAAGAACCGCATCCACACCGTGAAGGACTTCTTCACCACCGGCGGCCGCATACCGTGGTGGCTGTCCGGCATCTCGCACCACATGTCCGGCTACAGCGCGGTGATGTTCGTCGCGTTCGCCGCCGTCGCCTACGACCACGGGCTGACGGTGTACGTGTGGTGGGCGCTGACCATCGGCCTCGGCATCGGCGTCGGGGCGTTCCTCTTCGCGCCGCGCTGGGCGCGGCTGCGCGCGAAGCACGACGTGGCCTCCCCGCTGGAGTACCTGGCGAAGCGCTACGACCTCCCGACCCAGCAGGTGCTCGCGTACAGCGGCGCGCTGCTGAAGGTCGTCGACATCGCGGCCAAGTGGGTGGCGATCTCGGTGCTGCTCCAGGGCTTCGCGGACGTGCCGCTGGAGTGGGGCATCCTCTTCACCGGCGTGGCCACGATGGCGTACATGGCGGTGGGCGGGCTGTGGGCGGACGTGCTCACGGACTTCAGCCAGTTCGTCATCCAGCTGGTCGCGGGCGCGGTGATGTTCGTGGCGGTGCTGGCGGAGCTGGGCGGCTTCTCGTCGCTGTGGACGATGTGGGACGACCTGCCGGAGCACCACAACGACCCGGTCACCGGGCCGGTGACGACGACGCTGGTGCTGGCGTTCCTGCTGGTGAAGACCTTCGAGTACAACGGCGGCATGTGGAACCTGGCGCAGCGCTACATGGCCGCCCCGTCCGGCTCGGCGGCGAAGCGCTCGGCGCTGCTGTCCAGCGGGCTGTGGCTGGTGTGGCCGTTCGTGCTGTTCCTGCCGATGTTCGCGGCGCCGCTGATCGTGCCGGGGCTGGAGAACACCGAGGAGTCGTACATCGAGCTGGCCAAGGAGCTGATGCCGGCCGGGCTGACGGGGCTGGTGCTGGCCGGGTTCTTCTGTCACACGATGGCGATGGTCGCCTCGGACTCCAACGTCATCTCGGCGGTCATCACCCGGGACATGGCGCCGGTGCTGGTGCCGCGGGTGCGGCGGCTGACGGACCGGGCGCAGCTGACGTTCGCGCGGGTGACGACGGTGTCGTTCGTGTCGCTGAGCATGGTCCTGGCGATCGCGACGGGGGGTGAAGGGTTCGTGCTCGACGTGGTCGTGGACCTGGTGGCGGCGACGATGGGGCCGATCTCGATCCCGCTGATGCTGGGCATGCTGCCGTGGTTCCGGCGCAGCGGGCCGACGGCGGCGATCGTGTCGTGGGCCGGCGGCCTGGGGCTGTGGACGGTGCTGAAGTGGGTGCTGGAGGACACCTCGCAGGCGGCGCTGGTGGGGCTGCCGCTGCTGACGTCGCTGGTGCTGTACGTGGGCGTGGGACTGCTGCGGCCCGAGGGCGGGGCGGAGCAGGACGCGCTGATCGACTCGCTGGGGTCGGACCCGGAGGACGGAGCGGCGGAGGCGAAGGACGCCAGGCCGCCGGAGGCGGCGGCGGACGTCGCCTCGCGCTGAGGGGTCTCGGCGGCCCGGCAACCCCCGCGCGTGCGGCGGGGGTTGCCGGGGCCCGGGCCGGCCCGCGGGCCGGCGGCCTACTCCACGTCCAGGACCAGCTTGCCGCGCGTACGCCCCGACTCGCTGCGGCGGAACGCCTCCGCCGCCTCCGCCAGCGGCAGCGCCGCGTCGACGTGCACCGTCAGCTTCCCCGCCGCCGCGAGCGCCGCCAGCTCCGCCAGCCCGTCGGCGTCCGGGCGTACCCACACGACCTGGCCGCCGAGCTTCTGCACGTCCCCGTCCGCGATCGACGCCGACCGCGCCGCGTCCTTCAGCACCTCGCGGGAGACGTGCACCGCGCCGCCGCCGGCGAAGTCCAGCGCCGCGTCCACCCCGTCGGGGGCGATCTCCCGCACCCGGTCGGCGAGGCCGTCGCCGTACGTCACGGGCTCGGCGCCCAGCGAGCGGAGGAAGTCGTGGTTGCGCTCGCTCGCGGTGGCGATCACGCGCGCCCCGCGCACGGCCGCCAGCTGCACGCCGAGCGAGCCGACCCCGCCCGCGCCGCCGTGGATGAGGACCGTCTCGCCCGCCCCCAGGTCGACGCGGTCCATCGAGCGCAGCGCGGTGAGCCCGGCCAGCGGCAGCGCCGCGGCCTGCTGCCAGCCCAGCGCGGCGGGCTTGCGGGTGAGGGTCCGTGCGGGCGCGGCGACGTACTCCGCGTACGTCCCGTGCCCGATCTCGTCGCGGCGCACGTACCCCAGCACCTCGTCGCCCACCGCGAACTCCGGGGTGTCCGCGCCCAGCTCCTCGACCACCCCGGCGGCGTCCCAGCCGGGGATGAGCGGGAAGTGGACGTACATCATGGGGTCGAGCCAGCCCTTCGCGACCTTCCAGTCCACGGGGTTGACCCCGGCCGCCTTCACCCGCACCAGCACTTGGTCGGGGCCGACCTTGGGCCTGGGCACCTCGTCGAGGCGCAGGTTCTCCGGGCCGCCGTACTCGTTCGTGACGATCGCCTTCATGATCCCCTTCCAAGGTCGGCTCCGGGAAGATTATTCCTCCGCGGCGGCCCGTAGAGTCGGTGACATGGCTGGAGAGGACGGGAGCGTACGGGTCGACAGCTGGATCTGGTCCGTGCGGCTCACCAAGACCCGCTCCGCGGCGGCGGCCGCGTGCAAGGCGGGACACGTCCGGGTCAACGGTGACCGGGTGAAGCCCGCCCACGCGCTGCGGGTCGGCGACGAGGTGCGGGTGCGGCTGGCCGGGCGGGACCGGATCGTGGTGGTCAAGCGGCTGCTGCGCAAGCGGGTGGGCGCGCCGGTGGCCGTCGAGTGCTACGCGGACCACAGCCCGCCCCCGCCGCCGCGCGAGATGGCCGCCCCGGTCGCCCGCCGCGACCGCGGCACGGGACGGCCGACGAAGCGGGACCGGCGCGAGATGGAGCGGCTGCGCGGCCGGGCGGAGGACCGGGGCGGCGGGGAGCGGTAGCGCTCCGCCGCGCCGCTCCGGCAGCGGTGTGACGCAGGTCATGTTCCGTTCCTGTCAGCAATCGGGGCGCTGTTCCGCTCAGGTCTCGACAGCGACCGAACGACAGGAGCGCAGCCCATGAAGCACCGCATCGTCGTCCTCGGCGCCGGCTACGCCGGTGCCTACACGGCCGGAAACCTGGCCCGCCGGCTGTCGCCGGCCGACACCGGGATCACCGTGGTCAACGCGGTGCCCGACTTCGTCCAGCGGCTCCGGCTGCACCGGCTCGCGGCCGGCGGGGAGCTGGCGGCCCCGACGCTCGCCGACGTCTTCGCGGGCACCGGGATCCGGGTGCGGGTGGCCCGCGCCACCGCCGTGGCCCCCGACAGCCGGATCGTCACGGTGGCCGACGCCGAGGGCGGCGGCGAACTGCCGTACGACACCCTCGTCTACGCCCTCGGCAGCCGGGTCGCCGACCACGGCGTCCCCGGCGTGGCCGAGCACGCCTTCCACGTCACCGCCCGGCCCGCCGCGCTGCGGCTGCGCGAGCGCCTGGACGACCTGGAGGAGCGGGGCGACGGCGGGCGGGTGCTGGTCGTCGGCGACGGGCTCACCGGCATCGAGACCGCCACCGAGATCGCCGACGCCCGGCCCGGGCTGGCGGTGACCCTGGTCGCCCGCCGCGAGCTGGGCGCCCGGCTCTCCGCCGGCGCCCGCGCCCACCTGCGCCGCGCCTGCGACCGGCTGGGCATCGACATCCTGGAGCACGCGAGGGTCGAAGCCGTGGAGGCGACGGGCGTACGGTGCGCCGACGGCACCGCCGTCGCGGCCGACGCGACCGTGTGGGCGGCGGGGTTCGCGGTCGGCCCCCTCGCCGCGGCCGCCGGGCTGGAGGTCACGGGGAGCGGTCAGCTGGCCGTCGACCGCACCATGCGGTCGGTCTCGCACCCGGACGTCTACGCCGTCGGCGACAGCGTGTGCGCCATCGGCGACAACGGCATCCAGCTGCCGATGTCCTGCGGCTCGGCCGGCTACACCGGCAAGCAGGCGATCGACGCGATCGTGGCCCGCCTGACCGGCCGCCCGGTCCGGCACACCAAGCTCGTCTACACCTTCAACCACATCAGCCTCGGCCGCCGGGACGGGATCCTGCAGTGGGTCGACGAGGAGGCGCGCGCGAAGCCGTGGTACCTGGGCGGCCGGACCGCCGCGCGGGTCAAGGCGGGCATCGTGCGCGGCTCGCTGTGGGCCACCGAGCACCCGGCCTACGGCCTGCCCAGGCGCCGGCGCCGCCTGACCGCGGCCGGCGCCACCGCCCCCTCCGGCCACCGCCCGGCGGGGCCGGCGACCGGCTCCGACCCCGCGTGGGACGCGTCCGACGGACCGGCGTCCGCGGGCGCCTAGAGTGGTCCGCGTGGACGGCACCGCCACCGACGGCTTCGACACCGGGCTGTTCGAGGCCAGCCGGAGCCGGCTGGCCTCGCTGGCGTACCGGATGCTCGGCTCCGCCGCCGACGCCGAGGACGCCGTGCAGGACGCGTACCTCCGCTGGCAGGCCGCCGACCGCCGCCGGATCGAGACCCCGGAAGCCTGGCTGACCAGGGTCGTCGTCAACCTGTGCCGCGACCGCCTGCGCGCCGCGCACACCCGGCGCGAACGCACGGTCGGCACCTGGCTGCCCGAGCCCCTCCTCGACGGCGACCCGATGCTCGACCCGGCCGACACCGTCGAGCAGCGCGAGTCGGTCTCCCTGGCCGTGCTCACCGTCATGGAACGCCTGTCGCCCGTCGAGCGGGCCGTCTACCTCCTGCGCGAGACGTTCTCGTACGGCCACGCCGAGATCGCCGGCATCCTCGGCATCACCGAGTCCGCCAGCCAGCAGCACCTCCACCGGGCCCGCCGCCGCATCTCCGCCGTGCGCCGCCGCGGCGGCGAGGTCGACCCGGAGTCGGCCCGCCGGATCGCCGAGGAGTTCTTCCTCGCCGCCTCCTCGGGCCGTACGGAACGGCTGGTGGCCCTGCTCACCGACGACGCGACCGCGATCTCCGACGGCGCCGGGATGACCGACAGGATGTGGCGGTACGACACGCCGCAGCGCATCGCGGGCGTCGCGCGGGCCGGCTTCGCCACCTCCCGGGTGAAGCGGCGGCTCACCGGCGGCACCCCCTCCGTCCACTCCGCGGTCGTCAACGGCGGGCCCGCGATCCTCTTCGCGGTCGAGGACCGGGTCTTCGGCACCGTCACCTTCGACCTCGACGGCGGGAGGATCGCGCTGGTGCGCGGCATCGCCGCGCCCGTCCGG
Source organism: Streptomyces sp. MAR4 CNX-425 (assembly GCF_048656465.1). NCBI lineage: Bacteria > Bacillati > Actinomycetota > Actinomycetes > Kitasatosporales > Streptomycetaceae > Streptomyces > Streptomyces sp. MAR4 CNX-425. Next base: position 287,281 of record NZ_JBMDLF010000008.1, on the reverse strand, counting down.
CTCACCCGCCTCGCCGACGCCTGGCGGGGTGACGAACCGGGCCCGCCGCTCCTCGCCCGCTGGTAGGGCCCCCGCCGTCGCGCACCCGCGGGAACATCCGGCGCGCCCCGGCGGGTTGTCCCCGCATGACCGACGTACTGCGCTACACCGCCTTCGCCACCGACCCCGCCGGCGGCAACCGGGCCGGGGTCGTCCTCGACGCCGCCGGGCTGACCGACGAGCGGATGGCCGCCATCGCGGCCGAGGTGGGCTACTCCGAGACCGCCTTCCTCACCCCCGGCCCGGCGGACGGGGCCGCGGGCGGGGAGGCGGCCGGCGCGGCGGGGCGGTCGTTCACCGCCCGCTACTTCAGCCCCGCCGCCGAGGTCCCGTTCTGCGGCCACGCCACCGTCGCGACCGCTGTCGCGCTCGCCGAGCGGCTGGGCCCCGGCGACTTCGTCCTGCACACCCGGCCCGGCCGGGTGCCGGTCGCGGTGACCGAGGCGGAGGGCGTGCTGAAGGCGACGCTCAGCAGCGTCGAGCCGCACGTCCGCGAGGCCGCGGACGGCGACGTCGCCGAGGCCCTGGCCGCGCTGCGCTGGCCCGCCGCCGACCTGGACCCGGCCCTGCCGCCGCGCATCGCGTTCGCCGGCGCGCACCACCTCGTCCTCGCCGCCGCCACCCGCGCCCGCCTCGCCGGCCTCGACTACGACTTCGAGCGGCTGCGGGCGCTGATGGAGCGGCTGGACCTCACCACCGTCCAGCTCGTGTGGCGCGAGTCCCCCGACGTCTTCCACGTCCGCGACCCGTTCCCGGTCGGCGGCGTCGTGGAGGACGCGGCCACCGGCGCGGCGGCGGCCGCCTTCGGCGCGTACGCCCGCGAGCTCGGCCTCGCCGGGGACAGCGCCCGGCTCACCCTCCACCAGGGGCACGACATGGGCAGGCCCTCGCTGCTGGAGGTCGAGATGCGCGCGGACGACCCCCGGGTGCACGTCACGGGCGCGGCGGTCCGCATCTGACGGACCCCTCCGCCGTGTGATCCACATCACATCGAGGATTTCTTCGGCTCCGGTGTCGAAATCCGTCCCTCCCGCTCGACGCACGGGTGACAGGCGCCCGCGGGGCGCCGGACGGTTGTCCACGACACGCTAAGGAGCACCCCTCATGCCGACCGACATGGCCACCGAGATCGCGGCGCCCCGGGCCGGGCGGCGGGAGTGGATCGGGCTCGCGGTGCTCGCGCTGCCCGTTCTGCTCATCTCCATCGACGTCTTCGTCCTGCTGCTCGCCCTGCCGCACCTCAGCGCCGACCTGGGCGCGAACAGCTCCGAGCAGCTGTGGATCATGGACGTCTACGGCTTCATGCTCGCCGGGTTCCTCGTCACGATGGGCACCCTCGGCGACCGCATCGGCCGCCGCCGGCTGCTGCTCACCGGCGCGGCGGCGTTCAGCGTCGCCTCCGTGGTCGCCGCGTACTCGACCAGCCCGGAGATGCTGATCGCCTCCCGGGCGCTGCTCGGCGTCGCCGGGGCCACGCTGGCGCCGTCGACGCTGGCGCTGATCACCAACATGTTCCGGGACCCGCGGCAGCGGTCGGCGGCCATCGGCATCTGGTTCATGTGCTTCATGGGCGGCGCGGCGATCGGCCCGCTGGTCGGCGGGGCGATGCTGGAGCACTTCTGGTGGGGTTCGGCGTTCCTGCTCGGGGTGCCGGCGATGGTGCTGCTGCTGATTCTGGGCCCGGTCGTGCTGCCCGAGTACCGCGACGCGAAGGCCGGCCGGCTGGACCTGGCCAGCGTGGGCCTGTCGCTGGCCGCGGTGCTGCCGATGGTGTACGCGCTGAAGGAGCTGGCGAAGGACGGCTGGGCGCCGCTGCCGCTGGCCGCGCTCGCGGTGGGCGGGGCGTTCGGGACGGTCTTCGTACGGCGCCAGCAGCGGCTGGAGCACCCGCTGATGGACCTGCGGCTGTTCCGCAACCGGGCCTTCTGCACCGCGCTCGGCGGGATGTTCGCCGGCACGTTCCTGATGGGCGCGCTGATGCTGTTCATCACGCAGTACCTCCAGCTGGTGCAGGGGCTCAGCCCTCTGAAGGCGGGCCTGTGGATGCTGCCCGCGGTGGTGGCCTCGGGGATCAGCTTCGGCCTCGCCCCCGTCGCGGCCCGCTCCGTGCGCCCGGCCCGGCTGATCGGCGGCGGGCTGTGCGTGTCGGTCGCGGGCCTGCTGCTGCTCGTGCTCGCGGACGCCTCCGGCGGACTGCCGTACGTCGTCACCGGGTTCGCGCTCATCAACCTGGGGGCGGGGCCGCTGGTGACGCTCGGCACCGACCTGGTCGTCAGCTCCGCGCCGCCGGAGAAGGCGGGCTCGGCGGCGGCGCTGAACGAGACCAGCGGCGAGTTCGGCTACGCGCTGGGCATCGCGGCCCTCGGCAGCATCGGCACGCTCGTCTACCGCGACCGGCTGGAGGGCACCGTCCCGGCCGGCACCCCGGACCCGGCGGCCGACACCGCCCGCGAGGGCCTCACCGGCGCGGCGACGGCGGCGGCGGACCTGCCGGCCCGGGCCGCGGAGGCGCTGCTGACGCCGGCGCGGGAGGCGTACGTCGGCGGGATGCACGTGGCGGCGGTGATCGCGGCGGTGCTGCTGGCGGGGGTGGCGGTCCTGGCGGTACGGCTGCTGAACCACGTGCCGCCGACGGGCGCGGCCGCGGCGGCGCCGGCGGAATCGGGAGACCCCGTGGGCCCCGCGGACTCCGGAGTCCCGGAGAACGCCGGAGTCCCGGAGAGCTTCGGGGACTCCGGGAGCGCGGACGGCGAGCCGCGCGTCCCGGAGCCGGTACGGAGCTGAGCCCGGCCCCGCGTACGTAACAGGTCGAACCACCCCCGGGGTGGGCGGTCCCCCCGCCCACCCCGGTTCGTCATCCGCACCCGCGTCCGCGTCCGCACCTCAGGCGCCCGGTCCGCGCGCCGCCTCGCGCAGCGCCATCCGCGCCGCGACCGTGCCGCCGTTCAGCGTCTCCCAGAACGGGTGGATCGATATCTCGATGGACAGCTCGCGGAACCTCTTCCGCAGCACCGTCTCCTGCCGGTCCAGCTCCGGCGTCCAGCCGCTGTCGGCCCGGTGCTCGACGCCCGCGCTGTCCGTGTAGGGGCGCAGCGGGAACTCCTCCAACCGCTGCGCGACGGCGAACCACTCCCGCTTCGCCCGCAGCAACTCCTCCGGAAACTCGTAGTCGCTCACGACTCGCCATCATACGTGTGTTCGAATTCGAGAAGCGAGCACCGACGCGCGGCCGGGGCGCCTACGATCGCCGTATGCCGCTGCGACCGGTCCAGGTGAACATCAAGGCCCTCGACGCGCCGGCGGTCGGCCGGTTCTGGGCGGCGGCGCTCGGCTGGCGCCTGTACGAGCCGGGCGTCACCGTGTACGTCGACCCGGCGGGCGGCTCCGCCGACGGCCCCGTCTGGCCGGCCCCGGCCGGCGTCGGCATCGACGTCGTGCCCGTACCCGAGCCGAAGACGGCGACGAAGAACCGCGTGCACCTCGACCTCGCCACCACCTCCGCAGCCCACCAGGCGGAGCTGGTGGCCCGCCTGAAGGCGCTCGGCGCGACCCCCGCCGACGTGGGCCAGGGCCGGGTGCCGTGGACCGTCCTGGCCGACCCCGAGGGCAACGAACTGTGCGTGCTGGAGCCCCGGGAGACCTACCGGGACACCGGCCCGCTCGCCGCGGTCGTGGTCGACTGCGCGGACCCGCCGGCCATGGCCCGGTTCTGGGGCGCGGCGACGGACTGGGAGGTCCACGAGGCGACCGCCGACCAGGCGGTGCTGCGCTCCGCCGCGGGCACCGGCCCGTACCTCGAATTCCTCCGCACGCCCGAGCCGAAGCGGGTCCCGGACCGCGTCCACCTGGACCTGCTGCCGTCCCCCGGCGACGACCGGGAGGCGGAGGTGGCCCGGCTGCGGGACCTCGGCGCGGCGGACCTCGACCTCGGCCAGGGCGACGTGCCGTGGACGTGCCTGACCGACCCGGACGGTCACGAGTTCTGCGTGCTCGCCCGGTCGTGAGGCGCCCGGCGGACGAGCCCGGCGACCGCGCGGGCCCGGGTAAGGGGCGCGTTTAAAGAATGGCGCCCCTTACCGGGCCCGCTCCCCCGTGCCCTACGGCACCAGCACCAGGCGGCCCCGAACGCCGCCCTCCGCCAGCCGGGCGTGCGCCTTCGCCGCGTCGGCCAGGTCGTACGTCGCGGCGACCCGGAGCGTCAGCGCGCCGTCGTCGACGAGCCGGGCCAGCTCCGCCAGCCGGGCGCCGTCGGCGCGTACCTCCAGGGCCGCCGTGCGGATGCCGCGGACCGGGTCCGGGGCGGTGTAGGGGATGACCGCGGCGTACGTGCCGCCGTCGCGGGTCCAGCGCAGGGCGGTCTCGCCGCCGAGCACCGCCGCGTCCAGCACGGCGTCGTAGCCGCCGTCGGCCGGGGCCGTCGTGAACTCCGCGCCGAGGGAGCGGACGAGGTCCTCGTCGGCCGGGCGGGCCAGCCCCGTCACCGTGACGCCGCGGCGGGCGGCGAGCTGGACCGCGTATCCGCCCAGCGCCCCCGCCGCGCCCGTGACCAGCAGCGAGGCGCCCGGCGGCAGTTCCAGAAGGCCGAGGGCCTGGTCGGCGGAGAGGGCGTTGAGCGGCAGCGTCGCGGCGTGCACCGGGTCCGCCGTCGTCGGCGCGGCGGCGACGGCGTCGCCGTCCACGACCACGTACTCGGCGTGCGTGCCGAGCGGCTTCGCCGGGCCGTGGACGAGCGCCACGACCGCGTCGCCCGCGGCCCACCCCGCGCCCGCGCCCACCGCGTCCACCGTCCCCGCGACGTCCCAGCCGAACCCGGTGTGCGCCCCGCCCGGCGCGGCGCCGAAGGCACCGCCCCGCGTCCCGCCGTCGACGGGGTTGAGCGCCGCGGCGGCCACCTTGATCCGTACCTGCCCCGCGCCCGGCTCGGGCACGGCCACGTCGGCGATCGTCACGGCCTCGGGGCCGCCGAACTCCGTCACGACTGCTGCGCGCATGGTCATTTCTCCCTTTTCGGTATCGGTTCTGTTGCTGCAACCGTAGGAAGAGTTGGTATCTTCTGGTAAGTAGTTACCTGAGAGTGCCTATGCCACCCGGAGGAGAGCCATGGCGACCAGGACGGCGGCCCAGCGGCGCGAGGAGGCGCGCATCGCGTACGACGCGTTCATGCGGGACTGCCCCACCAACCAGTTGCTCGGCCGCCTCAGCGACAAGTGGGTCAGCCTCGTCGTCGCCGCCCTGTCCGGCGGCCCGCAGCGCTACAGCGACCTGCGCCGGAAGATCGCCGGCGTCAGCCCGAAGATGCTCACCCAGACCCTGCGCACGCTGGAGCGCGACGGCATCCTCTCCCGCGCCGTCACCCCCGCCGTCCCCGTCCGCGTCGACTACGAGCTGACGCCGCTGGGGCGCAGCCTCTCCGGGCTCCTCACGGCCGTGAAGGACTGGGCGGAGGAGCACATCGAGGAGGTGCACGCGGCCCGCGAGCGGTACGAGGCGGGAGAGGCGGCGGCGACGGGAACGTTTCCGCAGGCCGCCGCGTTGAGGTAGCGAGCCGAGTCGCGGGAGGCGCGGGGATGAACATCGTTGCGGAGCTGTTCGCGCCCAGTGCCGCCCACGCGCGGCGGGAGCGCGAGCGGATGGAGCTCGTCGTGGACAACGTCGGCTCGGGAGACCCGCATCGCGGGCCGATAGACCTCAGGTCGGGCAAGGTCGTCATCGCGCTGGGCGCGACGGGGGCCGACCCGGAACCGGAGGACGCCGTACCGCCCGGCGCCGAGCCGTCCGACGCCGTACGCGCCGAGCCCGCCGACGCCGTACCGCTCCACGCCACAGGCGCCGAACCCGCCGACGCCGTACCGCTCCAGGCGTCCCCCGCCGACGCCACCCCCGCCGACGCCACCCGCCGCTAGCTGTCCGAGAATCGCACGCATGACGAAGGTTCTCGTGGTGCAGAACGGCCCCGACGGCGGCCCGCGGCGCTTCGGCGCCTGGCTGGAACAGCGGGGGCTCGCCCTCGACGTCGTCCACGCCTACGCCGGCGCCCCCCTCCCCCGCCGTCTCGACCACGCCGCGATCCTGCCGCTCGGCGGCGGCCCCATGCCCGACGACGACGTGGCGATGCCGTGGCTGGCGGCCGTGCGCGAGCTGGTCGCCGAGGCGCTGGCGCGGGACGTCCCGGTCTTCGGCGTCTGCCAGGGCGGCCAGCTCCTCGCCCACGTCGCCGGCGGCCGGGTCACCGCCTCGCACGGCGAGCCCGAGATGGGCAGCACGCCCGTCGCGCTGCGCGCGGAGGCGGCGGCCGACCCGCTGTTCGCCGGGCTCCCGGAGCGCGTGACCGCCGTCCAGCGGCACGTCGACGCCGTCACGGAGCTGCCGCCGGGCGCGGCGTGGCTGGCGGAGAGCAAACGCTGCCCGCACCAGGCGTTCCGCCACGGCGACCGGGCGTGGGGCGTGCAGTTCCACCCGGAGGCGGGCGCGGACAACGTCCGGGCGTGGAGCGACGAGTCGATCCGCGCCCGCGGCTTCGACCCGGACCGGCTCCGCACGGAGGCGGACCGCGACGAGCGGGAGTCGGCGGCGGTCTGGGAGCAGGTGGCCCACCGCTTCGCCCGGGTGGTACGCGCGGAGGGCTGACCGCGCGCGGCCCACCCACGCGGCCCCGGTGACCCGCACCCCGCTCCGGCAAGCCCGTATCCCCGCCCGGGCCCCGGGCGCGCCCGGGGCCCGCATAGCGGGCCCCCGCCACACCCGCGGCACGCCGGCCGGCCCCGGGCGCGCCAGCCGCCAGCGCTTCGCCCCCGGGGTCCGCGCATCCGCACGCCGCGGCCCCTCCGCGGCCGCGCTCCCGCAGCCCGCCGCCCGCGCCCGCGCGGGACCGGACGATCAACCGCCGGGGCAAGCGCAAGCGCACCCTCGCCGCCCGCGCCCGCGCGGGACCCGGACGCGCGCGCCCGCAGCACCCGGGCCCGGGTCCGCGCAACCGCATCCGCGCCCCCGCCCGGATCCCCCCGCACCCGCGCGCCCGCAGCACCCGGGTCCGGGTCCGAGTCCGGGTCCGCGCAACCACATCCGCGCCTCCGCCCGGATCCCTCCGTCCGCGCGCCCGCCGGACCCGGGTCCCCGCAATCGCATCCGCTCCCCCGCCCGGATCCCCCGTACCTGCGCCCGGAGACCCACACCCGCGCGCACCGCCCCCGCGCACCGGCCCCCCGCCCTCCCGCACCCGCGCGGCCCGCGCCTCGCGCCCCGCGCGCACCCCGCATACCCGACAAAACGCCTGCCGCTTGCTACGTTGCCCCGGTGACCACCGCCACCGACCCGGCCCAGGCCCTCCGCCCGCCGGGCCGTGCGCGGCGGCTGGCCACGCCGCCGCCCCCGGTGCCCCGCCCCCGCCGCCGTGGCGCCGAACTCGGGCTGCTGGCCTGCGCCGTCGCCGTCATCGCCTACGGGTACGCCGCCGTCGGCTTCGCCACCTCCGGCGGGCTCCCCGCCGACCTGCCCACCCACGTCGGCGGCCTCGCCGCGCTCGCCCTCGCCGCCCACGTCGTCGTCCGCCTCCGCGCGCCGTGCGCGGACCCCGTGCTGCTGCCGGTGGCGCTGCTGCTCAACGGCCTCGGTCTGGTCCTCATCCACCGCCTCGACCAGGGCACTCCCGGCGACCACGCCGCGCCCGCCCAGCTCCTGTGGTCCACGGTGGGCGTCGTCCTCTTCGCCGCCGTCCTCGTCGTCCTGCGCGACCACCGCGACCTGCGCCCGCGCGCCGGGAAGTACGCGTTCACCGCCCTGTGCCTGATGGCCGCGCCGATCCTCTTCCCCGCCGTCAACGGGGCCCGGATCTGGATCCGGATCGGCGGCCTGTCCCTTCAGCCCAGCGAGTTCGCGAAGGTGCTGCTCGCGATCTTCTTCGCCTCGTACCTGGCCGCCAACCGCCACGCGCTGACCTTCACGCGCGGCCCGCGCATCCGCCGGCTGCTGCTGCCGCCGTGGCGCGTGCTGGGCCCGATCGTCGCGGTCTGGGGCGTCAGCCTGGCCCTGCTGATCCTGGAGCGGGACATCGGCGCCTCGCTGCTGTTCTTCAGCCTGTTCGTGGCGATGCTGTACGTGGCCACGGGGCGGGCCGGGTGGCTGGCGGTCGGGCTGCTGCTGGCCGCGGCGGGCGCGGCGGCGGTGGGGGCGCTGGAGCCGCACGTGCACGAGCGGGTGGCGGACTGGCTGTCGCCGTTCCGGGCGATCGAGGAGGGGCACGGGCCGGGGCAGCTGGCGCAGTCGCTGTTCGCGTTCGCCGCGGGCGGGGCGCTGGGCGCGGGACTCGGGCAGGGGCACTCGCTGCTGATCGGCTTCGCGGGCAAGTCGGACTTCATCCTGGCCACCGCGGGCGAGGAACTGGGGATCGCGGGGCTGACCGCGCTGTTCCTGCTCTACGCGCTTCTCGTCGCCCGCGGTTACCGCACGGCGATCGCGGTCGGCGAGCCGTTCGGCGCGCTGCTGGCGGCCGGGCTGGCGGCGATCATCACGTTGCAGGTGGTGGTGATCGCGGGCGGGGTGCTGGGGCTGATCCCGCTGACCGGGATGGTGACGCCGTTCCTGGCGCAGGGCGGGTCGTCGGTGGTGACGAACTGGGTGATCGTGGCGCTGCTCGTACGGCTCAGCGACGAGGCCCGTACGCCGCGGACCGCGCCCCGCCCACCCGGGGACCCGACCACAGCCACAACCACAGTCACAGCCCCGGCCCCGGCCCCGGACGGCGGCGCCCCGTGATCCGCAACACCCGCATCGCCGCCGCTTGCAGCCTCCTGCTCTTCCTCGGCCTCCTCCTCGGCGCCGCCCGCGTCCAGGTGCTCAACGCCCCCGAGTACGACGCCAACCCCGCCAACCGCCGCCACGCCCTCGACCGCTACGCCCAGCCGCGCGGCGACATCTTCGCCGCCGGCCGCCGCCTCACCGGCTCCACCGACACCGGCCAGGACCTCCGCTACGAGCGCTCCTACACCCACGGCCGCCGCTACGCCCCCGTCACCGGCTTCGCCTCCCAGCTCTACGGCGCCACCCTCCTCGAAGACGCCGAGGACCGCGTCCTCGCCGGCACCGACCCCCGGCTCGCCCCGCTGCCGCTGTGGGGCGACCTCACCCGCGCCCGCCGGCGCGGCGGCCAGGTCCACACCACGGTCGTACCGGCCGTCCAGAAGGCGGCGTTCCGCGCGCTGCGCGGCCGCAAGGGAGCCGTCGTCGCCCTCGAACCGGCCACCGGCCGCGTCCTCGCCCTCGTCAGCAGCCCCGGCTACGACCCCGCGCTGCTGTCCGGCAACTCCCCGGCCACGACGCTCGCCTGGGAGCGCCTCACCGCCGACCCCGGCCAGCCGCTCCTCAACCGCGCGATCCGGCAGACGTACCCGCCCGGGTCCACGTTCAAGGTGATCACCGCCGCGGCGGCGCTGGAGTCCGGCGTCGTCACCGACATCGACGCGCCGACCCGCACCCCGAGCCCGTACCGCCTCATCGGCAGCACCACCCTGCTGCGCAACGAGGCGAGCGGGTGCGCCGACGCGCCGCTGCGGGAGGCGTTCATGCAGTCGTGCAACACCGTGTTCGCGAAGCTCGGCGCGACGGTCGGCACCGAGCGGATCGTGGAGACCGCGGAGGCGTTCGGCTTCAACGGCGAGGGCCTGGAGATCCCCTCGCCCGTGCTGCCGAGCCACGTCGACACGCGGATGGATCCGGCGCAGGTCGCGCTCTCCGCCATCGGGCAGTACGACACCCGCGCGACGCCGTTGCAGATGGCCCGGGTCGCGGCGGCGGTGGCGGCCGGCGGCCGGTCGATGCGCCCGTACCTGGTGGAGCGGGTGGCGGACGCCGACGGCGAGACGGTGGCACGGACCCGGCCGGAGGCCGGCGAGCCGGCGATGAGCCCGGGGACGGCGGCGCTGCTGCGGCAGATGATGATCGACACGGTCTCCGGGGGCACCGGCGGGCTGGCGGCGATCGACGGCCTGACGGTCGGCGGCAAGACGGGCACGGCGCAGCACGGGGTGGGCAACTCGGAGAGCCCGTACGCCTGGTTCATCTCCTGGGCGCAGGAGCCGGGGGCGGCGCTGCCGGGGGTGGCGGTGGCGGTGGTCGTGGAGGACGCGGAGGCGGACCGGGCGGACATCAGCGGCGGCGGCAGCGCGGCACCGGTCGCCCGCACGGTGATGCGGGCGGCGCTGCGCTGAGGCGGCGGCGGCGCGTTCCGCCCTCTTCCCGTCGCCGCCCCCGGGTCGTCCGGGTCCGTGCGAGCCGGGGACCGCTCCTTACCCGCGCGTAAATCAAGCGCGTCCGGGGCATTGACGGGCTTGCTGACAAGCTGTCTCATAAGAGGTGACCGCCGGTAACCCTCCCAGGAGACGCGATGACCACGACGACGGGGCACCTCGCGCTGACGGACGCGCTCGGCCCGCTCAAGGACCGCGAAAAGGTGGCGGAACGGCTGCTCGCGGCCTCGGAGAAGCACTCCTTCGACCCGGACAAGGAGCTGGACTGGGACGCCCCGGTCGAAGACGGCAAGTGGTTCTGGCCGCCCGAGCTGGTCTCCCTCTACGACACCCCGATGTGGCGGCGGATGTCGGAGGAGCAGCGCATGGAGCTGGCCCGGCTGGAGGCGGCGTCGCTCGCCTCGCTGGGCATCTGGTTCGAGATCATCCTCATGCAGCTGCTCGTCCGGCACATCTACGACAAGCCGGTCACCAGCAACCACGTGCGCTACGCCCTCACCGAGATAGCCGACGAGTGCCGGCACTCCATGATGTTCGCGCGGATGATCACCAAGGGCGGCGCGGAGCCGTACCCGGTCTCCCGCTTCCACCACAACCTCGCCCGCATCCTCAAGACCGTCTCCACCACCCCCGGCTCCTTCACCGCGACCCTGCTGGGCGAGGAGATCCTCGACTGGATGCAGCGGCTCGTCTTCCCCGACGAGCGGATCCAGACCCTCGTGCGCGGCGTGACCCGGATCCATGTCGTCGAGGAGGCACGGCACGTGCGGTACGCCCGCGAGGAGCTGCGCCGCCAGATGCTCACCGCCCCGCGCTGGGAGCGGAACTTCACCCGGCTCACCTCCGGCGAGGCCGCCCGGGTGTTCTCCGTCTCCTTCGTCAACCCGCAGGTCTACACCGACGCCGGCCTGAACCGGGCGGAGGCCGTCGCGCAGGTGAAGGCCAGCCCGCACCGGCGCGAGGTGATGCAGACGGGCGCGAAGCGGCTCACGGACTTCCTCGACGACATCGGGGTGCTGCGCGGGGTCGGACGCCGGATGTGGCGCAGCTCCGGGCTGCTGGCCTGAGCGCGGGTGGGGACGGACGGCCCCGGGGGGCCGGGCCCCGGCCGGGCGGCTACGCTGCGGGACATGAGCACTGCGTCCGGCCGGGGACCCCGGTCCGCAGCGACCCCGCCCGCCCCGGCCCCGTCCACCGGGGCCCGCACCGCCGGGACCCGGTCCACGGGGACCCCGGCCGCCGGGACCCCGAAGACCGCGTCCCCGCCCGCGGTCGCGTACCGCAGGATGAGCGTCTCCCAGCGCCGCAGCCAGCTGATCGAGGCCGCGCTCGGCCTCTTCGCCCACCGCGCCCCGGAGGACGTGTCGCTCGACGACGTCGCCGCCGCCGCGGAGGTCTCCCGGCCGCTGGTCTACCGCTACTTCCCCGGCGGCAAGCAGCAGCTCTACGAGGCCGCCCTGCGCAGCGCCGCCGACGAGCTGGAGCTGTGCTTCCGCCAGCCCCAGCAGGGCCCGCTCACCCTGCGCCTCACCCGCGCCCTGGACAGCTACCTCGGCTTCGTCGACGAGCACGACGCCGGCTTCAAGGCCCTCCTCCAGGGCGGCAGCGTCGTTCAGACCAGCCGCACCACCGCCATCGTGGACGAGGTCCGCCGCTCCGCCGCCGAACAGATCCTCCTGCACATCGCCGTGCCCGAGCCCGGCCACCGGCTGCTGACCATGATCCGCACGTGGATCACCGCGGTCGAGGGCGCGTCGCTGATATGGCTCGACGAGGGCAAGCAGCCGCCGCTGCCCGAGCTGCGCGGCTGGCTCGTCGACCACTTCGTCGCGCTGCTGGTCGCTACCGCCGCGAGCGACGAGGAGTGCGGGCAGGTGCTGCGCCGGGCGCTGGCGCTGGAGACCGCGGACGGCCCGGTGGGCGACCTCGTCCGGCGCGTCGCCGCGTTCCTGCCGGAGGCCGGGCACCTGCTCGGCGAGGACTGACCGCCGTGCGCACCGAGGACACCGCCTTCATCGGCGGCCCGCTGGACGGCCGTACGCTCCCCGTGCACGTCGGCGCGACGGGCCGGCCGCCGAAGGTGTACGAGGTGCCGGTGCCGGACCCCGCGGGCGGCGCGCCGGCGGTGTACGTCTACCGGCTGGAGCCGGCGAACCTGACCCCGCGGCTGAAGCTGCCGCGGGGGTGGGTGTACACGTACGACCCGGAGGGCGTGCCGGAGCGGCGCAAGTGGCCCTGGTCGCGCTGACGGGGCGTCAATCCGGGTGATGGTATTACTCGGTTTCGCCCCAGCGTTGACGGCAATGCGGGGAATGCGGCGAGGGCGGTGGAAGCCTTCCGTCCATGGCCCGCACCCCCCGCTCCGCGCTCTCCGCCGCCTCCGCCGTGCTCCTCGCCGCCGTGCTGGCCCTGCCCGCGGGCGCGGCGCCGGTGCCGGACGTGCCGGAGGGCAGGGAGGCGGGTGACGCGGAGGGGCCGGTGGACGCGGGTGACGCGGCCGGGTCCGGCGCCGCCGACGCCCCCTCCGAGGCCGGGGAGGCCGGGGAGTCCTCCGGGGCGGCCGGGGAGGCCGGGGAGGCGGCCGAGCCCGGCGAGCCCGCCGCCGACGCCCCGCTCGGCGAGCTGCTCACCCGGCTCCAGACCCTCCACCGGCAGGCCGAGCGCGCCACCGAGGCGTACCACGCCACCGCCGAGGACCTGAAGGACCTCCGCGCCGAGACCGCCGAACTCGCCGGCGACCTGGCCGACACCCGCGCCGACCTCGCCACCGCGCGGCACCGGGCGGCCCTGATCGCCCGCGCCCAGTACCGGGGCCCGGGGCTCGCCCCGTACCTCCAGCTGCTCGTCGCGCGCGACACCGAGACCGCGCTGGACCGCAAGCAGATCATCAGCCGCGCCATCGGCAACCAGGCCGCCGTCGTGACCCGGCTCGAAGCGGGCGCCAAGCGGCTCGACGCGCTCACCGGATCCTCGCGGGAGGCGCTGGCGCGCCAGCGGAAGCTGGCCGACGAGCGGAAGCGGCGCCGGGACCGGGTGGACGACCGGCTGGCGGAGGTGGCGGAAGCGCTGGCGGGGCTGACGCCGGAGCAGCTCACGGCGCTGGACCGGCTGGAGGTGCGGGGGGCGGAGGCGGAACGCCGGGAGCTGATGGCGGCGGGCGCGGAGGGGCGGGGCGCAGGCGCGGAGGCGGGGACGGCGGACGGCAAGCCGGGCGGTACGGAACGGGCCCGGCGGCCGGGTGCGCCGGGCACTCCGGGTGCTCCGCGCGCGCTGGGCGACGCCGAGCAGAAGCCCTCGCGCGCCGGGCGGCGGGCCGTCTCGTACGCCCTCGACCAGGTCGGCAAGCCGTACCGCGCGGGCGCGGACGGGCCCCGGGCCTTCGACTCCTCCGGGCTCACGCAGCGCGCGTGGCGGGAGGCGGGCGTGCGCATCCCCCGGACGGCGCGGGGCCAGTGGCGGGAGCTGCGCCGGGTGCCGCTGACAGAGCTGCGGCCGGGGGACGTCGTGGTGTACCACCGCGACGCCTCGCACGTGGCGCTGTACCTGGGCAGCGGCCGGGTGGTGGAGGCGCCGCGCACGGGCCAGCGGGTCCGGGTCGTACCCGTGACCATCCGCCCCCTGCGCGGCGCCGTACGCCCCGGCTGACGCCCCACGAGCCGGGCGTCAGCCGGTCAGCTCGCCGCGCAGCCCCGGGGTGAGGACGTGGCCGACGCGGCCGACGAAAAGCTCCATGTGGTACGCGGCGACGCTCAAGTCGCAGTCCGGCTCGGTCAGCACGCCGAGCAGCGACCCGTCGCCCGCCTGCATCACCACCAGGCAGCCGTCCTCCATCGCCACCATGGTCTGCTTCACCCGCCCCCCGTCCATGACGTCCGCGGCCCCGGTGGTGAGGCCACCGATGCCGGAGACCACGGTGGCGAGCTGTTCGCCGTCCGCCTCGGACTGCGGCGGGGCGGCGAGGAGGGGCAGCCCGTCGACGGAGACGACGACCACGGAGCGGACGCCGGGCACCTCCGCGGTGAAGTTGTCGAGCATCCAGCGCAGGCCGCTGAGGGCGGTCCGCTGGTCCTCTGTGCTGTTCACGTGTGCGCTCCCTGCTCCGTCGCTTCCAGCTTCGCCTGCCACGAGGCCGCCTCCGCCGCGGCGGCGCGCCGCCCGTCCCGGGACCCCTGCTGCAACCCGCCGAGAAGCCGCCGCACCTCGCGGGCGTCGACGGCCTGCCGCGACGGCTGCGCGGGCAGGGTGGGGACGGCGGTCATGGTCCGGACCCCGGCGGCGGGGGTGACGCCCGCGGGCGCCACGGGGCGGCCGCCGGAGGGCCGTGCGCCGCCCTGCCCGCCGGAGGCGGCGGTGGGCTCGGTGCCGGGCGGCAGGTCACCGACATCCACCGGCCCCGAGGGGCGGCCGCCGGGGGACGGCACGCCGCGCCCGCCGCCGGAGGGCCGTCCGCCGCGCTGCCCGCCGGGGACGGCGGTGGGCTCGGTGCCGGGCGGCAGGTCACCGACGTCCGCCGACCCCGCGGATCGGGCACCAGGCGACGGCACGCCGGGGGCGCCGCCGGAGGGCCGTCCGCCGCGCTGCCCGCCAGGGACGGCGGCATGCTCGGTGCCGTCCGGCAGGTCACCGACATCCACCGGCCCCGCGAGGCGGGCACCAGGCGACGGCACGCCGCGCCCGCCACCGGAGGGCCGTCCGCCGCGCTGCCCACCAGGGACGGCGGCGCGCTCGGTGCCGTCCGGTAGATCGCCAATGTCCGCGGGCCCCGCGGAGCGGCCGCCGGGGTACGGCGCGCCGGGGGCGGCGATGGGCGCGGCGCCGGGCGGCGCGGCGCCGCCGGGCGCCGGGTGGTCCTGGGCGCCGTCCGCCGCCGGGGCGCCGTCCGCCGGGCGGGCGGGGGCGTCGTCGCCGGGCGACGCGTGACCCGCCGCCGGGCGGGCGAACGCCGCGTCGCCGGGCGGCCCGTGGCCGCTCGCGGCTCCGTGCAGCGCCGCGGCTCCGGTCACCACGGCGCCGGACATCGTCCCGCCGGGCTCCCGCCGCGGCAGCAACCCCGCCTCCGCGCGCACCCACCCGCCGGTCGGCGGTGCCGTCACGGGTGGCGCGGGGGCGGGCCCGCCGTCGCCGGGCGGGACGGAACGCCGCGGCCCGAGCCGTACGGGCGCGGCACCGCCCCCGTCCCGTACCGGAGCCCCGTCCCGCACCGGAGCCCCGTCCCGTACCGGAGACTCGCCGTCCCGTACCGCAGCCCCGTCCCGCGCCGCCGCCCCGTCCCATGCCGGGCCGCCGTCCTCCCCCACCCAGGCCGCGCCGTGCGCGCCCTCGTGCCCGCTGTCCCGTACGCCCGCGGCGACCGCACCCGGCTCGCGCCCTCCGACGCCACCCCCGACGCCACCGCCGCGCGCCGGCGCACCGCCGACCGCGCCGCCGACCGCACCGTTCCCACCCCCGTCTTCGTCCCCCGCCGGGTCCGTCAGTAGCCGCGCCGGGAGCCGCACCTCCGCGTCGAGCCCCCGTTCCCGCTGCCGCAGCTCCACGCGCGCCCCGTGCCGTGCCGCCAGCCGCGCGACCACGTACAGCCCGAGCCCCAGCGTGTCCCGCGGTGCCGGGCCCGGGTCGGCGTCGGCGAGGCGGGCGTTGAGGTCGTCGAGCCGCCCCGGCGGGCTGATGCCGATGCCCTCGTCCCGTACGACGAGCAGCAGGTCACCGGTCCCCAGCAGCCGCCCGGTCAGCAGCACGTCGGACTCCGGCGGGGAGCAGGCCGTGGCGTTCTCCAGCAGTTCGGCGAGCAGGTGACTGGCGTCGGCGGAGGCGAAGCCCGTGACGTGCGGCCGCGGGAGGTCCGGGGAGAGCACCACCCGCCGGTACGACTCGATCTCGCCGACCGCCGCGCGCAGCACGTCGATCAGCGGGACGGGCGCGCGGCGGGTGCCGCGGTGGTCGGCGCCGGCGAGCACGAGCTGGTTCTCGCTGTGGCGGCGCATGCAGGCCGCGAGGTGGTCGAGCCGGAACAGGGTGTCCAGTGTGGCGGGTTCCTGCTCGTGCGCCTCCAGTTCGTCGATGAACGACAGCTGGCGCTCGACCAGGCCCAGGGTGCGGCGCGACAGCCCGACGAAGGTGCCCTGCACGCTGGCCTGGAGCCCGCCGATGCGCTCGGCGAGCGCCGCGCGTTCGCGGAGCAGCGAGTCGCGTTCAGCGACGTGGTGCTCCCTGGCGGCGGCCAGCTCCGCGCGTACGGCGGCGAGTCCGGCCTCGGCGGCGGATCCGGCGCCGGCCGCGGATCCGGCGCCGGCCGCGGGTAGGGCTCCGGCCGCGGGTCGGGCCCCGGCCGCGGGTCGGGCCCCGGCCGCGCGCGCGGCGGCCGTACGCCCCGCGCCCCCGCCCGCCGCGGCGGCACCGCCGGTGCCCCGCCCGCCCCGGGCCGCGTAGACGACGACGCCCACGGCCAGCAGCGCGCACAACGCCAGCAGCGCGCCGTGCAGTTGCAGCGCGCTCGCCGCCTGCGCCCGCCGCTCCGGGTCCGCGGCGCGGACGCCGCGGACCGCGCTGACCAGGCCGGGCGCGCCCGCCGCGAGCACCGCGGTGCCGACGACGAGGTACGCCGCCCTGGCGCGCGCCGACGTGCGCCCCGACGTACGCTCCGGCGTACGCGCCGCGCCGCGCGCGCCGCCGCGCCGGGCGCCCCTGCCCTCCTGCCGATCCGGCTGCACGGGGGTCCGCAATGGCCCTCCTTCAACTCTTTGTCCGCGGGCTCGATGTCCTTGCATTTCGGACTGTTTGCCACTGAGTCCGATAGCGCCTCGGTCCCGCTGGTTGACCTTCGCAGCAGGGGTGCCGCACATGCGGACTTTGCCCCGGCGCTCACCCGAACGAGCGAATATTGTTTGCTTGTCGGCCGCCGGGCCGTCAGCTCGGCACCGAGGGCGGACGGCGCGTACCGGCAGACTGGGATCATGCGCATCGAACTGGCCACCGACCCCGCCGCTCCCCCCGCCCCGAACGAGGACTACGCCGCCGTCGCCCTCCCCGCCGCCGGCGCCGGCGGGGCGCTGGTGGTGCTGGACGGCGTGACGCCGCCGCGGGACGGGGACACCGGCTGCGTGCACGGGGTGCCGTGGTTCGTGGCGCGGCTCGGCGGCGCGTTCCTGGAGCTGGCCGGCGCCCGCGCGGGCACCTCGCTCGCGGACTGCCTGGCGGAGGCGATCCGCCGCACCGCCGCGGCCCACGGCCCGGCCTGCGACCTGACCCACCGGCGCACCCCGCAGGCCACGGTGGCGGCGGCGCGCTGGGACGGCGAGACGGTGGAGCAGCTGGTGCTGTGCGATTCCGCGCTGCTGCTGGAGGCGCCGGACGGCACGGTCCGGCCGGTGCTCGACCCGCGGCTGTCGCGGCTGCCCCGGGACCGCCCGGCGGAGGAGATGCGCAACCGCGAGGGCGGCTTCTTCACCGCCGCCGCCGACCCGGGGGTCGCGGCCCTGGCGGTCACCGGCAGCGTGCCGCGTACGGAGGTGGCGGTGCTGGCGGCGCTGACGGACGGGGTGACGCGCTGGACGGAGGTGTTCGGCCTCGGCGACTGGGCGGCGCTGCTGGGCCGGCTGCGGAAGGCGGGTCCGCAAGGGGTGGTGGACGAGGTGCGGGCGGCGGAGTTGGCGGACGCGGACCGCAGCCGCTACCGCAGGGGGAAGGTGCACGACGACGCGTCGGCGGTGCTGGTGGAGCTGTAGGCCGACGCCCGGAGCCCGGGCGGCCGCGGCGGGGCCGCCCGGGCTCCGGGCAGAGTGCGGGGACTGGACTGGACCGGACTGGACAGGTAACGGACGGCACGGGACCGTGCGGGCCGTCAGGCGGCGCCGAAGGCGGTCTTGAGGACGGCGACGGCCTGGTTGATCGCGGCGTCCGCGGCGTGGGTCTCGCGCAGGGCGTTGAGCATCACGAAGTCGTGGATGACGCCCTGGTAGCGGACGGCGGTGACCGGCACCCCGGCCTGGCGCAGCTTGTTCGCGTACGCCTCGCCCTCGTCCCGCAGCACGTCGGCCTCCGCGGTGATCACCAGCGCCGGCGGCAGCCCCCGTAGCTGCGCCTCGCTCGCCCGCAGCGGCGAGGCGGTGACCTCGGCGCGCTGCGCCTCGTCCGGCGTGTACTGGTCCCAGAACCACTCCATCGCGTCCCGGCGCAGGAAGTACCCCTCCGCGAACTGGCGGTACGAACCGGTGTCGAAGCTCGCGTCCGTGACCGGGTAGAACAGCACCTGCTGCACCAGCGGCAGGTCGCCGCGCTCCTTGGCCTGCAAGGTGAGGGCGGCCGCCATGTTGCCGCCGACCGAGTCCCCGGCGACCGCGATCCGCGTGGCGTCGAGGCCGTGGGCCGCGCCGTCGGCGACGACCCAGCGGGCGACCGCGTAGTTCTGCTCGACGGCGACCGGGTAGCGGGCCTCGGGCGACAGGTCGTACTCGGGGAAGACCACCGCCGCCCCCGCGCCCACGGCCAGCTCGCGCACCAGCCGGTCGTGGGTGTGCGCGTTGCCGAACACCCAGCCGGCGCCGTGGATGTAGAGGATCACCGGCAGCTGCCCGGGGTTGCCCGCCGGCCGGACGAGGTGCGCCCGGACCGAGCCGGCGGGCCCGCCCTGCACGGTGACCCACTCCTCCTCGACCTCCGGTTTCTCGATCTCCCCGGACTGCACCTCGTCGACGGTCTTGCGGCCCTCGACCGGTCCGAGGTCGAACAGGTACGGCGGGGTGGCGGTGGCTTCGGCGAAGGCCGCGGCGGCGGGCTCCAGGACGGGGGCGGCGGGGGTGTACGCGGCGGGCTTGAGGTTCTCGGACACGACGGTGCTCCTCTGCGGATCGTTCGCTCTCGACGTCCACAACACTAGAGCGCGATTACCTTGTGCGCAAGTCAATCGCTCAGCATTAACTTTTGAGCTTGCAGACGGGTACGATGACCGCACGAGCAGAGAGGAGACCCGCATGGCGACCACCGGCACGGACGCGGACACGGGCACCGACGTGGGCACGGACACCGGCGAGGAGTTCCGCAAGCTGGACGAGTTCATGTGCTTCGCGCTGTACTCCGCGCAGCGCGCGGTGATGAACGCGTACCGCCCGCTGCTCGACAAGCTCGGCGTCACCTACCCGCAGTACCTGGTCCTGGTCGCGCTCTACGAGAACGGCCCGTCCCTGGTCAAGAACCTGGGCACCGCGCTGCACCTGGACTACGGGACGCTGACCCCGCTGCTGAAGCGGCTGGAGGCGAACGGGCTGGTGAAGCGGCAGCGCCGCGCGGACGACGAGCGGCTGGTGGAGGTGTCGCTCACGGCCGAGGGCACGGCGCTGCGCCGGAAGGCGAACGTCGTGGTGCCGTCGCTGGACACGGCGATGGGGCTGACGCAGGAGGAGCAGCGGGAGGCGAAGGAGCTGCTGCGCCGCATGTCGGAGAACCTCGCCGCCCACGGCTGAGCCCCCCCCCCGGCCCCCGCTAGCGCAGCTCGTTGAAGCGGCCCAGCAGCCGGGCCAGTTCGGCGACCTCGGCGCGGTCCCAGCCGGCCAGCCGCTCGACGTACTCGGCGTGCCGCGCCTCGCGTACGCGGTGCAGCCGCCGCCGCCCCTCGTCCGTCAGCCGTACGAGCACCGCCCGGCCGTCGGCGGGGTCGGGCTCGCGGTCGACGAGGCCGAGTTCCTCCAGGGCGTGCAGCTGCCGGCTGACGGTCGCCTTGCCGATGTTGAAGTAGCCGGCGAGTTCGCTGGCGCGCCGCCCGTCGCCCTCCAGCTGGGCCAGCATGGCGTACGCGCCGGGTTCGAGCCCGGGGTCCACCTGGCGGGCCATCTCCGCCGCGATGCCGCGGGCCCGGCGGTAGAAGACCGCCAGCTCGCGCTCCAGATCGAGGAAGGCGTGGTCCACACCACTCCCCTCGTCCTCGCGCCTGCCTCCGGGGGATTCGGCCTTGTGCACGTCAGAGCCCTTTCCGGCTTTCCACGGGCTGAAAGTTTTCTTCAGAAGCGGCAGAAGCCGCAGCTCCCCCAGTATTTCGCAGGCGTAGACCAAAGGCACCTGTCGGACCCTC
This sequence comes from Streptomyces sp. MAR4 CNX-425, assembly GCF_048656465.1. NCBI lineage: Bacteria > Bacillati > Actinomycetota > Actinomycetes > Kitasatosporales > Streptomycetaceae > Streptomyces > Streptomyces sp. MAR4 CNX-425. Next base: position 266,941 of record NZ_JBMDLF010000008.1, on the reverse strand, counting down.
TTTCCCTGCGGCACAGCGTAGTGACATGGTCACACCAAGCACAGCGTCCGCGCCCCTCACCTCCACACCTCCGCCCGCCGGCACCACCGGCACGACCGAGGACCCCCCACACCCGGAGGAACCCATGCCATCCCGAGTACGCATCCGCCCACGCACCGCCCGCCGCTCCCTCGCCGCCGCCCTCGCCACCGCGGCCACCTCCCTCGCCCTCGTCGCCGGCCTCACCACCCCCGCCGCCGCGGCGGGCGGCGACCGGCTCAACCCCGACCCGCACGACATCGAGCGCGGCGAGGCGTACATGGGCGCGGGCGTCCGCCTCCACGAAGGCACCGGCGCCACGGGCACCCCCGCCGACGCGGACGCGGGCCCGCTCGCGACCGTCGAGGGCGTCGACGTCTCCAGCCACCAGGGGAACGTCAACTGGTCCGCGCTCTGGAACAGCGGCGTGCGCTTCGCGTACAACAAGGCCACCGAGGGCACGGGCTACAAGAACCCGTACTTCGCCCAGCAGTACAACGGCTCGTACAACATCGGCATGATCCGCGGCGCCTACCACTTCGCGCTGCCCAACGTCTCCAGCGGCGCCGCCCAGGCCGACTATTTCGCCGGCAACGGCGGCGGCTGGTCCCGCGACGGCAAGACCCTCCCGGGCGTGCTCGACATCGAGTACAACCCCTACGGCTCCACCTGCTACGGCCTCAGCCAGGCGTCGATGCGCAACTGGATCGGCGACTTCCTGGGCCGCTACCACCAGCGCACCGGCCGCTACGCGGTGATCTACACGACCACCAACTGGTGGGTCCAGTGCACCGGCAACTACGGCGGCTTCGCCGGCAACCACCCGCTCTGGATCGCCCGCTACGCCTCCTCCCCGGGCACCCTCCCGGCCGGCTGGGGCTTCCACACCTTCTGGCAGTACACCTCGACCGGCCCGACGGTCGGCGACCACAACAAGTTCAACGGCGCCTACGACCGCCTCCAGGTCCTCGCCAACAACGGCTGATCCCCCACCCGAACCCCGCCGGTCTCTCCAGAGCTGCTCCTCCGGAGAGACCGGCGGTCACGTCACCCCGGCGACCCGGCCGGCAGACACCCGGCGTCGACCAGCGCCCGGCGCAGGTCGACCACCATGCCGGGAGTGACGTCCGCCACGGGCAGGGGGAAGGAGTTGACCGCGGCCGGAAGCGTCCCGGTCAGCGCACCACCGTCTGGATCTCCTCCACCGTCACGTCGTACGTCGTCTCGAAGACCCCGTCCGGCAGGTCCCCGTCCGCACCGCCCGTGCCGACCCAGTCGACCTCCCAGGTGATCGACGCCTTCAGCTCGTACGAGCCGCCGGCCGCCTCGCTGGAGCGGTGGTACGTGATCCCGCACGCCGGCACCGCCTCGTCGTCGCCGCTGTACTTGCGGCCGACACTGCCGTCGTCGTCGATCGCGCACTCACCGCCCTCGGGGTGGACGACCGCGTCCTCCGTCCCGGGGTCGAGCCGCAGGCTCGTGGGCGTGGCGGTGGTCTCGGCCCACAGGTCGGTGCCGGGCAGCGACGCCCGTACCTGCACCTCGTCGAAGGCGGCCCGCTCCTGCCAGATCCAGGTGGCCAGGTTCACCTTGAGCCGGTCGTCGGCGGGCTGCATCTCGATCTCGGTGTCGGGCACCTTGACGGAGTCGTAGGCGTACTCGGCGAGCATCTCGGGGGTGATGGCGGTGGGCACGTCGGGCGGGTTGCCGTTGTCGGCCCAGAACATGAGCTGGTCGTCGCACTCGCCCGCGGCGAGTTCGTCCTCGCGGTTGGGGTTGCGCACGGCGCGCCACCACATGCCCTCGCCCTGCTTGTCGAGGTTGTAGTTCTCGGGATTTCCGTCGCCGCCGTCGCGGTAGTACTCGAACATGAGGTCTTCGCCCCAGTGGAGGCTGCTGCTGACCGGCACGAGGTTGGACTGGGGCTCGATGGCCTTGACGGCGTCCCGCAGTTCCTCGGGGGTGGCGACCGGCTCGTGCCAGCAGGCGGGCGGCGTCCAGTTGGTGTCCACCGCGCTGATGGGCTGCCCGCCCTGCTCGCCGCCGCCGGTCTGTTCGATGACGACCTGGGTGGCGGTGGCGCTGATGGTGCCGTCGCCGGGGTCGGAGTCGCCTTCCAGACCGATGCCGCCCTGGGCGAGCGCGTCCTGCGTCAGCGGCAGGAGCAGGAGTGCCGTGACGGCCGCGAGCGTGACCGGTCTGCGGGGGTTCACTGCGCCAGCCCTCCGGCGTCGCAAGCGTCCCGCTTGTTCTCGACGTTGGCCGTCTGCCAGGCGCCCTCGTCGTTCTTCTGCAGGGTCGTGGTGTATTCGACGTACTCGTACGGGTCCGCCTGGGTCAGGACCTTGCCGGTCTCACGGTTCTTCTGGTCCACGTCGCGCTCGTCGGAGCAGAAGCGGAGGGTGGCGGTGATGCCGTTGTCGGCGACCCGCACCTGCGGGTCGAAGAAGCGGAAGGTGCCCTCCACGGTGGCGTTGGCGGCCTTGAACTCGCCGATCCAGTCCTGCAAGGACGTCCAGGCGCCCGTGCCCTTCATGTTGTAGAGCGCGATGTACTCGGAGTCCGGGTTGGGCGGGTCCTGGGTGATCGCCTCGTACGTGGCCCGCTGGCGCTGCGCGCCGGAGTCCAGCACCGCCTGCTCCTCCGGATCCGCCGACTCCCAGTCCCCGAAGACCAGTTCCACGCTCGCCGGCAGCTCGATCTCCGGCGCGTCCGGGTCCGTGCCCTTCTCCGACGCCGACGGCGACGCCGCCGGGCTGCTCTGCGACGCGCCCTCGATCTTGTCGTCCGACGACCCGGAGTCGTCGCCCCCGCACGCGGAGACCAGCAGGGCCGCGGCGGCGACCGCCGCGAGGGTGGCTGAACGGAAGGGGCGGCGGCGGACCACGTCGGCTCCAGCGGAGATTCGGGGACGTTGAGCAACAGGACGCTACCAACGCGCGTCCGGTTCCGTCACCGCGCCCATGCCCGCCCGCCTGCGCGGGCCCCGCCGGACGCCGGACGCCGGACGGCCCCTCCCGGGTGGGTGGTCGGGAGGGGCCGTGTCTGTGGGTCCGGGCGGCGTCAGGCCGCCAGCGGCACCTCCGGTGCCGAATCCGGCGCCGCCGGCGCTGCCGTGTCGGCCGGGGTCAGGGCCAGCTCCAGGACCCGCCGTACGTCCGACACCGGGTGGACCTCCAGCTTCTCCAGGACCTCCGCCGGCACGTCGTCCAGGTCGGGCTCGTTCCGCTTCGGGATGATCACCGTGGTGACCCCGGCGCGGTGTGCCGCCAGCAGCTTCTGCTTGACGCCGCCGATCGGCAGCACCCGGCCCGTCAGCGACACCTCGCCGGTCATCGCCACGTCCGTGCGCACCTGCCGCCCGCTCAGGAGCGACGCCAGCGCCGTCGTCATGGTGATGCCCGCGCTCGGGCCGTCCTTCGGGACCGCGCCGGCCGGTACGTGCAGGTGGATGCCCCGCTCCTTGAGGTCCGCCACCGGCAGTTCCAGCTCCGCCCCGCGCGAGCGCAGGTAGGACAGCGCGATGTGCGCCGACTCCTTCATCACGTCGCCCAGCTGCCCGGTCAGGGTCAACCCGGACGCGCCGGACTCGGAGTCGGCGAGCGACGCCTCGATGTAGAGCACGTCGCCGCCGGCGCCCGTCACCGCGAGGCCGGTCGCCACGCCGGGGACCGCGGTGCGGCGCTCGGCGGGGTCGGTGGCGGACTCGGGGGTGTGGTGCGGGCGGCCGATCAGCGGGCGGAGCTGGTCGACGCCGACGTCGTACGGCAGCTTCGCGTCGCCCAGTTCGTGCTGTGCCGCGATCTTGCGGAGCAGCCGGGCGAGGGCGCGCTCCAGGTTCCGTACGCCCGCCTCGCGGGTGTATTCGCCGGCCAGCTTGCGCAGCGCGTCGTCCGCGACGGCGACCTCGCCGGTCTCCAGGCCCGCGCGCTCCAGCTGCCGGGGCAGCAGGTGGTCGCGGGCGATGGTGACCTTCTCGTCCTCGGTGTAGCCGTCGAGGCGGACGAGTTCCATCCGGTCGAGCAGCGCCTCGGGGATGGCTTCGAGGACGTTGGCGGTGGCGAGGAAGACCACGTCGGACAGGTCCAGCTCCACCTCCAGGTAGTGATCGCGGAACGTGTGGTTCTGCGCCGGGTCCAGGACTTCCAGCAGGGCCGCGGCCGGGTCGCCGCGGAAGTCGGAGCCGACCTTGTCGATCTCGTCGAGCAGCACGACCGGGTTCATGGACCCGGCCTCCTTGATGGCCCGTACGACCCGGCCGGGCAGCGCGCCGACGTAGGTGCGCCGGTGGCCGCGGATCTCCGCCTCGTCGCGGACGCCGCCGAGCGCGACCCGGACGAACTTGCGCCCCATGGCGCGCGCCACGGACTCGCCCAGCGACGTCTTGCCGACGCCGGGCGGGCCGACGAGCGCGAGCACGGCGCCGCCGCGCCGGCCGCCGACGAGGCCCAGGCCCCGGTCGGCGCGGCGCTTGCGCACCGCCAGGTACTCGGTGATGCGCTCCTTGACATCCTCCAGGCCCGCGTGGTCGGCGTCGAGGATCTCCTTGGCGCCGGTGATGTCGTACGCGTCCTCCGTGCGCTCGCTCCACGGCATCTCCAGGACGGTGTCGAGCCACGTCCTGATCCAGCCGCCCTCGGGCGAGGCGTCGGAGCTGCGCTCCAGCTTGTCGACCTCCTTCAGGGCCGCCTCGCGGACCTTCTCGGGCAGGTCGGCGGCCTCGACGCGGGCGCGGTAGTCGTCGGACTCGTCGCCTTCCGTGTCGCCGTCCAGCTCGCGCAGCTCCTTGCGCACGGCCTCCAGCTGGCGCCGCAGCAGGAATTCGCGCTGCTGCTTGTCGACGCCCTCCTGGACGTCCTTGGCGATGGACTCGGCGACGTCCTGCTCGGCGAGGTGGTCCTTGAGCCACTTGGTGGCCAGCTTCAGCCGGGCCACCGGGTCGGTGGTCTCCAGCAGCTCGACGCGCTGCTCGGCGGTGAGGAAGGGCGAGTAGCCGGAGTTGTCGGCGAGCTGGCCGACGTCGTCGATCTGCTGCACGCGGTCCACGACCTGCCAGGCGCCGCGCTTGCGCAGCCAGTCGGTCGCGAGGGCCTTGTACTCCTTCATCAGCTCGGCGACGGCGCCGGGAACCGGGTCGGGTACGGACTCCTCGACCTCCGTGCCCTCGACCCACAGCGCGGCGCCGGGGCCGGTGGTGCCGGCGCCGATACGGATCCGGGTGACGCCGCGGATCAGCGCGCCGGGGTCGCCGTCGGCCAGCCGGCCGACCTGCTCGACGCGGCCGAGGACACCGGTGCCCACGTAGGTGCCGTCGACCCGTGGAACGAGCAGGACCCGTGGTTTGCGTCCGCTGCCGCGCGCCGCGGCCTGGGCGGCCTCGACCGCCGCCCGCACCTCGCGGTCCGAGAGGTCGAGCGGGACGACCATGCCGGGGAGCACGACGTCCTGGTCGGCGGAATCGAGCGGCAGTACGGGCAGGGCCAGCGGCGTGTGCGAGTCGGACTCAGTAGCCATTGATCTCCCCTTCGGCATGCAAGTTGAGTTACATGGACTCAACCCGGAGGGGCGCCGTGGTGTTCCCGGCCGTCTGTTCGCTGTGAGCGATCGGGCAGGATGGGCCCATGAGCAGCGAGAACGACGCGGCGGCCACGTCGAACGCAGCGGTCACGGTGGAGCGCAGGTCCGGCCCGTACGGAGAGGTCGTGCTGCGGCGGCGCGGCGCGCACCACGAGATCATCGCGAACGGCGTCTTCCTCATGGATACCTCCGACGGCCGCTCGGAGCGAACCCTGGTCCGGGCCGCGGCGGCGGCCGTGCGGAGCGCCACCCCGGCCCCGGCGGTGCTGATCGGCGGGCTGGGGGTGGGCTTCTCGCTCGCCGAGGCGGCGGCGGACCCGCGCTGGGGGCGGATCACGGTGGTCGAGCGCGAGCCGGCGGTCATCGAGTGGCACACGGGCCCCGCCGCCGGCGGGAACGGCGCGCCCGCGCACCTCGCCCACCTCAGCGGCCCCGCCCTCGCCGACCCCCGCGTCGCGCTCGTCGAGGCCGACCTCCTCGACCACCTCACCACGGCCCCCCGGCGCTACGACGCCGTCTGCCTCGACATCGACAACGGCCCCGACTGGACCGTCACCGACGGCAACGCCGGCCTCTACGCCCCCGCCGGCCTCGCCGCCTGCCGCGACCGCCTCACCCCCGGCGGCGTCCTCGCCGTCTGGTCGGCCCGCCCCTCCGCCGCGTTCGAGGACGCCCTGCGCGCCGCCGGCTTCACTTCGGTGGGCACCGAGGAGATCCCGGTGCGGCGCGGCGTACCCGACGCCGTCCACCTCGGCGTCCGCCCGCCGGACAGACACCCGTAGCCGAGGCGCGTCACCTCCCCATACGCTGCTAGCTGAACGGGAGGGCCTACGGGGAACGAGACGGCGAGGGCCACGAACCATGGACAGACAAGCCCTGACCGGCCGCGCTGACCACGCGGCCGCGGTGACGCCCGGTGCCCAGCGCAGGGTGCTGGTCGTCGAGGACGACCCGACCATCGGGCAGGCGATAGCGGCGCGGCTGCGCGCCGAAGGCTTCCAGATACGCACGGCCGCGGACGGCCCGGCAGCGGTCGCGACCGCCGCGGAGTGGGTGCCCGACCTGCTCGTGCTCGACGTGATGCTGCCCGGCTTCGACGGGCTGGAGGTGTGCCGCCGGGTGCAGGCCCAGCGGCTCGTGCCGGTGCTGATGCTGACCGCGCGGGACGACGAGACCGACATGCTCGTCGGCCTCGGTGTCGGCGCCGACGACTACATGACCAAGCCCTTCTCCATGCGCGAGCTGGCCGCGCGGGTGCACGTGCTGCTGCGCCGCGTGGAGCGCGCCACGCTGGCGGCGGGCACCGCCCGGGACGACACGCTGCGCCTGGGCGAGCTGGAGATCGACCACACCGAGCGGCGGGTGCGGGTCGGCGGCGACGACGTACACCTGACGCCGACGGAGTTCGAGCTGCTGGCGTGCCTGGCGAACCAGCCGCGGGCGGTGCTCTCCCGAGAGCAGCTGCTGGTGGAGGTCTGGGAGTGGGAGGACGCCTCGGGGACGCGCACCGTCGACAGCCACATCAAGGCGCTGCGCCGCAAGATAGGCGCGGAGCGGATACGCACCGTCCACGGCGTCGGGTACGCGCTGGAGACCCCCGTCACATGACGACGGCGGACGGCGGCACGGAGCCCGGCTTCTGGCGGCGGGTGTGGGACGCGCTGCGCCCGCTGGACCCGCTGCGGTCGGTGAACGCCGCGCTGGGCGCGCTGGTCATCGGCTCGGTGGTGATCGCCACCGGGCTGGTGTGGGTGGCGATCCGCTCCTCCACGGAGGTGCGGCTGATCACGGTCTTCTCGCTCATCGCCTCGCTGCTGATCACGCAGTTCGTGGGCCAGCGGCTGACGTCGCCGCTGGGGCAGATGACGGCGGTCACCCGCGCCATGGCGCACGGCGACTACACCGCCCGGCTGGCCACCCGCCGCCGCGACGAGTTCGGCGAGCTGGCGCAGACGTTCAACCGCATGGCGGCCGACCTGCAGTCCGTCGACCGGCACCGCAAGGAGCTGGTCGCCAACGTCTCGCACGAGCTGCGCACCCCGATCGCCGCCCTGCGCGCGGTGCTGGAGAACGTCGTGGACGGCGTCTCCGAGGCCGACCCCGACACGATGCGTACGGCGCTGCGCCAGACCGAGCGGCTGGGGCGGCTGGTGGAGCAGCTGCTCGACCTGTCGCGGATCGACAGCGGGGTGGTGCCGCTGCGGCTGCGGCGGTTCTCGGTGGAGCCGTATCTCGCGGGGGTGCTCAAGGAGTCGCACTTCGGCAGCGGCGCCCACGGCGCGGCCGGCGCCCCGGAGGCCGCCGCCGACCCGGCCGGCTCCCCCGGCCCGCGGGGGCGCGGCGACGTACGGCTGCTGCTGGACGTGTGGCCGCCGGAGCTGGTCGTACGGGCCGATGCCGAGCGTCTGCACCAGGTGATGGCGAACCTCATCGACAACGCCGTGAAGCACAGCCCGCCGGGCGGCCGGGTCACCGTGCGGGCCCGCTCCGGTACGGAGCCGGACGGCCTGGAGGTGGAGGTGCTCGACGAGGGTCCCGGCATCCCGGCCGCCGAGCGGCACCGGGTCTTCGAGCGCTTCAACCGCGGCCGGGAGACCGGCGTGCCCGGCGGCCAGGGGGCGGACGGCGGCGGCACCGGCCTGGGGCTGGCCATCGCGCGCTGGGCGGTCGATCTGCACGGCGGCCGGATCGGGGTGGCCGAATCGCCCCGCGGCTGCCGGATCAGGCTCACTCTTCCGGGTTAACGCCCGTTCGTCACTTGACCTAGACTTGACCTTGGCCGAGCGTGGGAACGGACTCGCAACGGCGGCAGAGCAGCCGGTGAACGGCCCGGTACGGCGCCGGGACGCGGCGCCACCGCCCTGATGCCCCCATGCCGAACGCGGCCAAACTGATTCTTTTTCCCGCCAAAACCAGGGCCCAAACCACGTTCGCTTTGTGACTTGCGCGACCTCGGGCGGGTGCGGCCTGCACGTTCCAGCTCGGGGGGCGTAGCCTTGTTTTCCGCTGTCCATCACCTTGTGAAGCGGAAGAGGGCGGTTGCCGCCGTGTCGTCACAGTCCCCTAAGAGCAGCTCGTCGAGCGTCCGTACCGAAGAGCCGGGCCAGGGCCGGGACCCTGCCGCGGCGTTCGGTCCCAACGAGTGGCTCGTCGACGAGATCTATCAGCAGTACCTCCAGGACCCCAACTCCGTGGACCGGGCCTGGTGGGACTTCTTCGCCGACTACAAGCCCGGCGCCGCCGCCGGGAACCAGGGGGCGGCGACGACGGCGGCGCAGCCCGCCCCCGCCGCACCCCCGTCGCCGGACGGCAGGCAGGCCGCCGCCGCGCCGGCCCAGCCCGCGCCGGCCGCTCCCGCGGCCCCCGCCGCGCCGCAGCAGCCCGCCGCCCCGGCGGCGCCCGCCGACGGCCGGGCCGTGGCCAAGCCCGCGGCCAAGCCGGCCGCCGCGCCCGCGCAGCCGGCGGCCAGGCCCGCCGCCGCCCAGCCCGCCGCCGCGGCCCCCGCCGCCGGCCCCGAGCTGGTCACCCTGCGCGGCCCGGCCGCCGCCGTCGCCAAGAACATGAACGCCTCGCTGGAGCTGCCGACGGCCACCTCGGTCCGCGCGGTCCCGGTGAAGCTCCTCTTCGACAACCGCATCGTCATCAACAACCACCTGAAGCGCGCCCGCGGCGGGAAGGTCTCCTTCACCCACCTCATCGGGTACGCGATGGTCCAGGCGATGAAGCTGATGCCGTCGATGAACCACTCCTTCGCGGAGAAGGACGGCAAGCCCACCCTGGTCAAGCCCGAGCACGTCAACCTCGGCCTGGCCATCGACCTGGTCAAGCCCAACGGCGACCGCCAGCTCGTCGTCGCGGCCATCCGGAAGGCCGAGACGCTCAACTTCTTCGAGTTCTGGCAGGCGTACGAGGACATCGTCCGCCGCGCCCGCGCCAACAAGCTGACCATGGACGACTTCACCGGGGTGACGTGCTCGCTCACCAACCCCGGCGGCATCGGCACCGTGCACTCCGTGCCGCGGCTGATGCCCGGCCAGTCCATGATCCTCGGCGTCGGCGCGATGGACTACCCCGCCGAGTTCCAGGGCACCTCCCAGGACACCCTGAACAAGCTGGGCGTCTCCAAGGTGATGACGCTGACGTCCACGTACGACCACCGGGTCATCCAGGGCGCCGCCTCCGGCGAGTTCCTGCGGATCATGAACCAGCTGCTGCTGGGCGAGAACGACTTCTTCGACGAGGTCTTCAAGTCCCTGCGCATCCCGTACGAGCCCGTCCGCTGGCTCCGCGACATCGACGCCAGCCACGACGACGACGTCACCAAGGCCGCCCGGGTCTTCGACCTGATCCACTCCTACCGGGTCCGCGGCCACGTGATGGCCGACACCGACCCGCTGGAGTACAAGCAGCGCAAGCACCCCGACCTCGACGTCAACGAGCACGGCCTGACGCTCTGGGACCTGGAGCGGGAGTTCGCGGTCGGCGGCTTCTCCGGCAAGTCGATGATGAAGCTGCGCGACATCCTCGGCGTCCTGCGCGACTCGTACTGCCGCACCACCGGCATCGAGTACATGCACATCCAGGACCCGAAGGAGCGGAAGTGGATCCAGGAGCGCGTCGAGCGCCCGCATGACACCCCGGAGCGCGAGGAGCAGCTGCGCATCCTGCGCCGGCTGAACGCCGCGGAGGCGTTCGAGACGTTCCTGCAGACGAAGTACGTCGGCCAGAAGCGCTTCTCGCTGGAGGGCGGCGAGTCCGTCATCCCGCTGCTGGACGCGGTCATCGACGCCGCCGCCGAGTCCCGCCTCGACGAGGTCGTCATCGGCATGGCGCACCGCGGCCGGCTCAACGTGCTGGCGAACATCGTCGGCAAGTCGTACGCGCAGATCTTCCGCGAGTTCGAGGGCAACCTCGACCCGAAGTCGATGCACGGCTCCGGCGACGTGAAGTACCACCTGGGCACCGAGGGCACCTTCACAGGGCTGGACGGCGAGCAGATCAAGGTCTCGCTCACCGCCAACCCCTCCCATCTGGAGGCCGTCGACCCGGTGCTGGAGGGCGTGGTCCGCGCCAAGCAGGACATCATCGGCAAGGGCGGCACGGACTTCACCGTGCTGCCGCTGGCGCTGCACGGCGACGCCGCGTTCGCCGGGCAGGGCGTGGTCGCCGAGACGCTCAACATGTCGCAGCTGCGCGGCTACCGCTGCGGCGGCACGGTGCACGTCGTCATCAACAACCAGGTCGGCTTCACCGCCCCGCCGGAGTCCGCGCGCTCCTCGATGTACGCCACGGACGTGGCCCGCATGATCGAGGCGCCGATCTTCCACGTCAACGGCGACGACCCCGAGGCCGTCGTGCGCGTCGCACGGCTGGCCTTCGAGTACCGCCAGGCGTTCAACAAGGACGTGGTCATCGACCTCATCTGCTACCGCCGCCGCGGGCACAACGAGGGCGACAACCCGCAGTTCACCAACCCGCAGATGGTCGAGCTGATCGACAAGAAGCGCTCGGTGCGCAAGCTCTACACCGAGTCGCTGATCGGCCGCGGCGACATCACCATGGAAGAGGCCGAGCAGGCCCTCCAGGACTTCCAGGGCCAGCTGGAGAAGGTCTTCACCGAGGTGCGGGACGCCACCGAGACCCCGGCCCCGGCCGAGGTGCCGCCGCACGCGCTGCCCGGCTTCCCGGTCGCCATGGACACGGCCGTCTCCGAGGAGGTCGTCAAGCGGATCGCCGACTCCCAGGTCAGCCTCCCCGACCAGGTCTCGGTGCACCCGCGGCTGCTGCCGCAGCTCCAGCGCCGGGTCGCGATGGTCGAGGAGGACACGATCGACTGGGGCATGGGCGAGACGCTGGCGTTCGGCTCGCTGCTGATGGAGGGCACCCCGGTCCGGCTCTCCGGCCAGGACTCCCGGCGCGGCACGTTCGGCCAGCGGCACGCGGTGCTCGTCGACCAGAAGACCGGCGAGGACCACACCCCGCTGAACTACCTCGCCCCCGACCAGGCCCGCTACAACGTCTACGACTCGCTGCTCAGCGAGTACGCGGCCATGGGCTTCGAGTACGGCTACTCGCTGGCCCGCCCCGACTCCCTGGTGCTCTGGGAGGCGCAGTTCGGCGACTTCGTCAACGGCGCGCAGACCGTCGTCGACGAGTTCATCTCCTCCGCCGAGCAGAAGTGGGGCCAGTCCTCCGGCGTCGTGCTGCTGCTGCCGCACGGCTACGAGGGCCAGGGCCCGGACCACTCCTCGGCCCGTATCGAGCGGTTCATGCAGCTCTCCGCGCAGAACAACATGACCGTCGCGATGCCCTCGCTGCCGTCGAACTACTTCCACCTGCTGCGCTGGCAGGTCCACAACCCGCACCACAAGCCGCTGGTGGTCTTCACCCCGAAGTCGATGCTGCGGCTGAAGGCGGCGGCGTCGCGGACGGAGGAGTTCACCACCGGCGGCTTCCGCCCGGTCATCGGCGACGACTCCGTCGACCCGGCCGCGGTCCGCAAGGTCGTCTTCTGCTCCGGCAAGGTCTACTACGACCTCGACGCCGAGCGGCAGAAGCGCGGCGCCCAGGACACCGCGATCGTGCGGCTGGAGCGGCTGTACCCGCTGCCCGGTGCGGAGATCCAGGCAGAGCTGGCGCGCTACAGCGGCGCGGCGACGTTCGTCTGGGCCCAGGAGGAGCCGGCCAACCAGGGCGCCTGGCCGTACATCGCGCTCAACCTGGTCGACCACCTGGACCTGATCATCGGCTCCGGGCCGGTGCCGAACGCCGACCGGCTGCGCCGGGTCTCGCGCTCGTCGTCGTCCTCGCCGGCGGTCGGCTCGGCCAAGCGCCACCAGGCGGAGCACGCTCAGCTGATGGCGGAGGTCTTCGACCTCTGAGCCCTTCGCGGGGTACGGGCCCGGCCCGTACCCCGCAACGGCGAACGAGAAGGGCCCCGCGCGCGGGGGGCCCTTCTCGCGTGTCCGGGGGCCGCGTGTCCGGGGAAGGCGCCCGCGGCCTGGGCTCGCTCAGTTCGGCTGCGGCTCGAAGTCCCAGTACGGGCGCTCCCGGCGGCGCGACGCGAGGGTGTGCGGGTGGTCGGCGCCGAGGGTGTCGCTGAGGATCTGCATCGCCTCGCGCTCCACCTTCTTCGCCTCCTGCGCGCGCCGCAGCGACCGCAGGTCGTCCGCGAGCGCCATCATCGCCGAAAGCGCCATGGGGTGCCGGTCGCCGAGGACCTCCCGTACGGTGCCGAGCGTCTGCCGGCTCAGCTCTTCGGCGTGGTCCGGGGCCTCCAGCCGGTTGCGGGCGGCGGCCGCGTTGAGCGCGCAGCCCAGCGTCCACGGGTGCTCCGGGCCGACGGCGGCGGTCATGCGGGTGAGCGCCAGCTCCGCGATCTCGGAGGCGTCCTGCCAGTCGCCGGTGGGCCACAGGGCGAGCCCGACGTTGCCGAGGGTGCCGGCGGTGTACGGGTGCTGCTCGCCGAGCATCGCCTCGTACCGCCGGTTGACCGACTCGGCCAGCTCCCGGGCCCGGTGCAGGTCGCGGTGCTCGCGCAGGAAGGTGGCGTAGTCGGCCTCGACCATCAGGGTCTCGGGGTGCCGGGGGCCCTGGACCTGCGTGAACCGCTGGACCACGGACTCCATGAGGGTGTCGGCCTCGGTGAGCCGGCCCAGCCGCCGCAGGCACAGGGCGAGGTTGTGCTCGGCCCGCAGGGTCTGCGGGTTGTGCTCGCCCATGACCTGACGGTGCAGCGCGGCGTTGCGCTGCTGCCGGGAGTGGGCCTCCTCGTAGCGGCCGAGGAGGCGGAGCATCCAGGCGTAGCGGGTGCCGGAGGCCATGGTCTGGTGGTGCCGGGTGCGCAGCCGCCGCTCCCGCTCGACGAGCACCGCCCGGTGGATCTCCAGCGCGTCCTGGTACCGGCCGAGGAGGGCCAGGGCGAAGGCGAGGTTGCTGCGCCCGGACATCGCGCGCGGGTGGTCGGCGCCGAGGAGCGCGGCGTACTTCTGCCACACGTCGTCGAACGCCTCCCGCGCCGCCTCGTACTCCCCGAGGCCCAGCAGCGCGCCGCTGAGGCCGTTCCGGGCCTGGAGCAGATCGGGGTCCTCCGCGTCCCGTACCGGCGCGAGCACGTCGACCAGCCGCCGGCCGGCGGCCTCGGACTCGCGGTAGCGGCCGAGGTTGCGCAGCGCCTCGGCGTGCCGGTGCACCAGCGTGATCATCGAGCGGTGCGTGGGGTCGAGCCGGATGTTCCAGGGGGCGAGCGTCTGCTCGCACATCTTCAGCGCGGCGCGGTACTCGCCGCGCTGGAGGAGGTAGTCGATGCAGTGCAGGACGAGCTCCTGCACCGCCGGGTCGGCGCTCTCCATCGCGCCGGCCGGCTCCAGGTGCGGCAGCAGCTCGGCGTACCGCCCCCACTCCCGCGTGTCCGTGGGACGGCGGGGGTCGGCCGCGGCGAGGATCCGGCAGGCGGTCGCCGACATGGCCTCCCGCTCGTCCTCGGGCAGGTCGCTCTGCAGGAAGCGATGGTACAGACGGTGCATTTGGACCTTTTCGACCTCGGTCTCCGGCGAAGGGTCGGTGAGGTAGTCGATCGTGACGGCGGTGGACTCCGACAGCCGGCGCAGCGCGGAGTGCCAGCTGATCGGGTCGCTCGCCAGCTCCGCCAGATAGCCCGGCAGCTGGTCGCTGCGCTCGACGATCCGGGACACCGGGATGCTGTCCGGGGAGAAGAAGGCGAGCAGGTTGAGCATCGCGGCCGCCGCCGGGGCCTTCTCGCGCATCCCGTTCAGCGTTATCGACCAGCTGGTCAGAAAGCCCATCGGGTAGTCGGAGCCGATGCTGATGCCGACCTTGCCGGGCTCCTTCTCGCGCAGCAGCTCGATGTAGTCGGCGGGCGCCATCGTGCTGGAGTCGAGCCAGGCCGCGGTCTGGCTCAGCACCAGCGGCAGGTCCTGCACCGCCTCGGCCAGCCCGTCGGCCTCGTCCTCGGACAGCCGGGGGGCGCGCCGACGGGCGAAGGCGACGCTCTCCTCCCGGGTGAAGTGCGGGACCTCGATCTCCTGGGCGCCGCCGCTGACGGCCCAGTCCCGGGTGCGGGTGGTGATGAGCACGTGCCCGTCGCCCTCGGGGATGATGTCGTCGAGCAGCTCCATCTCGTCGGCGCTGTCGAAGACCAGCAGCCAGCGGCGGTACGGGCGGCCGGTGCGCAGCGCGTCGCGGACGCGGCGGACGCGGTCGCCGATGTTGCTGCCGACCGGCAGGTTGAGCCGTACGGACAGGTCGGCGAGCTGCTCGCGGGCCGTCATGCGGTAGTTGGCGTTGACGAACCAGACGACGTCGTAGTCGTTGCCGAAGCGGTGGGTGTACTCGATGGCGATCTGGCTCTTGCCGACGCCGGAGATGCCGGACAGCGCGATCCGGGCGCCCTGGCCGACGGCGCCGGAGGACAGGGTGCCGTGCAGCTGCTCCAGGATGTCGTCGCGGCCGGTGAAGCGGTAGTTGCGGCGGGGGGTGTTGAAGACCACGGGCGGGTCGTTGGGGAACCGCGGCGCGCGCTCGGGCTCGCGGTCCGGGCGCACCGGGGTGTCCGGGTCGATGCCCAGCCGGGTCAGCACCCGGCGGCGGGCCTCGACGGTGCCGAGGTCGCGGAGGTCCACGGGGGCCAGCGCCGCGGCCGCGCCCGGCATCCTGGTGGCCACGCTGGCGGCGGCGAACCGCTGCCCGTGCTGCGGGATGACCGTGCGCAGCGCCTCGTTCCACTCGTCCTCGTCGCGCGGGCCGAGCCCGAAGAACCAGTCGTCGAGCACCAGCAGGATGCGGTCCGGCGCCGCCAATAACCCCGACAGCTCGTCGGCCAGCGGGCGGCCGGGCGCGGGGCTCCAGCGCAGCATCGCGGTGGGGTGTCCGAGCAGCTCCAGCTGATGAGCGATCCAGGCCGCCCAGGGGCGGTTGAACCCCGCGTAACTGATGCTGATGGGCTCGGCCATACGACCGTCTCCCTCCGATTCGAGACGGGCCTTCTCCTGGCACAGTATCCCATCTGGTGGCCCGTCAGCTCACGCACGGCGGCTGCACTGGAAGGTCGTAGACCTTCCGCTGCGCGGTCACCGCGGTCGCCAGCCGGTGCGCCACGTGCCGGATGAGCCGCTCCAGGTCGGCGCAGTACACGGAGGGGTTGCGGAACCCCTCGCCGGCCCGGAAGCGGTGCGCGTAGTTGCCGCCGCCGCACACCTCGACGACCGCGCAGCGGCGGCACTGCGCGGACAGCGCCCGCAGCCCCAGCTGCCGGGCGGCGATGCCGGGGTGGTCCAGCGCCTCGTCGAAGGAGTTGCGGAAGACGTCGAGGCCGGTGCCCGCCGCGCCCTCGTACACCGACTTGAGCGAGTCGATCTGCTCGACGGCGCCGTCCGTCTCCACCACCACCGCCGTGACCGGCGACAGGCCCACGGCCTCCGTACCGCTCGGCCGGCCCAGCAGCAGCCCCAGGATCTCGGTGAACAGCCGCACCCGCGGCGACGGCCGGGGCAGGTCCCACCACAGGTCGAAGACCTCGCAGAGCCAGTCGCCGTACGGGGCCGGGCCGCGGCCCGGCGCGGCGGGCGGCGGCGCCGACCAGTTCGCGTGCGGCAGCAGGAAGTCGACGACCGGCGGCCGCAGGGCGCACAGCGAGTCCAGCACGGCGGCCGGCGAGGCGGTGACGTCGACCGTGCACAGGATGCCGCCGTGGCTGCCCGGGTGCCGGCTCAGCAGCCGGGCCGCGCGCTCCAGCGCGGGCCAGGCGGGGCGGCCGGCGTGGTCGACGCGGCGGGCGTTGAGCCCGGGCGTGCCGCCGTCGGCGCTCAGGCCCACCCGGATGCCGCCGGCGGCGAGCGTCGCCAGCGCGGACTCGGTGAGCAGCGTGCCGTTGGTCTGCACGCCGGCGACGAGGGTGCAGTCGGCCGGCAGCGCCGCGCGCACCAGCGCCGTCTGCCGGACCAGCGAGGCGGCGCCGGCGAGCAGCGGCTCGCCGCCGTGCAGCTCGACGCGGATGCGGCGCAGCCCGTGGGCGCGGACGTGCTCGGCGATGCGGCGGGCGGTGTGCCGGGTGACGGCCTCGGGCATCCGGGCGGGGCGGTCGCGCCAGCCGCTGTCGGCGCCGTGGTAGACGTAGCAGTAGGTGCACGACAGGTTGCAGCGGCTCTGCACCTTCAGGATGAACTGCCGGAACGGCACCGCCCGGACCCCGGTGGCGCGCAGCAGGTCGACGTCCAGCAGCCGGCCCGGCCAGGGCGCCTCCCGCTCCGCGCCCGTGCCTCCGTAGTCCATGCGGCTCCCCGGTCCCCCCCGAGTCCGGACGGTGACGACCCACCGCCCCTGAATGCATGGCGCACATGTCACCCGGGTGAAACCCGGTGGCAGCCCAACTGACTGTTTCTGTGCGTAATCTGCCGCGATCCGGCCGCCCGGCTTCGTCGGCGGGCTGTGTGCTTCCGTGCCGGTGTCGGCCGGCGTGTGCGCCGCGAGGTGCTGCCGTCGTCCTAATCGTCGTCGTCGGGGCCGTTGTCGAAGTAGGCGCCGGCATCATTGTCGGACGGCCAGTGACGGAGCAGGTGGGCGACGGCTCCCGCAAGCACCGGGGGCTCGCCGCGGGCGGCCACCGCGTACACGTCCACGTCGCCGAAGTCGGGGAGGCGGACGGACGGGCCTCGCGCCGACGGTGTCCCGTCCGGCGCCGCCGACAGGGGGTTCTCCACGCTGTTCTCCTCCGAAGGGTGTGAGAGTCCTTCCCCGAACAGTCGTGCAGTGAAACGGACCGGGGTCAGTCCTCGCCTTCGAGGGCGCGGATCTGCTCGCGGGTCAGCGCCGCGCCGGCGCTCTCCGTCTGCTCCGCGCGGTGCCACTGCTCCCAGGCGTCCCGGTACGCCCGGAGCGCCGCCGGCCGCCCCGCCGTGGGCTCCAGCATCTGGCCGCGCCGGTGGTGCGCGCGGGCGGCGTCGGCCGGGTCGCCGGCCCGTTCGGACAGCAGCGCGGCGCGCCGGTAGCAGTCCGCGGCCCGCTCCTGCCGCTGCCGGAACTCGGTGCGCAGGTCGATCAGCAGCTGTACGTCCCCCAGCTCCAGCCAGGCGTGGGCGCGTACCCGCGGCGGCGCCTCGTCCTCGCGCGCGGCGAGGTCGAGCACCCACTCCGCCTCGTACAGGTCGGTGCGGGTGCCGAAGGACTCGTAGCGCAGCCGCAGCGCCCGGCCGAAGAGCAACTGCCGCCGCGGCAGGTCCGGATGGCGCTGCGGCGTCTCCGCCAGCACCTCGCGCAGCACCGGCACCGCCCGCCCGCGCAGCTCCGGGTCGGCCGGGGTGAGCCGGGCGCGGCGCAGCAGCAGCTCGCCGTGCTCGGTCAGCACCTCCCCGTACAGCGCCGCCCCGGGCGGCAGCAGCCGCCGCGCGTCCGCCAGCCAGCCGTCGGCCTCGACCAGCAGCTCGCCGTCCCCGCCGCGGGCGAACTCCGCGACCCGCACCTGGGCTTTGCGGCGCAGGCTCTCGGCCTGCAACCGGTAGTCGTCGAGGGCGGCGGCGAGCCGGCCCGCCCGGTCCAGCGCGGCCAGCGCCCGGCCGGCGCCGGCGTCGCCGGCGGCGGTCGTGTTCGCCTCGGCCAGGTCGAGCAGCGCCTCGCACTCCTGCCGGCGCAGCTCCGGCCCGCCCTCCATGCGCAGCAGGTCGACGCCGGTGCGCAGGTCGGCGGCGGCGCGCAGCCCGTACGCCCGGGTCTCGTCTATCGTCTGCTCGGCGTGCGCCCGGCCGAGGGTGACGCGGCCGCGGGCGAGGAACAGCCGCGCGGGCACCAGCTCGTCGTCGGACCAGCCGGCCAGCAGCTCGTCTATGGTCTCCTCGGCCTCGTGCAGCGCGGCGCCGTCGCCGGTCAGGGAGTGCAGCCGGCGCAGCACCTCGGCGAGCAGGCCGCCGCGCTCCTGCCGGTCGTCGTGCGTGGTGGCCAGGGCGCGGCTGCCGCGCAGGTGGGCGGCCGACTCGCGGAGCGCCGCGAGGGCCTGTTCGTGCTCGCCGTCGGCCACGCGCTCGCGCGCGACCTCCCACATCACCTCGGCGTACGTGAGCCGTTCGCGCAGCGGCGGCCCCTCCCCCGCCGCCGGCACCGGCACGGCGCCGCCGGCCGGCGCGCCCGGCGCGCCCGCCGCGGCCAGCGCGCTGCGGGCCCACCGCTCGGCCTCCGCCAGCGCGTCCGGTTCGCGGAGCCGCTGCCAGTGCAGCAGCAGGGCGCGGGCGAGCAGCCCCTGCTGGGCGGTGTCCCGCTCCTCGACGACGGCGCGCCGCAGGGCCCGTACGGCGTCGAGCAGGTCGCGGACGCTGCGGTTGCGCTCGTACCGCCGCAGCAGATCCGCGCCGCTCGCCGCCTGGGGGCCGCGGAAGGCGGGCTGGAAGGCGCGCAGCACCTGCTCGGAGACGCGCGCGAACTGGTCGGGGACCTTGCCCCCGCCGAGGTCCGGCTCGCGGTCCTCGCCGGAGAGGTAGGCGACGGCGACGGCGGGGAAGTTGCGGGCGCCCTGGCCGAACGTCCGCTCGATGTACAGCGAGCAGTGCTTGAGCACCAGGGCCGCCTCGCCGTGGCTGAGGCGGCGCAGCAGCAGATCGCGCACGCCGGGGCGGAAGTCGAACCAGGGGTCGTCGCCCACCGCTTCGCGCCCCGGATCGCGCGCCTCGCGCGCGGGGGCGCGTACCGGCTCGCGCGCCTCCACCAGCTCGCTCAGCAGGATCTCCGCGGTCTCCGCCGGCCCGGTGTCGGGGAACAGGGCGCGCTGCACCAGCCGGATGACCGGCAGCACCAGCGGCACCGCGGCCAGGTGGATGGCCAGCAGCCGGGCGGCCGGCGAGGCGGTCGCGTCGAACGCGGCGAGCGCGGCGGCCGGGCCGGGGCCCACCTCGGCGGGCCGGGCGGGCGCGGCCGGGGCGGCGGCCCGGCCCCCGCCGGACGGGCGCACCCAGCCGGCGGCGCCGGGCAGCGAGAGGCCCTCGCCGGCGGCCAGCAGCCGCGCCCAGGTGCCGATCGCGGCGGGCTCGGGCGCGAGCACCGGCAGCGGGCGGGCGCCGTCCGGGGCCACGTCGCCGCGGGTGCCGGGGCGGAAGTCCAGCGCCGGGTACGGGCCGGGGTGGCGGACGAGCAGCCCGGGCAGCGCGGCGAACGGCATCTCCCGCCACCGCCGGTGCGGCAACGGCTGGACGACGGCGACGGGGGCGGTGCCGAGCCAGCCGTGCAGCATCCGCTGCATCCGGCCGTCGCGCCACATCGGTCCCGCGCAGTCGCTCAGCACCAGCGTCAGCCGCCGCCCGCCGGGGTCGTGCAGCCGGCCGGCGTCCTGGAGCATCGCCGGGCGGCCGGCCGCGCCGGTGCAGCCGACGCCGCCGTCGGGCAGCGGGTGGAGGCGCTGCACGGTGACGTCGCGGAAGGCGCCGGAGCGCTCGGCGACCGTACGCAGGTCCTCCAGCAGCCGGCCCCACACCTCCATGGCGGGCGAGGCGTCCATGAGTAACTGGAGGGTGGCGCGCCGCCGGGGGGCGCGCAGCACGGGGATGACCAGGTCGGCCCGGGCGCTGAGCTCGGCCGTGGCGTCCTCGTCCAGCTCGCCGGGGGCGACGGCGGCGACCCGCGGCTGGTAGCGCCGCAGCGGCCGCAGGGCGCGCTGCAACGGGACCAGGGCGGGCAGCGCGGGCGGCTCGGGGACGCCGACGCGGCCGACCTGGCGGTACGCGGGGGTGTCCGCGCCGCGTACGGCGTCGCGGTCCGGTCCCCGCGGCGGGAGGACCGGGCCGGCGGCGAGCCCCACGTGCCGCTCGGGCGCGGTGTACGTCCCGGCGCCGGGCCGGTCCGGGGCGTCGCCGGTGTCCGCGTCGGCGGTCGCCGGGCCGGCGCCGGTGTCGGTGTCCGCGGCGGGGTCGGGGTCCGTAAAAGTGGCCGAATCCGTGCCCTTCGCCGGCCCGCCCGGGCCGGCGCCCGGGTCCGCGCCGCCGCCCGCGGCGTCCGCCGCCTCGGCGCTGCGCGCCAGCTCCCCGGCGAGCCACAGGACGTCGGCGAGGCCGCGGGCGTCCGGGGGCAGTCCGGCCGCCAGCAGCCGGCCCACCAGCTGCTCGGCCCCCTGCCCGGCCGCACCCGCGCGCCCCGCCATCGCGCTCACCGCGGCCTGTTGATGGGCCGCATCAGCTCCTCGGTGACGCGCCGGGCGGAGCCGTCCGCCGGATCCCAGTCCGCCTGCCGGGTCAGTTCGATGGCGTTGAGCAGCTGGTCCACGGCGCGTACGTCGCCGGCACCGGCCGCCAGGAAGCGGTCGATCAGCTCCCCGAACCGCTCGTCGTCGCCCTCGGGGAAGTGCGACCGCACCATCCCCGTCAGCCGCGCCCGGTCCGGCACCGGCAGCTGGAGCTCGATGCAGCGGCGGCGCAGGGGCGCCGGGAACTCGCGCTCGCCGTTGCTGGTCAGCACGATGAACGGGAAGGCGCCGCAGCGCACCCGGCCGCCGCGCACGGGCACTTTCGTACCGTCGTCGCTGAGCACCTCGACGACCGGCGCGCGGTCGGCGATCCGCTCCAGCTCGGGGATCGTGAACTCACCCTCCTCCAGCACGTGAAGAAGGTCGTTGGGCAGGTCGATGTCGCTCTTGTCCAGCTCGTCGACGAGCAGCACGCGCGGGCGCGCGGAGGGCAGCAGCGCGGTGCCGAGCGGCCCGAGGCGGATGTAGCGCCCGATGCCGCCGCCGGGCTCCTCGGCGGCGTCCCCGGCGGCCTCGGCGGCACCGGGGCGCTGCGCGGCGCGCTCCAGCTGGGCGTCCTGGAGCCGGCCGATGGCGTCGTAGGCGTAGAGGCCGTCGCGGAGGGTGGAGCGGCTGACGATGGGCCAGGTCAGCACCCGGCCGAGCCCCAGCTCGTACGCCACCGAGTGCGCGAGGGTGCTCTTGCCGCTGCCGGCCTGCCCGGTGACGAGCAGCGGGCGGCGCAGATAGAGCGCGGCGTTGACCATCTCGCACTCGCGGGTGCTGGGCCGGTGGTGGCTGGCCTCGCGGCGCCGCTGGCCGAGCCTGCGCTCGGAGGACGGCTCCAGCGCGGCGGGCGGTGGCACGGGCGGGCCGCCGTCGAATTCTCGCCAGGGCGGCGGTGACGGCAGTCTCTCCATGCCGTCGTGGGGGGCGCCGGTGCCTCGGTAGATGAGCCACTCGCTCACGTCGTAACCCCTTTGTCGCCGACCGGGCAGCGGGCTTGCCCCACTGTCTGCCCTGCGACGGACGGGGGCAACCCTCACGGGGGTAAGAGGCTAGCCGGGCGTGCTGACGCCGGGTGCCGAATCGGCCAATCCGCGTGGTGGCGGGCGGGTTTCGACCAAGTGCCGGACGGGTGCGCGCCGTTCGCCCCCGGCGCGCCCGGTACGGCCGCGCGCCGGGTCACCCGTTCACCGGCACCCGTACGAAGGCGGCGGGGACGCCGGTCGGCGGCCGCCCCGCGAAGGCCGGGGCCGTCCCCGCCCGCGCGGGACCCAGCCCGCCTTCGCTCACCGGCCCGCGCCGATGGCGTCATCCACCACACCCACCACCCGCACCCGGCCCCACCCCAACCCCGGCCAAACCGCACTCCCGGGCCAGGCGCGGCCCGCGCACGCAGCCACCCCCACTCACCGCCCCGCACCGATCGCGTCATCCGCGTCGTCGTAGAAGAGGATCACGTCCCCCGCGCAGCCCCGCCCCGTCTCCAGCGCCTCGCGGCGCACTTCGTGGAGCCGCTCCGGCAACCCCCGCACGACGGTTCCCGCACCGTTCGACAGCAGTGCCGCCAGCTCCTCGTGATACGCCGCGCACGCCTCGCCGCACGCGTCGTCCTCGTGTCCGTCCGCCCGCCAGAGCGCCACCGCCGTGCCCTCGTCGAGCAGCTGCCCCACCACCGCCGCCCGGCCGCTCCCGCCGCCGAGCGCGTGGCAGAACACCGGCACCGCCCCGTCGTCCGCCCCGCGCCCCCACCGCGGCGGCTCCGCCCGCTCCAGCCGCTGCCGCGGCGCCCGGCTCATCCGCCGCCACCGGTCCCGCCACAGCGGGTCCGGCTCCGGCCCGCCGCGCGCCACGTCCCGGTGCACCACCGGCCGCACCGTCCCGGCCGGCGGGCGGGCCGCGGTGGCCCGGCCGGAGGCCGGCAGCTCCCAGCGGTACGTGGGCTGCGCCTGCCGCTCCTCCGGCAGCGCCACCTCCAGCCGCACCCGGGTCTGCGCCTCGACGTCGGCGCCGAGCAGCTGCGGCGCGAGCGCCGCGAGCACCTGCTGCTCGACCTCCTCGAACGGCCCGCCGGCGTACGACTGGTCGAGCGCGACGTGCTCCCACTCCCCCTCGCCGTAGCCGCGCCGCACGGTCCAGTTGTAGCGGGGCACGGCCGGCGCGGCGGGGTCGCGGAACGGCAGTTCGTCGAACGTGACGAGGACGCTGACCGGCGCGCGCCGTACCGCCCGGATCTCCTGGCGCTCGCTCGGCGTCAGCTCGCCCGCCCGCTCCGCGACCCACGCTTCGAGCGAGTCCACGGCGTCGCGCCCCCCGCCCTCGCCGGAGCCGGCGCCCGCGCCCGTGTCCGCCGCGGCCTCGCGGGCCACGAGCTTCAGGTACAGCAGCATGTCGCGCAGCGCCCGTTCCGGCGCGCACTGCCGGTGCAGCAGCCCGTGGCCGTCGCGCCAGTCGCGCAGCCGCCGGTCGCCCAGGGGGCGGCCCTGGATGTCGAGCACGTGGTGCACCAGCCGCTCGACGACCTCGGGGTCGCGCGGCGCCGGCAGGTCGGCGAGCCGCTTGAGCGCGCTGAGGCGGTCGAGGGCGCCCCAGGCGCCGAAGCGCAGCGGGCCGAGGGCGCGCTGGAGGTCGGTCCAGGAGGTGCGTTCGTCGTCGATGCCGTGGTGGCGGCGCCAGTGCCAGGCGTCGTGCAGCCGCATCAGCTCGCGGTACGGCTCGGGGCCCAGCCCCGGTGCGCCGGGCAGCAGGTGCTCCGGCGAGAGCGCGTGCAGCTCGGCGAGGGAGACGGCGGTGCCGCCGCCGGTGCCGGAGCGGTAGCGGGCCTTGACGACGCCGACGACCTCGCCGCGGCCGAGGTGCAGGACGGGCCCGCCGGAGGCCCCCCGGCGGATGGGGGTGGGGGTGCCGAGCAGGATCTGCTGCCCGTTGCGCCCGGCGAACTCGGCGCTCAGCAGGGCCGCGTCGCCCCCGGTCCCGTTCCCGGCGCGCCCCTGGGCGGCGCTGAGGAGGACGGCCTCGTCGAGGAAGTCGTCGTAGCGGTCGCCGAGCCAGACGGGTTCGCTGCCGGCCGGGGGCCGGGCGGCGACGCCGCGCCCGTTCCCGTACGCCGTCGCGAACGCGCTCCCGAACGGCGCCGGCGCGAACTGCGACTCGCCTCCGGCCGCGTCGGGCAGCAGCCGCACCAGGGCCAGATCCGGCCCCACGTTCATCACCGCTTCGGCGAACGTCTCATCCCTTATCTCCGGGTCGCGTCCCATCCGCGCCGCCGTGCCGTCCGGCGACGGCATGCTGTACTCCACCCGCCCCGGCACCGTACGCCCGCCCACGACCACGCCGACCAGCTCGCCGGGCGCCGTACCGCGCCGCCAGCCGTCGGGGTGGACGAAGACGTGCGCGCAGGTCAGCACCCACTCCGGCGCGACGAGGAACCCGCTGCCCCACAGCGAGCCGTCCTTCGCGCCGGGCGCGGCCCGGATCTCGACCGTGGCCGCCGCCGCCAGTTCGCACAGCCGCCGACGCGCGTACTCGCCGGACCCGCCGCTCTCGACCGGAACTCTCATACCGCTTCGGACGCCGTCGAAGACGCACCGGATGCACCGGATGCAGCCGAATCGGGCGCGACCGCGCCGGAGCCGCCGTCCGGTGCCGAGCCGGGCTGCCAGGTCAGCGTCACCGACAGCTGCGCGGTCGTCTGCGCGTCGGCCAGCAGCGCGAGCGCCTTCCCCGGCCCGGCGGAGATCTCCACCCCGAACGTCACGCTCACCTCGTGCGGCACGGCGGCCGCGGTCGCGGCCCGCACGGAGGCGGCCACCCCGCCGACGAGCGGCCCGAGCCCGGCCAGCCGGGAGGTCAGCCGGCCCCAGTCGGCGACGTCCTCCGGCTCCTCGTCCACGTCCGGTCCGGCGCCCTCCCGTACGACACGCTCGTCGAGCGGTGTCGCGCGGACCCACACCTCGGTGCCGTCCGGCAGCGTCACGCGCTGCGGCAGGCTGCTGCTCATCCGATTCCCCCGACTACGCTGGGTGCCCAATGCACTGACATTAGTCCGCCGCCGGCCGCCCCGCGACAGCGCTCGCCCGCCCCTCGGGCGCCCGTACGAGGGCATTTCCGGCCAGACCGCGCAAGCGGGAGCCGCGCCGCCTGACCGGCACCCGCCCCGTCGGCTGCGGGATACTGAACCGGTCACCGTCCCCCGTCCGGAGCACCCACCATGTACTTCACCGACCGCGGCATCGAGGAACTGGAGAAGCGGCGCGGCGAGGAGGAGGTCACCTTCGAGTGGCTCGCCGAGCAGCTGCGCACCTTCGTCGACCTGAACCCGGAGTTCGAGGTTCCGGTGGAGCGGCTGGCCACCTGGCTGGCCCGCCTCGACGACGAGGACGAGGAGTAGTCCGCGCTTGACTTCCGCCCAC
The DNA here is from genome assembly GCF_048656465.1 of Streptomyces sp. MAR4 CNX-425. NCBI lineage: Bacteria > Bacillati > Actinomycetota > Actinomycetes > Kitasatosporales > Streptomycetaceae > Streptomyces > Streptomyces sp. MAR4 CNX-425. The sequence continues at coordinate 241,717 of NZ_JBMDLF010000008.1, read as the reverse complement.
CGCGATATATCGTGTCTTACGGATACGCGATATGTTGCGTGAGCCTCGGGCGTGCCCGCCCGCGAGGCGCGAGAGCCGGAAGTCAGGAGGCCGTGGATGTCGGTGCAGCTGGTGGCCGATCCCCAGACCCTCGCCTTCGAGGAGCCGGTCACGGCCCTGAAGGTGCGGATCGTCAACGGGGCCGTGCACGTCGTGGGCACCCACGGCGACGCCGGCGCCCGGCTGGAGGTCAGCGAGATCGAGGGGCCGCCGCTGCGGGTCTCCCTGGAGGACGGCGAGCTTACGGTCGCGTACGAGGACCTGCCCTGGCGCGGCTTCCTGAAGTGGCTCGACCGCAAGGGCTGGCGCCGCCGCGTCGTCGTCTCCCTCGCCGTGCCCGCCGCCGCCCGCGTCGAGGTCGGCGTCGTCGGCGCCGACGCCGTCGTCTCCGGCATCGCCGGCCGTACGGACGTACGCGGCGTCAGCGGCGGCGCCACGCTCGTCGGGCTCTCCGGCCCGGTCCGCGCCGACACCGTCTCGGGAGCGCTGGAGGCTCAGGCGGTGGAGGGCGACCTGCGCTACAACTCCGTCTCCGGCCCCCTCACCCTGATAGACGGCGCCGGCGGCAGCGTCCAGGCCGACACCGTCAGCGGCGACATGATCATCGACCTCTCCCCCGCCGCCCGCGCCGCCGACGTCCGCGTCAGCACGGTGTCGGGCGAGATCGCCCTGCGGCTGCCCGAGGGCCCCGACGTCGAGGTGCAGGCGAGCACGACGAGCGGCGCCGTCTCCAACGCCTTCGACGCGCTGGACGTCAGCGGCCAGTGGGGCGCGAAGTCCGTGTCCGGCCGCCTGGGGACGGGCAAGGGCACGCTGCGCGCGACCACCGTCTCCGGCGCCCTGGCCCTGCTCCGCCGCCCGCCGGGGGTGGACGAGGAGCCGGAAGACGCGCCCGGCCCCGCAGACAAGAAGGTGCTCTGACATGCCCCCCGTCTTCGCCCACGGCAGGCTCCGGCTCTACCTGCTCAAGCTCCTCGACGAGGCCCCCCGCCACGGCTACGAGGTGATCCGCCTCCTCGAAGAGCGCTTCCAGGGCCTCTACGCCCCCTCCGCCGGCACCGTCTACCCCCGGCTCGCCAAGCTGGAGACCGAGGGCCTGGTCACGCACGCCTCCGAGGGCGGCCGGAAGGTCTACGCCATCACCGACGCCGGCCGCGCCGAACTGGCCGCCCGCCAGGCGGAGCTGGCCGAACTGGAGCTGGAGATCCGCGAGTCCGTCGCCGAACTGGCCGCCGAGATCCAGGCGGACGTCAGCGGCACGGCCAGCGACCTGCGCCGCGAGATGCGGCAGGCCGCCAAGGAGAGCCGCACGTCGGGCGGGGCCCGCGGGGCGGGCGCCGGGGAGAAGGAGTCGTGGCGGCAGGCGAAGGAGGACTTCAAGCGGGCGAAGCAGGAGTTCAAGGAGCAGGCGAGGCGCGCGAAGGACGAGACGCGCCGCGCCCGGCAGGACGCGGAGCAGGCGCGCAAGCACGCGCGCGAGACGCAGGAACGGGTGCGCAGCGAGGCGGAGCGGATCGCGCGGCAGGTGCAGGAGCAGGTGCAGACGAGGGTCCGTACGGGCGACTGGCAGAGCGGGTTGATGGACGGGCTGGCGGAGCTGACGCGGGAGCTGGGGAACCTGGGCGGCTTCGGCGGCCGCGGCACGGGCCCGGCGCCGGCCCCGGAGACGCCGGCCCCGGACTCGCCGGCCGACAAGGTGGCCGACGCGGCCACCCCGGCACCCCCCGGCGGGGCGTGGACCGGCACGCCCGGCGGACACACCCCGATGGGCGGCGTCTCGACGCCGTGGCCGCCGTACGTCAAGCCGGACCCGGCCGACACCCCGGAGTGGGCCGAGGACGACACCCCGCAGGACGCCACCCCCGCGGAGCTGGCCCGCGAACTGGAGCGCCTGCTGGACCGGTTCCGCGACGACGTCCGCGACGCCGCCCGCGACAACGGCGTCTCCCCGGACCAGCTCCGCGAGGCCCGCCGCCACCTCTCCACCGCGGCGGCCCACCTCGCCGCGCTGCTGCGCGGGGGCGGCCGGCCCGACTGAAACCCCGGCCTCCGCAGGCATCTTGAAATGTACGCGGTGAGTGTGCGAAAAAGGTCTGGACCTTTGCTCCGCACGATGAGAGGCGTCCCTGTGAGGCCCACCCCCACGCTCGCCGCGCTGAGCACCACCGCCGCCTGCCTCGTCGCCCTGACCGCGACCTCGTGCAGCTCGGACAGCGGTGCCGCCGAACCACCCGACACCCCGGCCGTCCCCACCGGCGTCACCGTCTACACCAGCAGTTCCACGTCGGCACACGTCATGTGGAACAGGTCCGCCGCGGCCGAGGAGATACGGCGCTACGAGGTGTACCGGAACGGCACCAAGATCCAGAACGTACCGGCGGCGAAGCACATGGTCGACATCACCGGCCTCAAGCCCTCGACCTCGTACACCTTCTCCGTCCGCGCCCGCGACGCCGACGGCAAAGTCTCCGGCGCCGGCAAGGCCACCCCGGTCACCACCCCCTCCGCGGACAGCGACGACAGCAAGCCCCCCACGCGCCCCGCCACCCTCAAGGCACGCGCGGACGGGCCCCGTTCGGCCACCCTGACCTGGACGAAGGCCGAGGACAACAAGGGAATCACGTCCTACGACATCTTCCAGGAAGGCACCAAGATCCACAGCGTCGGCGGCACGAAGACCACCGCCTCCGTCACCACCCTCCGCCCCGGCACCCGCTACACCTTCACCGTCAAGGCCCGCGACGCCGCCGACAACTCCGGCCCGGACAGCCCGCCGGCCACCGTCACGACGGAACCGGCCCCCGAGGGCAAGGCGCGCGCGGAACTCCCGACGGACCTCCAGGCCACCGCAAAGAAGGAGGCCGGCGCCTGGAGCCTCGACCTGGTGTGGAACGCCCCGAAGGCGGGCGGGGACATCACGGAGTACGAGGTGTATCTGAACGGGAAGTTCGGCTCGAAGCTGGTGCTGGGCGAGTCGGCGCCGAAGGAGACGGGCCGGATCAACCTGCCGCTGGAAAAGCAGGAGAAGGCCACCTACGCCGTGAAGGTGCGGGCGAAGCTCCCGGACGGGAAGTGGGGCCCGTTCACGAAGGAAGTAGAGGTCACGGCAGGTTCGTAGACCGCCGCCTACCCCGTCACCGTCCGGCCGGCGGTGAGTCCGGCAGGGCGGTCAGTCCGGCAGGCTGACCCGGGCCCAGACGGTCTTCCCCAGCGGCGCCCGGTCGTGATGACCCACGCACTCCGCCAGTTCGGCGACCAGTTGGAGCCCACGGCCACGCTCGTCATCGGGCCCGGCGGCGAGCTTGCGGGGCGGGATGCGGGTCGCGTCGCTGACCTCGACGAGGCAGTCCCGCCCACGCAGGGTGAGCCGCACCATGAACAACCGCCCGGGGGTGCGCGCGTGCTGGAGTACCGGTAGGCCGTTGGTCGCCAGTTCGCTACAGATCAGCACGATGTTGTCGGCGGCGTCCCCGCAGCAGCCCCAGGCGGCGAGGGCCTTGGTGACCTGCGCGCGGACGAGGCGGACGCTCTTGGCGTAGGGGGTGAAGAGCATCTTCCACATTTCGGTCATGGGCTTGCTCCGTAAGCCGGTTGATCTGGTGGTCGGAAAGGCTGGACAACTACAGTCCGTAGCGGGTTGACTACGAGTGTGCCGCCAGGAGGGTCGTGTGACGACGCTCACACAGGTCGGCGCGGGGGCCCTCGGCGGTTGTTCCAGACCTTCTGCGACGGGAGAACGGCGCATGCCACCACGACGAGCAGTCACGGGACGAAGCCAGGAAGCACGGCAGCGATTCGCGGAGGAGCTGCGGTTACTGCGTACGAAGAAGGGAGAGAGTCTGCGGCAGCTCGGCGAGGCGCTGGGCTGGGATCCGTCGTTGTTCCACAAGCTGGAGACGGGGGCGACGCTGGGGAGCCCGGAGGTGGCGGAGGCGCTGGACACGCATTACGGGACGACGCCGTTGGTGTTGGCGCTGTGGGAGGTGGCGGCGGCGGATCCGACGCAGTTCAGGGAACAGTACAGGCGGTATATGACGCTGGAGAAAGAGGCGACGAGCCTGTGGCACTTCGCGGTGAGCAACCTCCCCGGCCTGCTCCAGACCGAGGAGTACGCACGCGAGCTGCTCTCGGCAGGCGGCGCGAAAGGCAACGAGCTGGAGCAGCAGGTCGAGGCTCGCATGAACCGCCGCATGCTGCTGGACAGCGAGCGCGAGCCGCGCTTTCGGTCCATTCTCTCCGAAGCGGTGCTGCGCATGCCCTTGGGCGATCGGAAGGCATGGCGGGAACAGCTGGAGCACTTGCTGGAGATGGCCGAGCACAACCTGAGTGACGCTCCAAGTGCTCCCCTTCAGCGCCGGAGCGCACCCGCTCGTCAGCACCGACGTCATGTTCCTGCGCCTGCCCGAAGGGCGTACCGTGGCGTATACGGAAAATGCCCACCGCGGCGAACTCGTCCAGGAAAACGGGTCAGTTGAGCGTTTGCAGCTCGCGTACGATGCCGTCCGCGATCGGGCGCTCACACCGGCCGAGTCGCGCAAGCTCATCGTGCAGACGTTGGAGGAAGTCCCGTGCGACGAATCGACCTGAGTACTGTCACCTGGCGCAAGAGCAGCTACAGCAACCCTGACGGCGGCCAGTGCATTGAGGTCTCCGACGACTTCCTGCAGACCGCCACCTGGCGCAAGTCGAGCCACAGCGACACCACGCACGCTGAATGCATCGAGGTCTCCGACGACCACCCCGCCCTCGTGCCCGTCCGTGACAGCAAGGACCCCGACGGCTCCGCCCTGATCTTCGAGGCCGCCGCCTGGTCCGCGTTCGTCAGCGCCGTCAAGTCAGGCGAACTCTCCGCCTGACCGCACCCGCAACGCCGCCCACCCCCGCCCAAGGCGAGGGGGAGGGCGGCGTCGGCGTCTCCCGGAGCCCCGGCCCCAAGGGACCCTGTACCCGCAGCCCCAACCCTCCTTGCCCGAAAGCCCCGAGCCCCGAGCCCCGAGCCCCGAGCCCCGAGCCCCGAGCAACGATCCCCGGAAACACGTCCCCCGCACTCCCGCCCAAGGGTATGCGTCTCCTCTGACAACGCACCTGCTCACGGCGCAGTAGCCCGCCCCCACCCCGGCGGTACGCCACGGAGTTCACCGCGGTACGCGGACCAGCAGCCCGGCCCCGACGAGAGCGGCGCCCGGCCGACCGGACCCGTACGGTGAGCCGGGCCGCCGGCAACGGCACCGGGGCAGACGGCCGCCGGTGGCCGACCGGCACCGCCCGAAGCGGCGCCGACCAAACCGCGGTACGTCACAGAAGCCCGGATCCGCCGGGGCCCGCGCCGGTGCACCCGATGCCGCGCGGCACCCCCGGGGCGTCCTCCGACCCCCCTACGAAGGCGAAGCCCGGACGACGGGGGGCCACCCCGGCCCGGTCCCGCCCGCTCGCGGATGCACCCGGCGGACGGGGGCGGCCTCCGGCGCAGGGGTCGGTCCGTTCGCGCACGTACCCGGGCTCCGGGGTGGACGGGGTGGGGCGGCGCGCAGGAAAGCTGGGTCGACGGGGGTGTGGAGCATTGGCCCCCCGGGGCCCCGCCGCACGGTTCTCCAGGAGCGCCGGGCGCCGGGGTGTGGTCGGCGATGTCACGGAGCGGGCGGCGATCGGCCCTCGCATCCCGCCCGCACCGCCATCCGGGCCACCGCACGCGCCCCGGCGCAGCCCAGAGCCCGCCGTGTGCACGTGGGTGGGCGAAACTCCACCCCCGTGGGCGATTAGGGCTCTTCGCAGGGGTCGAGGTCTCTCAAGGATGGAGGTGACTATGATCTCGGGCTCGAAGTGCGCGGGCAGCGGTTGGAGCCCGATCGGGCGATTCTCCGGTGCCGGGTTGTCGACCCCGACAGACGGTGTCGTCGCTGCGGATGCCAGGGCGCGACCAGGGACACGGTGGTCCGGCGGTTGGCGCACGAGCCGTTCGGGTGGCGGCCCACGGTGTTGGAGGTCAGCCTCCGCCGATACCGGTGTAACGCCGCCTCCGACGACCGGAACACGGACCGACGACGCGCCGCGAGCCGTCAGTCGCCGACGCTGCCATCGATCATCTCGCGCAGGATGTCCGCGTGGCCCGCGTGCCGGCCGGTCTCCAGGATCACGTGCAGGTACACCCACCGCAACGTCAGCTCCTTGCCCCGCGGTGCGTAGTCGAGGCTGTGCTGGGCGGCGATCTCGCGGGAGCGGTCGCACTCCGCCTGGTAGGCGCCGATGACGTCGTCGAGCCTCTCGTTCGGCTCCAGCCGCAGGTCGGCCTCCGGGTCTGCGTCGGTCCACGGCGGCGTGGGCAGCTCCGCGGCGGGGATCTGCCCGATCTGCTCGGCGAACCCGCCCAGTTCCACCCACCGCAGGTGTTTGATCAGGCCGCCGAGGTTGGTGCCGGTCGGCACCGGGCTGCGCCGGGCGTCCTCCTCCGACACCCCGCGGGCCTTGCGCACGACGGCGTCGCGCAGGTAATCCAGGAACGTCTCGAGCTGTTCGCGCTCGCCGGCGGCGACCACGCTGCCGAGGATCTCACCGGGTCTAGTCATGGCCCGAACGTAGCACTCGGGCCGACCCTCGCACCGGGGGCTATTTGGGCTCTTCGCAGTCGCAGTTGAGGGTGTAGACCGGTCGGCGCGTCGGTGGCCGGGTAGGGGTCGAGGTCTCCCGAGGATGGAGGTGAGTATGCCGTCCATCTGGAGGACCTCGGCGTGTCTGACGCTACCTTCGCCCGCCCTGACCTGACCACGTTCGCTCGTCTTGATGATCTCGGGCTCGACGTGCTCGGGCAGCGGTTGGAGCCCGATCGGGCGATTCTCCGGTGCCGGGTTGTCGAGCCCGACAGATGGTGTCGTCGCTGCGGATGCCAGGGCGCGGCCAGGGACACGGTGGTCCGGCGGTTGGCGCACGAGCCGTTCGGGTGGCGGCCCACGGTGTTGGAGGTCGGCCTCCGCCGATACCGGTGCACCGGGTGCGGTCACGTGTGGCGCCAGGACACGTCGCGGGCCGCCGAGCCGCGCGCGACGCTGTCGCGACGTGTCCTGTGGTGGACGCTGGAAGCCCTGGTGTGCCAACACCTGAGTGTCGCCCGCGTCGCCGACGCTCTGGGGGTCTCGTGGAACACCGCCAACGACGCGGTCCTGGCCGAGGGCCGCCGGGTCCTGATCGACGATCCGCACCGCTTCGACGACGTGCAGGTCGTCGGCGTGGACGAGCACGTCTGGCGGCACACCCGGCGTGGCGACAAGTACGTGACCGTAATCATCGACCTGACGCCGATCCGCGATGGCACCGGGCCGGCGCGGCTTCTGGACATGGTCGCCGGCCGCCTGATGAGGCAGTTGATCGAGTCGATCAGCCGAGGCGTCCCCAACTACACCCTCGATCGCGAAGAGCCCGATTTAGGGAGGTTTGGCGGGTGGGTTACCCCGGGTTCGTCACCGCCACGTGCACACCGAGCGCCCCCGGGGGCCGGATACGGCCGAAAAGGCGGCCCGCACGCACGTAAGTGGTCAAAACTCGGCCCCGGCGGGCGATTTGCCCGGGTTCGGGAAGGGGGTTACCGCGGGTTGTGATACGCGGCGCGTTCCCTCCCGGGGGCGGCGAGCAGCCGCAGGCGCATCGCCGCAGGGCGGCAGCGCCAGTGGGGCGCCCTGCGGTGCGGACGCGATACGAGGGCCGATCGCCGCCCAGCTCCGCCACTTCGCCGACCAAGCCCGACGCCCCGCACTCCTGACACACCGGGCAGCAGGGCCCCGGGGGACAAATGCTCCACCACCCCGACGCCGCGCCCCCACACGCCCGCCCGCCACCCCGACACCGCCCCACCCACCGCCCCCGGCCACCCCCGACACAGGTGCCCCGTCGCCGCGCCCCCACGCCCACGCACGCCCACCCCGACACCGCCCCACCCCCGCGGCGGCCACGGTCGCAGGTGCCGCCGCCCCGCCGTTCCGGCCCACGCGGCAACCTCCGCAACCACGGCAACCACCAAAACCCCGAAACCCCCGCGACCCCCGCAACCCCCAGCACACCCGGGGCGAGCGCAACCACCACCCTTCGGAAAACCCCGCCCCGTTTCCACCCCGCCGCCGGAAAGAAGATCCCGGCCCGATATCGCCGCCCCCGCCGTAAAGATCATGGACTTCAGCGACGATGGCTGGGAAATTAATATCGGCGTGCCAGGCACCGACGGAAAACTCTGGCTGAACGATCGCTCGCTGCGAGGAGTGTGGAGCGGCCGACACCGGTGAGCACATGCCCCGACCACGTGCGCCGGCCCCCGCGCCCCGGACCTCCGACCGGTTTCTGAGAGGATGTCATGTCAGCACGACGACGCCGCACCTCCCTGGCCCGCAGAGTCAACGCCCTGCTCGCGGCCGCCGCGCTGCTGGCGGGATCCGGGCTTGTCGCCGGATCCGGATTCGCGTTAGGGACGACGCGGGACACCGCCTCCCCGTCGCCCTGCGACGACGTTCCGCATACCAACAGCTCCAGCGCCGTCGAGGTATTCCAAAGAAGCGGCGACCTGAAGACCCGGCCCGCCGCCGAGTGCGGCGACGTCGCCCGGGCGGACCGGGGCGACGTCTTCTACGCGTGGTGCTATCACGTCGACGACAACGGCAACCGGTGGGTCTACGGCCGCCTCAAGAGAACCCAGACCCGGGGCTGGAAGTCCGTCGGCGACCTGGACTACCGGGAAGGCACGACGAACTCCTGCTGAACCGGCGCCGGGCCGGGCCCTTCCCGACCCGGGCGGTCCGCGCACTCCCCCTCCGAGACGCTCCCCCGCCCGGGCGCTCCCCCCTCACCCCGCCCGCTGCACCGCCGGCAGCGCCGCCTCGACGGCCGCGTACGTCGCGCCGTGGTCGGCCAGGACCTCCGCCGGGATGCCGCGCGCGGCGACGAGGGCGAGCAGGATGTGTTCGTCGCCGATGGCCTTGTCGCCGCGGCCCAGGGCCACCCTGAGGGACTGTTCCAGCACCGCCTTGGCGTCCGCGTCGAAGCGCGTACGGCCCCGCCGCCACGCCCGCGACCGGGCGAGGGCGCCGCGGCCGTGGGTGGACTCGACGCGGTCGACGACCTCGGCGACGTCGATGCCGATCCCGGCGAGGGCGGCGGTGTCGGACTTGGTGATCCCGCCGCGCCGCCGGGCCTCGTTCAGGTCCCGTTCGACGGCGGAGCGCCGCTCCTCGCCGTCGATCCCGGCGGTGGCGAGCGCGACGGCCCCGGGGGTGCCGGAGGTGGCGAGCAGCCGGCGGAGCAGGTGCTCGGCGGTGACGTACGGGTCGCCGACCCGTTCCGCGTGCTCGGCCGCGCCGCGGACGAGGTCCTTGGCGGGCTTGGTGAACCGTTCGAACATCAGCGCCTCCCGTGTTTCTTGTGCACCGCCTGCCGGCTGACCCCCAGCTCGGCCGCGACCTCCTGCCACGACCAGCCCTGGTTGCGGGCGCTGCGCACCTGCACGGCCTCCAGTTGCTCCAGCAGCCGCCGCAGCGCGGCGACGGCCCGGAGCCCGTCCCGCGGGTCGGCGCCCCCGGCCCGCTCGGCAAGTTCGGTAGCCTCACTCATACCGTCAACCTACGTTGACACCGCCCTCCACGTCAACCGTGATTGACATGGAGGGCGGTGCGCGCCCGTGGCCGCAGGTCCCGGCGGTACCGGAGGCCCCCGGCGGCCCCACAGGCCCCCGAAGGCCCCCGGAGGCCCCGGCGGCCTCAGCCCGCGGCGGTCACCGCAGTTCCTTCACCCGGATGTTGCGGAACGCCACCTCGTCCCCCTCACCGTGGTTCTGGATCCCCACATGCCCGTCCGTCAGGCTGCGGACAGGGTCGGTGTTGGTGAAATCGTTGATCTTCTCACCGTTGAGGAAGACCCGCAGCCGCTCGCCCTCGACCCGGATCTCGTACGTGTTCCACTCCCCCGGCGGGTTGAGCACCCTGTCCCGCACCGCGGTGTCGGGGGCCTGGACGCCGTAGATCGCGCCGGTGGTCCGGTCGTCGGAGTCGGTGGCGTCGATCTGGACCTCGTAGCCGTTGTCCATGGCGTCCTCCCAGCCGGCGGGCGGCGGGAAGCCGACGAAGACCCCGGAGTTGTCGTCCCCGGCCGTCTTCCAGTCCAGCTTCAGCGAGTACGCACCGAACTCCTCGGCCTCGTACCAGAGCAGCCCCGTGCCGCCCTCTGAGACCAGCGTGCCGTCCTCGACGCGGAAGGAGCCGGGCCCGGTCTGCTGCCAGCCCTCGGTGGACGTGCCGTCGAAGATCGGGGAGTAGCCGGGCTTCGCGTCGTCGCAGTCGCCCTCGGCCGCGCCCGCGGCGTACTGGATGCCGCCGAGCAGGTGGGCGCGGAAGGCAGGCTCGGTGTACGACTCCTTGGTGTGGCCGCCGCCGGTGTAGAAGGCCCGGCCGCCCTCGTAGCTCTGGCACCAGGCGATGGGGTGGTCCTCGCCCATGGTGCCGCCGTCGTAGCTGGACTCGTCGAGGGTGGCGAGGACGTGGGCCTGCTCACGCGGGTTGGTCCGGTAGTTGTACCACTCGTCCGTACGCACCCACTTCCTGTCCAGGTGCTCGGTGGCCGGGTGCTTGCGGTCCTCGACCGTGACGGTCGCCTCCTGGATCGCCGGGTGGCCGTCGAAGTACGCGCCCACCAGGCCGCCGTAGAACTCCCAGTCGTACTCGCTGTCGGCCGCGGAGTGGACCCCGACGTATCCGCCGCCGCCGGCGACGTAGTCCTCGAACGCCTGCTGCTGCTCCGCGTCCAGGACGTCGCCCGTGGTGGAGAGGAAGACGACCGCCTCGTACTTCTCCAGGTTCTCGGCGGTGAAGGCGCCGCCGTCCTCGGTGGCGTCGACGCCGAAGCCGTTCTCGGCGCCCAGTTCCTCGATGGCGGCGATGCCCTCGGGGATGGAGTCGTGCCGGAAGCCGGCCGTCTTGGAGAAGACGAGGACGTTCTCGTCCTCCTCGGCCGTGCTGCCGGTGGTGAACGTGAAGTCGTCGACGTCGAAGAGGAACGGGCCGTCCGTCCCCTGGAAGACGAGGTACAGCTTCGTGGTGCCCGCCGGGGCGTCCGACAGCTCCGCCGTCACGTCCTGGAAGGTCTCCCAGCCGCCGGTCACCGGCACCTCGGCGGAGCCGAGGAGCTTGCCGTCGGGGGCACCGGCCCGGACCTCCAGGGTGCCGCCGTCGCCGGCGGAGGAGATGCGGGCGGTGAACTCGGTGGCGTTCGACAGGACGTACGGCTCGAAGGCGATCCAATCGCCGTTGTGGATGTCGCCGACGGTCTTGCCCCCGTGGGCGGGGGTCTTGTTGTACTGCTTGACGCCCTGCGAGTCGGTGTAGTGCTCGGCCTGCCGGTGCCGGGGCTGGGCGACGGAGGTGTCCGTCCCGGTCAGGGCGCCCTGGCCCCCGCCGCCGCCGTCGGTGTACGTGGCGGTGAAGCTGCCGTAGAGGTTGGCGTTGGGGTCGTGCTCGCCGTCGGCGGGCGAGTCGATGGTGCCGGAGCAGCCGTTGGCCGAGGTGAGGTCGTGGACGTGCGAATCGTGTCCGACACCGTAGGTGACCTCGACCTTCGAGCAGTCGACGTCGCCGTCCTCGGGGTCGGTCACGGTCACCTCGAAGGGGACGTCATCTCCGAAGGAGAACAGCCGCCCGTTCTCCGGCAGGTCCAGCTTCACCGTGGGCGCGGTGTTGCCCACGACGACCCGCACGTCGGCCGTGCCGCTGAGCCCCCCGGGGTCGGTGACCGTGAGGGTGGCGTCGTACGTCCCGTTCCCGGCGTACGTGTGGGCCGGGTCGGGCTGGTCGGAGGTGGCGCCGTCACCGAAGTCCCAGGCGTACGTCAGGTCGGTGCTGTCCGGGTCCGTGGTGCCCTCGGCGGAGAACCGCACGTCCAGGGGCGCCTGCCCGGAGGTGACGTCGGCCGACGCCGCGGCGATCGGGGACCGGCCGCCGGTGATGTTCTCGATGCGGTACAGCCCGCGGGTGTCGGGCGAGGTGCCGTAGTCCAGGACGTACAGCGCGCCGTCGGAGCCGAAGTCCATGTCCATCACCTGCGTGCCGGTCCAGGGGAAGTCGTTGATGGACTGCACGGTGCCGTCGCCGCCCTGCTCGATGCGCTTGATCCACTGGCGGCCGTACTCGCCGGCGAAGAAGTCGCCGTCCCACTCGGCGGGGAACTTCACCTCCGACCCGGGGTCCGTCTCCGCCTCGCGGTAGACGGGGCCGCCCATGGGGGACTCGGAGCCGTCGCCGAACTCGGGCACGGAGCCGCCGTTGTACGGGATCCACGCGGCCTGCGCCGGCGGCAGCTCGGTCAGCCCGGTGTTGTGCGGCGAGTCGTTGACGGGGGCCGCGCAGTCGTAGGCGGCGCCGGAGGTGCCGGAGCCGAAGTCGTAGTCCTGGTAGGCGTCGTTGGCGCCGGTGCAGTACGGCCAGCCGTAGTTCCCGGCCTCGGTGACCCGGGCGAACTCGACCTGGCCCGCCGGGCCGCGGTCGGGGTTCGCGGCGCCGGCGTCGGGACCGTAGTCGCCGACGTAGACGGTGCCGGTGGGCTTGTCCACGGTGAAGCGGAAGGGGTTGCGGAAGCCCATGGCGTAGATCTCGGGCCTGGTCTTCTCCATCCCCGGCTCGAAGAGGTTGCCCTCGGGTATGTCATACGAGCCGTCGGCGTTGACCTTGATCCGCAGGATCTTGCCGCGCAGGTCGTTGGTGTTCGCCGAGGAGCGCTGGGCGTCGAAGGCCGGGTTGCGGTCGGCGCGCTCGTCGAGCGGGGAGTAGCCCCCGGACTGGAACGGGTTGGTGTCGTCGCCGGTGGAGAGGTAGAGGTTGCCGTCGGCGTCGAAGTCGATGTCGCCGCCGACGTGGCAGCAGACGCCGCGGGAGGCGGGTACGTCGAGGACCTTCTTCTCGCTGCCCATGTCGAGGGTGCCGTCGTCCTTCAGCACGAACCGGGAGAGCCGGTTGACACCGTCGAACGGCGCGAAGTCGGCGGCCGTGCCGGTCTCCGGCGCGTCGCCCGCGGGGGTGTCGAGCGACGGCGCGTAGTAGAGGTAGACGAAGCGGTTGTCCGCGAAGCCCGGGTCGACGCCGACGCCTTGCAGGCCCTCCTCGTCGTGGCTGTAGACGTCGAGCTTGCCGGCCACGCCGGTGGCGCCGGCGGCGGTGGTCAGCCGCACCGTCCCGTCGCGCGAGGTGTGCAGGACCGAGTTGTCCGGGAGCATCGCCATGGTCATCGGCTCGCCGGTATCGGCGTCGCCCTTGGCCAGGGGCACCTGCTGGAACTCGGGGGCCGCGGCCGCCGGTTCGAGCGGGGCGGCCTGGGAGCTGGACGTACTCAGCAGGAGGGCCGGGCCGGCGAGGAGGCCGGCGGTCAGCAGGCTGAGGTACCTGCGCAGTCTTCTCTTGTGCACGTGATCTCTCCTACGGGAGTCGGGGGATCTGCGTGTCGGGGTGGGGTGGGGTGGGCCGGGCCGGGCGGCGAGGCGGCAGCCGGGGTCAGCGGCTGGCCCAGAGGAGCCCCTGCCGGGTGAGGGTGCGCACGTGCGGGTTGCGGAAGTCGGCGGGCACCCGGCCGACCGTGGAGACGAAGACGCGGCCCTTGCCCCACGTCCTGGTCCACACCGCGGGCACGGTCACCGCCCGCTGCCGGGTGTCGTCCGGGTCGTACGTGACCGTGGCCAGCACGTCGTTGAGCGGGTCGGTCAGCGTCCAGCACCCGTCGGTGTCCACGGCGAAGTCGTCGAGCCCGGCGAGGACCGGGTGGTCGGCGTGCGCGGCGCACAGCCGGACGCGCAGGGGTCCGCCGCCCGAGGGGTCGCCGGCGTACGTCCCGCCCGTCATGAGCTGGTAGCCGGGGTCCTCGCGGAAGGCGTCGACGACGCCGCGGTGCCAGCCCGCGAAGCCGGTGCCGGCCCGGACCGCCGCGAGCAGCCCGGCGCTCTCGCCGCGGGTGATGTCGCCCCGGGAGAAGCACTGGAGGACGAGGTCGGTGCCGAGCAGCAGGTCCTCGTCCTCGTAGACCTCCAGCGAGTCCTCGACGACGACATCGAAGCCGTGCTCGCGGAGGAACGGGAGGAACATGTTCGTCGTCTGCACCGGACGGTCGCCGTCGCGGCCACCGCGCACCACCAGAGCCCGCCGCCGTCCGGAGGTCATGGACCGTCACCCCTCCCCGAGGTAAAAAAGTTTCGCAACTCTTGTCGTACGCCCGGACCATAAGAACGCGCCGTGCCGGCCGTCAAGGCTTCACGCACGGGACGTACGAAGAAGTTGCGAAACCGGGGTGGGCCCGGGGAGCGGGGGCGCGGGCGGAGCGGCGGGCGGAGCCGTGGGCTCCGGTCAGTCCCGGGCGGCGGTGCTGCCGCGTACCACCAGGGTCGTCGCCAGCTCGACGCGCGGGCTCTCCAGCTCGTCGCCGTTCATCAGCCGCAGCAGCGTGCGCAGCGCGCTGCTGCCCATGTCCTTGAGCGGCTGGCGCACCGTCGTCAGCGCCGGGGCGACCCAGCGCGCCTCGGGCAGGTCGTCGAAGCCGACGATGCTGACGTCCCCGGGCACCCGCAGCCCCGCCGCGGCCAGGGCCTCGTAGCCGCCGATGGCCATGTGGTCGGAGCAGATGAACAGGGCGGTCGGCGGCTCCGGCGCCACGAAGAGCGCCCGCACCTGCTCCGCGCCGCTCGCGCGGTCGTACGAGCCGTGCCGGACCAGCTCGGGGGGCACCTCGGCGCCGGCCGCCGCCATGGCGGAGCGGTAGCCGGCGGTGCGGGCACGGGCGTAGAGGTGGTGCGGCGGACCGGTCACCAGGGCGATGCGCCGGTGGCCGCGGTCGAGGAGGTGGGTGGTCGCCTCGTAGGCGCCGGCCCAGTTGGTCGTGCCGACGGAGATCACGTCGGGCGGCGGGTCGCTGAGCGGGTCGATGACGACGATGGGCACCTGCGCCTGCCGCAGCCGGGCGAGCTGGTCGGGGGCCGGCTCGATGAGGCCGAGCACCACGCCCGCACTGTCGCGCTCCAGCACGCGGTCCACCCAGTCCTGCGCGGCGTGGTTGTTCGCGGCGGCGCCCTGCCGGGCGACGGAGATCACCACGTGCACCCCGGCCTCGTACGCGGCGGCCTCAAGACCGCTCGCGACGCTCGCCGGCCAGGACCCGTCGAGCCCGTTCATCACCAGGTCGACGGTGCGGGCGCCGGGTTCGTTCAGCGACGCGCCGCGGCGCCGGTAGCGGTGCTCGCGCAGGGCGGAGTCGACCTTGGCGCGGGTGTCCCGGGAGACGTCGTCCCGGCCGTTGAGGACCTTGGAGACAGTGGAGACCGACACGCCGGCCGTCTCGGCGATCTGCGCGAGTGTGGGTCGCGGCATCCTGGTACGGGTCACGATCCGCTCTCTGCCTTACCGATAAAATTTCGGAACACCGTCGTGCCCAGCACGGTGCTTTCTTTGTCCTGCCCTGCCTAGCGCACCCTACTCGACTCCCCCGGCTCCGGCCACGGGCCCTCTCCTGCCAGGGATCTTGACGGTCCTGGCGGGGCCCTCTAGCTTCCGTAGCGCCGCTTCGAAAAATTTTCTGCGTGTTCTTGTAAGTGCGAGGGAGATCCCATGTCGTCGCCGAAGCCACCGGCTGCCCCGCTGCGCGTCACGGTCTGGGGCGAGGGCCTCCACGAGCAGCGCGAGCCCGAGGTCGCCAAGCGGTACCCGGACGGCATGCACGGCGCCATCGCGCAGGGGATCGCGGAGCACCTGGGGGACGGTGTGCGGCTGCGCACGGCGACGCTGGCGGACCCCGAGCACGGGCTGACCGAGGAGGTGCTCGCGGAGACGGACGTGCTGACCTGGTGGGGGCACCTGGCCCACCGGGAGGTCGCCGACGAGGTCGTCAAGCGGGTGCACCGGCGCGTGCTCGCCGGCATGGGGCTGGTCGCGCTGCACTCCGCGCACTGGTCGAAGGTCTTCACCAGGCTCATGGGCACCACCTGCACCCTGCGCTGGCGGAACGAGGGCGAGCGCGAGCTGGTCTGGACCGTCGACCCCACCCATCCGATCGCCGCCGGCGTGCCGCACCCGATCGTCATCGAACAGCAGGAGATGTACGGGGAGTTCTTCGACATCCCCGCCCCCGACGAGCTGGTCTTCGTCAGCTCCTTCAGCGGCGGCGAGGTCTTCCGCAGCGGAGTCACGTTCCGGCGCGGGCACGGGAAGGTCTTCTACTTCTCCCCCGGCGACCAGGACTACCCGGTCTACCACCACCCGCACGTACGCCGCGTCATCGCCAACGGCGTCCGCTGGGCCGCCCCGGGCGGCGACGGCGCCGCGCCGCGGCTGGTGCACAGCGAGACCGGCTGGTGGGCGGGTACCGGCGACGGCGGCGAGGGCGACGGCGACGGCGGGCGGCCGTGACGCCTCGGTCCTTCGCGACGGTGCCGGACGACGGCGCGCCGCTGCGCGTCGTGGTGGTGGGCGCGGGCCGGATGGCGCGGCTGTGGCTGCGTACCATCGCCGCCTCACCGGACGTCACCCTCGCCGGCGTCGTGGACACCGACCCCGCGGCGGCCGTACGGGCACTTCAGGAGACCGGCGCCGGCGAGGTGCCCACCGGCACGAGCCTCACCGCGCTGGCACGCGCCGCCGCGGCGGACGCGGTCGTCGACGTCACCGTGCCCGAGGCCCACCTGCCCGTCACCCTGGAGGCGCTGGGGCTCGGGCTGCCGGTGCTCGGCGAGAAGCCGCTCGCCGCCACGCTCGCCGAGGCCCTGCGGCTGGCCGCGGCGGCGGAGGCGGCGGGGCGGCTGTTCATGGTCAGCCAGTCGCGCCGCTACCACCCGCACCTCTTCGCGTTCCGGGACCGCGCCGCGGCGCTGGGCCGGCCGGGCATCCTCACGACCGAGTTCTTCAGGGACCCGCACTTCGGCGGGTTCCGCGACGCCATGGACCACCCGCTGCTGATCGACATGGCGATCCACCCCTTCGACACCGCCCGCTGGCTGCTGGACGCGGACCCCGTGTCGGTCCACTGCGAGGAGTACAACCCGCCCTGGAGCTGGTACGCGGGCGCGGCCGCCACCACCGCCGTCTTCGAGATGACGGGCGGCAGCCGCTACGTCTTCACCGGCAGCTGGTGCAGCCCGGGCCTGACGACCTCCTGGAACGGCGCCTGGCGGCTGAGCTCCGAACACGGCTCGCTGGTCTGGGACGGCGCGAACCCCGTCACCGCGGAGGCCGCGGACGCAGCCAACGCCGCGGACGCCGCCGTGCCCGCCCCGGCGGCGCCGGCGCCGGACGCGCAGCCGGTGCCGAAGGGGATCACCGGCTCCCTGGCGGAGTTCGTACGGGCGCTGCGTACCGGCGACGTACCGATGGGCGAGGTCCACGACAACGTACGGAGCCTCGCGATGGTCACCGCCGCCGTCGAGTCCGCCGAGACCGGCCGCCGCGTCCGGGTCGACGCCCTCCTCGACACCGCCCTGACCGAAGCCCTGGCGGCGTCGGAGCCCCCGGAGCGCGCCGCGCTCCGCGCGTGGCCCGGCGCCGGAGGCGGATAGCGCGCCGGCCCGCTCAGGGCGTGAGGACCACCTTGCCGAAGAGGTCGCCCCCGGCCATCCGTTCGAAGCCCTCCCGCGCGCGGTCCAGCGGCAGCACCGTGTCGATCACCGGGCGTACGCCCTTCGCCGCGCAGAAGTTCAGCAGACCGGCCAGCTCCTCCTTGCTGCCCATCGTCGAGCCGACGACCTTCAGCTCCAGGAAGAAGATCCGCTGCAACTCCCCGGCCGCCGGGTTGGGCCCGCTGGTCGCGCCGGAGATGACGAGCGTGCCGCCGGGGCGCAGCGACTTCACGGAGTGGGACCACGTCGCCGCGCCGACCGTCTCCAGGACCGCGTCCACCCGGCGGGGCAGCCGCGTGCCCGGCTCCACCGCGGCGTCGGCGCCGAGGTCCTCGGCGCGCCGGCGCTTCGCCTCGTCGCGGCTGGTGGCGTACATCCGCAGCCCGGCCGCCGCGCCGAGGACGATCGCGGCGGTGGCGACGCCGCCGCCCGCGCCCTGGACCAGGACGGAGTCGCCGGGGCGGACGCCGGCGTTGGTGAAGAGCATGCGGTACGCGGTGAGCCAGGCCGTCGGCAGGCAGGCGGCCTCCTCGAAGGACAGCTCCTTCGGCTTGGGCAGGACGTTCCAGGCCGGGACGGCGACCTGCTGCGCGAACGTGCCCTGGTACCGCTCGGTCAGCAGGGACCGCGGCTCGTCGGGGCCGACGCCGTGGCCGGTCTGGCCGATGACGGAGTGGAGGACGACCTCGTTGCCGTCGGCGTCGACGCCGGCGGCGTCGCAGCCGAGGATCATCGGCAGGGCGTCCTCGCCGAGTCCGACGCCGCGCAGCGACCACAGGTCGTGGTGGTTGAGGGAGGCGGCTCTGACGTCGACGACGGCCCATCCGGGCGGGGGCTGCGGCGCGGGCCGCTCCCCCAACTCCAGGCCGTTGAGGGGCTCGTCGCGGTCGATGCGTGCGGCGTAGGCGGCGTACATGACCATGAAGTTACGCGGCCGGGGCGGGGGCGTACCAGCCCCCGCCCCGCCGAGCGAGCTTTCTCACCCGCCGGGCCGCCGGCGGCGCGGGCTCACAGGACCTTCGACAGGAACGCCTTCGTCCGCTGGTGCTGCGGGTTCATCAGGACGTCCCGCGGGTGGCCCTCCTCCACCACCACGCCGTCGTCCATGAACACCAGCGCGTCCCCGACCTCCCGCGCGAACCCCATCTCGTGCGTGACGACGACCATCGTCATGCCCGACTCCGCGAGGTCGCGCATCACGTCCAGCACCTCGCCGACCAGCTCCGGGTCGAGGGCCGACGTGGGCTCGTCGAAGAGCATCAGCTTGGGCTCCATGGCCAGCGCCCGCGCGATGGCGACGCGCTGCTGCTGGCCGCCGGAGAGCTGCGTCGGGTAGCCGTCCGCCTTGTCCCCCAGGCCCACCCGGTCCAGCAGCCGCATCGCGCGCTCCCGGGCCGTGGCCTTGGACTCCCGCTTGACCTGGACCGGCGCCTCCATGACGTTCTCCAGCGCGGTCATGTGCGGGAAGAGGTTGAAGCGCTGGAACACCATGCCGATGTCCTTGCGCTGGGCGGCGACCTCCTTGTCCTTCAGCTCGTGGAGCTTGTTGCCGTGCTGCCGGTAGCCGACGAGGTGGCCGTCGACGTAGAGCCGGCCGGCGTTGATCTTCTCCAGGTGGTTGATGCACCGCAGGAAGGTGGACTTGCCGGAGCCCGAGGGGCCGACGATGCAGAAGACCTCGCGCGGCGCGACCTCCAGGTCGATGCCCTTGAGCACGTAGGTGGGCCCGAAGGACTTGTGTACGCCCTCGGCCTTGACCATTGCCGTCATGGCGCCGCTCACCTCGTTCCCATCAGACGCGGCCCGGAGAAGACGCTGCGCCGGATCTTCTGCCACGGTGTCGGCGGCAGCTGGCGGACGGAGCCCTTGGCGTAGTGCCGCTCGATGTAGTACTGGATCACGCTGAAGACGCTGGTCATCGCCAGATACCAGACGGCGACGACGATGTACATCTCCATCGGGTTCAGGTTGGTCGTGGAGATCTCGGTCGCGACGAAGGTCAGCTCGGTGTACTGGATCACCATCGCCAGCGACGAGGTCTTGAGCATGTTGATGAACTCGTTGCCCGTCGGCGGCACGATCACCCGCATGGCCTGGGGCAGCACGATGCGCCGCATCGTCTTGCCCTGGCTCATGCCGAGCGCGTGCGACGCCTCCGTCTGGCCCTCGTCGACCGACTGGATGCCGGCCCGCACGATCTCGGCCATGTACGCGGCCTCGTTGAGGCCGAGGCCGAGCAGCGCCGCCATGAACGGCGTCATGACGTCGGTCATCTCGTTCTTGTAGAGCGGCCCCAGGTTGAGGGTCTGGAAGACCAGGCCGAGGTTGTACCAGAGCAGCAGTTGCAGCAGCACCGGGGTGCCGCGGAAGAACCAGATGTAGAGGTTGGCGAAGGCCGAGGTCACCGGGTTGTCCGACAGCCGCATGATCGCGAGCACGATGCCGAGGACCACGCCGAGCAGCATGGCGAGCACGGTGACCAGCAGCGTTTTCCCGGCGGCTTCGACCACCCGGTCGGCGAACAGGTACTCGGGGACGTCGTCCCACTCGATGTCGGCGTTGGCGAAGGCGTAGACGAGCAGCCCGAGGAGGGCGAGGACGACCGCGGCGCTCACCCAGCGCAGCGGGTGGCGTACGGGGATCGCCCTGATCGCCTCGGGCGGCACCGCGGTGGCGGTGCCGGACTTCGAGGGCCCGGGCCCGGCCGGTACTTTGTCGGCCGGGCCCGGTGAGGTCGGGTCGGTCACGGGAGGACTCTCTCTGGAACGGCTACGGGCGGCGGTTACTCATTGCCTCCGTTGATGGTGGCCTTGTCGACACCGCCGTTCTCGACGTTCCACTTCTCCAGCACCTTCTGGTACTCCCCGTTCTCGATGATCGCGTCCAGCGCCTCGGCGAGCGCGTCGCGCAGCTCGGGGTTGTCCTTGGAGACGGCGATGCCGTACGGGGCGGCGTCGATCTGCTCGCCGACGACCTCGAAGTCCTCGCCGCCGCCCGACTCGCGCGCGTTGTACGCGGCGACCGGGAAGTCGTTCAGGTCGGCGACGGCCCGGCCCTGCTTGACCTGGAGCAGCGCCTCGGTGTCCTTGGTGAAGGGCAGCGTCTCGATCGGCTTGTCGCACTTCTCGTTCTGCGCCTTGGCGATGTCGGCGCTGACCGTGCCCCGCTGGAAGGCGACGGTCTCGCCGCACAGGTCGTCGAGCGTCTTGATGCCCTCGGGGTTGCCCTTCTGGACCAGGATGGAGACACCGGCGGAGAAGTAGTCGACGAAGTCGACCTCGGCCTGGCGCTCCTTGTTGTCGGTCATCGACGACATGATGATGTCGAAGCGGCCGGAGTCCAGCGACGGGATCAGGTTGTCGAAGACGTTGTTCTGGAACTGGAACTCGACGCCGAGCTCCTCGCCGAGCGCGTTGGCGATGTCGATGTCCACACCGGCGGGCTTGCCGCCCTGGTCGAACTCCATCGGGGCGTACGCGATGTCCGAGCCGACCTTGATCACGCCGGCGTCCTTGATGGCCTTCGGCAGCGTACCGGGCGCCGCGTTCGCCGAGCCCTTGGTCTCACCGCCGTCGCCGCCGTCGCCCCCGCCGTCGGTCTGGTCGCCGCAGGACGAGAGCACGAGTGCCCCCGCCGCTGCGAGTGCCCCGACGGCCACCAGTCGTGACTTGGCTGCTCGGGTGCGCCGGGTGCTGCGAGGGGTCATTGCGCGGTCCTCCTGCGGGGGTGAACGGGGGTCAGAAGTTCACGGCCCCGGACGCGACAGTTGGTGCGCCTGGGGCAGGTGCCGACGACTGTCGACGACGGCATCTTTGCATCCGGAAGTCGTGCCTCAGGAATGCTCCCGGGTCAAAATCCGATAACAGGTTCGGTAATGAGACGTAGCTCACGTTAATACATACCGGCAATAACCTGCCATACGAGACTTTTCACGGCATACGAATCTCCGCATGGCTATGCGCCGCCGCCCCGGTCCGGCCCCGCTCACTCTCTCAAAGTAGCTCGCACGCGGCGCTCGGGTTCCTGTAGAACGGACACTTACACCCCAGATCCGGGGCCCAGGGCGCGAGTGCGGCGCGCCCGGTGTCCGGGCCTCACCGTGGCCATGGCGCTCACTCCGCGGCCAGGCGGCCGGACACGTGCCCGCCCGCCCCTCGACCGAGAGGGGCGGTTCCTCTCTTTATGACTGCGACTAAGGGGTCAACAACGTGGCAGCGGAGATCGTCAACCCTCCGAGCGGGGCGGATACGTCCGACAGCCCCGGCGACGACTACTTCGATCCGGCCTTCGCCCTGCACCGGGGCGGGAAGATGGCCGTGCAGGCGACCGTGCCGGTGGACGACAGGGACGACCTGTCCCTCGCCTACACGCCGGGCGTCGCCAAGGTGTGCACCGCCATCGCCGAGCAGCCCGATCTGGTGCACGACTACACCTGGAAGTCCCAGGTCGTCGCCGTCGTCACGGACGGCAGCGCGGTCCTCGGCCTCGGCGACATCGGGCCGGAGGCGTCCCTTCCGGTGATGGAGGGCAAGGCCATCCTGTTCAAGCAGTTCGGCGGCGTGGACGCGGTGCCCGTCGCGCTGGACTGCCGCGGCGTCGACGAGATCGTCGAGACCGTGGCGCGGCTGGCGCCCTCCTTCGGCGGGGTGAACCTGGAGGACATCTCCGCCCCCCGCTGCTTCGAGATCGAGCGCCGGCTCCAGGAGCGCCTCGACATCCCGATCTTCCACGACGACCAGCACGGCACCGCCGTCGTCACGCTCGCCGCCCTGCGCAACGCCGCGAAGCTCAGCGGCCGGGCGCTCGGCGCGCTGCGCGCGGTGATCTCCGGGGCCGGCGCGGCGGGCGCGGCGATCGCCAAGATCCTGGTGGAGGCCGGCATCGGCGACGTGGCGGTCGCCGACCGCAAGGGCATCGTCTCCGCGGACCGCGAGGACCTGACCGACGCCAAGCGCGAGCTGGCCGCGCTGACCAACCGCGCGGGGCGTACGGGCTCGCTGGAGTCGGCGCTCGCGGGCGCCGACGTGTTCATCGGCGTCTCCGGCGGCACGGTGCCGGAGCGGGCGGTGGCGACGATGGCGGAGGGCGCCTTCATCTTCGCCATGGCCAACCCGAACCCGGAGATTCACCCGGACGTGGCGCACCGGCACGCGGCGGTCGTGGCCACCGGCCGCAGCGACTACCCGAACCAGATCAACAACGTGCTCGCCTTCCCCGGCATCTTCGCCGGGGCGTTGCAGGTGCGCGCCTCGCGGATCACCGAGGGCATGAAGCTGGCCGCGGCGGAGGCGCTGGCGGACGTGGTCGCCGGCGAGCTGAGCCCGGAGTGCGTGATTCCGTCGCCGTTCGACGTGCGGGTGGCGCCGGCCATCACGCGCGCGGTGGCCGCCGCGGCGCGCGCGGAGGGCGTGGCGCGGCGGTAGGCGGCCGAGCACGCCGTACGGTCCCGGGGCGCCCGGGACCGTACACGCCGCCCTCAGGGCCGCCCTCGGGGCCGTCCTCAGGCCGCCGCGCGCTCCTGCGGCGCCCTGCGCCGCAGCCCGGCGCGCAGGATCGCCGGCGGGTCGTACGCCATGTCCAGCCGGCCGACCTCGGTGCCCGGCGGCACCAGGGCGTCGATCTCGTCCAGCACGTCGTCGCCCAGCGTCGTCCCGGCGCCCGCGAGCAGGTCGTCGAGCTGCTCCATGGTGCGCGGCCCGATGATCGCGGACGTGACGCCGGGGTGGGAGACGACGAAGGCCAGCGCCATGTGGGTCAGCGACAGGCCCGCCTTCTCCGCGACCGGGATCAGCTGCTCCACGACGTCGAGCCGGCGCTCGTCGGCGAGGTACCTGAAGCCGTAGCCGCCGCGGTGGGTGGTGTTCTCCCGCCCCTTGCGGTAGCGCCCGGTGAGCATGCCGCCGGCCAGCGGGCTCCACACCAGCGTGCCCACCCCGTAGCGCTCGCAGACGGGCAGCACCTCGCGCTCGATGCCGCGGTCGAGGATCGAGTACTGCGGCTGCTCGGTGCGGAACCGGACGAGTCCGCGCCGCTCGGCCGTCCACTGCGCCTCGACCAGGTCGGAGGCGGGGAAGGCCGAGGTGCCGACCGCCCGCACCTTGCCCGCGCGCACCAGGTCGGTGAGGGCGGAGAGGGTCTCCTCGACGTCGGTGTCCGGGTCCGGCCGGTGGATCTGGAAGAGGTCGACGTGGTCGGTCCCGAGCCGGCGCAGCGAGTCCTCCAGCGCGCGGACCAGCCAGCGGCGGGAGCCGCCCTGCCGGTTGGGGTCGTCGCCCATGGGCAGGTACGCCTTGGTGGCGAGCACGACGTCGTCGCGCCGGCCGCCCCTGAGGGCCTTGCCGACGATCTCCTCGGACTCGCCGTGGCTGTAGATGTCGGCGGTGTCGACGAAGTTGACGCCCGCGTCCAGCGCCTTGTGGATGATGCGGACGGAGTCGTCGTGGTCGGGGTTCCCCTGGGCGCCGAACATCATCGCGCCCAGGCAGTAGGGGCTGACCTTGATCCCGGTCCGGCCCAGCGTGCGGTACTGCATGGCTCTCCTCCTGCGTGGACTGCGGGTCGTACGCCCCGCTAGATTGAAATGCGGAACGCCGTTCAGCTCCCAACAATACGGAACGCTGTTCCATTTTTGCAAGGAGGTCCTCCCGCATGCCCGATCGCACCACGCAGGAGCCGGCCGCCGGCCGCCGCATGCGGCCGGACGTCCGGCGCAGCCTCGACGCGCTGCTGACCGCGGCCGCCGAGGTCTTCGAGACGGACGGCGTGGACGCGCCCGTACGCCGCATCACCGCGAAGGCGGGGGTGGGGGCGGGAACGCTCTACCGCCACTTCCCGCAGCGCTCGGACCTCATCACCGCCGTCTTCCGCAAGGAGGTCGACGCCTGCGCCGCGGCCGCCCCCGCCCTCGCCGCGGAGCACGAGCCGCTGGAGGCGCTGCGCCGCTGGCTGCACCGCTTCACGCGGTTCATCGCCGCGAAGCAGGGGCTGAAGGCCGCGCTGCACTCCGGCGACAGCGCGTACGAGAGCCTGCCGGGGTACTTCCGGGACCGCTTCGTCCCGGCCCTCACGGGGCTGCTGGACGCCGCCGCCGCGACCGGCGACGTCCGCACCGACATACCCCCGTACGACCTGCTACAGGCGCTCAGCAGCATCATCGACCCCGACGACCCGGAGTACACGCACCGCATGATCGAGCTGATCCTCGACGGCCTCCGCTACCGCGCCTGAGCCCCCGCGCCCCCTCCGCCGCCCCGCCCGCCCGTGCGGCCCGGCTCAGCGCAGCGCCAGCACCGCCGCGTCGCGCGCCGAGGCCCACACCGTACGGGCCTCGGCGAAGCCCGCGGCGCGCAGCGTCTCGGCGTGCCAGGAGGGCGGCTGGACGTCGCCGTCGGCGTGGCCCTCGTTCGGGTCGTTCGGGTCGCCGAAGATCGCGAAGCGCTCCGCCGCCGGGCCGCCGAGCACCGGGTCCGCGGCGACCACGCGCCACCAGTCCGCCCAGTCCAGCACCCCTTCGGCCCGCTCGCGGTCCTGGCGCACCTTGCTCCAGTTGCGCACCGCCTCGTTGATGCCCGGGGTGGCCGGGTCGGGCATGTGGTCGGCGTTGATGAAGATGCCGCCCTCGCGGACCACGCCGGCCAGCTGCCCGTAGAGCGCGGCGAGCTGGTCGGAGAAGAGCCAGTGCAGGGCGGTGGAGGTGAGCACCGCGTCGTACGAGGCGTGCGGCAGCCGCGCCGTCCAGTCGGGCCCGGACAGGTCGGCGGTGACGAACTCCGCGCGCGGGTCGTCCGCGAAGGTGCCGCGCGCGATGGTGAGCAGCGCCGGGTCGAGGTCGACGCCGGTGGCGCGGGCGCCGGGCAGCCGGCGCAGCAGCCGGGCGCTGATGCTGCCCGTGCCGCAGGCCAGGTCGAGCACCCGGGGCTCGGGGCCGACGAGGGCCTCGACCATGTCGATGAGCACCCGGAAGCGCTCCTCGCGGTCCGGCATGTACCACTCCTGCTGACGGTCCCAGCTCGCCTGCCAGCCCTCCCAGTCGGCGCCCACGGGCGTCGGGGCCCCGGTCGTTGCGGCCATTGCTGTCTCCCCTGTGTCGGCTGCGTAATACCCTCTACGCAGGGTCGTCCATTACGACCCCGCGGCGTCAGCATAAGTCGACCTCGTAAGGACTACAAGTGGAACTGGCCTATTACTCGGACATGGCCGTGCGCCTCGTCAACACCGAGGAGCCGGAGCGCGGCACGGATGCGCTGACCTCGCTGGAAGCGGCCAAGGAACTCTTCCGGGACAGCGGCAACTTCACCCGGCGGGCCACCGACGCCGACGTCAGCCGGCTGCGCCAGGTGCGCGGGCGGCTGCGCGCGATCTTCGAGGCCGCCGACGAGGACGACGAGGTGCGCGCGGTGGACATGCTCAACGCGCTGCTCATCGACTTCCCCGTGAGCCCGCGGATCAGCGGGCACGACCTGCGCGACGAGGACGGGCGGCCGAAGTGGCACCTGCACATCGCCGAGCAGTCGGCCAACTCGGGGGCGGGCTTCGCCGCGGCGGCGTGCATGGGCCTGGCCGTCCACCTCACCGACTACGGCGTGGACCGCCTGGGCCTGTGCACCGCGCCACCGTGCCGCAACGTCTTCCTCGACACGTCGACGAACCGCTCCCGCCGCTACTGCTCGGACCGCTGCGCCACCCGCGCGAACGTCGCGGCCTACCGCGCCCGCAAGCGCGAGGCGAGCGGCCGCACCGCCGGCCCCGGCCCCGCCACCGCCGAACCTCCGGCCGGCCCCGCCCCCGGGACCGGCTGACGCGGACCGGCGGACCCGGCGCGAACGCCGCCGGCTAGCGCGCCCGGAAGCGCCAGGCCAGCGGCCGCACCGCCGACGCCGCCCACGACACCGCCGCCGGCACCGACCGTACCGACCGCTCAAGCCCGCGCGGCGGCCGCAGCCGCAGCAGCGCGCGGGCGACGACCAGTTCGTCGGGGACCGCGCCGAACTCCCGGCTGTCGTTCTCGACGAACCTGTTGTCGCCCAGCACCCACCAGCCGCCGTCGCGGCGCGCCACCACCCGCTTCACGATCAGCAGATCCTGCTGGAACGGATGGCGCACCACCGCCACGTCACCGGCCCGCACCGCCTCCCCGTACCGCACGAGCAGCTGATCCCCCGGACGCAGCGTCGGCACCATCGACGGACCGTCGACCGCCGCGAGGCCGAGGCGCTGCAGTCCTCGGCGCTCGGCGTCGTGCCTGCGCTCGTTCACCTGGCCCTGCATCGGGCATGCACCTCCGGCCTGTCGTCCACAAGGCCCAGCCTTCCACTGGACTTTTGACCTAAGCCCTCCGGGGCACTCGCGAATTTTCGTTCCCCACGGAGTAATGTCCCACCTGGAAGACGATCACGAGGAAGGACGGCTGCTTTCCATGTTTGCTCGCCTGTTCGCCCCCAAGGTGACGGTCAGTGCCCACTGCGACCTCCCCTGCGGCGTCTACGACCCGGCCCAGGCCCGTATCGAGGCCGAATCGGTCAAGGCCATCCAGGAGAAGATGCAGGGCAACGACGACCCGCACTTCCAGGCGCGGGCCACCACCATCAAGGAGCAGCGCGCGGAGCTTGCCAAGCACCACGTTTCGGTGCTGTGGAGCGACTACTTCAAGCCCCCGCACTTCGAGAAGTACCCTGAGCTGCACCAACTCGTCAACGAGACCCTCAAGGCGCTGAGCGCCGCCAAGGGGTCCACCGACCCGGCCACGGGCCAGAAGGCACTGGACTACATCGCCCAGGTCGACAAGATCTTCTGGGAGACCAAGCAGGGCTGAGCCCGGCACCACGCCCGCGGCCACACCCGCACACACCGGCGCGCCCGCACCGTCCGTGACGGTGCGGGCGCGCCGTCGTCCGGGCCGCCGCCGGGCGGATTCGCGGATTCCCCCCGCGTCCGCTGGCAGTTCCCTGCTACGTCCGCCCCCGCTGATAACTTCTTGCTACCGCGCGCGTGGTCATTCCTCACTTCTCGGCGAGACCGGCGAGCGCCGCCTTCATCTCCGCCTTCAGCATCCGCTCCACCTCGTCGTACGACGGCGGCTCGGCGGAGTCGGTACCTCCGCCGTAGTAGCTCCAGTCCATCTCGTAGGTGAACCAGCCGTCGCGGACGGCCAGGCTCATCGAGCGGCTGCTGGAGTCGCCGCCGCTGTCCTCCCGGACGAGGAACGCCTCCTCGCCCAGGTCCCCGACGGGCTCGGTCCGGTACTCGTAGTCGTCGGTCGAGCGGTCCTCGAAGCCCTTGTACGTGGCGGCGAACTCGCCGGTGGGGTCGGACGCCTCGTGCCAGATGGCGCTGCTGGAGAGGTACGAGCTGGAGTAGTCGGACGAGTCGGCCTCGCGGTCCGTCAGGTTCCAGCTGCAGAAGCTCTGGTCCAGCCCGTCCTGCTGCGAGCCCCAGCCGGTAGCGTCCTCGGCGCTCTGCTCGACGTCGTAGCGCTCGTCGAACGCCTTCAGCTCCGTGGAGCCGCAGAGGTCCTTCTCGAAGGCGTAGCCGAGGACCGCCTCGGGCTCCTCGTCGGAGAACCCGCCGGTGGCGAAGAGCACCCCGGCCCACACCGCGGAGGCGACGACCAGGCCGCCCAGACCCCACAGCCAGCCCGGCACGGACTTCTTCGCCGGGGCGCCGGGCGGCGCCCCCGGCGGCATTCCCGCGGGCTGGCCGGCGGGGGCGCCCGGGGGCTGGCCGGGCGGGGCGCCGGCGCCGGCCTGGTTCGCGAGCGGGACGCCCGCGGGCATCGTCGGCTGGGCGTACGGGTACTGCTGCGGCACCGAGCCCTGGGGCTGCTGCTGGGCGTAGGGGTTGGGGTTGGGGTTGTTCTGCTGGTACGGGTTCGGCGGCTGGCCCGGCGGTATCGACATGTGCGCAATGTACCGTCCGGCGATGCCGGGCGGAGCCGGGACCGGTCGGCGGTCGGACACGCCCCTCGGCGGCCGGACGTGCCCGTCTGCGCGACCGGGCCGGCCGGTCACGGAGGACCCCCGATCGGCGCGTCAGCGCAGCCGGGCGGCGCGCAGTTGCAGGTAGCGCTGCTCGGGCACGCTCAGCGTGCGCTCCGCCGCGCGCCCGTACGCCTCCCGCGCCGCCGCGCGCTCCCCCGCCAGCTCAAGCAGGTGGGCCCGGACGGCGGCGAGGCGGTGGTGCTCCGCGAGCCGCGGGTCGTCCGCGAGCTTGGCCAGCAGGTCGAGCCCGGCCCGCGGGCCGTCGGCCATCGCCACGGCCACCGCCCGGTTGAGGCTCACGACGGGGCTCGGCGCCAGCCGCTCCAGCAGGTCGTACAGCCCGAGGATCTGCCGCCAGTCGGTGTCCTCCGCGCGCTCCGCCTCGTCGTGCACGGCGGCGATGGCGGCCTGCACCTGGTACGGGCCGACGGCCGCGGTCGTCAGCGCCCGGCTGACCAGCGCGACGCCCTCGTCGATCTGCGCCCGGTCCCAGCGGCCGCGGTCCTGCTCGGCGAGCGGCACCAGCACGCCGCCCGGCCCGGTGCGGGCGTCCCGGCGGGCGTCGGTGAGCAGCATCAGCGCCAGCAGCCCGGCCGCCTCGCCGCTGTCCGGCGCCAGGGCGCGGACGGCGCGGGCGAGACGGATGGCCTCGGCGGCCAGGTCGGCGCGGCGGAGGGCGGCGCCGGAGGTGGCGGTGTAGCCCTCGTTGAATATCAGATACAGCACGTGGAGCGCGGCGGTGAAGCGCCCGGGCAGCTCCTCGGGCTCCGGCCGCTGGAAGCGGGCGCCGGCGTCCTTGAGGGTCTTCTTCGCCCGGCTGATCCGCTGCGCCATC
Source organism: Streptomyces sp. MAR4 CNX-425 (assembly GCF_048656465.1). Taxonomy (NCBI): domain Bacteria; kingdom Bacillati; phylum Actinomycetota; class Actinomycetes; order Kitasatosporales; family Streptomycetaceae; genus Streptomyces; species Streptomyces sp. MAR4 CNX-425. The sequence continues at coordinate 212,265 of NZ_JBMDLF010000008.1, read as the reverse complement.
GTCGCCTCGGGCACCAGGAAGGCGCGGGCGATCTCCGCGGTGGTCAGACCGCCGACCGCGCGCAGCGTCAGTGCGATGCGGGACGGGTGGGTGAGCGCGGGGTGGCAGCACAGGAGCAGCAGGGTGAGGGTGTCGTCCTCGGAGGGGTGCCGCGCCTCCCCCGGCGGCGGCGCGCGGAAGTCGTCGCGGGGCGTCATCGCGGCGGCGGCCTCCTCGCGGCGGCGCCGGGCCTCCTCGCTGCGCAGCTCGTCCGTCAGCCGCCGCGAGGCGACGCGGATCAGCCAGCCGCGCGGGTTGTCCGGCACCCCCTGCTCCGGCCACCGGCCGGAGGCGGCCAGCAGCGCCTCCTGGACGGCGTCCTCGGCGGCGTCGAAGTGCCCGTAGCGGCGTACGAGCGCGCCGAGGACCTGCGGCGCGTGCCCGCGCAGCAGGTCCTCGACGGAGGCGCTCACTTTTCCGGCGCCCCCTGCTGGAGGGGGCGGATCACCACGTCGGAGGGCGGGGAGCCGACCGGGACGGGGCACTGGTGCACGCGCTTGGCGATCTCGGTGACCCGCTCGTCGCTGGCGCAGTCCAGCACCCAGTAGCCCGCGAGGACCTCCTTGGTCTCGCCGAACGGGCCGTCGGAGACGACGGAGGTCCCGTCGGGGCCGCCGGTGACGACGATGGCCTGCTTGGGCGGGGTCAGCCCGTTGCCGTCGACGATCTCCCCGGCCTCGGCCAGGTCGTTGTTGATCGACTCCATGTGCTGAAACATCGCCTGGAGGTCCTTCTCGGTCCAGGCGGGGTGGCCCTCGGAGCCCGCGCCGTTCATGGCGTCGTAGTCGGCCTGCGAACCGTAGATCATCACCAGGTACTTCATGGTTCTCACTTCCCCAGGTTCCCGGCACCCGGTGTGGGCGCCTCTCGCAGGAGACGTCGGGGCCGGACCGCGGTTCTCGACATGCTCCGCCAAAGATTCTTGCGGGAATTTTCCGCGCCCGCCCGTTCTCCGCCGGAGCAGGGTGGCGTAATCTCGATTACATGATTACATCCCAAGACACGGACGAGCTACGCGGCTGGATCACCGGCCGCCTGCCCGACGGCCTCTACGCGGCACCGGTCGAGGTCACGGTCGACCGGGAGGAGATCCGCGTCGTCGGCACGATCCCCGAGCCCGCGGGGCTCGCGACGGACGTCACCGGCGCCGAGCGCGACGCGGCGCTGGACGGCCGCATCGCCGAGTTCCGCGAGCGCACCCGCAAGGAGCGCATGGCGGTGGCGCGGGCGGCGGAGCGGCGCTACCGCAGGAAGGTCTCCTGGGGCGCCGAGTGCGGCGGCCGCCGGGAGGTCTTCACGAACGTCTCCGCGCCGGTGATGACCCGGCTGCGGCAGCCGCAGCGCCGGGTGCTCGACACCCTCATCGAGGCGGGGGTGGCGCGCAGCCGCAGCGAGGCGCTGGGGTGGTGCGTACGGCTGGTGGAGACGCACGCGGACGACTGGCTGCGGGAGCTGCGGGACTCGCTGGAGCACGTACGGCACGTACGCGAACAGGGCCCGGACCGCGACGGCGAGCCGGCGGACGCGGCACCGGACGGCGCGCGGGACACGCAGGACGCGCAGGACGGGGAGGACGGGGCATGAGCGACCGCACCCCGAGCCTGTTCGAGTGGGCGGGCGGGGACGAGGCGTTCCAGCGGCTCACCGAGGTCTTCTACGGACACGTGCGCAAGGACCCCGTCCTGGCACCGGTGTTCGCGCACATGGACGACGCGCACCCGCGGTACGTGGCGATGTTCCTCGCCGAGGTCCTCGGCGGCCCCGAGCGCTACAGCGCCGAGCGCGGCGGCCACGACCACATGGCCCGCATGCACCTCGGCCGGCACATCACCGAGGAGCAGCGCAGGCGGTGGGTGTCGCTGCTGACGGACAGCGCGGACGAGGTGGGCCTGCCGGCCGATCCGGAGTTCCGGGCGGTGTTCTCCTACTACATCGAGTGGGGGACGCGGATGGCGCTCGTCTACTCCGCCGACGACCCGCCGCCCACGGCGGGCCCGATGCCGAAGTGGGACTGGGGCCAAACCCCGCCGTGGCAGCCGGGCGGCTGACCCGCCCGCCAACCGGCCCGGGCGGTCTGGACATTGGGGCACGCGGTCGGATAAACAGGGGTCTCCGTCGCACATACGTACACGGAGCAGCGTGACGTACCCCCCACCATCCGTATCGTGAGAGGACCGCCATGCGACCTGCGCCCCGTGTGAACGTCTCCCGGCGAACCGCGCTCAAGGCCGGCGCGGGCGCCGCGCTCGCCGCCGGCGGGGGCGGCGCGCTGCTCCTCGGCGACGGCATCGCCGCCGCCGACGGCGGCAGTTCGATGCGCCGGACGGCGGACGACCCGTCGTACGTCATCGGCACCGGGGACTGGGGCGCGCGGCCGCCCGCCCGCAAGGTCTCGGTCTCACGGGGCACGACGACGAAGATCGTCGTCCACCACACCGCGTTCTCGAACACCACGGACTACTCGTACGAGGCCGCCCTCTTCCTCGCCCGCCGGATCCAGAACCTGCACATGGACGACAACGGCTGGATCGACAGCGGGCAGCACTTCACGATCAGCCGCGGCGGGTACGTCCTGGAGGGCCGGCACCGCAGCGTGAAGGCGCTGTCCCACGGCGGCTTCCAGGTCGTCAGCGCGCACGCGGTCGGCGAGAACCGGCGCGGGATCGGCATCGAGAACGACGGCCACTACGTCAACGACACCCCGCCGGCGGCGCTGCTGTTCTCGCTGCAACGGCTGTGCGTGACGATCGGCACGCAGTACGGCTTCGGGGCGGACCGCATCTTCGGCCACTGGGACTTCAACGACACGCAGTGCCCGGGCGCGCTGTTCTACCGGGAGTTCCCGGCGCTGCGCCGGCAGGTGGCGCAGGTGCTCGGCCAGAGCCCGGACGAGATCCCGGAGCGCACCTGGCCCGACACGTACTCGTCGAGCAAGGGCGGCACGGTCGAGATGGTGCAGCGCCTGCTGCGCGCGTACGGCTACGAGCTGGCGGCGGACGGCGTGTACGGGCCGGTGACGCTGGAGGCGGTGCACACCTTCCAGCGCACGATGGGCCTGCCGGCCGCCGACGACGGCACGCTCGACGCCGCCACCTGGGAGGCGCTGACCGTGCCGGTGAGCACGGGGCACAGCGGCGACGCGGTGCTGGCGGTGCAGCAGATGCTCGTGCGCAAGCTGCACCTGGCGCAGGCCACGGGTTCGTACGACGCGGCGACGACGGCGGCGGTGGCGGAGATGCAGGAGCTGCACGGGCTACAGGCGACGGGCGCGATGGACGTGGCGACGTGGTGCGCGACGGCGGGCGGGATCGTCCGCGAGGAGTTCACGACCGTCTGAGCCCGCGGCGCGGGGGCCGACCGGGCCGCCCGCGCGGCCCGACTGGGGCCGGCCGGATGCCCGTGCGGATGTGCGCCGCCGGTGCCGCCGCCGGGGCGCGGCGACGGTCACCCCTCCCGTATCGCGTAGTCGGCGAGGGAGGGTTCCAGGAAGCCGAAGACGCGCTCGGCGGCGGTCACGAGCGCGCCGGCGATGCTGTCGGTGTCCTCCCCGGCCATCGTGCGGCGGACGATCTCGGCGAACAGCACCCGGTGGGCGCCGCCGAGCTGCGCGGCGGCGGCCTGCGGCGTCATGTCGCCGTCCGCGGCGGCGGTCTCCTCGGCCAGCCGCTCCGCGAGCGCGTCCTCCCGCAGCTCGTGGAACTCCCGCAGCCGGGCGGTGAGCGCGGGGCTCTCGACGATCATGCCCGTGAACTCCGGCCCCGCGAAGCCGATGACCGGGTCCCGCTGCTCGACCGCCGCGAGGAACTCGCGGCGCAGCGCGGCCAGCGCCGACTCCCCCGCGGCCCGCTCGGCGACGGTGCGGGCGAGCGAGCCGACGAACTCCTCGCGGAGGTCGAGGGCCAGATCCTCCTTGCGCGGGAAGTAGTTCGTGACGGTCATCTTCGCGACCTGCGCCGCGGCCGCGATCTCGGCGATGGTCACCGCCTCGAAGCCGCGCGCGAGGAAGAGGCCCGTCGCGGTGTCCGAGATCGCCTGCCGGGTCTGCCGCTTCTTCAGCTCGCGCAGCCCCGGCTCCCGCCGGGTCTGCGTCGTCGGTTCCTTCGCCATGCCCCCAGCATGTCATAGGTCGAGCCGAAAATTGTTCTTGACACGTATCTAGGTCCGACATAAATTTAGGCCAGGTCGACAGAGGATCGGAGGGAGTCACGGATGAATCTGCGCATCACGGCGTTCGACGACCCGGCCGCCACCGGACCGGGCGGATCGCGCCGCGGCCGTCGCCGCGGCGGCCGGGACCCGCTGCGCCGGACGGCGGACGCCCCGGGCCGCGGCCCGTCGGGGCGGACGCCACCGCCGCCGCGGATGCACCGCAAGCAGACGCGCTGACGCGGCGCGCCCCGGGAGGGGGTGGGCCGCCGGAGCAGGACATCGGCAGGGACGGACGGAGGAGGGGCCGGATGAGCGTGACGCAGACCGAGCGGGGGCGTGCCCCGGCCGACGCGGTGCGGGACTACCTGGACCGGATCGGCCGGATCCCGCTGCTGACCGCGGCGCAGGAAGTGGAGCTGGCCCGGCTCGTCGGCGAGGGCGCCCTCGCCGAGAGCCGGCTGGCCGCCGACGCCCCCGCCGCCGACGCCCCGGCGGTCGGCCCGGCGGTCGACGCCCCGGCGGTCGGCCCGGCGGTCGGCGGCGCGGCGGTCGGCCCGGCGGTCGACGCCCCGGCGGTCGGCCCGGCGGTCGGCGGCGCGGCGGTCGGCCCGGCGGTCGGCTCGGCGGTCGACGCCCCGGCCGCCGGGCCGTACGACGGCGCGGAGCGCGACCGGCTCGCGGCGGCGGCCGCGGCCGGGCGCCGGGCCCGGGCGCGGATGACGGAGGCGAACCTCCGGCTGGTGGTGTCCGTCGCCCGCCGCCACACGGGCCGCGGCCTCTCGCTCCTCGACCTCGTCCAGGAGGGCAACATCGGGCTGATGCGCGCGATCGAGAAGTTCGACCCCGCGCTGGGCTTCAAGTTCTCCACGTACGCGGTGTGGTGGATCCGGCAGGCGATCGGCCGGGCGCTCGCCGACCAGGCCCGAACGATCCGCATCCCGGCCCACATGGTCGAGTGGATCAACAAGCTGGGCCGGGCCCGCGCCCGGCTCCGCGTCGAGCTGGGCCGGGAGCCGGAGCCCGCCGAGCTGGCCGCGGCGCTGGACGTCACCGGGGAGCGGCTGGCCTCGATCGAGGAGTTCGCCCGCCGTGAGCCGGTCTCCCTGCACGCGCCGGCCGGCGCGGAGGGCGACGGCGAGCTGGGCGACCTCATCGAGGACCGGGACGCTCCGCCGCTGGACGACGCGATAGGCCGCGCGATGCTGCGCCGGGCGGTGGCGCGGGCGCTGGGAGAGCTGACGGAGCGGGAGGCGGGGGTGATCGGGCTGCGGTACGGCCTGACGGGTGCGAAGCCCAAGTCCCTGACGGAGATCGGGGAGGTGTACGGGGTGACGCGGGAGCGCATCCGTCAGGTGGAGGCGAAGGCCATGGCGAAGCTGCGGCTGCCGAGCCGGGCGGGAACGCTGCGGGACTTCCTCGACTGAGCGCTCCGTCAGGGCGGCCGGCGACCGCCGCGCCCGCCGGCGCGGGCGGGCCCGCGGGGGCGCGCGCCCCGCGTGGGCGCGCCCCGCGTGGGCGCGCCCCGGGGGCTACGCCGGATCCGCGAACCGGACGTCCGTCTTCTCCGCCTCCGGGGCGGCGAAGGCGAGCAGGTCACCGGCGGCCGCCGCCAGCCGGTCCCGGTCCGGCCCGGACAGCGGCGCGAAGGGCCGCAGTTCGACCGCGGCCGTCCGCCGCTTCAGCTCCGGCTGCCACACGCCCGCGACGCGGCCGTCGAGCAGCAGGGTGCCGCGGACGATGCCGTTCGCCGTGAACACCCGCCGCTCGTCGGCCTTGTCGATGATCCGCGTGCGGTCCGCGTGCGCGAGCAGCACGTTGTCGAAGGGGCCGAGGAGCAGCGGCGGCACCGGCGCGCCGGGGTCGGGCAGCTCGGTGCCGGCGAGGTCGAACAGCTCCCGCCCGGTCGCGTCCCGGTACGTCACGAGCCGCGGGCGCAGCCGGTCGAAGACCGCCTTGAGGCCGGTCAGCGACAGCCACTTCTGGGCGTCGGCGACCGACGCCGGGCCGTACGCGGCGAGGTAGCGCAGGACCGTCTCGTCGGGGGCGGGGTCGGTCGCGGAGGGGGCTCCGAGGTACTGGTCGGCGTGCGCGTAGACGAGCCCGCCGCCGGCGCCCCACACCCCGCGCGGCGGCACCTGCACCAGCGGCAGGAGCGAACGGGCCAGGTACGCCAGGTCGTTCGGCTCCCCCTCCGGCCAGCGGGCGGCGAGCCGGGCGCCCAGGTCGTCGTTCGGCAGCGGTCCGCCGGCGAGGGCCGCGCGGGCGGCGTCCGCCAGCTCGGCCGGGTCGAGCCCGGTGAGCCGGCGGCCGGCGGTGGTGGAGAACAGCGTCCGGTCGAGGTACGGCTGCACCACCGCGCGCAGCCGCAGGGCGTCACGGGCGGTGACGAGGTGGAGGGTGCCGCGCATCAGCACCACCCGCACCGCCCGGCGGTCGGTCAGCGGCGCCGACAGGTCGCCGGTGGTGAAGCCGGCGAGCCGGCTCCACAGCTGGTAGTACGGGGCGTCGCCGGACTGCGCCTGGAGCGCGACAAGGTGCTCGACGGCTTCCAGCGGCGTCGCCGCGCGCCGCTCGACGAGCCACTGCCGGTGCAGCAGGGCGCGGCCCAGCGCGCGGGCGTCGAGGACGGTGCCGGGCGGGGTCATGCGGGTTCCCTTCGTCGCGCAGGTGTACGAAGCATGCCAGCCGCCACCGACACCCGCCCCCGGCAGCGCGCCGTGGCGCCGCCCCGGCTAGCCGCTCCCCCGCGCCGCCGGGCGCGGCGGGGTCCGTACCGCGCCGACGCTCGCCGCGATCACCATGCCGATCGCCGCGCACTGCGCCGCCGTGAGTCCCTGGTCCAGCACCAGGAACCCGGCGAGCGCCGCCAGCGCCGGGGCCAGGCTCATCAGCAGCGCGAACGTCGCCGCCGGCAGCCGGCGCAGGGCGAACTGGTCCAGCGCGTACGGCAGCCCGGAGGACATCACGGCCACCGCCAGGCCCAGGCCCAGCGTCACCGGCTCCACCAGCCGGCTCCCCGCGCTCACCGCCCCGACCGGCAGGCTGATCACCGCGGCCACCGCCATCGCGACCGCCAGCCCCTCGGCCCGGGGGAAGCGCGCGCCGGCGCGCGCGCTCATCAGGATGTACACGGCCCACAGGGCGCCCGCGCCGAACGCGAACGCGACGCCCGCCGGGTCGAGACCGCCGAACCCGCCGCCGCTCAGCAGCACCACCCCGCCCAGCGCCAGCGCCGCCCAGAGCAGGCTGGCCGCGCGCCGCCCGGCGATGACGGACAGGGCCAGCGGCCCGAGCACCTCCAGGGTGACCGCGGGGCCCAGCGGAATTCGGTCGATGGCCTGGTAGAAGGACATGTTCATGCCGCTGAGGGCGACGCCGAAGGCGCACAGCACCGCCCAGTCGCCCCGCGTGTGGCCGCGCAGCCGGGGCCGGAACACCAGCAGCAGCAGGACGGCGGCGAGCGTCAGCCGCAGCGTGACCACGCCGAGCGGGCCCGCCCGCGGAAACAGCAGCGCCGCGACCGCGGCGCCGAACTGCGTGGAGAGCGACCCGCTCACCACCAGCGCGACGCCGCCGAGCCGACCGGCGCCCCACCCCCCGCGGGCGCCGCCCCGCGCGCCGGGGCGCCCGGCGCGTACCCCCGTGGGCGCCGGCGCCGCCGCGGGCCGCCCGGCGGTGGAGACGGGGTCGGCGGACGCGGCGGGACCGGGGCTCTGGGACGTCACGCCCCCACGCTACGAGCGCACGCTCCCCGCGTGAAATGCATAACGAGCCCCGGTTATGCTTCCGAAGCATGACGGTGGAGCTGCGGCACCTGCGCGCCTTCCTCGCCATCGCGGAGGAGGGCGGCATCACCCGTGCCGCCGCCCGGCTGGGCACCGGCCAGCCCGCCGTCTCCCGCATCCTGCGCCGCCTGGAGGACCACCTCGGCGTCCTCCTCGTCGACCGCTCCACCCACCATCTGGAGCTGACCCCCGCGGGCCGCGCCTTCCTCGACCGGGCCCGCGCCGCCGTCGCCGCGGCCGACGCCGCCCTGGACCCCGCCGGGCTCGTGGTACGCCCCCTGCGGCTGGGCCACTCCTGGGCCGCCCTCGGCGACGAGACCACGGCGCTGCTGCGCCGCTGGGACGAGGATCACCCCGACGTCCCGCTTCAGCTGCTGCGCATCGACGACCGCTGCGCCGGCCTCGCCCAGGGCCGCGTCGACGTCGCCCTGCTGCGCGCCCCCGCCGCCGGCTGCGCGGCGCGTACTGAGCTGCTGCGCACCGAGGCCCGGGTCGCCGCCGTTCCCGCGGACAGCCCGCTCGCCGCGCCCGGGCGCGGCCCGCTGACCCTCGCCGACCTCGCGCACCTGCCGCTGGCGGTCAACACCGTCTCCGGGATCACCACCCCGGACCTGTGGCCGAAGGCGCACCGGCCGCGCCGGACCGTCGAGGTGGCCAACACGGACGACTGGCTGGCCGCCATCGCCGCCGGCCGCGCGGCCGGCGTCACCACCACGGCCACCGCGCAGGCGCACAGACATCACTCGGTTGCCTACGTCCCGCTGACCGGCGCGCCCACGGTCCCCCTGGTGCTGGCGTGGCGGGATCCGCCGGGCCACCCCGCGGTTCGCGCGCTGGTGACGCTTGCGCACCGGGTGGCCGGGGAACCCGCCCGGGAACCGCCGGGCCCCGGCAGCCGTTGATCGAATAAGGAGCGCGCGGGATAATTGGCCCCACAGCGGTTACAGCGGTAGAAAACCCCCGAACCGTCAGGCAAGACGTCAGGAGACAGACATGGCAGGCTTCCTCGACCGCGCGAAGGAGAAGGCGGAGACCGCGCTGAGCCAGGGCAAGGAGAAGGTCGGGGAGGTGCAGGCGCAGCGCGAGGGCCAGGCCCTCCTGCGCCGGCTGGGCGCGGCCTACTTCAACGAGCAGCGCGGCAGCGGCTCGTCGCAGGAGGTGCAGGACGCCCTTCAGGCCGTCCACGCGCACATCGCCGAGCACGGCGACGGATTCCTCACCCGCGGCTGACCCGGGGCCGCCCACCGGCGTCCCGTGCGTCCCGTGCCCGCAGCCCCGCGACCGGATGAACCGCAGCCGGACGAACCGCGCCCCGGCGGCCCGTCCGGCGGGCGGCTCGCCGCGCTGCGCCCTCGGCTGCCGTCGCCGCTGGAGGAGGTCGCGGACGACCGCCTCGCCGCCCGCGGCATACGGCTGCTGCTCAAGCGCGACGACCTGATCCACCCGGCGCTGCCGGGCAACAAGTGGCGCAAGCTGACACCGAACCTCGCACAGCGGGCGGCCGGCTCCCCGGATGGGAACGGCCGCCCGCTGCTGACCTTCGGGGGCGCGTACTCCAACCACCTGCGCGCCACCGCCGCCGCGGGCCGGCTGCTCGGCATCCCGACCGTCGGCGTGGTCCGCGGCGACGAGCTGGCGGACCGCCCGCTCAACGACTCCCTCGCCCGGGCGGCGGCGGACGGCATGGAGCTGCACTTCGCGTCGCGCGCGACGTACCGGCGCCGCGCCGACCCCGGCTACCACGCCGAACTGCGCGCCCGCTTCGGCGACTTCCAGCTCATCCCGGAGGGCGGCAGCAACGCCGCGGCGGTACGCGGCTGCGCCGCCCTCGGCCGCGAACTCGCCGGCGCGACCCGGACCGCGGTGATCGCCTGCGGCACGGGCGGCACGCTCGCCGGCCTGGCCGCGGGGCTGCCGGCCGGCGCGCGGGCGATCGGGATACCGGTGCTCAGGGGCGGGTTCCTCGGGGCCGAGGTGGAGCGGCTCCAGACCGCCGCGTTCGGCGGCCGGCGCGGCGACTGGCGGCTCGCGGACGGCTTCCACTTCGGCGGCTTCGCCCGCCGCACCCCGGAACTCGACGCCTTCGCCGCCGACTTCGCCGCCCGCCACGGGCTCGTCCCCGAACCCGTGTACGTCGCGAAGATGCTCTACGCCGTCGTCGCGCTCGCCGCCGAGGGCGCGTTCCCGCGCGGTTCCACGGTCGCGGCGGTCGTCACCGGCTGACGCCGGGTCGCCCGGACGAGGGATGCCGGTCGGCGGTCGCCCGCGGGCCCTGTCATAATGGCAACCCGGAGTGACCGTACGGGAATTGGGACGACCAGAACCCTAGCCACGGAGCGTAACTAGGGTTTACTATTAGTGACAGCCGCGGGATAGGGTGGCCTTCTCCGGACCAGGAGACATCCGCTCATCGCACGCGGTAGCGTCGCAGGCGAACGATTTGCCGCGCCGGTCCGTTACTCCCAGTGACGGGGGTCAGGCCGGCGTTTCCATGGCAGAGAGTCGCCACGCACCTTGGAGGTGAGGGTGTCCCAGTTCGAAGGCGAGCCCAGTCCGAAGGACTTCGTCGAAGTCCGGCTGCCGGCTGCCGGGGCGTACCTGTCGGTGCTCCGCACCGCCACGGCAGGGCTCGCTGCCCGCCTGGACTTCACGCTCGACGAGATCGAGGACCTGCGCATCGCGGTCGACGAGGCGTGCGCGATCCTTCTCCAGCAGGCCGTCCCCGGCTCCGTTCTCACCTGCGTCTTCCAGCTCGGGGACGACGCGCTGCTGGTCACCGTCTCGGCGCCGACCACCGACGGCCGGGCGCCCGAGCGCGACACCTTCGCGTGGACCGTGCTGTCCGCGCTGGCGGGCCGGGTGGACGCGACCGTGGGCGAGGACCGCACGGTCACGATCAGCCTGCTCAAGGAGCGCGGCGCGGCGCCGGGGCTGACGTGACGTACGTCAGGGGCGTTCCGATGCGAGACGAGGGCCGGCTGGCCGCGGCGGAGCGAGAGCGGGCGGACCACATGGACGGACTGCAGCAGCACGACGGGCGGGAACCGCAGGACCGCAGCGGCGCGCGGGCGATGTTCCACGAGCTGCGCAAGCTGCCCGCGGAGTCCGCCGAGCACGCCGAGCTGCGGAACGCCCTGGTGCAGATGCACCTGCCGCTGGTGGAGCACCTGGCCCGGCGCTTCCGCAACCGCGGCGAGCCGCTGGACGACCTCACCCAGGTCGCCACCATCGGCCTGATCAAGTCCGTGGACCGCTTCGACCCCGACCGCGGCGTCGAGTTCTCGACGTACGCGACGCCGACGGTCGTCGGCGAGATCAAGCGGCACTTCCGCGACAAGGGCTGGGCGGTGCGGGTGCCGCGGCGGCTCCAGGAGCTGCGGCTGTCGCTGACCTCCGCCACCGCCGAGCTGTCCCAGCTGCACGGCCGGGCCCCGACGGTGCACGAGCTGGCCCACAAGCTGAACATCTCCGAGGAAGAGGTGCTGGAGGGCCTGGAGTCGGCGAACGCGTACTCCACGCTCTCCCTCGACGTCCCCGACACCGACGACGAGTCCCCGGCCGTGGCCGACACCCTCGGCGCGGAGGACGACGCCCTGGAGGGCGTCGAGTACCGCGAGTCGCTCAAGCCGCTGCTGGAGGAGCTGCCGCCGCGGGAGAAGAAGATCCTGCTGCTGCGCTTCTTCGGAAACATGACCCAGTCCCAGATCGCGCAGGAGGTCGGCATCTCGCAGATGCACGTCTCCCGGCTGCTGGCGCGCACGCTGGCGCAGCTGCGCGAGCGGCTGCTCGTCGAGGAGTGAGCCGGGCCGGCGGGTGAGGCGGGTGGCGGGTGCGCGCGGCCGTGACCCCCGGGGCGCGCTGTGCGCCGTTCTGCGGCGCCCGGAGCGTCCGCGGCATCCGGGAGAGCCCCGGGTCCGGTCCCGGGCCGTACGGGCCCGGTGGGCGGCGTGCGGCAGGTGACCGACCGCGCGCCCGTACGGGTACGGGCCGGCGGCCGCCGTGACGCGTACGCGCGCCCGCTCCCCCGGCCCGCCCCGCGGTGCTACGCCGTCCGGCTCGGCCCCACGCCCAGCGCCTCCGCCGTGCTCGGGCTGAGCACGCACACGAGCGTCACCAGCGCGACCGCGCCCAGCAGCAGCCCCAGCGGCAGCATCACGCCACCCGTGGACGCCATCGCCCAGGCCACCGGCAGCGCCAGGATCTGCGTGATCATCGAAGGGCCGCGGCTCCAGCGGCGCTGCCGCCACAGCCCGGCCGAGGCGGCCAGCGGCAGCGCGGCGAGCGCCAGCACGGTGAGCCCGCCGAAGACGGCCTGGCGGGTGCTGTCCGGCTCGCCGAAGACCCCGAGCACCAGCTCGTAGCAGCCGAAGGCGGCGATCACGAGCCCCTCGATCCCGCTCAGCACGGCGGCGACGGCCACCCGCGGCGGGCGCGGCCCGCGCGTGCCGCTCTCCGCGGCCGCACCGGACGCGGCGACCTCCGCCGTTTCCGGCTTGCCCGATCCCCGCTTGCCCGATCCCCGCCCGTCCGGCGCACGCCCCACCGGCTCACGCGTCCCGGAGCCGGCGCCGGCGGGCTTGCGCTTGGCCGTCATACCCGCCGAAGCCCCGTCCGCCGCACCGGTCGCGGGCCTGCGCCCCGTCCCGGCCGCCTTCTCCTGCCCGGACCGAGCGGGCGCCCGCTTCCGCCCGCCCCGGCCCTGCGTTCCGCTCATGCCCTCCAGCCTACCGAGCGGCTCCGGCCCCCCGCGCCAGGGCTGGGCCCGTCTACTTCGCGGTAGGTAACCTGCATGCCATGCGTGCGCTCCTCGTGGTCAATCCCGCCGCCACCGACACCAGTGCCCGGACCCGCGACGTGCTGATCCACGCACTCGCCAGCGATCTGAAGCTGGAGACCGTCACCACCGAGTACCGGGGCCACGCCCGCGACGTCGCCCGGCACGCGGCGGACGGCGGCGAGGTCGACATCGTCGTCGCCCTCGGCGGCGACGGCACCGTCAACGAGGTCGTCAACGGCCTCCTCCACCGCGGCCCCGCGCCGGAGGAGCTGCCCCGCCTCGCCGTCGTCCCGGGCGGCTCCACGAACGTCTTCGCCCGCGCCCTCGGCCTGCCCAACGACGCGGTCGAGGCCACCGGCGCGCTGCTCGACGCGCTGCACTCCGGCAGCGGCCGGACCGTCGGCCTCGGGCTCGCCTCCGGCACCCCGGACACCGACGACGAGGGCGCGCCGCCGCGCTGGTTCACGTTCTGCGCGGGCATGGGCTTCGACGCCGGCGTCGTCGGCCGCGTCGAGCAGAAGCGGGAGCGCGGCAAGAAGTCCACGCACCCGCTCTACGTCCGGCAGTTGCTGCGCCAGTGGCTCGGCGAGGGCGACCGCCGGCACGGCGCGATCACCCTGCGGCGGCCGGCCGAGGACCCCGTCGAGGGCCTGGCCCTCTCGCTCGTCTGCAACACCTCGCCGTGGAGCTACCTGGGCAACCGCCCCCTGTACGCGACCCCCGGCGCGTCCTTCGACACCGCCCTCGACGTGCTCGGACTCGCCAGGCTCTCCGGTCCCGCCCTGCTGCGCTACGGCACCCAGCTGCTGACCTCCTCGCCGGAGCACGGGCCGCACGGCAAGCACGCGGTGTCGCTGCACGACCTCACCGACTTCACCTTGGAATCCCAGGCCCCGCTGCCCTTCCAGATGGACGGTGACCACCTGGGACTGCGTACGAGCGTGACCTTCACAGGCGTACGGCGCGCACTGCGTGTGATTGTGTGAGTGGAAGAGCCGAAAGTCCTTCCAGTCGAACGTTTAGGCTGCGCCTCACCCCCTCGAAGTGGGGCCGTGAGCCAACTGAGACCAAGGAATCCAAAGAAACTTCCCTGAAGGGGTTGTATCCGAAGCTGAGGTTTGCGAACCTTCTTCATGGCGGCCGGAGCGCCTTCCCCACGGGACATGCCTCCAGCGCACTCGCCCCCTCCACATGTTGAAGGTCACACCGGAAATCTGGTCGGACCCCTTCACTTGTCGGAGGATTCGTGAAAGCGTTCACATTCACAAGCAACTGACTCAACACGAAGAGATGGAGCAGTCATGGACTGGCGTCACAGCGCCGTTTGCCGCGAGGAAGACCCCGAGCTCTTCTTCCCGATCGGCAACACCGGTCCTGCGCTGCTGCAGATCGAGGAAGCCAAGGCCGTCTGCCGTCGCTGCCCCGTCATGGAGCAGTGCCTGCAGTGGGCGCTGGAGTCCGGCCAGGACTCCGGTGTCTGGGGTGGCCTCAGCGAGGACGAGCGCCGCGCGATGAAGCGCCGCGCCGCCCGCAACCGGGCGCGCAGGGCAAGCGCCTGACCCGACACCCCCCGGATGCGCGAAGGCGCCGTGGGTCCCACGGCGCCGCTCTCCCCGAGCCGCAGCGCAGCAGCCACCAGCCACACCCCGAGCACCTCAGAGCCCCGGAGCCCGACGGCCCGGGGCTTTTTGCTGCCGCGACGCGGCCGCGACGCGGACCCCCGCGTCAACCCCCGTACGCCCAACCCCCCGGCGCGTCAGCGCTTTTCGGGTTGCACGGGGATGTCGAACACCACCCGCGTGCCCCCCTCCGGCGCCCGCGCCATCGAAAACGTGCCCGCCAACTCCCCCTCGACGAGCGTCCGTACGATCTGCAACCCCAGGCTCCCGGACGCCGCCGGGTCGAACCCCTCCGGCAGCCCCCGCCCGTCGTCCTGCACGGTGACCAGCAGCCGGCTCTCCGGCCGCCCGGCCGAGCGCAGCGCGGTCACCTCCACCCGCCCCGACTCCCCCGTCCCGAAGCCGTGTTCCAGCGCGTTCTGCAGCACCTCGGTCAGCACCATGGACAGCGGCGTCGCGACCTCCGCCGGCAGCACGCCGAAGCGCCCGGTGCGGCGCCCCGTCACCCGGCCGGGGCTGATCTCCGCCACCATCGCCACCACCCGGTCGGCGATCTCGTCGAACTCCACCGTCTCGTCGAGGTTCTGCGACAGCGTCTCGTGCACGATGGCGATCGAGCCGACCCGCCGCACCGCCTCGTCCAGCGCCGCCCGCGCCCGCCCGTCGGGATCCTCGGCGGCCAGCCGGCGCGACTGCAACCGCAGCAGGGCGGCGACGGTCTGGAGGTTGTTCTTCACCCGGTGGTGGATCTCCCGGATGGTGGCGTCCTTGGTCATCAGCTCGCGCTCACGCCGCCGGATCTCGGTGACGTCGCGCAGCAGCACCAGCGACCCGATGCGCGTGCCGCGCGGCTGGAGCGGGATCGCGCGCAGCTGGATGACGCCGCCGTTGCCCTCCACCTCCGCCTCCCGCGGCGCCCAGCCGCTGGCGAGCTTGACCAGCGCCTCGTCCACCGGCTCCTTGCTGACCGCCAGCGCGGAGGTGGCCTGGCCGAGGTGGCGGCCGACGAGATCGGCGGCCTGGCCGAGCCGGTGGTAGGCGGAGAGCGCGTTGGGTGAGGCGTACTGGACGATGCCGTCCGCGTCGAGCCGGATGAGCCCGTCGCCGACGCGCGGCGAGGTCTCGGTGTCGCCCTGCTGCCCGGGGTAGGGGAAGGCCCCGGCGGCGATCATCTGCGCCAGGTCGGAGGCGCTCTGCAGGTACGTCAGCTCCAGCCGGCTGGGGGTGCGCACGGTCAGCAGGTTGGTGTTGCGGGCGATGACGCCGAGGACGCGGCTCTCCCGGCGCACGGGGATGGATTCGATCCGTACGGGCACCTCTTCGCGCCACTCCGGGTCGCCCTCGCGCACGATCCGGCCCTCGTCGAGGGCGGCGTCGAGCATGGGGCGCCGGCCGCGCGGGACGGTGTGGCCGACCATGTCGTCCTGGTACGAGGTGGGTCCGGTGTTCGGGCGCATCTGGGCGACGGAGACGTAGCGGGCGCCGTCGACGGTCGGGACCCAGAGCACGAGGTCGGCGAAGGACAGGTCGGCGAGCAGCTGCCACTCCGAGACGAGGAGGTGCAGCCACTCCAGGTCGGTCTCGCTCAGCGCCGTGTGCCGGCGGACGAGCTCGTTCATGGACGGCACACCTGGAGCCTACCGGCGCCACCACGAGGCGCCTGCGGCCCGCCCGGCCGGACGGGGGCGCCCCGGAGCCGCGGCGGCATGGGCCGCACCGCCGAAAGCCGCAGCGCGCGGCCCCGGTGCCAGCGCGCGCCGCGGAGCACGCGGCCCCGCACAGAGAGGCCCGAGCAGGCATGCCCCCGCGGACAGCGGGCCGGGATGTGCCCCCGACCGCGGTCCGCCGCCACGGGGCGCCTGCGGCCCGCCCGGCCGGACGGGGGCCCCGGAGCCGCGGCGGCATGGGCCGCACCGCCGAAAGCCGCGGCGCGCGGCCCCGCGCAGAGAGGCCGAGGCAGGCAAGACCCCGCGGGCAGCGGGCCGGACGCGCCCCCGACCGCGGTTCCAGGGCCGAACGCGCCCCGACCGCCGCACACCCGCCACCCGCCGCACCGGCGCAGGCGCCGGTGCGCTTCAGGTCGCGGGTCCAGGACAGAACGTGCCCCGGCTGCCGCAGGCGGGCCGCCGCGGCGGAGCCGCCGGCGGGGCCCCGCGGTGCGGGCCGCAGGCCGGAACGCACTTCGGGCCGCGGTGCCTGGACCGGGACCCTCAACCCGTCCGGCACCGCGGCCCGGAGCCAAGCACCGGTGCGCGCGCCGCGGAGTGTGCGGCCCCGCGGCTTCGCAGCCGGTGAGGAGGCCGGGGACGCAGTCAGGGCAGAGAACGCCTCGGGCCTCGTTCCACCCCGTCGTGCGGAAGGGGTGGAAGCCTGACAAGCATTGTGGACTAGACCACTCCCGGCTGTCTACGCCCCGGACGCACCGACTTCACGCCCCTCCGCCGCCGCCGCGAAACCCGCCGCCGCGATCTCCGCCACCCGCTCCAGCAGCTCCCGGTCGGCGCCGTCCCTGGCCTGCGTGGACATGCCCTGGAGCACGGCCCCCGTGTAGCTCGCGAGCTTCTCGGCGTCGGTCCCGGCGGGCAGCACGCCGGCGGCCACGTCGGCCTGTACCCGCGCGGCCATGTTCGTCATGTTCAGCGCGCGCAGCTCGCGCAGCTTGGCCACCACCTCCGGGGTGGTGGCGCTCATGCCGACGCTGAGGACCATGCAGCCGCGCGGCCGGTCGGGGTCGGTGTAGCCGACGGCGGCCTCGCGCAGGATCCGCGTGAAGGCGGCGACGGCGGTGGGCTCCTCGGCCAGGGCGCGGTCGATGAACGTGCCGTTGTCGGTACGGGCGTACACCTCGACCGCCGCGTCGAAGAGCGCCTCCTTGTCGCCGAAGGCGGCGTACAGGCTCGGCGCGCCGATGCCGAGGGACCGCGTGAGGTCGGCGACCGAGGTGGCCTCGTAGCCGTGCTGCCAGAAGGCGTGCAGGGCCTTCTCCAGCGCCTCGTCGCGGTCGAAGGAGCGGGGGCGTCCGCGCTGCTTGGTGGCCATGCCACCAATTCTATAGCGCCCGCTAGCCAATGTGATACGGTTCTTTCTGTAGCGACCTTTACAGAAAGGGGGGCGCAGCCATGGGCGCGCTCACTGGGAAGACGGCACTGGTCACGGGCGCAAGCCGGGGCATCGGCAGGGCGATCGCGGAGCGGCTGGGGCGGGACGGCGCGCGCGTCGCCGTGCACTACGGCAGCAACGAGACGGCGGCGAAGGAGACCGTCGCCGCGATCGAGGCGGCCGGCGGCGAGGCGTTCGCGATCCGGGCCGAGCTGGGCGTGCCGGGGGACGCGGCGGCGCTGTGGGCGGAGTTCGACCGGCACGCGGACGGGCTCGACATCCTCGTCAACAACGCGGGGGTGGCGCTTCAGGCGCTCATCGAGGACACCGAGGAGACGGACTTCGACCGGCTGTTCGCGGTGAACACCAGGGCGCCGTTCTTCGTCACCAAGCTCGGTCTGCCGCGGATGCGCGACGGCGGGCGCATCGTCAACGTGTCCACGGTGGCCACGCACGCGGCGATGATGCCGACGCTGATGGCGTACACGATGACGAAGAGCGCGGTCGACGCCTTCACGAAGTTCCTGTCGAAGTCCGTGGGCGACCGGGGCATCACCGTCAACGCGGTCGCGCCCGGCGCGCTGGACACCGACATGAACGCGGCCTGGCTGCGGGACAACGACGACGCGAAGGCCGGCATGGCCGCGATGTCGCCGCTCGGGCGGATCCCGGAGGTGAGCGAGGTCGCCGACACGGTGGCGTACCTGGTCTCCGGGGACGCAGGGGTGCTGACGGGGACGTACGTCGACGTGTCGGGCGGCGTGCTGCTGTAGCACGCGCCACGGGCCACGGCCCCGGCTCCCCCGCGGGGGAGCCGGGGCCGTGGCCCGTACGCGATCAGCCGGTCAGCGGGTCAGCGGGTCTCCGTGACCTTCGCCAGCGACCGCGGTGCGTCCGGGTCCTGCCCCCGGGCGATCGTCACCTCGTACGCCAGCAGTTGCAGCGGCAGGATCTCCAGGATCGGCTGCACCTCCTCGGCCACCCCGGCCGTCGGCAGCACGAAGCCTCCCGCCGCCGCGTCCACCTGCGCCTTCGGGCCGATGACCACCAGGTCCGCGCCGCGGTCCCGCAGCCGGTCCAGCACCGGCTGGAGCGCCTCGCCGCCGCGGCCGTCCGTGACGATGGCGATGACCGGCGAGACGTTGTCGACCATGGCGAGCGGGCCGTGCAGCAGGTCCGCGCCGGAGTAGGAGAGCGCCGGGATGTACGACGTCTCCATGAGCTTCAGCGCCGCCTCCTTCGCCGTCGGGTAGCCGAAGCCGCGCGACGTGAGGACCATCCGCTCGGCGAAGCGGTACCGCTGCGCCAGCGCCTTCACCTCGTCCTGGCGGGCGAGGATCTGCTCCGCCAGCTCCGGCAGCACCGCCGCCGCCTCCCCCTGCCCGCCGCGCATGCCCTCGACGAAGAGGTAGAGCGCCAGCAGCGAGGCGGTGTACGTCTTCGTCGCCGGCAGCGCCTTCTCCGGGCCCGCCTGGACGTCGATGTGGTACTCGCTGACGCCCGCCAGCGGCGAGTCCGGGTTGTTCGTCACCGCCAGCGTGATCGCGCCGGCGTCACGGGCGGCGCGGGTGGAGGCGACGAGGTCCGGCGAGCCGCCGGACTGGCTGACGGTGATCACCAGCACGTCGGTGAGGTCCGGCTTGGCCTCGTACGCCGTCGTGGTCGACATCGAGGTCAGCCCGCAGGGCAGCCCGAGCTGGATCTCCAGCAGGTACTTGGCGTACAGCGCGGCGTTGTCCGACGTGCCGCGCGCCGTCAGCAGCGCGAAGCGCGGCGAACGGGCGGCGATCGCCTCGGCGACCCGGCGGATCTCCGGGGCGCCGTGGGCCAGGACGCGGCGCAGGGCCTCGGGCTGTTCGGCCATCTCGCCGGCCATGATCCGGCCCGGCTGGGCGGTGGTCATGCGGGGTGCCTCCGTATGCGGTGTCAGGTGGTACGGGCGGAAGGGCAGTGGGGGTCAGGCCCCGGCGCCCTTGCCGGTGACGACCTCCGCGGCGGCGCGCCCGCAGACGCGCGCGGCCCCGTGCGTCGCGATGTGCAGCGCCCCGCGCGGCGGCGCCTGCGGCACACCCATCTCCACCACGACGGTGTCGGGGCGGACGGCCAGCAGGGCGTCGAGCGCGTCCGCCATCCAGGGGTGGCGGTGGACGTCGCGCACCACTGCGATGATCCTACGGTCACCGGCCGCCGCGAGCACATTTGCGGTCAGCGCCGACAAACCCTCCCGGCTCGCCACGTCCCCGCTGCCGCCGGAGCCCTCGGCGCCGGCGGCGGAGCCGTCGAAGACCGCGGACTCGGTGCCGGGCAGCGCGCGCTCCAGCTCCGCGCCCACGCCCCACGGGGTCTCCCGGCCCACCGCGATGCTCGCGACCGGGGTGAACCCCGCGACGTACACCGGGCCGGACGGCGGCACGTAGTCCCGCGCGCCGGTGAGGCGCAGCGCCCGGCGCGCAGCGGTCTGGCCGACGCCGGGGTCCGGCGCGATCCCCTCCACCGCGCCGCCCGCGGCCGGCGCCGGCCAGCCCGCCAGGGCCCGTACCCGGGCAGCGGCGTCGGCGAGCCGCTCCTCGGGCAGGTCCCCGCTGCGCACCGCGGCGACGAGCGCGTCCCGGGTGCGCAGCACGATCTCCTCGTCGCCGCGGGCGCCGATGCACATCGCGTCGGCGCCGGCGGCCACGGCCCGTACGGCGCCGCCCTCGATGCCGTACTTGGCCGCGATGGCCTGCATCTCCAGCGCGTCGGTGATGACCAGCCCGGTGAAGCCGAGCCCGCCGTCGGCGACGGGGGCGCGCAGCAGGCCGGTGAGCACCGCCGGACTGAGGGTGGCGGGCAGGTCGGTGCGGAGCGCGGGCAGCAGGATGTGCGCGCTCATGACGGCCCGGGTGCCGGCGGCGACCGCGGCCCGGAACGGCACCAGCTCACGCTCGCGCAGCACGTCGGCGGAGACGTCGATCCGCGGCATCGCGTGGTGCGAGTCGACGTTGGTGTCGCCGTGGCCGGGGAAGTGCTTCGCGCACGCGCTGACGCCCGCCTCCTGGAGGCCTTCGATGTACGCGGCGGTGTGCCGGGCGACGAGGGCGGGGTCGGCGCCGAAGGAGCGGGCGCCGATGACGGGGTTGTCGGGGTTGGAGTTGACGTCCGCGGACGGCGCCCAGTTCAGGTTCACGCCGACCTCGGCGAGCCGGCGGCCCAGCTCGCGGGCGACGGCCCGGGTGAGTCCGGGGTCGTCGACGGCGCCGAGGGCGAGGTTCCCGGGGAACGAGGAGCCGCTGCGCACCTCCAGCCGGGTGACGTCGCCGCCCTCCTCGTCGATCGCCACCAGCACCTCGGGCCGGACGGCGCGCAGCCGGGCGGTGAGCCGGGCGACCTGCTCCGGGCTCTCGATGTTGCGGCCGAAGAGCCCGACGCCGGTCAGGCCCTCGTCGAGGCGGCGCAGCACCCAGTCCGGGGGCTCGGTGCCCAGGAAGCTCGGCTGCAGTACGGCGAGGGCGTCCCGGGTCAGGGTGTCGGTGGCCCCTGCGAGTGTCGTCATGGGCGTCGTGCTGTCCCTTCCCGCGGCGGTGGTCCCGCCGCAGCTTACGAGGTGGTACGTCAGCCCTTCACGGCGCCGGCGGTGAGGCCGGCGGTGACCTTGCGCTGGAGGTACAGGAAGAGCAGGAGGATGGGCAGGGCGAACAGCGACGCGGCGGCCATGGTGGCGCCCCAGTCGTCGCCGAACTGGGTCTGGAACTGCGACAGCCACAGCGGCAGGGTCTGCGCCTCGGCCTCCTTGTTGAGGACGAGGACCATCGGGAACTCGTTCCAGGCGGTGATGAAGCCGAAGAGCGAGGTGGCCATCAGGCCCGGCGCCAGCAGCGGGAAGATCACCTTCCGGAACGCCTGGGTGCGGGAGGCGCCGTCGACCATGGCCGCCTCCTCCAGGTCCTTGGGTACCGCGGCCACGTAGGTGCGCAGGGTCAGGATCGTCAGCGGCAGCACCATCACGGTGTAGAAGAGCGTCAGCGGCACCAGGCTGTTCAGCATGTCCGCGTCGCGCACCAGCATGTACACCGAGATGACCATGACCTCCCAGGGGGCCATCTGCGCGAACATGAACACCAGGATGACGCCGCTGCGGCCCTTGAACCGCATCCGGGCGATGGCGAAGGACGCGAAGAGGGCGATGAGCAGCGAGAACCCGACCGCCAGGAGGGTCACCGTGAGCGAGTTCCGCCAGAAGTTCCAGAAGTTCTCGGCGTCGAAGGCCGTGCGGTAGTGCTCGAAGGTCGGGTCCAGCGGGAACCAGACCGGGTTCTCGCTGATGATGTCGCTGCGCGGCTTGAAGGACGTGGCGAACATCCAGTACACGGGGAAGAGGAAGAGCACGAACAGCACCAGGGCCGTCGCGTTCGGCCAGAAGCGGCCTATGAGCGAGCGCCTCACGAGTCTTCCCTCTCCTGCTTCAGGGCCATGCGGATGTAGTACGACGTCAGCACCATCAGGACCAGGATCGTGAGCACGGAGATCGCCGCCCCCACGCCGTAGTGCTGGTTGCCGACGCCCTCGACGAAGGCGTAGACGGGCAGCGTCTCGGTGAGCCGGTCGGGCCCGCCGCCGTTGACCGCGTACACGTGCGGGAACGCCTTGAAGATCCAGATGATCTCCAGGAACGTGGTGGCGATCAGGAACGGCTTGATGAACGGCAGCGTCACCGAGGTGAAGGTGCGCCAGCCGCCGGCGCCGTCCAGCGCGGCGGCCTCGTACAGCTCCTTGGCGATCGTGGTCGTGGCGGCGTAGAGGTTGATCGCCACGAACGGGACCGACGTCCAGACGAGCATCACGATGATCACGAAGAAGGTGGAGGTCTGGCTGCTGGTCCAGCTGTAGTCGGCCATCGAGTGCCAGCCGAGCTTGTCCAGGACCCAGTTGACGACGCCGTAGTTCTGCGCGAACAGCCACTGGTAGACGGTGGTGGCCGCGATGATGGGCATCGCCCAGGCGAGCACGAGCGCCATCAGCAGGGTCAGCCGCATCTTGCGGCCGAGCCGGGCGAGCAGCAGCCCGACCAGGGTGCCGCACACCATGATGAGCGCGACGTTGATCGCGGTGAAGATGACGGTCCGGAGCGTGACGCGCCAGAAGTCCTCGCCGCCGAGGACGTCCGTGTAGTTGTCGAAGCCGTTCCACACCGTGAGGTGCTGGATGATCTCCTTCATGCCGAGCTGCTGGAACGACAGGATGCCGTTCTTCACCAGCGGCCAGCCGAGCAGGATCGCGGTGATCGTCAGCGCGGGCAGGATCAGGAGGTACGGCAGGGTACCGGCGGAGACCTGGGACTTGCGGTGGCGTCCGGGCGGTGGGGGTTGGTGACGGGCGCGGCCTGCGGCCTTCTCGGCGGCCGGCCCCGGGGTCTGCACAGTCATGAGGCGTCGATCTCTTCGGGACGAGGTGGATTCGGACCCGCGGGTGCGGGCGGGGCCGGGTGCGTACCCGGCCCCGCCCGCCCGCTGTCGCTTACTCCTGCGAGAGACGCTCGTTCAGATCGTCCTCGACCGACGCGGCCGCTTCCTCGTGGGAGTCACCGTTGAGGAAGGCGGTCATGTAGGACTTGATGGGGTTAGGGGTGTTCTCCACCGCGCCCCACTCGGGGATGAGCGGCGTGGTGCCGCCGACGGCGGCGGCGGGCGCCGCGGCCTCGGCCGCCTCGTTGCCCTCCAGCTTCGACAGCAGCGACTCCTTGTTGGGAATCACGCCGTTGGCCGCCGCGAGGGCGCCCTCGTGCTTGTCCGAGAGCACGATCTTCAGGAACTCCTTGGCCAGCTCCTGCTTGTCGCTGCCGGCCGCGATGGCCAGGTTGGAGCCGCCGAGGAAGACGCTCTCCGGGGTCTCGGCGGTCTCACCGGGGATGGTGAAGTAGCCGATCTTCTTGTCGAAGTTCTTGTCCTTGCTCGCCTCGGCCGCGATGCCGGCCTCCCAGCCCATCGCGACGATGGCGCCGGTCTCGCCCTTGCCGAAGACCTCACCCTGCTGCGGGGTGGCCTCGTCCTTGTCCTTGGGCGCCGTGGAGTAGTCGGCGTACTGCTTGTAGATCTCCATGGCCGCGCCGACCTTGGGGTCGGAGAGGTTGGACACCCACTTGTCGCCGTCCTTCTTCACCAGCTCGGCGTCCTGGCCGATGAGCAGGCCGTCGAAGAAGTACCAGTTCTGGCCGGGCATGTAGATCGGCTCGGCGTCGGTGTTCTTCTCGATCTTGTCGAACGCCGCGAAGAGGTCGTCCCGGGTCTTGGGTATCTCCTTGATCCCGGCTTCCTCGAAGATCTCCTTGTTGTACATCACCACGCGGTTGGCGAAGAACCACGGGACGGCGTACTGCTGGCCCTCGTAGATCGACGACTCGTTGAGGGACTCGGTCCACTCGGTGCCGATCTCCTCCTTCAGGTCGGTCAGGTCGGCCAGACCGCCGGTCGCCGCGTAGGCGGGGGTCTGGGTGTTGCCGACCTCGATCACGTCGGGCGGGCTCGACTCGGACAGCGCGGTGGTCAGCTTCTGCTGAATGCCGTTCCACTGCTGCACCTTGTATTCGAGCTTGGCGCCCGTCTTCTTCTCGAACTCCGCCTTGACGTCCTGCAGCCAGTCGTCCGGTGTGGAACCGTCCATGGCCCAGAAGGTGAGTGTCTCGCCCTTGTACGAGTCGGGGCCCTTGGCCTCCCCGTCCCCACCGTCACTGTCGTCAGAACCGCAGGCGGCGAGGCTTGCCACCAGGCCAGCCGCCGCCAGCACCGCTACCGCCGTGCGCTTCACGTCACCCTCCTCAACATGCCGGCCCACGCCCCCCTGCCGTCGTTCGCCAGCGATTCGCCACCGAAAAGTCCTTGCTCCCGGACCCTGCCCGTGGAGTGGACTTGTGGTCTTTAATGGTTTAGACCAGGTTGACGGTCTTGGTCTGGACCAATCGTGAAACGAAGCCTGGCCTAGACCAATGAGGGTGTCAAGGGTATGCGGCCTGCTGGTTCGGCTTCCGTTACCGGACCGACATGTGAGCAATCCCGTCACCCCGCGCGTGCACCGACGGGTGACGAGCCGTGCCAGGATGTGAGCCGCTACCAGACGGAGGAGTCATGAGGACGAACGCCGGACCGGCCGAGGGAACGCCGGCTGCGACGGTACCGGCAGCCGACGAGCCGGGACGCGCCGGGGGGAGCGCCGGGCGGACCACCCGGGTGCCCAAGTACTACCGGCTCAAGCGGCACTTGCTGGAGATGACCGAGACCCTGCCGCCCGGCACCCCGGTGCCGCCGGAGCGCACCCTCGCCGCCGAGTTCGACACCTCCCGCACGACCGTGCGCCAGGCGTTGCAGGAGCTGGTCGTGGAGGGGCGGCTGGAGCGGATCCAGGGCAAGGGCACGTTCGTGGCCAAGCCCAAGGTCTCGCAGGCCCTCCAACTGACCTCGTACACCGAGGACATGCGCGCCCAGGGGCTCGAACCCACCTCCCAGCTGCTCGACATCGGCTACGTGACCGCGGGCGACCAGCTCGCCGAACGGCTCGACATCGCGCCCGGCGGGCGGGTGCTGCGCATCGAGCGCCTCCGGCTGGCCAACGGCGAGCCGATGGCCATCGAGACCACCCACCTGTCCGCCAAGCGCTTCCCCGCGCTGCGCCGCAGCCTGGTCAAGCACTCCTCGCTCTACACCGCGCTCGCCGAGGTCTACGACGTCCACCTGGCCGAGGCCGAGGAGACGATCGAGACGTCGCTCGCCACGCCCCGGGAGGCGGGGCTGCTGGGCACGGACACCGGGCTGCCGATGCTGATGCTCTCCCGGCACTCCGTGGACACCCACGGCGAGCCGGTGGAGTGGGTCCGGTCGGTGTACCGCGGCGACCGGTACAAGTTCGTCGCCCGCCTGAGGCGCCCGGTGGGCTGAGCGGGCGGCGCGGCGGCGCGCCCGGCGCCGGGCCCGCCGCCGCGCCGTACGGGGGCGCCCGCCGCGCCGGTCGTCGGCGCGCGCACCGCGGAGCAGCTCACCGCGACGCTGCCGTCCTCGGACTGGGAGCTGACGCCGGAGGAGACCGCGCGGCTCGACGAGGCGGGCGCGCCGCCGGAGCCGTACCCGTACGACGTCGTCGCCACCGACCCCGAGGAGCGCTGAGCCCCGGCCGGGGCCCCGCCTGATCGAACGGCTGTTGATCGCCCTAGTGACGGCGGCCACACCCTGCTCTACATTTCGAGCGCGTCGCAAGCGATTGAGAGCTCAGGGGACGGAGCCGCCATGACAGTGCAAGCACCTCCGGACGCACCGAAAAAGCCACGTATGGCGCCGAAGAGCATCGCCGTGTGGACCGTCGTCGCCCTGCTGGGCGCCCTCGGCTGGACCATGCTGGCGCTCTCGCGGGGCGAGGAGGTCTCCGCCGCCTGGATGGTGGCCGCGGCCCTCGGCTCGTACGCCATCGGCTACCGCTTCTACTCGAAGTTCATCGCCTACCGCGTGCTCAAGGCCGACAAGACGCGCGCCACCCCGGCCGAGCGGCTGGACAACGGGATCGACTTCCAGCCGACCGACCGGCGGGTGCTCCTCGGCCACCACTTCGCCGCCATCTCCGGCGCCGGACCGCTGGTCGGGCCGGTGCTGGCGGCGCAGATGGGCTTCCTGCCGGGCACGATCTGGATCGTCGCGGGCGTGATCTTCGCGGGCGCGGTTCAGGACATGGTGGTGCTGTTCTTCTCCACCCGCCGCAACGGCCGTTCGCTCGGCCAGATGGCGCGGGAGGAGATCGGCCCGGTGGGCGGCGTCGCCGCGCTGGTCGCGGTCTTCGCGATCATGATCATCCTGCTGGCGGTGCTGGCGCTGGTCGTCGTCAACGCGCTGGCGGAGTCCGCCTGGGGCACGTTCTCCATCGGCATGACGATCCCGATCGCGCTGTTCATGGGCTTCTACCTGCGGATGATCCGGCCGGGCCGGGTCGTCGAGGTGTCGCTGATCGGCGTCGGGCTGCTGCTGCTCGCGCTGGTCGGGGGGCGCTGGGTGGCCGAGTCCTCGCTCGCGGACACGTTCACGCTGAGCAAGGAGGCGCTGGTCATCTGGATCGTGATCTACGCCTTCATCGCCTCGGTGCTGCCGGTGTGGACGCTGCTCGCGCCGCGCGACTACCTGTCCACGTTCATGAAGCTGGGCACGATCTCGCTGCTGTTCATCGGCGTGGTCGTGGCCGCACCGACGCTGAAGATGGAGGGCGTCACCGACTTCGCCGGCGAGGGGACGGGACCGGTCTTCGCCGGCTCGCTGTTCCCGTTCGTCTTCATCACCATCGCCTGCGGCGCCCTGTCCGGCTTCCACTCCCTCATCTCCTCCGGCACCACGCCGAAGATGGTGGAGAAGGAGACGCAGGTACGGATGATCGGCTACGGCTCCATGCTGATGGAGTCCTCCGTGGCGGTCATCGCGATGATCGCCGCCTGTGTGCTGGACCCCGGGCTGTACTTCGCGATGAACTCGGCGCCCACGATCATCGGCGACACCGCGCAGTCGGCGTCGCAGGCGATCCAGGGCTTCGGGTACGAGATCACCCCGGCGGCGATGCAGGCGGCGGCCGACTCCGTCGAGGAGTCGACGCTGCTGGGCCGTACCGGCGGTGCGCCGACGTTCGCGCTGGGCGTCTCGGAGATCTTCTCCAACGTGACCGGGGACAGC
Source organism: Streptomyces sp. MAR4 CNX-425 (assembly GCF_048656465.1). Taxonomy (NCBI): domain Bacteria; kingdom Bacillati; phylum Actinomycetota; class Actinomycetes; order Kitasatosporales; family Streptomycetaceae; genus Streptomyces; species Streptomyces sp. MAR4 CNX-425. The sequence goes on along the minus strand of NZ_JBMDLF010000008.1, from coordinate 185,129 downwards.
CTCAAGGCGTTCTGGTACCACTTCGCGATCATGTTCGAGGCGCTCTTCATCCTGACCGCGCTGGACGCGGGCACCCGGGTGGGCCGCTTCATGCTCCAGGACACCCTCGGCAACGTCTACAAGCCGCTCAAGCGGGTCAGCTGGTGGCCGGGGCTCATCGGCACCAGCGCGGTCGTCGTGGGCCTGTGGGGCTACTTCCTGTGGGTCGGCGTCAACGACCCCCTCGGCGGCATCAACCAGCTCTTCCCGCTCTTCGGCATCACCAACCAGCTGCTCGGCGCGGTCGCGCTGACGGTCTGCACCACGCTGCTGATCAAGTCCGGCCGGCTGAAGTGGGCGTGGGTGACGGGCGTCCCGCTGATCTGGGTCGCGGTGGTCACGCTCACCGCGAGCTGGCAGAAGGTGTTCTCGGACGACCCGCGGGTCGGATTCTTCGCCCAGGGCGACGTGGCGCAGGAGGGCATCGACTCCGGGAAGCTGTCCGGGCAGGAGCTGGAGGACGCGGAGACGATCGTCACCAACACGACGGTCGACGGCGTGCTGTCCGCGGTCTTCGCCATCCTGGTGGTCGTCGTGATCGTGGACGCGGCCCGGGTGTGCGTGAAGTCCCTGCGCAACCCGGAGTCGGTGGTCAGCCACGAGGAGCCGTACCACGAGTCGACGTACGTGGCGCCCGCGCAGCTGATCCCGACCAAGGAGGAGAAGAGAGAGCTGGAGGCGGCCGGGCTGGGCAGCGGCGGGGGGTTCCTGCCGGGCACCGGGCCGGGCGGCGGCGGGGCTCCCCGGGACGGTGCGGGCTCGTGACCGGCACGGCGGCGGTGGCGGCGGCCGGGCGCAAGGTCTGGTGGTACGTGCGCGAGGTGCTCGGCGACACGGCGTACGAGCGCTACGCCGCGCATCTGCGCGCGCACGACCCCGAGGCGGAGGTACCGAGCCGGCGCGAGTTCGAGCGGATGCGCACGGACGCGGGCGACGACCCGCGCAAGGGGTTCCGCTGCTGCTGAGCGCGGTGGAACGCAGTTAGGGGGCCACGGGCCGCCGTCCCCGGTTCTCCGGGGGCGGCGGCCCGTTGTCCACAGGCGGGGGCGCGTTGTCGGTGGGGCAGGGCAGACTCGGGGGCATGGACTTCACGGTGCGGCCGGTGCGGCCGGAGGAGTACGAGCGGGCGGGCGAGCTGACCGCCGAGGCGTATATGGCGGACGGGCTGCTGACGTTCGGCGAGGGCGACGAGTACGCGGACGAGCTGCGGGACGTGCGCGGGCGGGCCCTCGCGGAGCGCACGGAGGTGCTGGTCGCGGTCGACGGGGACGGCCGGCCGGGCGGCGGCCGGGTGCTGGGCAGCGTGACGTTCGTCACGGCGGGCTCGCCGTTCGCGGAGCTGAGCGAGGACGGCGAGGGCGAGTTCCGGATGCTGGGGGTGGCGCGGGAGGCGCGCGGCCGGGGCGTGGGCGAGGCGCTCGCCCGGGCCTGCATGGACCGGGCCCGGGAGCTGGACGCCCGGCGGATGGTGATATCCAGCGCCCCGGACATGACCCCGGCCCACCGGCTGTACGGGCGGCTCGGGTTCCTGCGCACCCCCGAGCGCGACTGGTTCCCGCTGCCCGGGCTGCCGCTCTGGGCCTTCGTCGCCCACCTCTGAGGTGCGACACAACATGTAGGGGTGGCTCCCCGGCGAGCCACTAGATGTATGCTCATCTCAGCTGCCGACGCAGGGGAATCCGGTGGAAGTCCGGAGCTGTCCCGCAACGGTAAGCGATGTGCCGTCATGCCTGCCGCGCGCCGGTCTGCCCGTACGTCGTGAGCCCGAGAACCTCCGGCAGCGATCGATGACGTCCGGGTCTCGCGGATTGGGCCCACGGACGCAAGCGGGGCCGTCTCGTGCGCGACGCGGCATGCCCGCGTGCGCCCGTGGCGCCCTCTCCCGCGCGGCCCCGCCGAGCGAGGGAGAGCAGCACCTTGACGATCGCACCACCGGCCGCGCTTGCGGAGCCCGCCTCAGCCACCCCCGGTGCCGACGACGGCCCCGCCGCCGCCCTCGCCCGCACGCTCACCGCGCTGGCCGCCGGCCTGCCCGCCACCGACCCGGCCCGGGTCGCGGCGGACGCCCTGCGCGGCCGGCATCCGGGCTCCGGGGAGGCGGAGTTGCGGGAGCTGGCCACGGACGCCGCGGCGGCGCTGATCGCCGAGGAGCCGGAGTACTCGCGGCTGGCCGCCCGGCTGCTGACCCGGGCGATCGCCGAGGAGGCCGCCGGCCAGGGCGCCACGTCCTTCTCCGCGTCGGTCGCCGTGGGCCACCGCGAGGGCCTCGTCGCCGACGCCACCGCCGCCTTCGTCCGGCGGCACGCCGCGCGCCTCGACGCCCTGGTCGACGAGGCCGTCGCGGAGGGCCGCGACGACCTCTTCGGCTACTTCGGACTGCGCACGGTCCACACCCGCTACCTGCTGCGCCACCCCACCCGGCGCGCCGTCGTCGAGACCGCCCAGCACTTCTTCCTCCGCGTCGCCTGCGGGCTGGCCGCCGACGAGTCCGACGCCGCCCTCGCCGAAGTCGCCGAGCTGTACGGGCTGATGAGCCGCCTGGACTACCTGCCCTCCTCCCCCACCCTGTTCAACTCCGGCACCCGCCACCCGCAGATGTCGTCCTGCTACCTGCTGGACTCCCCGCGCGACGAGCTGGACTCGATCTACGAGCGCTACCACCAGGTCGCCCGGCTGTCGAAGCACTCCGGCGGCATCGGCATCCCCTTCACCCGGGTCCGCTCCCGCGGCTCGCTGATCCGCGGCACCAACGGCCACTCCAACGGCATCGTCCCGTTCCTGCGCACGCTCGACGCCTCCGTCGCCGCCGTGAACCAGGGCGGCAAGCGCAAGGGCGCCGCCTGCGTCTACCTGGAGCCCTGGCACGCCGACGTCGAGGAGTTCCTGGAGCTGCGCGACAACACCGGCGAGGAGGCCCGCCGCACCCACAACCTCAACCTCGCGCACTGGATCCCCGACGAGTTCATGCGCCGCGTCGAGGCCGACGGCCCCTGGTCGCTGTTCTCGCCGTCCGACGTCCCCGAGCTGGCCGACCTCTACGGCGCGGACTTCGACGCGGCGTACGCGCGCGCGGAGGCCGCCGGGCGGTACGTGAAGCAGGTCCCGGCGCGGCAGCTGTACGGCCGGATGATGCGTACGCTCGCGCAGACCGGCAACGGCTGGATGACGTTCAAGGACGCCGCCAACCGCACCGCCAACCAGACCGCGGAGCCCGGCGCCGTCGTGCACTCCTCGAACCTGTGCACCGAGATCCTGGAGGTCTCGGACGACGGCGAGACGGCCGTGTGCAACCTGGGCTCGGTCAACCTCGCCGCCCACCTGGGCGACCCGGCCGGCGGCCCGGAGGGGGCGATGGACTGGGAGCGGCTGGACGCCACGGTCCGTACCGCGGTGACGTTCCTCGACCGCGTCGTCGACATCAACTACTACCCCACCGGCCAGGCCGCCGCCTCCAACTCCCGCTGGCGGCCGGTGGGCCTGGGCGTGATGGGGTTGCAGGACGTCTTCTTCCGGCTGGGGCTGCCCTTCGACTCCGCCGAGGCGCGGGCGCTGTCCACCCGGATCGCCGAGCGCGTCATGCTCGCCGCGTACGCGGCCTCCGCCGACCTCGCCGAGCGGCACGGCCCGCACCCGGCCTGGTCCCGCACCCGCGCCGCCCGCGGCGTGCTGCACCCCGACCACTACCCCGACGCCGACACGACCTGGCCGGAGCGCTGGACCGCGCTGCGCGCGCGGATCGCGGCGACCGGCCTGCGCAACTCGCTGCTGCTGGCGATCGCGCCGACCGCGACGATCGCGTCCATCGCCGGCGTCTACGAGTGCATCGAGCCGCAGGTCTCCAACCTCTTCAAGCGCGAGACGCTGAGCGGCGAGTTCCTCCAGGTCAACTCCTACCTGGTGGCCGAGCTGAAGGAGCTGGGGGTGTGGGACGCGCGGACCCGCGAGGCGCTGCGCGAGCACGACGGGTCCGTGCAGGACCTGGCCTGGCTCCCCGCGGAGGTCCGGGCGCGCTACCGCACGGCGTGGGAGCTGCCGCAGCGCGCGCTGATCGACATGGCCGCGGCCCGTACGCCGTACCTCGACCAGGCCCAGTCGCTCAACCTCTTCATGGCCGCGCCGACCATCGGCAAGCTCAGCTCGATGTACGCCCACGCCTGGAAGTCCGGGCTGAAGACGACCTACTACCTGCGCTCGCGCCCGGCGACCCGCATCGCCCGCTCGGCCCGCGCCGCCGCCCCGGCCCACCCCGTACCCGTACCCCCGCCCGGCCGGCAGCTGCCGCACGCCGCCGACGAGGCCGCCGCCTGCTCCCTGGAGAACCCCGAGACCTGCGAGGCATGCCAGTGACCGCCGCCACCGCCGCCCGGGGCAGGAACCTGCTCGACCCCGGCTTCGAGCTGACCCTGCGCCCCATGCGCTACCCGGACTTCTACGAGCGCTACCGGGACGCCATCAAGAACACCTGGACCGTCGAGGAGGTCGACCTCCACTCCGACGTCTCCGACCTCGCGAAGCTCTCGCCGGGCGAGCAGCACCTCATCGGCCGGCTGGTGGCGTTCTTCGCCACCGGCGACTCGATCGTGGCGAACAACCTGGTGCTCACGCTCTACAAGCACATCAACTCGCCGGAGGCCCGCCTCTACCTCTCCCGCCAGCTGTTCGAGGAGGCCGTGCACGTCCAGTTCTATCTGACGCTGCTCGACACCTACCTGCCCGACCCGGACGAGCGGGCCGCGGCGTTCGACGCCGTGGAGAACATCCCGTCGATCCGCGAGAAGGCGCAGTTCTGCTTCCGCTGGATGGACTCCGTGGAGAGCATCGAGCGGCTGGAGACCCGGGAGGACCGCCGCCGCTTCCTGCTCAACCTCATCTGCTTCGCCGCCTGCATCGAGGGCCTGTTCTTCTACGGCGCGTTCGCGTACGTCTACTGGCTGCGCTCCCGCGGCCTGCTGCACGGCCTGGCGACCGGCACGAACTGGGTGTTCCGCGACGAGAGCATGCACATGAACTTCGCGTTCTCCGTGGTCGACACGGTGCGCGAGGAGGAGCCGGACCTGTTCGACGAGGAGCTGGGGCGGCAGGTCCGCGACATGCTGGACGAGGCGGTGCGGGCGGAGCTGCAGTTCGCCCGGGACCTGTGCGGCGACGGCCTGCCGGGGATGAACACCGAGTCGATGCGCGCGTATCTGGAGTGCGTGGCGGACCAGCGGCTGGCGCGGCTGGGCTTCGCGCCGGTGTACGGGTCGCAGAACCCGTTCGCGTTCATGGAGTTGCAGGACGTGCAGGAGCTGACGAACTTCTTCGAGCGCCGCCCGTCCGCGTACCAGGTGGCGGTGGAGGGCTCGGTGGCGTTCGACGACGAGTTCTGAGCGCGCGCCGGCGCCGGCCGGGCCCGCCACGGGGGCGGGTCCGGCCGGCGGTTGCTCGGTCGTGCGGTGCCGCGGTCAGACGCCGCAGCTGGGGGCGCTCCAGTAGCGGGAGGAGCGGCCGTCGACGTGCACGTGGTCGTTGTGGCCCGGGTAGCCGGGACCGAGGATCCCGCCGAACCCGTGCGTGCGGGCCTGCCGCGACAGCGTGCAGAACGACGGGGTGCCGACCAGGTCGGCCGCCGTGCCGTACATGTGCTGGCTGTTGGAGGAGCCGCCGACCGCGCTGTTGCACGACACCGAGCGGAAGCCGCTGCTGATCTGGATCGGCCGGTCACCCAGGGCGTGCCGCATGGCCTCCAGCTTCCACATGGTCCGCTTGGCGTTCTCCTTGGCGGTGCCCGCGGATACCTTGCCGCCGCCCCAACTGGAGTTGCACTTGTTGAGTTCGCTGTAGGTGAAGTGCGCCGGCGTGCAGTCGCCGTCCTGCAGCCCGTAGATCTTGCTGTAGGTGTTCGGGCCGGCGACGCCGTCCGCGCTGAGCCCGTACGCCCGCTGGAAGCGGGTGACGGCAGCCTTCGTGCGCGGGCCGTACTGGCCGTCGATGGCGAGGATCTCGCCGGACGTCACGTGGCCCGCCACCCGGATCTGCAACTGGGTGACGTCGGAACCGGACATGCCTTCCTTGAGCGTGCGGTTCCAGGTGTAGCACGAGTCCGCCTGCGCGGTGCCTGCGGTGGCGACCGTGCCGACGACACCTGCCGCCGCGATCATGACAATACTGAGGATGAGTCTGACCGTACGTCTGAGCATCGGGCCTCCGTGCCGTGCGAATGGGGGGCTCCGAGCGTCGCGCGCGGCGGACGCGCGGTCAACGGACCGCCATTGCGCCAGTGGTCCAGACCACCGCAGTAACCGCCGCGCAAGAGGCGGCGGTTGCGGACACACTGGGCGGGCCGGCACCGGCCCGGCGGGGGGCGGCGCGGAGCTCCGTCAGTCGTTCGGCACGATCTCGTACCGCGGGGTGTTCTCCGCCATCTGCTGCATGACGTCCTTGCGCTCCCGCTTGGAGAGCCGGTCGATGTACAGCCGCCCGTAGAGGTGGTCCGTCTCGTGCTGGAGGCAGCGGGCGAAGTACCCCGTGCCGTGCACCAGGACGGGGGCGCCGTCGAGGTCCCGGCCGCTCACCACCGCGTAGTCCGGGCGGGCCAGGGACATGTACGCGCCGGGGACCGACAGACAGCCCTCGTTGCCGTCGTCGAGCTGGCGGCGCTCGGCGGGCAGCTCCTGAAGCACCGGGTTGCACACGGCGCCCACGTGCCGTACACCGTCGTCGTCCGGGCAGTCGTAGACGAAGACCTTCAGGTCCACGCCGATCTGGTTGGCCGCGAGCCCCACGCCCTCCGCCGCCCGCTGGCTGGCGAACATGTCGTCCACCAGCCGCCGAAGCCCGTCGTCGAACTCCGTGACGTCCCGGCACTCGCGGTGCAGCACCGGATTGCCGACCACCGTGACCGGCCTGACCGTCCCCCGCTCGCGGGCCTCCCGCTCACGCTCCTCGGCGTTCGTCACGTCATCGAGGAACGCGTCCGGCGACTCCGCTTCCCGCCCCGTCTGCTGCTGCTCCGCCTGCTGCGTCATCCTCGCCGTACGCCTTCCTGGTTCCCGCCCTCACGAGCTTCATGAAAAGACCGGAGTCCAGGGTACGGCCCGCCGCCGACAGCCTCAGACGACTTCTTCGAGATCCCGCCAGTCCCGGGTGTCCGGGCTGTCCGCGGCCCAGCTCTCCAGCAGCCCGCGCACCAGCGACGCGGGCGCGGCTATCCCGCACTCCCGCTCCGGCACCCACAGCCCGTCCTCGGTGCGGTGCACCAGGGGGCCCGGCTGGCCGGGCTCGCTGTGGTCGTGCGGGTCGAGGGACGCCTGGAGCGAGCCCTCGGCGCTGGGCATGCAGCTCTCCGAGCAGGTACGGCAGAGCAGCCGCACGGACGACGACCAGTCCTCGGCCGCGTATCCCGCCTCCGCCGCCAGCAGCTCGACGGCGTCCCGGTCCGCCTCGGTGGCCGCCTCCAGCAGCACCACCCACGTCGGCACCGGCGACGGCGCCCACAGCTCTATCTCGTCGAAGACCGGGTACGACGGGCCCGCGAGCGTCGCCCGCTCGCCGTGCGGCACGCCGTCGTGCAGCACGACCTCGCCCCAGCGCCGCCCCGACGACGGCAGCGGGATGCTCTGCACCTCGACGCGCGCCGGATCCAGCCGGCGGCCCCAGACGACCTCCGCCTCGCCCTCCGGCGACAGCCGGACCGCGGCGCTGCCCAGCTCCATGTCCTCCGGCGGCTCGGCCGCGCCCTGGTGGGCGGCGCCGCCGGGCACGCGCAGCCCGTACGCCTCCCAGGCCCGCCGCGCCAGCGGCCAGTCCTGCAACGCGGTGGCGGCGATGCCGACGTTCCACCAGTCGGGCGCGCCCGACTCGCGGTCGAGCAGCGCGACGGCCCGCAGCCCGGCGGCGCGGGCCTGCTCCCAGTCGTGCCGGAACTTGTGCAGCAGCGCGAGGTTGAACCACGACTCCGACAGCCAGGGCTCCAGGCCCGCGGCACGGGTGAGCAGCGCGCCCGCGTCGTCGTACCGGCCGTCGCCGATCAACGTGAACGCGCGGTCGGTCGCCTGCCGCCACGAGGCGGAGGGCCGGTGCCGTGTTCTGCCGAAGATCTTCACGATTCCTGCCTGCCGTCTTTGACTCCAGGATGACCACTGTGCGCCCCGTCCGCACGGTGTGCTCTCCCGGGGGGCGCCGTTGCTCCCCGCCACTTCCTGTCCGCTCGGCTGCCGGGCTATGCCCGCATCCAACCACGCGGTGCCGTACACCCGCTTCTTACCGGTCAGTTCAGGTGTGCGCCACTCGCCAGGACCTCGCGCAAGGCGTCCACCACGGCCGGGTCGTACTCGGCGCGGCCGGCCAGGCGCAGCTGCTCCAGGGCCGCCAGCGGGCCGGCGGCCACCGCGCCCTCACCCTTCGCGTTCCCCGTGACCAGGGCGTCGTATGCGGCGGCCACGCGCACGATACGGGCCGCGACCGGCTGGTCACGGTACGGCTCCGCCTGCCGCTCCACGACGACGGCGACCTCGGCGGCCACCCCCGTCTGCCGCACCACCGCGCCGCCCAGCAGGGCGATGCGCCGCCGGTCGGCGAGGCTCTCCGGCCCGCCGGTGGAGGGCACGGGGTCGTCGGCGCCGTCGCCGGGTGCCGGGCCGGACAGCGACAGCTTGCCCAGGTCGTGCATGAGCGCGGCCTGCTCCAGCACGTCCAGCTCCCGCTCGGACAGCCCCCGCACCCGCCCGACCGCCCGGCTGAGGGCGGCGACGCGGTGGGCGTGGCCCGGCGCGTGGAAGCCCGCCATCTCGGTGGCGCGGGCGAGGGAGGCGATGGTCTGGCGGTACGTCCGGCGCACGGCGGCGTAGCGGCGGAACGAGACCTGGGTGAGCAGCAGCGGCAGGCTCAGCACCGGCAGCGCCCACGGCCCGGCCACCTGCGCGGCGAGCGCGATGACCACGCCGGTCGCGCACATCGCGGAGCCGACGCCGGGCAGGGCGCGCAGCTCGTCGCGGAGCAGGGGCCCGTACGGCCAGCCGGTGCGGGCCCGGGCGAGGCAGGCGGCGAGGACGGCGTCGCAGAGCGCCGTCAGCGCGAGGACGCCGAGCAGCGCCGGTACGTACAGGGGGCCGGCGCCGGCGGTGAGGCCGTCGTCCGCGTCGCCGGCGCACAGGGGGCGGCAGCAGGCGGCGGCGAAGGCGGTGCCGAGCACCCGCCGGACCAGGTGCTCGGCGGTGGGGCCGCGGCCGCGGGCGACGTGCGGGACGGTGCCGACGACGGTGGCGGTGAAGGAGACGGCGGCGATCTCCAGCACGGCGCCGCCGACGGTGTCCACGGGGATGCAGAGCAGCGCGTAACCGAGCGCGCCCGCGGTGGCGAGGGGCGCGGGGAAGCGCGCGGGGGCGCTCGCACGGTGGTCGCCCGCCACCTCGCCGAGCACGATGAGCAGGCCGAAGGCGAGCGCGGCCCGCGGCTGCGCCAGCCCGTGCGTCAGCGTCCAGCAGAACCCCGCCGCGGTCACCGCCCCGGCGGCGCCGACCGCCACCCGCACCTCGGGCGGGGTCGTCCCGCCCCCGGGGAGGCGGTGCGGCGCCGATGGGCCGCGCGGTGCGCCGGACGCGTGCCGTGCGCCGCTCACCGCCGGCCGCCGCCGGCCGCCGGGGCGCCGCCGCTGAGCGCCGCGCCGCCGTCCGGGGCCGCCGCCCTGTCCGTCACCGCGTCCGCCGGCGTCCTGTCCGCCGCGCCGCCCGCGGGGGCGCCGCGCAGCGGCGCGGGGACCTTCGCGGGCTCGTCCGCGGTGACCTCGGCGTGCCAGCCGCGGCGCGCGATGGCGCCGGCCAGCGCGTGCACCATCCGGGGGTCGAACTGCTCCCCCGCACACCGCCGCAGCTCCGCCAGCGCCGCGGGCACGCCGCGCGCGCGGCGGTAGGAGCGGGTCGACGTCATGGCGTCGAAGGCGTCGGCCACCGCCACCACCCGGGCGTATTCCGGAATCCGCGCGCCGGTGAGCCCGTACGGGTAACCGCGGCCGTCCATCCGCTCGTGGTGGTGCAGGATCGCCGAGCGCACCTCCTCCAGGAAGCCGATGCCGCGGACGATCTCGTGCCCGTACTCCGGATGCAGCTCGATGACCCGCCGTTCCTCGGGCGTGAGCGGACCGTCTTTACAGAGAATGCGCGTCGGTACGCCCAGCTTGCCCACGTCGTGCAGGATCCCGGCGAACCGCAGCACCTCCTGCCGGCGCTCGTCCATGCCCAGCTCGCGGGCGATGAGCACCGACGCGCGGCCGACGCGCTCGCTGTGCCCGCGGGTGTAGCGGTCCTTGATGTCGACGGCCTGCACCAGCGCCCGGATCGTCGCCTGGTGCGCCGCCCGTTCGCGGTTGGCCTGGGCGAACGCCCAGCAGGAGATGGCCATCGGCAGCAGCACGAGCAGCCCGCTGGCGGGGCCGTGCGGGCTGTGCCAGAGCATCGCCATCATCAGCCCGGCGAGCCCGTGCACGAGGTACGCGCCCGCCGCCGCCGGCGCACCGGCGAGCGCCGCGCGCGGCGACCGGCGCTCGGCGGCGGTCTGCATCAGCGCGTCGAGGCAGGTGAGGACGGTCCAGAAGGCCGCGACCGCGGCGAGCGCGGCGGGCAGCAGCTCGGGGAACCCGGCGGCGCCGAGCCGGGCGTGGCCGGGCACGTGCCCGGCCGCGTACGCGGCCGCCCAGCCGGCGAGCGCCAGCTCGGCGGCCCGCCAGAGCCGGCGGGGGGCGGCGGGCTGCTCGGCGATCCGGGCGGTCAGCGCGCCCGCGAGGGGGACGAGGGCCGCCGCGGCGGGCGGCAGCAGAAACGCTCCTGCAAGCAGGACCGGCAGAAAGGCGCCGATGCCGTCGGGTACCCGCCCGGCCAGCGGCGGGCAGCGCCACAGGTGCTCACCGGCCGCGTAGACGGCGGCGAGCAGGGCCAGCGCGGCCCAGGGGACGGCGGCGCCGGGCCGCAGCGCGGGGGCGGCGCAGACCGCCGCGGCGAGCACCGCGCCCAGCAGGCAGGCGCGTCCGGCCGCCGAGACCTGCGCCAGCTGCCGCATGCGCCCCACGCTCCTCGTCCGCGCTCTACTCCGTACGAGTTGGGGAGCATAGGGCGGGCCGTACGGCCGGATGGGGCGCTGTCGCGCAAAAGAACACTACGAGCCGGGCGGATTCGCCCCTTCGAGTGACGTGGGGCGACCCTCGTCGCCGCTGCCGCCGGCGTCGAGCACGGGCTGCTCCGGCACGTCCTCGCCGGACCTGATGAGGTCGATCCGGCCCATCACCTTGGCGCGGAGGTCCGTCGGCACGTCGTCGTGGCCGCAGCAGCGCTTGACGAGCTTCTTCACGGCCTGCTCCAGGCCGTACTTCTCCAGGCACGGGCTGCACTCGTCGAAGTGCACCTGGATCTTCTCGCAGTCCCCCTCGGGCATCTCCCGGTCGAGATACTCGTAGAGGTGGTCGAGGACCTCGGAGCAGTCCGTCTCGTGCTGCTCTCCGCAGCTCATGATCCCGAACCCTTTCCCGTGGGCGAACCGGCCGACTCGGGTCCGGCTCCCGCCGGCGTCAGGCCGCGCTCCTGCGCGTAGTCCTCCAAGAGGCCGCGCAGCTGGCGGCGGCCACGGTGCAGCCGGGACATGACCGTACCGATCGGTGTCCCCATGATGTCGGCGATCTCCTTGTAGGCAAACCCCTCGACATCCGCGAGATAGACCGCGATGCGGAACTCCTCGGGGATCGCCTGGAGGGCCTCCTTCACGTCGGAGTCCGGCAGGTGGTCGAGCGCCTGGGCCTCGGCGGAGCGCAGGCCCGTCGACATGTGGGACTCGGCCCGCGCGAGCTGCCAGTCCTCGATCTCCTCGGCGGCGCTGCGCTGCGGCTCGCGCTGCTTCTTGCGGTACGAGTTGATGAACGTGTTCGTCAGGATGCGGTAGAGCCACGCCTTGAGGTTCGTGCCCTCGCGGAACTGGTGGAAGGACGCGTACGCCTTGGCATAGGTCTCCTGCACCAGGTCCTCCGCGTCGGCGGGGTTGCGCGTCATGCGCAACGCGGCCGAGTACATCTGGTCGAGGAACTGGAGCGCGTCGCGTTCGAAGCGTGCGTTCCGCTCGGCGGACGTCTCCTCGGGCACCGTCTCGGCCGGCTCGCCCTTCCCCGTGTCGGTCCCTGTGACGAGACCCACCTCCTCCAGCACCGTGGTGGAGCCACCCGTGGCCCCGTACCGTTCGGAGGATAGACGACGTCCGTGCACATCCGCCGCCCAGTAGTTCTCCGCTGCCTCCGGCTGCGGACGCGACGGGCATGCAACCCCGCTCATACGCTTCCCTTCGTTGATCGCGTGGAACGTACATCCGCCACAACGCACGCTCCCGATCGCGCATTCCCCCGGGGCGTCAGCCGAGGCCCGCGAGCCACTCCACGGCGGCGCCGGTGATCGCGTCGGCGGTCCCGGCCTCGTCGGCCGGCGCGCTCCTGGCCACGGCGAAGCCGTGGTCCGCGTACGGCACAGGCACGACGTCGGCGTCCGCGGGGAACTCCGCGGGGCCGCCGAACGGGTCCCGCTCGCCCTGCACCACGCGGGTCGGCACCCCGGCCTCCAGCAGCTCCGCCAGCCGCGACTTCTCCGGCTTGCCCGGCGGGTGCAGCGGGAAGGCCAGGGCGAGCACCGCCCGGGCGCCGAGCGCGCGGGCCGTACGGCACGCGACGCGCGCGCCGGCGCTGCGGCCGCCCGCGACGACGGGCACGCCGGGCTTCTCCAGCGCGGGCCACAGCGCGGTCCAGCCGGCGTCGAGGGTCTTGGGCGCGGGGGCCAGCTTGCGGCCGGCGACCCGCCAGGGCTGCTCGACGAGCGCGACGGCAACGCCCTCGGCGGGCAGCGCGGCGGCCAGCGCCCGCAGGTCACGGGCCTCGATGCCGCCGCCGGCGCCGTGGCCCAGGGCGAGCACGAGCCGCGGGCGCGCGGCCCGGTGCCAGGTGATGCGGGCGTCTCCGGACGGGGTGGCGACGGTCTCGGTGGTGGGCTTCACCCGCCTCAATCTAGGCGGGGCACCGGCCCGGCAGGACAGCACCCGGACGGCATGTCCGCCCGTCCGGCGAAACCCGCACCCCCGGCGGGGCACGGGCCGGAACCCCGCCGGTGCCCGCCCGGCTAGAACCCCGGCTAGAACCCCGGCTAGAACAGCGTCTCCTCCTCCGGCGCCGCTATCTCCTCGACCAGCTCCGCGCCGTTGTTCCGCACGTCGCTCACCTTCGTCGACACCGGGAACGCCCGCAGCAGCCCCGCGGGCGGCGGGCGCAGCAGCCCGCGCAGCGCCTCCGGGTCCTTGCCGGCCGGATCGAGCCAGGCGTCCCAGCGGTCCGGGGTGAGCATCAGCGGCATCCGCGGGTGGATGTCGGCGAGGGTGTGCGGCCCGGACTCCCCCGCCGCGCCGCCCGCCAGCCCGGTGGTCTCCGCCTCCGTCGTCACCACCGTGCACGTCACCCACCACGCGCGCGGGTCCTCGTCCGGCAGGGTCTTGTCCCGCCAGAACTCGAAGAGCCCGGCCATCGCGAAGACCGAGCCGTCGGCCGGGGTGACGAAGTACGGCTGCTTGCGGGGGCGCTTCTTCCTGCCCTGTTCCTCCAGCTGCCGCTCGCCCTTGTACGTCAGCCACTCGAAGTACCCGTCGGCGGGCAGCAGGCAGCGCCGGGAGGCGAACGCCCGGCGGTAGGCCGGCTTCTCGTGCACGGTCTCGGCCCTGGCGTTGATCATCTTCACGCCCAGGTCCGGGTTCTTCGCCCAGGACGGCACCAGGCCCCAGCGCAGCGCCCGCAGCTGCCGCACCGGCCGCGGGTCGTCCGCGTCCCGCTCCGGGCGCTCCAGCACCGCGTACACGTTCTTCGTGGGTGCCACGTTGTAGTCGGGCGCGAGGGTCTCCTCCGGGTCCCATTTCTCCACCTCGAAGAGGTCGACCAGGTCCTCGGGCTTCCTGCTCGCCGCGTACCGTCCGCACATGGGTGACAAGACTGCCACGCCCCTCTGACAGCCCGCACACACCGCCTTGGCTACCCTGCTCGTTCCGAGCACCGGGAGGGCACACATGGAAGGAACCAGCCTCGGCGAGCTGTGGGACCGCGTCGTCGGCACCCAGCCCGACCCCTCGGAGTGGCTGGTCGCGGTGTCCGGGCTGGTGGCGCTCTCCGCGGTGCTGCCCTGGGGCATATGGCGGGTGGCGCGCAACGCCGTCACCATCGCGCATGAGGGCGGCCACGGCCTCGTCGCCGTGCTCACCGGGCGCCGGCTGGAGGGCATACGGCTGCACTCGGACACCTCCGGCCTGACCGTCAGCCGCGGCAAGCCCTCCGGCCTCGGCATGGTCCTCACCGCCGCCTCCGGCTACACCGCCCCGCCGCTGCTCGGCCTCGCCGGCGCCTGGCTGCTGGCCGACGGGCGCATCACGGCCGCGCTGTGGGGCGCGATCGCGCTGCTCGCGGCGATGCTGCTGATGATCCGGAACGCGTACGGGGTGGTGACCGTCGTCCTGACGGGCGCCGCGTTCTTCCTGGTCTCCTGGCTGACCGAGCCGGAGGTGCAGGCGGCGTTCGCGTACGGGGCGGTGTGGTTCCTGCTGCTCGGCGGCGTGCGGCCGGTCTTCGAGCTCCAGCGCAAGCGGCGCCGCGGCGAGGCGCCGCAGTCGGACGCCGACCAGCTGGGGCGGCTGACGCACACCCCCGCGGGGCTGTGGGTGCTGCTGTTCTACGTGGTCGCGCTCTGCGCCCTGGCCGGCGGCGCCCGCTGGCTGCTGGACCTCTGACCCGCCCCGCGCCCGCCCGGCTCCGGTCGGGGCCCGGCCGCCGGCGCCCGATCCCGGCCGCCCCGGTTGTCCACAACGCGGCGGTGGTCCACAGGCCGCGGCCGGTCCCTGCGCGGGGCGGGCCGGCCCGCATAGGGTGAGGACCATGAGCGCTTCAGAGAGCAGCCTGTGGCCCGCGCCGTCCGCCTCCGCCCCGGTGACCGCGGCCGTCACCGTGCCCGGGTCGAAGTCGGTCACGAACCGCGCGCTGGTGCTCGCCGCCCTCGCCGAGGGCCCGGGCCGGCTGCGCCGGCCGCTGCGCTCCCGCGACAGCGCCCTGATGGCGGGCGGCCTCACGGCCCTCGGCGTCGGCATCGAGGAGGCCGCGGGCGCGGACGGCGCCGAGGAGTGGCGCGTCAGCCCCGGCGGCGGGCTGCGCGGTGACGCCGCGGTGGACGTGGGCAACGCGGGCACGGTGATGCGCTTCCTGCCGCCCGTGGCGGCCCTCGCCGACGGCCCGGTCCGCTTCGACGGCGACCCGCGCAGCCACGAGCGCCCGCTGCACGGCGTGATAGACGCGCTGCGCGCCCTGGGCGCCCGGATCGACGACACCGCGCAGGGCAGCCCCGGCGCGCTGCCGCTGACGGTGCACGGCGGCGGCGCGCTTCAGGGCGGCGCGGTCGAGGTCGACGCCTCCTCGTCCTCCCAGTTCGTCAGCGCCCTGCTGCTGTCCGCGCCGCGCTTCGACAAGGGCGTCGAGCTGCGGCACACGGGCGACCGGCTGCCCTCCATGCCGCACATCCGGATGACCGTCGAGATGCTGCGGGCGGCCGGTGCCGAGGTCGAGGCGCCGGAGGACGGCGGCGAGCCGCATGTGTGGCGGGTGTCGCCGGGCGCCCTGCGCGGCCGGGACCTGACGGTGGAGCCCGACCTGTCGAACGCGCAGCCGTTCCTGGCCGCCGCGCTGGTCACCGGCGGCCGGGTGACCATCCGCGACTGGCCCCGGCGGACGACCCAGCCCGGGGACGCGCTGCGGGCGATCTTCACCGAGATGGGCGGCTCCTGCGAGCTGGTGGCCACCGCCGAGGGCACGGACCTGGTCTTCTCCGGCGCCTCCGCCGGCTCCTCGGCCGGCGGCGTGCGCGGCATCGACATCGACCTCTCCGAGGTCGGCGAGCTGACCCCGGGCATCGCGGCGGTGGCGGCGCTGGCGGACTCGCCGTCCCGGCTGCGCGGCGTCGGCCACCTCCGGCTGCACGAGACCGACCGGCTCGCCGCCCTCACCGCGGAGATCAACGGGCTGGGGGGCGACGTCGCCGAGACCGGGGACGGCCTGCTGATCCGCCCGCGCCCGCTGCACGGCGGCGTCTTCCACACGTACGACGACCACCGCATGGCCACCGCGGGCGCCGTCCTGGGCCTGCTGGTGCCGGGGGTGCGGGTGGAGAACGTGGCGACGACCGCCAAGACCCTCCCCGACTTCCCCGGGATGTGGGACGGCCTGCTCGCCGGGGCGGACGCCGCCCCCGCCCGGAGAGACTGACCCCGCGATGCGGCGCTACGGCAAGAACCCCGACGAGGACGACGTACGCGTACGCCCGGACCGCCGGGGCAGCCGGCCCCGCAGCCGCAACCGGCCCAAGCACGAGGGCGCCGCCGAGGGCTTCGTCCTGACCGTCGACCGCGGCCGGATCACCTGCCTGGTCGAGGAGCGCGCCGTCACCGCCATGAAGGCGCGCGAGCTGGGCCGCAAGGGCGTCGTCGTCGGCGACCGGGTCGCCGTCGTCGGGGACGTCTCCGGCGACCCGGGGACGCTGGCGCGCATCGTCCGGGTCGAGGAGCGCACGTCGGTGCTGCGCCGGACGGCCGACGACGACGATCCGTACGAGCGCGTGGTCGTGGCCAACGCCGACCAGCTGGCCATCGTCACCGCCCTCGCCGACCCGCCGCCCCGGCCGCGGCTGGTGGACCGCTGCCTGGTCGCGGCGTACGACGGCGGGCTCGACCCGCTGCTCGTGCTGACGAAGTCGGACCTGGCGCCCGCGGACGAGCTGCTGGAGTCGTACGCGCCCCTGGGCGTCCGGGCCGTCGCCTGCAACCGCGACGAGCTGGCCACCGGCGCGGGCGCCGCCCGCGTGCTCGACCTGCTCACCGACCGGGTCACCGCCTTCGTCGGCCACAGCGGCGTCGGCAAGACCACCCTGGTCAACGCGCTGGTGCCGGAGCACCGGCGGGCCGTGGGCGAGGTGAACACCGTGACCGGCCGCGGCCGGCACACCACCACGTCCGCGCTCGCCCTGCCGCTGCCCGACGACAAGGGCTGGGTCATCGACACCCCGGGCGTGCGGTCCTTCGGCCTGGCGCACGTCGACCCGTTCCGCGTCATCCACGCCTTCCCCGACCTGGAGCCCGGCACCGCGGACTGCCCGCGCAACTGCAGCCACGACGAACCCGACTGCGCGCTCGACGCCTGGACCGTCGAGGGCCACGCGGACCCCGCGCGGCTGGCCTCGCTGCGCCGGCTGCTGGCCACCCGCGAACGCCGGGAGGGCGACTGACGGAATGTCGGCCCGACGGGGGATCGGCGCCGTTCGGCAGGTCCGTCGCCCCCGCGGGGGCGCGTTGGGCATAATCGCAGAAGCGTCAACCGAATGGGAGGCACCACACGATGGCGTGGCTGCTGGTCGTCGTGGCCGGAATCCTCGAAACTGGCTTCGCGGTCTGCCTCAAGCTCTCCCACGGCTTCACCCGGCTCTGGCCGACGGTCGCCTTCTGCGCGTTCGCGCTCGGCAGCTTCGGCCTGCTGACGCTGTCGCTGAAGAAGCTGGACGTGGGCCCGGCGTACGCGGTGTGGACCGGCATCGGCGCCGCGGGCACCGCCATCTACGGCATGGTCTTCCTCGGCGACCTGGTCTCCGCGCTGAAGATCGTCTCGATCACGCTGGTGATCGTCGGCGTCATCGGCCTGCAGCTGTCCGGCTCGGCGCACTGACCGTCAGCAGCCCGCGGACCATCCGCTCCACGTCCTCGCCCCCGGCGGCCGGCGCGACCACGTACGACAGGGTCAGCCGGGTCACCGCCTCGCAGACCCGCCGGCGTTCGGCCGGCGCCCCCGGCAACTGCTCCGCGAGCGCCCGCAGTACCCCGTCGCGCACCTTGTCGACGAGCTCCGCGGGCGACTCCACGGGCCGCTCCCGCTCCGTACGCCGCGCCCCCGGCGCCCCGCCGCCCCGGGCGGGCACGTGCCGCGCCGGCGCCGGGAGCTGCTCGCTCCAGCACCCGGTGAGCGCGGCGCGCACCAGCGGGTTGCCGCGCGCGGCGCGCAGCGTCCAGGCGACCAGCGCGAGCAGCCTGCCGCCGGCGTCGGCGCCGGTCCTGCGGGTGCCGGACAGCGTCCGCTCCACGCCCGCGAGATAGCCGTCGATCTCGCGCCTGACGAGGGCCTGGGCCAGACCCTCCTTGCTGCCGAACTCGTTGTAGAGGGTCTGTCGGGACACCCCGGCCGCGGCGGCGACGTCGACCATCCGCACCCCCGCCCAGGGCCGGCTCCCGAGCGCCGCGAAGGCGGCGTCGAGGAGTCCTTCTCGCGCTGTGGGCATCGTGGCCTCCAGAGGGCGACCGTGCGCTCAGAATTGACGCACCGCCAGGTGCTGTCAAGGGTCCGTACGGGGGCCCGGGGACCCGCCACGCGCCCCGGCGGAGGTTGGCGGTGCACCTTTGGGGTTACTGTTCGTTGCATGGCCGGTTTTCATGATGATCTGCGTCTTGCCCACGTCCTGGCGGACGCCGCCGACGCCACCACGATGGAGCGGTTCAAGGCCCTCGACCTGAAGGTCGAGACGAAGCCGGACCTGACACCGGTGACGGAGGCGGACAGGTCGGCGGAGGAGCTGATCCGCTCCTCGCTGCGGCGCGCCCGGCCACGTGACGCCGTGATGGGCGAGGAGTACGGCACCGACGGCACCGGCCCGCGGCGCTGGATCATCGACCCCATCGACGGCACGAAGAACTACGTGCGCGGGGTGCCCGTCTGGGCCACGCTGATCGCGCTCATGGCCCCGGGCCCCGAGGGCAACCAGCCGGTCGTCGGCGTGGTGTCGGCCCCGGCCCTCGGCCGCCGGTGGTGGGGGGTGCAGGGCGGCGGCGCGTACACCGGGCGCAGCCTGGCGAAGGCGAGCCCGCTGCGGGTGTCGGGCGTGCAGCGCATCGAGGACGCCTCGTTCGCGTACTCCTCGCTGCACGGCTGGGACGAGCGCGGCCGGCTCGACGGCTTCCTGCACCTGACCCGCGACTGCTGGCGCAGCCGGGGCTACGGGGACTTCTGGCCGTACATGATGGTCGCCGAGGGGACGGTCGACATCTGCGCCGAGCCGGAGCTGTCGCTGTGGGACATGGCGGCGTGCGCGGCGATCGTGGCGGAGGCCGGGGGCTCGTTCACGGGCCTGGACGGCGAGCCCGGCCCGCACAGCGGCAACGCGGCGGCGTCCAACGGGCTGCTGCACCAGGAGCTGCTGAAGTACCTCGGCCCGTAGGACACCGGCCCTGCGCCCGGGCTCCGGCAAACCGGCGCCCGGGGGCGCGGCCCGGACCGTCCGGTCCTCTCCCGCCCCCTTGTTGCCCTCCGCGGAGCGTGCCAGTCTGACGGTGACCAACCTTGTGAACTTGTGAAAGGCTTCACAGGCACCCCACAGGGTCCCGCTACGCCAAGGAGGTGGCTCCACCCCATGCTCGTACGCGACGCCATGAGCACGGTGGTCCTCACCATCGGCCCCGCGCACACCCTCCGCCAGGCCGCCCGGCTGATGTCGGCGCGGCACGTCGGCGCGGCGATCGTCCTCGACCCCGACACCAGCGGGCTCGGCATCCTGACCGAGCGCGACATCCTCAACTCCGTCGGCGCGGGCCAGGACCCGGACGTGGAGAAGGCCGGCGACCACACCACGACCGACGTCGTCTTCGCGGCACCGGGCTGGACCCTCGACGACGCCGCCGAGGCGATGACCCGCGGCGGCTTCCGCCATCTGATCGTCCTCGCCGACGCGGAGCCGGCCGGCGTCGTGTCCGTACGCGACATCATCCGCTGCTGGACCCCGCAGCGGCCGGAGCCGGCGCGCCGCGAGACGGCCCTCGCCTAGCGCGGCCGCACGCGTCAGAGGGGCCGGGAGCCCGACCGGCGTCCCGACCCCTCTGTCCGGTACGGCAACCGGCCCGGGCCGCGAAGGGCCTGGACCGCGACCCCGCGGCCGATCGCCGCAGTCTCCGAGGGTGCCCACATTAGACACAGTCCAAGTCAAGATGTCAATGAAGTCCGTATGGGTTCTGGCCATAGAGCGTGACGCTGCTACCCTGAATGCATGAGCGACCTCCTGGAGCGACTGCGCGGCCGCGGCTTCCGGCTCACCGCACAGCGGCGAGTCGTGGCCGAGGTCCTGGACGGCGACCACGTGCACTACACCGCCGACGAAGTACTCGCGCGCGCCACCGCCCGCCTCCCCGAGATCTCCCGGGCGACGGTCTACAACACCCTGGGCGAGTTGGTCGCGCTCGGCGAGGTGCTCGAAGTCAGCACGGACGGCCGCGCCAAGCGGTACGACCCCAACGCGCACAGCGCCCACCAGCACCTGGTGTGCAGCCGCTGCGGCTCGATCCGCGACGTGCGCCCGGAGGGCGACCTGCTGTCGGCCCTGCCCGAGGGGGAGCGCTTCGGCTTCCGGGTCTCCGGCGCGGAAGTCACGTATCGCGGCATCTGCCCGGACTGTGCCTAGCCCCGCGGACAGCGATTTGCGCTGGTCGACCGGCCAGGGGTAGTGTTGGTTTCACCGACGCGGGGTGGAGCAGCTCGGTAGCTCGCTGGGCTCATAACCCAGAGGTCGCAGGTTCAAATCCTGTCCCCGCTACCAATGACGAAGGCCCGGACCACACGGTCCGGGCCTTCGTCGTGCTCCGCACGCGGATCGCGGCGCCGCCCGCGGTGCGGACCGGCGGCGAAGTACCACCGGTCCGCCCCGGGCCTTCCGGCCCGTCAGGCCGTGAGCTCCTGCGCGAGCGCGTCCCGCAGCCGGGCGGCGCGCTCGGCGACCTCCGCCGGGCCCAGCTCCACCGCCCGCGACGACCACCGCTGGCTCTCCGGCAGGTCGCCCCGCCGGGCCGCCAGCAGCGCGAGCCGCAGCGCGGCGCGGCCGTGGCCGTGCTCGGCCGCCCGGCGCCACCAGATCGCCGCCTCCGGCACGCTGCCCTCCCGGGCCAGCAGCAGACCCAGGTTGAACGCGCCGTTGCGGCTGCCCGCCTCGGCCGCGGCCCGGTACCACCGGCCCGCGGCCTCGGTGTCGCCGCGACCGGCCGCGCGCATGCCCAGCCGGACCTGCGCCCGCCGGTGGCCCTGCCGCGCCGCCTGCTCGTACCACCGCTCACACTCGGCCGCGGTCACGGCCGCAGACGCGCCGCCGGCGTCCGGTCCGCCGGAGCCGGCCGCGCCGCCCCGGGCCGCGCGGCGCGCGGCCCCACGGCGCGCACGCCGTCCGCCGCGCCGAGGGCGCCCACGGCGCCGGCGGCGTCCGCCCCGGGACCCGCTCCGGGCCCCGGGCGCCGGTCGTCCAGCAGCGCCGCCAGCCGGAACGCGCCCTCGGCGCTGCCGCCCTCGGCGGCCGTCCGCAGCCGGTGCTCCGCCCGCTTCTCCTCGCCGTCGCGCAGCAGCGCGATGCCGACCTGGAGCGCCGCCTCCACGTGCCCGGCCGACGCGGCGCGCTCGTACCACTGCCGGGCGCCCGTCTCGTCCTCGCGGCCCGCGTGGATGATCCCGAGGTTGAACGCGGCGTCGACGCTCCCCGCCTCCGCGGCCTTCGAGAACCACGGCTCCGCGCCGGCCGCGTCACCGCGCTGGAGCAGCAGCACGGCGAGCGCGTTGGCCGCCTCGCAGTGTCCGGTGTACGCGGCCTGCCGGTACCACTGCTCGGCCTGCTCCAGCCGGTTCTCCCCGGCGCAGAGCAGCGCCAGGTTGTACGCGCCGTTGACGTCGCCCGCGCCCAGCGCCGCGCGGTACCAGCGCTCGGCCTCCTGCGGCTCGCCGCGGTCCGCGTACAGCGCCCCGAGCGCGTTCGCCGCGTTGCCGTCGCCGTCCTTGGCGGCCTGGCGCCACCACACGGCCGCGCTGGCGTCGTCGCCGGCGTCGCGCAGCAGGAAGCCCAGCGCACAGGCCGCGCGCGGCTCGCCGCCCCGCGCGGAGATCACGTACCACCGGCCGGCCTCCTGCGAGTCGCCGCGCTCCTCCAGGAGCGTGCCGAGGTGCAGCGCCGCGCGCACGTGCCCGCGCGCGGCGGCCTGCCGGTACCACTGCTCGGCCTCGGCCACCGGGTCGTCGCCGGCCCCGGGCCCGCCGCGGACCAGGCTCACCGCGCCCGGCCGCCCCGCCGGCGGCGACAGCCGCGTGCCGGTCTCGACGCCGCTGCCGGAAGGCGCCCGGGTGCCGGTGTCGAGGATGCGCGCCAGGCGGTACGCCGCCTCGCGGTGCCCCTTGTCGGCCGCGCTGCGGAACCAGCGCTCGGCGCCCACGTCGCTGCGGTGCTCCAGCAGGTCCGCGAGCGCGTACGCGCCCAGCGCGTGCCCGGCCTCGGCGGACTGGCGCAGCCAGTACTCGGCGCCGGGCTCGTCGCCGTTCTCCCGGTAGTACCGCCCGAGCGCGTGCGCGGCGGCGGGCGAGCCGCCGACCGCGGCGATGCGCCACCAGCCGGCCGCCTCGTGGGCCTGGCCGCGCTGGTAGAGCAGCACGCCCAGGTTGTTCGCCGCCGCCCGGTCGCCCTCGGCGGTCGCGGCGCGCAGCACCGGCTCCGCGCTGTCCAGATCCCCCCTGCGCAGCAGGGCGGCGCCCCGCGCGCTCAGCTCCGCCACGGCCGGATCCGGGCCGTCGTGCGCAGCCGTCAGCTCACCGGCGGCGGGAGCCTTGCGCTCCGGCCCACCGGTGCCCCCTGTCCTACGGGCGTCCAACACCCTTGCCTCGTCCCCCATGAGGTCCATCGTCGCACCACCTGCAACCCGCGTACACCTGGTATACCGCAGCCAGGAAGGTCACTTCAGCGGTTTGTCGACTTCCCGACACGACGACTCATCAAACCTTGTCACGCCCACAACCCCCAAAGCAATGAGCCCAAGAACATCTGCACGACACGTCCGCCCCCCGCGCACCACCGCCCCCACAGACGCGCGGGGACCTCTCGTCTCACACACGTCGAGGCCCGGAGTCCGATGGACTCCGGGCCTCGATCTCGCGTAGCGGGGACAGGATTTGAACCTGCGACCTCTGGGTTATGAGCCCAGCGAGCTACCGAGCTGCTCCACCCCGCGTCGTGTGCCGTAAGGCTATCACGGTACGGAGGGGCCCGGCGCCGCCGGGCCGTCCGGCCGGTGGCCCGGCGGACGTCGACGTCCGCCGGGCCACCGCCGCCCTAGGCTCCGCCGCCTCCGCCGTCACCGGCATCACCGGCATCACCGGCATCACCGGCATCGCTGCCGCCTCCGCCGCCTCCGCCGCCGTCCGCGCCGCCGCCGTCGCCGCCGCCGTTCGAGCGGGCCTGCTGGGCCTCCTCGATCCGCTGGAGAGCGTCCTGCAGCTCTTCCTGGGCCCTGCCGTACGCCTCCCAGTCCTGGGGCTGCTCCCGGAGCGCCTGCTGGCCCTCCTCGTAGGCGTTGCGGGCGTCCTCCACGGCGTCCTGGAGACTGCCGCCGGCCGGCGGCTCCTCCTCCGGTGGTGGCTCCTCACCCGTGTCCTCGGGTGGTGTCGCCTCCTCCACCCCGAAGACGACGTTCAGCGCCTTGGGCAGCGTGTCCTCGAAGGCCGTCTCGTCGCCGTACGTGACGAGCACCTTGCGCAACAACGGGTAGCCGGTGCCGGTGCCTTGCACGTACACCGGCTCGATGTAGATCAGTCCGCCCTCCAGCGGCACCGTGAGCAGGTTGCCGTAGATGACTTCCGAGTCGCCTCTCTGAAGGATGTTGATCTGGTCGGCGATCGCGGCGTTGGAGTTGAATCTGGACTGCACGAGCTTCGGTCCCGGCACGGGACTGTTGGGCGGCAGTTTCAGGATTCTGATCTTCCCGAAGTCGTCGCTGCGCGCGTCCGCGCCCACGGCCATGAATGCGCCGAGGTTGTTGCGGTTGCGCGGCGTGAACGTGGTCGTCAGCGAGAACGTCCGGGAGTCCTGGTCCGGCATCTTCATGCTGAGGTAGTACGGCGGCACCGAGCTCTCGACCTTGGTGGTCGGGTCGTCCGGGATCTGCCACTGCTCACTGCCGGAGTAGAACTGCTTCGGGCTGGTGACGTGGTACTGCGTCAGCAGCTCGCGCTGGACCTTGAACAGGTCCTGCGGGTAGCGCAGGTGGTCCATCAGCTCGTCGCCGATCTCCGCGCGCGGCTTCACCGTGTCGGGGAACGCCTTCATCCACGTCTTGAGCACCGGGTCCTCGGTGTCCCACTCGTAGAGGTCCACGCTGCCGTCGTAGGCGTCGACCGTGGCCTTGACCGAGTTGCGGATGTAGTTGACCTGGTTCTGCTGCGCGATCACCTCGCGCTGGTCGTCCGTCAGCGAGTCGGTCGTCGTGGAGCCCAGGGTGGTCCTGGTCGAGTACGGATAGCCGTTGCTGGTGGTGTAGGCGTCGACGATCCACTTGATGCGGCCGTCGACCACCGCCGGATACGGGTCGCCGTCGATGGTCAGCCAGGGCGCGACGGCCTCCACCCGCTGCTTCGGGGTGCGGTTGTAGAGGATCTGCGAGCCCTCGCCGATCGCGCCGGAGTACATCATCTGCGGCTCGCTGAACGTCAGCGCGTACGCGGCCCTGTTGATCGGGTTGGACAGGTCGACGCCGCTGTCGCCCTTGTAGCGGTACGTCTTCTCGCCCTCGTCGTCGGCGTAGTCGACCTCGTCCTGCGGGCCGCCCACGATCGAGTAGTCCCGGGTCTGCTCGCCGTAGTAGATGCGCGGCTCGTACTCGCCCTCGACGAGCTCGCCCTCGGGCGGCAGGTCCTTCTCCGTGTACGACGGGTCGCCGTCGTCGGTGACCTCGGTGCCCTTGGCGGCCACCACGCCGTAGCCGTGGGTGTACCGGAAGTGGCTGTTGATCCAGCCCTTCTCCGGGATGCCGTTCACGTTGATCTCACGCAGACCGACGACGGTGTCCTGCGAGTTGCCGTCCTCGTCCTCGTACCGGTCGACGTCGAGCGTGCCGGGGAACTGGTAGTAGCCGCGGACCTGCTGTTGCTGCTGGTACGTCGGCGAGACCACGCTCGGGTCGAGCAGCCGGACGCTCGCCGTCGTGTCGACCGCGTTGCGCAGCTGCTCGTTGCTGGTGCCCTTGGGCGCCTGCCCGGAGTAGTCCCTCACCTGAGAACCGTCGATGCCGTACGCCTTGCGCGTCGCCTCGATGTTCTTCTTGATGAACGGCGTCTCCTTGGCCTGCTCGTTGGGCTGCACCTGGAACTTCTGCACGATCGCCGGGTAGAGCCC
Source organism: Streptomyces sp. MAR4 CNX-425 (assembly GCF_048656465.1). Taxonomy (NCBI): domain Bacteria; kingdom Bacillati; phylum Actinomycetota; class Actinomycetes; order Kitasatosporales; family Streptomycetaceae; genus Streptomyces; species Streptomyces sp. MAR4 CNX-425. Next base: position 159,852 of record NZ_JBMDLF010000008.1, on the reverse strand, counting down.
GCCGATCAGGATCGCCGACAGCGCCATGAGGCCGAGGCCGATGAGCGGCAGCTGCCACGTGCGCCGCCACAGCGTGGCGAAGAACAGCACCGAGCAGATGATGGCGATGACGAAGAGGATCGTCTTCGCCGGCAAGTAGGCGTTCGCGTCGACGTAGCGCAGACCGGTCCAGCCGTCGGTGGTCTTCAGGCCGCTGGTCTTGGTCGCCAGGCTGTAGCGGTCGAACCAGTACGCCACGGCCTTGAGCGCCACGAAGGTACCGAGCAGCACCGCGAGGTGCCCGGTCGCCGCGGAGGTGGCGCGGGCGCCGGGGCTGGAGATCCGCAGGCCGCCGTAGAGGTAGTGGGTGAGCGCGGCGGCGATCGTGCACAGCACGACCGCGACGAAGCCGAAGCCCAGCAGGAAGCGGTACCACGGCAGGTCGAAGGCGAAGAAGGAGATGTCCTTGTGGAACTGCGGGTCCTTCTCGCCGAACGACTGGCCGTTGACCCACAGCAGCCAGGTGCGCCACTGCCCGGTGGCGGAGGCACCGGCGATCAGGCCCACGAGCGTGGCGACGCCGAGCAGCACCCACTTCTTGTACGGCGCGAGGTTCATCCGGTAGCGGTCGAGGCTCTCCTGCTCCAGCGACATCGCGCTCAGCGGCGGCCGGAGCCGGTGGGCCAGCCACATGTTGAAGCCGACCGCGACCGCCATCAGCACGCCGAAGACGAAGAACAGCCCCACCTTCGTCCACAACCGGGTGGTGAAGACGGAGGAGTAGCCGACGGAGCGATACCAGAGCCAGTCCGTCCAGAAGCCGGCGAACATGACGAAGATGATGCCCAGGATGGCGAGCACACCCAGTGTCATCAGCAGCGTTCGTACTCGCCGGGACGGCCTGCCCACACTGATCCGTGGCCCGGTGGGGCCTCCGCCGCGGTCCGGCATCTGGAAAGCCAAGGTGGCACCTCGAGACTTGAACGTCCGGTCATACGGCCCCCGCGGGCACAGGGGCTCAATGTGGCAACTTACTAAAGCTTTACTCAGTTCCCGCCGGGGGGTGGCAGAGAGCGATGAGGCAGGATGGCGAGCATGTCCAACTCTCCCACCGGCGGACCACCCCTGGCAGCCGACCCGCTGACACGCGCGGTCCTGGAGCTCGACGAGTACGCGGCCGGATTCGGCTGGGACCGGCCGCCGCGGCTCTTCGCCCTCGTCGACACCGCGCAGCTGCGCGCGCAGGAGCCGGGGCTCGCCCGGCGGCTCGACCTCGACGCCGGGGACGGCGCGGAGGCCGACGCCGGCGCCGGGTCCGCGGCGGCGCCGGCCGCGCAGGTTTCGTACACCCCGATCGAGCAGCAGGAACTGCCCGAGGGGCAGCCGCTCGACGAGTTCCTCGGCACCATCGCCTGGCCCGACGCGGTCGGCGGCTGCGCGCTCACGGTCGAGCGGCTGATGCTCCCGCCCACGGCGGAGGCCCAGGTCCCCGAGGGTCTCGACGAGGCGGGGCTCGCCACCTGGGTCGCCGGGCACCCGGGGCGCGAGGAGGTCCGCATGACGGTGGGCGTGCTGCGCGACGGCACCCGGGAGGCCGCGCTGCGGCTGCGCTCGAAGGACGCCCCCACCGAGGTGCTCACCGGGCCGGACCTGGTCCCGGGGCTCGCCCGGGCGCTGGCGGCGACGTTCGACTGACGGCGTAGGGCCGGCCGGTCCTCCGGGGTGGCCGGCCCCGTCGCGCCGGACCGCCCGGCCTACGCACCGCGCGCCGCGGGGCCGTAGGCTAGCCCTCGCACTCCTCCAGCCGGTCGACGCTGCCCTCGCGGATGTGCTTCAGCGCGGCCATGGCGTCGTCCATCTCCCCGACCTTGACGAGCGTGAGCCCGTCGGGCACGTCGCGGGCGGCCGTGGGGCAGTTCTGGGCGGGCGTGAGGAAGTACTCCGCGCCCTGGTCGCGGGCGCCGATGGTCTTCATGTGGATGCCGCCGATCGGCCCGACCCGGCCGTCGGGGTTGATGGTGCCGGTGCCGGCGACGAACTCGCCGCCGGTGAGGTCGCCCTTGGTGAGCTTGTCGACGATGCCGAGCGCGAACATCAGGCCCGCGCTGGGGCCGCCGACGTCGGCGAGCTTGATGTCTATCGCGAACGGGAAGGTGTGCGCGGTGCCGGCCGTGATGCCGACCATGGCCTTGCCGGGCTCCCGGTCCGACTCCCCGGCGGTGACGGTCAGGTCCTTGCCCGGCAGCTTCCGGGGGTCGTCGCCGGCCTTCTCCGCCTTCGCGGCCCGGTCCGCGGGGACGACCCGGAAGGTGACCTTCTCCCCCGGCTTGTGGCCGGTGACCAGCTCGACCACGTCGCCCGGCGCCGTCACGGGCCGGCCGTCGACGGCCTTGATCACGTCACCGGCGTGCAGCGTGCCCTGCGCGGCGCCGCCCGCGAGCACGGAGGCCACGATCACGCGCGTGGTGAAGGAGATGCCCAGCTCCTCCAGGGCGGCGACCTTGGCGCTCTCCTGGGAGGCGGAGAACTGCTCGGCGTTCTGCTGGTCGACTTCCTCGGCGGTGGCGTCGTCCGGGTAGAGCGACTCGTGCGGCACGACCGCGTCGTCGGGCGAGAGCCAGCCGTAGACGGCCTCGACGAGGTTCATCTTGTACTCGGCGCCGGTGACGCGGACCGTCGTCATGTTGAGGTGGCCGCTGGTCGGATACGTCTTGCGGTCCTCGATGTGCAGGACGGGCTCGCCGTCGTGCGCCCCCAGGGTGTTCACCGTCGGCCCGGGCGACATCTCCGCGTACGGCACGGGGATGAAGACCCCGGCGATGAGGATGGCGAGGAGCGTCACGGTGGAGGCGAGCAGCGTCGCCGTGCGGCGTGGCATAGAACGACAGTACGGGACGCTCAAGCGGCCCCGGAACGGGAGTGGCTGCGCTCCATCGCCTCCCGGAACCGGGCGTACCCCGCGAGTTCCGTGCTGTCCCCCACCTTGCGACTGCGCGTCGCCCAGCCGGCCCATATCGCGGCCGCCCCGGCTGACGCGAGGGGTATGACCAACCAGGCTATCGCTGCCATCCCGTACTCCTAGCCGACGTGACTTCCTTCCGATAAGCCAACGCTTGCGCGGGCCCGGAAGTTACGCAACTCGACGGGCTCAGCCAGCGCCGACCCACTCCTCCGTCCCGTCCGTGAACTTCTGGTGTTTCCAGATGGGAACGTCCCGCTTGAGGGTGTCGACCAGGCGGCGGCAGGCGTCGAACGCCTCCGCGCGGTGCGGGCAGGAGACGGCGACCACGACGGCGAGATCGCCCACGGCCAGTTCGCCCACGCGGTGGACGGCGGCCAGGGCCCGTACCGGATAGTCGGCCGCGACCTTCTCCGCGATCCGGCGCATCTCCGCCTCGGCGGTGGGGTGCGACGAGTACCCCAGCGCCGTGACGCCGTCGACGCGCTCGGACGCCTCGCGGCGGTCGTGGTCGCGGACCGTGCCGACGAACAGCGCCGTGCCGCCCGCGGCGGGGTCGCCGACGGCGGCGAAGACCTCGTCGACCGAGAGCGGGGTCCCGCGGACGGCGACGAGGCGCACGGGGTCCGCGGCGGTCCGCTCGCCGGGGTGCTGCGGGGTGTCTGCCATGCGTCCATCCTGCCGCACGGCCCCGGCACCGCACCCGCGGGCTGCGCGCGGCTCAGATCTTGCCGCGCCGGGCCTTGCGCACCCGGCGGACGACCGCGGCCGTGCCCAGCAGCGCGACCGTCGCCCCGGCCGCCCCGGCGGCGCCCGCCGCGGCGGCGTCCTTGCGGCCCAGCCGGCGGCCCGCGACCGTGTGCCGGCCGGAGACCTCGTCCAGCAGCTCGGCCAGCACCTCCTCGTTGGTGTGCTGGGGGCGCCAGCCCGCCTCGTGCAGCCGGCTGCCGCTGACGACCCAGGGGTACATCGTGTACGCCAGGTCCCCCGCGGGCGACGGCGTGAGCCCGAGGCGGTGCAGCCGGGAGGCGGCGCCGAGCGCGACGGCCGACGGCAGCTCCATGCGCCGGATGCCGGTCAGCTCCTCGACCTCGTCCTGCTCCAGCCAGCCGTCGCAGCCGACCGCCAGCTCCCCCTCGGCCTTCTCCAGCGCGGCGAACGTCAGCGCCGCGGCCAGGTCGTCGATGTGGCAGAACTGCCAGCACGGCCGGGTGCCCTTGACCACCAGCAGCCGCGGCGACTCGAAGTACCGGGTCAGCGGGGTGTCGACGCCGCCGACGACGGCGGCGGGGCGGACCACGGTGACGTTCAGGCCGGGGTGCGCCCGGGGCGCGCGGCGGCCGAGGCGCTCCATCTCCAGCAGGTCGCCGACGCCGGTGGCCTCCTCGGTGGCGCGCAGCTCGGCGTCCTCGGCGAGCGGGACGGGGTTGTCGGGCAGGGCGCCGTAGACCATGGCGGAGGTGCACAGGACGACGCGGCGCACGCCGGCGGCCGCGGCGGCGGTGAGCACCGTCTGCGTACCACGTACGTTGTACGCGGTACGGGCGGTGGCGTCGGTCTCCAGGTCCAGGTCCATGGCGAGGTGCACCACGACGTCCGTGCCGCGCAGCTTGTCGGCGATGGCCGGGTCCCGCACGTCCAGCACGTGCCAGTGGGCCTCGGGCAGCTCGCCGCGCCGCTCGTCGATGGCGACGACCTGCCTGACCTCGTCGGAGGCCGCCAGCCGCTCCGTGACCAGGGCGCCGATGCCGGCCGCCGCCCCGGTCACGGCGACGACGGGGCGCCACGCCCCCGGGGCGGGCTCGTCGGCCGCGGCCCCTTCTGCGGCCTTTCGCGCTGCGCGAACGTTCGGTTCCGGGGAACTCACCGGGCGGCTCCAGCTGTTGTGTGCAGTAGTTCCATCCATCCTGCCCCAGCCGCGCCCCCGTCGGTGGCGGCGGGCGCCAGGACATCGTGCAGGCATACGAAGCGGCATAGGGTGGAGGTAGTGGAGGGCGTACGCCGCCGGCCCGGTGCAGGCGGCCCGACGAGCCGAGGAAACCGTGAGTGACACCCCATTCGGATTCGGCCTCCCCCAGGAGCCGGACGACGACGGCGAGGGCGACGGCAAGGATGCCCGCAAGGGGGACGGCGACCAGAGCGGACGGGACCCGTTCGGATTCGGGGGCGCCGCCGGCGACCCGCAGAACCCGTTCGCGGCCCTCTTCGGCTCCCTCGGCGGCGGCCCGGGCGGCGCCATGGGCCCGCAGGACCTGGGTGCGGCCTTCCAGCAGCTCGGCCAGATGCTGAGCTACGAGGGCGGGCCGGTCAACTGGGACATGGCCAAGGACATCGCCCGCCAGACCGTCTCCCAGGCCGGGGAGTCCGAGGGGGCGTCGAAGGACGCCAGCGTCGGGCCGGCCGAGCGCAGGGGGGTCGAGGAATCCGTACGACTCGCCGACCTGTGGCTCGACGGGGTGACGTCCCTGCCCTCCGGCTCGGGCACCGCGCTGGCGTGGAGCCGCGCCGAGTGGGTCGAGGAGACCCTCCCGGTGTGGAAGGAGCTGGTCGACCCGGTCGCCGAGCGCGTGGGCGCCGCCATGGGCGGGGTGCTGCCGGAGGAGATGCAGGCCATGGCCGGGCCGCTCATGGGCATGATGCGCTCGATGGGCGGCGCGATGTTCGGCACCCAGATCGGGCACGCGGTGGGCGTGCTGGCCGGCGAGGTCGTCGGCTCGACCGACATCGGGCTGCCGCTGGGGCCGGCGGGCAAGGCGGCGCTGCTGCCGGTGAACATCAAGAAGTTCAGCGAGGGCCTGGGCGTGCCCCAGGACGAGGTCCGGCTGTACCTGGCGCTGCGCGAGGCGGCGCACCAGCGGCTCTTCGCCCACGTGCCGTGGCTGCGCTCGCACCTCTTCGGCGCCGTCGAGGGGTACGCGCGCGGGATCAAGGTGGACACCTCCAAGCTGGAGGACCTCGTCGGCCAGGTCGACATCGAGCGCCCCGAGCAGCTCCAGGAGGCGCTGCAACAGGGCATGTTCCAGCCGGAGGACACCCCGGAGCAGAAGGCGGCGCTGGCGCGGCTGGAGACGGCCCTGGCGCTGGTCGAGGGCTGGGTGGACGCGGTCGTGTACGCCGCCGCGGAGCCGCACCTGGACGCCCCCTCGGTGAACTCGCTGCGCGAGGCGCTGCGCCGCAGGCGCGCCACCGGCGGTCCCGCCGAGCAGACGTTCGCCACCCTCATCGGGCTGGAGCTCCGGCCGCGGCGGCTGCGGGACGCCTCGCGGCTGTGGGCGTCGCTGGCGGACGCGCGCGGGGCCGACGGGCGGGACGCGCTGTGGGCACACCCCGACATGCTGCCGACGGCGGCCGACCTGGACGACCCGGACGGGTTCGTGCACAGCGAGCAGGCGGACTTCTCCGAGCTGGAGAAGATGCTGGGCTCCGGCGGGACGCCGGAGGGGCCGGATTCCGCCGCCGGCGGCGGTGACGGTGCCGACGGCGACGGCGGCGACGACGGGCAGGACGGCGGCAAGGGCGACGCGGACAAGTGACGCTGCGGGACGACGCCGAGCGCGTACTGAAGGAGTGGAGCGCGCCGGACGGCGGTCAGGACGCGCTCCGCGGGACGTACCTGGAGCATCTGGCGGCCCACCCCGACGGGATGTACAAGCCGTGCGCGACCGGGCACGTGACGGCCAGCGCGCTGATCGTCGACGTGCCGCGCGAGCGGGTCCTGCTGACCCTCCACCGCAAGCTGAACATGTGGCTGCAGACCGGCGGGCACTGCGAGCCGGAGGACGCCACGCTGGCCGCGGCGGCGCTGCGGGAGGCGGGCGAGGAGTCCGGCATGCCGGGTCTCACGCTGCTGCCCGGCGGTCCGGTGGGGCTCGACCGGCACCACACCCCGTGCGCCTGGCACCTGGACGTGCAGTACGCGGCGCTGGCCCCGGCGGACGCGGTGCCGTCGATCAGCGCGGAGTCGCTGGACCTGCGGTGGTACGGGTACGACGAGGTGGCGGCCGTCGCCGACCCGTCCGTGGCGCAGCTGATGGAGCGTACGCGCGCGCGGCTGGCCTGACGGCGGCGATCGGCCGGGGCCTGCCCGGGCCGTTCCGGGGCGGGGCTGGCGTGGGACGGCCCGTCGGCTGGTCGGCTAGTCGCCGATGGACGGGGGGCGGCCGGAGGGTGCGGGGCGGGGGATGAAGGGGAGGCTCTCGCCGGCGACCACGCCCTCCAGGTAGCCGCGGGCCCGCTCGGTGCGGGGGTAGGCGGCGACGAGGTTCCAGAAGCGGGGGCCGTGGCCCGGCACGAGCAGGTGGGCCAGCTCGTGGATCAGCACGTAGTCGATGACGTACTCCGGCATGCCCTTCAGCCGGTGCGAGAGGCGGATCGTGCCCTCGGCGGGGGTGCAGGAGCCCCAGCGGGTGTTCTGGTTGGTGACCCAGCGCACGCTCCTGGGCCGGGCCTGGCCGTCGAGGTACTGGGCGGACAGCCGCTCGGCGCGGTCGGCCAGCTCGGCGTCGCCCGGCATCCGCCGGTTCTCCTGGGCCTGCAATTTGTCGAGCATGACGGTCACCCAGCGCTGCTCCTCGGCCTCGCTCATGCGGGCGGGGATCAGCACGACGGTGCGGTCGCCCTCGCGATACGCGGAAACGGTCCTGCGCCTGCGCGTGCTGCGTCTGACCTCGACCGCTCGCGACGGTTTCGGCCGTCCTGGGCTGTGCTCTGGGTCAGCGGGCACGGCACGACGTTACCCGGTCGGGGCGGGGAAAGTCCCGGCCGGAAGCAGCCCTACGGCGCCGCAGCGGGAGCTGTGCCCAATTCGTAATACTTTTTCCGTCACCTGTGGATAACTTGCGATGAGTCGCGGCGCCGGCCGGCAGAGTGGCGGAGGAACGAGGGGGGCACGATGCATCCGATGATCAAGCCGGCGCTGCGCCGGAGCTGGCGCGGCAGGCACACCGTCCAGATGGGCGTGACCAGGGCACATGCGGTGTCGATCGAGCCGGTGGACGCGGCGACGGGGCTGTTTCTGCGCCGGCTGGACGGCACGCGCGGGCTGGAGTCGCTGCGCCGCGAGGCGCACGGGTTCGGGCTCCCGCCGGGCTCGGTGGACGCCCTGGTCGCCGGATTGACCAGGGCGGGGCTGATCGACGAGGGTCCGCCGCCGCGGAATACCACCGGAACTCCCCCGGACGACCACCCGGCCTCCACCGACCGTCCACGCGACGTCCACCGGACCGGGGCGATACCGGCACGGCTGCGCGGCGACCAGGCTTCGCTGTCCGTCGTGCACCCCGAGCCCGGGGCCGCCCGGGAGCGGCTGGCGGCGCGGCGGGGGCTGCGGGTGCTGGTGCGCGGCGCCGGGCGGGTGGGCGCCTCCGTGGCGGCGCTGCTCTCCGCGGCGGGGATCGGCGAGGTGGACGTCGTCGACGGCGGCCGCGTCGAGCCGTGGGACGTCGCGCCGGGTGGGGTCGGCCCCGGGGAGGTCGGCCGGCGGCGGGCGGAGGCGGTGCGGGGCGCGGTCCGGCGGGCGGGGCCGTGGCCCGCCGCCCGCGGCGGGCGCCGCCCCGCGGCGGTCTCGCTGGTGGTGCTGGCGCCGCGCGACGGCCTCGCGGCGTACGCGCCGGATCCGGACGTCGCGCGGCACTGTCGCGAAGCGGGCATTCCGCACGTGTACGCGGGTGTGCTGGAGGGCACGGGGGTGGTGGGACCGCTCGTGCTGCCGGGTGGTTCCGCGTGTGCCGGCTGCCTCGCGGAGGCCCGCGCGGAGCGCGAGCCGGAGTGGCCGCGGATGCTCGCCCAGTGGCGGGCGGGAGGTGACCGGGAGGGGGTCGCCGCGTGCGATGTGGCGTTGGCGACAATGGTGGCAGGGCTGACGGCCGCCCACGCGCTGACCTTTGTCGACGGACGGCTGCCGGCCTGCACGGGGGCCCGGCTGGAGTTCGCGCTGCCGGGCCTCGCCTGGGAGTTGACGAAGCTCGATCCACACCCGAGGTGCGGGTGCGGTGCGGCGGCAGCCGCTGACCGGGATACGGGAGTGGCCCATGACTGACCTTCCGCGCAAGGCGATCACACGTACCGCCCGGCTGGCCTCGCTGCCGGTGGGCTTCGCCGGGCGCGCCACCTGGGGAATCGGCAAGCGGATCGGCGGGCGGCCGGCGGAGCTGGTGGCCCGGGAGGTGCAGCAGCGCACCGCCGAGCAGCTGTTCAAGACGCTCGGCGAGCTGAAGGGCGGGGCGATGAAGTTCGGGCAGGCGCTGTCCGTCTTCGAGTCCGCGCTGCCGGAGGAGATAGCCGGGCCGTACCGGGCGGCCCTGACCAAGCTGCAGGAGGCGGCGCCGCCGATGCCGGTGCGCACGGTGCACGGCGCGCTGGCGGAGCGGCTGGGCCCGGACTGGCGGGACCTCTTCGAGGAGTTCGAGGACACGCCCGCGGCGGCGGCCTCGATAGGGCAGGTGCACCGGGCGGTGTGGCACGACGGCCGGGAGGTCGCGGTCAAGGTGCAGTATCCGGGCGCGGGCAAGGCGTTGCTGTCCGACCTGGCGCAGCTGGGCCGCTTCGCGCGGTTGCTGGGCCCGCTGGTGCCGGGGCTGGACATCAAGCCGCTGATCCAGGAGCTGCGGGACCGGGTCTCGGAGGAGCTGGACTACGAGCTGGAGGCGCAGGCCCAGAGCGCGTACGCGGCGGAGTTCGCGGACGACCCGGACGTGCTGGTGCCGGACGTGGTGCACCAGGCGGACCAGGTGCTGGTGACCGAGTGGCTGGACGGGGTGCCGGTCTCGGAGCTGATAACGGACGGCTCCCGGGCGGAGCGGGACCGGGTGGGCCAGTTGCTGGCGCGGTTCCTCTTCGCCGGCACGGCGCGCACGGGGCTGCTCCACGCCGACCCGCACCCGGGCAACTTCCGGCTGGTGAAGGAGGGCGAGCCGGAGGAGTGGCGGCTCGGGGTGATGGACTTCGGCACGGTGGACCGGCTGCCGGGCGGGCTGCCGGAGGAGATCGGCACGGCGCTGGGGATGACGCTGGCCGGCCAGGCGGACGAGGTCTACGAGCTGCTGCGGGAGCAGGGGTTCGTGAAGCCGGACGTCGAGCTGGACCCGGAGGCGGTGATCGACTACCTGCTGCCGATCATCGAGCCGGCCGCGGTGGACGAGTTCACCTTCGACCGGGAGTGGATGCGCACCCAGGCGGCCCGGATCGCCGACCCCCGCAATCCCGCGCACCAGTTGGGCCGGCAGTTGAACCTGCCGCCGTCGTATCTGCTCATCCACCGGGTGACGCTCAGCACCATCGGGGTGCTCTGCCAGCTCGGCGCCGAGGTGCGGATGCGCGACGAGCTGACGGAGTGGCTGCCGGGCTTCGCCGAGTACGCGGAAGGGGGCCGTCCGGAGGACGACCCCCACGAGGGTTCCGCGACGGAGGACCCGGCGCCGGCAAGCGCCTGACGGCCCCCGGAAGCCATCCGCGGCCCCCGCCGCCCACCCGGAAGGGCGGACGGCGGGGGCCGGTGCCGTACGTCGCCGGACGGAAGGCCGCCCTCGTACCGGGGTGGTCGGGCGATCCCGACCACGCGGCGAGGTGCGGCACCAGGCGTCGTGGCGCGGGCGGTGTGTGCGGATGGGTCCTTACTGCATGACCGCCATGGCCAGCGCGCGCCGGGCGCGCATGTGCGCGCGCTCGGCCCGGCGCTGCATCCGGCGGGCGATGATCAGGCGCATGGCCCTGCGTTCCTCTTCGGCAGCCGCCATCCGGTCCTGATACTGGGCCCGGGCGAGGGCTTCTGGCATGAGTTGCATCTCAAGGTTCCTGTTCTGGCGCTCGTCGTAGGCGCCTGCTTCGTGACGTGCTGCGGGGTAGTCGGTGGACGGGCTCATCGTCGTTTCCTGCTCTGCCGGTTCGTGCGGACGCGGACGGTCGATCGTGCCGTGGGCGTTCATGCCACGACCGGGTTCTTCCGCGGGCGACCACGCGGCCGCTTGCGCGGCACGACGACTCCCTGGACGAACAGCTCGCCGCCCCAGACGCCCCAGGGCTCGCGGCGCTCCTTCGCGCCCGCGAGGCACGCCTCACGCACGGGGCAGGTCTGGCAGAGGGACTTGGCGTACTCGACGTCCGCCGGGGTCTCCGCGAAGAACACTTCGGGGTCGTAGCTCCGGCAGGGCACGAGGTCGCCGAGCGCGTCGATGCGCTCGTCGAGCTCGGTGAGAGCGGTCAGCTGGGTCGTCAAGGGGACCTCCAGGTCGGTGGTGCCGGGCACGGGGTCGGGCGTGGGCCTGTGCGGGGTGTGCACGGGGAGGGACACGGTTCCGTCCTTGCTCGTCGTCTTGATCAACTTTTGCGTTGGGCAAATCAAAAGGGCCGCGGATCCCGATTCGGGTTCCGCGGCCCTGGAAGGTGCCGTCTCGATCTTGTCGATCAAGATGGTTCTTTCCAGGGATCAGGCCCGCGGAAGGCCCGCATGTGCTGCGTCGTGGCCGCGATGCCGCCGGCAAAGGCGCCATTGGCCCACTTCTGCTGGAGGTCGGCACCCGCTGCCGCCGCCGCATAGGCCGGAGCCTGCGGCGCTGCTACCAGGAGTGCCTTGGTCGGTCGCTCGTCACGGACATCGGCACCCAGACCGCCGAGGACACCGGACACACCGGTGGCACGGAGCTGAGCGTCGGAGACCGCGAGCAGGCAGGAGGAGACGACCTCGCGACCGGCGGCAGCACGACTGTCGAGTTTCGTGATGCTGATCATGGTTTCTCCTCCTCTCCGCTCTCGTCGGACCGGCGAGCCGGTCCAAGGTCTCCTAGTACAACACGGAATCACCGGCTCCGTGAAGAGCTGTTCTTCCGTGCCGGAAGGCTATGAGGCTCCCTCCGGGGATCGCAAACCATTTTTCGGGGAAATTTTTTCCGGGACCCGTCAGGGCTCCCCGGCGGCCTCGCCGGAGGGTTCGCGGCCCGCGCAGAGATCCAGGACATCGGCCCCATATCGGTCGAGCTTCCGCCGACCGACGCCCGAAATGACCGACAGCTCCTGCTCGTTGACCGGCATGGCCTCGGCGATGGCGATGAGGGTCTTGTCGGTGAAGACGCAGTACGCGGGTTGCCCCAGCTGCCGGGCCTGGTCCGCGCGCCAGTCGCGCAGGCGCTCGTACAGCCCCTCGTCCATGTCCGACGGGCAGTCCTCGCAGCGCATCAGCTTGATCTCGCCGGCGTCCGTCAGCGTCCGCCCGCAGACCCGGCAGCGCACCGGCCCGCGCCGCCGGCGCCGGGCGCCCGCGCCCCGCTCCGCGCCGCCGCGCTCCACGCCGCCCTGCGACACCGCCCCGGCGCCGCCCCCGCGCCCGGAGCCCGGCCGCAGCCCGGTCAGAAAGCGGCTCGGCCGCCGCCCGGCCCGCCCGCCCGGCGCGCGCGCCAGCGCCCAGGACAGCGACAGGTGCACCCGGGCCCGGGTGACGCCGACGTACAGCAGGCGGCGCTCCTCCTCGACCTGCTCGGGGGTCTTCGCGTACGTGATCGGGAGCATGCCCTCCGTGAGCCCCACCAGGAACACCGCGTCCCACTCCAGGCCCTTCGCGGCGTGCAGTGAGGCGAGGGTCACACCCTCGACCGTCGGCGCGTGCTGCGCCGCGGCGCGCTCGGCCAGCTCGTCGACCAGGTCCCCCAGCGACGCCTCCGGCCGGGCCCGGCCGAAGTCCTCGGCCAGCCGCACCAGCGCGGCCAGCGACTCCCAGCGGTCCCGCGCCGCGCCCGAGCCCGCCGGCGGCTCCGCGGACCAGCCCTTCGTGCCCAGCACGGCCCGCACCTGCGCGGCCAGGTCGCCGTCCCGGGCGGCCTCGGCCAGCAGCGCGTCGTTCCCGCCGGCCCGGGCCGCCCCGCGCAGCGCGACCCCGGCCTCGCGGACCTCGGGCCGCTCGAAGAACCGCTCCGCGCCGCGCAGCTGGTACGGCACGGAGCGGTCGGCGAGGGCCTGCTCGTAGACCTCGGACTGGGCGTTGATCCGGAACAGCACGGCGATGGAGCCGGGCGCCACGCCCGCGTCGATCAGCCGGCGGATGTGCCGGGCGGTGCCCTCGGCCTCCGCGGGCTCGTCCGCGTACTCCGTGAAGACCGGCTCGGGGCCCGGCTCGCGCTGCGCGACCAGCTCCAGCCGGGCGGCGGCGGCCCGGCCGGTGGCCTGGGCCAGCACCCCGTTGGCCAGGTGGACGACCTGGGGGGTGGAGCGGTAGTCCCGGACGAGCTTGACGACCGTGGCGTCCGGGTGCCGGACGCGGAAGTCGAGGAGGTGGTCGGGGGTGGCTCCGGTGAAGGAGTAGATCGTCTGGCTGGCGTCGCCGACGACGCACAGGCTGTCCCGGCCGCCGAGCCACAGGTCCAGCAGCCGCTGCTGGAGCGGGCTGACGTCCTGGTACTCGTCGACGACGAAGTGCTGGTACTGCCGGTGCACCTGCTCGGCGATGTCCGGCCGGTCCTGGAGCACCCCCACGGTGAGCAGCAGCACATCCTCGAAGTCGATGACGCCGCGGTCGCGCTTCAGCTGCTCGTACCCCCGGTAGACGCCGGCGATCTCCGCCGGGTCGCGCGGGGCGTCCCGCCCGGCCTTGGCGAGCACCGCGGCGTAGTCCTCGGGGGCGGTCTGGGTGACCTTCGCCCACTCCAGCTCGCCGGTGACGTCCCGCAGCTCGTTCCGGTCGAGGCGGATACGGGCGCGCGCCGCGGCCTCCGCGACCAGCTGGACCTTGCGCTCCAGCAGCCGCGGCAGCTCGCCGCCGACGGCCCGCGGCCAGAAGTACTGCAGCTGCCGCAGCGCGGCGGAGTGGAACGTCCGCGTCTGCACCCCGGGGGCGCCGAGCTGGCGCAGCCGGCCGCGCATCTCGCCGGCCGCCCGGTTCGTGAACGTCACGGCCAGGACGCTGGCCGGCTGGAGCACGCCGGCCCGCACCCCGTACGCGATCCGGTGCGTGATGGCGCGGGTCTTACCCGTGCCCGCGCCGGCCAGCACGCAGACCGGGCCGCGCAGCGCCGTCGCCACCTCCCGCTGCTCCGGGTCGAGCCCGGCCAGCACCGCGTCCGCCGAGCCCGGGACGGCGGGGAACTCCGTGGTCTCCGTGGGCTCGGTGGACAGGGTGGGCCGGGAGGACTGCGGGGGCTGCGGTGCTGCTGTCACCCCGCCATGCTGCCAGGTCCGCCGGGACCGGTGTGCCGGTTGTCCACAGCCCCCGCGTCCGGCCCCGGCTGTCCACAGGCGGGGCGGGCGGGCCGGCGGGAATGGCGGCGGTCCGGGGTACGTTGACCCTCCGGAACAGAGCGCGCCGCGACCCGGCCGACCCCTGACCCCGACCCCTGAGGAGCGCAGCGACATGGCGGGCACCGTCACGATGTACAGCACCACGTGGTGCGGCTACTGCCGCCGGCTCAAGAGCCAGATGGACCGCGAGGGCATCACCTTCGAGGAGATCAACATCGAGCAGGACCCGGACTCCGCCGCGTACGTCGAGAGCGTGAACAACGGCAACCAGCTGGTGCCCACCGTCGTCGTGGTCCCGAAGCAGGGCGGCGAGTCCGTCGCCATGCCGAACCCGTCGCTGGCCCAGGTCAAGGCCGCCCTCGGCGCCTGACCCGGGGCGCCGGCACCGCGGGGCGGTGCCGGCCGGCAGGACCCGCGGCGGCCGTCAGCCCGGCCGCCGCGGCAGGTCCGAGCCGTACCACAGCTCGATCAGCCGCCCCGCGATCGAGATCCCGAACGGCGGCAGCACCTCGCCCGACTCGTACGCGGCGGCCAGCTCCGCGCGCGAGAACCAGCGCGCCTCGTGCAGCTCCTCGCCGTCCACCTGGATCTCCGCGCCCTTCTCGTCCTCCGCGCGCGCGAGGAAGCCCACCATGAGGCTGGAGGGGAACGGCCACGGCTGGCTGGCCACGTAGTCCACGTCGCCGACCACCACGCCCGCCTCCTCGCGGACCTCCCGCCGCACCGCGTGCTCCAGCGACTCACCGGGCTCGACGAAGCCCGCGAGCGTCGAGAAGCGCCCCTCCGGCCAGTGCAGCTGCCGGCCCAGCAGGATCCGGTCCTCCGGGTCCGTCACGGCCATGATCACGGCGGGATCGGTACGGGGGTAGTGCTCGGCGCCGCACGCCGGGCAGCGGCGGATGTGGCCGGCGGCGGCGATGACCGTACGCTCGCCGCAGCGCGAGCAGAAGCGGTGCAGCCGCTGCCAGCTCTCCAGCGCGACGGCGTGCACCATCAGCCCGGCGTCCCGCTCCGACAGCAGCAGCCCCGCCTCCCGCAGCCCCGCCGCGCGCGCGGTGTCGTCCATGCGGCCGGGCAGCGCGTCCTTCTGCAGCGCGAAGTAGCGCACGCCGTCGGCGTCGGTGCCGAGGAAGTAGCGGTGCTGCTCGGTCGGCGGGGCCTCGAAGGCCGGCGTCGTCACCAGCCGGGTCCCGCCGTCGGGGGTGTCGTCGATGAGCACCTGGCCCTCGCAGACCACGAAGACGCGGGTCGTCGGATGGCTCCAGGCCGCCGCCAGCCACGCCTCGTCGAGGCGGTGGTGGGCGGCGCGGTCGACGCCGCTGTCCGCCGTGAAGGAAACCGGTCGAGAGGCCGCCCGGTCGGTGCCCGTGGTCACTGCTGCTCCCCTTCCGCCGCGCCGCTCACGGCCCCCTCGCACACGTCCCGCGGGCACGCCGAAAGGTCGGCGACGCTGCCGGAGGTGATGCACATGCCCCCGAGCCTAATCCGTCCGGCCGGACAGCAGGGCCTCAAGCTCAGCTCTGCCCGGCAGCGCGGGCGGGCGGACGATCTCCCCGGTGCGTACGAACAGGAAGGCGGCGGTCACCTCGTCGAGGGGAAGCCGCTCCTGCTCGGCCCAGGCGAGGCGGTAGACGGCGAGCTGGAGGGGGTCGGCGCTGCCGCTGCGGCCGGTCTTCCAGTCGACGATCTCGTAGCGGCCGGCGGGGTCGCGGTAGACGGCGTCGATGCGGCCGCGGATCAGGCGGCCGGCGAGGCCGAGCTCGAAGGGGGCCTCCAGGCGGTACGGGGTGCGCCGGGCGTACGGGGACCGCTCGAACGCCTCCTTGAGCGCGGCCAGGTCGCGCTCGTCGGCGATGTCCGGCGCGTCCGGCCCGTCCGGCCCGTCCGCCGCGCCGCCGGGCAGCTCGTCGGGGCCGAGCATGGGCAGCGGCAGCGCCTCGAAGCGGGACTCGACCCAGGCGTGGAACCGCGTCCCGCGGCGCGCGGCGGGCATCGGCGGCCGGGGCATGGGCCGGGCCAGCTCGCGGGTGAACGTCTCGGGGTCGGCGGCGAGGCGGAGGAGCTGGGAGGCGGTGAGGGAGGCGGGCAGGGTGACGTCCCGGACGGGCTGCCGGGCGGCGCGGAGTTCGGCTTCGAGGGCGTCGAGGTCGCGGTCCCAGGACTCGACGACCCGCGCGTCGGCGCCCCCGAGGACGGGCGGCGCCGCCGGCGCCACCGGGGCGCCCGGGGGCGGGACGTCGCCCGTACGCGCCCCGGCCCCGCCCGGCGCCTCCGGCGCGGGCGGGGGGTCCGTCGCGGGCCTGCCCGCGGACTCGCCGGGTGCGCCGGACCGGGCTCCTTCCGGACCGGACGCGCCCTCGGCCGCGAAGCCGTGCTCCGCCGCCGGTGAGAGCGCGGGGTCCGGCCGCGTGCCGCCACCCGGCGCCTCCGGCGCGGGGGCGGACGCGTGGGGCACGGACCCGCCGGACGCGGGCGGCTCGTCGCCGGGCGCAGGCACACCAAGCGCGGACCCACCGGGCGCGGACACACCAGGCACGGGCCCGCCGGCCACGGGCACACCAGGCGCAGGCTCGCCGGGCGCAGGCTCGCCGGGCGCGGACACACCAGGCGCGGGTTCGTCGGGTGCGGGGGGGTCGTTGCCGTCTGCGCCGGGGGTCGGGCCGTCGGCGGTGCCGCCGCCCGCCGTGCGGCGGGCCAGGGCCGCGCGTACCGCCGCCGCCGCCTCGCGGCGGCGGGTCGTCGCCGCCGGGTCCAGCGGCAGCGGCCACGCGCGCTCGGCCGCGTGCTCCGCCAGGGCCGGATTCTCGGCCTCCTTCGGGGGCTCCGGCGCCCACGCCTCGACCTCCCCGCCGCCCCGCTCGCAGTGCTCCCGCAGCGCGTCCAGGAACGCCGAGGGACCGCGTGCCTCCTTCTGCGTCGGCCCCCACCAGTGCCCCGAGCCCAGCAGCAGCGACCGCGGCCGGGTCACCGTGACGTACCCCAGCCGCAGCTCCTCGACCTCCTGGTGCTCCCGCATCGCCGCCTTGAAGTCCTTCAGCCCCCGCGCCGTCCACTCCCCCACGTCCGGCAGCGTCTCCGCGTCCCCCCGCAGCGCGTGCGGCAGCACCTTGCCCTGGGTGACCCACGACTCCCGCGGCTGCCGGCTCGGGAAGTGCTTCTCCACCAGCCCCGGCACCGCCACGACGTCCCACTCCAGCCCCTTGGCCTTGTGCGCCGTGAGCACCTTGACCGTGTCCCGGCCGTCCCCCGGCAGCGAGCTGTCGAGCCCCTTCTCGTACTGCGCCGCCGTCCGCAGGAACCCCAGGAACCCCAGCAGCGTCGCCTCCCCGTCCAGCGCCGCCGACGCCGCGTAGTCCGCGGCGACGTCGAGGAAGCGCGCCAGCGTCTCCCGCCGCCGGGCGGCCAGCGCGTGCGGCGAGGCGGACAGCTCGACCTCCAGGCCGGTGGCGCCCAGGACCCGGTGCAGCACGTCCATCAGCGGGTCCGCCAGCGACCGCCGCAGCTCCCGCAGCTCCGTCGCCAGCCGGGCGAACCGCTTCCGCGCCGCCGCGCTGAACGGCAGCCCGTCGTCGGCCTGCCGGGCCTGGAGGAACGTGTCCAGCGCGTCGGCCAGCGACGCCACCTCCGCCGGGTCGACGCCGTCGACGGCCCGCACCAGCCGCTCGTCCGCGTCCGGCTCGCCGTCCGGGCCCGCCGTGGCCACCAGCAGCCGCGCGCGGCGCCCCAGCAGCGCCAGGTCGCGGGCGCCGATGCGCCACCGGGGGCCGGTCAGGAGGCGTACGAGCGCGGCGTTGGCGGCCGGGTCCTGGAGCACCTCGCACATCGCCACCAGGTCGGCGACCTCCGGCAGGTCCAGCAGCCCGGCGAGCCCCACGACCTCCACGGGGACGTCCCGGGCGACCAGCGCCGCCTGGATCTCGCCGAAGTCGCCGGCGGTACGGCACAGCACGGCGATGTCGCCGGGGGCCGTGCCCGTACGCACCAGGTGCGCCACCGAGTCCGCCAGCCACGCCAGCTCCGCCCCGTACGTCGGCAGCAGCGCGCAGCGCACGGTGCCGTGCCGCTCCGCGCCGGCCGCCGGGCGCAGCGCCTCGACGCCGACGTGCCGTTCGCGCAGGGGGGCGGCGAGGCCGTTGGCGAGGGCGAGGAGGCGGCCGCCGCTGCGCCGGTTCTCGCTGAGCGCCTGGCGGCGCGCGGGTCGGCCGTCGGCGTACGGGAAGTGGACGGGGAAGTCGTCGAGGTTGGCGACGGACGCGCCGCGCCAGCCGTAGATCGCCTGGCAGGGGTCGCCGACGGCGGTCACGGCGTGCCCGGCGCCGCCGCCGGAGCCGCCGAACAGCCCCGCCAGCAGCCGCCGCTGGGCGACGGACGTGTCCTGGTACTCGTCGAGCAGCACCACCCGGCACTCGTCGCGCAGCTGCCGCCCCACCGCCGGGTGGGCCTCGGCGAGCAGCGCGGAGTGGGCGATCTGGTCGCCGAAGTCGAGCAGGTCGCGGCGGCGCTTCTCGCGCCGGTAGTCCCGTACGAGCCGCAGCAGCTCCTGCCGGGCCTGCGCGGCGCGGGGGGCCTTGCGCAGCTCGTCGTTGGTGAGCCGGACCCGGTCCAGGTCGGCGAGCTGCGCGGCGCCGAAGTCGGCGAGCGCGTCCGGGTCCACGAGGTGTTCGGCGAGCTCGGCGTCGAGGGCGAGGAGTTCGGTGACGAGGGCCGGGAGGGACTTCGTCAGCGCCGGGAACGGTCCGGGGGCGGTGCGCAGGACGTGGGCGGCGAGCTGGTAGCGGGTGGCGTCGGCGAGGAGGCGGGCGCCGGGTTCGAGGCCGATGCGTACGCCGTGGTCCTTGAGCAGCTGGCCGGCGAAGGCGTGGTAGGTGGAGATCCGCGGCTCGCCGGGCTCGGCGTCGCCGTCGCCGTACGCGCCGTCCCCGTACGCCGCGCCCGCGGCCCCGTCCGCCGGCGTGACCCCCGCCCGCGCCAGCGCCCGGCGCACCCGCTCCGCCAGCTCCGCCGCCGCCTTGTTCGTGAACGTCAGCCCCAGCACCTGCTCCGGCGCGACCTGGCCGGTGCCGACCAGCCATACCACCCGGGCCGCCATCACCGTCGTCTTGCCGGAGCCCGCCCCGGCCACGATGACCTGCGGTGCGGGCGGCGCGGTGATGCACGCCGTCTGCTCCGCGGTGAAGGGGATCCCGAGGAGCTCCTTGAGCTGATCGGGGTGGGTGAGACGAGCCGGCATCCCAGCGAGCGTAGCGGCGCCCGCCGACAACCGGGGCCGCCCGGCCGTCGACGGGCGCGGGGGACGGGGGATGCGCTACGGGGCGTACGCGCCCGGTGGCGGCCCGGTCCCCGGCCGGCGTCAGCCGCCCAGCTCGTTGAGGTTCACCGCGTCGGCCGGGGCCTCGACGTTCACCTTCTCGTTGAACTTCGAGAACTCGGCCGAGCCCGGCTCGTCCCCGCCCTCGGTCTTCAGGCTGAGGATGTACGCCTCGCCCTCCGTGGCGATGTTCACCGTGGTGGTCTCGCCGTCCTCCTTCGAGATCAGCTCGATGGTCGGGGTGCCCCGCACCTCGCCCTCGTCGCCCTTCTCGGTGTTCTCCTTCTTGTCGCCCTTGTCCTCGTCCAGGCCCTTGAGGAGCGCGTCGAGGTCGCAGAAGGACGCGAAGTCGTCCTGCCCGCTGCCCGCCTCCACCCAGCGGTCGCCCACCGTCGCCTCGATGAGCTGCGCCTGCTCCGGGCTGCCGACGCTCTGCTCCCAGAACTTCGTGTCCGGCTTCATGTACGTCGTGCCGTCGACGCGCCGGACCTCCGCGTTGGCGCCGTCCATGCCGAGCGTGCCCGTACACTCGCCGCTCTTGGTCAGTGACATGCTCGCGGAGATCTTCTGGCTGCCCGTCTGCTCGAAGTCCAGCTTCATCGACTTGGCGGAGCGCATGGCGTCCACCGTCTCCTCCTGGATCTCCTCGGCCGACTTGCTCGCGAGGCCGTCCTCCTCGCTGCCGCAGGCCGACAGGACCGTCACACCCAGGGCTGAGACCAGGACCCCCGCCACCACGCTCTTCCGCACGTTCATTCCTTACTCGATGTTTACGCCTGACTGATTGGTCATACGACCACATTCGAGTCCGCCTGTCACACCGGGTCTCACTCTCCGGGCACCCCCGCGACCTCACTCCACGACGTGCCGCCCCTCCGGGCGGGCGCTGCACGAGCTGCGGAAAGCGCACTGCGCGCAGTGGTCGCCGGGCGTCGGCCCGAAGCGCTCGTCCAGCACCCGGGCGGCGGCGGTCGCCAGCAGCCGCGGCACCCAGTCGCCCTCCGGCGGCGGCTGCCGCTGCACCTTCGGCAGCGCGTCGCCGCCCTCCCGGACGGGCGCGCCGATACGCAGGTGGACCAGCTCCGCGCCGCCCGGAACGGTACGCTCCGCGCCGGCCGCGCCCTCGGCCACCGCCGCCTGGTACACGGCCAGTTGGGCGTGCTCGGCCACCTCCGGGCCGGTCGGCCGGGACTTGCCGGTCTTGAAGTCGACGACGTACGCCCGGCCTTCGTCGTCCTCCTCGACGCGGTCCATGGTGCCCTTGATCTGCACCTCGTACGTCCCGGCCTTCAGCGTGACGTCGAAGTCCCGCTCGCTGGCCACCGGCCGGCGGCCCCGCTCCAGCACGTGCCAGCGCAGAAAGCGCTCCAGGGCGGCGCGGGCATGGCCCTTCTCCTGCGCGGACTTCCACGGCGCGTCGAAGGCGAGCCCGTCCCAGACCCCGTCCAGGCGCTCCATGAGCGCGTCGAGGTCGGCGGGGGTGCGCCCGGAGGCGACCTCGTCGGCGAGGGCGTGGACGACGAGGCCGAAGCCCTGGGCGGCGGAGGCCGGTTCACCGGCGCGCACCTCGCGGCCGAGGAACCACTGGAGCGCGCACGTGTCCACCAACTGCCCCACGGCGCTGCCCGACAGCGCGACGGGCAGGTCGCGGTCGCGCAGCGGGACCGTGTTCTCGGTCGGGTCGTCCAGCCCCCACCAGCGCTCCGGGTCCGCGGCCGGCGCCAGCGGGCGGCCGTCGTCCGCCGGCGCCGCCAGCCGGGCCAGCCGCTCGGCGGCGGCGGCGCGCAGGGCGTCGGACGCCTCGGGGTCGACGGTCGTCGCGCGCAGCTCGGCGACCATCGCGGCGACGGACAGCGGGCGGCGGGGGCGGCCGGTGACGTCCTTCGGGTCGACACCCAGCTCGCCGAGGAACCGCGACGGCTGGTCGCCGTCCTCCGCCGGCGCCTTCACCGCCGTGACGACGAGCCGTTCGCGGGCGCGGGTGGCGGCGACGTAGAAGAGCCGGCGCTCCTCGGCGAGGATCGCGCCGGGCGGCAGCGGCTCGGCGAGGCCGTCGCGCCCGATGCGGTCGGCCTCCAGCAGGGAGCCGCGGCGGCGCAGATCGGGCCAGAGCCCCTCCTGGACCTGGGCGACGACGACGAGCCGCCACTCCAGGCCCTTCGCGCGGTGCGCCGTCATGAGGCGTACGGCGTCGGGACCGGCCGGGCCGCCGGGGGCCGCGTCGGCGCGGCGGGTGAGGAGGTCGGCCGCGATGTCCTGCGCCTCCAGCTCCGCCAGGAAGTTCAGCGCGCCGCGGCCGCCGGTGCGGTCCTCGGCGCGGGCGGCGGCCTCGAAGAGGGCGCACACGGCGTCGAGATCGCGGTCGGCGTTGCGCCCGGCGGGGCCGCCGCGGGCGGCAGCCCGCTGGAGGCGGTCGGGCCAGGGGGTGTGGTGCCAGAGCTCCCACAGGGCGGCTTCCGCGGTGCCGCCGCGGGTGAGGGTGTCGCGGGCGGTGCGGAGGAGGCGGCCGAGGCGGAGGGCGCCGGCGGCGTAGGCGCGGTCGTGGGCGACGAGGCGTTCGGGCTCGGCGAGGGCCTCGGCGAGGAGCACGTCGGAGGGGCGGGGGACCGCGCGCCCGGCGCCGCGCTCCTCCTCGCGGAGGGCGCGGCCGAGGCGGCGCAGGTCGGCGGCGTCCATGCCGCCGAGGGGGGAGGAGAGGAGGGTGAGGGCGGTGTCGGGGGTGATCCAGGGGTCGGGCGCGGGGTTGGTGCCGGGGTCGGGGTTGGAGTCGGGGGCGGGCGCGGGGTCGGTGTCGGGGTCGGGGTCGGTGCCGGGTGCGGAGGCGCTTGGCGGCTGCTCGCCGCCGGGTGCGGGGGCGCTGTCGCGCTCCTTCGGGTTCGTCCCCGGGTCGGGTGCCGCGGCTTCCGTCGCGCCGGTCGGCGGCGCCTCCGGCGCCGGGTCTCCCACCCGCCCACCCGTTGCCGGCGTACGCCCGGTTGCCGCACCGTCACCCGGGACCGCCGCGTCCCCGCGCGCCCCGGTACCCGTCCCCGGGTCGGGTGCCGCGCCCTCCGTCGCGCCGGTCACCGTCACCCGCCCGCCCGGCAGGGCACCCGTGGCGGCGACCCGCAGCGCCGTCAGCAGCGGCTGCGCCGCCGGTTCGTGACGCAGCGGCAGGTCGTCGCCCGTGATGTGCAGCGGCACTCCCGCCGACGTCAGGGCGCGGCGCACCGACGGGATCGTGCGGGCGCCCGCGCGGACCAGGACCGCCATCTCGCGCCAGGGCACGCCGTCTTCGAGGTGCGCGCGGCGCAGGATGTCCGCGACGTTGTCCAGTTCGCCGCTGGCCGTCGGGTACGTGTACGCCTCCACCCGGCCCCCCGCGCGCGGCGACGCCAGCGCCCGGTGGGCCCGTACCGCCGCCGACGGCAGCCGCGGCAGCGGCATCCGGCGGGTCAGCAGCCGCGTCGCCGCCAGCAGCTTCGCGCCGGAGCGCCGCGACGTGCCCAGGACCGCGACCGGCGCGGGCCGGCCGTCGCGCCGGGGGAAGACCTCCGGGAATGTCAGGATCCCGCCGACGTCCGCCCCGCGGAACGCGTAGATCGACTGGTCCGGGTCGCCGAAGGCGACCAGCGTCCGGCCGCCGCCCGCCAGCGCCCGCAGCAGCCGCACCTGCGCCGCGTCGGTGTCCTGGTATTCGTCGACGAACACCGCGTCGTACCGGCCCGCCAGCTCCGCCGCCACCCGCTCGGTCTCGGCGAGGAGCACCGCCCGGTGCACCAGCTCCGCGTAGTCCAGCACGCCCTGCATGTCGAGCACGTCCAGGTACTCCGCCAGGAACTCCCCCGCCGCCGCCCAGTCCGGCCGCCCGGCCGCCGCCGCGAACCTCTCCAGCGCCGCCGCCCCCAGCCCCAGCTCCCGGCTGCGCGCCAGCACCGCCCGCACCTCGTCCGCGAACCCGCGCGTCGTCAGGCCCGCCCGCAGCTCGCCCGGCCAGGACACCCGGGCCCGTTCGCCGTCCTCCTCGTGGCCGGCGAGCAGTTCCCGTACGACGACGTCCTGCTCCGGCCCGGACAGCAGCCGCAGCGGCTCGACGAACATCTCCGCGTCCTGGTGCGCCCGCACCAGCGCGTAGCAGTACGAGTGGAACGTGCTCGCCTGCGGCGTCCGGGCGCCCGCGCCGGCCAGCCGGGCGGCCATCCGGTCGCGCAGCTCCACCGCCGCCCGGCGGCTGAACGTCAGTACGAGGATCCGCTCGGGGTCCGTGCCGCGCCTGACCCGCTCGGTGACCGCCTCCACCAGGGTGGTGGTCTTGCCCGTGCCCGGCCCGGCGAGGACGAGCAGCGGTCCGTCGCCGTGGTCAACCACCGCGCGCTGCCGCGCGTCCGGCACAGGAGGGGCCGGCCGCACGGGCGGGGTGCGGACGAGCCGGTAGGCCGGGGAGGAGACGGACGCAGTGCTCACATTTATCGCCGGGGTAAGAGGTCGGACAGCCGGGGGAGGTCGGGCGGCCCGGAGGGGCCGCGGTTCGGGAGCCGGTTGCCGAACCGTACTCCGTACGGGCGGCGGCCCGGGCCGTTTGGTGCCCGGTGTCGGAAGCTGTCAGATATGACTCCCGACACCGTCGCCGCCGCCGTCCCAGCGGGCGCGACGGAGGTCGATGCGCTGCTCACCGGCGGTGGTGGTGCGCAGCGGCGTGCCCTCCACGCGGTACTGCTCCAGGGCGTCGCGCTCGTGGCCGGGCAGCAGGCGGCCGTCCGCGCGCACCACGCGCCACCAGGGCACGGGGCCGCCGTAGAGGGCCATCACCCGGCCCACCTGGCGCGGCCCGCCGCGGCCTATGAACTCCGCCACGTCCCCGTACGTCATCACGTGGCCCGGCGGGATGTGCTCTGTCACGGAGAGCACCCGGTCCGCATACTCGTCGAGAAGAGCCGCTTCGGGGCCCGGGGTGCCGGCGGGGGGCGTCTCGTCGTCCATCCGCCCCATCCTGCCGCAGGCCGCCGACAGCCGGCGCCGCGGCGGGCGGGGGCGGGGGACGGGCGGCGGCCACACCGCCGCAAAGCACACCCGGATGCGACCATCGGAGACATGCTCGTGCCACCATCGTGCGGGCGGTGACTGGTGATACGAGACGAAGACGGGACAACTCAGGGCATGCGGCGCGACTCCGCGGCCGAGCCTCCGCCGGCAGAGCCGGCCACGGAGGCGCAGAGCCCTGCCCGCCGGGACACCGGGAACGGCCGGGAGGACGGCCAGGACAAGGGAGACGGCCGGGACGGCGGTGACGGCCGGGACGGCGTCGACGTCAGGGACGGTCGGGACGGCCCGGGCAAGGGAGACCGCCGGGACGCGGACGCACGGGACGGCCGGGGCGCCCGCAACGGTGACGGCCGCGCGCCGCGCGGGCACCACGACTCCCGCCGCCGCGCCGCCCCCGGCCCCCTCGAAGGCGACGACCCCCTCCTCCCCGCCCGCGTGCACCGCCCGTCCGACCTCATGCGGCTCCTCCTCGGCGTCCTCGGCATCGCCGCCGTCCTCGGCCTCGCCGCGGTCGCGCACGCCACCACCGAGGGCCTGGAGGAGGACATCACCAAGGGCGCCGAGTACACGCCCTCGTTCGTCGTCACCCTCGGCGGCCTGACCTCCAGCATCGCCGTCCTCATCGTCCCGGTCGCGTTCGCCGTCGAACGCCTCGTCAAGCGCGACGGCCTGCGCATCGCCGACGGCGTGCTCGCCGCCGTGCTCGCGCACGGCGCCGGCCTCGCCGTCTCCCTCTGGGTCTCCGAGGCCGCCCCCGGCTCCGTGCAGGGCGCGCTGACGCAGATCGCCCGCGACGGCGAGCGCACCGACCCCGTGCACGGCTATCTCGCCCCCGTCATCGCCTACATGACCGCCGTCGGCATGTCCCGGCACGCCCGCTGGCGCGTGCTGATGTGGACGGTCCTGTCGCTCGACGCCCTCGCGGTGCTCGTCGGCGGCTACACCACCCCGTTCGCCATCCTGCTCACCGTCCTCATCGGCTGGACCGTCGCGTACGGGACGATGTACGCGGTCGGCTCCCCCAACGTCCGCCCCACCGGCCGCAACCTCCTCGCCGGCATGCGCCGCGTCGGCTTCCGCCCGGTCAGCGCGCTGGTGCCGGACGAGCAGCCGGACCTGGACGGCGACGGCCGCGGGCGGCGGTTCGTCGTCACCCTGGAGGACGGCCCGCCGCTGGACGTCACCGTCGTCGACCGGGAGCAGCAGGCCCAGGGCTTCTTCTACCGCGCCTGGCGCCGGCTCTCGCTGCGCGGCGTCTACCAGCGGCGCAGCATGCAGTCGCTCCGGCAGGCGCTGGAGCAGGAGGCGCTGCTGTCGTACGCCGCGATCGCCGCCGGCGCCAACGCCCCCAAGCTCATCGCCACCTCCGACCTCGGCCCCGACGCGGTCATGCTCGTCTACGAGCACACCGGCGGCCGCCCGCTGCACTCCCTCCCCGACGAGGCCCTCACCAACGCGCTGATGGCCGAGAGCTGGCGGCAGGTCAGGGCGCTCCAGTCGCGCCGCATCGCGCACCGCCGGCTCGACGCGGACGCCGTGCTGGTGACCGGCGGGGGCGAGGTGGTCCTCACCGACCTCAGCAGCGGCGAGATCGCCGCCGGCGACGTCGTGCTGCGCATGGACATCGCCCAGCTCCTCACCACCTTCGCGCTGCGCGTCGGCGCCGAGCGGGCGGTCGCGGCGGCGGTCGAGGTGCTCGGCCCGGACACGGTCGCCGACGCCCTGCCGCTGCTCCAGCCGATCGCGCTGACCCGGGACACCCGCGCGGAGCTGCGCCGGCTCTCCCGGGAGCGGGCGGCGCGCGAGCGCGAGGCGGTCATCGAGGCGTCGCGGTCGCGCAGGCACCAGGCGGCCGGGGACCGCAAGAGCATGCGGGCCGCCAAGCAGGCCGAGAAGCGGGCGATCGAGGGCGCGCTCGACGAGGCCCGCGAGGAGGACGTGCTCACCCAGATCCGGCACCACGTGCTGCGGATGCGGCCGCAGGCGCCGGTGGAGCCGGTGCGGATCGAGCGGATCCGGCCGCGCACGCTCGTCAGCATCATCGCGGGCGTCTTCGCCGCGTACTTCCTGCTGACGCAGCTCACCCACGTCAAGGTCGACGACGTGCTGGCGCAGGCGAACTGGCGCTGGGCGGCGCTGGCCGTGGTCTTCTCCACCGCCACCTACTTCGCCGCCGCGCTGTCGCTGCTGGGCTTCGTGCCCGAGCGGGTGCCGTACGCGCGCACGGTGCTGGCGCAGGTCGCCGCCTCGTTCGTCAAGCTGGTCGCCCCGGCGGCGGTCGGCGGGGTCGCGCTCAACACCCGCTTTTTGCAGAAGTCGGGCGTGCGGCCCGGGCTGGCGGTGGCCAGCGTCGGCGCCTCGCAGCTCTTCGGGCTCGGCAGCCACGTGCTGCTGCTGCTCACCTTCGGCTATCTGACGGGGACCGAGCGGACGCCGTCGCTGTCCCCGTCCCGCACGGTCATCGCGGGGCTGCTCGCGGCGGCGGTGCTGATCCTGATCATCACCGCCGTGCCGCTGTTGCGGAAGGCGGTGGCGTCGCGGATCCGGTCGCTGTTCGCGGGCGTGGTGCCGCGCATGCTGGACGTGTTGCAGCGCCCGCAGAAGCTGGCGGCGGGCATCGGCGGCATGGTGCTGATGACGCTGTCGTTCGTGCTCTGTCTGGACGCCTCGGTACGGGCCTTCGGCGGCGACCTCAGCTTCGCGAGCGTCGCCGTGGTCTTCCTCGCCGGCAACGCGCTGGGCTCGGCGGCGCCGACGCCGGGCGGCGTGGGCGCGGTGGAACTGGCGCTCACGGCGGGTCTGACGGCGGCGGGGATACCGAGCGACACGGCGCTGTCGGCGGTGCTGCTGTTCCGGCTGCTGACGTTCTGGATGCCGGTGCTGCCGGGCTGGCTGTCGTTCACGCACCTGACCCGCAAGGGCGCGCTGTAGCGGACGCGGGGGGCGCAGCGCGTACGCGGGCGCAGCGCGTACGGGCCGCGCGCGGGGCGCCGCCCGCTCACCCGTACGCCCCGCGCAGCGCGCGACCGCCCCCGGGCCGCCGGACGATGGCAGAACGCCACCGCCGACCCCCGGGGAGCCGCCGTGCGGGCCACCGCCACCCTGACCACCGCCGTCGCCGCCGCCGCGGCCGTCCTGCTGACCGCCCTCACCGCGGGCGGGTGCGGCGTCGCGGCGTCGTCCGACAGCTCCAGCGGCCGGGAGGACGGGGCGGCGGGCACCGGCATCGACTGGACGGCGTGCAAGAACCTCCCCGCGCCCGCGCCGGGCGCGCCCGCCGCCGAGGTCGACTGGCAGTGCGGCACGCTCGACGTGCCGCTCGACCACGACCGGCCGGACGGCGAGAAGATCGGCATCGCCATGATCCGCGCCGCGGCCACCGGCCCGCGGCCGGAGCGCCTCGGCTCGCTGCTGTTCAACTTCGGCGGCCCCGGCGGCTCCGGCGTCGACACCCTCCCGGGCCTGGCCGACCAGTACAAGACGCTGCGCAAGCGCTACGACCTCGTCAGCTTCGACCCCCGCGGGGTCGGCCGCAGCGAGGGCGTGCGCTGCCTCGGCGACCGCGCCCTCGACACGTACTTCGCCGCCGACAACACCCCCGACGACAGGGCCGAGGAGAAGGCGTACCTCGGCCGGATCCGCGACTTCGCCGCCGCGTGCGAGAAGAAGTCGGGCCGGATCCTGCCGCACCTCGGCACCGAGAGCGCCGCCCGCGACATGGACCTCATGCGCGCCGCCCTCGGCGACGACAAGATGCACTACTTCGGCATCTCCTACGGAACCGAACTGGGCGCCGTCTACGCCCACCTCTTCCCCGAGCGGATCGGCCGGGCCGTGCTCGACAGCCCGGTGGACCCGACGCAGAACAGCGCGGAGCTGTCGCTGGCCCAGGCGAAGGGCTTCCAGCGGGCGCTGGAGAACTACGCCGGGGACTGCGCGAAGAACGGCGAGGACTGCCCCCTCGGCGGCGGCCCGGCCGCCACCGGCGAGGTCGCGGACCTGCTGAAGCGGCTGGACGGCACGCCGATCCCGGGCGCCTCCGGCCGCGACCTGACCGAGTCGCTGGCGACCGGGGGGATCGCGCAGTCGCTCTACTCCCGGCAGCTGTGGCCGCTGCTGACGCAGGGGCTGCGGCAGGCGGAGGACGACGACGGCGCGACCCTGATGCTCCTCGCCGACGCGCTCAACGGCCGCGACCCCGACGGCCACTACAACACGCTCCAGTCGTCCTTCGTCGCCATCAACTGCGCGGACACCCGGGACCGGTACTCGCCGGCCCGGATCCGCGAGCAGCTGCCGGAGTTCCGGAAGGCGTCGCCGGTCTTCGGCGACTTCATGGCCTGGGGCATGGCGTCGTGCGAGGGCTGGCCGGTGACGGGCGAGCGCTCCACGCCGGAGGTGAGCGCGGCGGGCGCCGACGAGATCCTGGTCGTCGGCACCACCGGCGACCCGGCGACGCCGTACGAGGGCACGCAGAAGATGGTCGACGCGCTGGGCGGTGACGTGGCGGTGAAGCTGACGCGCGTCGGCGAGGGGCACGGGGCGTACGGCAGCGGCAACCGCTGCACGCAGCGGGCGGTCGACTCCTACCTGCTCGACGGCACGGTCCCGGAGGACGACACGACCTGCCGGAAGTAGGGCGGGCGCACGCGTGCGCGCCGCCGGGAACCGGCTCCGGCGGCGCGCGTGCGTCATCTCTTAATAGACGGGCTTCTGCGGCTCGATCTGGTTCACCCAGCCGACGACGCCGCCGCCCACGTGGACCGCGTCGGCGAAGCCGGCCGACTTCAGCACCGCCAGGACTTCCGCGGACCGGACACCCGTCTTGCAATGCAAGACGATCTTCTTGTCCTGCGGCAGCCCCTCCAGGGCGTTGCCCATCAGGAAGTCGTTCTTCGGGATCAGCCGGGCGCCGGGGATCGAGACGATCTCGTACTCGTTGGGCTCCCGGACGTCGATGATGTCGATGTTCTCACCGTCGTCGATCCACTCCTTGAGCTGCTTCGGAGTGATCGTGGAGCCGGCCGCGGCCTCCTGCGCCTCGTCGGAGACGACGCCGCAGAACGCCTCGTAGTCGATCAGCTCGGTGACGGTCGGGTTCTCGCCGCAGACCGCGCAGTCCGGGTCCTTGCGGACCTTTACCTGGCGGTACTGCATCTCCAGGGCGTCGTAGATCATCAGCCGGCCGACCAGCGGGTCGCCGATGCCGGCGAGCAGCTTGATGGCCTCGTTGACCTGGATGGAGCCGACCGACGCGCACAGCACGCCGAGCACGCCGCCCTCGGCGCAGCTCGGCACCATGCCGGGCGGCGGGGGCTCGGGGTACAGGCAGCGGTAGCAGGGGCCGTGCTCGGCCCAGAAGACCGACGCCTGGCCGTCGAAGCGGTAGATGGAGCCCCAGACGTACGGCTTGCCGAGCAGCACGCAGGCGTCGTTGACCAGGTAGCGGGTGGCGAAGTTGTCCGTGCCGTCGACGATCAGGTCGTACTGCGCGAACAGCTCCATGACGTTGTCCGAGTCCAGCCGCTCCTCGTGCAGCTGCACCGTGACCAGCGGGTTGATGCCGAGGACGGTGTCGCGGGCGGACTCGGCCTTGGAGCGGCCGATGTCCGCCTGGCTGTGGATGATCTGGCGCTGCAGGTTCGACTCGTCGACCTCGTCGAACTCGACGATGCCGAGCGTGCCCACGCCCGCGGCGGCCATGTACATCAGGGCGGGCGAGCCGAGACCGCCGGCGCCCACACAGAGCACCTTGGCGTTCTTCAGCCGCTTCTGGCCCTCCATCCCCACGTCCGGGATGATGAGGTGGCGCGAGTACCTGCGGACCTCGTCGACGGTCAGCTCGGCGGCGGGCTCGACCAGCGGTGGCAGCGACACGGGGACTCCGTAAGCGTGTGAGAGCACAGTGGGTCTTCCCGTAACACTGCCACGCGCCTCCTCATTCCGAGACACCCTGTCCGAGACGCGAGACAAGGGTGTCCCAGTAACCGGGCAGGGCCTCCCAGCCGGGCCGGTCGGTGAAGAACACCGAGGCCGCGCCCTGCCAGCGGGCGATCCGCAGGGCCTCCTCCAGATGCGTCGAGGGCACGCCGTGGACCAGGTGGCAGAACCGCTCGGCGGGCAGCTCCGCGGTCCACTCCGCGACCTGCGACCAGCGGTAGCCGGCCCACGGGCCGGCGAAGGTGACGAGCTGGTCGGCGACCTCCGCGTAGCCGGGGTACGGGTGCGTGCCGATGCCGAGGACGACGTGGGCGCGCGGGGACAGGGCGCCCAGCGTGGCCGCGACGCGCCGGACCTCCGGCAGCCGGTCCCGGTCGGCGGGGCAGCGGCCGAGGTAGAAGCCGTCGACGCGGTACCACTCCAGGAACCGGTGCGCGTCGGAGACGAGTTCGCCGAAGGGCCGGTGGCCGTTGCGAAGGTCGAGGCGGCCGAGGGTGCGCACCCGGGCCGACTTCAGCCGCCCCGCGACGTCCAGGCAGTCCGGGTCGGGGCGGGCGCCGGGGCCGGCGGCGACGTCGAGCACCGTCCAGTGCACGGCGCCGGCGGCGGCGGGCCGGGTCAGCGCGCCCCACTCGACGGGGGCGAGCAGGGGGTGCGCGTAGCCGGGGACGCCGAGGCGGAGGGGGGTCTCGGCGGGCGGCGGCGAGGGGCGGCGCAGCGCCTCGGGGGCGGGCGGGGCTCCGGACGGGCCCCGCAGCCCGGCGCCCGTGGGGCCCGTGGGGCCCGTCCACGTTCCGGTCTCCTCAGACCTCAGATGCGGCATGCCGCCTCCATCCAGATATCCGCGAGGCTCTCCTCGATTCCGATCCGGGGCCGCCAGCCGAGACGGTCCCGTGCCGTCCTGATGTCCGCCTGCTGCCAGGCTCCGCACCCGTCCGGATACGGATACGCCGCGGCGACCGCCGGCGGTTCCGTGCCGGGCCCGCCGTTCTGCCCGTGGCCGGGTCCATGGCCGGGGCCGAGGCCGTGCCCCGGGCCGTGCCCCATGCCGTGACCGGGCCCGTGCCCCGGGCCGTGGCCGCCGTGGCTCCCGTGGCTCCCGTGGCCGAGGCCGTGGCCGGAGCCCGCCGGCTGCGGGATGCGGCCGGTCAGCGTCGTGTCGTACTCGTGCAGCTGGCCGCCGTACCCCGCGATCCGCGCCAGCGCCGCCACCGCGTCCCGCAGCCGCACCGCGCGCCCCCCGCCGATGTTCACCACCCCCTGCGCCGCCGACAGCGACGCGGCGTGCACCGCCCGCGCCACGTCCCGTACGTCCACGAAGTCCCGCTGCGCGCCGAGCCCGCCGAGCTTCAGCTCGCCGTCGCCCTGCTGCATCGCCCGCCGCAGCGCCTCCGCCAGCCGGCCCAGCGGCGAGCCCGCCGGGGTGCCGGGGCCCGCGGGCGAGAACACCCGCAGCACGATCGCGTCCAGACCGGAGCCGAGCACCAGCTCGGTCGCGGCCAGCTTGCTCACCCCGTACGGGCCGCCGGGGCGCGGCAGCGCGTCCTCGGCCGTCGACGAACCGGCCGGGGAGGGCCCGTACTCCGAGGCGCAGCCGACGTGCACCAGCCGCGCCGAGCAGCCGCTGCGCCGCATCGCCTCGCAGAGGGTGGCGACGGCGACGGTGTTGTGCCGGGTCAGGTCCC
This sequence comes from Streptomyces sp. MAR4 CNX-425, assembly GCF_048656465.1. Taxonomy (NCBI): domain Bacteria; kingdom Bacillati; phylum Actinomycetota; class Actinomycetes; order Kitasatosporales; family Streptomycetaceae; genus Streptomyces; species Streptomyces sp. MAR4 CNX-425. The sequence continues at coordinate 127,739 of NZ_JBMDLF010000008.1, read as the reverse complement.
GGGCGCCGCCGCGGGTGGTGCCGGCGCAGTTGACGACGACGCCCGGGTGGACGGCGTCCAGGAACCGGGTCAGCGCGCCGGGGCTGCCGGAGGACAGGTCGAAGCGCACGTCGGCGTCGTCGCCGCGGCCGAGCGCGGTGAGCTGCACGGCGGGGTCGGCGAGCAGCCGGTCGGCGACGTAGCGGCCGACGAAGCCGGTGCCGCCGATGAGCAACACCCTCATCGCGCACCCCCGGCGGTCGAGGAGGGTGTGGCGGGTAGTGGTGCGGTCATGTCGTAGTGCTCCTTGCGGTGATGCGATGGGCGGAGGCTCGGGTGAGGACGCCGCCGGCGTACGCCAGCAGCGCGAGCGCGGCGGCGCCGCAGGCGACCGCCGGTACGGCGGCCAGGCCGGCCCCTGCGGAGCCGGCGACCAGCAGCTCGACCGGACGGCCGAGCACGGCCAGCCCGGGCACCCGGGCGGCCAGGACCAGCAGCAGCGCCGTGACCTGCGCGAAGCAGGCGGCGGCGAGGCCGTACGCGGCGGCCCGGGGGAAGCCGTGCACGGCGAGCAGGCGGGCGAGGAAGAGGAGGGCGCCGAGCGCGCAGGCGGCGGTGACGGCGCCGGGAACGCCGGCGGCGTAGGGGGTGTGGACGGCGGGCTGCCGCGGCGACTCGGCGAGCTGACCGACGACGGGTTCGGCGGCCACGGCGGCGAGTTGCAGCGCGACGAGGACGGCGGGCACGGCGGTGACGGCGAGGGCCAGCAGCGGGCGGACACGGGCGCGGAACTCGGCCAGGTCCCGGCTGTCCCGCAGCCGGGCCCGGGCCCCGGCGGCGAACCACCGGGCGACGCCGGCGGCGGGCAGCACGGCGGCGGTGAGCCCGGCGAGGGCGGCGGCGGTGGGATACGGCACGACGGGCGCACGGGTGACGCCGGTGGCGCCGCCGAGCAGCTCGCCGAGGAGCCAGTCCCCGTACACGGCGTACGCCAGCAGCCACCCCACCGCCAGCCCGGCCGCCGCCGGCAGCCCCGGCCTGATGCGCAGCGGCCCCCGCTCCGCCCCGAGCACCAGCGCGACCACGGCCCCGGCCACGCCGACGCCGGTGACGGCGGCCTGCGCCCGGCCGGGCAGCGCGGTGGCGCCGAGGACGAGGAGCCCGCCGAGGAGGGGGAGGAGGTGGGCGAGGGGCGCGAGGGGGGTACGGGCGCCGGGGCCGGGGAGCGGCGCGGGTGAGGCGGGCGGGGCGGAGTCGGGGCGGCGGGTCCGTACGTACATCTCCTCGGCGAGGGAGAACACGTCCCGGTGCCGGCAGCGCAGCGCCGTCCGGTCGGTCACCCCGCGCGCCTCCAGCCCGGCGGCGATCTCCAGCGGATCGACGGCACGGTCGCAGAGGTCCCGGTGCCGGTACATGAGCCCGGTCACGGGATCGGCGGGCCCCCGCCGCCCACCGCCTCCGGCACGGAGGGGGGCGGGGGCCGCGGGGGTTGCGGGAGCCGCGGGGGTTGCCGCAGCTGCCTCGCCCGCGGCGGGCGGGGGGTCGGTCGAAGGTGGGCTGGTGAGGGGGTGGAGAGACGTTACGGCAGTGGGGGTCGGGGGCGGGCCGAACGCGGCTTCCAGGGCTTCCGCCAGGTCCTCCGCCGGGGTCGCCGGGGACGGGTCCCCGGCCGTGGCTCCCGGCGCCCGCGGCTGCGGCTCCGCCGCTCTCGGTCCGTCGTTCATCGGCCGACCCCCTCGAACCCGGCGCCCGCCCCCGCCGCCACCGGCTCCGCGCCCGGTGCCGGCGCGGCCGCCCAGCCGCCCGGCAGCAGCGCCTCCGCCGGGCGCGCGAAGGGCCGCGGCGCCTCGCCCGCCGCACTGCCCACGCCCGGCCGCGGATTGCCCGACGCCAGCTCCAGGTAGATGTCCCGGAACGCCCGCACGTTCTGCTCCACCGAGAACAGCTCCACCGCCCGCGCCCGCGCCGCCGCGCCCAGCCGCGCCCGGCGCGCCGGGTCGCGGAACAGGGCCAGGCAGGCATCCGCCAGCGCCCGCGGGTTCCGCGGCGGGACCACGAGGCCCGTACCGCCGATGACCTCCCGTACCGCGCCGACGTCGGTCGACACCGTCGCCCGGGCGCAGAACATCGCCTCCACCAGCCCCACCGGAAAGCCTCCCGCGACGCTGGAGCGCACCGTGACGCCGCCCGTCGCGTACGCCGCCGCCGGGTCCGGCACCGTCGGGTCGCCGAGTTCCTCGAAGGACACCGGGCTGGCGCCCACCGCGTGTGCGTCGGCCGCCTCGTCGGGGAAGAGGTGGGCGGCCAGCGCCCGGCAGCGGTCGCGGTAGCCCGCGTGGGCGGCGGACGGCGGGCCCGTCTCCACCACGACGAGGTGCGCGGTGGGCTCCGCCCTGCGGATCTCCGCGAACGCGTGCAGCAGCCCGACCAGGTCGCCGGCCGGTTCCGTCCGGCCGACCCAGACCAGGGTCCTGTCGTCCGCCCCATCCGCGCCGTCCGCCCCCGCCGCCGCGGGTCCGGGCTCCCCCACCTCCGCGAACCGCGCGCTGTCCATGCCCGGGTAGACCGTCCGCAGCCGCCCGCGCGACGCGCCCAGGCGCAGCGCCCAGCGGCGCGCGTGCGCGTTCCCGGGGGTGACGAGCGCCGCCTTGTCGTACGCCTCCGCCGCCAGCCGGCGGTGGAAGGCGGCGGTCAGCGCCCGTACGGCCACGGACACGCCGGCGCGCGCCCCCGCGCCGCTCGCCGCGCTTTCCACGTAGTGCCGCCGCAGCCGCACCCCGTACTCCGTCACCAGCAGCGGCGTTCCGAAGAACCGCCGCGCCAGCAGCCCCGGCAGCACCGCGGGACCGCCGGACAGCGCGTGGCACAGGTCGACGTCCGCCAGCCCGCCGTACGCCGCCGGTCCCGCCGGCGCCGGCCCGCCGCCGCCGTACCACCCCGCCGCCAACGGCCGCAGCGCCCCGTCCAGGCACCCCGCGACGGCCAGCAACTCCGCCACGCGCGCCCCCCGCACCACCGGATGCGCGCCCCGCGCGCGGCAGGCCCGCTCCAGGATCCGCACCGCCTGCTCCGACCGCAGCGCCCGCCCCGGCCCGCCCGCGTCGGCGGCCAGCTCCGCCAGCCCGTACAGCCCCGAAGCGAAACGGTCCTGCCCGCCCGCCGCCGTGTCCCCCGCCGCCAGCGCGGCGGCCAGCTCGGCGAAGTGCTCCGCGAACCGGCGCCGCTCCGCGCGCCCGTACCGGCGCTCGCCGGGCACCGGGCGACCCAGCGGCGCGACGTGCACCGCGCGCACCTGCGGCGGCAGCGGTACGAGCCCGGCCGTCTCCTGTGCCGCGTCGGCGGCAAACGCGAAAACGTCGAACTCGTGGTGCGCGAGCCCGCGCACGAGCCGGTCGCACCACCCCGGTGACTCGCCCGCGGCAAACGGAAATCCGCCCTCCGCGAGAAGGCCGATGCGCAACGAGAACACCCCCGAAACTCCTGTGGCTCCGTCCAGTGGGAGGACGGTACGCACGGGGCGGGGCAGCGCGATGGACGGTTGTCCGTCGCACCACCGGAAGGGGTGAATACCCGTGACTATTCGGGGAGCAGGGCGTTTTGTACGCCCCGCCGGTGGGCCCCCGTCAGTCGCGCGGGTACGGCCAGGGGTTGGGCTTGCAGGTCGCGCCGTCCGTCGACAGGTCCTTCGTCTGCTGCATCATGACCGGCGCGAACGCGCCGTCGCGCGAGCAGCCGACGTGATCCCTCCCGAGCCGGTGGCCGACCTCGTGGTTGATGAGCATCTGCCGGTACCCGTGGATGTCGTCGCCGTACGTCTTCGAACCCTGCGCCCACCGGAAGGCATTGATCATCACGCGCTCGGTGGCGGCGGAGTCGCAGGACACGTCCTGCTCGCTGGTGTCGAGCCCGGACTTGGCGCACCACTCGTCCGTGGTCCCCGGGCTGGCCAGGGTGATCACGAAGTCGGACTCCTCGCCGGGGCGCACCCGCTCGAAGGTGATCTCGCCCCGCCCGCCCCAGCTGCGGTCGTCGTTGATGGTCTTGTGCACGGCGGCGGCGAACAGCTCGCCGTCGAGGGGCAGTCCCTCCTCGACGTCCACGCGGTACGCCACGACGTCGCCGCGGCCGGGCGCCTTGTCGCCGCCGGGGACCGCGGTGAGCTTGCCGGAGCCGGTGAGGTCGCGGCTGATGGGGTACGTGGCCGCCATCTTCTCGCCGTACGTCGCGGGGGCGGCCCGCGCGCCCCCGTCCCGGCCGGCGCCGCTGCCGTCGTCGTCCGGGGCCGCGGGGTCGCCGCGGTCGGCGGAGCGGGAGGCGTCGTCGGCGGCGTCGCGCTGCTTGCGGGCGTCGGAGGCCGCGGCGTCGGCGCGCTTGGCGCGGCCGTCGGAGACCTGGTTGGCGATGGCGGCGGCGAGCGAGCAGGTCACGAGGGCGGCGGCGACGCCGGTGGCGACGCGGCCGCGGTTGGCCGTACGGGGCCGGGGGCGCCGGTGGCCGCCGGCGGACCGCAGGGCGGTGGCGGGGCCGGACGGCCCGTCGCCGTCGAGGTCCGCGTCGAGGTCCCCGTCCCGGTCCCGGCCGCCGTCCCCGGCCAGGTCGCCGTCGCCGAAGCCGTCACCGCCGGCGCGGCCACCGCCGGCGAGCGGCGGCCGCCCCCCGCGGTCGTCCGCCGCGGGCGACGGCCCCGGCACGTCGCCGGTGCGGCGCGGCGCGGGCCCGGCGGCGTGGCCGGGCCCGTCGAAGGCGTCGAGGTAGTCCTGCCGTACCGGTGAGGGCGCGGCGGAGACGGTGGCGGTGCCGAGGCCCCGGGGCGGCCCGTAGGGCGGCGTGCCCCAGCCGCCGCCGGGCTCCCGGTGCTGGGGGTGGCCGAGGGGGGTCTCGCCGGTGTCGTCCGTACGGGGTACGCGGTGCATGCCCCCGGTGTCGGCCACGCGCCGCGCGGCCCCGGTGTCGCCGGCCGCACGAAAGCCGCCGGTGTCGCCCACCGCGGGAAACCCGCCCGTGTCACCCACCGCGGGAAAGCCACCCATGTCGCCCACCGCAGGAAACCCACCGGTGTCACCGACCGCAGGAAAGCCACCCGTGTCACCGACCGCCGGAAAACCACCCGTGTCACCCACCGCGGGAAAGCCACCCATGTCACCGACCGCGGGGAACCCGCCGGTGTCGCCGACCGCCGGGAACCCGCCCGTGTCGCCCACCGCAGGAAAGCCACCCGTGTCACCGGCCCGCGGCACGTTCCCCGTGTCGCCGAACGGCCGCATCGGCCCGGTGTCGCCGACCCGCGGCACGCCGCCCGTGTCGCCGAAACGCGGCATCGGTCCCGTACCCCTGACCGTGCCGCCCGCGCCGCCTCGCGGCCGCGGCCCGGGCTGCGGCACCCGCCGCATCGAACCCGTGTCCCCCACGCGCGGCACCGGGCCGGTGTCCGTCACCCGCGGCACCGGACCCGTGTCCGTCACCCGCGGGATCGGACCGGTGTCGCTGATCCGCGGGATCGGCCCGGTGTCCCCGCGCCGCGGCAGCGGCGGACGCGACCGCGCACCGGCGCCGGCCCCGCCTCCCGCCCCGGCGCTGCCGGCACCGCCGTCCCGCGGCTGCTTCCTGCCCTTGCCGCCCGCTTTGTGCCTGCCCACCGTCTGTGTCAGCTCCCGCCCGGGCTCGCGTCGGCGGCCCCTGTCTCGTACTCGTCCAGCAGCTCGGTGAAGGCCCTGGCCACCACGTCCGGGTACTCCATCATGGCCACGTGCCCCGCCGCCGGCAGGGCCAGCAGCCGTGAGTTGCGGAACGCGGCCTTCGCCCGCCGCGCCATCCGGAACGATACGAGTTGGTCGCGCCCGCCGTAGACGAGAAGCGTAGGGGCTAGGACCCGTTCCGCCAGCCGCCAGAGCGAGTGCTGCCCGCCCAGGGTGTACGCCCCGACGACTCCGCGCGCCGAGCGCTCCATGGCGTCCCAGTGGTACGGCAGCCGCATCCGCCGGGCGTACTCGCGCGCGTGCTCCGCGAAGCCCTCGGGGCTGACGCGGCGCGGGTCGCCGTAGCAGAGGCCGAGCACCGCGCGGGTGCGCTGCTCGGCGGTCCAGTCCCGGGTGAGCCGGGCGAAGAGCGCGGTGACGCCGGGGACGGCGAGCAGCGCCGTGGGCACCGCGGTGCGCTGCGGGCGCAGCTCGGGCAGCGCCGGTGAGACGAGGGTGAGGGTGCGGACCAGGTCGGGGCGGAGCGCCGCGACGCGGGTGACGATGGTGCCGCCCAGCGAGTTGCCGAAGAGGTGTACGGGGCCGCGCTCGCCGGCGTCGAGGTACCGGATGACGGCGCGGGCGTGGCCGGAGAGGGAGTAGTCGCCGTCGTCCGGGGGCGGGGAGTCGCCGAAGCCGGGGAGGTCGACGGCCTCGCCGTCGACGCGCTCGGCGAGCAGGGGGCCGAGGCCGGACCAGTTCAGCGCGGAGCCGCCGAGCCCGTGCACGTACACCGCGGGCGGCAGTCCCGGGCGGGCGCCGGGGTGGGCGCGGACGGCGAGGGTCAGCCCGGGGAGCGTCATCTGCCGTCGGGTGACACCGTCCCGGCCTGGGGCGGAAGCGGGCGGTACGGTCCCGGGCGGCGTCCCCGCGGCAGACGCCTCTACGCCCGCCAGGTGGGGCTCTGTCGACGGCATGGGGCAATGTTACGAGACAGTCACGCAGTGGTTCATGTGTTCGCGCTCACAGGCCGCCTCGCGCCCGAAAGCACCCTCTCTTACGCTCGTATGGAGGACATCGACCGAAACTGCGCCCGAAGTCCACCTGACACGTCGGCGCGGGCGGGGGGCGGCGGCGCCCGGCGGCGAACGCCGGTGGGGCGAAGGCGACCGAAGGGGAGAAAGCGCATGGCGGTGCACCCGCAGGATCCGGACAGGTTCGACGAGCCGGCCCGCGGCACGGGCCCCGACGGCGAGACCCCGGAGGCGGACGCCGCGGAGCAGCGCGCCGAGGTCGAGAGCGCCGGGACGGGCGACGATGACACCCCGCAGGGCGAGCGCCAGGGCACCGAGGCGGACCCGGCGGACGCCGCCGAGCAGGCACGCGTCGTCGAAGAGAGCGAGGACGAATACCGGTGAGCTGCTCCGGATTGCCCCGGTTCGGCAGGGGCCCGGTGCGATGAAATTTCGCGCAGCGACGGAGCGCCGGACGATTACCCGCACGTACGATGGCACCTGCGGTCGGCCCGCCGGACAGGCCCGGCGTCCCGGGGGCGATCATCTGAGGAACCAGGAGGCGCAGTGACAGCCATCGAGCAGGCCGAGACGCGTCCACGCAGTACGAGGCTCCCCCGTCGCGCGCGCCGCAACCAGCTCCTCGGCGCCGCCCAGGAGGTCTTCGTCGCCCAGGGCTACCACTCCGCCGCCATGGACGACATCGCGGACCGCGCCGGCGTCAGCAAGCCGGTGCTCTACCAGCACTTCCCCGGCAAGCTGGAGCTGTACCTCGCCCTGCTCGACCAGCACTGCGACGCGCTGCTCAAGGCGGTGCGCGCGGCGCTCGCCTCCACGTCGGACAACAAGCAGCGCGTCGCGGCGACGATGGACGCGTACTTCGCCTTCGTCGAGGACGAGGGCGGCGCCTTTCGGCTGGTCTTCGAGTCCGACCTGACCAACGAGCCCGCGGTGCGCGAGCGGGTCGACAAGGTCAGCCTGGACTGCGCGCAGGCGGTCAGCGAGGTCATCGCGGAGGACACCGACCTGCCGGTGGAGCAGGCGATGCTGCTCGCGGTGGGGCTGTGCGGCATGGCGCAGATCACCGCGCGGTACTGGCTGGGCTCCGGCCAGCCCATCCCGCGGGACGCCGCCGCGAAGCTCATCGCGTCGCTCTCCTGGCGGGGCATCGCCGGCTTCCCGCTGCACGGCGGCCCGGACCCGGCGTAGTCCCGCGGGGGCCCGCCGCGGCGGCGCGTCCGCCGCGGTGTTCGCTGCGGGCGTGCAGGCATCGGCCCCGCGGGGTGTACACGCCGGGTTAGTGTGCATCCGTACATCCAACTGACCGAAAGGGATCAGGCCGTGGAGGTCAAGATCGGCGTGCAGCACGCCCCCCGAGAGATCAGCCTGGAGAGCGGGCAGTCCGCCGAAGAGATCGAGAGCGCGGTGGCGGACGCGCTCGGCGGCAAGTCGGAGGTGCTGACCCTGGTCGACGACCGCGGCCGGAAGATCCTCGTACCGGCCGGCCGCATCGCCTACGTGGAGATCGGCGCCCCCAGCACTCGCAAGGTGGGATTCGGCGCGATCTGAGGGCGGATTCCCCCGCTTGCGCAGCCCGTACGGCCCCCCGGCGCCCGCCGCCGGGGGGCCGCCGTTTGCCCGCGTATCCATGCGGGTAGACCCGGAGCGTCCGATTCGCCCCAGCAGTGGGGGCCCAACGAAGGGCGGGCGCGAGATGGTCCTGGCAGCTGTGTGCTCCGCAGTCATCGGCCTGGCGATTGCGCTGGCCGCGCTCGCCCGCTATCCGGACCGGTTCCGCCACCGGAATCTGACGCTGGCCACCGGCCCGGCCGGCGCGACGCTCGGCGCCGCCCTCGCGCACACGGTGCTGGGCGGGGGGCACCTGCCGATCGTCCTGCCGGTCGCCGCGGCGTTCGCGGCGGCGATGCTGTCGCTGCTGGTGAAGCACCCGGAGCGGAGCCGCCCGGCGGCGGCGTACCTCGCGGGACGCCCGGTGCGCTGAGCACCCGCGGGGCCGCGCGGAGCGGCCGCGGGCCCCGGGGCTAGGCCGACAGCCCCAGCGCCGCCATCCGCTTGGTGTGCGCCTCGGTGATACGCGAGAACATCCGCCCCACCTCCGCCAGGTCGAAGCCGTCGGCGACCCCGCCGACCAGCATCATCGACAGCGCGTCCCGCTCCGCGACCACGCGCTGCGCCTGGCTCAGCGCCTCCCCCATCAGCCGCCGCGCCCACAGCGCCAGCCGCCCGCCCACCCGCGGGTCGGCCGCGATGGCGCTGCGGACCTTCTCCACCGCGAACGTCGCGTGCCCGGTGTCGTCCAGCACGCTCAGCACCAGCCCGCGGGTGTCGGAGTCCAGCCGGACCGCGACCTCGCGGTAGAAGTCGCTGGCGATCGAGTCGCCCACGTACGCCTTGACCAGCCCCTCCAGCCAGTCGGACGGGGCGGTCTGGCGGTGGAACTCGTTCAGCGCGGCGGCGAACGGCTCCATCGCCCGCGCCGGCACCTCGTCGATCCCGGCCAGCCGGTCCCGCAGCCGCTCGAAGTGGTGGAACTCGGCGGCGGCCATCGCCGCCAGCTCCGCCTTGTCCTCCACGCCGGGCGCCAGCTTCGCGTCCTCCGCCAGCCGTTCGAAGGCGGCCAGCTCGCCGTAGGCGAGGGCGCCGAGGAGGTCCACGACCGCGGCCCGGTACTGCGGGTCGGCGGCGGCCTCCGCCCAGCTCTCGGCCGCCACGCCGGAAACGGCGGCAGCGGTGTCTTCGGCGTCCTTGGCGTCCTCGGTCCGCTCGGGGGCCTGGTCGGGAGGGGGAGTGTCCATGGAGCGGAGAATAGCGGCCCGCGCCGACCTGGGAAGGGCCAGGTCAGCCTGTGGACTATGAGACATCGCACAACACAGCTGCACGATTTTAGGTAGAGTGGTATAGCGACCGCCGGTCACGGCGGGTCCCCCGTGCCCGGGCGTGAGTCCGGAGGCGCGTGGGAAGCATGTACTGAAGGATGCCCGGTCGGTGGCCCGATCGGCTCCGACCCCGACCGCTCTCAGCGGAGCCCGTACGGCCTGTCCCGCCGTGCGCACCCCGCCGGAGGGAATTCTCGCGGCTGGAGCGCCCGAGTGACGGAAGAAGTGGTCCCGCGCCACCCCGCGCGGTACGACCCCCGTCCCCCGCCGCTCGCCGCGACCGACAGAAGAGGCAAGCATCCTGTCCACGTTTCGAGACCTGGGGATCCTCCCCGAGACTGCTGAGGCCCTGGAGGCCGTGGGAATCACCACTCCTTTCCCCATTCAGGAGATGACTCTCCCGGTCGCCCTCGCCGGCACCGACGTGATCGGCCAGGCCAAGACCGGTACCGGAAAGACGCTCGGCTTCGGCCTTCCCCTGCTGGAGAAGGTCGTCGTCCCCGCCGACGTCGAGTCCGGACGCGCCGACCCCGGCGCCCTGACGGAAGCGCCGCAGGCGCTCGTCGTCGTCCCCACCCGCGAGCTGTGCGTGCAGGTCACCAACGACCTGCTGACCGCCGGCAAGGTCCGTAACGTCCGCGCGCTGTCGATCTACGGCGGCCGGGCGTACGAGCCCCAGCTGGAGGCGCTGAAGAAGGGCGTCGACGTCGTCGTCGGCACCCCCGGCCGCCTCCTCGACCTCGCCGGGCAGCGCAAGCTGGACCTGTCGAAGATCAAGGTGCTGGTGCTCGACGAGGCCGACGAGATGCTCGACCTCGGCTTCCTCCCGGACGTCGAGAAGATCATCCAGCAGCTGCCGGCCAAGCGGCAGACGATGCTGTTCTCGGCCACCATGCCGGGGCAGGTCATCGGCCTCGCCCGGCGCTACATGTCGCAGCCCACCCACATCCGCGCCGCCCTGCCGGACGACGGCGGCGCGACCGTCGCCGCGGTCGAGCAGCACGCCTTCCGGGCGCACTCGATGGACAAGCCCGAGATGCTCGCGCGCATCCTCCAGGCCGAGGGCCGCGGGCTGACCATGATCTTCTGCCGTACGAAGCGCACCTGCGCCGACGTCGCCGAGCAGCTGACCCGGCGCGGCTTCGCCGCCGGCTCGGTCCACGGCGACCTGGGCCAGGGCGCGCGCGAGCAGGCGCTGCGCGCCTTCCGCAACGGCAAGGTCGACGTGCTGGTCTGCACGGACGTCGCCGCCCGCGGCATCGACGTCACCGGCATCACCCACGTGATCAACTACCAGACGCCGGAAGATGAGAAAACGTACCTGCACCGCATCGGCCGCACCGCCCGCGCGGGCGCGTCCGGCACGGCGGTCACGCTGGTCGACTGGGACGAGATCACCCGCTGGCACCTGATCAACAAGGCGCTGGAGCTCGACCTGGAGAACCCCGAGGAGACGTACTCCACCTCCCCGCACCTCTACGAGGCCCTGAGCATCCCCGAGGGCACGAAGGGCGTGCTGCCGCGCGCCGAGCGCACCCGGGCGGGACTCGGCGCGGAGGAGCTGGAGGACCTGGGCGAGACGGGCGGCGGCGGCCGCCGCGGCGCGGGCCAGCGCCGCGGCCGCGGGCCGGCGGCCACGGAGGAGCGCCGCAAGCGGACCCGTACGCCGCGGCAGCGCCGCCGCACGCGCGGCGGCCGCCCGCTGGCGGCGGAGGCCGCCGAGGGCGGCGGCGAGACGCGGGCGTCCGCGCCGGAGCCCGCCGCGGAGGCGGCGGGCGGCGACGCATCGGCCCGCAAGCCGCGCCGCCGCCGTCGCCGCACCCGCGGCGGGGGCGCGGGGCAGCCGACGGCGGAGTAGCAGAACCCCGACGGGCCCGGACCGTACGCGACGACGTACGGCCCGGGCCCGCGGTGTGTCCGCGAGCGTGCCGCGGCACGGGGAGCGGCGACCCCGGGGCGACCCGAGCCGGCGCGGCGCCCACCGGCGAGCCCGGCTGTGCCGCGGCAGCTCCGACCGGGGCCACGGCGGTACGGACGGCCGTATCCGCGCGCGTGCCGAGGCACGGGGAGCGGCGAACCCGGGGCGGCCCGCGCGGGCGCGGCGCCAGGCAGCCGCGGCGAACCCGCCGCCACCGCCGAGCCCGGCCCTGCCGCGGCAGCTCCGACCGGGGCCACGGCCGTACGGACGGCCGTCGGCCAACGCCCACAGCCCGCACGACCACCGCGCGGCGAACTCCCACCACGCCGGACCCGGCCGGGACCACGGCCCCCGCCGCCCGCACAGACCGCCGACCACCACCACCCACACCCCGCACGACTACCGCGCGGCGCCCCCCGCCGCCGAGCCCGGGGCCGCCCCCCCGCCGTCCGCCGCGGAGCGGGCCCCGCGGCCGGGTACGTACCGGCAGGGCCTAGGGTCGGGGCATGAGCAAGCCGCCGTTCGTCGCGTTGCCGGCCGGGGCCGAGGCCGTGCGGGTCGAGACCCCGAGGGGGGCGTTCGCCGCGCTGCGGGCCGGGCGGCCCGTCCACGGCACCGCGCTCCTCCTGCCCGGGTACACCGGCAGCAAAGAGGACTTCATCGCCCTGCTCGAACCCCTCGCCGCCGCGGGCTTCCACGCGGTCGCGGTCGACGGCCGCGGGCAGTACGAGTCGGAGGGCCCCGCCGAGGAGGCCGCGTACGCGCAGGACGAGCTGGCGCGGGACGTGCTCGCGCTGGCCGCCGCCCTCCGCGCGCCGGACGATCCGCCGCCGCACGTGCTCGGGCACTCCCTCGGCGGCCAGATCGCCCGCGCCGCCGTCCTCCGCGATCCCGGTGCGTTCTCCTCGCTCACCCTCATGAGCAGCGGCCCGGGTCCCGTGTGCGACGAGCAGCGGTCCCGCGCGAAGCTCCTCGCCGATGCCCTGGCGACGTACGACATGGAGTCGGTCTGGCAGGCGATCCGGGCCATGGACCCGCCCGAGGCCGCGGACGACCGCCCCGCCGAGGTGCTCGACTTCCTGCACCGCCGCTGGCTCGGCACCCGCCCCGCGCAGCTCGTCGCCACCGGCCGGCAGTTGTGCGAGGGGCCCGACCGGACCGGGGAGCTGGCCGGGTTGCCGCTGCCGGTGCACGTCCTGACGGGGGAGTCCGACTACGTCTGGCCCGTGGCGGAGATGGACGACATGGCGCGCCGGCTGCGGGCCCACCGCACGGTGATCGAGGGCGCGGACCACTCCCCCAACGTCGAGAGCCCCGCCGCGACCGCGGCGGCGCTGGCCGCCTTCTGGGCGGCGGGGGCGGTCGGCTGACCGGGCATCGTCGCACCTCAACCGCGGTTCAGGTCACGTTACCCTGGCGGGCATGACGCACCACCTGTCCCCGCGGGCCAAGGAAGCGACGATCGGCGAGCTGTCGGACCGCAGCGGAGTGCCCCAGTCCGCTCTGCGCTTCTACGAGCGCGAGGGCCTGATCAGCAGCCGCCGCACCAGCGGCAACCAGCGCCGCTTCTCCCGGGACACCCTCCGCAGGGTCGCGTTCATCCGCGCCTCGCAGCGCGTGGGCATCCCGCTGGCGGCGATCCGCGAGGCGCTGGCGGTGCTGCCCGAGGGGCGGACGCCGAACCGCGCCGACTGGGCCCGCCTCTCGGAGGACTGGCGCGACGACCTCAACACCCGCATCCGCCGCCTGGAGCGGCTGCGCGACAACCTCACCGACTGCATCGGCTGCGGGTGCCTGTCGATCGACGTGTGCGCCCTGGCCAACACCGACGACCGCCTCGGCGAACGCGGCCCGGGCGCCCGCGGCCTCGGCGTCTGACCGCGCGGACAGGCCCTTCCGCCGGGCCCGGATCCGGCGTCAGCGGCGTACCGGGGACGCGCCCGTCGCGCGGTCCACGATCTGCTCGTACACCTCCGGGGCGGTCGTGAACTCGCCCAGGCGGCAGGTCTTGCGCGACCCGTGGTAGTCGCTGGAGCCCGTGGCGAGCAGGCACAGGTCGGCGGCGGTGGCGCGGAGGCGGGCGCGGGTCTCGTCGTCGTGGTCCATGTGGTCCACCTCGATGCCGTCGAGGCCGGCCGCGGCCAGTTCCGCCACGGCGCTCTCCGGCAGGCACACGCCGCGCTTGACGGCGAGGGGGTGGGCGAAGACCGTGACGCCGCCGGCGCCCTTGATGAGGCGGATGGCGTCGAAGGGGTCCAGTTCGTGCTTCTCCACGTACGCGCGGCCGCCGGAGCCGATCCACTCGTCGGTGAACGCCTCCTGCACCGAGGGGACGACGCCCGCCTCGACCATCGCGCTGGCCACGTGCGGCCGGGCGATGGCGCCCTCGCCGGCGATCTCCTGCACCCGCTGCCAGGTGATCGGCACGCCCAGCTCGATCAGCCGCTCGGTCATGAGCCGCGCCCGGCGCACCCGGTCGTTGCGCACCGCGTCGCGCTCGCGGGTCAGCTCCGGCTCGCCGGGGTCGAAGAGGTACGCGAGCATGTGCAGGCTGACGCCGTCCAGGTCGCAGGACAGCTCCATGCCGGGGACGAGGGTCAGTCCCTCGGGCAGCGCCTCGATCGCCTCGGCGTGGCCGCCGACGCCGTCGTGGTCGGTGAGCGCGACGACGTCCAGCCCCGCGGCCGCCGCGTTGCGCACCAGCTCGGCGGGGCTGTCCGTGCCGTCCGAGTCGGCGGAGTGGGTATGCAGGTCGATGCGCACGGACGGTACCTCGCACGGGCTCGGGGTCGCTGGGAAGCACCCAGCTTACGGGCCCGGCCGGGCGTCCCTCCGACGGCGGTACGCGTTCCGGGCGCGGGCCGCGCCGCCGCGGGCCGCACCGCCGCCGCCGTCCCGCGCGGCCTCCTACAGCAGCCGCGGCGACAGCGCGCCGCAGGGCAGCAGCTCGATCTCCGCGCCGGCGTCCCGCAGGTCGGTGAGCACCAGCTCGTCGTAGAGCAGCAGGCCGGACTGCTCCGGCCAGACGATCGCCCACAGCCACAGCCCGCGCGCCTCCCCGGCGAAGACGGCCCGGTCCACCGGCACCCCGCCGACGTGCCACAGCGGGGTGGGCCGCCCGGCGGCGATGACCTTGGCGTCCGGCGGCTTGTCCGTGCACATCCCGGGCCCGGGGTCGGGTCCCTGGAGGCCCGCGAAGCGCGCGCCGAGCCCGACGCCCAGCTCCTCGGCGACCAGGACCAGCTCGCCCGGTCCGCCCAGCGGGCCGGGGCCGGAGCAGGCGACGGCGGTGGCGCGGCCGCCGCTGCGGTCGTCGCCGGCGTTGGCGACCCCGGTGAACAGCCAGCCCAGGGGCAGCGGCCACGGCATCCACACCGGCACCCGGGCCCGGTGCACCACCACGCCCAGCGCCTCGACGCTGGGCGGTATGACGGGCTGGAGCGGCTGCACGGGCCCGTGCTGCTCGCACTGCCAGGAGTCGGTGAAGAGACCGGGCGCCCGGACCCGCCCGCCGCACTTCGGGCAACTGGGTTCGCCCCTCATAAGCACTTACGGTCCTCCCCGGCCGCCGCGCCGTCAAGGACGATCACCCGTCCGGGGCTGCCCGCCCGGGCCGCCGCGCCGCTACGCGCCCAGGTCGACCCCGCGCCGCAGCGGGTCCCGCAGGTCCGTGCCCGCCGCGAGCCAGCGCTCGCGCAGCGCCGCCGCGCCGTGCACCCGCTTCCACGCCGCCTCGTTCGGCGTCATCGGCAGCAGCGGCAGGAACCGCACCGGCTCCCGCGGCTCCGGCAGCGCCACGTCGTCCACCAGCCCGCCCGGCTCCGCGACCAGCACCGCGCGGAACGGCGCCCCCGGCCACAGCGGCTCCCCCACCTCCAGCGACGTCCCCGGCGCCACGACCACCCCCTCCACCTGCGGCGACGCGGCGAGGACGGCGAGCGGGCGGAGCACCTTGCCGGTGTCGGCGACCCCGGCCCGTACCGTCAGCAGCAGCTCGGCGCGCGGGCCGCGCAGCGGGTCGGCGAGCGCCTGTGCGGGGTCGGTCATGGGCTGCGCGGACATGCCGAGGGTGGCGTAGCGCAGCAGCGGCTCCTGCGCGGTCCCGGACGTGAAACGCGCCACCTCGATGCGGTCCGTGCCGACGAAGGTCACCGACGCCCGCGCGTCGGGCTCGCCGAAAGCCCCGGTCAGCCGCCGCTCCACCAGCGCGAGCACGTCGTCGTACGCCATGGGCCCCAGCCTAGGCGGCCGCGAAACCGGCAAGGCTGCGCGGTCGGTTCACCGGCGGCTGGTAACCTTGCGTGTCGGCTTGATGCGCGTCGTACGTGCCGTGCGCGTCGTACGCACCGGGCCGGTACGGCTTCGAACTCAACGCCCTTCGACAGGGCCCGGCCGGAGGAGGTGGCGACCGCGGTGGATCCCAGCCGACCTTGCAGTACCGACAGCTCGCCCGCCCGGCCCGGCGTTCGCTGACCCTCTCCGGCCCCTCCCGCACCGTCGCGGGGACTTCCGGGCCGCTCCCGGCCACGCCCTCCGGCGCCCCGCGGACGAGCACGCACTTTTCCGTCATCCACTGACGTGCCGTCGGCGCGCTCAGCGGTGCCCGCTTTGTGGGTGTACCTCGGCGTAGATCCCCATTCCCGGCAGCGTTGACCCGCGCCCGGCAGGAGCGTGAAGGAGTTCGCCCATGTCGATGATCCGCGACCTGCAAGCCGTCGTCCGTCCCGCCCGCAGGCGCCGGGGCCCGTCCGCCCACGGCTACGACCCCGCCCGCGACCACGCCGCCGGCACCGCCGTCGTCGACTGCGCCGTCTACCGCGGCGGCCGGCGCACCAGCGAACGGCTCTCCCCCGCCCAGGCGATGCGCCGGGTGCGCGCCGAGGGCGGGTTCGTCTGGATCGGGCTGCACGAGCCGACGGAGCGCGAGTTCGCCGGCATCGCCGAGGAGTTCGGCCTGCACCCGCTGGCCGTCGAGGACGCGATCGACGCGCACCAGCGGCCCAAGCTGGAGCCGTACGAGGACTCGCTGTTCACCGTCTTCAAGACCATCCACTACGTCGGCCACGCCGAACTCACCGCCACCAGCGAGGTGGTGGAGACCGGCGAGGTGATGTGCTTCACCGGCCAGGACTTCATCATCACCGTCCGGCACGGCGGCCAGGGCTCGCTGCGGGCGCTGCGCGCCCGGCTGGAGCAGGACCAGGAGCTGCTGGCCACCGGCCCGTCCGCGGTGCTGCACGCCATCGCCGACCAGATCGTCGACGGCTACCTCGCCGTGGCGAACGCCGTCCAGGAGGACATCGACGAGGTCGAGATCGACGTCTTCTCACCGAGCGACGGCCGCAGCGGGCGGGGCAGCGACGCGGGCCGGGTGTACCAGCTCAAGCGGGAGGTGCTGGAGTTCAAGCGGGCGGTGGCGCCGCTCATGCGGCCGATGCAGCAGCTCTCCGAGCGGCCGACGAGGTTCGTCGAGCCGGAGATCCAGAAGTACTTCCGGGACGTCGCGGACCACGTGGCGCGCGTACACGAGCAGGTGGCCGGCTTCGACGAGCTGCTCAACTCCATCCTCCAGGCCAACCTGGCGCAGGCCACCGTCGCGCAGAACGAGGACATGCGGAAGATCACGTCCTGGGCGGCGATCTTCGCGGTCCCGACGATGATCGCCGGGATCTACGGCATGAACTTCGACCACATGCCGGAGACCACCTGGGAGTACGGCTACCCCACCGTGGTCGCGGTGATCCTCGCCATCTGCCTGGCCATGCACCGCGGCTTCCGCCGCAACGGCTGGCTGTAGGGCCCGCCGCTCCCCGGCCCTCGCCGCGGCGGTACGGGGCCGGGGTCCGGCGGCTACCCTCGTGCCCCATGGAGCCGATCGCCGCCGCCCTCGCCGAAGAGGCCGCCAAGAAGTCCGGGCTCGTCTGGATCGAGGGCCCCGACGGCGCGCAGCGCGCGCTGTGGCACGTCTGGCACGACGGCGCCGTCACCCTCGTCGGCGACGGCCCGGACGAGCAGCCGCTCGACGGGCTCGGGCTCGCCGACGGGGCGCGGGTGACGGTCCTCGCGCGGAGCAAGGACAAGGGCGGCCGGCTGGTCGCCTGGCCGGCGCGGGTGACCGAGCTGGCGCCGGAGAGCGAGGCGTGGCGGGCGGCGGTGGACGAGCTGAAGGGCAAGCGGCTCAACGCCGTGGACGCCGACCGCGTCCCCGAGCGGTGGGCGCGGGAGAGCCGGGTGCTGCGGCTGGTGCGGGACGGCGAAGCGGCCACCGGGGCGGCGCTGCCCGCCGGTTCGCTGACCGCCCCGCCGCCGGCGACCCCGGCGACGACCCGGCGGCCGGCGCCGGCGGCGCTGCCGCGGCTGCTGTTCCGGCGGCGGCGGCGCGGCTGAGCGGATCCGCGACGCGGGGGGCGCGGGCCGTAGGCCCGTAGCTCCGCGGGTTTCGTAGCCCCGCGGGTTTCGCGGCTCCATGGGTTTCGCAGGCCCGCGGGTTCGTGGGCCGTACGAAACGAAGGCGGCGGACGGTGCCCCGGCCGGTCAGCTCGCCGAGATCTTTTTCCCGTAGTCCACGACGTCCTCCTTGCGCGGGGCGTTGACCTCGAACTCCTCGTCCCAGTCCAGCAGCCGCAGCTGGCCCGCGTTCCCCGCCCGCTCCACCAGCAGCGGGTACGGCCGCCCCTCCAGGGCCACCTCCAGCGCGCCGCCCGCGCCGCCCGCGGCCGTCACCCGGATCGTGGTGAAGCCGTCGACCTCGCCGTTCTCCTCGGCGGCCAGCTCGCCCTCGAACTTCAGCAGCCCGTCGAGCAGCACCTTCATCTCGGTGAAGCCGCTGAGCTGCTGGTACGCGGCGTCCTTGGGCGGCACCTTCACGTATTTGCCGTCGAGCTTCTGCGCCGCCGCGACGTCCGCGTCCGAGGGCTTGCCGCCGCCCTTGCCCTCGTCCTGGTGCAGCCAGAAGTCGTCGCCGGCCTTCAGGTACAGGTCCTTCTCGTCGCGCAGCAGCGAGAACCGCGTGCCCCCGGTGGCCACTTCGCCGACCCCGCCGGCCGACGACAGCCTCATGTCCAGCTTGACCGGTTCGCCGTTGCTCACCAGCGTGCCCGCGAGCCGCACCGAACTCGCGCCCGCCGCCGCCCGCTCCGCCTTGGCCCTGATGCGCTCGGGGGAGAGCTTCCCGACGCCGTTCTCGCCCGCCTCCGGACCGTCCTCGGCACAGCCCGCGAGAAGGGCGGCGGAGACAGCGAGCAGCGCTATCCGGAAGGCCGATCTCCTCATCACGTGCGGCAGCGTACCGGGCGCCCGGGTACCTGCCTTTCCCCACCCGTGGCACTCGGCCGTACGCTGGTGCCATGGCTGTCACAGATGAGGCGGTGCGCGCCGCGCTCGCGACGGTGAACGATCCGGAGATCCACCGGCCGATCACCGACCTCGGCATGGTCAAGTCGGTCGACATCGGGACAGACGGCACCGTCGCCGTCGGGATCTTCCTGACCGTCGCCGGCTGTCCGATGCGGGACACGATCACCTCGCGGGTCACCGACGCGGTCGAGAAGGTCGCCGGTGTGACGTCCGTCACCGTCGAGCTGGACGTGATGAGCGACGAGCAACGCAAGGCGCTCGCCGCGTCCCTGCGCGACGGCAAGGCGGAGCGCGAGATCACCTTCGCCCAGCCCGGCTCGCTCACCCGGGTGTACGCGGTGGCGTCCGGCAAGGGCGGCGTCGGCAAGTCGTCGGTGACGGTCAACCTGGCGGCGGCGATGGCGGCCGACGGGCTGAAGGTGGGCGTCGCCGACGCCGACATCTACGGCCACTCCGTGCCCCGCATGCTCGGCACGGACGCCGCACCCACCCAGGTCGAGGACATGATCATGCCCCCGACGGCGCACGACGTGAAGGTCATCTCCATCGGGATGTTCACGCCCGGCAACGCGCCGGTCGTGTGGCGCGGCCCGATGCTGCACCGCGCGCTCCAGCAGTTCCTCGCGGACGTCTACTGGGGCGACCTCGACGTGCTGCTCCTCGACCTCCCCCCGGGCACCGGCGACATCGCGATCTCCGTCGCGCAGCTGGTGCCGAACGCCGAGATCCTCGTCGTCACCACGCCGCAGCAGGCCGCCGCCGAGGTCGCCGAGCGGGCCGGCGCGATCGCCGTGCAGACCCACCAGAAGATCGTCGGCGTGGTGGAGAACATGTCGGGCCTGCCGTGCCCGCACTGCGGCGAGATGGTCGACGTCTTCGGCACGGGCGGCGGCAAGCAGGTCGCCGAGGGGCTGACGCGCACGACGGGCGCGGAGGTGCCGGTGCTCGGCGCGATCCCGATCGACGTGACGCTGCGGGCCGGCGGCGACGAGGGCAAGCCGGTCGTCCTGACCGACCCGGACTCCCCGTCGGGTACGGCGCTGCGCGACATCGCGGCGCAGCTGGGCGGGCGGCCGCGGGGGCTCGCGGGGATGGCGCTGGGCGTCACGCCGCGCAACAAGTTCTGAGCCGCCCCGCCGGTCCGCGCGCCGGGGCGTGCGGCAGCGGGCAGGGGCGCGGGGGCGCGGGGGCGCGGCCCGTACGCGATCCGCGCCCCGGACCGCCGGGTGCGGCTACCCCCGGCGGTCCTCGTACGTCGTGATGTCCTTGATCACCGAGAACGCGAGCCCGTACGCGCTCATGCCGCGCCCGTACGCGCCCAGGTGCACCTGGTTCGGCGTCGTCCCGGCCAGCACCCAGCCGAACTCCGACTCCCGGTAGTGGAACTGCGCCGCCTCGCCGTCCACCGGCAGCGACAGCGCCGACCAGCCGGGCCCCTCCAGGTCGTCGGCCAGTTCCCAGGCCACCGACGTCTGCTGGTCCAGCCACTCCTCGCGCATCTGCCGCTCCATCTGGGTCGGCCAGGTGCACGACAGCAGCCCGGAGCCCGCCAGCCAGGCCGCGGACGACACGGACGTCGCCTCCAGCACCCCGGTGCCGTCCGCGCTGCGCCGCACGGGGCGGCTCGCGACGGTCACGACCACCGCGAAGCGGTGGTCGCGCATGCCGGCCTCGGCGAGGTACGAGGGCATGTCCCCGTGGCCCACCGTGCCGTGCTCCACGCCGCCGTCGCCGCCCCCGGTGGACTGCAGCCAGCGCGGGCCCGCGAACGCGCCGTCCAGCCCGTACCAGGGGAAAGAAGCCCGCAGAAAGCTGTCCACCAGGCGTGGCTCGGAATCCTGAACCGTCCCCCCGGGCTCCGCCTCGCTCGTCATCTCCATCAGCGTGGTGCCTCCTCGTGGCCTGGACCTGTCAGTCGGCGGTCGCCCCCCGCCGGGGCGCACGCCCCGCCTGGCACACCGCATGCCGGGCGCTCACCCAGACACACGGGAGGATATCCACCTGCATACGCTAGGACAGGCAGGTGGTCTGATATGTGAGCCGATCAGGTGGCGTCCGAGTCGTACGGGGGGCGCTCGGCGGTGGCCGTGCCCTTGGCCTCACCTGCGGGGTCGCCCTTGCTGTCGCCGCCGCTGCCGCCGTCCTTCGTCAGGCTCATGCGCTTGCCGGCCGCGGGGGCGTCGTCCTCGATGTCCCCGACGGTGCGCGCCGCCTCGCCGATCTCGTCGACCTCCTTCTTGAGGTCGAAGCCGTTACGGATCTCCTTCAGACCCAGGTCATCGGTGTCGAGCAGGTGCTTCTTGGCGAAGTTCTTCGGGTTCAGGTCCTCGAACTCGAAGTCCTTGAACTCCGGGCCCAGTTCCTTGCGGATGTCCTCCTTGGCACCGTCGGAGAACTCCCGGACCTTGCGGACGAACCGCATCGTGTCCTGGATGACCTTGGGCAGCTTGTCGGGGCCGAAGACGATCGTGGCCAGGATGATGAGAGCGATCAGCTCTAGGGGTCCTATGTCGAAGAACACCTGGCACTCCTTGCTGTCCTGTCCGTCGTCGGCCCGCTGCCGGCAGGTCCGGGCGCCTCTCACGGTACCTGCCGACCCCGCCCCACCGGGAGTACCGCATCGGCCGCGGTGGACTGGTCCGCCCGCGGCCGGTGCGGTGTTTGCGGGCCTTTGGCGCCTTTCAGCCCGTCGACTCGCTCTCGCCGAGGGTGACGTCGACGGTCAGCTCCTCCCCGTCACGCTCGATGGTCAGGCTCAGGTCCTCGCCGGGACTGCGGCTGCGGACCTTGACGATCAACTCCTCGCCGCTGTGCACCGCTTCGCCGTCCACCCCGGTGATCACGTCCCCCGGCTCGATGCCCGCGGCGTCGGCCGGGCCGCCCGGGGTGACCGGCTCGGTGCCGCCCTCCACCGCGGCGGTGCCGACCTGGGCGCCGTCGCCGGCGTACTGCATGTTGAGCGTCACGCCGATGACGGGGTGGGTGGCCTTGCCGGTGTTGATCAGCTCCTCGGCGACCTCCGCGCCCTTGTTGACCGGAATGGCGAAGCCGAGGCCGATGCTGCCGCCCTGCTCGCCCTGCGGGGCGCCGCTGCCGTCGCCGGCGCCGCGGATGGCGCTGTTGATGCCGATCACGCGGCCCTCGGAGTCGAGGAGCGGGCCGCCGGAGTTGCCGGGGTTGATCGGGGCGTCGGTCTGCAGGGCGTTGACGTACGAGATGTCGCTGCCGTCGCCCTGCTCACCGCCGGCGGTGATGGGGCGCTCCTTGGCGCTGATGATCCCGGAGGTGACGGTGTTGGGCAGGTCGTACGGCGCCCCGATGGCGACGACGGGGTCGCCGACGGCGACGGAGCGGGAGTTGCCGAGAGGCAGCGGCTTCAGCCCGGAAACACCCTTGACGCGGACGACCGCGAGGTCGTACCCGGAGTCGCCGCCGACGACCTCGGCGGTCTTCGACTCGCCGCCGCTGAACGTCACCGTGATGTCGCCGCCGTCCTCCGCGGGCTGCACGACGTGGTTGTTGGTGAGGATGTGGCCGCGCCGGTCGAGGACGAAGCCGGTGCCGGTGCTCTGCTCGGAGAGCCCGCTGACGCGCAGCGTGACCACCCCCGGCAGCGCGGACCGGGCGATCCCCGCGACGCTGCCGGGCGGGCGCTTGCCGCCGCCGTCACCGGCGGCCGACTGGTCCAGCTCCACCTGGCCGGTGGTGCCGTTGCGCTCGATGTAGCTGCCGAGGGCACCGCCGATGCCGCCGGCTACGAGCGCGATGAGGAGCGCGCCGACGAGAACGGCCGCCCGCCCCCTGCGCCGCTCGGGCGCGCTCGCCGCGTGGGCGGCGTGCGCGGGGGCCCAGGGGTCGTAGCGCACGGGCCCCTGGGGGGCGCCCTGGGCGGCGCCGGGCGGGGCACCCTGCGGGTGCCCGTAGGGGCCGGAGGTGTACGAGCCGGGCGGGGGCCCGCCGGGCCCGCCGCCGTGCGGGGCGGCGCCGTGGGCGGGCGGCGCGTGCCCACCGTGGGCGGCGTGGCGCCCGTGCGCGGCGCGATCGCCGCCGGACGCGGGAGCGCCGGGCGCGGACGCGGGAGCGCCGGGCGCGGGTGCGGGAGCGCCGGGCGCGGGTGCGGGTACGCCGGGCGCGGGCGCGCCGCCGGGCGTCCGGGGCGGGGGCGCGCCGTGCGCGGCCCCGGGCGCGGGGGCGCCGGGCGCGGGGCGCCGTGCCTCGGGCGCCCCGGGCGCCTCGGGCCCGTGCGGGCGCCCCTGCGGGCCGGGCCCGGGGTGCCGGATGTCCCCGGCCGCGGGCGGCCCCGGTACGTCGCTCTCGCCGCCCCCGGCCGCCGCGGCGGGGCCCGGGGCCCGACGGGGGCCGGGAACGTCGCCGCCGGGCGGCGGGGTGGCGTCGGAGATGACGGCGAGCTGGGTGGTGTCGTCGTCCTCGACGGGATCCCGGTTCGCCGGCGGCCCGGCCCCGGCGGGGTCCGCGTGCGCGGTGCCGGACTGCGCGGAGGGGGCGTCAGCCCCGGGTGCGGCAACGTCGCGGCGAGCCGGTGCCGAGGGCACGGCGCCGGAGTCGTCGCCAGGCTCCTCACCGCCGACATGGCCCGCCGGCGCCGCCCCGGCGCCCTCGTCCGCGTCGGCCTCACGGCCACCCGCAGCAGCGGACCACTCACCGCCCGACACGGAGCCGCCCCTCTGCGGGCCCTGCCCGGGCACAGCGCCGGGAGCGCCGGAATCGACGGAACCCGCCCCGGCCGCCCGGCCAGGCTCCTCACCGCCCACATGACCCGCCGGCGCCGCCCCGGCACCCTCGTCCGCGTCGACCTCACGGCCACCCGCAGCACCGGACCACTCACCGCCCGACACGGAGCCGCCCCTCTGCGGGCCCTGCCCGGGCACAGCGCCGGGAGCGCCGGAATCGACGGAACCCGCCCCGGCCGCCCGGCCAGGCTCCTCACCGCCCACATGACCCGCCGGCGCCGCCCCGGCGCCCTCGTCCACGTCGGCCTCACGGCCACCCGCAGCAGCGGACCACTCACCGCCCAGCGCGGAGCCACCAGTCTGCGGACGCTCCCCGGGAGCGCCCGAATCGACGGAACCCGCCCCGGTCGGCGCAGCCCCGGCCGCCCGGCCGGGCTCCTCACCGCCGACCGCCTGCCCCGCGGCGCCCTGCCCGGGCTCTGACGGGCCCGAGGCGGGCGTACGGGCGGCGGGCGCGGACTCGTCCGGCGGTGCCGGGCGCGCGGCGTCCTGGGGCGTGCCCACGGGCTCGGCGTCGGGGGTCTGCGCGTCGCGTGGGGGCAGGGCGGCCCGGCCTGCCCGGGCGCCCGCTACGGCGGACACCGCGGCGGGTATGCCCCTGCCGCCCGGTGGGCCACCCTCCCCGGTCTCCCCGGCGCCCTGATACGGCCGTACACCGGCCTCCCAGGGCCGCGCGTCCACGGCGTCCGCGTCCGCGCCGCCCGCGGCGGCGTCATCCCGGGACGGCGCCGCCGACCCGCCGCTCACGTCCGTCACCGCGTCCGTGTCGCTCCCGGAGCCCGGGGCGTCCGCCGAGGCGGCCGCGGCCCCCGCCGGGGGCACCCCCGGGTCCGCAGCCGGGGACTCGACCGCATCCGGCGCCGCTGGCGCACCCGCGCCCGGCGCCGCAGACTCCACCACGGCCTCGTCGGCCTCCGGGGCACCGCCCCACGCATCCGCCGAGCCGGCCGCGCCCCCCGCAGGGGACTCCGCACCCGGCGCCCGCGTCGGCAACGCCCCCGCACCCGCGCCCGGCCCGCCGGACTCCGCATCCCGCGCCGCAGGCACACCCGCCCCCGGCGCCGCAGACTCCACCACGGCCTCGTCGGCCTCCGGGGCACCGCCCCACGAGCCCGCCGAGCCGGCCGCGCCCCCCGCAGGGGACTCCGCACCCGGCGCCCGCGTCGGCAACGCCCCCGCGCCCGGCCCGCCGGACTCCGCATCCCGCGCCGCAGGCACACCCGCGCCCGGCGCCGCAGACTCCACCGTCGCCTCGCCCGACGCACCCGCCGCGCCCCCCGCAGGGGACTCCGCCGAGCGGCTCCGCTCCCTGTGGTACTCGTCCTCCCCGTCGCGCCACTCCCGCAGCGCCTGCCGTACCCGGCGCAGCTGGTCCACCTCCGGGTCGTATCCCGGTGGCGGACCCGCGTCGTCCGGCGGGGCCGCCGGGGTGGTCTGCTGCGCGGAGGCGTCGGAGTCGGTGGGCGGTCCGGCGGTGTCCGATTCGGCCTCGCGCGGAGACTCGCCGGGCTCCTGCCTCCACCAACTCGGCTTCCCCTGGTCCATGTTCTCCCCACACGTTCCGCATGCGACTGGTCTCGGACCGTCGTGGCGGCCCGCGTCTGTTGCTCACCCGCCGGGCAGGCCCTTGCGATTCAACCAGGTGCATGCGGTCCGGCGCATCGCCCCGGGGGCGACGGTCACCGGGCCCTGTGGGCCGTCACCGCGGGGGTGGGGTGTTCATCCCGCTCAGCGCGGTTTTCGGCGCGGGTGGTGCGGGCTGCGCGGGCGGTGCGGCCGTCGACGGCTTGGTGACGGCGACCACCGACAGCAGCGGCGGCTGTGGCGTCGCGGTCGACGCCGCCGTCGCGGAGGCGGCCATCTGCAGCCCGCTCTGCGGGGAGTAGGGCTGCACCCCGCCGGTGTCCTGCGCGCCGCCGGAGGTGGAGAGCTGGGGGTCGTACGAGTAGCGCGCGGGCACGCCGCGGTCGCCGGGGGTGACGGCCGGGGAGCCGGCGGGGTCGACGGCCGCCTCGATGGGCAGCGCGCCGCCGAGGGCGAGGGCGGCGAAGGAGACCGCGCCGGCGGCGGCGAACGCGAAGCGCCGCCCGCGGGCGACGGCCGGCCGGTCGACCTCGTGGATGGGGAACCCCGGGCCGCCGTCGAGGACGCCGCCGTCGAGGACGCCGCCGCCGTCCAGCAGGCCGCCGTCGAGGACGCTGCCGCCCGGTCTGCTACGGGCCGCACCGGCACCCGCGCCCGCCGGTGTCAGCCCGGGCCGGGGCCGCGGTCCCGCGTCGCGCCGGCCGCCGAAGCCGCCGGTCCGCGGCGCGCGGGCGCCGCCGGCGCGGCCGCCCGTGCGGGCACCGCCGGGCTCCCCGTCCGCGAACGGCGAGCGGCGGGCCGCGCCGTCGAGGCTGTCGAGGTCGACACCCGGCAGGTTCTCAAGGCGGGCCAGCAGCCCGTCCGAGGGCGGCGGCGGCGCGGCGGCGGAGAAAACGCTCTTGAGCCGACGCTGCTCGTCGGCCTCCGCCTTGCACCGGGGACATGTCGCGAGATGCGCCAGCACACGATCGCGTGCGTCGTGCGGCAGCTCCCCGTCGACCAGCGCCGCCAGCGCTTCGCCCAGGTGCTGCTCGGCGGGCGACAGACCGCCCACGCTGCTCACAGCGTTCCGCCCTCCTCGTCCGAGCCGTGGGCGCCCTGCCCCGCGCCGGCGAGCGAGCGCTGCTCGGCCCTCGCCTCCGGGGAGCGGTGCTTGAGCGCCTTGCGCAGGTGGGAGCGGCCGCGGTGGATCCGGCTGCGGACCGTGCCCAGCTTGACGCCCAGGGTGGCGGCGATCTCCTCGTACGACAGGCCCTCGATGTCGCACAGCACCACCGCTGCCCGGAACTCGGGCGCGAGGGTGTCCAGCGCGTGCTGGACGTCGGCGTCGAAGTGCGTGTCGTTGAAGTGCTGCTGCGGCGACGGCTCGCGGCTCGGCAGCCGCTCGGCGGCGTCGTCGCCGAGCGCGTCGAACCGGATGCGCTGCTTGCGCCGCACCTGGTCGAGGAAGAGGTTCGTGGTGATGCGGTGCAGCCAGCCCTCGAAGGTCCCCGGGGTGTACGTCGACAGCGACCGGAAGACGCGGATGAAGACCTCCTGGGTGAGGTCCTCGGCGTCGTGCCGGTTCCCGGTGAGGCGATAGGCGAGCCGGTAGACGCGAGCGCTGTGGGTGCTGACGATCTCCTCCCACGAAGGCGGAGTCCACCCCTTGGACGACGCGTCGTCGGCCGGGAACGCGGAGAATCCGGCAACGGTCACGGTGTCGGTGGCGTGGCTGCGGTCGTCAGCATTGTCGGTCACGGATTTCGGCTCATCCGGTGCCTGTGTCCCCCGGCGGAATCGCCGCAGGACGCCCTGGTCGCCGGACGCGGCCGCACCTCCCCTGGTGGCTCTGGTGGTGTCCAGTAGGCCCCCTACCATATCCACCTCGCCCGTTAGCTCCGGATAAGCTCTTCCGACCGGTATTTTCCCGCATTCAGCGGAACCATCCCCGCCGGCATCCTTACCTCGTCCGTATCACTTCCGTCTCCCCCAACGCACGGTCCGGCCCGCAGGTTCCCGGACGCAGCGGATACAGTCACGCTTGCGACGGATGCAGGTGCAGGTGCCAACGGGGAACAGGAGAAGGCGATTACCGGCAACCGGCTGGCGAGCTGGTCGTTCGCGGAGGCGTACGGCACGGACGGTGCCGCGGACGCCGACAGCGGCCGGGACGGGGCGACCCCGCGCGACCCGGCGGGTTCGACGCGTGCGCAGGGCTCGGCGACGGCGGCGCTGCACTGGGCGCGGCAGCGGGCCCTGGAGTCGGGGCTGCGCCAGGTGTCGGCGGGCGCCGGGGCCGCGCTGCGGCTGCTGGCGGCGACGGCGGGCGCGAAGGCGGTGGTCGAGATCGGCACCGGCACCGGGGTCTCCGGCATCCACCTGCTCCAGGGCATGCGCCCCGGCGGGGTGCTGACCACCGTGGACCCGGAGCCGGAGCGGCAGCAGTTCGCCCGCCAGGCCTTCCGGGCGGCGGGGTTCGCCGCGAACCGGGCGCGGATCATCGTCGGCCGGGCGCTGGACGTGCTGCCGCGGCTGGCGGACGGTTCGTACGACATGGTGTTCTGCGACGGCGACCCGCTGGAGTGCCTGGAGTATCTGGGCGAATCGTTGCGCCTGCTGCGCCCCGGGGGCGTCGTCTGCTTCGAGGGGGTCTTCGCCGACGGCCGCACGGTGGACTCGGCGGCCCAGCCCGACGAGGTGCAGAAACTCCGCGAGCTGCTGCGCTCGGTGAAGGAGAGCCCGGCGCTGATGCCCGCGCTGCTGCCGGTGGGGGACGGGCTGCTGTGCGCCGTGAAGCGCGACGCGTGACGGCGCGTGGCGACGGTGCCGCGGAGGGTGGGCCCCGGCCGCGGGACGGGGCCGGAGGCCGATCCGCCCCGGCCACCGCGTGGCCGGGGCGCATACAGGGTTCTTCCGGACCTCGGTCCGACTAGCTGACGACCTTCTTCAGGGCGTCGCCGAGCGCGTCGGCTTCATCGGGGGTCAGCTCGACGACGAGCCGCCCGCCGCCTTCGAGCGGAACGCGCATGACGATGCCCCGCCCCTCCTTGGTCACCTCGAGCGGGCCGTCGCCCGTCCGCGGCTTCATGGCCGCCATGCTCGTTCCCCTTCCTGAAACCAGCTCTTCGTTGAGAAGCCGCGACGGCCCGTGGACAGGCTCGTCGCCACCGGCATCGAACACAGTGCTTCTCGCCCATTATCCCGCATTGCCGGTCCTGATGACCAACATCGGTCCGCATCCTCTCGACGACGTCCGACCGCAAAACCCCCCAATTCCCGCCAGAGGGATGCGATACTGCGCCCTTCCCAGGCGGGGCGCGCCGCGTTTCTATTTGACGCACGTCACATGTCGCGGAGCGGTGATCTCCGCCATGCTGACGGCACCGGACGAGACGCGGCACAGCCCCCGGTCACCGAAGGGGGCGGAGCGAAGGGAAGAACATGGCGGACACCGTGCTGTACGAGGTCGCCGACGGGCTCGCGACCGTCACCCTCAACCGCCCGGACGCGATGAACGCCCTCGACACCGACACCAAGGCGGCCCTCCGCGACACCCTGCGGCGGGCCGCGGACGACGCCGCCGTACGGGCCGTCCTGCTCACCGGCGCCGGGCGGGCGTTCTGCGTGGGGCAGGACCTCAAGGAGCACATCGGCACCCTGGCCGCGGCCCGGGCCGCGCAGCGCACGGACCACGCGATGGACACCGTCGCGGAGCACTACAACCCCATCGCCGCCACCCTCGCCGGGATGCCGAAGCCGGTGGTCGCGGGGGTGAACGGGGTGGCCGCGGGGGCGGGCGCGGGGTTCGCCTTCGCCGCCGACTACCGGGTGGTGGCCGACAGCGCGTCCTTCAACACCTCCTTCGCGGGCGTCGCGCTCACCGCCGACTCCGGCGTCTCGTGGACCCTCCCCCGGCTCGTCGGCCACGGCCGCGCCGCCGACCTGCTGATATTCCCGCGCCGGATCGGCGCGGACGAGGCGCTGGCGCTGGGCCTCGCAAACGTCGTCGTCCCGGCGGCGGACCTGGCCGCCGAGGCGCAGGCGGTGGCCCGCCGGCTCGCGGCGGGGCCGACGGGGGCGTACGCGGCGATCAAGGAGTCGCTGGCGTACGGGGCGGAGCACGGGCTGGCGGAGACGCTGGAGCGGGAGGCGGAGCTGCAGTCCCGGGCGGGGGCGTCGGAGGACCACAGGATCGCGGTGGAGGCGTTCGTGGCGAAGGAGGAGCCGCGCTTCACGGGCCGCTAGGCCCTCGCCGGGCGGGCCATTGCGGACCGGGGCGGGCCTCGGCGGGGCGAGCGGCGGGTGGCACCAGGTGGCGTGTGCGGGGCACGCACGCGGCGCCCGCCGGGCGGGGCGGACGGGACGGGGCGCTGGGCACGCACCGCCCCGGCACCGGGCACACCCGAAGGATCCCGACCCGCCCGGCCCCACACGGACACGTGCGCCGCCGGCCGTGCCGCGCGGGCGGCGGCGGACCGGGCGGTGCCGGGTGGCGTGTCCGGGGCAGGTACCCGGCAGCCCCGCCGCGACCGCACCGGACACGACGTGCCAGCGACCTCCCGGGCCCGCGCCGGACCGGGCCCGGTACCCCCGCCGGGAGGCGTGCCCCGCCACTGGTCCGGGCGCGGGGCACGCACCGCACGGCGCCGCCCGCCCGTGCTCGGCTCCGCCCTGCGGTCAGGTGGTGCCCCCGTCACCGCGGGCCTTCCCGGCAGGGGTCACGTGGCAGTCCGCGAGGTGGTCGTCGACCAGGCCGCAGGCCTGCATCAGCGCGTACGCCGTCGTCGGCCCGACGAACCGCACGCCGCGCCGCTTCAGCTCCTTGGCCAGCGCCGTGGACTCCGGCGTCACGGCGGGTACGTCCGCGAGCGTGCGCGGCGCCGGGCGGCCGGCGGGGTCCGGGGCGTACGACCAGATCAGGGCGTCCAGCTCGCCCGGGGCCCAGGCGGCGAGGGTGCGGGCGTTGGCGAGGGTGGCCTGCACCTTCAGCCGGTTGCGGATGATGCCGGTGTCGGCGAGGAGCCGCCGCTCGTCATCGGCTCCGAACTCGGCCACCGCGGCGATCTCGAAGCCGGCGAAGGCGGCGCGGAAGCCCTCGCGGCGGCGCAGGATCGTCAGCCAGGACAGCCCGGACTGGAACGCCTCCAGCGACAGCCGCTCGAAGAGCGCGTCGTCGCCGTGCACGGGCCGGCCCCACTCGTCGTCGTGGTACGCGACGTAGTCCTCGGCGGACATCCCCCAGGGGCAGCGCAGCAGCCCGTCGGGCCCGGCCACGGCCCCGCCGGCGGCGCTCACGGCCGCCCGCCCAGACCGCCGCGCGGGTCCGCCCCGCTGTCCGGCCCCGGCCCGCCCGGGCCCGGGCCGCCGAGGTCGCGCCCGCCGGGATCCGGGCCGCCCGGGCTCCGGCCGCCGAAGTCCAGGCCGCCCAGGTCGCGCGCGCCGCCGAAGCCCGGTCCGCGGTAGTCCGCGGGCCCGGGCGGCGGCGCGTCCTCGTACTCCGGCGGTCCCGCCGGGCCGCCGCGGTACGCCGCCGCGTGCGCCCCCGCCAGCGCCGCCTCCAGCTCCGCGATGCGGGCGTCCCGCTCCGCCAGCTCGGCGGCGACGCGGTCCAGCGCGTCGTCCACGTCCGCCATCCGGTACCCCCGGGGGGCGACCGGCAGCCGCAGGCCGTCGATGTCGGCGCGGCCGATCGGGCGGTCGGCGGGCAGCGGGTCGTGGAACCGGTCGGGCCGCGGCTCCGTCAGTTCCTCCTCGCCGTTGCCCGCCAGCACGACGGTGACCGCGGCGACGACCACGACCATGGCGATGAGCATGAACCAGAACACGATGTCTCCCCGTGGACAGCCGGGGCGCGCGCCGAGGCCGCGCCCGGTACGCCGGGTGGCTGCGCCCCACCTTAGCCGGGCCCTGTGACAGCCCCCGGATCCCCGGCTCCCGCACCCCGGGCCCGCACCGCACCAGGTCCGCCGCACCGCACGGCATCGCGCCGCATCGCCCGGCACCGCGCCGCGCCCGCGGGCTAAGGTCGCTGGAGGAGCCCGGGCCGCCGTCCCGGTGGGCGTCTAAGGAGGCAGCATGCTGCGACTGGGGTCGCGCACTTTCGCCGCGCACGAGCCGGTGATCATGGCGATCGTCAACAGGACCCCGGACTCCTTCTACGACCAGGGCGCCACCTTCCGCGACGAGCCCGCGCTCGCCCGCGTCGAGCAGGCCGTCGCCGAGGGCGCGGCGATCATCGACGTCGGCGGGGTGAAGGCCGGGCCCGGCGAGGAGGTGTCGGCAGCGGAGGAGGTGCGCCGCACGGCGGGCTTCATCGCCGAGGTGCGCCGCCGCCACCCCGACGTGGTGATCAGCGTCGACACCTGGCGCCACGAGGTCGCCGAGGCCGCCTGCACGGCCGGCGCGGACCTGCTGAACGACGCCTGGGGCGGCGTCGACCCGCGGCTCGCCGAGGTGGCCGCCCGGTACGGCGCGGGGCTCGTGTGCACCCACGCGGGCGGCGTGCGGCCGCGCACCCGCCCGCACCGCATCGCGTACGAGGACGTGATGGCCGACATCCTGCGGGTCACCCTGGGGCTGGCGGAGCGGGCCCGGGAGCTGGGCGTGCGCCGCGACGGCATCCTGATCGACCCGGGGCACGACTTCGGCAAGAACACCCGGCACTCGCTGGAGGCCACCCGCCGGCTCGGCGAGATGACCGCGGCGGGCTGGCCGGTCCTGGTCTCGCTGTCGAACAAGGACTTCGTCGGCGAGACGCTGGACAGGCCGGTCAAGGAGCGGCTGGTCGGCACGCTCGCCACGACGGCGGTCTCGGCGTGGCTGGGGGCGCAGGTGTACCGGGTGCACGAGGTGGCCGAGACCCGGCAGGTGCTGGACATGGTGGCGGCCATCGCGGGCCACCGCCCGCCCGCGGTCGCGCGGCGCGGGCTGGCCTAGCGTCCCGCCGTACGGCCCGGGCGGCCCGTACGGCCCGGGCGGCCCGCCGCTAGGGCGTCTCCTTCGTGACCAGCTCCACGGCCTCGGTCACCTCGTCCGTGATGTGGAACAGGTCGAGGTCGTGCTCGGCCGCCTTGCCGCCGTCCACGACGGTCTTGCGCAGCCAGTCGACGAGCCCGCCCCAGTACTCGCTGCCGAAGAGGACGATCGGGAACCGCGTCACCTTCTTCGTCTGCACCAGGGTCAGCGCCTCGAACAGCTCGTCCATCGTGCCGAAGCCGCCGGGCAGCACCACGAACCCCTGGGAGTACTTCACGAAACACGTCTTGCGGACGAAGAAGTAGCGGAAGTTCACGCCCAGGTCGACGTACCTGTTGAGCCCCTGCTCGAAGGGCAGCTCGATGCCGAGCCCGACGGACAGCCCGCCGGCCTCCAGCGCGCCCTTGTTCGCCGCCTCCATCACCCCGGGCCCGCCGCCGGTGATCACCCCGAAGCCGGCGTCCACCAGCCCTTTGCCGATCGCGACCCCGCGCGCGTACTCGTCGCTGTCCGGCGCCGTACGGGCCGAGCCGAAGACGCTGATCGCCGGGCCCACCTCGGCGAGCGCGCCGAACCCCTCGACGAACTCCGCCTGCATCCGCAGCACCCGCCACGGGTCCTCGTGCACGTACTCCGCGGCGCGCTCCCGGGTGTCGAGCAGGTGCTGGTCCATCGTCCCGCGCTGGATGCGGCTGCGGCGGCGGATGACGGGGCCGAGTCGCTGCTCCTTGAAGCCGTCCCGGTTGGCCACACGCGCTCCCTTCCTCGTGGTTCCTGGTTGTTCCTGGTGGCGTCTTGTCGTTCGATCTCCGGCCCAGGCTAGGCGAAGCCGCCCGAAGCCATGTGAACCCCGGCAGAAACCGCGACGGAACAGCCGGTGACGCCCCCGCCGCTCACGCGGTGAGCCAGGCCCGCAGCCGCTCCTCGCAGTGGTGGATACGGGCCGTGTGGACGTGCTCGTCGCGCTTGTGGGCGTAGTTCGGGTCGCCCGGTCCGTAGTTCACCGCGGGGACGCCGAGGGCCGTGAAGCGGGCGACGTCGGTCCAGCCGTACTTCGGCCGCGGGGTGCCGCCGACGGCGGCGGTGAACGCGGCGGCGGCGGGGTGGGCGAGGCCGGGCAGGGCGCCCGGGGAGCTGTCCTCGACGGTGATCTCCGCGACGCCGCAGCCGGCGAAGTAGTCCCGGACGAAGGCGGCCGCCTCCTCTTCCGAGCGGTCCGGGGCGTAGCGGAAGTTGACGGTGACCTCGCAGACGTCCGGTACGACGTTGCCCGCGACGCCGCCGGTGACGCGGACGGCGTTGAGGCCCTCGCGGTACTCCAGGCCGTCGATGACGGCGTGCCGCGGCTCGTACGCCGCGAGCCGCGCCAGCGCGGGGGCGGCGGCGTGGATGGCGTTGGCGCCGAGCCAGCTGCGCGCGGAGTGGGCGCGCTCGCCCTCGGTACGGAGAACGACGCGGAGCGTGCCCTGGCAGCCGCCCTCGATCTCGCCGTCGGAGGGCTCCAGCAGCACGGCGAAGTCACCGGCGAGCCAGTCGGGGTGGCGCTCGGCGAGCCGGCGCAGGCCGTTGCGGGAGGCTTCGACCTCCTCGTTGTCGTAGAAGACGAAGGTGAGGTCGCGGTTGGGCGCGGGGACGGTGGCGGCGATGCGCAGCTGGACGGCGACGCCGGCCTTCATGTCGGAGGTGCCGCAGCCCCACAGGACGCCGTCCTCGTAGGTGCCGTCGAGGCGGGACGGTACGTTGCCGGCGATGGGCACGGTGTCGAGGTGCCCGGCGAGCACCACGCGCTCGGCGCGCCCCAGCCGGGTCCGGGCGACGACGGCGTCGCCGTCGCGGTCGACCGCCAGGTGCGCGAGGTCCCGCAGGGCGGCCTCGACCGCGTCGGCGAGGGGCTTCTCGGCGCCGCTGACGGAGGGCGTGTCGACGAGCTGGGCGGTGAGCCGTGCGGCATCGAGCGTCAAGTCCATGCCGACGACCCTACGGGCCCGCCGGCGGGCGCCCGGGCACGCGGTACGGGCCGGTCCCGCCCGCTCGTACGGGCCGGTCCCGCGCGCTCCCGCGCCGGAGGCTGTCGGCCGCGAGCGCTACGGTGGGCGCGTGCCCGCCTCCGATGTCTTCCGCCGCCGGCTCCTCCGCGCGCTCGTCGCGCTCGCGGTGCTCGGCGGCGTGGGCGCGTACCTGCTGATCCACCTCAACACCGGCGGCGGGCCCGCGCCGCGCTGCGAGGTGCGCGGCAAGGGCGGCGAGGAGCCGTACGAGCTGGATCCCGAACAGGCCGCCAACGCCGCGACGATAAGCGCCGTGGCGTCCTCCCGCCGGCTTCCCGAGCGCGCCGTGACCATCGCGCTGGCCACCGCCATGCAGGAGTCCGGCCTGCGCAACATCGCGCACGGCGACCGGGATTCGCTCGGGCTGTTCCAGCAGCGGCCGTCCCAGGGCTGGGGCACGGAGGAGCAGATCCTCGACCCGGTGTACGCCAGCGGCAAGTTCTACGAGCACCTCGCGGAGATCCCCGGCTACTCCCGGCTCCCGCTCACCGAGGCCGCCCAGCGCGTGCAGCGCAGCGGCTTCCCGCAGGCGTACGCGAAGCACGAGACGGCGGCCGCCCGGCTGGCCGCCGCGCTGACGGGCCGCGCGGGCGGCGCCTTCACCTGCACGACGGCGAAGGGCGACACCCGCCCGGGCGACCCGGGGCTGCTGCGCAAGGAGCTGAAGCGCGAGTTCGGCGCCGGCGTGCTGCCGGAGTCCGGGCCCGGGGGCGCGGGCGGGGGCGACGGCGGGGTGCTCGTGCTGCCGACCGCCGAGGACGGCGGCGGCCTCACGGGCGGCGGCGCGGCAGGCGGCGCGGAGGCGACCGGCCGCGGCTGGGAGCTGGCGCACTGGGCGGTGGCGCAGGCGCCGCGGCTGCGTGTCGCGCAGGTGTCCTTCGCCGGCCGCGAGTGGCGGGCGGAGGACTCGTCGGCGGGCTGGCGGAAGGCCGACGGCGGCGCGGCGGGGGCGGCGTCGGTGCGTATCGTCATCGCGCCGTAGCGCACGCTCCTTCGCGCGAGGGAAGCCGGTCAACGCGGCTTGACGCGGGACGGGGGCTGACGCCGCCTCGCCGTGCCGGTTCCACGATCCGACAAATCCCCGGTGAGCAGCGGTCCTTGGCCCCTCCAACGACCCGCCCGACGCCCCGCTTTGCCCGGTTATCTGGTGAAGCAGATAATGCGACGCATTGCCAATTCTTTACCCTGGGCGACCGCAACCTTCCGGCGCCTCACGCGGTAGTCACGGCGTCCGCACGGCGGACATGACCTGTCAGCAACCCTCCTCTAAGGAGCACCATGTCCCACCCCCTCAAGCGCCACCTCGCCCGGGTCGCACTCGTCGTCGCCGCCGGTGCCGCCCCGGTCGCCGGCGCCGCGGGTGCCGCAAGCGCCGTCGAGCTGCCGAGCACGAACGGCCTGAAGCCGGTCAGCGCCCTGGACACCGGCGCGCTGCCCGAGACGGCCTCCAAGACCGGCGGCGAGGTACTCACCACCGGTGCCGAGACCGCGACGAAGCTGGGCGAGACCGCCGGGCCGACCACCGAGCAGGCTCTGGGCGCCCTCCAGGACACCACCGGCAAGACCGTCGACCAGGGCCAGGCCGCGGTCGGCGACGCCGCGGGCAACCTCGCCCCGGAGCTGCCCGCCGCCGGCGGCCTCGCCCCGGAGCTGCCCACCGCGGGCCTGGGCCTCGTCTGAGCCTGCCCCGGCCGACCCACGAGGCCGCCGGTGGCCCGCGGAGCCGTCCTCCGCGGGCCCGGCGGCTCGTCACGTCCGGGGCGCGGGTGCCTCCAGCCGCTCCACGGCGGCGGCCACACGCTCGTCGGTGGCCGTGAACGCCACCCGTACGAACCGCTCCCCCGCGGCCCCGTAGAACTCCCCGGGCGCCACCGCGATCCCCAGCTTCGCCAGCTCCGCGACCGTGTCCCAGCACGGCTCGTCGCGCGTCGCCCACAGGTACAGCGACGCCTCGCTGTGCTCGATCCTGAAGCCCGCCCCCGTCAGCGCCCCGCGCAGCGCGGCCCGCCGGCGGGCGTAGCGCTCGCGCTGCTCCGTCACGTGGCCCTGGTCGCCCAGCGCGACGACCATCGCCTCCTGCACCGGCTTCGGCACCATCATCCCGGTGTGCTTGCGCACCGCGACCAGCTCGCGCACCAGCGCCGCGTCGCCGCCGGCGAACCCGGCCCGGTAGCCCGCGAGGTTGGAGCGCTTCGACAGCGAGTGCACGGCGAGCAGTCCGTCGTACGCGCCCTCGCTGACCGACGGGTGCAGCACGGACACCGGCTCGGTCTCCCAGCCCAGCTCCAGATAGCACTCGTCGGAGGCGACGAGCACGCCGTGCTCCCGCGCCCACGCCACGACGCGGCGCAGCTCCGCCGCGTCCATGGTGCGGCCGGTGGGGTTGGACGGGGTGTTGAGCCACAGGAGCCGCACCCGCGCCGGGTCGAGGTCCGTGACCGGGTCGGCGTACGTCACGGGCTCCGCGCGCGCGGTCAGCGCCCCGATCTCGTACGTCGGATACGCCAGCTCCGGATACGCC
This sequence comes from Streptomyces sp. MAR4 CNX-425, assembly GCF_048656465.1. Taxonomy (NCBI): domain Bacteria; kingdom Bacillati; phylum Actinomycetota; class Actinomycetes; order Kitasatosporales; family Streptomycetaceae; genus Streptomyces; species Streptomyces sp. MAR4 CNX-425. Next base: position 91,040 of record NZ_JBMDLF010000008.1, on the reverse strand, counting down.
ACCTGGTCCCCCGGCTCCAGCCCCAGCAGCGTCGGCAGCCAGCCGACCAGCTCCTTGGTGCCGATCGCCGGCAGCACCGCCTCCGGCCCGACCGCCGCCCCGAGCCGCCGGCCGCACCAGCCGGCGATCGCCTCGCGCAGCCCGGGGGTGCCCCAGGCGAGCGGGTAGCCGGGGCTGTCGGCGGCGCCGGCGAGCGCGGCCCGTACGACCTCCGGGACGGGGTCGACGGGCGTGCCGACGGACAGGTCGACGATGCCGTCCGGGTGGCCGGCGGCCGCGGTCTTGTAGGGCTCCAGCCGGTCCCAGGGGAAGACCGGCAGCCGGGAGGTGACGGGTCGCACTCTCACTGTCCTTGGTCGGCGTCGGCGAGCGGCGGCCGACGCAACAACCCCCGCCGATCAGCCCGGAGCCGATGGGCGGGGGCGATGCGTGTGTCGCCGTGGTTCTCAGTTACTACTCGTCGCCACTACTCGTCGTGCTCCTGCGGCGGCAGGGCCGCGACGATCGGGTGGTCCCGCTCGATGAGACCGAGCTTCGAGGCGCCACCGGGCGATCCGAGGTCGTCGAAGAACTCGACGTTCACCTTGTAGTAGTCCTTCCACTCCTCGGGAGTGTCGTCCTCGTAGAAGATCGCCTCCACGGGGCAGACCGGCTCGCAAGCACCGCAGTCGACGCACTCGTCCGGGTGGATGTACAAGAACCTCTGGCCCTCGTAGATGCAGTCGACGGGGCACTCCTCAATGCAGGCCTTGTCCTTGAGGTCCACACAAGGCTCTGCGATGACGTAGGTCACGCTGTCGTTCCTCCTCGATCAGGCTGGCGGCGCGGGAGCGCGGCGTGTCGATGCCCGCACCTAGTATCTCCGTTCCCGGGCACGGAGCGAACAAGAGGGGCGTGGAGAGCTGTGGAATTCACCACTGGGGCTCGGCTCGAAGTCCGTATCACCCCCGCTGACGTGGGAAAACGAGTTTCGGTTCGGCGACTGACAGATGCCTGCGACAGGCCCGCGCGGTTTACGGACGCGGTCGGCGTGCTCACATCGTGGGACGCCGGGGAGCTCCGTCTCACGAGGCGGAACGGCGAGGTCGTCCGGATTGCGGAGTCCGCGGTGGTGGCGGCGAAGGTCGTCCCGGCCGCGCCGGCGCGCCGCCGCGGCCCGGCGGCCTCGGCGGCGGAGCTGACGCGGGTGGCGGCGCGGGGGTGGCCGCCGGTGGTGAGCGAGCGGCTGGGCGAGTGGACGCTGCGGGCGTCGGACGGCTTCACGAGCCGGGCCAACTCGGTGCTGCCGACGGGCGACCCCGGGCTGCCGCTGGACGCGGCGCTGGAGCGGGTCACCCGGTGGTACGGGGAGCGGGGGCTGCCGGCGCTGGTGCAGGTCGCGACGGGTGCGCAGGACGGCGGGGAGGCGCTGGCGGCGGAGCTGGACGCGCGCGGGTGGGAGGCGCGGAGGGCGGCGCTGCTCCAGGTGGGGGAGCTGGCGCCGGTGGCGGACGCGGTGTCCGCCGGCCCGGGCGGCGCGGCCGTGGAGCTGGCCCGTACCGTGTCCGCGGCGTGGTTCTCGCTGTACAGCCGGGCCGGGGAGCTGACGCCGGCGGCGCGGACGGTCCTGGAGGGCGGCCCGTCGGTGTGGCTGGCGACGGTGCCGGGCCCGGACGGCGCCCCGGCGGCGATCGGGCGCTGCGTGGTCGACGGCCGCTGGGCGGGCTTCGCGGCGGTGGAGGTGGCCCCGGACCAGCGCCGCCGCGGGCTGGCGCGGGCGGTGATGGCCGCCCTGGCGGACCGGGCCCTGGCGGAGGGCGCCTCGGCGGCGTACCTCCAGGTGGAGCCGGACAACGCCCCGGCCCTGTCCCTCTACGCCGCCCTGGGCTTCACCACGCACCACGCCTACCACTACCGGTACCGCCGGACGGAGGAGTGACCGGCGGGAGCACGGCGGCGGCGTACCGGGGGCGCGGAACGCCCGCGGCGCCCCACCCGCCTCTCCATTCGCGGGACGTGCGCGGGGGTGCGGCGCACAATGGAGGCATGAGCGTGTCCGGCGTCGGCTACCGGGCCCGGTTCGCGGAGGAGGCCCGCGCGCCGCGGCCCGACCTCGCGCTGCTCTGCCTGCTCGTGGGCGCCGAGACCGGCCCCGGGCTCGACGAGGACGGCATCGACGCCGTGCAGATCGAGCTGGACGAGCTGGCCGGGCAGCTGCCCTACGCGCCCGGCGGGCCCCGCGCGTGGGCGCGGGCCGCCGCCGAGCTGCTCGGGGAGCGCTGCGGGTTCCGCGGGACGCCCGGCGACTACCGCCTGCTGGAGTCGTCCCAGCTGCACGAGGTGCTGCGGCGCCGCCGCGGGCTGCCGATCATGCTCTCCGTGGTCTGGATGGAGGTCGCCCGCCGCGCCGGGGCACCGGTGTACGGCGTGGCCCTCCCCGGGCACTTCGTCGTCGGCTTCGGCCCGCCCCCCGTCGGCCCCGGCCGCCCCGCCGCCACCGCAGACCCCACCGCCACGGCAGACCCGGCCGCGGGCGACCCCGTGCTGGCCGACCCCTTCGACGGCGGCCGCCTCCTCACCCTCGCCGACGCCGCGTCCCTCGCCGCCGACGCCACCGGCGGCGAGCCGCTGCCCCCCGCGGCCCTCGCCCCCGCCGACCCGCTCGACATCGTGTCGCGCGTCCTCAACAACATCCGCGCCTGGGCCGCCCGCCGCCCCGAGCAGACCGCCGTCCAGCTCGCCGCCGTCGAGCTCTCGCTCCTCCTCCCCTCCCACCCGGCCCGGCTGCGCCACGAGCGGGCCCAGCTCCTCATCGCCCGCGGCGACTTCGTCACCGGGGCGGCGGAGCTGGAGGAGTACGCCTCGGTGATAGCGGCGATGGAGCCGCAGGCCGCCGACGGCCTGCGCCGCCAGGCCCGCGCCGCCCGCGCCCGCCTCAACTGACCCGCGCGCGGGCCGGAACGACGACGCGGGGGCCGACGCCGGGGAACACCCCGGCACCGGCCCCCGCGCGGCGCGCGGCGTACCCCCGCCGCTACTCCTTCACCGGCGCGTCGCCGGACGCGTCCTCCAGGGTCACCAGCGCCTTGTCCAGGATGACCTCCTGCGCCCGCGCCACCGTCGGCTCCTCCGGGAAGTGGCACGCGGTCAGGTGCCCGCCGCGGTTCCCGCCGATCTGCACCAGCGGCGGCTCCTTCTCCGCGCACAGGTCCTGCGCCTTCCAGCACCGCGTCCGGAACCGGCACCCCGACGGCGGGTTGATCGGCGACGGCACGTCGCCCGCCAGCCGGATGCGCTCCCGCGGCGCCTCCTCCTCGTCGTCGGAGAGGGTCGCCTCCGGGACGGCGGAGAGCAGGGCGTGGGTGTACGGGTGCCGCGGCCGGTTGTAGATGTCCTCCCGGTCGCCGATCTCGACGATCTTCCCCAGGTACATCACCGCGACGCGCTGCGAGAAGTGCCGCACGATCGCCAGGTCGTGCGCGATGAACAGGAACGCGATCCCCATCTCCCGCTGGAGCTCCTGGAGCAGGTTGACGACCTGCGCCTGGATCGACACGTCCAGCGCCGACACCGGCTCGTCCGCCACGATCAGCCGCGGCTTGAGGGCCAGCGCCCGCGCGACCCCGATGCGCTGCCGCTGGCCGCCCGAGAACTCGTGCGGGAAGCGGTTGTAGTGCTCCGGGTTGAGGCCCACGGTCTCCAGCAGCTCGCGGACCCGGTTCTCCCGGCCGCCGGGCGGTTCTATCCCGTTGACCTCCATCGGGCTGCTGATGATGGAGCCCACGGTCTGCCGCGGGTTCAGCGACGAGTACGGGTCCTGGAAGATCATCTGGATCTCGGACCTGATCGGCGCGAGTTCCCTGCGCTTGGCGTACGTGATGTCCCGTCCGCGGTACATGATCTTGCCGCCGGTCGGCTCCAGGAGCCGCGTCAGCAGCCGCCCGGTCGTCGACTTGCCGCAGCCCGACTCGCCGACCAGGCCCAGGCTCTCGCCCGAACGTACCTCCAGGTCGACGCCGTCGACGGCCTGCACCGCGCCGACCCGCCGCTTGATCGGGAAGCCGCCCATGATCGGGAAGTGCTTGGTGAGCCCTTCGACGGTGAGCAGTTCCTCGCCCGGCACGGCCGGGCTGTCGTCCCGGGCGGCGGGGAGGGTGAGTTTTTCGCTCATGGTGGTCAGTCGCTCCCTAGCCCAGCCCGGGCTTGATCTGCTCGATGAAGATGTCCTGCTTCTGTCCGGCGGTCAGGTGGCAGGCCGCGCCGCGGCCGTCGGGAAGCTCCGGCCGGTCCGTACGGCAGGCGGCGCCGCCCACCTCCTGGACGAAGCGGCACCGCGGGTGGAAGGGGCAGCCCGGCGGCGGGCTCAGCAGGCTGGGCGGGGTGCCCTTGATCGGGGTGAGCGGCACGTCCACGTCCGACGAGAGCCGCGGCATGCTGCTCAGCAGGCCCCAGGTGTACGGGTGCTGCGGCCTGCGCAGCACCTCGCGCGTGCTGCCCCGCTCCACGGCGCGGCCCGCGTACATCACCAGGATGTCGTCCGCGACGTTCGCGATGACGCCGAGGTCGTGAGTGATGAAGACGATCGCGGAGCCGAACTCGCTCTGCAAGTCCCGGAGCAGGTCGAGGATCTGCGCCTGCACGGTCACGTCGAGCGCGGTGGTCGGCTCGTCGGCGATCAGCAGGTCGGGGTTGCAGACCAGCGCCATCGCGATCATGGCACGCTGCCGCATGCCGCCGGAGAACTGGTGCGGGTAGTCGTCGGCGCGCATCTTGGCGTTGGGGATGCCGACCTTGTCCAGCATCTCCACGGCCCGCAGGTGCGCCTCGCGCTTGGAGACGCCCATGTGCTTGCGGTACGGCTCGGCGATCTGCCGGCCGACCGTGTAGAAGGGCGACAGCGCGGTCAGCGGATCCTGGAAGATCATCGCCATCTTGTTGCCGCGCAGCTTCTCCAGCTTGCGCTCGGGCGCGCCGATCAGCTCGTCGCCGTCGAGGCTGATGGAGCCCTCGACGTTCGTGTACATCTGGTTGTGCAGGCCCAGCACGGTCAGGTTGGTGACGGACTTGCCGGAGCCGGACTCGCCGACGATGCCCAGGGTCTTGCCGCGCTCGACGTCGAAGGAGAGACCGTCGACGGCCTTGACGACGCCGTCCTCGGTGGTGAACCGCACGCGCAGGTCCTGCACCGAGAGGAAGGCTCCGTCCGCGGACGGAGCGGATCCTTCCGATTCCTTGGTCAGGGTGGTCACTGCTCTTCTCCTAGGACAGACGGACGCGCGGGTCGATGAAGGCGTACGCCGCGTCGACGATGACGTTCATCAGGATGATCATGCCGGACGAGAACAGCAGCACACCCATCAGCACCGGCAGGTCGGCCTTGAACACCGAGGCGATGGAGAGGTTGCCGAGGCCCGGCAGCGAGAAGGTGAACTCGGTGATGATCGCGCCGCCGAGCAGCGAGCCGAGGTCGATGCCGAAGATCGTGACGACCGGGATCAGGGCACCGCGCCAGGCGTAGCGGAAGAAGACCGTCGGTCCCGACATGCCCTTGGCCTTGGCCGTTCTGACATGCTCCTCCTGCAACTGCTCGATCATCGTGGACCGCACCATACGGGTGTAGTTCGAGCCGAAGATCGTGGCGAGCACCATCCACGGGAGGATGAGCCCGACCGCCCACTGCCATGGGTTCTCGGTGAACGGGTTGTACTTCGGGTCGCTGAAGAGCCCGGTGCTGTACACCAGTGCCCACAGCACCAGCGGGCCGATGAAGTAGATCTGCAGCGAGCCGATGACCAGCGAGCTGCCGCTGACGAACTTGTCGACCGGGGTGCCGCGCCGCCAGGCGGCGATCATGCCGGCGCCGATGCCGAAGACGAGGAAGACGACGGCCGCGCCGATGGTGAGCGACAGCGTGGTGGGGAAGCGGTCCTGGATGAGGGTGAGGACGTTCTCGTCGTGCACGAACGAGCGGCCGAGGCAGGGCGCCGGGCACTCGCCCGTCGGGTAGGAACGGCCCGTGAAGATGCCGGACAGGAAGTTCCAGTACTGCACCGGGACGGGATCGTCGAGGCCGAGGGACCTGCGAATCAGTTCGAGGTTCTCGGGCGTGCACTTCTCGCCGCAGGAGATGCGGGCGGGGTCGCGCGGGATGGCGAAGAACAGGAAGAAACAGACCGCGCTGAGGATCAGCAGGATGATCAATGCGCCGATTGTCCGGCGAATCAGGAAACGAAGCATGACGGTGGGCTGCTTTCGAAGGACAAAGCGGCGACGTGGACTGAAGGTGGTGCGCGGGGCCCGCCGATCGGGCGGGCCCCACGCACCTGGGGTGGTGCTACTGCTTCAGGTACAGCTTGCGGGGGTCGATGGCACCGATGACGTCGTCATACTGGACGCCGCCGATGTTCGAGCCGTGGAGCTGGATCTGCTTGTAGTACGTCATCGGGATGTTGGAGATCAGGTCCTTGACCACGTACTGGGAGAGCTTGTTCCACTCCTTGGCGGCCTTGGCCGGGTCCGTGATCTTCTGGACCCGGTCGATCTCCTTGTTGAGGAAGTCGTCGTTGGTGTGCGAGTAGTTCGACGAACCGTCCTGGATCTGCCGGCCGTCGTACAGCGGCGGGACCACGGTGCTGGCGGACGGCCAGTCGGCGCCCCACGCGCTCACGTACATGTCGAACTTGTTGTCGACCAGGCCGATCTCGTCGTAGTACGTCTCGGACGAGATCTCCTTGCGCTGGACGTCGAAGCCCGCCTCCTCCAGCGTGGCCTCCATGGTGGGCGAGTAGTTCTGGCCCTCGGGGGTGTTGATGTAGCCCCAGGTCAGCTTGTAGCCCGTCTCGCCGGCCTCTTCCAGGATCTTCTTGGCCTTGGCCGGGTCACCCAGCGGCTTCTCCAGCTTGCCGAAGGGGTCGAAGCCGCCCTCGTAGCCGGAGACCGTCGGGCTGATCAGACCGCCGGCCAGCTCCATGCCCTGCGGGCCGCCGTACGCCTGCTGGTACGGCTGGATGGGCAGCGCGTAGGCGATGGCCTCGCGGACCTTCTTGTTCTTCACCCGGTCCATGTTGATGGCCATCTGCGAGACGTACGGCTGGTAGCCGGCGACCATGCGCTTCTGGGCCTCGGCGTCCTTGTTCAGCTTCGGCAGCGTGGCGGCGTCCACCTGGTTGTTGAAGCTGACCGAGTTCTTGTTCGCACCCTGGTCGGCCATCAGCCGCTCGGTCGAGGTCTCGTACTGGATGTTGAACGTGATCTCGTACTTGTCCGGGTAGGCGTTCCGCGTCGCGTCGGTCGCCGCGTCCCAGTGCTCGTTCCTGACCAGCGTCATCGACTTGCCGGTCTTGAAGGACTCGATCTTGTACGGGCCCGCGGTCATCGGGTCCTTGTCGTACTTCTCCTTGGTGTCCTTCGCCTCGGAGACCATCGAGTAGCCCGGCATCGCGAGGGCGTACGGCAGGTCCGGCTTCGGGTCCTTGAACTTGAAGACGATGGTCTTGTCGTCCGGCGTCTCCAGCACGGAGTCCGGCAGGTGGTCACCGTTGTACGGGCCCTCGGGCAGCATCTCGCGGTACTCGGTGCCCGGGGTGTTCGCCAGCCACTGCTGGATGAAGACCGGACCGTCGTTGATGAACTCGGCGAACTGCCGCTCGAAGGTGTGCCGGACGTCCTTGGACGTGATGTCCGTGCCGTCGGCCCACTTGATGCCGTCCTTGAGCGTGTACGTCCAGGTGCGGCCGCCGTCGGAGGGCTTGCCGCTGTCCGTGGCGAGGTCGCCGACGAGGGTCTGCTTGCCCTCGGCGTCCGACTTGTAGCCGGTCAGCCCACGGTGGATCAGCCGCGACAGGGAGCCCTCGTCCGAGACGTATATCTGTCCCGGGTCGAGGTGCGCGTAGCTGTCGCGCGCCATGACGTTGATCGTGCCGCCCTCCTGGGCGCCCTTCACCTCGGCGGCGGGGCCGGTGGACGCCTCGGCGTCACCGAACGGGATCTGCGCCTGCTGCTTCTGCGCCTTGTCCTTCTCGTCCTTCGCCGAGTCCGTGTTCTCCGAGCCGCTGCTGCAGCCGCTCAGGGCCAAGGCCCCGGCGGCGAGCACCGCTGCCACGGCGTGCGCTCTGCGTGCACCCCTGATTCTCACTGTCTAACCACCCTGTCTGTCGGTCTTGACTTGCTGTGTGCGTGTTCACCCGTTGCCACGGCGGTCGCACCCTGGCGGCGGTACGAACGTCAGCGCGCGGCCTTCGGATCGAACGCGTCGCGGACAGAGTCCCCCAGCAGGTTGAAGGCGACCACGAAGATCACCATGGCGATGCCGGGGAAGAACATGAACGTGGGAACGGTCTCGGACACGTCCGCGGCCCGGGAGAACATCAGGCCCCAGTCGGGGGTCGGGTTCACCAGGCCGACGCCGAGGAACGACAGTCCCGCGGCGCTCGTCACGACGAGCGGCAGCTCGAACGTTCCCTGCACGAGGATGGGTGTGACGAGGTTCGGCAGCATCTCCTTGCGGATGATTCGCCAGTTCGACGCCCCGCTCACCTTGGCGGCCTCGACGAACTCGCGCTCCCGCATCGCCAGCGCGACACCGCGCACGATGCGGGCCATACGCATCCAGCCCAGCGCCGCGAGCACCCCGATCAGCACCGCGACCCGCAACCAGGTCGGCGTCGCGTCCTCCGGAGCGACGAAGATCGTGGTGATGACGGGCATGAACGCCACGAAGAACAGCTGGCTGGGGAACGCCAGCATCAGGTCGGTGAACCGGCCGATCAACGTGTCGGTACGGCCCCCGGTGAAGCCGGCGGCCACGCCCAGCAGCACGCCGATGCCGACGGTGAGGATCGTCACCGCCACGGCGATGGCCAGCGAGGTCCGGATGCTGTAGATCAGCAGCGTGAAGACGTCGCGGCCGAGGATGGGCTCCAGGCCGAACCAGAACTCGCCGCTGATGCCGCCGTTGGGCTTGACCGGGTAGCCGAGAGCATCGAACAGCTCGGGCTTGCCGGTCGCCGAGTTGTAGAGCGTGTACGGAGACTTCCCGTACAGCTTCGAGATCAGCGGGGCGCAGATCGCGATCAGCACGAAGAAGCCGACGATATATGCGGATACCACCCCCGCGCGGTCGCGCTTGAAGCGCTGCCACATCAGCTGACCGGGCGATTTGCCGATGTGCTCGGCGGTGCCCCGGCCTTCGTCCCCCTCTGCCTTGACGGGTTCGAGCGTTGTGGGCTCGGACCCCGTCGGGGCAGCCTCGGATGGACTCGTCATTGGCGTTGTGCTCCCGAACCGGATGAGAGCCGCAGCGCCCGTGCACGCTGCGGTGGTTGAACGGGACTTTCGCAATCGATTCATCCCCCAGTCAAGGGGGTGACGGCCTCAGGCGAGGTGCGGAATCGCTTCTTGAGCGTAAGTTTTGCAGATTGAGGTCCGTACGTGCTTGACAAGCCGCCTTAGTGACCGACATGTCTGACAAATCGCCCCGAAGGTCGTTAACACGTCGGCAACCCGTCTGTCGCATCACCGATAGTCGAACGCGTCACTCTGGGGAGCGTACGGGCGGTCCTGCCGGGGGTGTTGTCCGGGGCTCCGGAGCGGTGTAGACCTGAGGCCAGTGGGCCCGCAAGGCGCACGGTTGCGTATCGGGGGTCGGCCGGCGATGGATCAAGGACACATACTGGGGCGCGGCGCGCGCGTTTTCGGTGCCGTGTGCTGCGCGCTCCTCGCCCTGCTCTCCCTCGTGTGGATGGGCCGCGACGTCGGCGTCGCCGCCGAGCCGCCCGATCTGTGGTGGTTCTGGACGGGCGCCCCCGAGGTGGCGCCCGGGACCGCCTGGGGCACCTCTCTCTACGATCCCGTCCTCGTCGGCGTCTACGCCGTCGTCGGCGTGACCGCCCTGTACTCCACCGCGGCCGCCGGCGCCCTCGGCACGGCCGGCGCGGTGACAATCCTGCTGCGCGCCCCCGCGCTGTGGACGCTGACGTCCGACTGGATGCAGGGCGTCGACCAGGACCTCCGCAACCGCGCGCTGCTCTCCGCCGGCACCGCCGTCACCCTCGGCGCGGTGCTGCTCATCTCCGTCGCCGCCGGCCGCCGGCCGGCGGACTCCGCCGCCGGCGGCTACCTCCGGCCCGACGAGCGGCCGCCGCACCGCCCCTCCCGCGGCGCCGCGGGAACCGGCCTGGTCTTCCTCGGCGCCGCCGCGGTGGCGTTCGCGGCGTGGGAGGTGCGCGGCGCGGTGGTCGCCGGCTGGAGCGTGTACGGCGACCGGCTCACCGGCGAGGGCACCTCGTACGCGCTGCTGATGCCACCGGTCGCGTACGGCAAGTGGGCGGTCGCCGCCCTCTGCCTCGCCGCCGCCGTGGCCGCCGCCCGACGTGTCGCGCTCGCCCGCCCGCTGGGCATGACCGCGGGCGCGCTGGTCCTGGGCTGGGGCGCCGCCGACACCTCCCGGTATCTGCGGGCCGAGGTCTTCGAGAACTTCGGCGCCCTGGCCACGGAGCAGCAGCTCCAGGCGGCCACCGCGGTGGGGCTGCTCCCGGCCGGCTTCGTCATCCTCTTCGCGTTCGCCGGCCGCGGCGAGCGCGACCCCGTGGCCGAGCCGCTCTCCCGCTGGCAGGAGCCCTCTTCCCCGCCTCCCTGGTGACCTCCCCGCGGGGGGCTCGCGGCGACGCTCCGCGCGGCCTCCGCGTGCGCCCCTCCATGCGCCGGTGCGCCGAACGATGCACGGGTACCGATAGTTATGATGCGTGCGCGCGGCGGGCATGCATCTCCTGGCCCGTCAGATGACCCGACCACAGGTCCCGGGAGGTGAGCCGCTGTGGCTCTGTCGATCTCGCTCGTGCTGCTGCTTGCGATCATCGTCTTCTTGCTCGTGAAGAAGAGCGGCCTGAAGGGCGGGCACGCGGTCGTGTGCATCCTCCTCGGCTTCTACCTGGCGAGCTCGTCGATGGCGCCCACCATCGACGACGTCACGCAGAACGTCGCGGGCATGATCGAGAGCATCAAGTTCTGATCCGGGCTCCGCTCCCGGGGCCCCCGGGGGCCCGCCGCCGCCTCGTCTAGGCTCTCCGCATGAGCAGGGAGCTTCCGGCGCGCAGGCTGCTGCTGGTGCACGCGCATCCGGACGACGAGACGATCACCACCGGCGCCACCATGGCGCGGTACGCCGCCGAGGGTGCCCACGTCACCCTGGTGACGTGCACCCTGGGCGAGGAAGGCGAGATCATCCCGCCCTCCCTCGCTCACCTGGGGCCCGGCCGGAACGATCGGCTCGGCCCGTACCGCGCCGGTGAACTCGCCGCCGCCATGCGCGCGCTGGGCGTCACCGACCACCGCTTCCTCGGCGGCCCCGGGCGCTTCCGCGACTCGGGCATGAGCGGCCTGGACACCAACGGCCGCCCCGGCACCTTCTGGGCCGCCGGCGTCGACGAGGCGGCGGCGCTGCTGGTGCCGGTGATCCGCGAGGTACGGCCCCAGGTGCTCGTCACGTACGACCCGGACGGCGGCTACGGCCACCCCGACCACATCCAGGCCCACCGCGTCGCCACCCGCGCCGCGGAGCTGGCCGCGGACGCCGCGTACCGCGCGCCCGGCGGGGACGCCGCCGCACCGTGGGCGGTGGCCCGGATCTACTGGACCTGCGTCGCGCGCACCGCGGCGGCCGAGGGCCTCGCCGCACTCGCCGCCGCCCCCGGTCCCTTCGCCGGCCCGGCGACCCTCGCGGACCTGTCGGGCGTCGTCGGGGACGACGAGGTCACCGCGGCCGTGGACGGCGGCGCGTACGCGGCCGCGAAGGCCCGCGCGCTGGCGGCGCACGAGACGCAGATCACCGTCGCCGACGGGTTCTTCGCCCTCTCCAACGGGCTGGGCCAGCCGATTCTGACCACGGAGCACTTCCGGCTCGCCGGCGGCGCGGACGCCGCGCGGCGCGGCGCGGGGGTCCCGGAGACCGACCTGTTCGCGGAGGTGACGGCGTGAGCGCCAGGAAGCGGGCCGTACGCCCCGGGCCGGCGGCGGCCGGCGGCAAGGGGAACGCGAACCCCGGGAAAGCGGGCGGCGCGGGCGGCGGCGACGGCGGCGGGGGCACCGGCGGGGACGCGGGAAAGCGGAACCGGGCCGCCGCCGCGACGAGCCCCCGCGAGCGCCCTGCCGCGCCGCCCCCCGGCAGCGCGCTCGCGCAGCCCGTGACGCTCGGGCGCGTCCTCGTGTACCTGGCCGCGCTGCTGCTCGGCGCCCTCGTCGGGATCGCCGGGTCACTCGTCCAGGCGGCCTGGTCGCCGGGCGGGACACTGCTCGCCCTCGCCGGCGTCGGCGCGCTCTGCTACGGCGCCGCGGTGGCCGCCGGCGGACGCGGCGGCGGCTTCGCCGCGGGCGGCGGCTGGCTGCTCGCGGTGATGGCCGTGGGCGTCAACCGCCCCGAGGGCGACTTCGTCTTCACCGGACTCGGCCCGCAGCTCTTCCTCTTCGGCGGGATGCTGGCCGCTGTGATCTGCACCACCCTGCTCCCGCTGCCCGCGCGGGACGACGCGGCGGCCCGACTCCCCGGGTGACGTGCTCAGTTGGACGCGGGCGGCGGCCGGGAGCGGTCAAGTACGCCGCCGGCGGAGCGGACCGGCGCGGGGGCGCCGGCCGCTGTGATGTGCACCACCCCGCCCCCGCCCGCCGCCCGGAACGACGCGGCGGCCCGACTCCCCGGGTGACGTGCTCAGTTGGGCACGGACGGCGGGCGGCGGCCGTCGAGTACACCTTCGGGCGGGTGGCCGAATGCGGTTGTCGGCCGTCGACGACGGAGCGGACAAGTATGGTGGTGCGCGCCGCCGAGCTGCCCGCGGGTGCCATGACGGGCGGCGGAGCACTACGGGAGACCTGCCGTGAGCCGAGAGAATGACAGTCCGCCATCCGGTCCCGAGGGACGCGGCGACGCCGCGTATCCGCCGGGAACCCCGCCGTACGCGGGACCGGACTCGCCGACCGCCGGTCCCCCCGCGCCCGCTCCGGGTACGGGCGCGGGCCGGGACGGCGACGCGGGCGTTCCCGCGACCGAGACGACGCTGACGACCCGGATCCGGATCAACATCCCCGGATCCCGGCCGATCCCGCCCGTCGTGGTGCGCAAGCCCCTCGAAGAGGGGGCGGAGGACCCCGACGCCGCCGCCGCGCCGGCGCCCCCGCCGCCCGGTCCGGCGCAGGCCGCCGCGGCGGGCGCGAACGGCCAGGGCGGCGACGCCAAGCCGGCGACGAGCGACTGGTTCTCGCCCCGCAAGGCGCCGCGGGAGCAGGCTCCCGCCCAGGGCGCCCCCGGGGCGGCGCCCCCGTCGCCCGCCGGCCCCCCGCAGGCCCAGCCGCCCGCCCAGCCGCCGATGGCGCCCCCCGCGGGCCCCACCGGCACCACGGACGGCTCCGGAACCCCGTTCCCCGCCTTCCCGCCGCCGGTCGAAGCGGGCGGTCCGGCCGGTCCCGGCGGCCACGCCGACACCCCGCCCGCCGGCGTCCCGCAGGCGCACCCGGCGCCCGCGGACACCGGGTCCGTGGAGGTGCCGGTCAGCGAGAGCGGACACGGCTTCGCCGGCGACGACCCGGCCAACGCCCTGCCCGTACGCCCCGCTCCGGCCCACGGCGCGCCCCGCGGCGGCCCGGCCGGGCCCGGCGGCGTGCCCTCCGGGCCCACCTCCGGCCCCGCCACCGGCGACATGCCCCTCGGGCCCGCCCCCGCCGCCGGCCGCACCCTGCGCGGCGCCGCCGCGCCGCAGGCGCCCACCGGCGGCATGGGCGACACCGCCGTCGGCGGCATCCCCGCGGTGCCGCCCGGCCCGGACCCCACCCCCGCGCACGGGGTGCCGCAGGGCCCGGGGCACACGCCGGCCCACGGCGTACCGCAGGCCGGCCCGCAGGGTGCGGGCCAGGGCCCCGGGCACACCCCGGCGCACGGCATCCCGCAGAGCGCCCCCGGGCCGGACGGCTCGCGGTACCCGCAGGGGGCCGCGCCCGCACCGGGGCTCACCCCCGGCCAGCCGCCCGCCGGCCCCGGCGCCGCGCCGCCCCCCGGCCCCGTACCGGGCGGCGACTCCCCGCCCGTACCGCCGCCCGCCCCCGCCTCCGCCGCGCGCTCCCGCTCCGGGAGCCCGTCGGGCCGCGCCCGCGGCGACCGCAAGAAGCTGGCGGTCATGGCCGGCGCCGGCGTCTTCGGGATCCTCTGCATCGCGTACGGCGCCGGGCTCGTCCTCAACAACGACGACGTGCCGAAGGGCACGACCGTCCTCGGCGTCGACATCGGCGGCAGCTCCCGCGACCAGGCGGTGGCCAAGCTGGACGAGGCGCTCCAGGAGCGTACGAAGGCGCCGCTCGTGCTCCGCGTCGGCGACGCGGAGCAGAAGCTGACCCCGGAGTCGGCCGGACTCGGCATCGACACCGCGGAGAGCGTCCGCTCGGCGATGGGCAGCGACTACAACCCGGTGTCCGTCATCGGCTCGCTCTTCGGCGGCTCCCGCGAGGTCGAGCCGGCGATGGTCGACGACGAGGACAAGCTCCGCGCCCAGCTCCAGGAGGTCGCCGACGAGACGGGCGGCGGCAAGGACGGCATGATCCGGTTCGTCGACGGCGAGGCGGTGCCCGTGAAGGGCGAGCCGCACGAGGCCGTGGACGTGGACAGGTCCATGAACGCGGTGCAGGAGGCGTTCGACGAGCGCGCCGCGGGCGGCCCGAACAAGCCGGTGACGCTGCCGGTCTCGCAGCAGCAGCCGGCCGTCAGCCAGGCCGAGTTCGACGCCGCCATGGACGGCTTCGCGAAGACCGCCATGGCCGGCAACGTCTCGGTGCAGGCGGGCGACCGCTACATCGAGTTCAGCCCGGAGCGGTCGATCTCGCAGTTCCTCACCATGCAGGCGACGCCGAACGGCAAGCTGGCGCCGAAGTTCGACCTGAAGGAGCTGGAGGCGCTGTACGGCAGCACCTTCGACGGGCTCCTCGTCCAGCGCGGCGACGGCAGCAAGACGGAGATCACGCCGAACGACGTGGCGAGCGCGCTGATGGGGCCGCTGCGCGAGACCGACCCGGCGAAGCGGGTGGGCGTGATCGAGATCGCGTAGCGCCTCCGGCGGGTCCTCGGACGGCCGGACGAGGCGCCGACGACGTACGCCGACGGGCCCCGCGGTGCCGCCGCGGGGCCCGTTCGCGTGCCGCCGGGGCGGACGGTCCGGCGCGCCTGGCCCCTACCCGCCCGCCGGCGGCTTCACCTCGTCCTCCCACTCCGCCGCGAAGTGGCACGCCGACGGGTGCGCCACCGCCCCCTCCGCCTCCCGGAACCACGGCGGCACGTCCAGCACCGGGTCCTTCTCCGCGCACACCGGCTGCGCCTTCCAGCACCGCGTCCGGAACCGGCACCCCGACGGCGGGTTCGCCGGCGACGGCACGTCGCCGGCGAGCAGGACCCGCTCGCGCGTCTCGCGGTCCTCGGGGTCCGGCACCGGCACCGCCGAGAGCAGCGCCTGCGTGTAGGGGTGGGTGGCGTGCGCGTAGATCGCCTCGTCGGTGCCGGACTCGACGATCCGGCCCAGGTACATCACCGCGACCCGGTCCGAGATGTGCCGGACCACGGACAGGTCGTGGGCGATGAAGATGTACGACAGGTGGAACTCGTCCTGCAACCGCTCCAGCAGGTTCACCACCTGCGCCTGCACCGACACGTCGAGCGCCGAGACCGGCTCGTCGGCGACGATGATCTCCGGCCGCAGCGCGAGCCCGCGCGCGATCCCGATCCGCTGCCGCTGCCCGCCGGAGAACTGGTGCGGGTAGCGGTTGATGTGCTCGGGGTTGAGGCCGACGACGTCGAGCAGGTCCTGCACCCGCGTGCGGCGGCTGCCCTTCGGCGCCACCTCGGGGTGGATGTCGTACGGCTCGCCGACGATGTCGCCGACCGTCATGCGCGGGTTGAGCGAGGTGTACGGGTCCTGGAAGACCATCTGGATGTTGCGCCGCACGGCCCGCAGCGCGCGCCCGGACAGGCGGGTGATGTCCTCGCCCTTGTACCGGATCCCGCCGGCGGTCGGCCGCTCCAGGTTGACCAGCATCTTGGCGATGGTCGACTTGCCGCAGCCGGACTCGCCGACGATGCCGAGGGTTTCGCCGCGGTGGAGGTCGAAGGAGACGCCGTCGACGGCCTGTACGGCGCCGACCTGGCGCTGGAAGACGATCCCCTGGGTGAGGGGGAAGTGCTTGACGAGTCCGCGCACTTCGAGGATGGTCTCGGCGGTGGCCTCGCCGGCCGGGCCGGACCGGGACGGGAGCCCGGCCACGGAGCCGGCCCCCGCCCCCCGGCCGTGGGCCTCGCCCCCTGCTGACACCTCACCGGCCATGCGACCCGTCCCTCCAGAAGTGACACGCGCGGCGGCCTCGCCGGCCAGACCCCACCGGCACGGGGACCCCCTCACCGGAAACCTCGACGGCCGAGCCCGGCCCACCTCCTCCTGACACCTCACGACCGGTCATGCAACTCGTCCTTCCAGAAGTGACACGCGCGGCGGCCTCGCCGGCCAGACCCCACCGGGACGAGAACCCCCTCACCGGAAACCTCGACGGCCGAACCCGGCCCACCTCCTCCTGACACCTCACGACCGGTCATGCAACTCGTCCTTCCAGAAGTGACACGCGCGGCGGCCTCGCCGGCCAGACCCCACCGGCACGAGAACCCCCTCACCGGAAACCTCGACAGCCGAGCCCGGCCCACCTCCTCCTGACACCTCACGACCGGTCATGCAACTCGTCCCTCCAGAAGTGACACGCGCTCCCCCGCCCGGCGAGAGGGCGCCCCGCGTCGTCCGTCACCTCGTACAGCGGCGGCCGGTCCGTCCGGCAGACGTCCTGCGCCCGCGGGCAGCGGGGGTGGAACGGGCAGCCCGGCGGGATCGCCAGCAGGCTGGGCGGGGTGCCGCGGATGGCGCTCAGCTCCTGGCCCTTCTGGTCCAGCCGCGGGATGGAGTCCAGCAGCCCGCGGGTGTACGGGTGCGCCGGCGCCTTGTAGAGGTCGTGGACCGGCGCCGTCTCCATGATCCGGCCCGCGTACATCACCGCGATCTTGTCGGCGACGTCCGCGACCACGCCCAGGTCGTGCGTGATGAGGATGAGCCCCATCCCCGTCTCCGCGCGCAGCTCCGCCAACAGGTCCATCACCTGCGCCTGGACGGTCACGTCGAGCGCCGTCGTCGGCTCGTCCGCGATGATCAGCTCCGGGCCCAGCGCCAGCGCCATCGCGATCATGATCCGCTGCCGCATGCCGCCGGAGAACTGGTGCGGGTAGTCGTTCACGCGCTGCCGGGCGGCCGGGATCCGTACCCGCTCCATCAGCTCGATCGCCCCGGCCTTCGCCTCCGCCCGGCTCGCGCCGCGGTGCACGCGGAACATCTCGCCCAGCTGGAAGCCCACGCTCAGCACGGGGTTGAGCGACGACAGCGCGTCCTGGAAGATCATCGCCATCCGCTCGCCGCGCACCCGGCGCCGCGCCTCGCGGCCCAGCGTGAGCAGGTCCTCGCCCTGGAAGAGCACCTGCCCGCCGGTGACGAAGCCCGGCGGCGAGTCGAGGATGCCCATCACCGCCTGCGCGGTGACGGACTTGCCGGAGCCGGACTCGCCGAGCACCGCCAGCGTCTCGCCCGCCTCGACGCCGTACGAGACGCCGTTGACGGCCTTCGCCACCCCCTCCCGGGTGCGGAACTCCACCTGGAGGTCGCGGACGTCGAGCAGCGCGGTCACGGGCACCTCACCCTCACCACCTCACCTGAGCTTCGGGTCGAGCGCGTCGCGGACCGCGTCGCCGAGCATGATGAACGCCAGCACGGTCAGGCTCAGCGCCCCGGCGGGCCACAGCAGGGCGTGCGGCGCGTTGCGGATCTGCTGGGAGGCGCCGGAGATGTCGCCGCCCCAGGAGATGGTGGGCGGCTTCAGGCCGACGCCGAGGAACGACAGCGTCGCCTCCAGCGCCACGTACGTACCGAGGGCGATGGTCGCGACGACGATGATCGGCGCGACCGCGTTGGGCAGCACGTGCCGCAGCATGATGCGGCCGGTGGAGGCGCCGAGGGTGCGGGCGGCCTGCACGTAGTCGTTCTGCTTGGCGGTGATCACCGAGCCGCGCGCGATCCGCGCCACCTGCGGCCAGCCGAGCAGTACGATCAGCCCGATCACCGGCCAGACGGAGCCGCTCTCGACCACGGAGAGGAAGACCAGGCCGCCCAGGAGGATCGGGATGCCGAAGAACACCTCGGTGAGCCGGGACAGGACCGCGTCGCCCCAGCCGCCGAAGTAGCCGGCGAGGCCGCCGAGCACGGTGCCGAGGAGGGCGGCGCCGAGGGTGGCGAGGGTGCAGACGGTCAGCGAGGCGCGGGCGCCGTAGACGGTGCGGTTGTAGACGTCGCAGCCCTGGCTGTCGAAGCCGAAGGGGTGGCCGGACTCGGCGCCGAGGTTCCGCTTGGCGATGTCGCAGTCGTACGGGCTGCCGCTGGCCACCACGCCGGGCCACAGCGACATGAAGACCAGGAAGAGGATGAGCAGCCCGGCGACCACGAAGACGGGGTTGCGGCGCAGGTCGTGCCAGGCGTCGGACCACAGGCTGCGGGCGGGCTGGTCCGTCCCGGCGGCGCCGCCGTGCTCGGCCTGGAGGACGTCGCTGCCGGGCAGCGACTCCGCCTCCTGGGTGGCGAAGTCCGCCCGCTGCTTCTCCCGGTAGCGCTCAGGCATAGCGGATCCTGGGGTCGAGCACCGCGTACAGGACGTCCACCAGCAGGTTCGCCAGCAGGTAGACGATGACGAGGACGGTCACGAAGCCGACGACCGTCGGGGCGTTCTGCCGCAGGACGCCCTGCCAGAGCTGGTAGCCGACGCCCTGGATGTTGAAGATCCGCTCGGTGACGATGGCGCCGCCCATGAGGTTGCCGATGTCGATGCCGAGGAAGGTCACGACGGGGATGAGGGAGTTGCGCAGCAGGTGGCGGACCGTGATGCGGCGGCGCGGCAGGCCCTTGGCGACGGCGGTGCGGACGTAGTCGGCGCGGGCGTTCTCGGCCACGGAGGTACGGGTCAGCCGCGTGGTGTACGCCAGCGACACCAGCGCCAGCACCACCGCCGGCAGGACCAGTTCGTTCAGCGGCGCCTCGGAGGACACGGCGGGCTTGACCCAGCCCCACTTGACGCCGAGGAGGTACTGCAGCACGTAGCCGGTGACGAAGGTGGGGACGGAGATGACCACCAGCGTCACGAACAGCACCCCGGTGTCCACCGCCCGGCCGCGCCTGAGCCCGGAGACCACGCCGAGGGCGACGCCGATGACCATCTCGAAGAGCACGGCGAGCAGGGCGAGCCGGACGGTGATCGGCCAGGCGTTGCGCATCAGGTCCAGCACCGGCTGGCCGTTGAACGCCCGGCCGAAGTCGCCGGTGAAGATGTTGCCCATGTAGAGCACGTATTGCTGCCACAGGGGCTTGTCGAGGTTGAGGTCCCGGCGGATCTGCGCGGCGGTCGCCGGGTCGGGCGCCCGGTCGCCGAACATGGCGGCGACCGGGTCGCCGAGCGCGTAGACCATGAAGAAGATGAGGAACGTGGTGCCGATGAACACCGGGATCATCTGCAACAGCCGCCGGATCACGTAGCGGCCCATGGGCGCCCCTCCTCTCGTCGCGTGCGCGCTCCCTCCGCTCTCCCGCTAGTTGACCTTGATGTCCGGGTAGAACGGCACGCTGAAGGGGTCGAGCTTGACGTCGGAGACCCGGTCGGAGTGGCCGGCGAGGCCGTTCTGGTACCACAGCGGGATCGACGGCACGTCCTCGGCGAGGAGCCGCTCCGCGTCCTTGTACTTCTCGACGGCGGCGGCGGTGTCCTCGGCGGCGTTGGCCTCGTCGATGAGGTTGTCGAACTCCTTGTTGCTGTACTCGCCGTCGTTGGACGAGGCGCCGGTGTAGTACGTGGGCGCCAGGAAGTTCTCGATCAGCGGGTAGTCCATCTGCCAGCCGGAGCGGAACGGGCCCGTGAACTCGCGGTCGACGACCTGGGTGCGGAAGTCCGCGAAGGTGCCGACCGGGTTGACGACGCAGGCGTTCTCCTTGCCGAGCGTCTGGTTGATGCTGTTGCAGACCGCGTCCATCCACTCCCGGTGCGAGCCGGTGTCGACGTTGGAGGAGATGGTCAGCTTGCCGTCGGGGAGGCCGCCGGCGTCCTGGATCAGCTTCTTGGCCTGCTTCGGGTCGTAACGGCACAGCTCGCCGCAGATCGTGGGGTCGAAGCCGCCCTTCTCGCCGATGACCGGGGAGGTCCAGTCCTTGGCGGGGACGCGGGTGTCGTTGTAGATCTGCTTGGTGATTGCCTCGCGGTCGATGGCCATGGAGATCGCGCGGCGCAGGTCGACGTTCTCCTCCCCGCCCCAGTCGTCGTCGTAGAGGGGAAAGGCGAGGGTCTGGATGATGCCCGCCTCCTGGTTGATGAAGCGGTCGCCGAGGTCGCTCTCGGCGTTGGCGAGCTGGCCGGCGGGCAGCTCGTCGGCGACGTCGAGGTTGCCGGCCTGGAGGTCGGTGTAGGCCGTGTTCTGGTCGGTGTAGACCTTCAGCTCGACGCCGTCGTTCTTCGCCTTGTCGTCGCCCTTGTACTTCTTGTCCTTGACGAGCTTCATCGACGAGCCCCTGGTGTACGAATCGATCTTGTACGGGCCGTTGCCGATGGGCCTGTCGAGGTAGGCGTCGTGGTTGTCGAAGAACGCCCGCGGCAGCGGCGCGAAGGCCGCGTAGCCGAGGGTGTCGGGCCAGATGGAGAACTTCTGCGACAGCTTGACGGTAAACGTGTAGTCGTCGACGACCTTCAGCCCGGAGAGCTTCTGCGCGGTCGGCTCGGCGCCCGCGTCGGTCGGGTGGACCTCGTCGTAGCCCTCGATGTACTTGAAGAAGCTGCTGTTGACCTGCTGGTTCTTGATGTTGGCCGCGTAGTTCCAGGCGTCGACGAAGGACTTGGCGGTGACCGGCTCGCCGTTGCTGAACCGGTGGCCCTTCCTGACCTTGACCGTCCAGTTCTGCTGGTCGTCGCTCTCGATGGACTCGGCGAGCATGTTCTGCGGCTCGGCGGTCTCCGGGTCGTACACGACGAGCCCGCGGGTGATCAGCCTGAGGACCTTGCCGCCCTGGACCTCGTTGGTGTTCGCCGGCTCCAGCGGATTCTGCGGATCGCCCCACTGCGCGGTGACGATGCCGTCCCCGCCCGACGAACCGCCACCGCCGTCACCGCTGTCGCTGCCGCAGGCGGTCGCGGCGAGCGCGGCGCAGACGACGCAAGCGGTCCACGAGGCGCGGGTGGCTCGGCGCATGGGTGCCTCCCAGGGTCCTGAGTATCACTTACGTGACATAAGACCCCACAAGGGGCATACGCGCCTGCGGGGGCACGCCATCGGGGGAGCACAACCGCCCGGATGGAGCGGTACGCCTGCGGTGCGCCTGCCGCGGGCGCGGCGCGGCGGAGCTTCGCGGCGGGGATGAGGCGAGGCGCCGGGGCGCGGGTCGCATGCCCTGTGGTGGTGTCGCCGACGGGGCCCGGGCAGGTCGCGTCCCTTGCGGTGGTGTAGGCACCCGGGCCCGGGCGCCCCGCTGCGATGGCGGCGCGCACGCTTCCGCGGGCGCCGGTACGGCGATCCTCGCCGGTCGCGGCTTGCCCGCCGGAGGAGGCCGCCGCAGCCTCACGACCTCGGCGTTCCGCTCGCCGAAAGGGCTACACCACCCGGCGGGACGCAGTCCCCGGGCGCGACCCCGGCACCGCCGACCTGGCGGCGCCGCGGCAGGCGCTACGCGGGGCCCGTCGCCTCTCGACACCACACCGCGCCCGGCGCACGCCGCCGCCCCCGCGCTCGCGGCCGTCCAGCACCACCTCGCGGATCCCCAGCGCACCCGGCGCGCACACCCACCAACCCGGCACCACGCCCGTCGCAAGCGTTCCACCACCGTCCGGCGCGCCCGGGCCGCACACCGCCGCCCCGGCGCCGCCGAACCCGCGGCGCCCGCGGCACGCGCTACGCGTGCTTGGCGCGTGACGCCGCCCGCGCGCGCTCGCGGCCGTCCAGCACCACCTTGCGGATCCGCACCGTGTCCGGCGTGACCTCCACGCACTCGCCGTCCCGGCAGAACTCCAGCGACTGCTCCAGCGACAGCTTCCGCGGCGGGACGATCGACTCGGCGATGTCCGCGGTGGAGGACCGGACGTTGCTGAGCTTCTTCTCCTTGGTGATGTTGACGTCCATGTCGTCGGCGCGGGAGTTCTCCCCGACGATCATGCCCTCGTACACCTCCGTGCCCGGTTCCACGAACAGCGTCCCGCGCTCCTGGAGGTTCGTCATCGCGAACGCCGTCACCGCCCCCGTCCGGTCCGCGACGAGCGATCCGCTGCTGCGGGTGCGCAGCTCGCCGACCCAGGGCTCGTGGCCCTCGAAGATCGAGTGCGCGATGCCGGTGCCGCGGGTCTGCGTCAGGAACTCCGTGCGGAAGCCGATGAGCCCGCGCGCGGGGACGACGAACTCCATCCGGACCCAGCCGGAGCCGTGGTTCGTCATCGTCTCCATCCGGCCCTTGCGGGCAGCGAGGAGCTGCGTGATCGCGCCGAGGTGCTCCTCCGGGGCGTCGATCGTCATCCGCTCGACGGGCTCGTGGACCTTGCCGTCGACCTCCTTGGTGACCACCTCGGGCTTGCCCACCGTCAGCTCGAAGCCCTCCCGCCGCATCGTCTCCACCAGGATCGCCAGCGCCAGCTCCCCGCGGCCCTGCACCTCCCAGGCGTCCGGCCGCTCGGTGGGCAGCACGCGCAGCGACACGTTGCCGACGAGTTCGCGGTCGAGGCGGTCCTTGACGAGCCGGGCGGTCACCTTGTGGCCCTTGCCGCCCT
Organism: Streptomyces sp. MAR4 CNX-425; assembly: GCF_048656465.1. NCBI lineage: Bacteria > Bacillati > Actinomycetota > Actinomycetes > Kitasatosporales > Streptomycetaceae > Streptomyces > Streptomyces sp. MAR4 CNX-425. The sequence goes on along the minus strand of NZ_JBMDLF010000008.1, from coordinate 68,171 downwards.
TCCCGACCAGCGGGGAGTTGTTCGTCCCGATCGTCATCGAGATGGCCGGCTCGTCCACGGTGATCAGCGGCAGCGCCACCGGGGTCTCCGGGTCGGCCAGGGTCTCGCCGATCATGATGTCGGTGATGCCGGCGACCGCGCAGATGTCTCCCGGCCCGGCCAGCTGCGCGGGCCGGCGGGTCAGCGCGTCGGTCATCATCAGCTCGGTGATGCGGACGCTCTGGATGCTGCCGTCGCGCTTGATCCACGCGACCGTCTGGCCCTTCTTCAGCTCGCCCTGCTCCACGCGGAGCAGCGCGATGCGGCCGAGGAAGTTGTCCGCGTCGAGGTTCGTCACGTGCGCCTGGAGGGGGGCGCCCTCCTCGTACGACGGGGCGGGGACGTGGTCCAGCACGGTGGAGAAGAACGGCTCCAGGCTGTCGCTGTCCGCCGGCACCGTGCCGTCCGCCGGCTGGGTGAGCGAGGCGACGCCGTCGCGGGCGCAGGCGTAGACGATGGGGAACTCGATCTGCTCCTCGTCCGCGTCGAGGTCGAGGAAGAGGTCGTACGTGTCGTCCACGACCTCGGCGATCCGCGAGTCGGGCCGGTCCGTCTTGTTGATGCAGAGGATCACCGGCAGCCGCGCCTGAAGCGCCTTGCGCAGCACGAACCGCGTCTGCGGCAGCGGTCCCTCGGAGGCGTCCACCAGCAGCACGACGGCGTCGACCATGGACAGCCCGCGCTCGACCTCGCCGCCGAAGTCGGCGTGGCCGGGGGTGTCGATGATGTTGATGACGACCGGGTCGCCGCCGCCCTTGGGGTGGTACTTCACCGCGGTGTTCTTCGCGAGAATGGTGATGCCCTTCTCGCGTTCCAGGTCGCCGGTGTCCATGACCCGGTCGTCGACGGACTGCAGCTGGTGCTCGGCGAAGGCGCCGGCCTGCTTGAGCATGGCGTCGACCAGGGTGGTCTTGCCGTGGTCGACGTGGGCGACGATGGCGACGTTGCGGATGTCCTGGCGCGTCGGCATGGCTGGGCGGTGCTCCCGGGCTAGAGGGGGTCTGCCGGGCGAATCGACCACGGCCGTCCCTATCGTACGTCCCGCCCCCGGCGCCCGCCCGCGCCGCCCACCGCCGCCCACCGCCGCCCGGCCCGGGGTCAGTCCTCGTCCGGGTCCCAGCCGTGCCGTTGCAGCCGGGCGCGGAGCGCGGCGGCGCGGTCGCGCCGGGGCCGGGGCAGCCGGCGGGCGGCGTCGTTCATCACGCGGTGGTGCTCGGCGCCCAGGAAGGCGGAGGCGACCACGCCGACGTGCCACTCGCTGAGGCCCTCGGAGAGGACGGCCAGCAGCGGGAGGTAGTCCTCGTCGTCGATTCCCGCGGGGAACGCCTCCTGAAGCACGGCCAAGACGGGTGTCAGACGGGGATCCACACGCGCGCCTCCGGTTCAGCGGTGAAGGGTGATCTGCTGCGGCAGGGTTCCTTCTTCCCACAGGGCGTCGAGCCTGCGGAACAGCGCGTCCATGCCTGCGCCGCGGAGTTCGTCGCGGTCGTCGGCGGAGAGCGGTTCCGGCAGCTCGAAGCGCCCGAGGTCCGGTCCCGTCCAGCCCTTGCAGCGCCGGCACGACGCGCACCACAGGTAGCTGATGATCGAGGGGGCGGCACGCTGGAAGCTGCGGTACGCGTACGTGCGCACCGCGACGTTTCCGCAGGCGGGGCAGCGACGCTCGGTCCGGTCCTCAAGGAAGCCGGGGCCCGCCAGCAGTTCCCGTTCGTGGTAGTGCGCAAAGGGCCGCATCGTCACCTCACTGCCCCCGGCTGTGTCGTCGGCGAAGCCGTGCGGCCCGGTGGGCCGTGCGCGGTGCCGAGGGCGGACAATCTCCGCGATCTTCTGCGAGGAGGACGTGTGCGGGGCGGCCGCCGGTTCCCGCCGGCCGGTGCGTCAGTTGCGGTAGCCGATGTCCTGGTAGCGGGGGGTGGCGAAGCCGAAGGCGCCGGCGTTGGCGAGGTCGCGGTCGGTGGCGACCAGCTCCGGGCGCTGGTAGAGCGGTACCGAGCCGGCCGCCGCCCAGATGCGGGCGTCGGCGCGGGTCAGCAGCTCCCGCGCGGCCTCGTCGTCCAGCTCGGCGACCGCCTGGTCGAAGAGCTGGTCGATCGCGTCGGTGCCGACGCGGGTGTAGTTCTGCTCGACGACCAGGGAGCCGTCGGGGGACGGCACGGGCTTGGCGTAGATGGGGCGGGCGTCGGTGGCCGGGTAGGGGGTGCCGGGCCAGGAGTAGAGCGCGAGGTCGTATTCGCCGGCCGCGACGTAGTCCTCGAAGTAGGCGGCCTCCCCGGCCTCCACGACCTCGGTCCGTACGCCGATGTTGTCCAGCATCTTGACCACCCGCGAGGCCACCGACCGCAGCTGCTCCGTGCCCGGTCCCTCCGGTACGACGAAGCGGAGCGTCAGCGGCTTGCCGTCCTTGACGAACGGCCGCTGCCGGGGCGGTTGCGCCACGCTCGACGCCCGCTCGGCGAGCTCCGCGCGCGCCGCCCGCGCGGCTTTCACGGCCTTCTTGTACGCCTTCGAGGACCTGCCGTGCTCCGCGGCGGCCGCCCACACCTCCGCCTGCCGGTCCAGCGCGATGCGCTGCGTCTCCGCCGGCCGCGTGACCGACAGCGGCAGGTCGTACGTGGGCAGCGCCGCGGCGGCGGGCTTGTCGTCGCCGGAGCCCTTCGCCTCCGCCGCGCCGGGCCGGGGGCCGCCCTTCCAGCCCGCCTCGGCCAGCATCTTCTGGGCCGCCAGCACGTCCTGCGAGCCGAGCGCGTCGCTCTGGTCGCTGTAGCCGGGCTGGCCCGGCAGGAGCAGGTGGCTGCCCAGCGGCTTCGCGGGCAGCCCGTGCGGGCCGAGGACGCTGCGCGCCAGGGTGCCGCGGTCCACGGCGCGGGCGACGGCGCGGCGTACCCGCTCGTCGGCGAGCGGGCCGGAGCTGCCGTTGAGCGCGAGCTGTGTGTACGCGGGCTCCAGCGCCCGGTGCACCCGGTACGGGCGGGGGCCGGCCTGCGGCAGGGAGACGCGGTCCGCCGGTTTGCCGTCCTGGTCCGGGTCGGGTTTGGCGACCTGCACGGTGGCCTTCGCGGCCGCGGCGGCGCGGGCGGCCTCCAGGGCCTCGTCCCGTTCGACCTCGGCGATGTCGAGGCGGCCGGCGGTCAGCGCCTCCTCGCGCGAGGTGCCGCGCGGCACCTCGGCGAAGACGAGCCGGTCGAGGAGCGCCCGGTCGCCCCACCAGCGGGGGTTGCGCACAAGGGTCACCGACTTCACGTCGTCCCCGGCGGTCTCGTCCCGCTTCCGCTTCTTCTTCCCGTCCTTCTTGCCGTCCTTCTTCCCGGCGTCCTTCTTCTTGCCGTCCTTGTACTTCTTCTTCTCCTTCTTCTGCTTCTCCTCGACGTCCTTGATCGTGAACGGGCCCGCGACCTCCGGCAGCCCGGTCCGCGACGCGTCGTTGAACGCCTTCGGCGTCTTCATCACGCTCATCGGGTAGAGCGGCGAGAAGAGGCCCTCCCAGTCCGCGTACGGCTTGTCGAAGACGACCTCCACCTCACCCGGGTCGTCCCCGGCCGCCACCGACTCGATCCGGTCGTACCCGGCGTTCCGCGCCGTCCAGTAGGCGGTGTCCTCGCCGTTCAGCGCGAGCCATTGGGCTTCGAAGTCCTCCGCCCCGATCGGCCGCCCGTCGCTCCACACCGCGCTGGGGTTCAGCCGGTAGACCACCCGCTGCTCGGGGGCGCGCTCGACGACCTCCACGCTCTCCAGGTAGTCCGGGTCCGCCGTGGGCCGCCCGTGCTCGTCGAGGGTGAACAGCCGCGGCAGCACGGCGCCCGCCACGCGGTCCGTCGCCTCGCCGGCGTCGGCCTGGAAGACGTTGAACGTCTCCGGCGCCTCGTCCACCGCCCAGCGGACCGTGCCGCCCGGCCGGAGCTGCTCGCGCGAGACGGCGGTCACGTCGGACGCGGCGGCGGCCGCGCCGTCCGGGGAGGTGTCGCACCCCGCCAGGGGCAGCGTGACGCCCGCGGCGATCAGCACGGCGGCGTACCGCCCGCGGCTGTGAAGGGACATGCTCGATACCTCCGTGATGCACACTTCCGGCGTCTTTTGCCGCTCATCACACTTCTGCGGTCCCGCCACCTAAATCGAGCGCCGCCCGGACCCCGGGGCGACACGGCGGGCGCGCCGCGCAACGCCACCCGTCCGGCCCAGTCGTAGGGAGATCGGCCCGTCAGTTTTCCGTACGGACCGGCAGGATCCGGCCTCGTCCTTCACCCCCGCAGGGGGAAATCTGCAGATGTCTTCCCAAGCGAGCGCGTGACGCGCAACACTTCCCCCCACAAGCGCCCCGAGCGCGCTTTCGCCGTGCGCGAAGGCCGCGGGGGGTGCCCAGTTAGCGCCGCCCGACCGAAGACGTGAGGGCATGTCATGACCCTGAACGAAGAACTGACCGCAGCGCAGCGCTGCGTCGACGACCTCGTACGCACCGTGGGCCGCCTGGAGCAGCGCATGGGCACCGGCGCGCTGGAGCTGCGCCGCGTGCGTGCCGACGCCGACCACCTGCGGGAGTCCCTCGCCCTGCTGCGCGAGGTCTCCGCCCAGGGCCCCGAGAAGGAGGGGCCGACCCTGGTCCCCATCACCGACCAGCCGTACGACCACACCCTGTGGCGCGACGCCGACGACGAGGGACTCGGCGCCGGCGGCCGGCACGCCCCCTAGCCGGGCGGCCGCCGGGCCACCCCCGCCACCCGCGGGGCGCCGGGGCCGCCGTCAGGCCCCGGTCCGCCCGCCGCGGCACCCCTGTCCATCCCCGACCCCACTACTCCCGTCCCGCCGGAGAGAACCTTGGCCACCGGAACAACCGAACGCCCGCCCAGCCCCGACCAGCCGGGCGGTGTCCACGCGCCCGGGCGCGCCGCCATCGCGGCGCGCCATCTGCGCACCGACCGCTGGTGGGTGCAGCCGACCGCCACCGTCGCCGGGCTGCTGGCGTTCGTGATCTACTCGACGTGGCGCGCCCTCGTCAACGACGACTACTACGCCGCGCCGTACGTCTCCCCGTTCTACTCGCCCTGCCTCGGATCCGACTGCGTGGACATGAAGGGCGGCCCGAACTTCGCGCTCTTCGGCGACTGGTGGTTCATGTCCCCGGCCGCCATCATCCTGATCTTCCCGCTGGGCTTCCGGCTCACCTGCTACTACTACCGCAAGGCGTACTACCGCGGCTTCTGGGCGTCGCCGCCCTCCTGCGCCGTCGCCGAGCCGCACAAGACGTACACCGGCGAGACCCGCTTCCCGCTGATCCTGCAGAACCTCCACCGCTACTTCTTCTACGCGGCGCTCGCGGTCGCCGCGATCCTCACGTACGACGCGATCCTCGGGTTCCGCAACAGCGACTACGAGTGGGGCCACGTGGGCCTCGGCACCGTCGTCCTGTGGATCAACGTCGTGCTCATCTGGCTCTACACCCTCTCCTGCCACTCCTGCCGGCACATCGTCGGCGGCCGGCTCAGGCACTTCTCCAAGCACCCGCTGCGCTACCGCGCCTGGGGCTGGGTGGGCAAGCTCAACGCGCGCCACGCGCAGCTGGCGTGGGCGTCCCTGATCAGCGTGGGGCTCGCCGACTTCTACGTATACCTGCTGGCCACCGGCGCCTTCGACGACCCGGTGCTGTTCTGAGCCGCAGGGAGCCGACCGATGGGAAAGGCGAAGCACAGAAAATGACGCAAGTCGAACGGCAGCAGTGGGACGTCGTCGTGGTCGGTGCCGGGGGCGCCGGGCTGCGGGCGGCGATCGAGGCCCGCGAGCAGGGGCTGCGTACCGCCGTGATCTGCAAGTCGCTCTTCGGCAAGGCCCACACCGTGATGGCCGAGGGCGGCATCGCCGCCAGCATGGGCAACGTCAACGCGGGCGACAACTGGCAGGTGCACTTCCGCGACACGATGCGCGGGGGCAAGTTCCTCAACAGCTGGCGGATGGCCGAGCTGCACGCGAAGGAGGCGCCGGACCGGGTCTGGGAGCTGGAGACCTGGGGCGCGCTCTTCGACCGCACCAAGGACGGCAGGATCTCCCAGCGCAACTTCGGCGGCCACGAGTACCCGCGCCTCGCCCACGTCGGCGACCGCACCGGGCTCGAACTGATCCGCACGCTCCAGCAGAAGGTCGTCTCCCTCCAGCAGGAGGACTTCAAGGCCGGCGGGGACTACGAGTCCGGGATCAAGGTCTTCCAGGAGTGCACGGTCACCCGGATCCTCAAGGATCCCGACGGCCGGGTCTCCGGCGTGTTCTGCTACGAGCGCGAGTCCGGCCGGTTCTTCGTGATCGAGACGCCGGCGGTGGTGCTGGCGACCGGCGGCATCGGCAAGTCGTTCAAGGTGACGTCCAACTCCTGGGAGTACACCGGCGACGGGCACGCGCTCGCGCTGCTCGCCGGGGCGTCGCTGATCAACATGGAGTTCGTCCAGTTCCACCCCACCGGGATGGTCTGGCCGCCCTCGGTCAAGGGGATCCTCGTCACCGAGTCGGTCCGCGGCGACGGCGGTGTCCTGCGCAACAGCGAGGGCAAACGTTTCATGTTCGACTACGTCCCGGACGTCTTCAAGGAGAAGTACGCCCAGAGCGAGGACGAGGGCGACCGCTGGTACGAGGACCCGGACAACAACCGGCGCCCGCCGGAGCTGCTGCCCCGCGACGAGGTGGCCCGCGCCATCAACTCCGAGGTCAAGGCCGGCCGCGGCTCGCCGCACGGCGGCGTGTTCCTCGACGTGTCCACCCGGCTGCCCGCCGAGGAGATCAAGCGCCGGCTGCCGTCGATGCACCACCAGTTCAAGGAGCTGGCGGACGTCGACATCACCGCCGAGGCCATGGAGGTCGGCCCCACCTGCCACTACGTGATGGGCGGCGTCGACGTCGACCCGGACACCGCGGCGGCGCTGGGCGTGCCCGGCCTGTTCGCGGCCGGCGAGGTCGCCGGCGGCATGCACGGCTCCAACCGGCTGGGCGGCAACTCCCTGTCGGACCTGCTGGTCTTCGGGCGCCGCGCGGGCCTGCACGCGGCCGAGTACGCGCGCGACGCGGCGGGTTCCGGTGCGGGGCGCGCGGAGGTCGACGAGGAGCAGGTCGCGGCGGCGTCGGCGGAGGCGCTGCGCCCGTTCAGCGCGGAGGCCGGGGCGGACGGTGCGGACGGTGCGGAGACCGGGGAGTCCGGCGCCGGGGACGGCGACGGCGCCCGGCCGCCGGAGAACCCGTACACGCTCCACCAGGAGCTCCAGCAGGCCATGAACGACCTGGTGGGCATCATCCGCCGGGAGGCGGAGATGAGCGAGGCGCTGAACCGCCTCGGCGACCTCCGCGCCCGCGCCCGGCGGGCCGGCGTCGAGGGCCACCGGCAGTTCAATCCCGGCTGGCACCTGGCGCTGGACATGCGGAACATGCTGCTGGTCAGCGAGTGCGTCGCGCGCGCGGCCCGGGAGCGCACCGAGTCCCGCGGCGGCCACACCCGGGACGACTTCCCGGCGATGGACCGCGACTGGCGCAAGCAGAACCTCGTCTGCCGCCTCGCCGACCCCGGCGGCGGCGCCCTGCCCGGGCGGGACGTCCCCGACCCCGAGCGCGGCCAGATCCGGCTGGAGAAGCGCGAGATGCCGCCGATCCGGTCCGATCTGCTCGATCTCTTCGAGAAGGACGAGCTGGTGAAGTACCTGACGGACGAGGAGCTGACGACCGAGTGACCACGGCACCCACCACGAGCACGGGTTACACCGCCCGTTTCAAGGTCTGGCGCGGCGACGCCGAGGGCGGCGGCCTGGAGGACTTCGCGGTCGAGGTGAACGAGGGCGAGGTCGTCCTCGACATCATCCACCGGCTCCAGGCCACGCAGGCCCCGGACCTGGCCGTGCGCTGGAACTGCAAGGCGGGCAAGTGCGGCTCGTGCAGCGCGGAGATCAACGGACGGCCGCGGCTGCTGTGCATGACCCGGATGTCGGTCTTCGAGCGGGACGAGACCATCACGGTCACCCCGCTGCGGGCCTTCCCCGTCGTGCGCGACCTGGTCACGGACGTCGGCTTCAACTACGAGAAGGCCCGCGAGATCCCCTCCTTCGTCCCGCCGGAGAAGCTGGCGCCCGGCGAGTACCGGATGCAGCAGGAGGACGTGGAGCGCTCGCAGGAGTTCCGCAAGTGCATCGAGTGCTTCCTGTGCCAGGACACCTGCCACGTGGTGCGCGACCACGAGGAGAACAAGGCGGCCTTCGCCGGCCCCCGGTTCCTCATGCGGGTCGCGGAGCTGGACATGCACCCCCTGGACGCGGCCGCGGACGAGGGGCTGGACCGCAGGACGACGGCGCAGGACGAGCACGGGCTGGGCTACTGCAACATCACCAAGTGCTGCACGGAGGTCTGCCCCGAGCACATCAAGATCACCGACAACGCGCTGATCCCGCTCAAGGAGCGGGCGGCGGACCGTAAGTACGACCCGCTGGTGTGGCTGGGGAACAAGATCTTCCGCCGCAAGGAGTAGCCGGACGGGTCCGCCACCGGTCGGACCACTGACACGGGCGGCAGGGTACTTGCCGCCCGTGTCCCGGTTCGGGATGCTCCACTGTCATGAGCAGATCCCCCGGAAGCCCTAAGTCAGCAGCGCGTACGTGGACTTGGCCGGCCGCCGCCGCGATGGCCGCCCTCCTCGCCGTCGGCCTCGGCGGCGGCGCCCCCGCCGGTGCGGAACCCGGCGACGACGGCCTCAAGCAGGCCCTGGACAACGTCCTCGCGGACGAGCGGCTGGAGGGCGCGCTCGCGTCCGTCGTCGTGGCCGACGCGGCGAGCGGCGAGACGCTGTACGAGCACTCCGCCGCCACCCGGCTCATGCCCGCCTCCAACACCAAGCTGCCCACGTCCGCCGCGGCGATGGAGCTGCTGGGCCCCGGCTACACCTGGTCCACGGACGTCCTGGCGGCCGGGGACGACCTGTACCTGCGCGGCACCGGCGACCCGACGATGCTCGCCGCCGACTACGACGCGCTGGCCGCGAAGGTCGCGGCGGCCGGGGTCGACGAGGTCGACCGGCTCGTCGCGGACGACACCCGCTTCGACGACGTACGCCTCGGCAACGGCTGGTCCGCCGACTACGAGTCGGACTACTACGCGATGCAGATCTCCGCCCTGACCGTCGCCCCGGACACGGACTACGACGCCGGGACGGTCGTCGTCGAGGCGTACCCCGGCAAGCGGCCGGGCGACCGGCCACGGGTGGAGGTGACGCCGCCCACCGGCTACGTCGAGATCGAGAACCACGGCCGTACGGTGGCGAAGGGGGAGGCCGACACGCTCCGCATCGCGCGCGAGCACGGCACGAACACCATCGTCGTCAGCGGGAACATCCCGGTGAAGGCGAACGCCACCAAGGAGTGGATCACGGTGTGGGAGCCGACCGGCTACGCGGCCGCGGTCTTCCGGGACGCGCTGGAGCGGCACGGCGTGGAGGTCGAGGGCCGGTCGCTGCTGGGCCGGGCGACGCCCGACCGGGCCCGCCCGGTGGCGAGCCACAGCTCGATGCCGCTGAAGGACCTGCTGATCCCGTTCATGAAGCTGTCCAACAACGGCCACGCGGAGATCCTGACGAAGACGATCGGCGTGGAGACGGCGGACGCCGGCACGTGGCCCGCGGGCCTGCGCGGGATCTCGTCGTACCTGGAGTCGGTGGGCGTGGACACGTCCACCCTGCGCCAGGTCGACGGCTCGGGGCTGTCGCGGGGCAACAACATCCCGGGCCGGGCGTTCGTGCAGCTGCTGACGGCGGTGCAGGACGAGCCGTGGTTCGGCGCGTGGTACGAGTCGCTGCCGGTGGCGTGCGACCCGGAGCGCTTCGTGGGCGGCACGCTGCGCTCGCGGATGTGCGACACCCCGGCGGAGGGCAACGCGCGGGCGAAGACGGGGTCGCTGACGGGGGCGTCGGCCCTGTCGGGGTACGTGACGGCGGCGGACGGCCGGGAGCTGGTGTTCAGCGTGGTGCTGAACAACTATCTGGCGGGTTCGGTGAAGGACATCGAGGACGATGTGGTGACGACGCTGGCGGGGTACGGCACGGAGTCACAGACGGCAAAGACGGCGGAGCCGCGGTCGCCGAAGAACCGGAACGCGGAACGCGGGGCCGATGTCGAGTGCGCCTGGCTGAAGCCGAGGGGGTGCTGAGAAGCTGCTCGCCGCGGGGCCCGGCGGGGCCCCGCGGGTAACGGCAAGGATCACTCGGGCGCCCCCCTTCCTTCTTCTTCCTCGTCCGCCTTCTGCTGGTGATCAGCGTTCACCCGCTTCTTACCGGGGCCCTTGATCAGCAGAACCAGGAAGATCACGGCGCCAATCAGGCCGGCATCGCCCCAGAGGGGGGACAGATCCGTATTCGGATTGCCGACTGAACTTACGGCTGTGAAGCAGAGTAACAAGCCGATTGCGGCTTTCCCACGCGTCATACGACGGATGATTCCACGCAGTCCCGGGGCCCCCTCCCGAACACACGAGTCGCCGACCCCGAAGCCCTGCCGGTCGGCGGGGTCGTTCATGGACTCACCCGGACGTGAGGTGGGGCGACCGCTCTGTCTGCCGGATGGGAGACGGCAGGCAGGGCGGCTTACGCCGTTGCCGGCGGCGGCCTCTGACGTGCGGTCGGAGCACGGGCGGGCGACCCGCGACACGGGGGGCTCCATGCTCCACCCCACTACCGGGCGGGCATCAGTGGCCGGGATGTCGGCGGATGAGGACGGTGGCGTCGCTGACGGCCGACAGGTCGCCCGCCGCGCGGGCCGTCGCGCGCCCGTCGGCCAGTTCGGCGCACCGCCCGCAGTCGGCGGCCGGGGGCGCGTCGGGGAGGGGCCATACGCCCGGCAGGTGAACCGGGTCACCCGGGTAACGGCGTGGGGATGCGGTCACCGGGCCACCCCTCGCCGGGTGAGCACGCGGCACGTAGGCCGTACGCTCACGACCGCCCCCGGTGGCAGCGCGGGCAGGCGCACAGCGGCCAGCTTGGGCGCAGCTCCGGTGGAGCGTCGGTGTTCGGGCGGAACCACGTGGTGCGCACAGCGCGGCGCTGTCCGGCCGCGGTGACGCGGTAGACCTTGAGCGTCAACGCGGGGCGCCGGCGCCACCGATACGGCCCGGCAGGCACTCAGGTCACCTCCATGCCGTAGAGGGGGCCGAGCCCGATGCCGAGCCCGTCCACGGTCGGCAACGGGGCCCGGCGTCCAGCCCGCTGCCGGTGCGCCTCCTGCCGTCGTTCGTGGTCGTGGACGAGGGCGTACGGGCGCACCAGCGGGGCGGCGCGACGGCGGCGGCCCGAGGCGGGCAGTAAGCGACTCACCAAGGGCCCGAAGACCCTGGCGGGACAGTGCGGCATATCAACGCTCCTTCGCAGCGTGGGCCACGCCCCGGACCGTTCTGGGTCCCGCCCACGCCGGAGGCCGTGGGGGAGGTCGCGGGGGCCTGGCCGTCCACACTCCCGGGTGAGCACACGCGGATCCATGCCGAAGCCCTATACGGGCGTCCTAGAGTCGAGTTCATGAGGGAGCACGCTGCGGACCTCTGGTCACACCCCCGCCTCGCAGCGGCCGTCGCGGCCGAGGACTGGGGTGCGGTGCTGCGGTTGTACCGTCGGCTCACGGGCACCGGCCAGACGAAGGCCGGCGAACTGGTCGGCCTGACACAGCCGGACGTCTCCGCCATCGAGCGCGGCCGGCGTCGCGTCACCTCCCTGGAAGTATGGCAGCGCATCGTCTCCGGCCTCGGAGTACCGGCGGCCCTGCTCACCTCCGGGCCGCAGCACGACACCCAGCCGGTGCCCGGCCTCGCGCTCGCCGGCGTGCTGCCGGACGGCGACCTGCTCGCCCGGGTGACGAGCGTTGTTCGCGCCGAGCGGAAGCCCGACGCGGCAACCCTGGACTGGCTGGACCGCCTGCTCGCCGAGCACCGCCGGGCCGAAGACCGCATCGGATCCGGCCCCTTGGTCGAGCTGATCCGCCGGCAACTGCGCGTCGTGGTCGAGATGCACGCCGGCGCCCGGGGAGAAACGGCGAACCGGGTGGTGCGTCTGGCCTCGGAGCACGCCCAGTTCCTCGCGTGGATGGCCCAGGACCAGGGGGAGACCGCTTCGGCGCTGGCGTGGTACGACCGCGCCCACGAGTGGGCACTGGAGGCCGCCGACGCAGCCATGGCCGCCACCGCGTTGAGCATGAAGGCGCACATGGCGTGGTCCGGCGGGCGCGGCGTCCGCTGCGTACGTCTGGCCGAGGCCGCCCGCTGGTCCGCCCCCGGCACGTCCCTGGGGGTGCAGGGCATGGCCGCTCAGATGCAGGCCCGGGGACACGCGCTGGAGCAGGAGTCCGACGCCGCGCGCCGGCTGCTGGACGAGGCACAGGACCTCATCGTCCGGGCCGCTGAGCGCCCGGAGGACGAACCGCCGTGGATGTACTTCTACGACGAGACGTGGTTCACCCTCCAGCGGGGCATGGCGCAGATGCACCTGCGTCGGTGGCCGGCCGCAGCCGAACTCATTGCGACGGGTCTTGAGGCCCTGCCGGACTCCTATCGGCGGGACAAGACCTGGTACCGCGCATGCCTGGCGCACGCACTTGCCGGTGCCGGAGAGGGGCAGGAGGCCCTGTCGGTGGCGCTGTCGTGCGTGGGCGACTCCGCCGAAGTCGGCCGGCCGCACTCGTGGAACGAGCTGCACACCACGGCGGCGCTCCTCCTGCGGCAGGGCGCGCCGGAGTCGCGGGAACTGGTCGACGCTCTACGCGAGCACGGCTAGGCACGCTCACGCCCGAAGTCGGTGAAACCGGTGAGAGACGCCCTTGGGGGCGACGCCCCGGCCGAGAACGCCGTTGTGTGGCTGGCGGGAGGTCCGTGACGCGGACGGCCTGGGACGGTGGGTGGCCCGGTGTCGGGGTGGGCGGGCCCGGCCGGCCCGATCGCGGCTGGTACGGGCCGAGGGCGGCTCATCTCAGTCCTTGGGCGTGGCGACGCCGGCGGGCAGTTTCGCGTCGACCCCTTCCAGCGCGCACGTCACGAAACGAAAGCCCTCGTCCCAGTCGTCGGAGTTGGTGTAGCCGACGACGTCGTGCTGCTCGGTGCGCACCCACGCCTGCTTGAACCGGCTGGCGCAGATCGCGTACAGGTCCACGTTCTCGTACGGAACGTCCTGGGACGCCTCGACATGGCCGATGACCTGCTGGTCGTGGGGCCGGTCGCAGTCCGCCAGGAAGATGTCGTCGTCCTCCTCGTCGATGCAGTCCCCGGTGCCCAGCTGCGATATGTAGAGGGACGCGCCCTGCTCCCGGTGTTCGCCCAGATTCCCGCCGGTGAGGATGCCGCGCTGGAAGACCAGGCACGCCGCCTCGGCCCCTGTTCCGGAACCGCCCGCGTCATCGGGCCGCAGGACGGTCAGGAGGGCGTCTGCCAGACTCCGGCGGAGTTCAGCCGTCTGCCGGCCGCACTCCCGGCGCACGGGCGCCTCGCCGCCCCCGGCGTCCGGAACGGTGGCGACGACCTGCCCTGCCGGGGTGGGGCTCGACTCCGTCTCGACACAGTCCACGGTCACCACGTCGGTCAGGACCGTGTAGTCGTCGTTGTGGGTGCCGACGATGACGCAGTCCCCCGCCTCCAGCGGCTTCCGCAGCCCGACGTCGCCGCCGTACAGCACACCCGCCTCCGTGGCGGAGTCGTCGGCGTCCGCCGGCCCGGTGCGGTCGGCCTGGCGCGCCGGGGGGTCCGTCTGGCCGGTGTTCTGCTGCCCGTCGTCGCTCAGGGCGGCCACGGCGGTCAACGCGGCGGCGGTCAACGCCACGGCGCCGGCGACCGCCCACGCCAGGATCCTGGGCGGCTGCGGCGGGAGGCTCTTGCGGGTCGGGCTCCCGCCGGAGCCGCCCGGCGGGTCCGCCGCGGCGCGTGCGGCCGTCTCGACGGCGGCGAGTCCGGTGAGGGCGGTGTGCAGGGTGGGGCGGTGGCCGGGCTCCTTCGACAGCAGGCCCATGATGAGGTCGGCCAGCGGGTCGCAGGCGTTGACGGGCCGGGCCGGCGACTCGGTGAGGGAGGCGGTGGCGGTGCTGTCGCCGTCGCCGCGGTCGAAGGGCGGGTGCCCCTCGGAGGCGCAGTAGAGCGTGGCCCCGAGAGAGTACAGGTCGGAGGCCGGCGGCTCCGCGCCCTGGACCCGCTCCGGTGCCATGTAACCGGGGGTGCCGATCACACCGTTGGTCATCCGCGTCTGCCCGGAGCCCGCGTAGAGGGAGATCCCGTAGTCGGCCAGCATCACCCGTCCGTACCGGTTCCCCGAGTGGTCCGGGGCGAGGAGGATGTTGGCGGGCTTCACGTCGCGGTGCACGATGCCCAGGGAGTGCCCCGTGCTCAGCGCCTTCAGCACGGCGATGCCGACGCGGGCGATGTCCGCGTCGGACAGCCTGCCCTGGTCCCGGATGATCGTCCGCAGGTCGGTCGCGTCGGTGACGTACTCCATGACGATCCACGGCAGCCCGTCCTGCTCCACGAGGTCCACGACGTTCACCACGTGCGGATGGCCGCGTAACAGCGCGGCGTTGCGCGCCTCCGCCCGGGCCCGTGAGACGCGCTGTGCGCGGGTGCCGTCGCCCGGGTCGCTCGACACGTCGATCTGCTTGATCGCGACCTGGATCCCCAGGTGCTCGTCCTCGGCCAGCCATACGCTGCCCATGCCGCCGGCCCCCAGCAGGCGCAGCAACCGGTACCGCCCCACCCGCGAGCCATTCAACTCCGTCACCGCGGTTCTCCGTTTCACGCCCACCCGTCGGTCAAGCCTTCAATCTCCCCACTGGACCGGGGCTTCCGCAACCACACGAGCCGGCCGTTGCGGTCCGGTAGGGCCGCCACCGCCGGGGGCGGTCCGGGGCAGGTGACGGGGCCCGGGGGGGGTTCTGCGCTCCGGGTCCGGGTGCGGCTCCGGCAAAAGCCGCATACCCTCCCGTACAGGGCGCCGACCTGCGGCGCGTACCTGTGCGGGAGGCGCGCGCATGCGGAGACGGCGGCTGGCCGCCCGGCTCACCACGGCCGCGGCGCTCGCGCTCCTGCCCGTCGCCGTTCCGCCCGCCTCCGCGCGGGGCGCGCCGGCCGCGCAGCCGCCCGCCGCCCCGGCGGCCCACGCCCCGCCGGCGGCCCGCGCGCCCGCCGCCGACCCCCTCCCCCTCGACCGCGACGGGCAGATCACCGACCGGGTCGGCGCCCTCGGCGACCGCCGGTACGCCGTCTCCGCCGCCGGCTCCGGGTTCTCCCGGCGCGACGTCGACGCCGTCAACGCCGACGAGCCCGCGCCGCGCCGGAACGACTGGGCGGGCGCCGCGATCGGCGGGGCGCACGGGTACGCCGCCGTGCTCGACGGCCGCCCCGTCCCCGCGCCCGACATCACCCCCGGGCCCGCCGACCCCGGCGGGGCCGACGACCCGGACGACACCGGCGCCGCCACGTTCCTGGTGCCCGCCGTCGCCGCCCTCGCCGTCGTCCTCGCCGTGTACCTCTACCGGCGGCGGAAGGCCGCGCCCAAAAAGCCGGTGCGGCTGCGGGAGGGCGGCCCGGCCACCCGCCCGCCGACCCCCCTGCCGGAGCTCGACGCCCGCGCCCGCGAGCTTCTCGTCGAGACCGACGACGCCGTCCGCACCAGCCGGGAGGAGCTCGGCTTCGCCGCCGCCCAGTTCGGCGACGAGACCGCCCGCCCCTTCGCCGCGGCCGTCGACCACGCGCAGGCCGAGCTGACCGCCGCCTTCCGGCTCCGGCAGGCCCTCGACGACGCGCAGCCCGAGGACGACGCCGCCCGCCGCGCCATGCTGGACGAGATCGTCACCCGCTGCACCGACGCCAACGCCCGCCTCGACGCCGAGTCCGACGCCTTCGACGAGGTGCGCGCGATGGCGCCCCGGGCGCCGGAGGTCCTCGCCGCCGCCGAGGCCGCCGCGCAGGGGCTGCCGGAGCGTATCGACGCCGCCGAGAGCACGCTGACCGCGCTGGCCGACGCCTACGGCCCCGGCTCCTCCGCCGCCGTCGCCGGCAACCCCGCCGCCGCCCGCGACCGCCTGCAGTTCGCCGTCGACAACCTCACCCACGCCGGCGCGGCCCTCGCCGCCGACGACCGGGCCACCGCCGCCGTCCACGTACGGGCCGCCGAGGCCGCCGCCGGCCAGGCCGGCACCCTCGCCGACGCCGTCGCCCGGCGCGAGCGGGAGCTGGGCGAGGCCGCCGCGGCGCTCGCCGACGCGCTGCGCGACCTCCGCGCGGACCTCGCCGACGCGCGGGGCGTGGTGCGGGGCACGGCCGCGGACGGGTCGAGCGCCGACCTGCGGGGCCGGGTCGCGCGGGCGGAGACCGTGCTGGATGAGGTGGAGCGGGAGACGTCCGGCGGCCGGTACGACCCGCTCGCCGCGCTGCGCCGCGTGGAAGAGGCGGACGCGGCGCTTCAGGAGGCGCTCGCCGGGGCGCGGGAGCGGGAGGACGCCGAGCGGCGGGCGGGCCGGCTGCTGGACCGGGCGCTGGTCGGCGCGCGCAGTTCGGTCGCCGCCGCCCGCGACTACGTCACCACCCACCGCGGCGGCGTCGGCCCCGCGGCCCGTACCCGGCTGACCGAGGGCGAGCGGCATCTGACGCAGGCCGCCGAGCACGCCGGCACCGACCCGGCGGGCGCCCTCCGGCACGCCCAGCGCGCGGACGGACTCGGCCGCGAGGCGCGGCGGCTGGCGGAGGAGGACGTCAGCGGCTTCGACGGCTCGTACGGCGGCGGGCCCTTCGGCGGCCGGTACGGCGGCGGCTACGGCAACGGCGGCGGGCGCGGGGGCATGGGCACCGGGATGCTCGGCGGCATCATCCTCGGCGGCATGCTCGGCGGCTTCGGCGGGGGCCGGGGCGGGGGCTTCGGGGGCGGCTCCGGCCGCGGGCCCGGGAGCTTCGGCGGCGGGGGCACGCGCGGGCGGATGGGCGGCGGAGGCCGCTTCTAGCGCGTACGGAGCACGGAGCACGAAGTACGGAGCACGAGCACGGAGCACGCGGTCCCGGCCCACGCCACCACCCCCGGAGGAGACCCCCATGACCGGCAAGCAGACCATCCTCGGGCGCACCCTCCAGCTCGCCCGCGCCGACATCAACGCCCTCGTCGACCAGGCCGAGGACCCGCGGAAGACGCTCGACCAGCTCATCCGCGACTACGGCAACCACATCCGCGAGGCCGAGCAGGCCGTCGCCACCACCGTCGGCAACCTGCGGCTGATGGAGGCGGACCACCGGGAGGACACCGGCGCCGCCGACGAGTGGGGCGCCAAGGCCCTCGCCGCCAGCCGCCGGGCCGACGAGTTGCGCGCCGCCGGCGACGGCCCGCGGGCGGAGACGTTCGACAACCTGGCCCGCAAGGCGCTGGAGCGGCAGATCACCGCCGAGAGCGAGGCGACGGCGGCGGAGCCGCTGATCGCCGCGCAGACGGAGGTCGTGGAGAAGCTGAAGAAGAACCTCGACGCGATGCGGGAGAAGCTGGCCGCGCTCGACTCCCGGCGCGACCGGCTCGTCGCCCGCGCCGCAACGGCGGAGGCGCGGCACCGGATGCTCGACGCGGTCGAGAGCATGGACGTCACCGACCCCACCGCCGACCTGGGCCGTTTCGAGGCGAGGATCCGCCGCGAGGAGGCCCGCGCGGCCGGCCGGGCGGAGCCGGCGGACTCGTCGCTGGACGCCCAGTTCGAGCAGCTGGACGACCTGGGCAAGCAGGCGGAGGTGGACGCGCGGCTGGCGCTGCTCAAGGGCGGCGGCGACATCCCCCGGATCGGCGACGACCAGGCCGCGGCCTGAGCCGCGCGCGGGCCCCGCCCCCGGGCGTCCGCCGCGGCCCGCCCCGGGCTCAGAACGCCGACAGCAGGGCCTCCGCGTCCAGCTCCTTCCGCGGCTCCGACCCCGGCAGCGCCAGCTCGTACCAGACGGTCTTCCCCCGGTGCGTGCGCCTGCTGCCCCAGTTGTTGCTGAGCATGCTGACCAGTTGCAGTCCCCGCCCGCCCTCGTCGGTGTCCCGGGCGCGGCGGCGGCGCGGCTGGACCAGGTTGCTGTCCCACACCTCGCACACCAGCGTGCGGTCCAGCAGCAGCCGGAGCCGTATCTCCGGCTCGCCGCCGCCGCTGCGGCCGCCCTCGCCGTGCCGGAGCGCGTTCGTCACCAGCTCGCTGACCAGCAGCTCGGTGGTGTCGATCAGCGGCTCCAGCTGCCAGGCGGCGAGCTGCGTACGGGCGTGTTCGCGGGCGAGCGCGACCGAGCGGGGCTCCGCGGGCAGCAGCCAGTCGCCGACGGTGTCGGCGGGCAGTCCGCGGATACGGGCCATCAACAGGGCGATGTCGTCCTCTCCGTGCCGGGTGTAGAGGGTGTCCAGGACGTGATCGCAGACGTCCTCCAGCGGCTGCG
The DNA here is from genome assembly GCF_048656465.1 of Streptomyces sp. MAR4 CNX-425. Classification (NCBI taxonomy): domain Bacteria; kingdom Bacillati; phylum Actinomycetota; class Actinomycetes; order Kitasatosporales; family Streptomycetaceae; genus Streptomyces; species Streptomyces sp. MAR4 CNX-425. The sequence continues at coordinate 49,736 of NZ_JBMDLF010000008.1, read as the reverse complement.
CGGGGTCGGAGAGCGCCTTGCGGAACTCGTCCAGGCCCTCGTCGAGGCCGTGGTCGCGGGACTCCACGAGGCCGTCGGTGTAGAGCGCGAGCAGCGCGCCGTCCGGCAGCTCGACCTCGACCTCCTCGAAGGGCTCGCCGCCGACGCCGAGCGGCATGCCGGTCGGCACCTCCAGCAGCAGCGGCGGCTCGCCGGGCTCCACGACGACCGGCGGCAGGTGGCCGGCGTTGGCGATGGTGCAGCGCCGGGTGACGGCGTCGTAGACGACGTACACGCAGGTGGCGAGGTAGACCTCGTCGGAGACCCCGCCGAGGCCGCCGGCGATCTCGTCGAGCGCGGCGAGCACCTCGGCGGGCTCCAGGTCGAGCATGGCCAGGGTGCGTACGGCGGTGCGGAGTTCGCCCATGGCGACGGCGGCGCGCAGGCCGCGGCCCATGACGTCGCCGACGATGAGCGCGGTGCGGTGGCCGGGCAGCTCGATGACGTCGAACCAGTCGCCGCCGACCTCGGTGGCGGTGTTGCCGGGGAGGTAGCGGCAGGCGATGTCGAGGCCGGCGGCCCCGGGGTCGCCGGGCGGGAGCAGGCTGCGCTGGAGGATGAGGGCGCGGGAGTGCTCGCGGCGGTAGAGGCGGGCGTTGTCGATGCAGACGGCGGCGCGGGCGGCGAGCTGTTCGGCGAGGGCGGCGTCGCGTTCGCCGAAGTCCTCGCTGCCGCGGGCGCGGGAGAACTGGACGAGCCCGACGACGGTGTCGCCGGCGACCAGCGGCACCGCGAGCGTCGTCTGCACCAGCCCGCTGTCGCCGCTCTCGCCGCCCGGCACCCGGCGCACCTGGGCGGTGCGCAGCGCGGCGGCGTACGGGGAGTGGAAGTCGAAGCGGTGGGTGGAGCCGACGGCGGTCACGGGGGCGTCGGAGACGGCGCTGGCGAAGGCGACGCGGCGCAGCTCGGCGCTGCCGTCGGCGATGCCGGGGCGGCCCTCGTCGCCGTCGAGGAGGCTCTGGTAGACGTCGACGCAGGCCATGTCGCAGAACTGCGGGACGGTGACGCCGAGCAGCTCGCGGGCGGTGGTCTCCAGGTCCAGCGAGTTGCCGATGCGGGCGCCGGCCTCGTTGAGCAGCGCGAGGTTGCGGCGGGTGCTGGCGGCCTCGCTCTCGGCCCGGCGGCGGCGGGTGACGTCGGAGGCGATGGCGGCGACGCCCATGGGCCGGCCCGTGCCGCTGTGCACCCGGTACAGCGATATGGACCAGCGCAGGCTGCCCGGCTGCCCCTCGCGCCCGGACGGCTCCTCGCCGGCGGGGCCGAGGATCTGCATGTCGGTGACGGGTTCGCCGGTGTCGAGGACCTGGCGGAGGGCGGCGGTGACGCGCTCGGCCTCGGCGCGCGGGAGGTAGTCGCGGGGGGTGCGGCCGGCGTGCGAGGCGACGGTGCCGCCGAAGGCGGCGGCGAAGCGCTCGTTGACGCGTACGAGCTGGAGGTCGGTGCCGAACAGCAGGAAGCCCATCGGGGCCTGGCCGAAGACGGCCTGCGAGGCGGCGAGGTCGGTCTCGATGCGGCGCAGCGCGTACGCGTCGACGGCGACGCACAGCGCGCCGCGGACGCCGTCGGCGCCGGTGGTCGGCATCACGTACAGCTCGGCGATGCCGTCGACGGCGGGGTGCGCGGCGCCGGCGGCGTCCGTCGACGCCGGTCTGCGGTACGGCAGCAGGCCGGTCCACTCCCGTCCGTCGAGGATCTCCGCGACCTTCTCCCCCACGTCCGCCCGGTGCTCCTCCGGAACCAGCGCCAGCACGGCGTCGCGGCCCACCACCTCGGCCGCGGGGATGCCGAGGAGTTCCTCGGCGCGGGCGCTCCACCGCTCGATGCGCCCGTCCGCGTCCAGGGCGAAGGAGGCCACCTGGATGTGGTCGTAGATGGAGCCCGGCGGACTGCTCTGCCAGAACGGTGCTCCCACGCGCCGCCCCCTTTGCTGATCCTGCTCCGGGTATGCACCGCAGAGTATGCGCGAAGATCTGTATCCGGAACATGGTCGTCGGGTCACGGGTTCGGAACGCCCCACCGGTCCCGTCCCCGTCACCGCTGCGTCTGCGAAGTGGTGCCCGCCCGGCACCCGGCGCTACGCCCCCGTGCGCCCCCCTTCCGTACGCCGAAGAAGCCCTCCCCCGTACGTTCTAACCAGCGGACCCCAGCTCGAACCACACGGTCTTGCCCCTTCCCCCGCAGCGGGTTCCCCAGCGCAGTGCGACGCTGGCGACGAGTTGCAGCCCGCGGCCGCCCTCCTCGTCCGGCGCGGCGGCCCGCACCAGCGGCGGGACCGGCAGGGTGTCGGAGACCTCGACCCGGACGCCGCCGCCGGCGCCGGGGCCGCCGACGGCGCGCAGGCGCAGGCCGACGGGGCCGGAGGCGTACCGCAGGGAGTTGGTGACCAGCTCGCTGACGAGCAGGACGGCGAGGTCGCTCACGGGGTCGAGGTGCCAGGTGCGCAGGGTCTCGCGGACGACGGCGCGGGCGGTGCGGACGCAGCCGGGGTCGTCGGGGAGGCTCCACTCGGCGGCGCCCGCGGGGGCCGGCGCGCCGGCGGCACCGGCGGCAGCGGCGGCACTGGACGGGCCCGGCGCGCCGGACGGCCCGGGCGTGCCGCCGGGAGCGGCGAGCAGCGAGGGCGGCGGCGGGGCCAGGGGGGTCACGGCGGCGTGGCGGAGGAACGGGGGGTTGCTCACGCCTACCACATCCCAGCGGAGTCCTGTCGGATTTGCCCGACTTGAGGGGAGTGGTAGTTGCATACCCGTTTTGGTGGGAAATATCACCTACATGCGCATACCGGACTACCTGGAGTCGGGGTCCCCGCCGCCGGTGCACTCCACCCGGTATATCTGCCGCTGCTCCGCCGGCCCGAAACGGGAGACCACGTTCTCGGCCTCGTCGCGCGTGGCGTAGCGGCCGACGCGGTAGCTGTTGCCGTTCCCGTCCTCGCGGACGACGACCCACCGGTACGCCGCGCCGCTGTCAGTCATGTGTCCCACCCCAGGAATGCTTGCCTTCCGAATATGCCAGAGCTTACGCCCGGCATTCACTCCCCGCATACGGCTTTACACGAGAAGTGCATTTCTCGGCCAGAAGTTCGAATCGGGACACGAAAAACGCCGCCCGGGCACGGCCCCGGGCGGCGGCTACCTGACCGGCAGGTGGTAACTGACGCGGTAGCGGTCGGCCGGCACGATCACGTCCGCGGTCTCGACCGCCCGCCCCGAGGCGTGGAACGTCCGCTGGATGCACAGCACCGGCTGCCCCGGCACGGCGCCCAGCGCCTGCGCCTCCTCGGCCAGCGCGGGGCGGGTGCCGACCTCCTCCACGACGTTGTCCACGACGACGTCGATCGCCGCCATCCGCTCCACCACCCCGCGCCCGGCGAGCGGCCCCTCCTCGGGCAGCATCACGGGCGTGCGGCCGGTGAGGGCCAGCGGCTCCCAGGAGGTCGACAGCAGCACGGGCTCGCCGCCCGAGCGGAAGACGTAGCCGGTACGCATCACGGGCTCGCCCGCGGCGACGTGCAGCCGGGCGGCGACGCCGGCGTCGGCGGGCTCCTGCGCGCTGCGCGACTCCCAGGAGCCGGTGACCGCCTCGTCGGCCTGCTCCTGGCGGAAGGGGGTGACGTCGCCGAGGCCGCGGTAGCCGGTGCGGGCCAGCCGGTGCGGCTCGGGGCGGGGGCGGACGTACGTACCGGAGCCGGACCGGCCCTCGACCAGCCCCTCGGCCATCAGCACCTTGCGCGCCTCCAGCGCGACGGTGTCCGAGACGCCGTACATCCGGCGGATACGGGCCTGGGAGGGCAGCCGCGCGTGCGGCGGCAGTTCGCCGCTGACGATCTTCCGGCGCAGCTCCGCGGCGACCCGGAGATAGGCAGGCTGCTCACCTAGAGGCACCGTTTCTTCACACCCCCGTCGACGCGGCCGCCGTCCCGGCCCACGCCATCCCCGGCCTGCGCCGTTCCGGCCTGAACACGCGCGAAAGCCTGGCAACCGGCGGCCCGGCGCCGCAACCCCGGGCCAGAACTTCACGGTACGCGCTCACCGGCCCCGCGCTCCGGCCCGGTTCTCCGGCCCGGTTCTCCGGCCCCGTTCTCACAGCCCCAGCACGGCGCGCGCGATGAGGAAGTAGATCACCAGCCCGGTCGCGTCGACCAGCGTGGTCACCAGCGGGGCCGAGATCACCGCCGGGTCGATCCCCGCCTGCCGCGCCAGCAGCGGCATCACGGAGCCGACCACCGCCGCCCAGGAGCAGATCACCACCAGCGACAGCGACACGGTCAGCGCGATCCGGCCGTCGGTCATGAGCGTCGCCAGCACCACGCCCACGGCGCCGAGCCCGACGCCCAGCAGGAACCCCACCCGGCACTCCCGCCACGCCACCCGGGCCACGTCGCCCGGCCGCAGCTCGCCGACCGCGAGCGCGCGCACCGCCGCCGTCGCCGCCTGCGCGCCGACGTTTCCGCCGGTGCCGACGAGCAGCGGGATGAACACCGCCAGCGCGGTCACCTCCGCCAGCTCCCCCTCGAACGCCTGGAGTACGCCGGCGGTGAGGGTGGCGGCGAGGATGAGGAGGAACAGCCAGATGATGCGCGCGCGGGCGAGCCGGAAGACCCCGACCGACAGGTAGTGGCCCTCGACCGGCTCGGCGCCGGACTGCCGCGCCATGTCCTCGGTGTCCGCCTCCTCGATCAGCTCGATGGCGTCGTCGACCGTCAGGATGCCGACGAGCCGCTCCTCGCTGTCCACGACGGGCAGGCCGAGGAGGTTGGCCGCCTGCATCAGGCGGGCGGCGGCCTCGGCCGCGTCGGTGGCGTAGACCCGCGGGAACTCGGTGTCCACCAGCTCGATGAGCGGGCGCCCCGGCGGGGCCAGCACCAGGTCCCGCAGCGAGGCGACGCCGACGAGGTGCCGGCGGTCGTCGACGACCGGCAGCGTGTAGACGGTCTCGGCGTCCGCGCCGGTCCGGCGCACCCGCTCCAGCGCCTCGGCGACGGTGGAGCGCTCCTTGAGCAGCACCAGCTCCGGCGACATGTACCGGCCGGCGGCGTCCTGCGCGTAGCCGAGCAGCGGGGCGGTCAGGGAGCGCTCGTACGGGCTGAGGCCGGCCAGCACCCGCTGGGCGAAGTTGGCGGGGGCCTCGCCGAGCAGCCGGGCGCGGTCGTCGGGGTCCATCTCCTCGACGACGTGCCGGAAGGTCTGGTCGCGCAGCCCTTCGAGGATCTTCTGCTGGTCGCCGGCGCCCAGCTCCTCGAAGACCTCGACCGCGCGGTCCTTAGCCAGCAGCCGGAAGCAGAAGACGGCCGTGACCTCGTCGGCGCGGGCGAGTTCGTCGGCGACGACGTGCGGGGGGTGGTCGGCGAGCCACCGCTGCAACCCGGCGACGTCGTTGCCGTCGAGGAGGTCGCCGAGGCCGACGTCCGCGGTCATACCCGTACCTCCCGCCCGCGTGCCGCCGCTGTCCGGCTTCACCCTAGATCGTGCCGATTACCGTGCTGAGCAGGGACGTGCCACCGGGTGCGCCGTGCCGTACGAACCCTTGACGAACCCTTGACCCTATTGGTCTAGGCCAATAGCGTTCGGCGCACCGAGAGAAGCGCGATCTCCCGAGAAGAGGGTTTCCATGCACCGAAGACTCGTACGCCGACTGGCCGTTGCCGGCTGTGCGCTCTCCCTCCTGGTCACCCCCGGCCTGACGACGGCCGGTGCCAGCGCCGCCACCCCCGACGACGCCGCCGCAGCCCCCGCCGCCGAGCGGCACGGCGGGAAGGGGGGCGGGCACCACCACGGGGACCGGGACGAGGCCCGGCGGGTCGGCTACTTCACCCAGTGGGGTGCCCGGGACCGCGACTTCCTCGTCAAGGACCTCGTCACCAGCGGCACCGCCAAGCGGCTGACGCACCTCAACTACGCCTTCGGCAACGTCAGCCCGGACGGCAAATGCTTCGAGGCCAACCTCGGGGACGAGGGCGACGCCTACACCGACTACCAGCGCCCCATGACCGCCGCCGAATCCGTCGACGGCCGGGCCGACAAGCCGCGGCAGCGGCTCGCGGGCAACTTCAACCAGCTCCGCAAGCTGAAGCGGATGTACCCGGACCTGAAGGTCATGATGTCGCTGGGCGGCTGGGCCTGGTCGACGCACTTCTCGGACGCCGTGCGCACGCCCGAGTCGCGCCGGGAGTTCGTCTCGTCCTGCCTCGACCTGTTCATCGAGGGCAACCTGCCGCGGATCGACGGCAAGGGCGGCCCCGGCAGCGCCGCGGGCCTGTTCGACGGCATCGACCTGGACTGGGAGTGGCCCAACTACCCCGGTGACGTCGACACCGTCTACCGCCCCGAGGACAAGGAGAACTTCACCGCGCTGGTCGCGGAGTTCCGCCGGCAGCTCGACAAGGCGGAGCGCGGACGCCACGACCGCGACCGCGGCCGGGGACACGGCCACGGGCACGGGCACGAGTGCGACCGGGACCTGCTGCTGACCGCGTTCCTGCCGGCCAGCTCGGCGGCGATGGACGCGGGCTACGAGACCCGCAAGCTCTTCCCCCACCTCGACTACGCCACCGTCCAGGGCTACGACCTGCACGGCGCCTGGGAGAAGAACACCAACCAGCAGTCCGCGATCCACTCCCCCGACGACAGCCTGGAGCAGGTCGTCGACGACTGGCTGGAGCGCGGCGCGCCGCGGGACAAGATCGTCCTCGGCATCCCGTTCTACGGCCGCGGCTGGCAGGGCGTCGAAGGCGGCGGCGACGGCTTCAACCAGCCCGCCGCGGGCGCCGCGCCCGGCACCTGGGAGGCCGGCTTCGAGGACTACAAGGTCCTGAAGGAGTTCGCGGCCTCGGGCGAGTACGAGGTCTACCGGGACCGGGAGAACGGCCACGCCTGGCTGTTCGACGGCAACACGTTCTGGACGTACGACGACCCGCAGGTCATCGCCCAGAAGGCCGAGTACATCGACGACCGCGACCTCGGCGGCGCGATGGTCTGGTCCCTCGACGGCGACGACGACGGGGAGCTGTACCGGGTCCTGGACCGCGGCCTGGACTGAGCGGTCCGGAGCAGTCCACCCACCGACGAGGCGGTGCCGGGTCCGGGCCCGGCACCGCCTCTCACTTCGTTTCCCCGCCGGGGCGATGACGGCGCGTCATGTGACCATGGCGGCATGACAGACAGCGCACACCCCGCGGCGGCGCCCCTCGCCCCCCTGCCCGACGACTGGCGGCGGGCCCTCGCGATCGTCGCCCACCCCGACGACCTGGAGTACGGCACCGCCGCCGCGGTGGCGAAGTGGACGGACGCCGGCAAGGAGGTGGCGTACGTCCTCGTCACCCGCGGCGAGGCCGGGATCGACGGCCTGGAGCCCGGGGAGTGCGCCCGGGTGCGGGAGGCGGAGCAGCGGGCCAGCTCCGCGGTCGTGGGCGTCACCGCGCTGGAGTTCCTCGACCACCGCGACGGCGTCGTCGAGGAGGGCCTGCCGCTGCGCCGCGACCTCGCCGCCGCCGTCCGCCGGCACCGCCCCGAGCTGATCGTCACCCTCAACCACCACGACACCTGGCTCCCCGGCCCCGGCGCCCCCCGCAACACCCCCGACCACCGCGCCGTCGGCCGCACCGTGCTGGACGCCGTCGGCGACGCCGGGAACCGCTGGATCTTCCCCGAGCTGCGGGAGCAGGGGCTCGAACCGTGGGACGGCGTCCGCTGGACCGCGGTCGCCGGCTCCCCGTACCCCACCCACGCCGAGGCGGTCACCGGGGCGGCCCGGGACCGCGCGGTGGCGTCGCTGGCCGAGCACCACGCGTACATCGTCGGGCTGGGCGAGGAGGACCCGCGCGCGTACGCCCGCGACCTCATCGACCAGATGCTCTCCGACACCGGCGAGCGCGGCGGCGCCGAGCTGGCCGTGGGCTTCGAGCTGGTGCCGCACGCCTTCGGGGACTGACCGCTTGACCTTGACGTAGCGTCAACTTCTACGGTTTCCGTCATGGAATGGTCCATCCAGGAGATCGCGCGCACCGCGGGCACCACCAGCCGCACCCTGCGCCACTACGGCGAGCTGGGGCTGCTCCGCCCCAGCCGGGTCGCGGCCAACGGCTACCGCTACTACGACGAGCACGCCCTCGTACGGCTGCAGCGCATCCTGCTGCTCCGCGAACTCGGCCTCGGCCTCCCCGCCATCGCCGACGTGCTCGACGACGGTGACGAGGCGGCGGCGCTCGGCGCGCACCTGGAGCTGCTGGAGCAGGAGCGGCGGCGCATCGGCCGGCAGATCGCCTCGGTGCGGACCACGTTGCGGAAGCTGAGGGAAGGTGAGCCGCTCATGGCGGACGAGGTGCTCGACGGGTTCGACCACACCCGGTACGAGGAGGAGGTCACGCGGCGCTGGGGCAAGGCGGCGTACGAGCGGGGCGACCGGTGGTGGCGCGCGCTGAGCGAGGAGCAGCGGCGGGACTTCCAGCGCCGCCAGCGGGACATCGCCGCCGACTTCGCCGCCGCGCACGCCGCGGGCGAGGCGCCGGACGGGGCGGTGGCGCAGGAGATCACGCGGCGGCAGTACGAGTGGATCGCCGTGGGCTGGCAGGGGCGCGAGCCGTCGGCGGAGGCGTTCGCGGGGCTGGGGCAGCTGTACGTGGACGACCCGAGGTTCACCGCGAACTACGACGACCACGGGGCGGGCACCGCGGAGTTCGTACGGGACGCGATGCGGGTGTACGCGGAGCGGAACCTGCACTAGCGGGGCCCGGACGCGCCGTACGCCCCCACCGGCCGCGGCCCGCCCGACCGCCCGTACCCGCGCCGAAGGGCCCGTCGATCCCCTCGACGGGCCCTTCCCCGCGCCCCCTCACGCCGCCAGCGCGACCGTCTCGACCGCCGGCGTCCGCAGCACCCGCCGGGCCGTGCCCAGTGCGGTGGCCATCGTCGCCGCCACGGCCACCCCGGCGACCGCCGCCCAGATCCCGTACCCGGCCTGCGGCAGGACGTCGTCCGTACGCGCCACGGTGAACGGCACGATCCCGGCCACCGCCGCCACCGTCCCGAACAACACCCCGGTCACCGTCAGCAGCAGCCCCTCCAGACCGACGCCCGCCAGCACCTGACCGGGCGTCGCGCCCGCCAGCCGCTGCTGGCCGAACTCCCGGCCGCGGTACGAGGTCGCCGCGTACAGCGTGTTGATCAGCATCACGCAGGCGAAGACCGCGATGATCCCGACGACCACGAAGTTGAGCGTCTCCAGGTTCTTGTCGTCGACCGACCGCGTCAGCCCGGCGGCCTCGATGTGGTCGTTCTCGACGGCCTGCATGTACAGCGTCGCGACCGAGATGCCCACGAAGAGGACCATCGGCATCAGCACCCCCGACAGCTGCGCGGCCCGCTGCCGCAGCCCGTGCACCGTCAGGTAGCCGCTGCCCCCGCCGAACGCCGTCAGCAGCCCGCCGGTCAGCCGCAGCAGCCCGCCCAGCAGCGCCGGCGAGAAGGCCGCGAAGCCCACCGACAGCAGGATCGCCCCGTACGCCGGCGGCGCCATGGCCTCCGGGCCCGCGTCGCCCATGGCGAAGCCGGTCAGGCACAGCGCCGCGCCCAGCCCCAGCGCGGCGGAGCCGCCCCAGGTGCGCAGCCGGGCCCGCGGGGCGCGCCGCCCGCGCGCCCCGGTGGCCCGCCGCACCGCGAGGAACGCGGCGCCCACCGAGGCCAGCAGCGTGATGTCGATCCCGGTCAGCAGCGCGACGGTGCCGAAGACGTGGTCGACGTCCGCCGCGACCTGGCCGCTGTCCTGGAACATGTCCAGCAGGATCCGCCCGCCGACCACGCCGGGCACGATCGCCAGCAGCGACCCGGCGAGGCCGACGACCGCCGCCTCGCCGACGATCATCCGGGTGATCTGCGCCGGGGTGGCGCCGGTGGAGCGCAGCAGGTCGATCTCGGCGGCGCGCTGCCGTACGGCGACCGTGAGGGTGGAGGCGACGGCGAAGAACACCAGCAGCGAGCCGTAGCCGCCGACGACCATCGCGGCCGTGGACAGCGACTCCGAGCTGGTGTCGTCGACGCCGTCGGCGCCGGCGGTGTCGAGCAGCGAGTTGAACATCATGATGATCGTCGCGCCCAGGAACGCGGACAGGAGCGTCGCGGCGAAGCGGCCGGGCCGCTGCCGGATCGAGCGCATGGCCAGCGAGAACATCGGCTCAGACCCCCAGCGGCGCGGAGTCGCGCCCCTCGTGGGCCGCGGCCCCTTCGTACATGTCGCCCAGGTGGGTCATCCGCTCCGCGACGGCGTCGGCGGTCGGGGCGTTCAGCTGCCCCACCAGCCGGCCGTCGGCCAGAAACAGGACCGCGTCCGCGTACGAGGCCGCCACCGGGTCGTGCGTCACCATCACCACGGTGCGGCGGTCGACGCGCACGGTCTCCCGCAACAGGCCCAGCACGTCGCGGGCGCTGCGGGTGTCGAGCGCGCCGGTCGGCTCGTCGGCGAACACCACGCTGGGCGCGGCGACGAGCGCCCGGGCGATGGCGACGCGCTGCCGCTGGCCGCCGGAGAGCTGGTCGGGCCGGTGCCGCATCCGGTCCGCGAGGCCGACGCGGGCCAGCACCTCGCGCACCCGGCCGCGGTCCACGCGGCGGCCGGCGAGCTTCAGCGGCAGCACGGTGTTCTGCGCGACGTTCAGCGTGGGCAGCAGGTTGTACTGCTGGAAGACGAACCCGATCCGCTCCCGCCGGAACTTCGTCAGCTCCGTCTCGCTGCCCCCGGTCATCTCCGCGCCGTCGACCATCACCACGCCGCTGTCCGGCCGGTCCAGGCCCGCGGCGCACTGCAAAAGCGTCGACTTCCCGGAGCCGGAGGGCCCCATCACGGCGGTGAAGGACCCGGCCGGCAGGCTCAGCGTCACCCCGTCGAGTGCGGTGACGGCCGCCTCCTCGGCGCCCCCGCCGCCGTAGACCTTGGTCACCTTGACCAGCCGCAGCGCCTCGTGCGGCGCGCCGCCGGCGTCGGGACCCGCGGCCGGCGCGCGGCGCTCGTTGCGTCCGAACATCGTCTTCACCCCTCGCTTCTCCGGCACTCCCTGTGCCTGACTTCGAAGCTACGGACGGTGACGGGCGCGGGCACTGGGCGCATGACCCCAATGCGGGGTGGTGTTACGTACACCCTGCCGGGGCGGATCGGCCTCACGCAGGAGGTCGGGTGGTGCCCGCGGTCGGGGGGACGGTGGGCGCGGTGACGGGACGGCCGTGCCGGGACCGCTGCGGCACCGTCGTGAAGACGAGGGCTCCGTCGATCAGCCCGGTGTGCCGTGGCACCTGCGGGAGGTGATCCAGGTCCGTCCGCGAACCACCCCTCCGCGCGGGGCGGGCGCATCCGGCCCGGCAGGGAGGTCAGTGCACCGTCCAGCGGTAGCAGCGGGTGACCGTGCCGCCGGCGGGGTGGGTGAACGAGGCGGTGCCGAGGGCGTCGCCGGCGTTCGTCAGCCAGCTGACCCCGCTCTCCACCGCGCCGTCCGGGAGCCCCAGGTCGACCACGCGGCCGTGCCGCCAGTAGACCGCGCGCTGCCCCGCCTCCGTGAAGCAGTGGCCGGCGACGTCGCCGCGGTCGTTGAGGGCGGTGGCGGTGGTGCCGTAGCGGGCTTCCGGGAGGGTGGGCAGCGGGGTGAGGCCGGTGTGCGGGGACCAGCGGAAGGGGCCGTCGGTGGCGTTGCTGCGGCCGATCACGTGGCCGCGGGCGTTGAGGAAGCGGCCGTCGAGCGGGACGCTGCTGGCGCCGCCGTCGAAGCGCGCGAAGTCCGTCAGCCGCTCGCCGTCCCAGACGAACGCGCGCCACTCCCCCGTGTCGCCCTCCGCCGAACCGGCCACCAGGCCGCGCGCGTTGACGCCCGCGCCGAACACCGGGCGGTACGCGCCCGTGAGCCGGGTCAGCTCCGTGACCGTGCCGTCGTGCCACAGGAACGGGTCCGGCGACCAGGCCATGAAGCGCAGCTGGCCGGCGACGACGTGGCCGCCCGCGCCGAGCGCGGCGCCGCGGGCGCCCACCGCCTCGGGGTCGGGGGGCGTGACGCGTACCGGGGCGGCGGGGCCGAGGACGTACAGGCCGCCGCGGGGCGGGAGTTCGGGGTCGGCCTGGTACTCGGTCTGGGTCCGGACGAGGACCCGGCCGCGGTCGTCGATGTGCGTGCCCCACGCGCGGTAGTCGTCGCCGGCCAGCACGCGGCGGGGCACGCCGCGGCGCCAGACGACGGCGTGCGTCCGGTCCTCCTCCGGCAGGTGGTGGTAACCGACCAGCGCGCCGTGCCCGTTGACGCCCCGCAGGGTGTACGCACCGGAGGCGTGCGGCGCGCGCGGCCGCCGCACCCGCGCGCCGCGCCACACCGCCTGCACCTCGTCGCCGTCCGGCCCGAGGGCGCGGCCGACCGCCGGTCCCGCGGGGTGGACGTACGCGAGGAACGTCATGGGCAGCGAGCCGTCGGGGTTGGCGAGCGGGCGCGCGCTGACGCGGGGGCCGGGGCGCGGGGAACGTGCGGGGCGTGCGGGGCGTGCGGGGCGTGCCTGGGCGCTCGCCGCCCGCGGGACCGACGCGGCCAGCCCGCCCGCCGCCGCGCCCGCGAGCAGCGCCCGCCTGCCGATGCTCCGGTTCTCGGCCACGTCTCTCCTCCGGTCGGGTACGGCTGTCCGTAAGGGAGACGCGCAAGCCCCGCTAGGGGTTGGTCCAGGCGTCGGGGTCCTCCGCCAACTCGTGTACGTACCCCGGCATCCGGGCCGACGCCACGTCCGCGAGCGTGACCTCCCCCAGGATCTTGCGCACGTTCACGCGCAGCGCGATCCACAGCGGCAGCAGCGACTCCGCCGGCCCCACGTACGACAGCTCCGGCGGGCGCGCGCCGCGCACCGACACCAGCGGGCCCTCCACCACCCGGATGACGTCGGCGATGGTGATCTCGTCGGCGGGCCCCGCGAGCCGGTAGCCGCCACGGCCGCCGCGCTGGCTGACCACGAGCCGGCCGCGGCGCATGTCGCCGAGGATGCTCTCCAGGAACTTGTGCGGGATACCCTGCGCGTCCGCGATGGCCTCCGCCTTGACCGGCGCGTCCTCCTTCGCCGCCGCCAGCTCCAGTGCCGCGCGCACCGCGTAGTCTGCTCGTGCCGAGATCCGCATGCCGGTCATTATGTCTGCATGGCGCCACTCCGCTCTGTCAGGGGCATGCGCGTCACACGTGCGTGCCGGGCGGCCCGGCCGGGAGCGGTATCACCGCGCGGACGCGGTAGCCGCCGCGCGGGCGCGGGGCGGCGTGGAGCGTACCGCCGTAGACGGCGAGGCGTTCGCGCAGGCCGATGAGCCCGCTGCCGCTGCCGTCGCCAGCCGCGGCGCGGGCGGCGGGGCGGCCGCCGGTGTCGGTGACCTCGACGCGCAGTTCGCCGGGCGCGTGCGCGACGGAGACGGCGACGGAGGCGCCGGCGGCGTGCTTGACGGCGTTGGTCAGCCCCTCCTGCACCACGCGGTAGGCGGCGAGGTCGACGCCCGCCGGCAGCGGGGCCCCGGGGGTGCCGGTCACCGACAGCGCCACGGGCACGCCGGTGTCGCGTACCCGCCCGGCCAGGGCGGCGAGTTGACCGAGGCCGGGCTGAGGGGCGAGGTCCACGGCCAGGGCGGGGTCGGGAACGGTGCCGGGGCCGGTGCCGGTGCGGGCGCCGGCGGGGGTGCGCGCCGGGTGGGGCGGGGGATCCGCGGCGCGGTGCGCGCCGGCCTCGCCGTACGGCCCCCGGGCCGGACCCGGATCCGCGTCCGTCGCGCGGCCTGCCACGGGGTCCGCCGCCGGATCGGCCGCGGCGTCCGGCGGCGCCCCGGCCGCCCCCTCCGGCCGGGCCGCCGCCGCCATCGTCAGCAGCCCCATCACGTGCCGCAGCTCCGCCATCGCCGCCCGCCCGCCGGACTCCACCGCGCGCATGGCCTCCCGCGCCTGCTCCGGCGACGTGTCCAGCACCTTGCGGGCGGCACCGGCCTGGATCGTCATCATGCTGACGTTGTGCGTGACGACGTCGTGCAGCTCGCGCGCGATCCGCGCCCGCTCCTGGTCCACGGCCCGCCGCGTCGCCGCCTCCTGCCTCTCCTGAAGGGCGCGCACGCGCTGCTGCCAGGTGTGGATCGCGTTGGCGGCCAGCCCGACCGGCAGCAGCACCAGCAGCGGCTGGAACCCGCGGTTCAGCTCCGGCACCGCCCCCGACACCGCGAACAGCGGCACCCCCGCGACCACGCTCGCCAGCGCGCTCCTGCGGTGCGGGCTGTACATCGCCGCGCTGTACGCCGCGACCACCCCGGCGGCGAACGTGAACGCCGTCGCCCCCCGCGTCGGCTCGCCCAGGTGGAACGCCACGGCCGAGCCGAACACCACCCAGCACGCGGCGAGCGGGTAGCGGCGCCGTACCGCCAGCGGCACGGCGGCCAGCGCCGCGAACGCCAGCTCCCAGCCCTGCACCGGCGGCAGCACGTGCTCGACGACGTCCGGCAGCCGGTAGTCATGGGCGGGCTCCGGCAACCACGCCCCGCCGGGTCCCCCGGCGTCCGGCGGGTCCGGCGCGCGCGGCTCCGGGAGCCGCGGCAGGCCGGGCGGCGCGGGCTCCGGGACGACCTTCTGGGGGGCGTCCTGGCGCTCCTCGTAGAAGGAGCGGTCGAGGTCGGCGACGACGGTGCCGACGGCGAGCACGAGGGCGAGGGCGATGTCGGCGGTCCAGGCCCACCGGGAGAGCCGCGGGGGCGTGCGCACGTCGCCGCCCGATCCCCGGGTCCCTCCGCCGCGCCCGCCCGTACGCCCGTCCGTACGCCACCGCGCGAACCACCCGCGCGCCCGCCGCCCGGCCGCCCGCCCCGCCGCGCGCCCGTACCGACCGATGCCCGCACCCGCCCTCGTCACCGGTTCAGTGTGCCAACCCGCCCCCCGCCGCCGGATCCCCCGCGCGGCCCACCCCCCGTCAGCCCCGCGCCTACACCGCGCGGATGACGCCGCCGGCCGTCGGCCGGATGCGGTACGGACCTTCCGCACCGCGGCCGACGTGCCCGCCCCGCCGCCGCGCCTAGCGTCTGGCCGCACGCCGACCGCCGAGCTGGGGAGGAACCCGGGCCATGGCCGCAGAACCGCACACCGCCGAAGCCGGACCAGGAGCCGGAGCCGGACCAGCAGCCGGACCGGACACCGGCCCGGAGACCGCGCCCGGGACGGCCGCCGGCCACGGCGCCGGCGTCCTCATCGACCTGCGCGGCGTCAGCAGGACGTACGACGAGGGCCCGCCCGCGCTGGACGACCTGACCCTCGCCGTGCGCGCACGAGAGGCGCTCGCCATACTGGGCCCGTCCGGCAGCGGCAAGTCGACGCTGCTCAACCTGGTCGCCGGGCTGGACCGCCCGAACACCGGCACCGTCACCGTCGACGGCCTGCGCGTGGACGGGCTGAGCGAGAGCGCGTCGGCGAAGTACCGGCGGGCGTCGGTCGGCATGGTCTTCCAGTTCTTCAACCTGCTCGACGACCTCACCGTCGCCGACAACGTGCTGCTGCCGGCGCAGTTGGCCGGCATGCCCCGGGCCCGCGCCGCCGCCCGGGCCGCCGAGCTGCTGGCGTACCTCGGCATCGACCGGCACGCCCGCGCCTACCCCGGCCGGCTGTCCGGCGGCGAGCGGCAGCGCGTCGCGGTGGCGCGGGCGCTGATGAACCGCCCGCCGCTGCTGCTCGCCGACGAGCCCACGGGCGCGCTGGACACCGCGTCGGGCGCGGAGGTGCGCGAGCTGCTGCGCGACCTGCACGCCGAGGGGCAGACGATCGTGCTGGTGACGCACGACCTGACGCTGGCGGAGTCGTGCGCGACGCGGACGGTGGAGCTGGTGGACGGGCGGATCGCCCGGGACAGCGCGGCGGACGGGGGCGCTCCGGCCGCGTACGGGGTGTCCGGCTCGCCCAGCGCGCCCGGTGCGCCCGGCGTGTCCTTCACGTCCGGCGACGGCCGCGGGACCGCCCGGTGAGCGCCCTGGGCCGGGTGGTGCGCGCCGGGGTCGGCCGGCGGCGCGTGCAGACCACCGTGATGGTGCTGACCACGCTGCTCACCGTCGCCGCCGCCGTCCTGGCGACCGGGCTGCTCGTCTCCTCGCGGGCCCCCTTCGACGACGCCTTCGCGCGGCAGCACGGCGCCCACCTCACCGGGCAGTTCGACGCGGCGAAGGCCACGGACGGGCAGCTGCGCGCCACCGCCGACGCCGAGGGCGTCGCCGCGGCGGCCGGCCCGTACCCGATCACCCAGCTGCGCCTGCACGTCGCCGGCGCACCCGCCGGGGCCGTCTCGCCGCCGCTGGCGGTGGCCGGGCGGGCGGACGCCGGCGGGGCGGTGGACGACGTCGACGTCACGGACGGCCGCTGGGCGGAGCGGCCCGGCGAGTTGGTGGTCGAGGCGGGCGCGCGGGCCCCGGACATGGTGGTCGGCGCCCGGCTCACCGTCGACGGCCTGCGGGACGGCCCGACGCTCACGGTCGTCGGGATCGCCGAGTCGGTGGGCGAGAGCGCGGGCGGATGGGTCGTACCGGAGCAGCTCGGCGAGCTGGTCGCGCCCGGCGGCCCGCGCCCGGACCGGCAGATGCTCTACCGCCTCGACGACGCCGGCTCCCGCGCGGGCGTCACGGCCGGGCGGAAGGCGGTGGCCGCGGCGGTACCGGCGGGGGCGCTGACGGGATCGCAGTCGTACCTGGACGTCAAGCAGATCGCGGAGGGCAACACCGCCGCCTTCATCCCGTTCGTCGTCGCCTTCGCGCTGCTGGGGCTGGCGATGTCGGTGCTGATCGTGAGCATCGTCGTCAGCGGCGCGGTGGGCGCGGCGACGCGGCGGATCGGGGTGCTGAAGTCGCTGGGCTTCACGCCGCCGCAGGTCGCCCGGGCGTACGTGGCGCAGGCGGCGATCCCGGCGACGGCCGGGGCGGCGCTGGGCGCGGTCGTGGGCAACGCGCTGTCCGTACCGATGATGAGCGAGGTGGCGAGCGCGTACGGCACGGGCCGGATCCTCATCCCGCTCTGGATCGACGTCGCGGTGCCGGCGGCCGTCCTCCTCCTCGTCGCGGCGACGGCGCTGGGCCCGGCGCTGCGCGCCGCCCGGCTCCGTACGACGGCGGCGCTCAGCGTCGGCCGCACGCCGCGCGCGGCGCGGGGGCGGCGCGTACGGCACCTGCTGGGGCGGCTGCCACTGCCGCGGGCGGTGGGGCTGGGGCTGGCGGGCCCGTTCGCGCGGCCGGCGCGGTCGGCGACGATGGCGGCGGCGGTGACGTTCGGGGCGCTGGCGGTGACGTTCGCGGTGGGGCTGGGGACGTCGCTGCTCGCGGTGCAGAAGGAGGGGACGCCGGACGCGTCGGGGGACGTGGTCGTCCACCGCATGATGGGGCCGGGCGGCCCGGTGGCGCCGGGGCCCCGGGGCGTGCCGGAGGCGCCGGGCGACCCGGGTGCCGTCCCGGGCGCGCACGCCCCCGCGGAACCGGACCCCGCGCCGCCGGCCCCCTCCACCGCCGCGGCCGCCCACACCACCTCCGCCTCCTCCGCGTCCGCCGCCGCCGAGGAGATCGCGGCGGCGATCCGTGCCCGCCCGGAGACGGAGGACTACTTCGCCACCGCCGAGACCGACGTGGCCGTCGCGGGCCGGAAGGGCGCCGTACCGCTGGTCACGTACCGCGGCACGGCCCCCGGCGACGGCCACCGCCTCGCCGCCGGCCGCTGGTTCACCGCCCCGGGCGAGGCGGTGGCACCGGTCCGCTTCCTCAAGGCCACGAACACCGCCATCGGCGACACCGTCACCCTCCAGGACGGCGAGCGCACCGCCCGGCTCCGCATCGTCGGCGAGGTCTTCGACCTGGGCGACGAGGGCATGGCCGTACGCACCGCGTACGCCTCCGTCACCGCCCTCGTCCCCGGCCAGGAAGCCGGCCAGTACACGGTGGACCTGGCCCCGGGCGCCGACCGGAACGCCTACCTCAAGGCGCTCAACGCCGAACTGGAGCCGCTGGGCGCCCGGGCGAACGTCCCGGAGGAGGACGAGGAGTCCCCCGTGCTCCTCGCCATGCAGGCGCTGATCGCCATGCTCACGGCGATGCTGGTGGCGGTGGCCTGCCTGGGCGTGCTCAACACGGTCGTCCTCGACACCCGCGAACGGGTTCACGACCTGGGCGTGTTCAAGGCCCTCGGGATGAGCCCGCGGCAGACGGTCGCCATGGTCCTCACGTCGGTCGCCGGCATCGGCCTGGCCGCGGGCGCGGCCGGCGTGCCCCTCGGCGTGGCCCTGCACCACTACGTGGTCCCGGAGATGGGCCGCGCCGCCGGCACCAACATCCCCGACGCCCTCGTCGACATCTACACCCCCCTCGGCCTCGCCCTCCTGGCCCTCGGCGGCATCGCCATCGCCACGGCCGGCGCGCTGCTCCCGGCCACGTGGGCGGCGGCCACCCGCACGGCGACGGCGCTGCGCTCGGAGTGACGGGGCCGCCGGGGCGCCGCGGGCGCCGGCCGCCGGGGGGCGGCCGGCGCCTGGCAACGGGGGCCCGGGGGAAGGAGGATGGACGGCATGCGGCCGCTCACCCGACTGTGGAACGCCTACCGGCTCCCCTGCCGGGACGGTCTCTACCTCGCCACGGGCGCCTCCTACGCCGTCCGCCCGAGCCCGGAGGCCCCGGGCGGGCTGCGGATCCACGCCCCCTTCGACCTCGCCGCCTACGTCGCGGCCCACCCCGGCCGGACCTCCGAGGTCGACGGCCTGACCTCGGCCGGGACGGACGACGGGGACCTGCTCTGGGGCGGCGAGGGATCGTACGGGTCCGAAGGCTTCGCCGCCCGGCTGCGGAGCGACCGCACCCTGGTCTGGGCGGTCTTCCTCACGGACGCCAACCCCTTCACGGAGATCCGGACCTCGGGACGGACCGCGACGTTCCGCTCGACCTCCGGTGTCGGAATCACCCTGGACCTCGACGATCCGGCCGGCGGAAGAGGAGAGACGTGATGTGGCCCTTCGCCGCCCAACTCGTGGACCACGACGAGAGCACGTCACTCCAACGCGTCGTCCTCGTCGACGGCAGGCACCGGCTCGCCTTCCTCAGAGCCGGGAGGTGACGGCGCTCTGCTCGTCAGAGGGCGGTGACCGGACATGGCGTCCGAGCCCCTGGCCGCCGTCGTGGGCAGGACCAAGGCGGCGATCCTCGCCAGTCTGGAACTCCCCATGTCCACCACCCAGCGGCGGCGCCCCGCCGGCCGGGGTGCTCCGGCACGCGGCGCAGACTCACACCTCGGCCGCCTTCGGGTCCACCGGGTGCACCGCCAGGGCGTGCACCGTCACGTCCATCCACGGCCACACCGGCAGCGACGAGATGATCGCGTGCATCTCCGTCGGGTCCGCCGCCCGCCACAGGCCCCAGTTGTCCGTGCGGCCCGGGACCCGCCACATGCGGACCAGGTGGCCCGCCTCGGCGAGCTCCGCCGCGCGGCGGCGTTCGGCCTGGGAGACGGAGTCCTTGTGTTCCGGGTCCATCCCCTCGGGCCAGGTGATGCGGATATTGATGAGGAATTCCATCCGGGGTCCTTCGTCTCGTAGGGAGGCGTTCGGGAGGTGCTTCAGGCGCCGAACGGGTCGGCCGGCGTGCCGTGTTCGGTGACCACGGACTTCGTCTGCAGGAACTCGGCAACCGCCTCGACGCCGTTCTCCCGCCCCAGGCCCGACTGCTTGTAGCCGCCGAAGGGGACGCTCCAGTGCAGCAGCCGGTACGTGTTCACCCAGACCACGCCGGCCTGGAGGCGGCGGGCCAGGCGGTGGGCGCGGGACGCGTCGCGGGTCCAGAAGCCGGCGGCCAGGCCGTAGTCGACGGAGTTGGCGATCGCGACCGCCTCGTCCTCGGTGCCGAAGGGGTGGACGGTGACGACCGGGCCGAAGACCTCCTCGCGGCAGACCGCCGCGTCGGGGGCGGCGTCGGCCAGGACGGTCGGCTCGTACCAGAAGCCCTTCCGGAAGTCGGCGTCCACCGGGGCCCGGCGGCCGCCCGTCAGGGCGCGGGCGCCGCCGGCGACCGCGTCGTCCACGTATCCCTCGATCCGCTCCAGCTGCGCGGCGGAGGCGACGGGCCCGACGTGCGTGGCGGGGTCCGCCGGGTCGCCCACGCGCAGCCGGGCGACCGCCTCCGTGTAGCGGTGCAGGAACTCGTCGTAGACCTCGCGCTGGACGAGGATCCGGGAGCCCGCCACGCACGTCTGGCCGGCGGCGGAGAAGGCGCCCTGACGGGCGGCGGCGACGGCGGCGTCCAGGTCGGCGTCGGCGAAGACGAGGTGCGCGGACTTGCCGCCGGCCTCGCAGACGTAGCGCTTCATCAGGCCGGCCGCGCGCGCCCCGAGCGTACGGGCCACGGCGGTGCTGCCGGTGAACGTGACCATCGCGACGTCCGGGTGGGCCACCAGCCGCCCGCCCTCCTCGGCGCCGCCGACGATGACGCTGACGACGCCCGGCGGCAGCCCGGCGTCGAGGGCCAGCTCCGCCAGCCGTACGGAGGACGCGGGGGCCTGCGGCGGCGGCTTGAGGACGACGGTGTTGCCCGCGGCCAGCGCCGGGGCGAGCTTCCACGAGCCCAGCGAGAGCGCGCCGTTGAACGGCGTGAAGGCGGCGACGACGCCCAGCGGCTCGTGGCGGATCAGCGCGTCGGTCGTGGCGCCGAGGGTGCGGTGGCGGTCTTCGAGGGTCTCGGCCGCGGCGGCGAAGTAGCGGTACCAGCGGGCCAGCGCGCGCACCTCGCCGCGGGTGGCGGCGAGCGGCTTGCCGTTCGCCAGGGTCTCCAGGCGCGCCAGTTCGTCGGCGTGGTCGACGATCACCTCGCCGAGCCGGTGGAGGAGGTCGGCGCGGGCGTGCGCGGGCAGCCCGCCCCAGGGGCCGTCGGCGTACGCGGTGCGGGCGCCGCGCACCGCGTCGTCGACCGCGTCCGGGTCGAGGCCGGCCAGCGCCCAGGTGCGGCCGGTCGCCGGGTCGGTCAGCGGCACGGCGGTGCCCGCGGGCGGGCGCCGGGAGCCCTCCGTGTGGGAGGTGTAGTCGGCCATCGGATCGGGAGCGGCGGGGGTCATGGTGCGGGGGTCCTTTCGGCGAGGGCGGCGCGCACGGCCGGGGTGTCGTGGTGGTGGCAGGCCACGGTGTGGCCGGCCGCCGAGACCGCGGCGGGCGGCGGCGCGTCGCCCTCCCGGCACTCGGCGGTGGCGAACGGGCAGGACCGCTGGAAGCGGCAGCCCGGGGGCGGGGCGGAGGGGTCCGGGGGTTCGGCCCGCGGCTCCTCGGTGTCCGTGCCGCCGGCGTCGCGCGCCCGCGGGTCGGGCACCGGCACCGCCCGCAGCAGCGCCCGCGTGTACGGGTGCCGGGGTGCCGCGAACAGCTCGTCGCACGGCGCGCTCTCCATGACCTTCCCGCCGTACATCACCACGACGTGGTCCGAGAGGTGCCGTACCACCCCCATGTCGTGCGAGATGAACAGGAAGCTGACGTCCCGCTCCCGCCGGAGGTCGTGGATCAGGTTGAGGATCTGCCCCTGGATGCTCACGTCGAGCGCCGAGACGACCTCGTCGCAGACGATGAACCGGGGCTCCACCGCCAGCGCCCGCGCGATCGCCGCCCGCTGCCGCTGCCCGCCGGACAGCTCGTGCGGGTAGCGGTCGGCGAGCTGCGCGCGCAGCCCCACCTGGTCGAGGAGTTCGGCGACCCGGCCGGAGACCCCGCCCGCGGCCACCGTGCGGTGCACGGTGAGGACTTCGCGGAGCATGGTGCGCAGCGTCATCCGCGGGTTGAGGCTGGCGTACGGGTCCTGGTAGACGATCTGCGCGACGCGCGGCAGCGTGCGGTCGCGGCGCAGCTCGCCCAGCTCCCTGCCGTGCAGCCGCACGCTGCCCGACGTGACGGGTGACAGGCCGAGCAGCGCCCGCCCGGTGGTGGTCTTGCCGCTGCCCGACTCGCCGACGAGGCCGACGATGCTGCGCGCCGGGACGGTGAAGGACACGCCGGCGACGGCGTGGGTCGTGCCGGTGACCCGCCGCAGCAGCCCGGTGCGTACGGGGAAGTCCACCCGCAGGTCCGTCACGACGGCGGCGGGCGGGTCGGCGGGCGGGGCGGGGTCCTGGGCCGTCATGCTCGGGCTCCTTCCGAGGCCGCGGATACGGGGGCGGTGACCGGGCAGCGCACGAGGTGGCGGGCGGGCCCCGGGGCCGCCGGCTCCGGCTCCGCCAGCGGCGGCACGCCGTCCCCGCACTCCGCGCGCGCCTGCGCGCAGCGCGGCTGGAACGCGCAGCCGGGCGGCGGCGCCGCCGGGTGCGGCGGGAGGCCGGGGATGGCGGGGAGCCGGTCGCCGGGGCGGCGGTCCATGCGCGGTACGGACCGCATCAGCGCCCGCGTGTACGGGTGGCCGGGGGCGTCGAACAGCGCGGCGGTCGGCGCCGTCTCGACGACCATCCCCCCGTACATCACCGCGATCCGGTCCGTGACGCCGGCGACGACGCCGAGGTCGTGGGTGATGAGCACCAGCGCCATGTCCAGCTCCCGGCGCAGCCGGTCGATGAGCCGCAGCACCTGGGACTGGACGGAGACGTCGAGGGCGGTGGTCGGCTCGTCGGCGATCAGCAGCTTCGGCTCGCGGCTGATCGCCATCGCGATCAGGACGCGCTGGCGCATGCCGCCGGAGAGCTGGTGCGGGTAGGCGCGGAGCCGTTCGCGGGCGGCCGGGATGCCGACGAGCCCGAGCAGTTCGGCGCAGCGGTCGGCGGCGGACCGGCGGCTGTGGCCGTCGTAGCGGACGAGCGGCTCGGCCATCTGCCGGCCGATGGTCATGGCGGGGTTGAGCGCGGACAGGGCGTCCTGGGAGACGAGCCCGATGCCGGAGCCGCGGTAGGCGCGCAGTTGCTTCTGCGTCAGCGCGGTGAGGTCCGTGCCGTCGAACGTCACCCGGCCGGAGACCTGGGCGCCGCTGCGGCCCAGCATGCCCAGGACCGCCAGCATCGTCTGGCTCTTGCCGCTGCCGGACTCGCCGACGACGCCCAGCGACTCGCCCGGGGCGACGTGGAAGGAGACGTCGCGGACGGTGGTCAGCGGGGAGCCGGGGCCGGGGCCCGGGTGGGCGACTTCGAGGTGCGCTACGTCGAGCACGTTCACGGTGGTGCCTCCCCGCTACGCGAGCTTGATCTTGGGGTTGAAGTACGCCTGCGCCACGTCGACGAGCAGGTTGATCAGCACGAAGGCGACGGCGATGACGAGGATTCCGCCCTGGACGAGCGGGATGTCCCGGGACGAGATGGCCTGCTGGAGCGCCAGCCCGACGCCCGGCCAGGAGAACACCGTCTCGGTGAGCACCGCCCCGCTGAGCAGGAACCCGGCCTGGAGGCCGATCACCGTGACGACCGACGGCATGGCGTTGGGCAGGACGTGCCGGACGACGACGTGGAACTCGCCGACGCCCCGCGAGCGGGCGGTCTGCACGTAGTCGTTGTCGATGACCTCCAGCACGGCGGAGCGGGTCATGCGGGCGATGACGGCGAGCGACCAGGCGGCCAGGGTGATGACGGGCAGCACCATGTGGGCCGCGGTGTCGAGGGCGCCGCCGCCCGCGATCGAGGTCATGCCGGTCGCGGGGAGGATCCGCAGCTGGAGCGAGAACACGACGATCAGGACCAGGCCGAGCCAGAACGACGGCACGGAGTTGAGGAACAGCACGCCCACGGTCAGCCCGCGGTCCCGGACGGAGCCGGGCTTCTGCGCGGCCCAGGTGCCGATGGCCACGCCGAGCACCGCGGCGACGACGATGGCCGTGCCGGAGAGCAGCAGGGTGTTCAGCAGCCGCTCCGACAGCACCTCGGAGACCGGGCGGCCGAAGGACAGGGAGCGGCCGAGGTCGCCGCTGAACAGGTTGCCGAGGTAGGTGAAGTAGCGCGAGACGGCGGGCTCGTCGAGGCCGAGGTCCTCGCGGAGCGCCTGGCGGTCCTCCTCGGAGGAGGTGGGGCCGAGCAGCGCGGTGGCCTGGTCGCCGGGGATGATCTGGCCGAGGCCGAAGGTGGCGACGGTGACCCCGAGGAGTACGGGGATCATCTGGAGCGCGCGGCGCAGGACGAAGGTCAGCATGCGGGGTCTCCCGTCTTGCCGGTACGGGCCGCCTCGCCGGGCCGGGCGTCGTCGGCAGGGGCGGCGTCGGCAGGGGCGTCGTCGCCGGTACGGGCCGGGCCGTACGCCGCGCCGCCGTCCGCGGCGCCGTCCGCCGCGCCGCCGTCCGCGCCGTCGTCGTCTGCCTGCGCCGCCCGCGAGCGCCGCGAGCGCGGGTCGAGCCGGTCCCGTACGCCGTCGCCGAGGAGGTTGAAGCCCACCGCCAGGACCACCACCGCCAGCCCGGGGAGCGTGGCGACGTGCGGCGAGGTCACGAGCAGCGCCCGGCCGCCGCTGAGCATCTGGCCCCAGTCGGGGGTGGGTGGCTGGGCGCCGAGGCCGAGGAAGGCGAGGCTGGCGCCGAGGATGACGTTGCGGCCGGTCTGGAGGGTGGCGAAGACGACCACGCCGCCGAGCAGGTTGGGGGCGATGTGGCGGAACGCGATCCGCCGGTGCCCGTAGCCGAGGGCGGCGGCGGCCTCGACGTACTGCTCCTGCCGGAGCGAGACGACGTTGCCACGGACGATCCGGCCGAACTCGGGGATCGTCACGACCACCACCGCGACGATCAGCGACGTGGTGCTGGGCCCCAGCGCGACGCCGATGCCCAGCGCCAGCAGGATGCCGGGGAACGAGAACATCACGTCGAAGACCCGCATGAGCACGCTGTCGGCCCAGCCGCCGACGTAGCCGGAGAGCAGGCCGAGGCAGCCGCCGACGGCCAGCGCGAGGACCGTCGGCAGGATCGCGACGAGCAGCGCCATCCGGGCCCCGTACATCAGCCTGCTGAGGATGTCGCGGCCGACCTCGTCGGTGCCCAGCAGGTGCCCGTCGCTGAAGAGGCCGAGGCCGATGGCCGCGGGGTCGGTGTCCAGCGGGTCGTGCGGGGCGATAAGGGGCGCCAGGAGCGCGACGAGGACGGTGGCGGCGACGATCCCGCCGCCGAGGTACGCGGTGGCGTTGCCGGCGGAGAGCCGGGCGAGCCGCCCGCGCACACCGGCCCGCGCCCGCGCCCGCGGGCGGGCGGCGGACGCCGCGCCGGCGCCTCCGGGTGGTGCTGCCGCGGTGGCCTTCATGGCTGTGCTCCCCTCGCTTCTCTCCACACGTGTCTCGGCACCTGTCTCACCTCTCCCGTCCCTCACCGGCGGCGGATGGTGGTGTAGTCGACGTAGACCGAGGCCGCGGCCGCCACGCCGCGGACCTCGTCGGCGAGCAGCCGGGGCAGCCGGTCCTGGTAGAGGAAGACCCAGGGGGCGTCGGCCGCGATCCGGTCGGCGGCCCGCCGGTAGAGCCGCATGCGGCGGGCGTCGTCGGGCTCGCCCCGGGCCCGGCCGAACAGCGCGTCGACGTCGTCGTTCGCGTACCAGCCCCGGTTGACGCCCTCCGGCGGGTGGGCCTGGCCGCTGAACATCCGCTCCAGGAAGTCGGCGGCGTCGGCGCCGGTCGTCCAGCCGTTGAACGAGCCGTGGGTGCGGTCGTCGTAGCCGTTGCCCTCCTCGGCCACCAGGGACGCGAACTCCAGGTAGCGCACGTCCAGCGCCACCCCGACCGCCTTGAGGTCCTGCTCCAGCAGCGCCATGATCTCGGTCGACTGCGAGAAGCCCGGGCCGCTGTCGGGGGCGAGGAGGGTGAGGCGTACGGGCGTCTCGACGCCGCTCTCGCGGATGAGCTGCCGGGCGCGCTCCGGGTCGTACCGGTAGGCGGAGCCGTCGTTCCCCGCCGCGGCCCGCTCGTCGTACGCCTCGTTCCCGCGCGGCAGCGGGCCGGAGGAGGGCGCGACCTGGCCCTGGGTGAGGGTGGCGATCGCCTCGCGGTCGACGGCGTGGTTGAGCGCCTGCCGGAACTCCGGGTCGTCGGTGGGGGCGATACGGGTGTTGAGCCGCAGGAAGTACTGGTTCGCCGCGTCGGGGTACTGCACCCGCATCGCCTCGTCGTGGGTGAGCTGGTGCACCTGCTGGGCGCCGGCGCTGAGGATGGCGTCCACCTCGCCCGTCTCGGCGGCGATGGCGAGGGTGGTGGGGTCGGTGACGGACTCGACGACGATCGTCTCCGTGCGCGGCCTGCCGCCCCAGTAGCCGGCGTTGCGCTCCAGGGTGATGCGGCGGCCGTGGTCGGCGGCCTCCTGCGTGAACGGGCCGGTGCCGGCCGGGTGCAGGCCGATGTCGTCGGGCTTCAGGCCGGTCAGCGCCCGGGGGCTGACGATCGACATGCGCCGGTCGGTGAGCAGCCGCGGGAGCCCCGCGTACGGCTCGGAGAGCCGCAGCGTCAGCCGGTACGGGCCGGTGACCTCGACGCGCTCGATCCAGCGGGTCAGGAACGTCATGTTCCCGGCGGCGGTGGCGTCGTGGACCGGGGAGTCCTCGTCCATGATCCGGTCGAAGTTCAGCTTGACGGCGTCGGCGTCGAGGCGGGCGCCGTCGGCGAAGGTGACGCCCCGGCGCAGTTCGAGGGTGTAGCCGCGGGCGTCCGGGGCGGGCTTCCAGGACGTCGCGAGCCCGGGGCGGAGCGCGGGTGCGCGGTCCGTACGGGCGCCGAGGTCCTCGCGGATGAGGGGGTCGTAGAGGGCGTCGATGACGCGCAGGCCCACGGTGCCGGACATGCGGTGCGGGTCGAGCGGGGGTATCTCGCCCTCGGCGCCGATGACCAGGGTGCCGGAGTCCCGGCCGAAGGAGGGGTTGGCGCCGCAGCCGGCGAGGAGCAGGGCGGCGGCGAGGGCGCAGCCGACGGCGGCGCGCGCTCCCCTGCGGGGGGCGCGTGCGGTGCGGGGGGTGCGGGATGCGCGGGTCGGACGGGACGCACGGGGGCGGTGGGTGAGCCTCATGCCGGTCGCCTTTGCTCGTCGTCGGATGGGTGGTGCCGCGGGTGACGCAGGCCGTCGCCCGTGCCCGCGCCACGGCCCGCGCCGGCGCCCCCGTCGCTGTCCGGGGCGCCGCCGGGGCCCGCGCCCGGGGCCCCGGCGCCCGCGGCCGCGCGCAGGTCGGTCAGCACGGCGCGGGCCGCGTTGCGGCCCGGGGTGCCGGTGACGTAGCCGCCGGGCCAGGTGCCGGCGCCGGAGAGGTAGAAGCCGCGCAGCGGGGTGCGGTAGCCGGCGACGGCGGGGTGGGGGCGGGCGCCGAAGAGGCCGGCGGGCAGCATGTCGCCGTGCGTGATGTTGCTCTCGGCCAGGCCGAGTTCGCGCTCGATCTCGACGGGGCCCATGAAGCGGTGGTCGGTGATCCGGTCGGCGAGGCCCGGCATCAGCTCCTCCAGCACCGCCACGCAGCGGCGGCCGAACGCCTCGACCCGCCCCGCGTCCCAGCCGCCGCCGTCCTCGGGCGCGTACGGCGCGTGCCAGGCGTTGACGCTGACGAGGTGGGTGTCCCCGGGGGTGAGGCCGGGCGAGGTGAGGGTGGGGACGAGGCCCCACATCAGCGGGCGCTCGGACGTCCGCCCCGCCAGGGCGGCGGTGACGGACTCCCCGATGTGGCCGAGGGAGTCGCCGAAGCGGAACTGGCAGGCGCGCGCCGCGTCCGGGTCGGTGCCGGGCGGCAGACCGGCGTACGGGGGCAGCGAGTCGACCTCCAGCACCAGCTTGAACGCCGAGCCGCGCATCCGCCGCGCCGCCACGTCCGCGCGGATGCCGGCGCCCAGCGCGCCGTCGTCGAGGAGGTCGCGGAAGAGGTGGACGGGGTTGACCGCCGCGACGACGCGGTCGGCGGCGAACTCCTCGCCGGACGCGGTGAGTACGCCGCGCACGCCGCCGCCGGCACCGCCGGCGCTGTCGTCGTCGTACAGGATGCGGGCCACGGGCGTGCCGGTGTGGAGCGCGACGCCGTACGCGCGGCAGCTCGCTTCGAGCGCGTCGACGATGGCGCTCATGGAGCCGACCGGCAGCCCGGTGGAGCCGCGCAGCGCCACCCGCTCGGCGTCCCCGGGGCCGCCGGCCCCGCCGGGTCCCGCCGCCGTCGCGCGGGCGAAGGGGCGCATCATCAGCCCGATCGCGGTGCCCGGCGCCGACGGCGGGACGAGCTGGGCGTTGAGGGCCAGCATGCCGAGCAGTCCCCCGACCTGCTCGGAGCGCAGCCGCTCGCCCAGCAGCCCGGCGAGGCTGCCGTCGAAGACGGCGTCGTAGAGCTTCAGGTCCTCCGGGTCCGAGAGCCGGCCGCGCAGCTCGTCCAGGGCCGGCGGCGGCGCGTCGAGCGAGACGCCGAGGGCGGCGCCGAGCCGGTCCAGGCCGGCGATCAGCTCGCGGTAGCGGCGGGCCTCGCCGGGGGCGAGGGCGTCGAGCTGGGCGTCGACGCGGGCCTGGTCGCGCCAGCCGACGAAGCTGCGGTCGGCGAAGCGGTGCACGACGGTGGGGTCGGCCCGTACGAACCGCAGACCGTGGTCCGCCAGCCGCAGCTCCCGGACCACCGCGGGGTTGAGGGAGCCGGGCGAGTTGGTGAACGACAGGGTCCGGCCGGGGAGGAACTCGTACGCCCCGCACGGCCCGCCGAGCCGGTCGCGCGCCTCGACCACCGCGACGCGCAGCCCCGCCCGGCCCAGGTAGGCGGCGGTGACCAGCCCGTTGTGGCCGCCGCCCACGACGACCGCGTCAAGACGCCTCATGGCGCACCACGTCCTCTCCGTCCGTCCCGGCTCGTCGGTACCGGCCGCCGTCAGCCCCGCGGGCCCGGCCGGAAGCCCTCGTCGAAGGCCCGGACCCAGTTGCCGCCCGCGATCAGCTCCACCTCGTGCTCGGCGAACCCGCGGCGGCGCAGCTCCGCGAGCACCTCGGCGTAGCCGCTGCCCGCGGCGAACCACTCGGGGAAGTCGACCTGGCCGGAGATCGGCACCATGGGCGTGCGGCTCCAGCGCCCCTGGCGCCACCAGTGGAGCTCCTCGTCGCCCTGGCCGGCGTAGTAGTCGGAGGCGAGGCCGACGTGCTCGACGCCGATCAGCTCCGCGGTGTACGCGACCATGTCGCAGAAGTCGGCGACGGTGCACGCCTGGCCGTTCGGCGCCAGCCGCGGGTACATGCTCAGGCCCACGACGCCGCCCTGCCGCGCCGACTCCTTCAGCACGGTGTCGGACTTGTTGCGGAAGGCGAGTTCGACGTCCTCGCCGACGAACGCGCGCGGGTTGGCGTGCGTGATCATGACGGGCCGGCCGGAGGTCTCGATCGCCTCCAGCGAGGTCCGCTCGTTGCAGTGCGAGATGTCGACGAGCATCCCGACGCGGTTCATCTCCTTGATGAGGTTCACGCCGTACGTGCGCGAGAGCCCGGCGTTGTCCGCCTCCCAGCAGCCGGCCCCGGCGGAGTTCTGGGTGTTGTACGTGAGCTGGGCGATCCGCACCCCGGCCTGGTGGAACGCGCCGACGAGGTCGAGGTCGTCCTCGAACGGGCTGCTGTTCTGGAAGCCGAGCACGACCGCGGTGCGGCCGTCGCGGTCCGCGGCGCGGATGTCGCCGGCGGTGCGGCCCTCGGCGAGCAGGTCGGCGTGCTCGGCGAGGTGCCGCTGCCAGCGTCCGACCTCGCGCATCGTCTCGGTGGAGTCCTCCCAGATGGCCACGGTGACGTGCACGGCGGTGAGCCCGGCGGCGCGCCACTCCTCGAAGCGTTCGCGGGCGGGCTTGTTGAACTGCAGGGCGTCTACGAGCACGGTCCTGTTCCTCTGCGGTGCGGTGGGGTGGTGGTGCGGGGCGCGGCGGGCGGCCGGGGCTCAGCCGGGCAGGCCCGGGATTCCGCCGAGCCGGCCGAGGGCGGGCAGGTCGTCCCGCAGCCCCAGGTGGCGCAGGGCCCGCCACAGGGACGCCTGGTTGCTCGTCACGACCGGCAGCCCGGTGTCGAGTTCGAGGTACGGCAGCACCTCGAACGTCCGGAACGTGCCGCAGGAGATGAGGAGGGCGTCCGCGTCGGGCGCCGCCCGGTGCAGCCGGCGGCCGAGCCGGTAGGCGCTGTCGGCGTCGTGCACGCTGGCCTCGTACGGGTCGGTGAGCTGGAGCCCCTCCATCGCCGCGACCTCGAAGCCGAGGGCGGTGAGGTACGTGCGCAGGGCCTCGTTGACCTCGTCGGTGTAGATGGTGCCGACGGCGACCTTCGTGGCACCGAGGGCGCGGAGGGCGTCGTTGGTGGCCTGCTGCATGGTGATCGCCGGGACGCCGGTGGCGGCGGTGATCTCGCCGGTGACCTTCTCGTCGGTGCCCGGGCCCGGGATGAAGGTGCCGGGGGCGCCGCACTGCACGATCAGGTCCACCTTGGCGGTGGCCAGCTGCCGCGACGCCTCGACGACCTGGCCCATCATCTCCCGCAGCCCGGCGGCGTCGACGCGCGGGACGATGGTCCGGGCGTCGGCGAACGCCACGCCCGTAGGCGCTACTTCGCGCCACTCCTCCGCTCCTTCGATCGCCGTCGCGGGGCGGATCTGCCCGATTCGCGCACGCCAGCCGAGCAACATCAGACGCTCACCTCAAGTTCTGGGACACTGTACCAAGACTGATTGGGACACCGTACCCACGGCTTTTGGGCAGGTCAATGGGGTGAGCCCGGACGGATCCGGAAACGAGGCGGCCGGTCAGGCGCCTGAGCGGCGCCGGACCGGCCGGAAAACGCGGGTGGTGAGGGACGTGGAGCGGGCCGCGCGGACCCTGCGGACCACGAGGACTGCGCGGACCGGGCGGACCGGGCGGACCGGGCGGACCGGGCGGACTATGCCGGCTGCCGCCAGCGGAGCGCGATCTCCGTCGCCGCCTTCTGCAGCACCGGTACGAGCTCCGCCATGCGCTCGTCAGTGAGCCGGGCCTCCGGCCCGTAGATGCTGAGGGCGGCGACCAGGCTGCCCTGCCTGCCGATGGGCACCGCCACGCCGCAGCCGCCGGCGATCCACTCGCTGCGGCTCAGCGCGAAGCCGTCCGCGCGGACCTCGGCCACCTGTCCCAGAATCCGGTCCGCGGCCGTCTCGTCCGGGCCGCCGGCCACGTGCTCCGCTACCAGCGGGCGCAGTTCGTCCTCGGGCAGCAGGCCCAGCAGGACCCGGCCGGTGGCCCCGGAGAACAGCGAGTAGGGCCGGCCCACGCCGGTGATCAGCCGCAGCGGCTGCGAGCTCTCCGCCTCGTGCACGGTCACGCGGCGGCCGTCGACGACGGTGGAGATGCAGGCGGTCTCGCCGGTCACCGCCGCGATCCGCGCGGTCGTGCCGGTGGCGGCGCTGACCAGGTCGCTGTTGTCCGCGTGCTTCCAGGCGAGCGTGAGCGCCGCGGGCCCGACGACGTACTTGCGGGTGGCCTCGTCCGCGACGGCCAGACCCACCCGCTCCAGGGAGGCGAGGATGCGCTGCGTGGAGCTCTTGCTGATCGCGAGGTCGCGGCTCAGCTCACGTACGCCCCGCGGGCGGTCGGCTTCGGCGATGGCCTTGAGCACCATCAGGGCGTGGTCCACGATCTGCACGGTCCCGGGCCCCGCGGCGCCCTGCGCACCCCCGCCCGTACCGGCCGCGGCGGCCGCGCCGCCCCGCCCGGCCGGGGCCGCCGGCTCCGACGCCTCTCCGGTCGCCATCGAGCCCGGTCCTCTCCTCGCAGCCGCTCCCTGATCCGCCAGGAGTATCACACAGGGCCCCATGAGCAGTCACTTCACGGCCGCGGCCGGCGCCGGCCCGGGAGCCGGCGCCGGGCCCCGGCTCAGACCTGGTCGTCGTCCACGTCGTACCGGCGCTCCGCCAGCCGCATCGGCCGGGCGGCCTCCGGGGTGCTCGCCACGGTGACGCCCGGGCGGCCCGCCTCCACGACGAACTCCGCCGACGTCGTCGCCCTGGTGCCCTCGGGGCGCCAGACCGTGTCGACGGTGCGCAGGGAGGCGGTCATCCGCTCCCGGGTCACGTCGCAGAGCACGTACGCGCGGCGGTTGTCGATGTACTTCCAGTGCGGGCTCTCCGCCATGATCGGGTCGTAGCGCGCGTGGAAGGCCGCCGGGTCGCTGTCCCCGCCCGAGGAGATCGACGAGCCGGTCAGCTCCGCGCCGACGACCGGGCTGGCCGGGTCGTCGAAGTCGGGCTTGAGGTCGCAGACCCAGGTGCAGTGGCGGTCGCCGGTGAGGACCACCGGGTTCTCCGTACGGCCGGAGCCGAAGAACTCCAGCAGGCGGCGGCGCTGGGCGCGGTAGCCGTCCCAGTTGTCGAAGTCGAAGACCTGCTCGGGGCCCGCCGTGCGGTCGTTCTGGGCCCACATGAGCTGGTTGGCCAGCAGGTTCCAGCGGGCGCCGGAGCGCTCCATGCCGCGGACGAGCCAGCGCTCCTGCTCGGCGCCGGTGATGGAGCGGGCCGGGTCCTCGGACTCCTCGATGCTGGTGATCTGGTCGCTGCGGTACTGCCGGGTGTCCAGGACGTGCACGGTGGCGAGGTCGCCGTAGCGCACCGACCGGTACAACTGCATGTCCAGCCCGTCGGGCATGGAGGTGCGGCGCAGCGGCATGTGCTCCCAGTACGCCTGGAGCGCGGCCACACGGCGGGCGCGGAACGCCTCGGGGGTCTGCTTGCCGGGGTCCTGGGGGATCTCGTCGGCCCAGTTGTTGTCGATCTCGTGGTCGTCGAGGGTGACGATCCAGGGGGCGTGGGCGTGCGCGGCCTGGAGGTGGACGTCGCCGCGGTACTGGGCGTGGCGGTTGCGGTACTCGGTGAGGCTGTACGGCTCGCCGGTGCCCTCGTGGCGGCGGACGGTCGTGTCGCGGGGGACGGACTCGTAGATGTAGTCGCCGAGGAAGGCGACGAAGTCGACGTCCTCCTGCGCCGCGTGGTGCCAGGCGGTGAAGTAGCCGTCCTGCCAGTTCTGGCAGCTGGCGAAGAGGAAGCGCAGGTTGCGGGGGTGGGCGTGGGCGGCGGGGGCGGTACGGGTGCGGCCGGCCGGGGACGTCTCGCGGCCGGCGCGGAAGCGGTACCAGTACTCGCGGTCGGGCCGCAGCCCGTGCACCTCGACGTGGACGGAGTGCCCGTGCTCGGGCCGCGCGAGGGCGGCGCCCCGCCGCCGTATCCGCGTGAAGGAAGGGGTGTCGGACACCTGCCACTGCACGGGCACCGGCCGCCCCGGCATGCCGCCGCCGGCGAGCGGGTCGGGCGCGAGCCGGGTCCAGAGGACGACCCCGTCGGGCAGCGGGTCGCCGGAGGCGACGCCGAGGGTGAACAGCCCGGCGGGCAGCCGGTCGGCGGTGCCGCTGCGTTCGGCGGCGGTGGCGGTGGAGGGGGCGAGCAGGGCCGGGGCCCCGGCGGCGGCGCCGAGCGCAAGGCCGCCGCCGGTGCCGAGTACGCTGCGCCGGTCCGGATTTGAGCGAGAACTCACGGATTCTTCCTTCTTGTGTGGGAAGTTGCCTGAGAACTTGCATGACCATGACGGCTGGAGAAGAAGGCGCGGGGAAGCGGCGGCGACGCCGAGACGGGCGCGGCCTGAAGGATGGGCGTCCCGCCGCGCGCGCCGCCGGATGCCCAAGCGCCGCGTGACCGTGCGCGCACGCAGGGGGACAGGAGACCGCCCCCGTGCCAGACTTGACGGCGTCGGTCCGGTCCCGTGCGGAGGAGTGGGACTTGCTCGAACCGCTGGAGGCGAACGCGCCGCGCCGGATCGGCCCGTACGAGCTGCTCGCGCGCCTCGGCGCCGGCGGCATGGGCGAGGTCTACGTGGGCCGGGAGCCCCCGGGGCAACCGGGC
Organism: Streptomyces sp. MAR4 CNX-425; assembly: GCF_048656465.1. Lineage (NCBI taxonomy): Bacteria > Bacillati > Actinomycetota > Actinomycetes > Kitasatosporales > Streptomycetaceae > Streptomyces > Streptomyces sp. MAR4 CNX-425. Next base: position 15,928 of record NZ_JBMDLF010000008.1, on the reverse strand, counting down.
CGGCTGGCCGCCGTCAAGACCGTACGCCCCGAGCTGGCCGGGGACGCGGCCTTCCGGCGCAGGTTCCACCGCGAGATCGAGCTGGCGGGACGGGTCGGCGGCGCGCACGTGGCCGGGCTGCTCGGCGGCGCCGCGGACGGCGAACCCCCCTGGCTGGCCACCGAGTACGTGCCGGGCCCCAGCCTCGGCGAGGCGGTGCGGCGCAGCGGCCCGCTGCCCGCGCGGACCGTACGGGCGGTGGGCGCCGGGCTCGCCGCGGCGCTGGAGGCGATCCACGCGGCGCACATCCAGCACCGCGACCTCAAGCCCGCCAACGTGCTGCTCTCCGCCGCCGGCGTGCGGGTGATCGACTTCGGCATCGCCCGCGCCCGGGGCGTGACCACGCTGACGACGACCGGCTCCCTCGTCGGCACCCCCGGCTTCATGTCCCCCGAGCACCTCGCGGGCAGCAGGTCGGTCACCGCGGCCTCGGACGTCTTCTGCCTCGGCGCCGTGCTGTGCTACGCGGCCACCGGGCACGGCCCGTTCGGGGACGGCCAGCCGGCCGCGGTGCTCTACCGCATCGCCGAGGAGGAACCCGACCTGGAGCGGGTGCCCGCGGAGTTACGGGAGTTGCTGGCGCGGTGCCTGCACAAGGACCCCGGTCGGCGCCCCACCGCGGCGGACCTCGCCACGGACCTCGACGACCGGGACGACCCCGCCGCCCCTGGCGGCCCCGGCGGCACCGGCGGCACCGGCGCTGCGGACTGGCCGCCGGCCGTACGCGCCCGGATCGCCGAGCACGAGGAGGCCGCCGAGCGGCTGCGCCGGGTCCCCGGCGGCTCACTGCACCGGCTGCCGGCCCTGCCCGCCGAGCCCCCGGCAGCGCCGGGAGCGGGGACGGCGGGCGGTCGGCGGGCAGGCGCTCGGCGGCGGGCCGTTCTGGCCGGCGCCGCGGGGCTGGCGGTGGCCGCGCTGATCGCGGGGACGGTCGTCGTGCTGGAGCCGTTCTCCCCGGACACCCCCGACGGCGGATCCGGCGCCGGGCCCGCCCCGCCGCCCGGGGACGGGGCCGGAAACGGAAACGGGGACGGGGACGGGGCCGGGGCCGGCACGACGCCCCTGGTCGACGGCGTCGACGCGCTGGGCGGCCTGGACGGCTCCGGGGTCATCCCGCAGGACCCCGGGCAGCGCCCCGAGGGCTGGCGGCCGTGGCAGGGCACGCTCTCCGGGCCCCCGATGGGCTGCGCGGCCGACCCCGTCGTCCTCGTGTGCCAGCTGGTCGACGGAGCGTACGAGGGCGTGAGCGCGGCGGACGGCCGCCCGCTGTGGCGTACGGGCGCCGCGCCCCCCGAGCCGCCCCATCCGCGGGAAGCCTCCTACGGCGGGGCCGCGGGCGATCTCTACGTCCCGGGAGCCGGCGGCTTCCCCACCGTCCGCGACGGCGTCGCCGTCTTCGGCACCTCCGGGCGCCTGCAAGTGCGGGAGGCCGCCACGGGGCGGCTCCGGTGGCAGAAGCGGCACGAAGACGCGACCGGGGGCTACCAGGGGGGCAGCTTCGGCCGCCCCGTGGTGGCCGGCGGCCGGGTGTTCGCCACCGCCGGCGAGAAGGTCTTCGCCTACGACCTCGGCAGCGGCCGGGAGCTGTGGCGCCGCAACCTCACCAACGCGGACCTCCCGATGGCGGCGCGCCGGGTCAAGACGTTCGCGGCGACGACGTACGCGCACGACCGCCTCTACGCCCGTACCGACCTGGGACTCGTCGCCTACGACCCGGCCTCCGGCGACATCCTGGCCGAGTCCCCGCCGTACGAGCAGTCCTGCGACGTGGTGCGGGTGCGGGGAGACCACGCGTACTGCGCCGGACTCCTCCCGAAGGGCGAGCGCTACTCCTGGACGCTGTTCCGGCACGACGCGCGCACACTGCGGCGCGAGGGATCGGTCCGGGTCGACGGGATCGACACGAACACGCTGATCGGCTCGATCGGGACGTCGAAGCTGCTCGCGAGCGACTTCTTCGGCGGCGACATCCTCGTGATGGACCGCGACAGCGGCCGGGTCCTGCGGCGGTTCCCGTTCGGCAAGGACGCGTTCGGGCGGCATCTGTTCGTGGCACCCCCGCTGATCGCCGACGATCGCGTCCTCTTCGCCGACCACTCCCGGCTCTACGTGCTGCCGCTCGACGACCCCGGTACGGAGCCGCTGCGCGTCGAGGTCGACGGCGCCCCGGGCCGCAGGACCGAGCCGGAGCGGCACCCGCTCGACGACGTTCCCGTCGCGGACATCCCCCGCCACCCCTGGGTGCTGCCGCTGGGCGGCGTGGTCCACCTCGTCTACGACCGCGGGAAGATCGTCTCGATGCCGCTGCCGGACGGGGCCGGACCCGCGGAGAGATGACGTGTTCGAGCGGCTGCCGCCCGGCCACGACGGGCACATCGGGCCCTACCAGCTGCTGGCGCGGCTCGGCGCCGGCGGCATGGGGGAGGTGTACCTGGCGCGCCGCCCCGCCCCGGTCGGCCCGGGGGCGCCGGAGCTGGCCGCGGTCAAGACGATCCGTCAGGACGTCGCCGCCGCCGAGGAGTTCCGGATCCGCTTCCGGCGCGAGACCGAGGCCGCGCGGGCGGTGACCGGCCCCCGTACGGCCGCCGTGCTCGACGCCGAGGTCCGGGCCGCCCGGCCCTGGCTGGCCACGGAGTACGTGCCGGGCCCCGCGCTGGCGGACGCGGTGCGGCGCTGCGGGCCGCTCCCGTACGACACGGTGCGGGTGCTCGGCGCCGAACTGGCCGCGGCGCTGGAGGACATCCACGCCGCCCGGGTGCTGCACCGGGACTTCAAGCCCGGCAACGTGCTGCTCGCCCGCGGCGGGCCCCGGGTCATCGACTTCGGCATCGCCCGCGCCTTCGACGCCACCGCCCTGACCGCCACCGGACTGGTCGTCGGCACCCCCGGCTTCATGTCCCCGGAGCAGGTCACCGGCACCGGCGTGCCCGGACCCGCCGGCGACGTCTTCTGTCTCGGCTCCGTGCTGTGCTACGCGGCGACCGGGCGGAGCCCGTTCGAGGACGAGGAGGCCGCGGCCGTCCTCTTCCGCACCGCCCGCGCGGACGCGGACCTCGGCCGGGTGCCGGCCCCGCTGCGCGAGACCCTCGCCGCGTGCCTGCGCCGGGACCCGCGCGAGCGGATGGACGCGCGCACGCTGGCCGCGGTCCTCGGCGCGGAGCCCGCGACCGCGGTCCCGGGCGGCGGCTTCCCGTGGCCGCGCCCGGTCGGGGAGCTGATCGCCACGTACGAGCGGGCCGCCGCCGACATCGCCGCCGCGGCGCCCGCCGTACCACCGCCGCCGCACCGAGCGCCGCCGCCGGCCCCGGCCCCGGACCCGCCCGAACCGCCCCGGCCGGGCGCCCGGTGGGCACTCACAGTCGGCGCCGCCATGGCGGCCGTGATCACCGTGGTGCTGCTGGCCACCCTGCTGCCGGGCGGCGGCGGGACCGGCGGGAGCGGCGGGAGCGGCGGGAGCGGGACCGGCGGGACCGCCGCCGGTGCGTCCGGCGGCCGCACGTCCCCGCCGGCCGGCGGTGCCGCGGCGGACCGGCCTCCCGTCGTGACCGACGGCGGCGCCGCCGTCCGTACGGGCGACTTCGGCGACGCGGCCCTGAGCCTGACGGCCCGCCCGCCGGGCTGGAGCCCGTGGAACGCGTCCCTGCCCCCCGTCGACGGGTGCGCGATGGGCGGCCACGTCCTGGTCTGCACCACCGGTGGGGGAGGTGCCGTCGGCATCGACGCGTCCGACGGCACGCGGCTGTGGACCGTGCCGGGAGCGGCCCGGGAGCAGATCGGCAGCGTGTACCCGCCGCCCGCGATCGAAGGAGACGTGGCCTACCTGCCCCGGGCCGACGGGGTCACCGCCGTACGGCTGCCGGCGGGCGAGCGGCTGTGGACGGAACGCGGCAACGGCGAGCCGGTGCTGGGGCTGGCGGTCCTCGACGGCGTGCTGACCGTGGCGCAGGGGCCGCTGGACGCCCGGACCTCGATCCGCGCCCTCCGCACCACGGGCGGCCGGAAGGAGCTGTGGTCGTTCCGGGACGACCGGGTCTTCGGCGTGGCGGCCGTGGACGGCCGGGTCTACCTCAGCCACGCGCTGGCCCCGGGGCACGGTGCGCGGGTCGGGTACGCCGCCGAGGTCAGCGCCGTCGGCCTCCGCTCCGGCGACCGCTGCGGGCGGGCACGGTGCCGCGACTTCGCGGTCAGAGACGCGTGGATGCTCTGCTGGGAGTCGCCCGACCTCGCCGGGAAGACCGGCGCGACGGTGCTGACGGCCGACACGCTGGAGAAGCGCGGAACAATCGCCCCCGACGTGCCCCTCCGCGCCTCGCCCGTGCTCGGCGACGACGGGACGGTCCTGCTCGACGAGGACGGCCGCAGACTCGCCCGCTACGACCTCGCCTCCGGCGAGCGCCTGTGGGACAGAAAGATCATCACCGCCATCGCCGGCGTCGCGCTCCCCGCGGAGAACGACGTCCTGCTGCTGGCGGGCGACCGGATCATGGCGGCCGAGGGCGTCACCGTCCACGCCACTCCCCCGGGAGACCCGGACGGGCGCGTGCGCCGACGGCGGTTCGACGTGGAGTTCAACACGGACACGACCGACACCGGGCCCCTGCTGACCGCCACCCTGGTCTCCGGCGGGGTCGTCTACCTGGTCTACGGCGACGGCACCGCGGTCTCCGGCTACCTCCCCGGATGAAGCGCCCGGAATGCCCGGCCTCACCGCCGGGAGGCGGGGGCTGACAGCAATCTGCCAATACCCGCCCCGCCCCCGGCGGGCGATGATGCCGGTACGGCTCCGAAGCGGTGACGCCTGAAGTGGGGTATCCGGATGGGCACTGGCTCCTCGCGCGCACCGTCGTCAGCGGACCCCGAAGAACCCGCGGTCGCCACCCACTGCCCGTACTGCGCCCTCCAGTGCGGCACCCTGCTGCGGTCCGGCGCGGCGCCCGGCGCACCCCCGCACGTCGAGCCCGACGCCGGCTTCCCCGTCAACCGGGGCGGCCTGTGCCAGAAGGGCTGGACCGCCCCCGCCGTCCTCCGCGCCCCCGACCGGCTGCGCACCCCCCTCGTCCGCGACCGCGCCGACCGCCTCGCGCCCGCCGCCTGGGACACCGCCCTCGACACCGTCGCCTCCCGGCTCGCGGCCATACGCGCCGCGCACGGCCCCGACTCCGTCGCCGTCTTCGGCGGCGGCGGGCTGACCAACGAGAAGGCGTACCTGCTCGGCAAGTTCGCCCGGGTCGCCCTCGGCACCCGGATGATCGACTACAACGGCCGGTTCTGCATGTCCTCCGCCGCCGCGGCCGGCGTCGCCGCCTTCGGCCTGGACCGCGGGCTGCCGTTCCCCGTCACCGACCTCGCCGAGGCCGACACCGTCCTCCTCGCCGGCGCCAACCCCGCCGAGACCATGCCCCCGCTCATGCGCCACCTGGGCAAGGCCGGCGCCCTTGTCGTCATCGACCCGCGCCGCACCCCCACCGCCGAGCGCGCCGCGCTCCACCTCGCCCCCGCCCCCGGCACCGACCTGGCCCTCGCGCTCGGCCTGCTGCACGTCGCCGTCGCCGAGGGCATGCACGACGAGGAGTACGTCCGGACCCGTACCGTCGGCTTCCGCGCCGCCTGGCGGCGGGCCGCCGGCTGGTGGCCGGAGCGCGTGGAGCTGGTCACCGGGGTCCCGGCGGCGGCGCAGCGGGAGGCGGTACGGCTGCTGCGCGAGGCCCGGCGCGCGTACGTCCTCACCGGCCGCGGCGCCGAACAGCACAGCAAGGGCACGGACACGGTCGCCGCGTTCGTCAACTTCGCGCTCGCGCTGGGCCTGCCCGGCCGCCCCGGCTCCGGATACGGCTGCCTGACCGGCCAGGGCAACGGCCAGGGCGGCCGCGAACACGGCCAGAAGGCCGACCAGCTGCCCGGCTACCGGCACCTCACCGACCCCGCCGCCCGCGCCCACGTCGCCGGAGTCTGGGGCGTCGAGCCGGACAGCCTGCCGGGTCCGGGGCTGAGCGCCGCGGAGCTGCTCGGCGCCCTCGGCACGGACCGCGGGCCGCGCGCGCTGCTGGTGTTCGGCTCCAACCCGGTGGTCTCCGCGCCGGACGCCGGGCGCGTCCAGCGGCGGCTGGCGGGGCTGGACCTGCTGGTCGTCGCGGACTTCGTACCGTCCGAGACCGCGGCGATGGCCGACGTCGTCCTGCCCGTCACCCAGTGGGCCGAGGAGGAGGGCACCCTCACCAACCTGGAGGGCCGCGTCCTGCGCCGCCGCCGCGCCCTGGCCCCGCCCCCGGGCGTACGCACCGACCTCGCCGTCCTCCGCGCCCTCGCCCTCCGCCTCGGCGAACCCGCCCACCGCTTCCCCGACGACCCGCGCCGCGTCTTCGACGAACTCCGCCGCGCCTCCGCCGGCGGCCCCGCGGACTACGGCGGCATCAGCTACGACCGCCTCGACGCCGGCGAAGCGCTCCACTGGCCCTGCCCCGCCACCCCCGCCGACGGCCCCCCGCACCCCGGCACCCCGCGGCTGTTCCTCGACCGCTTCGCCCACCCGGACGGCATGGCCCGCTTCCAGGACGTCGACCACCGCGAGCCCGCCGACGCGCGCGACGACCGCTTCCCGCTGTGGGCCACGACGGGGCGGCAGCTCGCCCACTACCAATCGGGCGCGCAGACCCGCCGGGTGCCGGAGCTGGTACGGGCCGCGCCGGAGGCGGTGGTGGAGATGCACCCCGACACGGCGGCCCGGGCGGGGCTCGCGGAGGGCGAGCTGGCGCGGGTGCGGTCGGCGCGCGGGGCGGTGCTGGCGCGGGTGCGGCTGGTGGCGACGCTGCGGACGGACACGGTGTTCCTGCCGTTCCACTTCCCGGGGCACGGGCGGGCGAACCTGCTGACGGGGACGGCGCTGGACCCGCGGAGCCGGATGCCGGAGTTCAAGGTGAGCGCGGTGTGTGTGGAGCGGGTGGGGGCGGAGGAGCCCCGGGCGGGGGTGCCTGCGGTAGCGGTACGGGGCGCGGCGGGTTGAGGGGGGCGCGGCGCGGCCGGCGGGCGGAGGCAGGGGGCGACGGGCCGGTGACCCCGGGGACGGGCCGGGGACGGGAGCCGGACCCGGGGACGGGCCGAGGGCCAGCCCCGGCCCCGGACCCGGAGCAGGCGCCGGGGACGGGCCGGAGCCCGGGCCCGGATCGGGGTCCGGGAGCCCGCGTCGTGATCGTCGGCGGCGGTCCGGTCGGTCACCGCGTGGCCGAGCGCCTGCGCCACCACGGCCACGCCGGGCCCGTCACCCTCCTCGACGCCGAGCCGGGCCCCGCCTCCTACCACCGGGTCCTCCTCCCCTCCCTCCTCGACGGCAGCCTCACCCCCGCCGACCTCCGCCTCCCCGACCTGCCCGGCGTCGGCGTCCGCCACGGCGTCTCCGCCGCCGGCGTCGACCGCCGCCGGCGCCAGGTGCGTACGACGGAACACGACCGGATCCCGTACGACACCCTCGTCCTGGCCACCGGCGCCCGCCCGCACCTGCCGCCCGTGCCCGGGCTGCGCGACGCCGCCGGCCGGCCGCTCGACGGCGTCACCGGGCTGCGTTCGCTGGCGGACGCCGCCCGCGTGCGCGGCGCCGAGGTCGTCGTCCTCGGCGGCGGCCCGCTGGGCGTGGAGACGGCGGCGGCGCTGCGGCGCGGCGGCCGGAACGTCACGCTGGTGCACCCCGGCCCGTATCCGCTGGACGACCGCCTCGACGCCGAGGCCGGCGCGCTGCTGACCCGGCGGCTGGCGGGGCTGGGGATCGGGCTGGAGCTGGGGCGGGTGGCCGCGGAGGTGCTGCCCGGCAAGCTGGTGCTCGACGACGAGTGGCTGCTCGGCTGGGACACCCTGCTGTGCTGCACGGGTGTCCGCCCGCGCACGCGGCTCGCGGAGGCGGCGGGTCTGGCGGTACGGACCGGGGTGCTGGTCGACGCCGAGGGGCGGACGAGCGACCCGGCGATCCGCGCGGTGGGCGACTGCACGGAGCCGGCGGGTTCGCTGGCCGCCGGGTGGGAGCAGGCGGAGGCGGTGGCGAGGTCGCTGGCGGGCAGGCCGGCGCCGTACGGGCTGGACGCCCGGCACCGGCCGGTGTTCCGGCTGCGGGTGCCGGGGCTGACGGTGGGGGCGCTGGGCGGGGCCGGGGCGGGAGACGACGCGGACGCCGGCGGCGAGGTCGTGACGTACCGCGACCCGGCCCGCGGCCGCTACGCCCGGCTGGCGGTGGACGCCGCCGGGCGGCTGTCGTCGGCGGTCGTCGTCGGCCTCCCGCACGCGCTGGCCGTGCTGTCCCAGCTGTACGGCACGGGCGCACCGCTGCCGGAGAGCCGCCTCGCGCTGCTGCTGGGCCGCGCCGCGCCGCGGCCGGGGCGGGGGCCCGACCTGCCGCCGGAGGCGGTGGTGTGCCGCTGCAACAACGTGACGAAGGCGGCACTCGCGACGGCCTGGCGCGCGGGGGCGCACGACCCGGGCGCGCTGGCGGAGGCGACGCGGGCGACGACGGGGTGCGGGACGTGCGCGGAGGAGATCCGGGGCCTGTGCCGGGAGTTCGCGGAGGGCACGCCGTGAAGCGCCTGCTGGTCATCGGGTACGGGATGACGGCGCACCGGCTGGTGGCGGAGCTGCGCTCGCGCGACCGGGCGGGCCGCTGGCGGATCCTGGTGCTGGGCGAGGAGCCGTACGCGGCGTACAACCGGATAGCGCTGGCGGACAGGCTGCGGGGCGTACCGGCCGGGAAGCTGACGCTGGCGGCGCAGGACGATCCGCTGGTGGAGCTGCGTACGCGCACGAGAGCGGCGGCGATCGACAGAGCCGCGCACGAGGTGGTGACGGCGGCGGGCGAACGGCTGCCGTACGACGCGCTGGTGCTGGCGACGGGCGCGGTCCCGGCGCGGCCGCCGCTGCCGGGGGCGGAGCTGCGGGGGTGCTACGTCTACCGGACCCTGGAAGACGTCAACGCGATCCGCGCGGCGGCGAAGCCCGCCCCGGAAGCGGTGGTCGTCGGCGGCGGCCTGCTGGGCCTGGAGACCGCGGAGGCGCTCCACCGCCACCTGGGCGTACGCCCGCACGTGGTGGAGGCGGCCCCGCACCTGATGCCGGCGCAGCTGGACCGCGCGGCGGCGGAGATCCTGTCGGCCGGCCTGCGCCGCACGGGCCTGCGCCTGCACGAAGACATGCCGCTCCGCTCCGTCGACGCGAGCCCGGACGGCACCGTGGCCGGTGTCACGCTGGCGGACGAAACCCGGATCAGGACCCGGCTGGTGGTCTTCACCGCGGGCACCCGCCCCCGCGACGACCTGGCGGCGGCCGCGGGCCTGCCGCGCGGCGAGCGCGGCGGCTACCTGGTCGACGCCGACTGCCGCACCCCGGACCCGGACATCTGGGCGATCGGCGACTGCGCGGCGGTCGAGGGCCGCCGCACGGGCACGGTGGCCCCCGGCTACGCCATGGCGACCCGGGTCGCCACCCACCTCACCGGCACCCCGGCACCCGCACCACCCCGGCCGCCGGCGGAACCGTCAACGGTGCTGAAGCTCCCGGGCGTCGACGTAGCCAGCCTGGGCAACCCCCACGCCACCACCCCCGGCGCGATAGAACTCACCTACACCAGCCCCGCCCCCACCCCGCGCTACGCCAAACTCATCCTGGACCCGGACGCGCACACCCTCCGGGCCGCCATCCTCCTGGGCCACCCCCGCGCCCACCCCCGCCTCGAAGCCCTGATGGGCCGTGAACTCCCCTCCTCCGCCGAACAACTCCTGGCCTGACGCCGCTCAGTTGTTTCTGCGAGATCAGCGCTGCTCGCGACGGCGAGAAAAGTACCTCGATCGGATCGATAAGTGACATGACGCCGGAATCCCCGATGCATACGCTGGTGCCACCGCACGAGTATCACTCCCGCCCCACGGACAGCTGAGCAACCCTAGGTATCCCCGGGAGTCTCCAGTGAGAAGTACACGCATTGCGTTAGGCGCCCTGCTCGTCACCGGGGCCGCCGGTCTCTCCCCCGCCACCGCTGCGCCGATCGCGCCGACGCCGCCGGAAACCCGGAACGCGTACGCCCTGTCCAGCACCGCGTTCGCCGACGGTGGCGCCATCCCCAAGGTCCACGAGTGCACCAGCGGCGGCGGAAACGACCCGGCCAAGAGGAACGAGTCCCCGCCCCTGACCTGGTCGGACGCTCCAACCGCCGCCAAGAGCTACGCGATCGTCATGCGCGATCTCGACAACGCCGACCTCATCCACTGGGTCATCTACGACATCCCGGCGACCACGACCTCGATCCCCCAGAACGTCGATCACACCTACCGGCCCTCGATTCCGGCGGGAGCAAGGCAGGTCTACTACCGGGGCAGCGCCAACTTCTACGGCTACCAGGGACCGTGCTCGCCCTGGACGGTGAACACCTACGAGTTCGTCGTCCACGCGCTCAACACGGAATCACTGACCAGCCTGAACTCCGGCTCGTCGACCCGGACCGCGGCCAGGGAGATCGACGCGGCGACAATCGCCTCCGCCGGCATCACCGGCGAGTCATAGCACCCGCCGCCAACGCCGCGCCGCAAAATCGTGGCCGGCCCTGATTCGCACCGTGTCTCCGAATGCGATTCCCTTCACGGAGAAGCGGGTGCGCCGTATCGGGCGAGCATGGTCAGCACCGCTTCGTCGACCGCGTTGGTGATGGCGGCGTCGTCGGGCTCCCAGTGCGCGAGCAGCATCCGCGGCCAGAACACGTAGTTGGAGATCATCCCAAGGAACTGCGTCGCCGCCGTCTCCGCATCGTCGAGCCGGGCCGTACCGGCGGCGTTCTCCGCCGCCAGGTAGCGGCGGACCGATGCGAAGTAGGGCATCTTGCCGAGCTTGAACTGGGTCTCGCCGAGTTCGGGAAAGCGCGGTACCTCGGCGATGACGATGCGGAAGAGGGCGGCCATGCCGGGCTGCGTGAGAAGAGCCGAGTAGCGGCGTCCGATGGCTTCGAGCCCCGCGCGGAGGTTCCCCGGCTCGGGGAGGGGCTCCTCCTCGTCGCCGGCCGTCCAGTACTCGGTGACGATCGCCTCGAACAGGGCCGCCTTGGTGGTGAACTGCTTGAACAGGGTCGCCCTAGACACTCCGGCCGCCTCGGCGATGCGGGCCAGCGAGGTGCCGTCGTAGCCGGAGTCGAGGAACAGCTTCGTCGCCGCCTCGATGATGGACGTCCGCTTCTGCGCCGCCACGCGCCGGTGGTATTCCGAAGGCTGTGCCGTCATGCCCTCCAGTATGCCCCTCACTGCGAGGTGAGTCACTTGACTCACCTCTACCCCGGCCGTACCTTGAGAGAGGAGGTGAGTCACTCGGCTCACCACTAGTGCGAGCCTGAAAGGAGGCACCATGGGACGCTTCGAGGGCCAGACCGTCATCGTCACGGGCGGCAGCGGGGGCATGGGCAGCAGTCACGTGCGGGGCTACCACGCCGAGGGGGCGAACGTCGTCATCGCCGGCCTCGACGACGACGCCGGCCGCGATCTCGCCGCTCAGCTCGGCGATCGGGCTCTGCCCGTCCACCTGGACGTGGCCGGCGAGGACGACTGGGCGGCGGCGGTGCGAGCAGTCGAAGACCGCTTCGGGCCGGTCACCATCCTGGTCAACAACGCGGGCGTCCAGAACCCGGCGGCCCCCATCGAGCACACCGACCTCCGCACCTGGGAGCACACCTTCGGCGTCAACGTCACCGGCCAGTTCCTCGGCATCAGGGCCGTGGCTCCGTCGATGCGCAGGGGCGGCGGCGGAACCATCGTCAACATCGCCTCGACCGTGGCCCACGGCGGCACGGCCTTCTACGCCCCGTACACCGCCAGCAAGTGGGCCGTGCGCGGGCTGACCAGGACGGCCGCCCTGGAGCTGGGGCGCGACAACATCCGGGTCAACTCCATCCACCCCGGCGTCGTCTCCACACCGCTGATCAACGAACCCACCGTCGCGGGCCAGCCCCCCATCGCCGACTTCTACTCGCCCGAACCCTTCGCCATCCCCCGCCTCGCCGAACCCTCGGACGTCACCCGCCTGTTGCTCTTCCTCACCTCCCAGGACGCGTCCTTCGCCACGGGCTCGGAGTTCGTCCTGGACGGGGGCCTGCTGCTCGGCCCCGCGCTCCCGCCCGAAACCGGCATCGCAGCCTGAGCCGGCGGTGCGGTACGGGGCGCGCAGCACCGGGCTGGGCCCGCGCTGCCGCGGGCGGCCTCCGAGCCGCCGTCGGCCTTCGCGGGAGCCGGAGGGAAACGGGACTGGCACCCCGCGCCGCCCGGCGGGGTCGGGGTGAGCGGGCGGCGCGGGGCACGGGGGCGGGGCTGCGGCGCCGGTCAGCCCGTTTCGGTGGCGGAGGAGCGGGCGGGAACCGTGAGGGTCTTGCCGTCGGAGAAGGTCACGGTCTGCTCGCTGTCGCCGTAGTTGTGTGCGGCGTACGTCTTCGTGCCGCCGGTGGCGAAGACCGCCGCCGTCGGGCTGTCGGCCGTCACCGTGGTGTCCGGCGGGCCGGTCGCGGCGAGGGTGTGGATCCAGTGGTAGACGTGCGCCCACGACTCGCCGGCCTCCGGTGCGTACGTGCCGCCGCCGCCCGCCGCGTACGCGTCCCGCGCCGCGGCCGGGTCGCTGAGGGCCCGGAACTCCCACAGCAGCTCGCGCCACTCCACCGCCGGGCCGCCGTTCTCCCGCTCCATCTCGGCGAGGTTGCGGTCGATGGCGGCCTTGTCGCGGGCGAGGTGCAGGGAGGCGCCGGTGACGGGGAGGACGTTGATGCCGTGGATCTCCTCCGGGTTGCCGGTCCACCAGGTTGCGTGGGCGCCGCCGGCGCTCCACACCATGCCGAGGGTGTTGTGCGCGTAGTCCGCCGGGAAGGTGTCCTCGTCGGCGTCGAACCAGTAGTTGCGTACCGCCTCGGACTCGGTGGTGAGCATGTAGACGCCGAGGTCGCGGAGTTCGGTGTCGCCCGTGGCGGCGCCGAAGAGGATCAGCCCGGCGCTGAGGTTGACCGACTCGGACGACGCCTCCTGGTTGTTGCCCGCGGCGAAGCCGGCGTGGCCGGCGGCCCAGCTGTGGCCGGCGTAGACGTCGAAGCCGCGCAGGAACGGGTAGCGGTCGCCGTCGCGCGAGGAGTTGGCGGCGTCGGCGATCAGCTCGCGCACCATGCCGCCCCAGGCGGAGTCCGCGGCCCAGGCCGGGTCGTACTGCGTGACGACCGCGGCGGCCATCACGTAGTAGCCGTAGTGGAAGTGGTGGTCGTTCAGCTCGGTGTCGCTGCCGTACGAGGCCGGGTAGCCGGTGAGGGTCTTCCAGACCGCGTCGTACGAGAACTCCGTCTCGCCGCCGGCCGTGAACCACTCCTCCAGCCGCGACTTCATCGCGCCAAGGATCTTGTCCCGCGCCGCCGTCGCGCCCACCTGGTCGGCGAGCGGCACGACCTGGGCGAGCCGGCCGAGGGCCTTGCCCGTCCAGTACGTGTCGGCGGCACCCACGGTGGCGCTGTCGGCGACCTCGTCGACGAAGGCGGTGAGCTGCCCCCGGTCGACGCCGTCCGACTGCGGCAGCGCGGGCAGCACGCCGGTGACGGCCTGGGAGGTGGTGAAGGAGGCGCCCTCGCGGAGCTTCATGGTGCCGCGCGGCGAGATGTACTCGTGCGCGGTCAGCTCGTCGGCGGTGTGCTTCCACTGGTGCGGGTAGAGCGCCTGGAGGGTGCCGGTCTCGGTGCCCTCGCGGGCCTCGGTCCGCAGCGTGTACGTGGCGTTCATGCGGCCCTCGTCCGGGGCGTAGTCCCAGTCGACGCGGGAGCCGGTGACGAAGCTGAAGGCGTACCGGCCGAAGGTCGCGAAGGTGTCGGCGCCGGCGTCGGGGAGGACGGCGACGGAGTAGTAGTCCTTGCCGGCGAGGTCGGCGGTGAGGGTGCTGCCGGAGACGGTCCAGTCGCCGCCGGTGGGGGCGAAGAGCGCGTAGTGGTTGCCGCCGACGGTGATGCCGAGGGCGTTGCCGTCGTCGGCGAAGACCTCGGGCGCGGCGGCGGCGGTGACCTGCGCGGCGCCGCCGGTGGCCTCGGCGTAGACGTACGGGCTGCCGTGCCCGATGGTCGCGCGGAAGGTCTGGGCGCCGCCGTCCCAGTAGGGGCTGACGGTCCAGTCGGACCAGCCGTCGGCGCGGGCGTCGGGCGCGTTGAGGCCGGTGACGCCGAGGGTGAGGTCGGCCTTGTGCGGGAACTCGTACTGCACGCCGCCGCCGACGACGACGTGCTCGGTGGCGTAGCCGATCTCCAGCCCGCCGGCGACGGCCTGGTAGCTGAGGGGGTGGCCGAACATGGGCAGCGAGTACGGGTTGTCGGCGGCCCGCTGGAACGCGAGCGACGACCACCAGTCGTTCGTCGGCACGGGCCGGTCGGCGACCCGGTCGGTGACCTTGGGCGTCACGGGCTGCCCGGCGTTGTCGACGGGCCCGGAGGCACCGGGCGGGCGGGTGTCGGAGTAGCTCCCGCTGCCCACCGGTATCTCGGCGGCGCCGGCGCTCCCGGCGGGCAGGGCCACACCGGCGGCGACGGTGGCGGCGGCGGTGAGGATCAGGAGGGTGCGTCTGCGCTTCGGCTGTGGTCCCACGAGCTGCGTACCTCGCAATGAGTGGGGGACAGAGGAGGGTGAGAGCGCTCTCAGAGGGGCGACGCAGAACCTAGAGCCGCCCGAAACCGCTGTCAACACCTCTCGTCGGAACACGCCTTGAAACCCTCCCCCCGCATTCAGTTCCTGAACGCGCCCCGACACACAAGCAGTCGGTCACGGCCGGTGGGGAAGGTGGGGCGCCGGGCTGACTGCGCGGTGGCCGGGTGCCCCGGAGGGGCCTCCCCTCCGGGGCCCCACAGACCCCACCGTGACGGCCTCCCGCCACCGGGCACTTGCAACGCTGCCGCGCAGCCGCTCGGTCTGCTTCCGTCCTCGTCCAGTGACGTTGCCGTCAACTACTGCCGTCAGGCGGTCCCACTGGGCACCACCCACCAAGTAGCGATTCGCGAGTGAAAGCAAGGTCACGGGCTACAGGAAGAGGGGGCAGGTCGTCAACCTTTACCGCACCCGCTCGCGGAGGTTATTCACCCACCGCGAATCTCCAATCCCACAGAGGTTCCCTCTGGAACCGTGCCAGAACCTCTCCATATTCGATGAGTTCGCCGTAATTCGTATCCAGCAAGCCCGATAGCCCCTGGATTACTTCACCCAGGAGATCCCGAATGCAAGACATTCCCGAGTATTCAAGCGTGATCGCCTGAAACTCGCCAATCTTCTGGCGAATCTCATCCACTTCTTCCTGATCGAATTCATCGAGAACATCCCCGGACGCGTCTACGCCGAAGCTGCATTCTCCTCGATCCAGCAGATCAAAGGTTTCACCCTCACTGTAGGCGCCAGCTTGCTCCAGGCGGTCTACGATGCGCTGATGGCTCCCTGGGGGACTGAGGAGAACGATGGTAGGCCTCATGGATCTTCCTGTCGTGACGGGCGTGTCGGATCTTGTACTACGGAGCCAGGACATCCAGCAGGACATTCTTATCGCGAGTGACCATGATGCCGGCCCGCTCAAGACTCTTGATCGCGAGTTCTCAAAGTCTGTTTCAGCGCTCCCTTACCCGGGCCCGTCTTTGACCTGAACCACAGCGTTCCTGGTCACGATGTCGAAATCCGTGAGCACTTGACCGTCTGCACCGACGATGTCGACTCCCTGCCCGGACATGCCCCGGATAACGTGCGTGTTGATGTCGTCAACCAGTTCGGGAACGGGAGGATCGTCTCCCTTTCCGACCATGTGCGTCGGACACCCATTGCTGTCGTGGACGAGGACCGGCGTCTCGCCCGCCAGCACATAGTACGTGTGCTACGCGACCCCTCTCTATCTGCGT
>NZ_JBMDLF010000007.1:0-425354 GCF_048656465.1 Streptomyces sp. MAR4 CNX-425 | reverse complement strand
GCTCAAGACGGCGCCGCTAACGTCCCTGGCGTGCTGTCCGGGGCGCACGGCTCATGGGGGTGAAGAGTCGTACTCCCGCGATTCCCGGCGCATCAGTGAGCGGCGTCTGATGCGTGCGGCCGCAAGAGCGGAGGGTCGTTCAGCCGCCAACAGAGAGATGTGGCTACGGAAGGGAAGTCTGTGAGTAAAGTTCGCAAATTGGCGGGGGCCGCAATAGCCGGAGCGGTCACCCTCTCGGTGATTTCTCCGGCTGCGGCGGATTCCTCCGTCGCGGTAAGCGCATCCAAGAAGGAGAAGCTGAAGTATCTAGGCGTGTACACGCTCGCCGACAACGACGAGAGCCGGCAAATGTACTGGACTGCTCTGGACCGCTTCACGCGGCTAGGCAAGAACCCGTTCAAGTTCGACTGGTCGACCGACTACTGCTCAGGCTCTCCCGACAAGCCAGGCGGCTTCAATTTCAAGGACCCGTGTCGGCGTCACGACTTCGGGTACCGGAACTACAAGAAGCTCAGGGCGTTCTCGGAGAAGAACAAGGCGCGTGTCGACACGATGTTCCTCCACGACATGCGTCGTATATGCAGCGTACAGCCGGGCTTCTACAGTTGGCAGCGGGACGGCTGCCGGAAGACCGCCCAGAAATACTACTCGGCGGTCAGGGTCGTGGGCTATCTGTGAGGCGCTCGTCCTCGGGTGGCACTGTCGGATTCATGTGAGTGCCCCCGCCGTTGGGTCCACCGGCTTGTACCGCGACGAGTCTGACACCCTGCACCTGGACGGCAAGGCGGCCTGCCGGGAGCGTGACCCCGCGGGCCCCCCGCGGGGTCAACGGGCCCGTAGCAGCTCCGTGTTGCGGTCGGTCTCCGTGCCCGCCAGGGCGCGGCGGCGCGGGGAGTGGGGGGCGTTGAGCGCGAGTTCGCGGTAGAGGGACGCCAGGCCGGTCTGGTCCAGTTCGCCGGCGTCGGCGCGGTACGGGGCCGCCGACTCGATCAGCGTCGTGAACAGCGACAGCGTGCCGTCGCCGTTGTCCGCCAGCTCCACCACCCGGGCCAGCTGCGGGAAGTCCACGTGCGAGGCCGTGGTGATCTCCCAGAGGCCGCCGCCCTCGCCGCCGTGGGCGGTGATCTGGTTGCGGTGGCTGTGCCCGTTCACCCACGCGACCACGTTGCGGTGGGCCAGCAGCACGTCCAGCAGCTCCGGCCCGGTGTGCCGCTCGTCGTCCGGCCGGAAGGGGTCGGGCGTCGTGTTGTCCATCGACTTGCTGGTGTGGTGGCTGAAGACGATGACGTACGCGTCCCGGTGCTCCGTCAGCTTCCGCGCCAGCCAGCGCAGCTGCGCCGTGCCCACCGAGCCGCGGTAGTCGCCGCCCTGGTCGGTGGTGTCCAGGCTGATGCCGACGACGCCCGGGCCGGCCCCGCTCAGCGCGAAGTCGTAGTACAGCTCGCCGGACACGCGGTTGTCGTCCGTGTAGCCGTGGCCCACCGGCCCCGCCCCGGTGAAACGGTCCTGCAAGTGCGCGGCCACGTACTCGTGCGACGTGAACGGCACCCGCCGCTCGTCCGGCGTGACCTTGCGCATCAGGTGCCGCTTCGCCCGCAGCATCCCGGCGAACGCCTCGCCGCGCGGGTCGGTGTGCGACCGCAGGGCGTCGAACAGCGGCGCGGCGACCGACTCCGGCAGCGTCATCAGCTTCCGGTCGCCGACCGCGTACTCCGCGAAGAACGGCTGCCGCGCCGCGTAGCAACCACCGGGCAGCAGGTCGTGGTTGCCGACCGTGGAGTACCACGGCAGGTGCAGCCCCGGGCTGGTGACCTCCCGGATCGCCGCCCGGAGGTAACCGTCCACGCGGGGGAACCCCAGCGCCTTGTCGGCGTCGCGCAGCCGGCTCTCCGGGTGCCAGTAGCGGTCGACGCCGCTGTCCTGCACGCCCTCGTACGCGGTCGGGTCGCCGCTGTTGGGGACGATCCGCCCGCCGCTCATCGCGGTGAGGAACCACTCCAGCTCCAGCGAGCTGTTGTTGTCGGTGTTGTCGCCGGTGGTCACGGCGCAGCCGAGGGCGATCCCGGTGGCGGGCCCGACGGTCAGCGAGTTGACCCGCTCGATGAGCGCGACCGCGCCCGGCACGCTCAGCGCCTCCTGCGGGCGCCAGCCGTCGCCCACGCGCTCGCGGAAGTACTCGGAGCGCAGCGGCGTCTGCACGTCCACGATGTGCAGGTCGGTGAGCTGCACGAAGGCGGCGAGCGGGGTGCGGCGGTCCGCGCGGCGGGGGGCGGCGGGGCCCAGTTCGGTGCGGACGACCCGCGGCCAGCCCGCGCCCTCGGCCAGCCGCCGGTAGCTCCCGCTGCCCACGGCCGCCGCCGTCGTACGGACCGTGGTGCCCGCCGACGACGGCGCCGGCGGGCGGCCGGGCACCAGCCCGCGGGCGCCGGCGCGCGCGGCGAGCGCCGGCGGCCCAGCCGAACTCGCGGTCGCCCGCGGCTGGCCCGGGCCGAGGGCCAGGCCGAGCCCGGCGGCCATGCCCGTGGCACCCGCGGCGCCCAGGAGGACGGCGCGCCGGCGGGGGCCCGGGGGCCTGGGGGACGTGCTTTCGCGGTGCATCGGCGCTCCTGAGGGGGACGAGCGGGAGGCTTCGACGCGGGTGCAGAGCAGCGGGGCACCCGTACACTCGGAGCCTTGGCACGCCGGGTGACCTGCTACTTAACGCAACCGGAACGGCGGCGGCCGGGAAGCCCACAAATACCCCCACCGGCCGAAAGCACCGCGCAATGGACACGCGATCCTCGCCCGTTCGAGTGGCCACGGTCACCGTGGGTTCATCGCGGCGGAAACGTGCCGCGCACCCCCTCCTGGCGGCTTTCCGCCAACGCCGCAATCCGCCACCCGCAAGTCACCCCGCGCGCGCGTGACTTGCTGATAGATATGCGGACAGCCGGCACCGGATGCCGGTATCCACACAGGTGGGGGTTCACCAGAGATGACGATCTCTCCCAGACGTACACCCGGTCCCATACCGGGGGGCGGACGGCCACGGGCCGCCGCCCGAATAGCCCTCGCTGCCGGGCTGGCCGTCGCGCTCACGGCGACGGGCCAGTCGATGGCAGCGGCCACCCAGGCCGCGGAGGGCGACCCGGAACCGCACCGGCCGAAGGCCGGGGCGGACAAACTGGGCGCGAACGATGCCGAACTGCTCGCCGAGGCGCAGGCCGCGGGCGACAAGAACGTCACGCTGCTGGTCGCCGTCGAGCCGGGTGAGACGACCGAGGTCGCCGACACCTTCCGCGGCGTACGCGGCGCCTCCGTCGGCCGGACGCACGACAAACTCGGCTACGTCCGCGCCACCGTGCCCACGGGCCGCGCCGACGCCGCGATCGACAAGGCCGCGAAGCTGTCCTCGGTGCACGGCATCGATCTGAACGAGGAGATCGAACTGCCCGATCCGCGGCCGGTCGCCGACCGCGCCAAGGGCGACAAGGGCAGCACGGGCAGCGGCGCGCAGGGCGCGTACCCCGGGCCCGACCGCTCGACGCCCCGCAAGAACCCGTACCAGCCGGCCCACGAGACCGGCGCCGTCGACTTCGTGCGGCAGCACCCGAAGGCCGACGGCCGCGGCATCACCATCGGCATCCTCGACTCCGGCGTCGACCTCGACCACCCCGCGCTGCGCCGGACCACCACCGGCAAGCGCAAGATCACCGACTGGGTGACGGCGACCGACCCGATCGTGGACCGCGACGCCACCTGGCGGCCGATGGTCACCGACGTCTCCGGCCCGTCGTTCGTCTACCGGGACCGCGAGTACACCGCCCCGCGCGGCGACTACTCCGTCAGCATCTTCAGCGAGAACGCCACCCTCGGCGGCGAGATGCAGGGCGACCTGAACCGCGACGGCGACACCACCGACTCCTGGGCGCTGCTGTACGACGCGCAGGCCGGCACCGTCCGCGTCGACCTCGGCGACGACGGCAACTTCCGTAACGACCGGCCGATGGCCCCGTACGGCGAGGACCACAAGTTCTCCTACTTCGGCGCCGACGACCCGGCCACGGCGATCGCCGAGGCGATCCCGTTCGTCGTGGAGATCCGCCGGGACGTGCCGATGGACCCGTACGGCGGGGACTGGATCGGCAAGAAGGAGGACTTCGTCAACATCGGCGTCGTCGAGGGCGCGCACGGCACCCACGTCGCCGGCATCACCGCCGCCAACGGGCTCTTCGGCGGCCGGATGGACGGCGCCGCGCCCGGCGCCAAGATCGTCTCCTCCCGGGCCTGCACCTGGAGCGGCGGCTGCACCGCGGTCGCGCTCACCGAGGGCATGATCGACCTGGTCGCCAACCGCGACGTCGACATCGTCAACATGTCGATCGGCGGCCTGCCGCCGCTCAACGACGGCAACAACGCCCGCACCGAGCTGTACAACCGGCTCATCGACACCTACGGCGTGCAGCTCGTCATCTCCGCGGGCAACAGCGGCCCCGGCGCCAACACCATCGGCGACCCCGGGCTGGCCGACAAGGTCATCAGCGTCGGCGCGGGCGTCTCCCGGGGCACCTGGGCGGCGAACTACGGCAGCCGCGTGACGAAGAAGTACCAGATGATGCCCTTCTCCTCGCGCGGCCCGCGCGAGGACGGCGGCGCCACCCCGACGATCACCGCCCCCGGCGCGTCGATCAACACCATCCCCACCTGGCAGGCCGGCGCGCCCGTCCCCGAGGCCGGCTACGACCTGCCGCCCGGCTACGGCATGCTCCAGGGCACCTCGATGGCCTCGCCGCAGACCGCGGGCGCCGCGGCGCTGCTGCTGTCCGCCGCCGAGCGGGAGGGCATCGACGTCACCCCGAACGCCCTGCGCACCGCGCTGACCTCCACCGCCGACCACATCCGCGGCGTGCAGACGTACGCGGAGGGCGCCGGCCTGGTCGACGTCGTCGACGCCTGGGACTCCCTGGAGGACGGCGCCTCGGCGTACGAGTACAAGGTCGAGGCGCCCGTCGACACCGTGCTCGACGGCCTCCTCGAAACGCCCGGCACGGGCACCGGCGTCTACGACCGCGAGAGCGGCCCGGCGCGCGGCGAGTCCGAGACGTACGAGATCACCCTCACCCGCACCTCCGGCCCGGTCCGCGCCACGCGGCACGAGCTGGAGTGGCGCGGCAACGACGGCACGTTCCGGCTGCTCGGCGACGACGACGTCAGGCTGCGCCGCGGCAAGCCGGTGACCGTCGAGGTGAAGGCGAAGCCGCGCTCGGCGGGGCTGCACAGCGCGGCGCTGCTGGTCGACGCCAAGCGCACCGAGGGCATCGACCACCGGGTGCTGACGACCGTGGTCTCCGCGCGGGAGCAGGCGGCGCCGTCGTACGCGTACCAGGTGTCCAACAAGGTCCAGCGCAACGCCTCGCGCTCGTACTTCGTGCGGGTCCCCGAGGGGGCGAAGACCCTGGAGGTGGCGATGAGCGGGCTGCGGGGCGAGAGCCAGACCCGCTGGATCGCGATCGACCCGCTGGGCATTCCGGCCGACCCGACGTCGACGCCGTACTGCTACCCCCACTACGACAACCCGGACAACACCTGCCGTCCCGACCTGCGCTCGTACGAGAACCCGACGCCGGGCGTGTGGGAGATCGAGGTCGAGTCGCGGCGCACCTCGCCGCTGCTGAACAACCCGTTCACGGTCGAGGCGACCGCGTTCGGCGCGGACTTCGAACCCGGGACCCGGACGATCGACGAGGCGAAGGTCGGCACGCCCACCCCGGTGGAGTGGACCGTCACCAACGGGTTCGCCCCGGTGGACGGCAAGCTCGCCGGCGGGACCCTCGGCTCCGAGGTGTCGGAGCGCCCGAGCATCGCCCCGGGTGAGACGAAGACCGCGACGATCGAGATCGGCGAGGGCGTCACCCGGCTGGACGCGTCGATCGGCGCGACCTCCGACACCGGCGCGGACCTGGACCTGACGGTCTTCCGCGACGGCGAGCAGGTGGCCCAGGACGCCGACGCCGACTCGGAGGAGTCGGTCTCGATCGCCGACCCGGAGCCCGGGACGTACACGGTGGAGGTCTACGGCTACGACGTGCCGGCGGGCACGACGGAGTACGACTACCGCGACGTGTACTTCTCCCCGGACCTGGGCGAGGTGAGCGTCGGGGACGAGCCGGTGCGGCTGGACAACGGCGAGAGCGCCGAGGTCGCGGCCGAGGTCACGGTGGCGGCGCCCGGGCCGGAGGGCCGCGAGTTCTTCGGCGAGGTGCAGGTGCAGAACGCCCGCGGCACGACGGCGGGCGCGGGCAGCGTGCGCGTGGGGAAGGTGGTGCCGTAGCGCCGGCGCGTCCGGTGCGTACGTCCCGACCATGAACGGACCCGCGGGGGCGGGGCGCCGGGCTGCCGGTGTCCCGCCCCCGCGGCGTGTGCCGCGGGGGGCGCTGTGGCGTGTGTCTCAGTTCGCCCCGGGCGTGCGCCTGGGGCGGGCGGCTGGGCAGGGGAAACGATTGGAGCGAGCCGAACCGCGCCCGGCATGATGGAGGGCGCACCCGCAGCCGTGAACGGAGAGACATGAAGATCGGAATCGTCGGAGCCACCGGCCAGGTCGGCGGAGTGATGCGCGACATCCTCGCCGAGCGGGCCTTCCCGGTGGCGCAGCTGCGCCTGTTCGCGTCGGCCAGGTCCGCGGGGCGCACGCTGCCGTGGCCGGACGCCCCCGGCGGTACGGTCACGGTCGAGGACGCCGGCACCGCCGACTACTCCGGGCTCGACATCGTGCTGTTCTCCGCCGGCGGGGCCACCTCCAAGGCGATCGCCGAGAAGGTCGCGGCGCAGGGCCCGGTCGTGATCGACAACTCCTCCGCGTGGCGCCGCGACCCCGACGTGCCGCTGGTGGTCTCCGAGGTCAACCCGCACGCCGTGGCCGACCGCCCCAAGGGCATCATCGCCAACCCGAACTGCACGACGATGGCCGCCATGCCCGTGCTCAAGCCGCTGCACCGCGAGGCCGGGCTGGTCTCCATGGTCGTCGCCACCTACCAGGCGGTCTCCGGCTCCGGCCTGGCGGGCGTGGAGGAGCTGTTCCAGCAGGTCCGCGCGGCCGGCGAGGACGCGCCGAAGCTGACCCGGGACGGGGCGGCGGTGGACTTCCCCGAGCCGGCGAAGTACACGGCCCCGATCGCGTACAACGTGCTGCCGCTGGCCGGCTCCCTCGTCGACGACGGGCTCGACGAGACCGACGAGGAGCAGAAGCTGCGCCACGAGTCGCGCAAGATCCTGGAGATCCCGGAGCTGAAGGTCTCCGGCACCTGCGTCCGCGTCCCGGTCTTCACCGGGCACTCGTTGCAGGTCAACGCGCGCTTCGCCGAGCCGCTGAGCCCGGCGCGGGCGGCGGAGCTGCTGGCGGGGGCGGAGGGCGTGGCGCTCGCGGACGTGCCGACGCCGCTGGGCGCGGCGGGGCGGGACGTGTCGTACGTGGGGCGGATCCGGCGCGACGAGACCGCGGAGAACGGGCTGGCGCTGTTCCTGTCCGGCGACAACCTGCGCAAGGGCGCGGCGCTGAACGCGGTGCAGATCGCCGAGCTGGTGGCGGCGGAGCGCCGGGGCTGAAACAGGGTTGAGGCAGGGCTGAGGCAGGGCCGGGACCGGCCGGGGCGTGGGCGGCCCGGCCGTCCGGCCGGGTTGTCCACAGGCGGTACGGGCGGCGGGACCGGAGGGTGCCGCCGTCATCCACAGACCGCTCCGCGCAGGCGTCCGGCGTGCGAGGATTGCGGTCAGTCGTAGGGGTAAGGAGAGCGCAGGTGCCTGGCACGAATCTGACCCGGGAAGAGGCGCGGGATCGCGCGCGCCTGCTACAGGTGGACGCGTACGAGATCGACCTCGACATCTCCGGCGCCAAGGAGGCCGGGGAGGGGGGCACCTTCCGGTCGGCGACGACGGTGCGGTTCTCGGCCGCCGAGGACGGCGCGGAGACCTTCATCGACCTCGTCGCCCCCGAGGTGCGCGAGGTGGTGCTCAACGGCACCGCGCTCGACCCCGCCGAGGTCTTCGCCGACTCCCGGATCGCCCTGGCGGGACTGCGCGCCGGGGAGAACGAGCTGCGGGTCGTCGCCGACTGCGCCTACACCAATACGGGTGAGGGGCTGCACCGCTTCGTCGACCCGGTCGACGGCGAGACGTATCTGTACACGCAGTTCGAGGTGCCCGACGCGCGCCGGGTGTTCGCGAGCTTCGAGCAGCCGGACCTCAAGGCGACGTTCGCCTTCACGGTGACCGCGCCGGAGGGCTGGCAGGTCGTCTCCAACTCCCCGGCGCCGGAGCCGGCTGGCGGCGTGTGGCGCTTCGCGCCCACCCCCCGGATCTCGACGTACATCACCGCCCTGATCGCCGGGCCGTACGCGTCGGTGCACGGCACCTGGGAGGGCGACGGGCGGACGGTGCCGCTCGGCGTGTACTGCCGCCCGTCGCTCGCCGAGTTCCTGGACGCGGAGGCGATCTTCGAGGTCACGCGGCAGGGCTTCGACTGGTTCCAGCAGCGCTTCGACTACCCGTACCCCTTCGAGAAGTACGACCAGCTGTTCGTCCCGGAGTTCAACGCCGGCGCGATGGAGAACGCGGGCGCGGTCACCTTCCGCGACCAGTACGTGTTCCGCTCCAAGGTGACGGACGCGGCGTACGAGATGCGGGCCGACACGATCCTGCACGAGCTGGCCCACATGTGGTTCGGCGACCTGGTGACGATGGAGTGGTGGAACGACCTCTGGCTGAACGAGTCGTTCGCCACGTACTCCTCCACCGCCTGCCTCGCCCAGGCCCCCGGCTCGCGCTGGCCGCACGCCTGGACGTCGTTCGCGAACCAGATGAAGACCTGGGCGTACCGGCAGGACCAGCTGCCGTCCACCCACCCGATCATGGCCGAGATCACCGACCTCGACGACGTCCTGGTCAACTTCGACGGCATCACGTACGCCAAGGGCGCCTCGGTGCTCAAGCAGCTCGTGGCGTACGTCGGCGAGGACGAGTTCTTCCGCGGCGTGCAGGCGTACTTCAAGCGGCACGCCTTCGGCAACACCCGGCTGACCGACCTCCTCGGCGCGCTGGAGGAGACCAGCGGCCGCGACCTGGCCGCCTGGTCGAAGGCGTGGCTGGAGACCGCCGGGATCAACGTGCTGCGCCCCGAGCTGGAGACCGGCGACGACGGCGTGGTCACGTCGTTCGCCATCCGCCAGGAGGCCCCCGCGCTGCCCGCCGGCGCGACGGGCGAGCCGGTGCTCCGCCCGCACCGCATCGCCGTCGGGCTGTACGAGCTGAAGGACGGCCGGCTCGTCCGGACCGACCGGCTGGAGCTCGACGTCGACGGCGAGCTGACGGACGTGCCGCAGCTGGCGGGCCGCCCGCGCCCGGCGGTCATCCTGCTCAACGACGACGACCTCACCTACGCCAAGGTCCGCCTGGACCCGGCCTCGCTGGACGTCGTGACCCGGCACCTCGGCGACTTCGAGACCACGCTGCCGCGGGCGCTGTGCTGGGCGTCGGCGTGGGACATGACCCGCGACGGCGAGCTGGCCACCCGGGACTACCTGGACCTCGTCCTCTCCGGCATCGAGAAGGAGAGCGACATCGGCGTGGTGCAGTCCCTGCACCGCCAGGTGAAGCTGGCCCTCGACCTCTACGCCGCGCCCGACTGGCGCGAGACGGGGCTGGCCCGCTGGTCGGAGGCGGCGGAGGCCCAGCTGCACGCCGCCGGGCCCGGCAGCGACCACCAGCTCGCCTGGGCCCGCGCCTTCGCGGCCACCGCCCGTACGGACGGCCAGCTGGACCTCCTCGACGGCCTCCTCGACGGCTCCCGCACCCTCGACGGCCTCGACGTCGACACCGAGCTCCGCTGGGCCCTGCTGCACCGCCTGGCCGCCACCGGCCGCGCCGACGACGCCGCGATCGCGGCGGAGCTGGAGCGGGACAAGACCGCCGCCGGCGAACGCCACGCCGCCGCGGCCCGGGCGGCGCAGCCGACGGCGGCGGCGAAGTCCCGGGCGTGGACGGACGTGGTCGAGGAGGGCAACCTCGCCAACGCGGTGCAGGAGGCGGTGATCGGCGGCTTCGTCCAGACCGACCAGCGCGACCTGCTGGCGCCCTTCACCACGAAGTACTTCGACGCGATCAAGGACGTCTTCGAGACCCGCAGCCACGAGATCGCCCAGCAGATCGTGGTCGGTCTCTACCCTGCCTTGCAGGTCTCCCGGGCCACCCTGGACGCGACGGACGCCTGGCTCGCCGAGGCCCGGCCGGCCCCGGCGCTGCGCCGCATGGTCACGGAGTCCCGCGCCGGCGTGGAACGCGCCCTCCGCGCCCAGGCGGCCGACGCCGCGGCCGCGGCCTCCTGACCCCGGCGCCGTCCCCGCCCCCGCTCCGGCCGCCCGCCCGCGGCCGGAGCACCGGGATCCCCCGCCGAGGCCGGGTCCCGCACCTCCGCGCGCACGCCGGGCCGGGTATCGGGATCCCCCGGGCCGGGCCCGGCGGCGTGGCCGCCGGGCCCCGGGGGCGGGGCTCAGCTCGGGAACATCGCCGTGGCGTTGACCCAGCCGCCGGTGACCGCGGCCGCGCGGTCCGAGGCGAGAAAGGCCGCCAGTTCCGCGATCTCCGCCAGGCGCGGGGAGGCCGGGAGCATGCGGAGGTTGTCCAGCATGTCCAGGACGTTCTGGAGGGCCTCCGGGGTGCCCATCGAGGGGTTGACGGCGCCCAGCTTCTCCGGGGTGAGGGTCTCCGGGACGCCGGCCGCCCACAGGCCCACGGCGCGGACGCCGCGGGGGCCGAGTTCCTGGGCGAGGGTGCGGATGAGGGCGTCGATCGCCGAGTCCGCGGGGCAGGTGCCGCCCATCATCGGGCTGGTGTGGGACGAGCCGCTGTTCAGCGCCAGGATGACGCCGGAGCCCTGCTCGGCCATGCGCCTGCCCGCGGCGCGGGCGGTGATGAAGTTGGTGGTCAGGCCGCCGGTGACGCAGGAGACGTAGTCCGCGACGGACAGGTCGACCAGCGGGGTGCCCTGGACGTCGTTGCGGGTGATCAGGTTGAGGCTCACGTCGATGGAGCCCGCCTCCGCCGCCACCCGGGCCGCGTGCTCCTCCACCGCGTGCTCGTCCAGCGCGTCGACGACGGCCGCCTCCGCCGTGCCGCCGGCCGCGGTGATGTCGGCCGCCACCGCCTCGACGTTCGCCGCGTTCCGGCCGGCGAGGTGGACCCGGGCGCCCTCGCGGGCGAAGGTGCGGGCCACCGCGCCGCCGATGCCTCCGCCGGCGCCGTAGATGATCGCGTTCTTGTTCTGCAGCAGCATGGTCGCTCCTCGGCCGTCGTCATCAGGTGATGTCGGCCATTGAGACGCACGCGGGGCGCGGGAGTCATCGCTCCCCGCCGGACGCCGGCCGCGGGAGGGGGCGGCGTTCGCCCGGTTGCCTGCCGCGGTGCGCGGTCCCGGCGCCATCGGGGTGATCAAGCTGTGTGGCGGGAGCAGAGGCCGGTGGGCCGCGGGGCACGATGCCAGGGCACCCGTGCCCGCATCCCCACGTCGCCACGCACCACCGGCCGCCGGCCGCCCCGCACGGCGCGAGCGCACCGGGACGGGCACCGGCCGCCGCCACGTCCCCGCTCACGGAGGGAACACCCGCCATGCACGCCCGAGCGACCGCCGCACCCGCGCCGCCCCCGCCCGCGAGACCGATCCGCCGCGGCCGTCTGGCCAGGGCCGGGCTCGGGCTGCTGGGCGGGCTCGCGCTGCTGTCCGCGCTCCCCGCCGCCGTGTCCGCGGCGGAGTCCGCCGCCGCCCAGCCCCCGCCCTCGATCTACGTCGACGAGGACTTCACCGGCGCCACCGCGCCGGACTTCACCGGCTACGGCTCCGCCTGCCTGACCGGCGCCCCCGCCGACGACGACGGGCCGACGACCGGCGTCCACCCGCTCGGCGGCTGCCCCACGCCGTCGGCGGCGGGCGGGCCCGTACCGCCGCCGGGGGCGGACGGGAACGGCTACCTCCAGCTCACCGACGCGAAGACGGACCAGAGCGGCGCGGCCCTGTACGACCGGGCGATCCCGGCCGAGGACGGGCTGGTCGTCACCTTCGAGCAGTGGCAGTACGGCCCCACCGCCGAGTTCAACGGGGAGCGGCGGCCCGCCGACGGGATCTCGTTCTTCCTCGTCGACGGCGACGCCGCGCTGGACGCGCCGGGCGCGTTCGGCGGCAGCCTGGGGTACGCGCAGAAGAACGACCCCGCCGAGGCCGTCGTCCCGGGGGTCGACCAGGGGTACGTCGGCATCGGCCTCGACGTGCTCGGCAACTTCTTCAACGACGGTGAGGGCCGCGGCAGCGGCTGCCCCGCCGACCAGCGGTCCCCGGCCGGGACCGCGTTCCCCACCATCTCCAGCACGGGCCCGAACATGGTCACCGTGCGCGGGCCCGGCGACGGCCTGGAGGGCTACTGCTTCCTCGACGCCACGTACACCGGGGCGCACTCCGACGCGACGGGGTGGGAGTCCAGCCTGCCGGGCACCCTGCACGGGCCGACCACGGCGGTCTCCGACGACCCGGTGCAGGCGGAGGCGGACCTGGAGCCGTCCCGGCGGACGGTGACCGTGGAGATCACCCCGGCGCCGGACCCGGTGCTGACCGTCTGGATCGACTTCCGGGACGGTCAGGGCCCCCGGCAGGTGCTGAGCAGGCCGGCGCCCGCGCCGGTGCCGGGCACGTACAAGTTCGGCTTCGCCGGCTCCACCGGCGTCTGGTCCAACGTCCACCTCATCCGGAACGTCGTCGTCGGCAGGCCGGCGCCGGCGCTCGGCCTCGTCAAGTCGGTGCCGGACGACCTGCCGCTGCCGCTGGAGGAGGGCGACACCGTTCCGTACACCTTCACCGTGACCAACACCGGCAACACCGAGCTGGACGACGTCGCCGTCACCGACGACCGCCTCGGTCCCGTCTCCTGCCCGCGGACCACGCTCTCCCCCGGCGAGAGCGTCGCCTGCACGGGAACCGGCACCGTCACCGCCGAGGACGCCGCACGCGGCGAACTGCCCAACACCGCCACCGCCACCGCCACCCACGACGGCGAGCGGGTCGGCCCCGAGGAGGACAGCCTCACCCTGCCGGTACGCACGCCGGATCCGGGTGAGCGCGGCAGCATCACCGTGCACAAGGTGGACGCCCACAGCGGAGAGCCGCTGGCCGGCGCGGTCTTCGAGCTGTGGCGCGAGACCAACGGCGTGCCGGGGTTGCAGACCCGGGGCGCCGGCCCCGACACCAGGACGGGCGCCGGGTGCGCCACCGACGCGGCGGGCGTCTGCACCTTCGCCGACTTGGAGAGCGGCACGTACTACCTGCTGGAGACCGAGGTCCCGGACGGGTTCCGGCTGCCGCGGCCCCCTGTCACCGGCCCCCTCACGATCGAGGGCGACGAGCACCTGACGGAGCGGATCGGGAACCCGCGCGGCGACCCCTGCAAGGGCAAGCACTGCGCGTAGTCGCGCGTACGGGCGCGGGCGCCCCGGCTCTC
Source organism: Streptomyces sp. MAR4 CNX-425 (assembly GCF_048656465.1). Classification (NCBI taxonomy): domain Bacteria; kingdom Bacillati; phylum Actinomycetota; class Actinomycetes; order Kitasatosporales; family Streptomycetaceae; genus Streptomyces; species Streptomyces sp. MAR4 CNX-425. Next base: position 411,843 of record NZ_JBMDLF010000007.1, on the reverse strand, counting down.
CGCCGGGCGCCCGCGCCGTCGTGTCAGAGCGTCATCGGCAGCCCGAAGGCCGGCAGCAGGTGGGGCTCGAACGTCGTGATCTCGGCGATGCGCGAGTCCTCCACCCGCAGCACCTCCAGGGTCTGCGCGCGGTACACCGTGGTGCCCGGGCGGCGTACGTAGCCGGCGAGGGCCGGGCGGCCGTTGGCGCGGGTCGGGACGTGGTGCCAGTCGCCGAAGAAGGCGGGCAGGGACGGGTCGAGGGACTGGGAGACGAAGTCGACGACGGCGCCGCGGCCGACGAACCAGAACGGGTTCGGCGGCATCGTCAGCTTCGCGTCCTCCGTCAGCGCCGCCGCCATCGCCGCCATGTCGAGCCGCTCCGCCGCCGCCCGGTAGCGCTCGACGGCCGCCAGCTCCGCCGGCGTCGGCGGCGTGAGCGGGGCCCACTCGGCGCGCTTGCCGGCGGGGAGGTGGGCGCGGAGGGCGGGGCGGGCGCGTTGCAGGGCGCTGTTGACGGCGGCCGGGGTCAGGTCCAGCAGGCCGGCGGTCTCGGCGGCGGGGAGGCCGGCGACGTCGCGGAGGACGAGCACCGCCCGCTGGCGCGGCGGGAGGTGTTGCAGGGCGGTGAGGAAGACCAGGTCGACGGTTTCGCGGGCGACGGCCTGGGCCTCCGGGCCGGCGTCGGCGGCGGGGACGTCGGCCAGCAGCTCGTCGGGGTAGGGCTGGAGCCAGGTGAGGCGGGTGGGCGGCTCGGCGTCGCCGTGGGCGGTGCCGGGCAGGCGCTCGTAGCGCGCGGGGGCGCGGGAGTGGCGGCGCAGGTGGTCGAGGCAGGTGTGGGTGGCGATGCGGTAGAGCCAGGCGCGGACGGGGGCGCGGCCCTCGTACGTCTCGCGGCGGCGCCACGCCTTGAGGAACGTCTCCTGGACGAGGTCCTCCGCCTCGTCGTACGAGCCGGTCATCCGGTAGCAGTGGACGTGCAGCTCGCGGCGGTACGTCTCCATCACGACGGCGAAGTCCGCGCCGTCCGGGGCGGCGGGGTCCGCGGCGGCGTCCGGCGCTGTGGCGTCCGCGGTGGCGTCCGGCCGTTCTTTCGTCACGGGCCGCGGCGTGACGTTTTCGGCCGTGCCGTCTCCGGCCGGGCCGTTTCCGGGCGCGGGCGTGACGCCTTCCGCCGCGTCCCGCGCCGTCCGGGCGATCCGCCGCAGCCGCCCCACCGACGACGCCAGCTCGGTCACGTCCGCGTAGAACACCCCCGGCGGCTGCGGCGTGAGCCGCCCGGCGCGCTCGGCGACGTCGGAGATCAGCTCCCGCACGGCACCGGCCCCGGGGGCCCGGCGCTCGCGGTAGGCGCGCTGGCGGCAGGCGGCGGAGCAGTAGACCGACGTACGCCCCCGCCGGCCGGCGCGCGGCGGCAGCGTCCGGCCGCAGATGGCGCACTTCTCCTCCTGCTCGGCCACGGAACCCCCCTGCTCAGCGTCACGGCCTCCCCGCGTGACGCAATTCTGCCAGCGGCCACCGACACCCGCGTCCGCGCGCGAGCCGCGGATCACGGGGCTAGCGTGAGAGGTGGACAAATCCACGCATGACACCAGCCTCAGAGGAGGCGACCCATCATGACCGCACGCCCCGAAGGCGCACCCTGCTGGGCGGACGCCACCTTCCCCGACCTGGAGTCCGCGAAGAGCTTCTACGCCGACGTCTTCGGCTGGACCTTCGAGGACGGCGGCGAGGCCGCCGGCCACTACACGCAGGCGTCGTCGGAGAGCGGCGTCGCCGCCGGGCTGGCCCCGCCCATGCCGGGTGCGGCGGACGACTCCCCGACGGGCTGGACGCTCTACTTCGCCACCCCCGACGCCGCCGCCACCGCCGGCCACATCGGCGAGCACGGCGGCCGGGTCGTCACCGGCCCGATGGAGGTCGGCCCGTACGGCACGATGGCCATCGCCGAGGACCCCGACGGCATCCGGTTCGGCCTGTGGCAGCCGGGCAGCCACGAGGGCTTCGCCGCGATCAACGACGAGCACGGCACCTACTGCTGGGCCGAGGTCGACACCCGCCACCCCGAGCGCGCCGACGCCTTCTTCCCCGGGGTGTTCGGCTACCGCGTGCACAAGATGCGGGACAACACGATGGACTACGCCGTGTGGAGCGTCGGCGACGGCGACCCGCTGCTCGGCCGGGCGGAGCTGAGCGGGGACGTCTTCCCCGCCGGGACGCCGCCGCACGTCGGCATCTGCTTCGCGGTGGACGACTGCGACCGGGCGGTGGAGACCACGCGGCGGCGCGGCGGCGACGTGTCGTTCGGGCCGCAGGACTCGCCGTTCGGGCGGATGGCGACGCTGCGGGACCCGCAGGGCGCGACGTTCACCGTGATCGACGTCGACCGCACGGTCGGGGAGATGCCGCAGTTCAGCTGAGCGGCGGCAGGCCCGGGGGGCGAGGGCGTACGCGCGCGAAAGGCGCCGCCCCGGCGTGCGGAGCAGGCGCCTTTCGTGAGCGTACGGCCCGGGGGCGTCAGCCCTTCTTCTTCTCGGCGGCGACCACCAGACCGGCGATCACCGCGAAGGCCACGAGCGGCGTGAGCACGAAGAGACCGAGGGTCTCCGCGACGCTCAGCCCGGGGCCCGGGTCGTCGCCGTCGTCGGGGTTGAGCGCGGAGGCGGCGGGGGACGACATCAGCATGATCAGCGCCGTCCCGGCGGCGAGTGCACCGGCGCGCAGGGTCTTCTTCCTGTCCACGTGCAAACCGTAGCGAACACCGCCGCCGCCCGCGCGTCCGGGGTCGCCTAACGTGCCGCGGGCGCCGTGCTCAGATGCGCCGTCACCGGCAGCAGCCGCGGCTCCGCCCGCGCCTCGTCCACCCGCACCCGCAGCCGCTCCGCCGTCACCGGTTCGGGCAGCGGCAGGATCCGGTACGCGCCGATGGTGGTGCCCGCCGCGATCTCCCGCCACTCCCCCGTCGCGGGGTCCGCCGCCTCCACCGCGAAGCGCTCGACGCGCTGTCCGTGCCGGATGTCCTCCGCCAGCCGGACCCGGTCGAACGGCTGCGGCCCGCCCCGCTCCAGCACGTTCGTGCCGTACACAGCCCGCACCCGGTCCCCGAAGGCGTGCAGCTCGCGCACGTCCTCGGCGGCGATCCGGCCGTCGCGCGCGGGCGGCACGTTGAGCAGCAGGGGCGCGTTGCGGCCGACGCTCCGCTCGTACAGCGCGAACAGCTCGTCCGCCGTCTTCGGCCGCTCGCCGGGGTGGTGGAACCAGCCGGGGCGGTGGGAGACGTCGGCCTCGGCCGGATACCACTGGAGGTACTTCACGCCGTCGGCGAGGAGCCGGGCGCGGGAGCCGATGTCGGGGCCGGTCGAGTCGTCGGGCAGCGCGCCGTGGGTGGACCGGGGGTCGACGGCGTGCGGGGTGACGCTCCACTCGGTCTCGCGCGCGACGCCGCGCTCGTTGCCGACCCAGCGGACGCCCAGCGGGCCCTGGAAGACGACGGTGTCCGGGGAGAGCGCGTGGATCAGCTCGTACCACTGCCGGAAGCCGTACTCCTGCGTGACGCCGGCGTCACGCCACGGATTGGCGCCGTCGAGCCACAGCTCGTCGATCGGCCCGTACTCGGTGAACAGCTCGTAGAGCTGGTTGAGGAAGTACGCGTCGTAGTCGTCGGCGCGCACCGTGAAGGCGGGCAGCCGCCCGGCGGCGACGTCGTCGGCGCGGTCGTCGCCCTCGACGAGGGTGGGGACGGTGTGCGTGCGCACGGGGCTGCCGTTGCCGTAGCGGCCGTGGCCCGAGGGCGGGCCGCCGTCGGCGAGCGCGGTGCGCTCGACGTCCGTCAGCGGCTCGCCCGCCTCCCGCTTCGCCCGCAGCCCGGCCAGCCAGTCCGCGTGCCAGGCGTGCGGCAGCTCGGCGCCGTCGGACGGGGAGAGGTAGACGCCGACGCCGAGACCGGCCCTGCGGGCCTCCCTGACGTACGTGCCGAGGAGGTCGCGGCTGTGCGGGGAGGCGGCGACGGAGTGGTCGGAGTAGCGGGTGGGGTAGAGGCTGAAGCCGTCGTGGTGCTTGACGGTGAGCATGGCCGTCTCGGCGCCCATCGCCCGGTACGTGCGCATCCACTGGGCGACGTCGACGCGGCCGGGGTCGAAGAGCGCGGGGTCCTCGGCGCCGGAGCCCCACTCGCGGTCGGTGAGGGTGTTCATGCCGAAGTGGGTGAAGGCGGTCACCTCGCGCCGCTGCCAGGCGAGCTGGGCGGGGGTGGGGACGATGTGGGCGGCCTTGGCGACGACGCGCTCGGGGGTGTCGCCGTCCTCGACGGCCATCCGGGAGGCGGGCACGACCGGCCGGGTGCCCCCGGCGGCGGCCGCGGGCGCGGGGGCGACCGGCGGCGGGGCCGCCGTCGTGGCGGTGCCGGCGGCGGCTTCCGTGCCGGCCGCGCTATGCACGGGGGGCCTCCTCCGCGGCGACCGGGCCGCCCGGCTGCCCGCCGCGGATCTCGTCCAGGACCTCCGCCAGCAGCCGGTGCGTGCGCGGCGAGTCGGCCAGCTCCTCGAAGAGCACCGCGCGGCCGTCCGGGTCGGCGACCGGCAGCCGCCAGTTCGGGTACTGGTCGCCGCCCGTGCCCGGCACGTGCTGCGGGCGGCGGTCGCCGGCCGCGTCGGGCAGCCAGACGGCGACGAGCAGCGCCGGGGTGCGGGCCAGGAACCGGTACAGACCGGTGATGACGGACGCCTCGTCGGCCCGCCCGCCGGGCAGCAGCCGGAGCCGGTCGAGCAGGTCGAGGTACGCGCCGACCTCGACGGCGTCCGCGGCGCGGGCCGCGGGCAGCGGGGCGTCGACCAGCCCGAGCTCGTGGCGTACGGCGAGGTGGGTGCCGCTGAGGCGGGCGGCGGTGGGCGGCAGGTCGTAGGTGGTGACGGCGGCCAGGGCGGCGGCCCGCCAGCGCTCCGGCGGCAGCGGCCGCGGCACGGCGGCGGTGGCCTCGGGCTCGGGTTCGCGCTCGGCCCACAGCACGGAGGTGTCCAGCACGCCGCGCGCCGCCAGCGCGTCCCGTGCCGCCGCGTCCCGTACGCCCCCGCCGCCCGCGCCGCCCGGGTCCGCGCCGATCACCGGCGTGCCCGCCCGGTGCGCCTCCAGCGCCAGCACGGCGAGCATCGCCTCCGCGTCGTACGACACGTACGTGCCCTCCGCCGGCGGCCGCCCCGCCGGCACCCACCACTGCCGGAACAGCCCGCCGGCGCCGCCCACCCGCAGCGCCCCCGCCCGCCGCAGCGCGGCCCGCAGCACCGAGCGGTACGGCCCGTACCCGGTGACCGCCAGCCGGTCCGGCCGCCACGGCGGCACGCCCAGGTCGGCGCCGCGCGCGTCGAGGTCGTCCGGCGGGACGCCGACCGTGCAGCCGGCGGCGAGGACGGCCTGCTCCGCCCAGGCGTCGGCGCCCGAGGGGTGGACGCCGGGCGCCAGGTCGTGCACGACGCCGACGGCCATGCCGGCGTCCCGGGCGATGCGCTGGGCCCGCCAGAGCTGGTTGTCGGTGAGCCAGGCCAGCCGGCAGTGGAAGTCGATGCGGTCGAGCAGGTCGTGCCGGGCCCGGGCGGTGGCGGTGGAGCGCGGGTCGGACAGGCCGCCGGGCCAGGAGCGCCAGTCGGGGCCGTGGATCTCGGCCAGCGCGCACCAGGCGGCGTAGTCGTCGAGGGGCTGGCCCTGTTCGGCGAGGAAGTGGTGGTAGGCGACGCGGCGGCCGGGCGTCAGCTCGACGCGGAGCAGCAGTTCCAGCGCGGCCCGCTTCAGCTGCCACACCGCGTCGCGGTCGACGAGCCCGCCCTTGGCGCGCACCGCGTCGCGCAGGGCGGCGGCGCGGCCGGTCAGCTCGGCCGCGGCGGCGCGGTCGGCGGGGTCGAGGTAGCGGTACTCCGGCACGTCCTCGATCCGCAGGTGCACGGGGTCGGTGAAGCGCCGGGAGGAGGGGCGGTACGGGGACGGGTGGTCGGCGGACGGACCGGCCGGCGCGTCGGCGGACGGGTCGCCGCCGGGGACGGCGGCGTGCAGCGGGCCGAGCTGGACGAAGTCCATGCCGTGCGTGCGCGCGGACCAGGCGGCCAGCTCGGCGAGGTCGCCCAGGTCGCCCATGCCCCAGGAGCGGCCGGACAGCAGCGTCGGCAGTTGCAGGGCCAGCCCGGCGCCGCGCCGGCGCGGCCGCGGCACCCGCGCGGGGGCGACGACGACCGCGGCGGTGCCGGTGCGCCCGTCGGGCGCGGCGGCGCTGAGGGTGTGGTGGCCGAGGGGCAGCGGGTCGCGGGGGTCGAGCCGCTCACCGTCCTCGCCGGCGAGGACGGTCTCGGTGCCGGCCGGCAGCGGGCCGGGGTCGAGGAGGGTGCCGGCGGTCGGCACCAGGGTCGCGGGCAGGAGCCGGTCCCGCCGGGCCGTCTCGCACGCCGCGAGGGCCGCGGCGACGGCGGCGGGCCCGGAGGCGTCCACGCCGAGGGCGGCGAGGACGGCGGTGACGGTGTCCTCGGGGACCGGGACGGAGCGGCCGGAAGAGCGTTCGTACGAGGTCGCGACTCCGTGCAGCGCAGCTAACCGCGCCAGAGACATGCCACCCCCAGGTGGTATGTGACGTCATCGGCTCCGGCGTCACCCACGTCCCCGGTCGCGGGCCCGGAAGGTCCCCGCCGGGGTGAGCCGGCAGGCTGATCGTACTGCGGCAGACGCGCGGCGTCAGCAGGCCGTCACGTGAAGTGAACGGGCGGCAGCGGCTCGCTGATGAGGTTGTCGTCGGCGGCGAGCGGCGGCTCGCTGGTCAGCGGGGAGCCCGCGGCGAGCGGGGGTTCGCTGGTCAGCGGCAGCTCGGCGCAGGAACAGGAGCCCGCCAGGCCGTAGTCGGGGTCGGCGCCCTCGACGGGTTTGTGGTGGTGGTCGTGGCTGACTTGATACGGAGCGGGAGCGGCCACCGCGGGTCCTCCTCGTTCGACGGCTGGTCACGTCCGCCGCTACCCGATCAAGGGCCCGGCAGTCGTGGCGGCACGCGTTCGTGCCATACGTCACAGTACCCGCAACGGGCGAATTCGCTGCAACGGGGCCTGTGGAACGCAAGAGCTGGGGCGCGCGGGCCCTTGGCACCTGATTTTTTCCGGCGCGGACCGGAAGGGAGGAGGCGCCCGGGCGGACTCGGGGGACCCCGCGCGCCCGCGCCGCCCGCCGGACCGGGGACGGCAGGCGCGTTGACAGCGGCGGTGCCGCGGTGGTGGGCTCTCCGCTGCGCCCCGCGCGCGGGCGGGCGGCGCGCGTGCCCCGGCGCGGCAGCCGCGTACGCGACGGAATGCGCAACGGCGGTGCGGAACCGGGGCGGTGGGCTGCCGGAGCCGTTGGCGTTACGGTCGGAGAGCCGGCCGGGACACCGGCGCACGGCACCGGGGCCGGGCGACGGAGACGGGCACCGGACGCGGGCGACGGACGGACGGCAGGCGGACGAGGGGCGGAGGGCGGCGGAGTTGGGCGGAGCTGCCAGGCGGCGGGTGGCCACGGCGACGGCGCTGTCCGCCGCCGTGATCGGCGGGCTGCTCGGCGGCCGGGCACCGGACGCCGCCGCCGAGCCGCGGCAGCCCGACGGCGGCGCCGCCGGATCGGCTGGTTCCGCCGAGGCACCGGCCGCCGAGGCGGCGCTGCGCGACGCGGTGTGGCCGCGCCCGCAGCAGTTGCAGGCCCGCGACGGCGAGGTGCACGCGGGCGAACAGGCCGTGCTCGTCACCCCCGAGGGCGCCGACCCGCGGGCGCTCGCGGAGCTGCGCGAGGTGCTGCGGGCCGTCGGCGTACGGGAGTTCACGCAGATACGCCCCGACGCCGCGCTCCCCGCCACCGGCCTGGTCGTCTACGCCGAGGAGTCGCCGTCCGGCCCCGCCGGCGTCACCGGCCCGCCGCCCCGCCGCTCCGCCGCCGACACCGCGCTGCGCGCCCTGGGCGCCGGCGAGCAGGCCGACCTGCCGGCCGGCGGCTACCGGCTGGCCGCCGGGCAGCACGCCGGCCGCGACGTCGTCGCCCTGTCCGGCACCGACGCCGACGGCCTCTTCCACGGCGTGCAGACACTCCGCGAGGTGGCCCGCGCGGCCCGTACCGAGGGCACGCTGCCCGCCGTGTCCGTACGCGACTGGCCCGGCACCGCCGTCCGCGGCATCGCCGAGAACCACTACGGCCGCCCCTGGACCCACGAACAGCGCCTCGCGCAGCTCGACTTCATGGGCCGGACGAAGCTCAACCGCTACCTCTACTCCCCCGGCGACGACCCGTACCGCCAGACCGGCTGGCGCGAGGCGTACCCGGCCGAGCAGCGCGCCCGCTTCCGCGAGCTGGCCGAGCGGGCCCGCGCGAACCACGTCACGCTCGCCTGGGCGGTCGCGCCCGGCCAGAACTTCTGCTTCTCCTCCGGCCGCGACCGCAAGGACCTGCTGGCCAAGGCGGACGCGATGTGGGCGCTGGGCGTACGGGCGTTCCAGCTGCAGTTCCAGGACGTCAGCTACCGCGAGTGGGCCTGCGACGAGGACGCCGACGAGTACGGCACCGGCCCGGAGGCCGCCGCCCGCGCGCAGGCCGAGACCGCCAACGCGCTCGCCGCCCACCTGTCCCGCCGGCACCCGGGCGCGGCCCCGCTGTCGCTGCTGCCGACCGAGTACTACCAGGACGGCGCCACCGACTACCGCTCCGCGCTCGCCGGCGAGCTGGACGAGCGGGTGGAGGTGGCGTGGTCCGGCGTCGGCGCGGTGCCCGCGGAGATCAGCGGCGTCCAGCTGCGCGAGGCGCAGGCCGCCTTCGGCGGACACCCGCTGGTCACGCAGGACAACTACCCCGTCAACGACTACGCCCGCGACCGCGTCTTCCTCGGCCCGTACGACGGCCGCGACCCGGCCGTCGCCGCCGGCTCCGCGGGCCTGCTGGCCGGCGCGATGGAACAGCCCGCCGCCTCCCGCATCCCGCTCTTCACGGTCGCCGACTACGCCTGGAACCCGCGCGCGTACGACCCGGACACCGCCTGGCGCGCCGCCGTGCGGGACCTCGCCGCGGACGCCCCCGACCCCGCGGCCGCGGGCGCCGCGCTCGCCGCGCTGGCCGGGAACTCCGCGTCGTCGGAGCTGGGCGCGCCGGAGTCGGCGTATCTGCGGCCGCTGATCGCGGACTTCTGGCGGGAGCGGGAGCGCGCGTCGGGTGGCCGGTCCGGGGGTGCGGAGCGGGCCGCGGAGCGGCTGCGGGAGGCGTTCACCGTGATGCGTCGCGCGCCGGAGGAGCTGGCGCCGCTCGCGGGCGGGACGTTCGGCGAGGAGGTGCGGCCGTGGCTGACGCAGTTGTCGCGGTACGGCCGCGCCGGCGAGCAGGCGGTGGACATGGTCACCGCGCAGGCCGACGGGCGCCACGGGCAGGCGTGGCAGGCCCGGCTGGAGCTGCAACGCCTCGCCGGCGAGGCGGGCCGGGGCCGCGGAGTGGTGGGCGCGGGCGTGCTCGACGCCTTCCTCAGCCGGGCGCTGACGGACTCGGACTCCTGGCTGGGCGCGGGCCGCTCCGCGGGCGGCGCGTCCGCCTCCGGCGGTGCGGAGCCGCGGCCCGGTTCGTCGGTGGCGGCGGCGGCCGACGGGCGCGCGGAGACGTCGTACGAGGCCGCCCGCCCGCCGTCGCCCGGCGCGTACGAGGCGCTGGTGGTGGAGTTCGACGGCCGCCGGCCGCTGGAGGCCGTCACGGTGCTGACCCGGCCCGGCACCGGCACCCGCGCGGAGGTGCAGCTCCGGGTACGGGACGGGGACCGCACGGCGTGGCGCCCCCTCGGCGAACTCGACGGCGGCGGCTGGACGGAACTGCCCGCGAAGCGCGCCGAGGCCGACGCCGTCCGCCTGGTCTGGGCCGCCGACACCACGGCGCCGGTGGTGCACGAGGTGGTGCCGTGGTCCGCCGACGAGCCGGGCGCACGGCTCGCGCTCTCCCGCGACGAGGCGGACGTGACCATCGGCGGCGACCCGGTCGTGGTCGATGCCGAACTGTCGGCCCGGCAGCCGGGAGACGCGGACGGCACGGTGACCGCGAAGGCCCCGGAGGGCCTGAGGGCCGAGTCCCCCGGCGAGGTGCGGATCCCCCGCGGGACGACCGCCCGGGCCCCGATCGAGATCCGCGCGACGGACGACGTGGAGCCCGGCACGTACGAGGTCCCAGTACGGCTGGAGGACGGCGACTCCACCCAGATCCGCACGGTCACCGTGCACGCCTACCCCCCGGTGGGCGGCCCCGACCTGGCCCGGGCCGGCCGCGCGACGTCGTCGGCGGACGAGACACCGGACTTCCCCGCGGCGGCGGTGGCCGACGGCGACCCCGAGACCCGGTGGTCGTCGCCGGTCGAGGACGGCGCGTGGGTGCAGGTCCGCCTGGCGGAGCCCGCGCGGGTCGGCGAGGTGACACTGGCCTGGGAAAGCGCGTACGCAAAGCGCTACCGGGTACAGGTCTCCGCGGACGGCCGCCGCTGGCGAACGGCGGCGTCGGTGGACGACGGCGGGGGCGGACGCGAGTCGGTACGGATGGACGAGCGCGGGGTGCGGTACGTGCGGGTGCAGGGAGTGGAGCGGGCGACGGAATTCGGGTATTCGCTGTACGCGCTGGAGATCCGCGCGGTACGCGACTGACGGGTGGCGGGGGGCGGCGTCGGGGCCTGCGACGTCAGGGCCTGCGACGGGGGGCCTGCGTCGGGGGTGCCGGGGGCGTGGGGTGGCCCGGGCGTCGGGGGTGGGGTCCGGTGCCGGGGTGGACGGGCGTGCGTGGCGGACGCGGCGACGGGGGTGTGGAGCATTTGTCCCCCGGGGCCCCACTGCCCGGCGTGTCAGGAGTGCCAGGCGTCGGGCTTGGCCAGCGATCTGTGCGGAGCTGGGCCGCGATCGGCCCTCGTATCGCGTCCGCGCCGCAGGGCGCCCCACTGGCGCCGCCGCCCGGCGGCGCTGCGTCTTCTACGGCTCGCCGCCCCCGGAGGGAACGCGCCGTGAGTCACAACCCGCGATAACTCCAGACCCAAACCAGGGCAAATTACCCACCCAGGCCGGGTTTTGACCGCTCACGCGCGCGCGTGCGCCAGGCACGCACGTGGCGGTGACGAACCCGCGGTAACCTACCCGTCAAACCGGCCCGAATCGCCCACCGAGGCTGAGTTTTGACCACTCACGTGCGTGCGGGCGCTCGGGCGCACGCGGCGGTGACGAACCCGCGGTAACCCACCGTCTAAACCTGGCCAAATCACCCACGGGGGCTAAGTTTCGCCCGCCGACGTGCACCCCGGCGGGCACTGGCCGCGCCGGGCCCCGTGCGGACCCCGGAGGGCGGTGCGGGCGGGCGCCGCGAGGCAGGAAGCGGCCCCGGGCAGCGGCGCGGACGCGATACGAGGGCGCATCGCCGCCAGCTCCGTGCCCATCGCCGACCAGGCCCGGCACCCGCACTCCTGACACGCCGGGCAGTGGGGCCCGGGGGGACAAATGCTCCACACCCCCGACGCCGCGCCACCGTACGCACGGCCACCCACCCCGACACCGCCACCCCGTCAGCCGGTCCCGCACGGGCGTCAGTGACCGGGGTGTCGGCGGATGAGGACGTTGGCGTCGCTGACGGCCGAGTAGTCGCCTGCCGCGCGGGCCGCGGTCCGGTCGTCGGCCAACTGGGCGCACCGGCCGCAGCCGGGGACCGGAGCGGGGTCGGGGTCGGGAAACAAGCCGGGCGGGTGCACAGGGCCGGGCGGATAGCCCCGCCATTCCGGCGCCTCGCCCAGTCCCGCCAGCGCCGGCCGCTGGTTGAACGGCGCGGGCCGGCGCCGTCGCCGGTCCACCGGGGGCAACCGGCGGATCCGGGGTTTCTCGTCGGCGCTCACGGTCACCGCCCGCGGCAGCGGCGGCACCGGCACGGCGGCATGCCGAGGGTGTCGAGCGGTTCGCAGTCGCGGGCGTAGAAGCGCTTCTGACGCCCCCAGGTGCGTCCGCCGTCGCGGGATACGCGCAGGGTTATCAGCGGCCGCTCGGTCGCCGGCGTCGACACGGAGGTACTCGGCTCGGGCATGCGGACGCTCCAGGAGGCGTTGGCCACGCCCTCTGGCCGGCGGTGCGGTCGCGAGGGCCTTGCGACGAGATCATCGCGTTCCGCAACGGACACCACACCGACACGGTGAGACATCTACGGACATCTGCCTGTCCGCACTCGCGGGTTGCTGTCATCCTGTGCGGTATGGGCACGAACGAACGCCTGCGCAGGGCAATGCACCGCGCCAACCTCGACATCGGCGGCCTCGCCGCCGGCGCCGAGGTCTCGACCAAGACCGTTGAACGCTGGATCGCCGGCACCGCCCCGTACCCGCGCACCCGTTACCGGGTGGCTGCGATCCTCCACGAGGAGGAGTCGTATCTGTGGCCCGAGTCCACGAACACCGCGTCACTCGCTGGCGCCGAAGTGGTTGCCACGTATCCGCGGCGCAGCGAGGTCCCGCGGCACCTATGGATGGAGTTGCTGCGGGCCGCGCAGCGTGACGTCGACCTGCTCGCGTTCGCGGGGCTGTTCCTCACGGAGGAGCATCCCGAGTGGCTGGACACGCTGGCTGCGAAGGCAAGCGCCGGCGTGCGGGTGCGCCTCCTCCTCGGCGACCCCGACGGCACGCAGCTCGCCGCGCGGGACGGTGAGTACCGGATCGGGGGCGGTGTCGCCGGGCGGGTGGCCGCGGTGCGGTCCGCGTACGAGCAACGTATGCCGGACTCGGCGGAGCTCCGGCTGCACGACACCCCGCTGTACAACTCGATCTACAGATTCGACGACGACATGATCGTCAACGTGCACGCCTACGGTGTGCTCGCCGCGCACACCCCGGTACTGCATCTGAGGCGCATCGACGGCCGGTACTTCCACACCTACGTCGAATCGTACGAGCGGGTGTGGGCGTCGGCCCGCCCGGCTCCGACCACGGTGGAGGCGTAATCGTGGCCAAGAGGACGAAGCGCGTGGACTACTGGCGGGATCCGCAGGCGCCGAAGCCGACCAGTCGCAAGACGAGTGCGTCGGTGTTCGTGCAGGACGACGACGGCCACGTGCTCCTCCTTCGCCGCGTCGACAACGACTTGTGGACCATCCCCACCGGCGGCGTGAAGAAGGGCGAGACCGTCGGCCACGCCGGTGTACGTGAGTGCCGGGAGGAGACCGGTCTCGACGTCGAGGTGACCGGCCTCGTGGGGGTGTTCTCCACACCCGACCACGTGATCGTCTACCTGCACGATGACCAGGTGGACGAGGTGCGGCAGCCGATCAATATCTGCCTGCGCGCCCGCGTGGTCGGCGGCAGCGTCCAGCCGGAGCCGTCCGAGGCGCAGGAGGTGCGCTGGGTCGCCCCGGGCGCGCTGGACGACTACCCGATCCATCCGGCACTGCGCATGCGCATCGACCACGGCCTGGCCCACACCGATCCGTACGTGAGCTGACGAGCCGCCGCGGCGGGTGGCTTGCCAGGCACGACGGATCCGAAACCGCGCGTTTGCTCGGGGCGTTCCTGCCCGCGTACGCGCAATCTACGTCGCGCCGGCCCGAGCGCCCGCCGCCACCGGCGCCCCGGGGCCGGGGCGGCTCGCGGGGCGCCTCTCGACAGGGCTCAGTCGTAGTGGGCCCGTGTACGGGACTTCGCCGCCTCCGGGGCCTCCGTTCGGTCCAGGCCCAGCAGCGCCGCGCCCAGGACCGGCGGGGCCGTCACCACTCTCGGGACCGCCTTCGGGGCGCGGGCCGTGAGCAGGGTTCGGATCCGGTCGTCCAGCTGCGCGTGGCCCGCGGCCAGGACGCTGCCGCCGAGCACCACCGGCACCTCCTCGTCCAGCAGGCCGAGCCGCTCCAGCGCCACCGCCGCCAGGGCGACCACCTCGTCCGCCTGCCGGTCCACGAGGGACCGTGCCACCGCGTCGCCCGCCGCTGCCACCGCGAAGAGCAGGGGGGCCAGCCGCTGGGTGCGGGCTGCCGGGACGGTGCCGAGGTGGACGCCTTCGATGAGGTCGTACATCGTGGCCAGGCCGAAGTGCGCGGGCAGCGCCGTCGCCAGGGCGGTCGGCTCGCCGCGGCCGTCCTCGGCGCGGGCCGCGTACCAGATCGCCTCCGCCGCCAGGCCCGCGCCGCCGCCCCAGTCGCCGGAGAGCTTGCCGAGGGCGGGGAAGCGGTGGGTGCGGCCGTCGGGGAGGAGGCCGGCGCAGTTGATGCCGGCGCCGCAGACGACGGCGACGCCGCGTGGTTCGGCGCCCGCCGGGAGGCCGGCGCGGAGCAGCGCGAACGTGTCGTTGTGGACGGTGACCGTACGGCCCCACCCGCGCGCCTCCAGCGCCGCGGCCATGGTGCGCTCCTCGACCGGCAGGTCGACGTTGGCCAGGCACGCGGACACGTGCGCGGCGACGGGTCCGGCTTCGGCCGAGGGTCCGGCACCGGACCCGGGGCCGCCCGGCGTACCCGGCCCGCCGCCGGCGTTCCGTACCGCCCCCGCCACCGCCTCCGCCAGCACCTCGACCGCCGCCGTCACCCCCGTCGCCGGCGGCCGGAAGCCGCCGCTGCGTGCCTGGCCCAGCACCGTGCCGTCCGCGGCGACCAGCGCCGCGTCCGTCTTGCTGTTTCCCGCGTCGATCGCCAGCACGGCGGCCGCGGTCACGCCCACGGCAGGTGCTCCCGGTTGTGCCCGATCAGCGCGTCCGTCAGCCGCTCGGCCCGGTCGTACTGGCCGACCAGCGGGTGCGCGAGCAGCGCGCGGAACACGCGTTCGCGGCCGCCGTGGAGGGCGGCGTCCAGCGCCAGCCGCTCGTACGCCGTCGTGTGCGCGACCAGGCCCGCGTAGAGCGGGTCCAGCGCCGGGACCGGCAGCGGGCGGGCGCCGTCGGCGGTGACCTCGGCCTGGACCTCGACGACCGCGTCGTCGGGCAGGAACGGCAGGGTGCCGCGGTTGGCGGTGTTGACGGCCTGGACCGCGCCGGCCGCGTCGCCCAGCAGCGACGCGGCGAGCGCGACGGCGGCCTCGGAGTAGAACGCCCCGCCGCGCTGCGCCAGCAGCTCCGGTTTGGTGTCGAGCGCCGGGTCGGCGTACATCCGCAGCAGCTCGGCCTCGATCTCGGCAACCCGCGCGCCCCGGGAGGGGCCTTCGCGCTGTTCGCGGACGACCTCGTCGTGGGCGTAGAAGTAGCGCAGGTAGTACGAGGGCACCACGCCGAGCCGGGTCAGCAGCTGCGGCGGCAGGTGCAGGTCTCCGGCGATCCGGTCGCCGTGCTCGGCGATCAGCTTCGGCAGCACGTCGGCGCCGCCGGGGCCGCCGAGGCGTACGCCCAGCTCCCAGGTGAGGTGGTTGAGGCCGACGTGTTCCAGATGGAGGTCTTCAGGAGACGTATCCAGCAGCGCGGCGAACTTCCGTTGCAAATGGATCGCCACGTTGCACAGGCCCACCGCGCGGTGGCCCGCCTGGAGCAGCGCGCGCGTGACGATGCCGACGGGGTTGGTGAAGTCGATGATCCAGGCGTCCGGCGCGGCGCGGCGTACCCGTTCCGCGATGTCCAGCACCACCGGCACCGTGCGCAGCGCCTTGGCCAGCCCGCCCGCGCCGGTGGTCTCCTGCCCGACGCAGCCGCACTCCAGCGGCCAGGTCTCGTCCTGCTGCCGCGCCTCCTGCCCGCCGACGCGCAGCTGGACCAGCACGGCGTCGGCGCCCTCGACGCCCTCCTCCAGCCGGCCGGTGGTGACGACGCGCCCGGGGTGGCCCTGCCGGGCGAACATCCGCCGCGCCAGGGCGCCGATCAGCTCCAGCCGTTCGGCGGCGGGGTCGACGAGGACCAGCTCGTCCACGGGGAGGGTGTCGCGCAGTCGCGCGAAGCCGTCGACGAGCTCCGGGGTGTAGGTCGATCCGCCGCCGACCACCACGAGTTTCAACCTTTGACTCCTGTCAGGGTGACGCCCTCGATGAAGGCTTTCTGGGCGAAGAAGAAGACCACGATGACCGGGGCCATGACCAGAACGGTGGCGGCCATGGTGAGGTTCCAGTCGGTCTGGTGGGCGCCCTTGAACGACTCCAGCCCGTAGCTCAGCGTCCACCACCCCGGGTCCTCGGAGGCGTAGATCTGCGGGCCGAAGTAGTCGTTCCAGCAGTAGAAGAAGTGGAACAGGGCGACGGCGGCGATGGCGGGTTTCGCCATCGGCACGACGATGCGCAGCATCGTGCGCAGTTCGCCGCAGCCGTCGATGCGCGCGGCCTCGGTGTATTCGCGCGGGATCGTCAGCAGGAACTGCCGCAGCAGGAAGACGCTGAAGGGGTTGGCGAAGGCGAACGGGATGATCAGCGGCCACAGCGTGCCGGTCAGGTCCATCTGCCGGGACCAGAACAGGTACATGGGCACGATGACGACCTGCGGGGGCAGCATCATCGCGGCGATGACCATCATCATCGCCAGGTTCCGGCCGCGGAAGCGGAACTTGGCCAGCGCGTACGCCACCGGGAGGCTGGAGCCGACGGCGAGCAGGGTGCCCAGGCCCGCGTAGAGCAGCGTGTTGCGCCACCAGGTGAGGAAGCCGGGGGTCTCCCAGACCGTGCCGAAGTTGCCCCACTCCCAGGTGCGCGGCCACAGCGCCCGGGTCAGCGCCTGGTCGTCGCTCATCACCGCGGTGAGGAAGACGAACACGAACGGCAGCACGAAGAACAGCGACGCGGCGATCGCCAGGGCGTGCACCGCGACCCAGTTGAGCAGTTCCCGGCGGCGCGCCCGGGCGTTCGCCCGCCGCGCCGGCGCCTGCCGGGCCGGCGCCGGGCGCTTCCCCCGGGCCAGGTCTGCCGTCGCCATCAGTCGTCCTCCTTGAGGAAGCCGCTGCCGCGGCGCATCAGTACATAGGTGAACGCCATCGCGAGGGCGAAGAGCACGAGGGCGACGACGCACGCCGCGCCCGTGTCGAACCGCTGGAAGCCGAGGTGGTAGACGCTCTGCGGGACGGTGAGGGTCGACTTCTCCGGGTAGCCGGGCTCGAAGTGCTGGCCGGAGCCGCCGATGACGCCGCTGGCGACCTTCGCGGCGACGATGGGCTCGGTGTAGTACTGCATCGTCGCGATCACGCCGGTGACGACGGCGAAGAGCACGACGGGCCGGATGTTCGGCAGCGTGACGTACCGGAACCGCGCCCACGCGCCGGCGCCGTCCAGCTCGGCGGCCTCGTACTGCTCCTTCGGCACGTCCAGCAGCGAGGCCATGAAGATGACCATGAGGTCGCCGACGGTCCACAGCGCGAGGATGGTCAGCGCGGGTTTGGACCACTGCGGGTCGTTGAACCAGGCGGGTTCGCCCAGGCCGATCCGGTCGAGGATGGTGTTGACCGGTCCGGTGCCGGGGTTCATGAGGAAGACGAAGGCCATGGTGGCGGCGACCGGCGGGGCCAGGAACGGCAGGTAGAACAGGGTGCGGAAGAGGCCCGCGCCGGTCTTGACCTTGGTGATGAGCAGGCCGATGCCGAGACCGAAGATCACCCGGAGGGTGACCATCACGGCGACCAGCCACAGGGTGTTGGTCAGGGCGGGCCAGAAGAAGGGGTAGTCGAACAGGACGTAGCGCCAGTTCTTCAGGCCCACCCAGACGGGGTCGGTGAACCCGTCGTACTTCATGAAGGAGAAGTAGACGGTGGCGCCGAGCGGGTAGGCGAAGAAGACGCTGAAGCCGATGAGCCAGGGCGAGAGGAACCCGAAGGTGCGCAGCGCCGCGCGGCGGCGCCGCGCACCCAGGGTGGAGACGGCGGCGGGCATCAGCCGGCCTGCGCGTTGTCCTTGTCGATCTGCTCGTCGGCCTGCTCCAGCAGGGCCTGCAGATCGTCCTCGGCGCCCTTCTCGTACTTCAGCCCGTAGTCCTGGAGGGTGAGCAGGAAGGCGCCGCCGTTCTTCGAGGGCGGCGCGTGGCTGGACTCCGGGTGCTGGGCGATGTCGACGAACGTGCGGTAGACGGGGTCGTCGTTGAGCTTCGGGGACTTCAGCGCCGCCAGCGTGGAGGGCACGTTGTGGATGGCGTTGGCAAAGCTCACGACGGCGTCGGTGTCGGTCGTCAGGTACTTCACGAACTCCCAGGCGGCGTTCTTCTTGTCGCTGGTGGCGGCGATGCCGGTGATGGTGCCGGAGAGGTAGCCCTTGCCGTACGAGTCCACCTGGTCGTCGGGTACGGGGAAGGGCGCCGCGCCCATCTCGAAGTCGACGCCGGCGTCGGCGGCCATCTTGCCGCGCCACTCGCCGTCCATCTGCATGGCGACCTGGCCGGTGTGGAACGGGTGCTTGGCGCCCCACTCGTCGCCGAAGGTGTTCCGGTACCTGCGCAGCTTCTCGAAGCCGCCGAGGGAGTCGACCATGCTCTTCTGCCACTCGAACAGCTCGGTCATCCTGGGGTCTTCGGCGGCGTTGGCGTTGCCCTCCGCGTCGAAGTAGGTGACGCCGAACTGGCCGCCGTAGTGCTCGACGGTGGTCTCGTAGCCCTGGTAGTTGGGCATGAAGCCGAGCTGTTCGTAGCCGTCGCCGTCGGGCTTGGTGAGCTTCTTCGCGACCTTCTCGAACTCGGAGAGGGTCTTCGGCGGGGCGTCGATGCCGGCCTCGGCGAAGGCGTCCTTGTTGTAGTAGAGGCCGTACGCGTCGCCGAGGAGGGGCAGGGCGCAGCGCTTGCCCTCGTACTGGGTGTAGTCGAGCATCGGCGCCGGGAAGGTCTTGTCCGGGTCGATGCCGGACTTCTCCAGGAACGGGGCGAGGTCGGCGAGGACGTTCGAGGAGCAGAAGCGGCCGACGTTGTCGGTGGTGAACGAGGACACGACGTCGGGCGCGTTGTCGCCGCCGGCGCGCAGGCCCTGGTTGAGCTTGTCGTCGTTGACGCCCTTGACGGCCTCCACGGTGATGTTGGGGAACTTCTTCTCGAACGCCTCGATGTTGGCCTCGATCGCCTCGACCTCCGACGGCGCGCTCCAGCCGTGCCAGAACGTGAGCGTGACCTCGGCGTCGGGGTCGTCGTTCGCGGCGCCGGAGTCGTTGCTTCCGGTGCAGGCGGCGGCGAAGAGGGACAGCGCGGCCCCGGCGGCGACCGCGGTGACGGCGCGGGCGCGTGGGCGGGTTGCGGGCATGGTGGACGTACCTCCTGGCGGGAAGACGGAGCCGGGTGGGTGGTGGGCGGTACGGGCGGGACGGGCCGGGCGCACTCCGGCCGGGGGTCGTCGGGGTCGGCGGGGGTCAGCGGACGGTGGTGTCGAAGACCTCGTCGCGGGTGGCGGCGAGCGCGCTCTCCAGCGCGCCGGTGAGGACGGGGTGCCGCTCGACCGCACCGGTCACCAGGCGCGGCCGGGGCGCGGCCAGCTCGGCCAGCTCCGCCTGGACGAGCCCGCGCAGCCGGTCGCCGCCGGCGGCCAGCACGGCGCCGGAGAGCACGATCAGCTGGGGGTCGAGGACGGCGACGACGGAGGCGAGGCCGACGGCGAGGCGCTGGGCGAAGCGGTCGAGGAGTGCGGCGTGGCGGGGGTCGTCCGGGTCGGCCGCGGCGCGGGCGACGAGTTCGGCGGCGACCTCGGCGTAGGGCCCCCGCTCGGGGACGAGGTCCAGCTCGCGGGCGAGCGGGGCGAGCGCCTGGGCGCCGGCGAGCTCCTGGAAGCCGCCGCTGTTGGCGCGGGTGACCTGGCGTACGAGGGTGGCGCCGGGCACCGGCAGGAAGCCGACCTCGCCGGCGCCGCCGGTGCCGCCGCGGTGCAGCCGGCCGCCGATGACGACGGCGGCGCCGAGGCCCTCCTCGTTCCAGAGCAGCACGAAGTCGTCGTGGCCGCGGGCGGCGCCGCGGCGCTGCTCGGCGACGGCGGCGAGGTTCACGTCGTTGTCGTACGCCAGCGGCATGGGCAGGGCGGCGGCCAGCTCCTCCAGCAGCGTCGGGGAGTGCCAGCCGGGCAGGTGGGAGGCGTAGCGCAGGCGGCCGGTGCCGGGGTCGAAGGCGCCGGGGGTGCCGATGACGGCGCGGTGCAGCTCGGCGCGGGTGAGCCCGGCGTCCTTGGCGGCGCCGTCGACGGCGCGGACGACGCGGCGCACGGTCCCCTCCGCCGCGGCGCCGCCGGCGCGTTTGCCGGTGGTCAGCTCGTACGAGCCGACCGTGCGGCCGGTGACGTCGGCGACGGCCGCGCGGATCCGGGCGGCGCTGACGTCGAGCCCGACGACGTGCGCGACGGCGGGGTTGAGTGCGTACAGCTGGGCGTTGGGGCCCGGGCTGCCCTCGCTGGTGCCGGTCGCGATCACCAGCCCGGCCGCCTCCAGCCGGGCGAGCAGCTGCGAGGCGGTCGGTTTGGACAGCCCGGTGAGCTTGCCGAGCCGGGTGCGCGAGAGCGTGCCGTGCTCCAGCAGCAGGTCCAGCGCCGCGCGGTCGTTCATCGCGCGCAGCGTCCCCGGGCCACCGGCCATGGGCGTCACCTCTCACCGATCCGGATCCGTGCCGTACAGCTTGCCGCTACGGGATGGTTAGGAAAGTTTCCTATCGGAGTGCGGCGAAACTAATGCCGCGGACGGAGCACGTCAAGAGGGTGGGCGCGATACGGGTCACGGCCGGGCCGCCGCCGGCCGGCGGCCCGGGGGCGGGCTACTCCCCGCCGCCACCACCGCCACCGCCACCACCGCCGCCGGAGCCCGGCTGCTGCCGCGGCACCGCGGAGTCCGCCGGCCGCGGCGCCATCACGGTGCCCGGCGGCAGGTCCGACATCACGATCCCGGCCGCCAGCAGCGTCTCCCGGATCCGCCAGCGCAGCTCGCGCTCGACCCCGAGGGACTTCCCCGGCGCGGTCCTGACCTGCGCCTGGAGCGTCGCCGTGCCCTGCGCGACGGAGGTCAGGCCCAGCACCTCGACCTCGCCCCACAGCTCCTCGGTCCACGGCTCGGTGCCGCCCAGCTCCTCGCCGGCCGCGACGACCGCGGCGCGCACCCGGTCCAGGTCCTCGCCGGCCGGCACCGGCACGTCGACCGAGGCCGTGGCCCAGCCCTGGCTGAGGTTGCCGATGCGCTTGACCTCGCCGTTGCGCATGTACCAGATCGCTCCGTTGTCGCCGCGCAGCTTGGTCACCCGCAGCCCGACCTCGATCACCTCGCCGGTGATCTCGCCGACGTCGATGGTGTCCCCGACCCCGTACTGGTCCTCGACGAGCATGAAGATCCCGGAGAGGAAGTCCATCACCAGGTTGCGGGCGCCGAAGCCGATGGCGACGCCCGCGACGCCGGCGCTGGCGAGCAGCGGCGCCAGGTCGATCTCCAGCGCGGAGAGGATGGTCAGAGCGGCGGTGCCGAGGATCAGGAAGGAGGCGCCGCTGCGCAGGATCGAGCCGAGCGCCTCGGACCGCTGCCGGCGTCTCTCGTGGTTGACCAGCAGCCCGCCGAGCGCGGTGCCGTCCACGGCGTCGGCGGTGCGCGTCATCCGCGCTATCAGCCTGGTGATCATGCGCTGGACCACGCGGCGCAGCACGTACGCGATGACGAGGACGAGGAGGATGCGCAGGCCCACGCCGAGCCACGACGTCCAGTTGTCCTGGATCCAGCCGGCCGTCTCCTCCGCCTTCTCGCGCGATTCCTCGAACGACGGGGCGGGGCTCGCGGCAGCCGGAAGGCGGGTGGCGGGCACGGGCGTGGAACCTTCCGTTCACAGGCGGACGCTCCCCCTGCGTCCCGCGGCGTGGGGTACCCCCCGACCCTACCCGGCGCTCCGGCCTGCCCCTTCCCCGTCCCGGCGGCGCCCGGCCCGGGGGGCGCGCGGGGCAGTGCGCCGCCCCGTGTCCCGGTCCGGTCACGCCCCCGGTGGCCAGGCGTAGGGCGGGGCCGGCGGGGGGATCACCTTCTCGGGGGCGGCCGTGGAACCTTGCCGGGCGGTTGGCCCGTTTACCTGATCGTGGCTGGCGCGCAGGCGGGGGTGCAGGACACACTGTTGACCAGATCGTCCCGGCGCAAGCCACGCGCCGCCGGCGTACAAGGAGGCCCCGTGCCGCACGTCCTCGTCCTCAACGCTTCATACGAGCCGCTCGGCGTCGTGCCACTGCGCCGCGCACTCATCCTGGTGCTGAACGGCAAGGCCGTGAGCCTGGAGAATTCCGGAGCATTCCTGCACAGCGCCACAAGGGTGATAGCGGCGCCAAGCGTGGTGCGGCTGCAGAGGTTCGTACGGGTCCCCGTCCGGGGGCCCGTTCCGCTCACCCGCCGGGCGCTCTTCGCCCGCGACGGCGGGCGCTGCGCGTACTGCGGCGCGGTGGCCACCAGCGTCGACCACGTCATCCCGCGCAGCCGCGGCGGCCAGCACCGCTGGGACAACGTCGTGGCGGCCTGCCGCCGCTGCAACCACGTGAAGGCCGACCGGCCGATCCACGAGCTGGGCTGGCGGTTGCGCCATCAGCCGGCCCCGCCGTCCGGACTGGCGTGGCGGATCATCGGCACGGGGCATAGGGACCCGCGCTGGTTGCCCTACCTGCAGCCATACGGCGCGGACGAGGCCCTGGCCCGGATCGACGGCATCTCTGCCTAGACCCGGGCCTTTGTTATGCCCGGCGCACCCCCGGCGCCGCCCCCGAGCCGCCCCGGGCGGCGCCCGCGCCCCGTCCCTCCCCCGGGGGCGCGCAAGCCGGTCGGAACCGGAACCGAACGGGTGCGCCGCGCGTGAAGAAGGGCAGGATGGGGGCCGGACGCCCGCTCGGCAGCGCGCTACGGTACCGATCCGAACAAGATCCCGGGAATCGCGGTGTGACGGTCGGCACGGGCCGCCATACTTGCCGACGGTGCCCGGGACGGACTGGACCCGCCCACGCACCGGGCGAACAGCCAGCGACCCAGGGGGAGGTCACGTGACGTACCCGCCGCCGGCCGGCAGCGCCGCGCCGCCGGAGCACCAGAGCGCGCCCGCGTTTCCCGCGCAGGTCGCGCCGGACGGCCCGCCGCGGCCGGCAGCGGGCTCCCCCGCGGGCGGCTCCGCCGCACCGCCGCCGCCCGCCGTGCCGCCGGCCCGGCGCTCCGCGTTCGCCGAGGGCTTCGACCGGCTGCGCGCCGCCGCGACCACCGAGCCGGGGCGGCTGCGGATCATCGGCGCCGTACTGGCGGCGCTGGTCGTGCTCTTCGGCGCGCTCACCGCCTGGCAGGTGTCCGCCCGGTCGGCGGCGGCCGACGACGTCGTCCACCGCAGCCAGCCGCTGAGCGCGGACGCCGCCGAGATCTACCGCTCCCTCGCCGACGCCAACACCACCGCGGCCACCGGCTTCCTGGAGGGCGGGCAGGAGCCGCGCAAGGTGCGCGAGCGGTACGACGCGGACATCGAGCGGGCGTCGGAGCTGCTGGTGCGGGCCGCGGCCAACTCCGAGGGCGCCGGGGACGCGCAGGAGGAGATCGAGCAGCTGAACAAGGCGCTTCCGGTCTACACCTCGCTCGTCGAGACCGCCCGCGCGAACAACCGCCAGGGCCTCCCGCTGGGCGGCGCGTACCTGCGCTACGCGGACGAGCAGATGCGCGACAAGCTGCTGCCCGCCGCCCGTGACCTGTACCGCGCGGAGACCGCCCAGCTGGAGCAGGACTACGCCGACGCCCGGGGCTGGCCGTGGGCGGCGCTGGTCAGCGGACTGCTCGCGGTCGGGGTGCTCGGCTGGGCGCAGCACCGCCACTTCCGCCGGACGAACCGGGTGTTCAACCACGGCATGCTGGCGGCCACCGCCGCCACCGCGGCCGTGCTGCTCTGGCTGGCCGTCGGGCACTCCCTGGCCCGCTCCGGCCTCGGCGACTCCGACCGGCACGGTGCCCAGTCGCTCCACGCCCTCAACGAGGCGCGGATCAACACCCTCAAGGCGCGGGCCGACGAGAACCTGACGTACGTCAACCGGGGCTCCGTCACCAACGACGAGGGCGTCGACACGTACGAGGCCAGCTACCTCACGAGCATGAAGGAGCTGGCCGGCAAGAACGCCGGCGCCGAGGCGGCGCCGGCGGGCAGCATGCTCGGCCGCGCCATGGAGCTGGCCGACGACGACGAGGGCGAGAAGCCCGTCGTCGAGGCCATGGCGAACGTACGCGAGTGGCGGCAGATACACGACGAGGCGCAGGACAAGAACGTCGCGGGCGACTACGAGGCCGCGAAGGACATGGTCATCGGCGGCGGCGGGGAGGAGTCGACCAGCGAGTTCTTCGACCAGGTCGACGACAGCCTCGTCGCGGCCCTGAAGCACGAGCAGCGGGAGTTCACCCGGGCGGCCGAGGACGGCCGCGGGGCGCTCTCCGGCCTGTGGATCGGCGCCGCGGTGCTCGGCGTGCTGGGCGCCGCCGGCGCGGTGTTCGGCATCGGGCGCAGGCTCTCGGAGTACCGGTGACGGCGGAGGGGGAGGCAGCTGTGCGGACAGCGGGAGCACCGAAGACACGGCGGACGAGGCGGCGGAGCCTGCGCGGCTGGGGCGGCGTGGCCGGGACGGCGGCGGCCGTCGCCCTGACCGCCGCCCTGCTGCCCGGCCTCGCCGGCGACGACCGGCAGGACCCGCGGGCGGACGACCGCGCCGCCGGCGGTGCGGTCGCGGCTCAGCCGGCGAAGGCGGCCAAGGCGGACCAGGAGGAGTGCGAGACGCCGGAGGCGAGCCTGCGGCCGTCCGCGACCGCCTCGGGCGACGGCGTCCAGCGGATCAGGGACCGGGAGCCCCAGCGCCTGATCGTGGGCGTCGACCAGAACAGCTTTCAGTGGGGCTACCGCAACCCGCTCACCGGCAAGCTGGAGGGCTTCGACATCGACCTGGCCCGGGCCATCGCCGGGGAGATCCTCGGCGACGAGAGCAAGGTCGTCTTCCGCTCCATCCCCACCAGCGAGCGCATCCCGGCGCTGGAGGACAAGCGGGTGGACATGGTGGTGCGCACGATGACCATCAACTGCGAGCGCATCGAGCAGGTGGCGTTCTCCACCGAGTACTTCACCGGGGACCAGGCGGTGCTCGCGCCCGAGGGCTCGGACATCACCGGCTTCGACGAGAGCCTGGACGGCAAGCGCGTCTGCACCGCCGAGGGCTCCACGGGCCAGGGCGCCCTGGAGGAGGGCGGCTACGGCGCGGACGTCAAGCTGGCGCCGAACCAGCTCGACTGCCTGGTGCGGGTACAGCTCGGTAAGGCCGACGCGGTCGTCACCGACAACGCGCTGGCGGCCGGCCAGGCCGCGCAGGACCCGTCGATGAAGCTGGTCGGCACCCTGAACCGCCCCGAGCCCTACGGTGTGGCGATGAACATCGACGACCACGACCTGGTGCGCAGGGTCAACAAGCTGCTGGAGGACTACCGCAAGGACGGGCGCTGGCAGGACGCGTACCAGGAGTGGCTGGCCGACGACATGCCGGGCATCGACGGTCCGCCGGCCCCGAAGTACAAGGACTGAGCGGACGCGGGCAGAGACAGGCGACAACAGAAGTCAACGGGCAGAGCACGGCAGCACGGAGGGAAACAGATGCCGCTCCCGCCACGGGGTTCGATGGACCGCGAGGAGGTCGATCGTGCGCTTGCGCGTCTGGGAGCCGAGCACGAGGCGGTCGAGACCTCGCTGCTCGCACTCCAGGACCACGCGGGACGCCGGCTGCTGGAGGGCGCCGAGCTGTCCGGTACGACCAAGGAGCGCTGGGCCGCCGCCGAGCAGGCGATCTCGCTGCTGTGGGCGCACTTCGACGCGTACACCGGCGCGCTGGCCACGGCCCGCGAGATCCGCGCCCGCCGGCGCTCCCCCGGCGCCGCGGAGCTGGCCGAGCTGACGGCGCTGCTGCGCGACCACGGCGTGACCATCGCGCCCGGCGCCGCCCAGGCGTCCCCCGGGGCCGCCGGCGGCTATCCGGCGTCGCTGACGGGCGGCCCGGCCCGGCTGGCGGAGTCGCTGAAGCTGGACGAGCTGGTGGAGCGGATGAACCGGTGGTACGCGGAGGTGATCGACGTCGTCGCGGCGGCGGACTCCGTGTGGTCGGCGCTGCCCGCGCGCATCGACCTGCTCGCCGCCGAGCTCCAGCGCACCCGGTCGCTGGCCCAGTCCGTCGGCGTCCGCCCCGGGGAGCACCCGGCGGGCGACGACCTGGAGCGGATCACCGCGGAGCTGTCCTCGCTGCGCGACGAGGTGGTCCGCGACCCGCTGGCGTTCTGGTCCCGGCCCGCGGGGCGCAGCCGCGGCGCGGCGCCCGGCGGCGGCACGCCGGACACGGCGCGCTACGACGCGGCGGCCCGCGGCCTGGAGGACGTGCGCCGGGAGATCGACGCCGTGCTGCACGTGCGGCAGGACGCGGAGGAGCGGCTGATCCGGGTACGGGACGTGCTGTCGCGCGCGGACCGTACGCTGGGCGAGGCCCGCCGGGCGCGCGGGGAGGTGCTGGCGAAGATCGCGGCGTCCGAGGTCCCGGCGGTCAGCGGCCCGCCGACCGCGTTGAACGAGCAGCTGGCCAACGCGGTCGACTTCCGCCGGCGGGCCCAGTGGCACCGGCTGTCGCCGCTGCTGGAGAGCCTGGAGCAGCGGGCCGAGGAGGAGTTGCTGCGGGCGCGGGAGTCGCTGACCGCGGTGACCGCGCCGCTGGCCGTCCGCGCGGAGCTGCGCGGCCGGCTGGACGCGTACAAGGCGAAGGCGGCCCGGCACGGCTTCGCCGAGGACCGCATCCTGGTGGAGCGGTACGACGCGGCGCGCCGGCTGCTGTGGTCGGCGCCCTGCGACCTGATCGCGGCGGAGCAGGCGGTGCTGCGCTATCAGCGGGCCACGGCGGAGGTGCTGGCGGGCCCGGTCGACCGCCCCGGAGGCCCCGGAGGCACGGCGTGAGGCTGGACGGAACGGAGTTGGGGGAGTCATGAGCAACGCGCAGGCATGTCAGCGGCCGGGCTGCGGGGGCACGTACGAGGACGTCGGCGGCGGCGAGCTGTACTGCGACACCTGCGGCCTCGCCCCCGTCGTCTCGCCGGACGGCGTCGTCGGCTCGGCGCCCACCGGGGTCACCGGGCACCGTCGCGGCAGCCGGGGCAGCTCGTCGAGCGGCTCCAGTGCGTCGGGCCGGTCGGGCAGCACGTCCCGGAGCAGTTCGCGGGCGTCGCGCCGGTCGGTCTCCGGGCGGCTGTCGCGCGCGCTGACGGGCGAGTCGACGGGGCGTTCCGTCTCGGTCAAGAGCTCCCGCACGTCCGCGGTCGCCTCCCGCGGCAGGCTGGGCGCGGGCCTGGTGTCGGTGCCGGAGGTGCCGCGGCCCGACCCGCGCACGGCGGTGCTGGAGAACCCCGAGGTGCCCGAGCGCAAGCGGTACTGCAGCCGGAGCGACTGCGGCGCGCCGGTGGGCCGTTCGCGGAGCGGGCGGCCGGGGCGTACGGAGGGCTTCTGCACCAAGTGCGGCCAGCCGTATTCCTTCGTGCCGAAGTTGCAGGAGGGCGACATCGTCCACGGGCAGTACCAGGTCGCCGGCTGCCTCGCGCACGGCGGCCTGGGCTGGATCTACCTGGCGATCGACCGGGCGGTCGCCGACCGCTGGGTGGTCCTGAAGGGCCTGCTGAACACCGGCGACGAGGACGCCATCGCCGCCGCCGTCTCCGAGCGCCGCTTCCTCGCGGAGATCGAGCACGCGGGCATCGTGCGCATCTACAACTTCGTCGAGCACCTCGACCAGCGCACCGGCAGCCTCGACGGCTACATCGTCATGGAGTACGTCGGCGGCAAGTCGATGAAGGAGATCGCCAACGAGCGGCGGACGCCGGACGGCAAGCGCGACCCGCTGCCGGTCGAGGTGGCGTGCGCGTACGGGATCGAGGCGCTGGAGGCGCTCGGGCACCTGCACAGCCGCAACCTGCTGTACTGCGACTTCAAGGTCGACAACGCCATCCAGCAGGGCGACCAGCTCAAGCTGATCGACATGGGCGCGGTGCGCCGCATGGACGACGAGGAGTCGGCGATCTTCGGGACCGTCGGCTACCAGGCGCCGGAGGTCGCCGACGTCGGCCCGTCCGTCGCCTCCGACCTGTACACGGTGGCCCGCACGCTGGCCGTGCTGACCTTCGACTTCCAGGGCTACACCAACGTCTTCGTCGACAGCCTGCCCGACCCCGACTCGATCGACGTCTTCCACCGGTACGAGTCCTTCTACCGCCTGCTGGTCCGCGCCACCGACCCCGACCCGGCCCGCCGGTTCGCCTCGGCCGCGGAGATGTCCGAGCAGCTGACGGGCGTGCTGCGGGAGGTCGTGGCGCTGCAGACGGGCAAGCCGCAGCCGGCGCTGTCCACCCTCTTCGGGCCGGAGCTGCGGGTGGTGGACACCGAGCTGTTCCCGCCGGCGACCGGCGAGACGTCGCAGCTCGGCGCCCGGGCGGTCGGCAAGCGCGCACGCGCGGCGCGGGCCGCGGCCGGGAACGGCGCCCCGGCGCTGCCGCCCGCGCAGGGCGTACCGGCGCAGCTGCCGCCCGGCGGCCCGGGAATGGGCACGCAGGTGGCGCTGCCCGCGCAGATCGCCGACACGCTGCCGCTGGACTCCCCCGCGGCGGCGCTGGCGCTGCCGGTGCCGCGGGTGAACCCGAACGACCCCAACGCCGGCTTCCTCGCCGGTCTGATGGCCTCCGCGCCGGCGGAGCTGACCGCCGCGCTGGCCAACGCGCCGACCGACTCCGTCGAGCTGCAACTGCGCCGGGTGCGCGCCCTCCTGGAGCTGGGCGACCTGGCGGCGACCGGCTCGGCGCTCAGCGAGCTGGGCGAGCAGCACCCCGACGACTGGCGGATCGTCTGGTACCGCGGGCTCCAGGCGCTGGCCACCCGCGACTTCGAGACCGCGGCGCTGTCGTTCGACGCGATCTACGACGCCTTCCCCGGCGAGCCGGCGCCGAAGCTGGCGCTGGGCATCTGCGCCGAGGTGCTGGGCCAGCTGGACAACGCCACCGAGTACTACCGGCTGGTGTGGACGTCCGACCCGGCCTACGTCAGCGCCGCGTTCGGACTCGCCCGGGTGCGGCTCGCCGCCGCCGACCGGCCCGGCGCGGTACGGGCGCTGGAGTCCGTACCGGAGGCGTCCATCCACTACACCGCCGCGCGGGTGGCCGCGATCAGAGCCCGGCTGCGGCAGCGGGCCCCGCAGGAGCCGCTGCTCAACGACCTCCAGGCGGCCGGGGCGCAGGTCGAGCGGCTACAGGACGTGGGCCTGGACTCGGGCCGCCGGGCGAAGCTGTCCACCGAGGTCCTGGGCAGTGCGCTGGACTGGGTGCTGACCGGCAGCACCGGGGCCGGTGCGGGTACGGCCGGGCCGGGCGGCCCGGGCGCGCCCGCCGGCCCGTACGGTGGGCAGCAGCCGCTGCTGGGCTGCGCGCTGGACGAGAACGGACTGCGGCTCGGTCTGGAAAACTCCTTCCGGGTGCTGGCCCGGCTCGCGCAGCACGGTCACGAGCGGATCGACATGGTCGAACGGGCCAACCGCTACCGGCCGAAGACCTGGGTATGAGAGGAAAGCCCATGGCGAACACACCTCCCGTATCCCAACTGAGCGCGTGCCCCTCGTGCGAGGAGCCGCTGGAGGCGGGTGACCTGTTCTGCGGGGCGTGCGGCGCGGATCTCGCCGCGCCCGCGCCCGCCCCGGCGGCGGCGGAGCCCGCGGCCGGGTCGAACGGCGCCGGTCCCGCGGCGGCCCCGGCGGGTACGCCGCCGGGCGCTCCGGCGGGGACGCCGCCCGTGCCCGGGGAGCCGGCGGCCGGGCCGGACGGCCCCTCGGCGGCGCAGCGCACCGGCAGCTACCGCATCGCGGGCCCCGGGGACGTACCGCAGGGGGCCGGCGACAGCGGCGAGTTCCTGCTCGACGCGCCCGAGGAGGACCCCGAGCACTACCGCATCGCCGAGCCGGCCGCGCCGCAGGGCGCCGACCCGCGGGCGGCCCTCGGCACGGCCGCCGGGGCGGCCGACCCGGCGCAGTCTGCCGGGGCCGCCGGGCCGGTGCCGGCCGGGCGGCGCTGCATCGCGTGCCGTACGGGCGCGATCGACACCGACGGCTACTGCGAACGCTGCGGCCACGCACAGCCGCGCGAGCGCGACCACATGGAGCAGGAGGCCGAGGGCGTCGCCGCGGTCACCGACCGGGGCCTGCGCCACCACCGCAACGAGGACTTCTTCGCCATCGCCGGGGCGGCCCTGCCCAACGGCGCCCCCGCGACCGTCGCCGTCGTCTGCGACGGCGTGTCCTCCGCCAGCCGCCCGGACGAGGCGTCCGCCGCCGCCAGCGGCGCCGCGGGCACGGCGCTCAAGGGCACGCTGGGCCGCGGGCTGCACCCGCAGCAGGCGATGCACGAGGCGCTGCTCGCCGCGGCCGGTGCGGTGAACGAACTGGCCGCGCAGCACTCGCCACTCAGCCACCAGAACGCCCCCGCCTGCACGATCGTCAGCGCGGTGATCGCCGGCGGCATCCTGACCGTCGGCTGGGTCGGCGACTCGCGCGCGTACTGGGTGCCGGACGACCGCGCCGCGCCCGCCGCCCGGCTCACCGAGGACGACTCGTGGGCGGCGCAGATGGTCGCCGCCGGGCTGATGAACGAGGCCGACGCGTACGCCGACGAGCGCGCGCACGCGATCACCGGCTGGCTCGGCGCGGACGCGCACGAACTCGACCCGCACACGGCGTCCTTCAAGCCGGACGGGCCGGGCGTGGTGATCGTGTGCACCGACGGCCTGTGGAACTACGCCGAGGCGGCGGCCGAGCTGGCCGCCGCGGTGCCGGCCGACGCCGCGGCCCGGCCGCTGCACGCGGCCCAGGTGCTCGTCGGTCACGCGCTGGACGGCGGCGGCCACGACAACGTAACAGTGGCGGTACTCCCGTTCCCCGGCCCGGCGGGCGGGGCAGGCCCTTCGTGATGGAAGGGGGGCGCGGGGTGGCCTGATCCGCCATGGGGGGCGGCGCAAGGAACGTGTTCAGCCTCTCTTGCCCGATGAATTGTCTACATAGATTCTCATCACCATCAGTGGGAGGGGACGAGATGGCCAACTTCTCGAAGTCGAACGCGCCGGAGTTCTCGGTCGAGGTCTACCAGAACGAGTACCTGCCCGAGGGCGGCCGGGAAGTGAGCGCGATCGTGACCGTCGCCTCGACCGGCGGCGGCACGACCGGCGGCATGCCGTTGCCCGCCGCCGCCCCGGCGGGCGCCGGGTCCGCCGCCGGCGGCGCGGACGCGGGCGTGGTGATCATGGTCGACTGCTCGGGCTCGATGGACTATCCCCCCACCAAGATGCGCAACGCCCGCGACGCCACCTCCGCCGCGATCGAGACGGTACGCGACGGCGTCGCGTTCGCCGTCGTCGCCGGCACCCACGTGGCGCGCGAGGTCTACCCCGGCGGCGGCCGGCTCGCGGTCGCCGACGCCACGACCCGTACCGAGGCCAAGGAGGCGCTGCGCAAGCTGAGCGCCGGCGGCGGCACCGCCATCGGCACCTGGCTGCGGCTCGCGGACAAGCTCCTCGGCTCCGCCGACGTGGCGATCCGGCACGGGATCCTGCTCACCGACGGCCGCAACGAGCACGAGTCGCCGGAGGACCTGCGCGCCTCCCTCGACGCCTGCGCCGGCCGCTTCACCTGCGACGCCCGCGGCGTCGGCACGGACTGGGAGGTCAAGGAGGTCACCGGCATCGCCTCGGCGCTCCTCGGCACCGCCGACATCGTCGCCGACCCGGCCGGGCTGGCCGCGGACTTCACGCAGATGATGGAGACCGCGATGGGCAAGGAGGTCGCGGACGTGGCCCTGCGGCTGTGGACCCCGCAGGGCTCGGCGATCAAGTTCGTCAAGCAGGTCGCGCCCACGGTCGAGGAGCTGACCGAGCGGCGTACGGAGGCGGGCCCGCGGGCCGGCGACTACCCGACCGGCTCGTGGGGCGACGAGTCCCGCGACTACCACGTCTGCGTGGAGGTGCCCCCGGCCTCGGTCGGCCAGGAGATGCTCGCGGCCCGGGTTTCGCTGATCCTGCCGCAGCCCGACGGCAGCGCGCAGACGCTGTCGCAGGGGCTCATCCGGGCGGTGTGGACGGACGACATGGCGGCCTCGACCCGGATCAACCCGCAGGTCGCGCACTACACCGGGCAGGCCGAGCTGGCCCACGTCATCCAGGAGGGGCTGGAGGACCGCAAGGCCGGCGACATGGACGGCGCCACGGCCAAGCTGGGCCGCGCCGTCCAGCTGGCGAACGACTCCGGCAACGAGGACACCGCAAAGCTACTGTCGAAGGTGGTGGACGTCGTCGACGCCGCGAGCGGTACTGTGCGTCTGAAGCCCAAGGTCGCGGAGGCCGACGAGATGACGCTGGAGACGCGGTCGACGAAGACGGTCCGCGTCAAGAAGTGACGAGAGCGAGACAGGGGGATCCACCGAGATGGCGACCTGCCCGAACGGTCACCCGTCAGGAGCCGAGGACTGGTGCGAGGTGTGCGGCATCCGCATGCCCGGCGCCGTCCCGCCGCCGGCCGCCCAGGTCCCGCCGCCGGGCCCGGGGGGCTACGGCTACCCGGGTCCCCCGGCCGGCGGGCCGGCCCAGGCCGCCCAGCCCTGCCCGTCGTGCGGCACGCCCCGGGAGGGGCAGGCGCAGTTCTGCGAGGAGTGCCGGTACAACTTCGTCACGCAGAGTGCCCAGCCGTACGTGCCGCCGGCGACGGCGGCCGGCTTCTCGCAGGGCTTCCACCCGCAGCACCCGCAGGGGCTGCAGTACCAGCCGTCGGGCTCCTCCCAGGTCCAGCGCGGCTCCGAGCCGCTCGGCCCGGACACCGGCGCGGCGCAGGCGCCGCCGCCTCCGCCCCCGCCGCCCGGTCCGGGTACGGTGCCGGGGCCGGGCCCGGGCGCGCCTCCGCCGGCGCAGCCGGACCCGCGGGTCGGCGGCGGCGACTTCGTGATCACCCCGCCCAGCTCGGCGCAGCCACCGCCGCAGCCGCCTCCGCAGCAGGGGCAGCAGCAGGGGCAGCACTTCCCCGGGCAGGGGCCGCCGCAGCAGCCGGTGGGCTGGGTCGCGGTCGTGGCGCCGGACCGGGAGTACTTCACTGCGATGATGACCCGCAGCGGACCCGAGGCGCAGGGGCTGAACCTCCCGGCGTACTCGCCGGAGCAGAAGGTGCCGCTGGTCGGCCCGCAGATCGCGATCGGCCGCAAGCGGCAGTCGACCGGCGAGGTCCCGGACATCGACCTCGCCCGCCCGCCGGAGGACCCGGGCGTCTCGCACAAGCACGCGGTGCTCGTCGAGCAGCCGGAGGGCGGCTGGGCGGTCGTCGACCAGAACAGCACCAACGGCACGACGGTCAACGGCGCGGCCGACCCGATCCAGCCCTTCGTCCCGGTGCCGCTCCGGGAGGGCGACCGGGTGCACGTGGGGGCGTGGACGACGATCCGCATCGAGCGCGGCTAGCGGCCCGCCCGTACGACCCGCACCACCCGGTACGACCCGCACCACCCCGCACCACCCGGCCGCCCCGGCGCTGAAACGTTCCGGAACCGGCCGGCCGAGGCGATGCCGTACGGACCCCATCCCGTACGCCACCGCCGCCCCCGGCGCCGTACGCCCTCGTACGCCCTTGAAGACGAGGCGTCAGCGCCCCACGGCCACCCCCGAGGCTGAGCCGGACGCCGCCGACGCGGTGTCACCCGAAGCGGCGGTTCCCGCCCGGGCCGCGCTGCCGGCACCCCACCCCTGCCGAAGCGACCGCTCCGGAGCTAGGGTCGCCCCCATGACCGCCGCGATCTCCGTCCACGACCTGCGCAAGCGCTACGGCGACGTACCCGCGGTCGACGGCGTCAGCTTCGAGGTCCGCGCCGGCGAGTTCTTCGGCCTGCTGGGCCCGAACGGCGCCGGAAAGACCACCACCCTGGAGATGGTCGAGGGCCTGCGCCGCCCCGACGAGGGCCGCGCGCTGCTGCTCGGCGAGCCGTCCTGGCCGCGCAACCCGGGGCTGCTGCGGCGCATGGGCGTCCAGCTCCAGGCGTCGGCGTTCTTCGAGAAGCTGACGGCCCGCGAGCAGATCCTCACCTTCGCCTCCCTCTACGGCGTGAGCGACGAGCGCGCCGACGCGATGCTCGCCGAGGTCGGCCTCACCGAGAAGGCCGGCACCCGCGAGGACAAGCTCTCCGGCGGCCAGGCGCAGCGCCTGTCGATCGCCTGCGCCCTGGTGCACGACCCCGAGCTGGTCTTCCTCGACGAGCCGACCACCGGCCTCGACCCGCAGGCCCGGCGCAACCTGTGGGACCTGCTGCGCGGCATCAACGCCGCGGGCCGCACGGTCGTCCTGACCACGCACTACATGGACGAGGCGGAGGTGCTCTGCGACCGGGTGGCGGTGATGGACGCCGGCCGCATCCTGCGCATCGGGCCGCCCGCCGAGCTGGCCGCGCAGCTGGAGGTGGACTCGCTGGAGGACGTGTTCCTCCAGCTGACCGGGCGGGAGTACCGCGAGTGAAGCCGTTCGTCAGCCTGTCGAAGGCCATGGCGCTGGGGCTGCTCCGCGACCGCGCGTCGGTGTTCTTCATCCTGATCTTCCCGCTGATGTTCCTCGCCCTCTTCGGCGCCCTGTTCAAGGACGCGGGCGTCTCCCGCGCCACGGTGGTGCAGGTCGGCGCCGTCGAGGTCTTCGACGACATGCCCGCGAAGCAGCGCGCGGACCTCGACGAGGTCCTGGAGATCGAGAAGACCCGCGACCGTGCGGAGGCGCTGACGAAGGTACGCGACGGGGACGCCGACGCCGCCGTGTGGGAGGAGCCCGGCGGCCGGGTCCAGATGCGCGTCTCGGCCGCCGACCCGGTGCAGGCGGGCAACGTCGGCGGCCTCCTGCGGTCCGTCGTGGACCGCGCCAGCATCGCGGCGACCGGGCAGCCGCCCGCGTACACGCTGACCGGCGGCCAGGTCGAGGACGAGTCGATCCAGGCCATCCAGTACTTCACCCCCGGCCTGCTGGGCTGGGCGGTGGCGATGGGCGGGGTGTTCAGCGCCGCGCTCGGGCTGGTCAACTGGCGCAAGAAGCGCATCCTGCGGCGCCTGTGGCTGGCCCCGGTGCGCGCCGGCCCGGTGATCTCCGCCCGCCTCGGCGTCAGCATGCTGCTGGCCTTCTGCCAGACCGCCATCTTCCTGCTGGTGGCCACCCTCCCGTACTACGGCCTGAAGCTGACCGGGAGCTGGTGGCTGGTGATCCCGCTGGTCGCCTGCGGCAGCGTGGCATTCATGTCGATCGGCTTCGCGATCGGCGCGTGGGCGAAGACCGAGGACGCCGCCAACGGCCTCGCCCAGATCGCGGTGCTGCCGATGGCCTTCCTGTCCGGCTCGTTCTTCCCCCTCGACGGGGCGCCGCCGTGGGTGCGGTCGATCTCCGAGGCGCTGCCGCTGAAGCACCTGGTGCAGGCGATGCAGGACGTGCTGACCCGCGGCGGCGGCTGGTCGGACGCGCTGCCGGCGATGGGCGTGATGCTGCTGACGGCGGCGGTGTTCACGGCCCTGGCCCACCGCCTGTTCCGCTGGGACGCGACGTAAGGGGCGGACCGGCGTCCCGGCTTGAGTGCCTGTACTCAGGACCGGCGCGGCGCAGGTGGCCAACACGCGGGCCCGGCCGTCCCACCCCGGGCGGGGCGTCGTGCCGTGGACGCGGCGGGTGAGAATGCCCGGATGCGTGCGTTCACGATCACTACGTCCGACGAGGCTCTGGCCGATCTGCGCGAGCGGCTCGCGCGCACCCGGTTTCGCGACGACCTGCCGGGCGAGGACTGGGACCGGGGAACGCCGCAGCCGTGGTTGCGGCGGCTCGTCGGGCACTGGCTGCACCGCTACGACTGGCGCCGCACCGAGGCCGAGCTGAACGCCCTGCCGCAGGTCGCCGGCGAGTTCGCGGGGCTGCGGGTGCACGCCTTCGTGGTGCGTTCGCCGCACGAGGGCGCCACGCCGCTGCTGCTGTGTCACGGCTGGCCCGGCTCGGTGGTGGAGTTCCTCGACTGCCTGCCCGCGCTGACCGACCCGGTCGCGCACGGCGGCCGGGCCGAGGACGCCTTCGACGTGGTGCTGCCGTCGATGCCGGGCTTCGGGCTGTCCGGGCCGACCACCGCGCCGGGCGCCGGCGTCCCGGCGATCGCGGAGGCGTTCGCGGCGCTCATGGAGGCGCTCGGGCACCGCCGCTATCTCGCCCAGGGCGGGGACTGGGGTGCCTTCGTCATACGTCAGTTGGGCCTGGCCCACCCCGGCCGGCTGCTCGGCGCCCACATCAACTTTCCCTGGGCGGTGCCCCCGCCCGGTCTGGACGACCCACTCGCCGAGGCGACCCCGGCGGAGCGCGAGGCGCTGCGGCACCACGCCCGCGTCCACGGCGCCGACAACGGCTACTACCTCCAGCAGGCCACCCGGCCGCACAGCGTCGGCCCGGCGCTGGAGGACTCCCCGGCCGGGCTGGCGGCCTGGCTGCTGGAGAAGTTCCACACCTGGTCGGACACCCGCGAGGGCCTGCCGTTCACGCTCGACCGGCTGCTGGACAACGTCATGCTCTACTGGCTCACCGGCACCGCCACCTCCGCCGCCCGGCTGTACGCGGAGTCGGAGGCGTACGGCTCCGACCCGGCCGTGTGGGACCGCCGGGTGGAGGTGCCCACCGGCATCGCGCTCTACCCGTACGAGAAGACCCGGTCGCCGCGCCGCTGGAGCGAGCGCCAGTGGAACGTGGTGCACTGGGCCGAGCAGCCGCGCGGCGGCCACTTCGCGGCCTTCGAGCAGCCCGGCCTGTTCACCGCCGACCTGCGGGACTTCGCCCGGAAGCTGCGGCCGCGCTGACGGCGGCGCCTCCCGCCCCCGCCCGCCGGCGGGGTCCGGGTCCTACGACTTCCGTCCTCCGCCGGGCGGGATGAGACCATGGAGGCGATGACAGAGATTCCAGTGGGACCGCCGCCGCCAGGGACGTTCTACGAGCAGGTGGGCGGCGAGGACACGTTCCG
Organism: Streptomyces sp. MAR4 CNX-425; assembly: GCF_048656465.1. NCBI lineage: Bacteria > Bacillati > Actinomycetota > Actinomycetes > Kitasatosporales > Streptomycetaceae > Streptomyces > Streptomyces sp. MAR4 CNX-425. The sequence continues at coordinate 374,957 of NZ_JBMDLF010000007.1, read as the reverse complement.
GCGCCTCGTCCGCCGGTTCTACGAGGGCGTGGCGGAGGATCCGCTGCTGCGCCCGATGTACCCCGAGGAGGACCTCGGGCCGGCGGAGGAGCGGCTGACGCTGTTCCTCATCCAGTACTGGGGCGGTCCGCGCACGTACAGCGACCAGCGCGGCCACCCGCGGCTGCGGATGCGGCACGCGCCGTTCGCCGTGGACCGCGCGGCGCACGACGCCTGGCTGCGCCACATGCGCGCGGCGGTGGACGAGCTGAAGCTGCCCGCGGCGCAGGAGAAGCAGCTCTGGGACTACCTCGTGTACGCCGCCGCCTCGATGGTGAACACCCCCGGCTGACCGCCCGGTTCCGGCCCGCGGGCGGTTTCCGGCGGGCCGGTCACGATCAGGTCAAATCCCCCTCCGCTCGCTACCGCGTGCGAATGCACTCTGACAGCATCCGGAAAGATCGACGGTGGTGTCAGGGGGTTGGGTGACGGGGTTCGTTCTGCTGCGGGCGCGCGCCCACCGGCTGCTCCTCGCCGCCGCCCTGCTGGCCGTCGTCCTCACCACCGCCGTGCTCGCCACGCTCGCCGCCTTCTCCGGCACCGTCGGCGACGCCGCGCTGCGGCGCACGCTGGCGGGGGACGCGGCGGCCGACGCGGCCCTGACCCTCGAAGCGCCGTATCTGACGGGCGCGGACCGTGCGGCGGCGGGCAGGGCGGTCGAGGCCGGCGCGCGGGACGCGTTCGCGGGGATGCCCGTACGGGTGCAGAGCCTGGACCGCTCCGGGCCGTACGAGCTGCCGCGCCGGCTGCAACCGCCGGCGGCGCGGGCCGGGGAGGACCCGGACCTGACGCATCTGGGGGCGCTGGAGCGGTCGGAGGTGACGCTGGCGGCGGGGCGCTGGCCGGAGGCCGCCGAACGGGCAGGCGCTGAGCGGGCGGGGGGCGCCGTGCAGGTCGCCGTGCCGCAGGTCGCCGCCGACCGGCTCGGCCTCGCCCCCGGCGACGGCCTCACCCTCGCCGGCCGCTCCGACGGCGACCGCCCGCTCCCCGTCGCGGTCACCGGCGTCTACCGCCCCCGCGACCAGGAAGCCCCCTACTGGCTCGCCGACGAACTCCGCGGCAAGGGCGTGGAGAAGGGCGGCTACACCACCTACGGCCCCCTGCTCGCCGACCCCGGCTCCTTCGCCTCCGGCCGCGTCGCGCAGGCCGCCGGCGCCTGGGTGCTGCGCGGCGACTTCGACGGGATGACGGCCGGCCGCGCCGACGAACTCCGCGCCTCCGTGAAGAAGGCCGCCGGCGCCCTCGCCGGCGCACCCGTCTTCGACGGCCGCGCCGTGGCCACCACCCGGCTCCCGCAGCTCCTCGACGGCACCGAACGCGCCCTGCTCGTCAGCCGGTCGACGCTCCTGATCGTCGCCCTCCAGCTGGTGCTGCTCGCGGCGTACGCGCTGATGCTCGTCGCCCGGCTGCTCGGCGCGGAGCGCCGCGGCGAGACGGACCTGCTGCGCGCCCGCGGCGGCTCGCGCCGCCGCATCGGCGCGCTGACCGCCGCCGAGTCGATGCTCCTCGCGCTGCCCGCCGCGATCGCCGCGCCGCTGCTCGCCGGGCCGCTGATCCGGCTGCTGTCCGCGCGGGGCCCGCTGGCGCGGGCCGGGCTCAGCCCGGACTCCGCGGCGGGCGACGGCACGTGGCTGGTCGCCGCGGGCTGCGCGCTGGGGTGTGCGGCGGCGGTGGTGGCGCCGACGCTGCTGCGCGGGGGCGGCGACGGGGTGCTCGCCCCGGGCCGTACGGTACGGGCCGGGCCGCTGCCGGCGCCGCTGCGGGCGGGCGCCGACGGGGCGCTGCTGGTGGTGGCGGCGGTGGCGTACTGGCAGCTGGACCGGCAGACCTCCGGCAGCGGCGCCCTCAGCGGCGACCGCTCCGGCACCCTCGGCGTCGACCCGGTGCTGGTCGCCGCGCCGGCGCTGGCGCTGCTGGCCGGCACCGTGCTGACGCTGCGCCTCCTGCCGCCCGTCGCCCGCCTCGCGGAGCGCCGCGCGGCGGCGGGGCGCGGGCTGCCCTCGGCGCTGGCCGGCTGGCAGCTGAGCCGCCGCCCGCTGCGGGGCGCGGGGCCGGTGCTGCTGCTGGTGCTGGCGGTGGCGATCGGGATGCTGGCGCTGGCGCAGGGCGCGTCGTGGGAGCGTTCGCAGCGCGACCAGGCGGACTTCCACGCGGGCACGGACGTACGGGTCCTGGCCAGCCGGATCCCCGAGCTGGGGCAGGGCGGCACGATGGACCGCGTCCCGGGCGTCGACGCCGCCGCCCCGGCGGCGCGGTGGGGCATGAGCCTGTCGGGCGGCGCGTCGGCGGAGGTGCTGGCCCTGGACACGGCCCGGGCGGCGGACGGCCTGCGGCTGCGGGACGACCTGGCGGACGGGACGGGCGGCGCGGAGCTGCTGCGGGGCCTGGCGCCGCCGGAGAACGGGACGCCGGACGCGCCGGGCGCGGGCGGCCCGGGCGGGGAGCGCGCCGCCGGGCCCGGCGGGCTGGAGCTGCCCGGGACGCCCGGGGAACTGCGGGTCGTGGCGCGGCTCGCCACGGACGGCGACGCCCGCGGCGGTGCGGCGGTGACCGCCCTTGTCGAGGACCGGTACGGGGCCGCGTACGAGCTGCCCGCCGGGGACCTCCCCGCGGACGGCCGTACCCGCACCCTCGTCGCGGACATCGCCGCCGCGGCCGGCGCCCCCGACGGCCGGCCCGCCGGGCCGCTGCGCCTCACCGGGCTCCGGCTCGTCCACCCGCAGCCGGCGAAGGGCGGGGTGCGGCGGCTCGACGTCGAGCGGATCGAGGTCGCGAAGCCCCTCGGCGGCGACGGCGAAGCGGGGGCGGACCGGGCCCGCGAGGTCCCCGTACCCGACCGGTTCACCTGGCACGGCGAAGCGGCCTCCGAGCCCGAGGCGCTGCCCGAGGAGTCGTCCCCGGGGCTGGTCGAACGGCCCCGGGCCACCGGCCGGTCCGCGCTCTCCCTCCGCTACGACACCGGCGACCAGGCGTTCGACCCCTGGACCGGCCCGCCGCTGGTGACCGTCGAGGTCGCCGCCCCCAGCGGCCCGGTCCCGCCGCTGACCGCCCTCGCCACCGACGAACTGCTGCGCGCCACGAACGCCGGGGTCGGCGACACCCTGAGCGTCCCCGTGCCCGGCGGCAGCCTGTCCGTGAAGGTCACCGGCTCGCTCGCCGGGCTGCCGACCACCGGGCCGGGCTCCCCCGCCGCCCCCGCCGAGTCCGCGCGCGCGGAGTTCGGCGGCGCGCTGCTGCTCGACCTGCGCGCCGCCAACCACACGCTGGCCCAGCGCGGCCTGGCCTCGCTGCTGCCCACCGAATGGTGGCTGACGACCGCGCCGGGCCGTACGGACGCCGCCGTCACCGCACTGCGCGGCCGCGCCGACACCGACCCCGCCGACGTCCTCGTACGCGACGAACTCGCCGCCGAACTCGGCGGCGACCCCCTCGGCGCCGGGCCGCAGGCCGCGCTCGCCGCCACCGCCGTCGCGGCGGCGGTGCTGGCGGCGCTCGGCTTCGCCGTCAGCGCGGCGGCGTCCGTGCGCGCACGCACGCGGGAGTTCGCCGTGCTCCGCGCCCTGGGCGCCCCGCAGCGGCAGCTGGCCCGCACGTTCGCCGCCGAACAGGGGGTGCTGATCGGGCTCGCGCTGGCGGCCGGGGCGCTGCTCGGCTGGGCGCTGGCGCGCGCCGTCATCCCGCTGATCACCCTCACCGGACGGGCGGCGCGGCCGGTGCCGCCGGTGGTGGTGGAGCTGCCGGCGGGGCCGGTGCTGGGGCTGCTGGCGGCGGTGGCGGCGGTTCCCGTCCTGGTCACCGTGCTCGTCGCGGTGCGCCGCGGCGACCCGGCGACGGCACTGCGCCTGGGAGGCGAGTGAGATGGCCCCCGCGCCCGCCGCGGTCCCGCGGGGCCCGCAGACACCGGGAGGTCGGTGACATGCCCGCCGCGCAGGACCCGCCGGAGCCGCCCGGCGCCCCGGACACCGCCGCCCGCGCCCCCGGCGCCGCTCCCTGGGTGCGCACCCGCCTGCGCGCCGCGCCCGGCGGCGCGGTCGCGCTCGCGCTGCTCGTGCTCGTCACCGCCTTCCTCGCCGCCGCGTTCCCGCGCGGCGTCGACACGTACGAGGACCGCGAGGCCCGCCGGCTCGTCACCGGCGCCGGGGCCGCCGAGCGCAACGTGGCGGTGACCGTGCCGCCCGACCCCGAGGTGCTCTTCGAGGACCGGGTGGAGTCGATGTCCGCCGCGACCGTCGCGGTGGACGCGCGCCGGGTGCTGCGCGAGTTCCGCGACCCGCTGCGGGCGGAGGCCGGCCAGGTCTCGTACGGCGTACGGACCCGGCCCGTGCTCGTCACCGACGACCCGTGGCTGCCGCGCACCGACGGGCAGCGGCCGGAGGTGCAGCTCGACGCCCGCGCCGGGGTCGGGGCGCGCGCCCGCGTCGTCGACGGCCGGCTGCCGGAGCCGACGCCGTACGGGGACGGGACCCGTACCGGCGAGGTCGTCTTCGAGGCCGCCGTCACCGCCGCCACCGCCGGGAAGCTGGACATCCGCGTCGGCTCCCGCCTCCACCTCCCGCACACCGAGGGCACCCTCGTCGTCCACGTCACCGGCATCGTCGAGCCGAAGGCGCCGCGCAGCGACTACTGGTCCGTCGACCCCCTCCTGCGCACCCCCGAGCTGCGCCAGCGGCCGTCGTCGATGGAGCCGCAGCGCTACTGGACCGCCGCCCTCCTCCTCCACCCCGGCAGCGGCCCCGCGCTCTACGCCGGCACGCAGACGTTCGAACTCGCCGCCGAGGAGCCCGGCACCGGCCCGTACTGGAACGTGCCCCTGGCCGGCGGCTCGATCACCGGCCGCGACGTGCCCGCCGTCCTCGACGCGCTGGCGGGGCTGACCGAGGGCCCCGCGTACCAGCGCCTCGGCGAGCGGCTCGGCGCGACCCCCGACATCTCCACCGAGGCCGCCGGGCTCCTCGACGGCTACACGGGCCTGCGCGACGCCGTCACCCCCGTCGTCGCGGTCGCCGCCTTCGGCGTCGGCGCCGTCGCCGCCGTGGTGCTGGGCATGGGCGGCGGCCTCGCCGCGTCGCGGCGGCGCGCCGAGCTGGCGCTGCTCCGCGCCCGCGGCGGCTCGCTGCGGGGCATCGCCGTACGCCTCCTCGCGGAGAACGCCGCCGCCGTGCTGCCCGCCGCGGCGGCCGGCTACGGCCTCGCCGTACTGCTGCTGCCGGACGGGCGGCACGGGCCCGCGCTGCTCGCGGCCGGCGGGACGGCGGCCCTGGCGCTGTGCGCGCTGCCGGCGCTCGCCGTGGCCGCCGTGCGGCGCCCGCGGCCCCCGGCCCGTACCGACCTGGTCCGCGCGCGGCCCTCGTGGCGGCGGCTGACGGCGGAGCTGACGGCGGTGGTGCTGGCGGTCGGCGCCATCGTCGTGCTGCGCCGCCGGGGCAGCGCGGAGGGCGGCGCGGACGTGCTGGTCAGCGCGGCGCCGGTGCTGGTCGGGGTGGTCGCGGCGGCCGTGTTCGTACGCCTCTACCCGCTGCCGCTCCGGCTGGCCGCCCGGCCGGCGGCGTGGGCACGCGGCGCGCTCGGCTTCCTGTCGCTGGCCCGCGCGGGGCGGGCGCCGTCGGCGTCCGCGCTGCCGCTGCTGGCGCTGCTCGTGGCGCTGACCACGGCCTCGTTCGGCGGCTCGGTGCTGGCCGGCGTCGCGGACGCGCGCGCCACCGCGTCCCTGCGCGCCGTCGGCGGCGACGCCCGGCTCACCGCGGCCGCGCCGCTGCCCGACGGGATCGCGGCGCGGGCGGCGCAGGCGGGCGGCGTACGGCACGTCGCCGCCGTCGGCACCGAGAGCGGACTTCAGGTCATCGGGCTGGGCGGCGACCTGACGCTGCTGACGGTCGACGCGGGCACGTACGCGAAGCTCAGCGCGGACCTGGGGCTCGGCGCGTTCGAGGCCGGGCTGCTGCGGGACGCGAACGGCGGCCGGGCGCTGCCCGCGCTCGTCTCGCCGGGCGTCGCCGAACTGATCGGCGACGGCACGCTGGGAATGCAGTCGTCGCGCGGCCGGATCACGGCCGAGGTGGCGGCGGTGCGGCGGGTGACGCCCGCGCTGACGGGCGGCGAGTTCGCGGTGGTGGACGCGGCGAGCGTGGCGCGGCAGCTGCCGGGCACCGAGTCGCTGCCCGAGGCGCGGCCGGACACGCTGCTGCTCTCCGCGGACGGCGGCGGCCTGGACGGCGCCGCGCTGCGCGCGCTGGCGCGCGACGAGGCGCCCGGCGCGAGCCTGCTGCTGCGCGCCGCGGTCGCGGACGACCTGGCCGCCTCGGAGCTCCAGCGCGGCGCGGAGCGGCTGTACGCCGTGGCCGCGGTCGCCGCCACCGCCTACGCGCTGCTCGCCGTGCTGCTGTCGCTGCTCCGGGCCGCCCCCGAGCGCGTCGCGCTGCTGGCGCGGCTGCGCACCATGGGCTTCAGCCGGCGGCACGGACGCGGGCTGCTGGTGCTGGAGGCGCTGCCGCAGCTGGTGGCGGCCGGGCTGGTGGGGGCGCTGGCCGGGCTCGTCACCGTACGGCTGCTGGGGCCCGGCATCGACCTGGGCGCGCTCGCGCTCGGCGACGAGAGCCCCGACCTCCTCGGCGGCGCCGACGCGGAGCTGCGCGCGGACCCGCTGGCGCTGGCGGTGCCGTCGGTGGCGGTGCCGGTGCTGGCGCTGGCGGCGGTGCTGGTGCAGGCGTGGTGGGGCGGCAGGCGGGGGGCCGTACAGGAACTGCGGGCCGGGGAGAGGGAGTGAGATGGCCCAGACGCACGAGAGCACGGACGGTACGACGGGTGGTGGCCGGGCGACGGGCGGCCGGGCGGCCGGCACGACGCTGGCGGACCTGGAGCGGCGCGCGGCCGAACAGCGCGACCGGCCCGCGTACGGCCACGACGCGCTGATCTCCTGCGACCAGCTCGTCCGCATATTCCGCGCCGACGGCGTGGAGGTGCAGGCGCTCCAGGGCCTCGACCTGCTGGTCGCCGAGGGCGAGCTGATGGCCATGGTCGGCGCCTCCGGCAGCGGCAAGTCGACGCTGCTCGGCATCCTCGCCGGCCTCGACGTGCCCACGGCGGGCACGGCGAGCGTCGCCGGCTTCGACCTGCTGGCGATGGACGCGCGGGCGCGGCTGCGCTACCGGCGGGAGATCGTCGGCTTCGTCTGGCAGCAGACCGGGCGCAACCTGCTGCCGTACCTGACCGCCGCGCAGAACGTCGTGCTGCCCATGCAGCTCAGCGAGGGCGGCGGCGGCCGCCACGCCCGCCGGCGGCGGGTGGCGTACGCGGAGGACCTGCTGGCCCTCATGGACCTCGCCCACTGCCGCGACCGGCGCCCGCGGGAGATGTCCGGCGGCGAGCAGCAGCGGGCGGCGATCGCCGTGGCGCTGGCGAACTCGCCGGCGGTGGTCCTCGCCGACGAGCCGACCGGCGAGCTGGACTCGGCGACGGCGGAGCAGATCTTCGCCGCCTTCCGGACGGCGAACGAGGAGCTGGGCACGACCATCGTCGTCGTCACGCACGACCAGGCGGTGTCGACGCAGGTCCGGCGGACGGTCGCGATACGGGACGGGCGGATGGCGTCGGAGGTGCTGCGCCGCACGGAGGTGGACGCGAGCGGGGCGGAGCAGGTGGTGGCCCGCGAGTACGCGGCGGTCGACCGCACGGGGCGGCTCCAGCTGCCGCAGAAGTACACGGAGGCGCTGGACATCCGCGAGCGCGTGATCCTGGACCTGGAGGAGGACCACATCAGGGTGAGCCCGGACCGGGAGGCGGGCGGGGAGCGGGGACGGCTCAGAGAGGGGTGACGCCCAGGCGGCCCAGGCCGCCGGTGCGGCGGACGGCCACCGAGCCGTACGGGGTACGCAGCCGGAGCCAGTTGCCGGCGGCGAGGAGGGCGGGCTCGGCGGCGGACCCGGCGGACGGCCCGGCCGCGGGCGCGGCCGGTGCCGGTGCCGGTGTCCCCGGCGGGGCCGGGGGCGGCGGGAGCAGGCCGAAGACGCGCGCGGCGTGGGCGGCGCGCAGCGGGAGCGGGGTGCCGTCCAGCGGGCGGCTCCAGATGTCGCCCCCTATGCGGTCCACCTCCGTGCGCGTCCGCTTCTCCTCCGGCAGCGCCTCCACCCGGGCCTTGAACTCCGCGACGCCCGTCGCCACCGCGACGTACAGCTCCGCCGGGCCCGGCAGCCCGGCCACCGGCTCCCAGCCGCCGCGCGGCGGCAGCAGCCCGGCCCACCCGGGGCCGCTCACCGGGCCGGGCAGCGCCACGGCGACCTCCGCGGTGTCCCCTGTGCCGGCGGCGGCGTCGACCGCCTCCGCCAGCTGTCCGGCGGACACCGTCTCGTCCAGCTCCGCCGCCTCCGCCGCGGCGAGCAGCACCGTACGGACCACGATCACTTCCAGCGCCGGCGCGTGCCCGAAGACGGCCAGCGCCGCTCCCCCGCCGGCGGTGCCGGGAGCCGCCCGGAGCCGTACCGCCGCGCCCCTGTCGTACCGCAACAGCCGCCCCAGGAACGCCACCAGGCCCTCGGCCTGCCGTTCCCCGGCAAACACCAGCCGTCGCGTCATGCCGCCACAGCCTCCCCCGAACCGCCCGGACCGCCCAGCCCACCCGGACCGGCCGGGTCCGCGGGCGGCGCCAGGTACTTCTCCAGGAACGTCCGCTCCTCGGGCGTGAGCCGGCGGGGGCGGGCGGCGTCGAAGTCGTAGGGGACGATGACGGTCGACGCGCGCGCGTACACCGTGGCGTCGTCGCCCGGGCCGTCCTTCACCTCGTACGCCAGCCGCGCCGACGACGCCCGTATCTCCGCCACCCACACCTCGACCGTCACCGGCTCGAACCGGTGCACCAGCGGGCGGCGGTAGTCGATCTCCTGCCGGGCCACGACCGAGCCGCCCTCGAAGGATGTGCCGCCACCGCCCTCGCCGGGCAGCCGGAACATGAAGTCGATCCGGGTCTCCTCCAGGTAGCGGAGGAACTGCACGTTGTTGACGTGGCCGTACGCGTCCATGTCCGCCCACCGCAGCGGGCAGAGATAGACGTGCCTGGCCCCGTCAGCCACGGGTGAGCTTCTTGTACGTCGCGCGGTGCGGGCGCGCGGCGTCCGGGCCGAGCCGCTCGATCTTGTTCTTCTCGTACGACTCGAAGTTGCCCTCGAACCAGAACCACCTGCTGTCGCCCTCGTACGCCAGGATGTGCGTCGCGATGCGGTCCAGGAACCAGCGGTCGTGGGTGATGACCACGGCGCAGCCGGGGAACTCCAGCAGCGCGTTCTCCAGCGAGGACAGCGTCTCGACGTCGAGGTCGTTGGTCGGCTCGTCGAGCAGCAGCAGGTTGCCGCCCTGCTTGAGGGTGAGCGCGAGGTTGAGGCGGTTGCGCTCGCCGCCGGAGAGGACGCCGGCGGGCTTCTGCTGGTCCGGGCCCTTGAAGCCGAACGCGGACACGTACGCGCGCGAGGGCATCTCTACCTGGCCGACGTTGATGTAGTCGAGGTTGTCGGAGACGACCTCCCACAGCGTCTTCTTGGCGTCGATGTTGGCGCGCGACTGGTCGACGTAGCTGACGGAGACCGTGTCGCCGACCCGGATGCTGCCGGAGTCCGGCTTCTCCTGGCCGAGGATCATCTTGAACAGGGTCGTCTTGCCGGCGCCGTTGGGGCCGATGACGCCGACGATGCCGTTGCGCGGGAGGGTGAACGACAGGTCGTCGATGAGGAGTTTCTCGCCGAAGCCCTTGCTGAGGTTCTCGACCTCGACGACGACGTTGCCGAGCCGGGGGCCGGGCGGGATCTGGATCTCCTCGAAGTCCAGCTTGCGCATCTTCTCGGCCTCGGCCGCCATCTCCTCGTAGCGGGCGAGCCGCGCCTTGGACTTCGCCTGCCGGCCCTTGGCGTTGGAGCGGACCCACTCCAGCTCTTCCTTGAGGCGCTTCTGGCGCTTGGCGTCCTTCTGGCCCTCGACCTTGAGGCGGGTGGACTTGGTCTCCAGGTACGTGGAGTAGTTGCCCTCGTAGGGGAAGGCGCGGCCGCGGTCGAGCTCCAGGATCCAGCCGGCGACGTTGTCGAGGAAGTACCGGTCGTGGGTGATGGCGACGACGGTGCCCTCGTACTGCGCGAGGTGCTGCTCCAGCCACGCGACGGACTCGGCGTCGAGGTGGTTGGTGGGCTCGTCGAGGAGGAGGAGGTCGGGGGCCTCCAGCAGCAGCTTGCAGAGCGCGACGCGGCGGCGCTCACCGCCGGAGAGGTGGGTGACGGGCCAGTCGCCGGGGGGGCAGCCGAGGGCGTCCATGGCCTGCTCCAGCTGGGCGTCGAGGTCCCAGGCGTTGGCGTGGTCCAGCTCCTCCTGGAGCTTGCCCATCTCCTCCATCAGCTCGTCGGTGTACTCGGTCGCCATCTGCTCGGCGATCTCGTTGAACCGGTCGAGCCTGCCCTTGGTGTCGGCGACGCCCTCCTGGACGTTCTCCAGGACGGTCTTCTCCTCGTTCAGCGGGGGCTCCTGGAGGAGGATGCCGACGCTGTAGCCGGGGGAGAGGAAGGCGTCGCCGTTCGACGGCTGCTCCAGGCCGGCCATGATCTTGAGCACGGTCGACTTCCCGGCGCCGTTGGGGCCCACGACACCGATCTTGGCGCCGGGCAGGAAGTTCAAGGTGACGTTGTCAAGGATGACCTTGTCACCGTGCGCCTTGCGTGCCTTGCGCATGGTGTAGATGAACTCAGCCAAGAGAAACCGTCCGGCAATTCCGAGGTGGGCAGATGCACCCATCTTGCCGCACGTCCCGCCCCGCACGAAAACGGCCCCGGTCGCGCCCGCCGCCTGCGGCGGCCGCGGACGGCGGGGCGGGACGAGGGAGGCGCAGGGGCGCGCCGGGGGCGCGGCGGTGAGGCGGCGCGCGGCGGGGACGAGCGGCCCCCGGGCAACCACGGCCGGGCGGCACGGGCGCTGGAAGCCGCCGTCGGCCGCGGCCTTCGCGCGCGGGCACGCGAAGGGGCCGGGCCCCGCGGGACCCGGCCCCCTCTGTCGTGCGGTCCGTCCGTCAGCCGACGTCCGCCGGCCGGCGCTCAGCGCAGCGCGTCACGCGCCGGCCGGAGGGCCGTCGTCAGGCGGCGTCGGCGCCGCCGCCGGCGCGCCGGCGGAGCAGGAAGACGGTCGCGCCGCCGACCACGACCAGACCGATCGCGACGCCCGCGATGATCGGCGTGGCGCTGCTGCCACCGGTGTTCGCCAGGTCGCCGCCGTCGTCGGTGTCACCGCCGTCGGAGCCGCCCGCGGAGGCCGGGCTCGGCTCGCTCGGCGCCGGAGTGTCGTTGCCCGCGGTCTCGCAGTCGAGCACGCCGGTGAACTTCTCGCTGAAGCCGTCGTCACCGTTGATGGTGATCTCGTAGGCCTGGTCCTCGGCGACCTCGACCAGCACGGTCTTGGACTCGCCCGGAGCCACGGTGTGGGACTCACCCGCCAGCTCGAAGGAGAAGGGCTGGTCGCCCTTGTTCTCCGCGGTCACGTCCACGCCGCCCTTGGCACAGTTCTTCTCGGCGGAGAGCGCCGGGATCGGGCCCTTGCTCGCCCACGTGGCGGTGGCCTGCGCGGAGACCGTGGTGTCGCTGGAGCCGGCCAGGATCTGGGTCTGGCTCTGCGCGTGCTCACCGACGCCGGCGAAGGCGCGGCCGACGGGCACCTGGGTGGTGGCCTCGGCGGTCAGGGTCGCCGAGCCGTCGGGGGTGCCGGCGGGCACGTCGAGGAAGACCTCGGTGCCGTCCGCCGCGCTCGTCAGCGCCTCGCCGTTGGCGTCGACGACCTTGACGCCGGCGCTCTCGGCCTCCGGCGACAGCGAGAGGCCGGCGCTGGCGGCGTCGGTGTTCACCGTCACCGGGCCGAGCTTCTCACCGGACTTGCCGGAGACGGCCGTCGGGCCGAGGTTCAGCGACGCGGCGGGCTCCTCGATCGCCTCGGCGCTGGCCTCCAGGTAGTCGGCCAGCTTCTCGGCCTCGGGGTCCTTGGCCTCGACGTCGACGTCGTCGGAGAAGCGCCAGATGGCGATCTGGGTGCCGGCCGCCGCGGTGTCCTCGGTCAGCGTGCCCGCACCGGCCTTCTCCGCGAGCGCGGACAGGTCGTTCATCTGCGGGTAGGAGTTCTGCAGAATCCAGTTGATCTTCCCCGCGTCGGGGTTGTTCTGCAGCGAGGAGGAGCTCCAGGGCACCTCCTGGTACTTGGCCTCCGGCTGGGTCGGGTTGCCGAAGTCGATGCAGTAGGTCTGGATCGAGCCGCCCTGGTCGACGGCCATCTCGAACAGACCGGCCGCCATCTCCTGGTCACCGCCGTCCCCGTGGACGATGGCGGTGTCCTTGATCGTGAGTCCGCCCAGGGTGGCGGTGGCGCCGTTGGCCGGCGGCGCTTCCTGCGCAGCCGCGGGGCCGGCGCCGGCTATCGCACCGGCGGTGGCCAGGCCCGCGGCCAGCGCGACCGCGGTGAGCCGAGCAGACCGTCGGTGTGACGGCCTCCGAACAGAAGTCATGGTCGAAAATCCCCTCCGGGCGGGTTGGTCAGGGCTCGGATGCCCCCGCCGTAAGAACGCCTGTGCTCCGGGCTCGTCGAGCCGCTCGGAATCCTATGGACTCCCCCCGACCCGCGAACCTCAAATGCCCCAAGCGGACGGGGTTTTAGAACGCAATCGTTACATCGAGCAACGACTATTTCGGGCAGACCCCTGCGGACCGGCAGAAGTTTTCGCACAGCGATCGAACCGCTCGTCCCGAATCCGTCACCGCCCGGCCGCCCCCCGGCAACCCGGGGCCCGGAGCCCCGGGGCCGGGCCCCGGGGGCGCGACACCGGCGCCCTTCCGCCGCGGCTGCCGGGGCGCGGGGTCCAGGGTCCCCCGCCCCGGCGCCGTCGACGCCGGGCCGTGTGGTTCGGGCCGTACGGTGTCGGGGCGTACGGCTCGGTAGCCTCAGCCCAGGTCCGGTGTCAGCACCGGCTGCCGCTCCCCCGCCTCCCCCGCGTCGGGCGCCCGGCCCGCCGCCGCGCCGCCGGGGTCCGTCCGACGCGGGTCCGTCCTACCCGCGTCCGGCGGGCCCGGGTCCGCGAACGACGGCTTGAGCCGCGACATCCGGTGGAACGCCGCCGTGCCCCAGCCGAGGTCGTGCCCCACCGCCGTCGCGTCGATCGTCGGGTCCAGGACCCGCGCGCCCTCCTTCTCGTACTCCCTGACCCGCAATCGGCCCCGCACCAGCAGCGGTTCACCGATCGACACCGACGCCGCCACGTTCTCCGCGAGCTGGCGCCAGGCCCACACGGTGAAGAAGTTCGTATACGCATCGGTCCAGCTGCCGCTCGCCTGGTCGAACCGCCGCACCGTGGCCGCGAGCCGGAAGCGGACCGCCGGCACCCCCGACTGCGTCGTGCGGTAGTCCGCGCTCGTCGCGGCGTTCCCCACCACGGTCACCATCGTCTCGTTCATCTCCACGCACCTCCCCCGTCCGGGCACGTCACCTGCCCGCTGACCTCCATGCTGCACGCTCCCACCTCCGCTCGCGACCCCTGTGGAAAACCCCGGCCCGAGCCACGTCACAGCAGGTCAAAGCCGTGCGTCACCGCCCGACGCAACGGCGTACTGCTCCCGCACCTCGCGGTAGCGCAGCAGCTCCGCCGCCATCGGCTCCAGCACCCGGGCCCGCCCGCTCGCCGCCGCCGACTCGCGCAGCCGCCGCTCCGCCTCCTCGCCGTACCGCCGCGCCGGGCCGCGCGCGGCGAACCGGCAGGCCAGCGCCACCCCGGGGCCGCCGCCGGCGGCGACGGCCAGGAGGGCCAGCGGCAGCAGCCACGGCGCCCCGGTGACCCCGAACAGCGCCGCGACCAGCCACAGCGCGGCGAGCGCCTGGAGGCCGAGCAGCCCGCTCTGCACCGCGCCCGCCACCGACCACCACCGCGGCCGCGGCACACCCCCCGGCCGCAGCCGGCCGCCCGCGTCCGCCCCGGCGGCGGTCTGCTCGTCCCCGCCCGCGTCACCCGCGGTCAGCTCATCCCCGGCCGGGTCGCCCCCGGCCTCGTCTCCGGCATCCGCGCCACCGGCGCCCGCCTCGGCCGCTCCCGGCCCACCCGGGTCTGCCTCGCCCGTCCCGGCATCCGCCCCGGCACCCGCACCCGGCGCCGCCTCGGCCGACGCGCCGCTCTCCGGCCCGTCCTCGGCCGGCGACCCCGCGCCCCCGCCCGCCCTGTTCTCCGTCAGCCCGTCCGCGAGCCCCGCCGCGCCGCGTACCCCCGCCTCGCGCACCGCCTTCGCCCACGGCGCCGGCAGCCCGGCGCCCGCCTCGTCGGCCACGGCCCGTACCGCCTGCTCCACCACCGCACGGGCGGCGACCCACCCCGGCTCCCCGGCCCGCGGCTCCGGCATCAACGTGCCGACTCCCGCGGACGTCCCGTCCGCGTCGCCGCCGGCCGCGCCGTCCGCGGTCGCCGCCGCCCCCGCACCCGCCCGCCGGCGCCGCCACAGCCGTACCAGCCGCGCCCCGCACGCCTCTTCCGCCTCCCGCAGCCACAGCTGCTCCGCCGCCTGCCCGGTCGCCGCCGCGCCCACCGCCTCCGCCAGCCGGTCCTCGAACTCGGCCGTGACCCGCTCGTTCAGCCCGCCCCCGCCGCCCGGCCCCACGTACACCTCGCGCAGCCGCGCCATCGCCCCGTCCACGTCCGCGGTCAGCCGCCGCTCGGCCGCCCTCCGCTCCGCGATGAACGCCACCAGCTCCGCGCGCAGGTCGGCCACGCCCTCCCCGGTGAGCGCGGACAGGGACAGCACGCACGCGCCGGGCTCGCCGTGTTCGCCGAGCGCGAGGCCGTCCTCGTCGAGGAGCCGGCGCAGGTCGTCGAGCACCTGCCCGACGGCGTGCGCGGGCAGCCGGTCCACCTGGTTCAGGACGACGAACGTCACCTCGGCGTAGCCCGCCAGCGGTTGCAGATAGCGCTCGTGCAGCGCCGCGTCGGCGTACTTCTCCGGGTCCACCACCCAGATCACGGCGTCCACGCGCCGCAGCAGTTGCTCGACACGCGCGCGGTGCTCGTCCACCGCCGAGTCGTGGTCGGGCAGGTCGACGAGGACGAGCCCACGCAGCCCCAGGTCGTCGCGCACCGGCCGGGCGGCGCGCGGCGGGAGCCCGAGGCGTTCGAGGAGCAGCGTCGGGGTGTGGTCACCGGCGCCGCGCCAGGCGCACGCGGCGGGCAGGGAGGTCGTGGGCCGGCGCACCCCGACCTCCGAGAGCGCGGTGCCCGCCAGGGCGTTGAAGAGGCTCGACTTGCCGCTGCCGGTGGCGCCGGCGATGGCGACGACGGCGTGGTCGAGGGAGAGCCGCTGCCGGTCGGCGGCTTCGTCGAGTACGCGCCCGGCCTCGGCGAGCGTGCGCCCGTCGAGCCGCGTACGGGAGAGGCCGACGAGCTCACGCAGGGCGTCGAGGCGCCCGCGCAGGGGGCCTTCGGCACGCGGTACGAACACTCCCGGCACCCCGCCGTCCGCCCCGTACCCCGCGCGGGCCCCGCCGCGACCCCGCTCCGCGGCACGCGGCGCGGCACCGTCCCCGTCGTCCGTATCGCCGCGCCCGCCGCCATCCGCGAGGTCGCCGTCGCCCGGCCCACCGCCCGCCCTCTCCGACGCCCCCGCCGTATGCAACGGCTCCGGCGTCTCCGGCAACCCCGACGACGGCGACGCCCCCGCCGCCGCCACGCCCGGCCCGCCGTCCGTACCCGCCTCCGTCTCCGTCTCCATCTGCGCGACTCCGTCCGCACGTCCGTCGTCCGTCCCGCCCGAAGACAGAGGCTCCGACTCCGGCCCCGGCTCCTCAGGGGAAACCTCTACCGCCGCCCCGTCCCCCGCGGCCGCCTCCCCGGAGCCACCGGACGCCTCGGCCGTCACCTCCCCGCCCGGCTCCGGCACCGCGCCGGCCACCGCGCCGCCGTCCTCCCGTACCGCCTGCCGCCGCCCCGCGAAGCCGCCCCGCGCCGCCCGCCGCGCGATCAGCCCGTCGTCCCACATCCCCGCCGGGCCCGGCTCGTGATCGCGCCCGCCGGGTCCCCGGTCCGGACCGTCCGGGCCCTCGGCGACCCCACACAACTCGGCCACTTCGTCTCCCCGATCCGCCCCGCCCGCCGCCGCCACCGGCTCCGTGACCTCCCCAAACGGAAGCGGAACCTCCGCCGACTCGCGTCCCGACGTCTCCTCCGAGCGCACCCCGCTCACCTCTCCCGTCACTTCTCCCGCTGGAGCACGGACATCGCCGCGATCAACTGAGCCTGCTGGCCGGACCGCGCTTCCAGGGCGTCGATCGCCGCCAGCCGGCGATCCCGCTCACTGTCGAACACCCGCTCGAAGTACGTGCCGAGCAGCCGCCCGCCCCGCTTCCGCAGCCGCAGGCCGCCCTTCGCGCCCAGCAGCCCGGCCAGTTCGTCCGCCGCCCCGTGCCCGTTCGAGCCGTCCAGCAGCGCCACCGCCAGGAGCGCCGCCGTCTCCTCCGGGTCCGCGTCCGGCCCGTGCCCGGCGGCGCGCAACGCCTCGTCGGCCAGCTCCTCCAGGCACCGCCGCCAGCGCCGCACGAGCACCCCCACCCGCCCCTGCGCCCCCGCGCCGGCGTCCGCGAAGGGCACCGCCGCCACGGCGGGTTCGCGGCGCAGCTCGGCGGTGAACCGCTCGTCCGCGGCGGCCACCGCGCAGCCCAGGACGGCGGCGACGCTGCCGGTCAGGGCGTCGAGGAGTTCGGTGGAGGCGCCGGTGAGGGCGCGGTTGCGGTAGTGCGCGAGGGCGTCGCCGGCGAAGGCGGCGCCGCCGACGAGTTCGGCGTGGGCCTTCTCGGCGGCCTCCTCGTACGCGCGCTCCACGCGGTGCGCCATCCGCGTCGCCGCCGCGTGCTGCGCCGCGCACGCCCCGGCCAGCGACGTGACCCGGGAACGCAGCGACGCGAGCACACCGTTCGCGGTCCGTGCGGCGGCCTCCGCGCGCGCCCGGGGGTCCTGGGCGCGGTGCGCGAGCCAGTCGCGCAGCTCCCGCACCGCCGTGGCCGGCAGCAGCCCGCTGCCGCCGCCGGCGGACTCGGGGAGTTCGGGGACGGTGAAGCGGGGCACGTCGCCGAGGCCGGCGCCGCTCAGCAGCGTGGCGTACTGCAGGGAGATCTCGCCGGCGACCTGGTGCGGCACCCGGTCGAGCACGGTGACCAGGCTGACGTCGTACTCCTTCGCCGTACGCAGCAGGTGCCACGGCACCGCGTCCGCGTACCGCGAGGCGGTCGTCACCAGCACCCACACGTCCGCGGCGCACACCAGCTCGGCGGCCAGCTCGCGGGCGTGCCCGGCGAGGGAGTCGATGTCGGGGGCGTCGAGGAGGGCGAGGCCGCTGGGCACGTTCTCGTCGACCTCGATCCGCAGCAGCGTCCCGTCCGGGCCGCGGCCGCCCTCTCCGAAGGTCGCGGGCCCGCGCGTCAGGCCGCCGCGCCGGACGCCGTACGGATACGGATCGCGCCCGCCGTACGCCCCGGAGACCCGCCCGCCGTCCCCGCCCCGACCGCCGCCTCCGCCGTCCCCGTACGCCTCCTCGGCCTCCTGGGCCTCGTACGCGCCGTACGACTCGTACGCCTCCACGCGCCCGTGCGCGGCGTCCTGCCGCGGCATCCACACCCGCGTCAGATGCGGCAGCACGCGCTGCCCGGAGAACCAGGACTGGTCGTCGGGGTGGCAGACGAGCACGGGCATCCGCGTCGTGGGCCGCAACACGCCCGATTCGCTCACACATCTGCCCACAAGCGAATTGACGAGCGTCGACTTCCCTGCCCCGGTCGACCCGCCGACCACCGCGAGCAGCGGCGCGTCGGGGCGGTGCAGCCGGGGAACGAGATAGTCGTCGAGCTGAGCGAGCAGTTCCGCCCGGCTCCGCCGCGCCCCGGCCGCCCCGGGCAGCGGAAGCGGGAAGCGCGCGGCGGCGACACTCTCGCGGAGGGCGGAGAGTGCGCTCAGCAGGTCAGGCCGTACGTCCGAGGTCGCCACATGCGAAGAATGCCCGCTTCCATCCGAATTTGAAAGCGTTTAGCCCCACAGCGCGCCTTCTTCAACCCAGAAGCTCCCGCCACCCCGGCATAACGACTGCACAACACCACCGCCGCCGCGCGGAAAAAAGCGATGCGCGAATCGCACTCGACTGCGATTATCAGGACGCTTCACTGAACCTCCACAAGGTGGTGCCGGAGTGAAGCTACCGGGTGTGGCTCAACGGAGCCCTATCCTTGACCCCTGGCAAGGTCACGGATCCGCCGAGCCCGGCCACCGTTCCACGCCACACCGGCCCCCGTAGCTCAGCGGATAGAGCAGGTGCCTTCTAAGCACTTGGTCGCAGGTTCGAGTCCTGCCGGGGGCGCAGGGCTGCCCTCCTCCCCCAGGGAGGGCCCTACCGCTCCCCTTCCCCACCCACCCGCCCGCATGCGTACCTGCCCGCGGCGGGGTCAGCGCAGGGGTACGAACGGCCGGTTCAGGTGCGCCGTGGCGAGCACCGCGTGGCACTCCTCGGCGCGCTCCAGCAGCATGCGGCGGGAGAGCCGGGCGAGGTCCGGATCCTCCTCGAAGAAGTACCGCACGGAGGGGTCGACGAGCTGCACCGCGTGCACGACCACGTCCCCGGCGATGACGATCTGCCGGCGCCCGCCGTCGACGACCACCGACTGGTGCCCGGGCGTGTGGCCGGGGGTCGGGACGAGCGTGACGGCGTCCCCGCCGCGGTGGGCGACCAGCCGGGTGCCGCCGTCGACGACGTGCAGCCGGCCGGCGCGGCGCAGCGGGGCGACGGCGTACGTCGTCGCGGCGTCGCCGGGGGCGAGGGCGGCGAGTTCGGCGGCCTGGACCACGTAGCGGGCGCGGGGGAAGGCGGGCGCGCCGTCGGGGGTCACGGACCAGCCGTAGTGGTCCTCGTGCAGATGGCTGAGCACGACGGTGTCGACGTCGTCCGGCGCGATGCCGGCGGCGGCCAGCCGCGCGTGCAGCGCGCCCGGGACCGGTGCCCAGCTCGCGGCGGGGCTGTCGGCCGGGCCGATGCCGGAGTCGACGAGGACGACCCGGCCGCCCGGGCGCCGTACGGCGAAGCAGCGGAAGTCCAGCTCCCAGGCGCCGTCCGGCCCGAACGCCCGCGGGTCGACGCGCCGCGCGCCCGCCCACGCGGCGGCGGAGGCGCCGGGGAAGGCCTCCTCGCGGGGCATCGGGAACGTACCGTGCGCGTCCAGCAGCGCCACCACCTCGAACCGCCCGGCCCGGCACACGGCCACCCCGGCCGGGCCCCCGGCCGGGCCGCCGGCGGCGCCCTCGGCGCCGACCCCCGCGGCGTCCGGGCGGGGCGCGGCGGCCGCCGTGCCCGCCACCGGGCCCGCCGCCGACGCGACGACAGCGCCCGCGGCCACCGCCCCGGCGCCCCGCAGCACCCGCCGCCGCCCCCACACGGCCGCCCCGGTGCCCGGCTCCGCGCTCTCGTCGTACGTCCGTCCCATCTCGGCTCCCTCCTCCGGCCGGCGGCCCACACACCGCCCGCACGGGAGCCCACGTTGCCGCCCCCCGCCGGCGCCGTGCTTGTAAGTTCGTGCGCGATCTCCGGCCTCCTGTGCAAGGCTCGGCCCATGGGCGTGACCCGGCACGCGATCCTCACCGACGACGACCTCGCCGTCACCGACGTGCGCTGCGGCGACCCGCCCGCCGGGTGGACGCGGCCGCGCGCCGCGGAGGTCTTCGGGCTCGTCCTCGTCCGCGACGGTGTCGTACGGGCCCGGGTCGACGGCGTGGAGCAGACGATGGACCCCGCGTCGGTGTACGTCGAACGGCTCGGCAGCGAGCAGCAGTTCGCGCACCCGCACGGCGCCGACCGCTACACGGAACTCGTCCCCTCCGAACCGCTGCTCGCCTCGCTGCTGGGCGGCGATCCCACCGTGCCCGCGGGGCTGGTGTTCACCACCCCCGCGATGGCGCTGCGGCACCGGCTGCTGTGCGCGGCCTCCGGCCGCGGTCCCGGGGACGTGTTCGGCGCCGCCGAGGCGGCCGTCGCGCTGGCCGCGGCGGCGCTCGCGCAGCTCGACGCGCGCCGGGTGGCGACGGGCGCGCCGGCCACGGCCGCGGCCCGGCGGCGGCTCGCCGACGGGGCCCGGGAGGCGCTGACGGCGGACCCGCGGCTCGGGCTGCTTCCGCTGGCCGCCGAGCTGGGCTGTTCGCCGCACCACCTGAGCCGGGTGTTCCGGGCGGCGACCGGCGCCACGCTGAGCCGCTACCGCAACCGGCTGCGCGCCGCGCGGGCGCTGGAGCGGCTGGCGGGCGGCGAACGCGACCTGGGCGGTCTCGCGGCCGAGCTGGGCTTCGCCGACCAGGCGCACATGACGCACGTCGTACGCGCCGAGTCCGGGCTCCCGCCGGGCCGCCTCCGCGCCCTCCTCGCCCCCTCCCCCGCTTCCTCCCGCGGCCCCGCCGGGCGGCGGGCCCCGCGTTCTCCGCGGTAGAAGTAGCAGGTCAGCACCCCTTTCCAGGGCTTTCGGGCGCGTACCTCACAGGAACTTGTCATCGCTGTGAGGTCGGACATCGTGGAACTCTTCCCTCGCAAGGGCCTTGTCCCCTCCGGGAAGCGGGTGTCCATGTCCAACGGGCGGTTGAACGTCTGTGTCGTCGGCGCCGGGCCGCGAGGTCTGTCGGTCCTGGAGCGGATCTGCGCCAACGAGCGCAAGTCCCCGTCCCACGAGGACCTCCGCATCCACGTGGTCGACCCGCACCCGCCGGGGGCCGGCCGGGTCTGGCGGACCGACCAGCCGGACCTGCTGCTGATGAACACCGTCGCCTCCCAGGTCACGGTCTACACCGACGCCAGCGTGGAGATGGAGGGGCCCATCGAGGCCGGGCCCGGCCTGCACGAGTGGGCGCGGTCCGTCGTACGGGGCGAGGACGCCGCGCCGTCGCTGCCGGGCGGCGTGCTGGCCGAGGCGCGGCAGCTGGGCCCGGACGACTATCCGACGCGGGCGTTCTACGGGCACTACCTGGAGCACTGCTTCCGCCGGGTGGTGGCCGGCGCGCCGGCGCACGTGACGGTGCGGGTGCACCGGTCCGCGGCGGTCGCGCTGGACGAGGAGGAGGACGGCACGGCCGGCCAGTGCCTCACCCTCGACGACGGCGGCCGGCTGCGCCACCTCGACGCCGTCGTCCTCGCGCAGGGGCACCTCCCGGCGCGCGCCACCGAGCAGGAGGAGCGGCGGGCGCGGGAGGCGGCCGAGTGCGGGCTCGTGCTCATCACCCCCGTCAACCCGGCCGACGCCGACCTCTCCGCGATCAAGCCCGGACAGAACGTGGTGCTGCGCGGGCTCGGCCTGAACTTCTTCGATCACCTCGCCCTGCTCACCACCGGTCGCGGCGGCCGGTTCGAGCGCAGCGGCGACCGCCTGGTGTACCGGCCGTCCGGTCGCGAGCCCCGGCTCTTCGCCGGCTCCCGGCGCGGTGTCCCGTACCACGCCCGCGGACACAACGAGAAGGGCGCGCACGGCCGTTACGAGCCGCGGCTGCTCACCCCCGAGGTCGTCCGCCGGCTGCGCGAACGCGGCACCGCGGGCGGGCGCGTGTACTTCGCCGTCGACCTGTGGCCGCTGATCGCCAAGGAGGTCGCCGGCGTCTACTACGGCGCCCTCCTCGCGGCGCGCGGCCGGGAGGCCGGGCGGGAGGCGTTCGTCGGGCGGTACCTCGCCGCGCCCTCCGCCGAGGCGGAGGCCGCGCTGCTCGACGAGCACGGGATCCCCGCGGCGGACCGCTGGGACTGGGCGCGTATCGACCGGCCGTACGCGACGCGCGAGTTCCACAGCCGCGAGGAGTTCCGCGACTGGCTCCTGGGCCACCTCGCCAACGACGTGCGGGAGGCCCGCGAGGGCAACGTCAGCGGCCCGCTCAAAGCGGCCCTCGACGTGCTGCGCGACCTGCGCAACGAGATCCGCCTGGTGGTCGACCACGGCGGCCTGGAGGGCGTCTCGTACCGCGACGACCTCCAGAACTGGTACACCCCGCTGAACGCCTACCTGTCGATCGGCCCGCCGCCCTCCCGGATCGAGGAGACGATCGCGCTGGCCAACGCGGGCGTCCTGGAGTTCATGGGCCCGGAGCTGCACGTACGCATCGACCGTACGGGCGGGGAGCCGGCGTTCACCGCCGAGTCGAGCCGGGTGCAGGGCCCGCCGGTGCGGGCCACGGCGCTGATCGAGGCGCGGCTGCCCGAGCCCGACGTCCGCCGCACCGCCGACCCGCTGCTCACCCACCTCCTCGCCACCGGCCAGTGCCGCCCGTACCGCATCTCCAGCGACTCCGGCACCGACGTGGTGACCGGCGGACTGGCCGTCGGCGAGCGCCCCTACCCCCTGATCGACGCCGCCGGCAACCCGCACCCCCGCCGCTTCGCCTACGGCGTGCCGACCGAGGCCGTGCACTGGGTCACCGCCGCGGGCATACGCCCCGGGGTGAACTCCGTGACGCTCGGCGACTCCGACGCCATCGCCCGCGCCGTCCTCGCCCTCACCCCCGCGGGCGGACCGCGCCCCCACACCACCGAGGAGCACTCGTGACCCGGTCCCCCGGAACCGGCCCCGGCGCCGACCCCGACGCCGGCCTCCTGTCCCCCGTACGGGCCGGCACACCCGTCGAAGCCGCCGTGTCGGACCGGGCGTGGCTCCAGGCGATGCTGGACGCCGAAGCGGCGCTCGCGCGCGCCCAGGCGCGTACGGGCACCGTCCCCGCGCCCGCCGCCGCGGCGATCACCGCCGCCGCCCGCGCCGACGCGCTCGACCTGCGCGCGCTCGCCTGCGCCGCGCGGGAGACGGCCAACCCGGTCGTCGGCCTGGTCAAGGCCCTCACCGCGGTCGTGGGCGAACGCGACCCCGCCGCCGCGGAGTACGTGCACCGCGGATCGACCAGCCAGGACGTCTTCGACACCGGCGCGATGCTGGTGTGCGACCGGGCGCTGCGCCTCGTCCACGCCGACCTGCTGCGCACCGCGCGGGCCCTGGCGGGGCTGGCGGCCGAGCACCGCGACACGCTGACGGCCGGGCGGACGCTGACGCTGCACGCGGTGCCGACGACGTTCGGGCTCAAGGCCGCCGGCTGGCGGGCGCTGGCGCTGGACGCCGCCGAGCGGGTGGGGCGGGTGCTGGACGGCGGTCTGCCCGTGTCGCTCGGCGGCGCGGCGGGGACGCTGGCCGGGTATCTGGAGTACGCGGCGCTCGACGGCGCCGGACCGGCGGACGCCGGCGCGTACGCCGAGCGGCTGACCGACGCGTTCGCGGACGAGACGGGGCTCGCGCCCGCCGCGCTGCCCTGGCACGTCCTGCGCACCCCGGTCGCGGACGTCGCCGCCGCCACCGCCGTCGTCACCGGGGCGCTCGGCAAGATCGCCGTCGACGTGCAGTCCCTCGGCCGGACCGAGGTCGCCGAGGTGGCCGAGCCCGCGGCGGCCGGCCGCGGCGGCTCCTCCGCGATGCCGCACAAGCGGAACCCGGTCCTGGCCACCCTCGTGCGCAGCGCCTCCCTCCAGGTCCCCGCGCTGGCCGCCGCGGTGACCCAGTGCATGGTCACCGAGGACGAGCGCTCCGCCGGCGCGTGGCACGCCGAGTGGCACCTGCTGCGCGAGTGCCTGCGCCTGGCGGGCGGCGCGGCGCACACCGCGGCCGAACTCGCCGAGGGGCTCCAGGTCAGGCCGGAGCGCATGCGCGCCAACATGCGGCTCACCGAGCACCTGGTCACCTCCGAGCGCGTCGCGGCGACGCTCGCTCCGCTGCTCGGCAAGGCGCGTGCGAAGCAGCTGCTCACCGACGCCGCGGCGGAGTCGGAGCGTACGGGACGGGGGCTGCCGGCGATCCTCGCGGCGGTGCCCGAGATCGCCGGGCACTTCGACGAGCCCGCCCTGGCGGCGCTCCTCGACCCCGCCTCGTACACCGGCGCGGCCGGCGCACTGGTGGACCGGGCGGTCGGGAAGGCGTAACCGCACGCCGGGGCACGGGACTTGCCGCAGCGCACGCACCCGCGGGCGGGCGGGCCCGGGCCGCCGGGCGGGGTCATCGGCGGTGCGCACGCGGCGAGTTCGGCGCGCTCCGTCGTCGCCGCTCCCGCCCGCGTCCCCCCTGCGAGTGATCAACACTCCAGTCCGGGGCGGCTCGTGACGATATGGAGTGGGTGACCGTCATGGATGAGTGCCTCCAATTCGTCTGTCCGCCGTGGTGCAACATGGCCGACTCACCGGAAGACCATTTCGGGGCTCTCGGTGACGACCTGTCCCGGGTGCTGCACCTGGGCTGGAATGCCGGGGCGAAATACCAGGGGCGGGGCGACCCGCGCCAGACAGTGGGGTTCGATGTGGATCTGTGCGCGTACTCGTTGACCGACGGCCGCCCGGGGCGGCCGTTCCTGCGCGTGTCCGACGAGGCCGACAGCGCGAACAACTTCGAGGTGCACGACGTGGCCTCGGCCGCGTATCTGTTGCAGCAGATGGCCGGCGCGGTGCGGAACCTGGCCGGTTTCCTGGAGATGCTCAGCGCCCGGCAGGAGGCCGAGGAGGCGCAGTGGCAGGCGGTCCGGCTGGACGGCGACCTGCGCCAGGCCGAGCAGCAGCAGGCCCGGGCCGAGGCCGGGCTGCACCAGGCGCAGGAGTACATCGCCGCCCTGGAGCGGGAGATGGAGGCCGCCGGCGCGGCGCGGGACGCGGCGCTCTGGCAGGTGGAGAAGGCCCGCGAGCGGGTGGCGGACACCGAGCGCACCGCGCGGGAGAGCCGCCGGGTGGCGGAGGCGGCCGCGGCCCGGTCGGCCCGGCTGGAGGGCGCGCGGTAGCGGGCGCGCCCGGCGGGGCGCCGGGTGAGCGGTCAGCCGGGCGGGGGCGCGGTCGGGCGGGCGGGGCGCGGTCAGGCGGGGCGCGGCTGGTTGAACCGGAGCAGGTTGCCGGACGGGTCGCGGAACGCGCAGTCCCGTACGCCGTACGGCTGGTCGATCGGCTCCTGCACCACCTCCGCGCCCGAGGCGGCGATGCGCGCGAAGGTCGCGTCGCAGTCGTCGGTGGCGAAGATGATGCCCGGCAGCAGGCCCTTCGCGAGCAGCTGCGCCATCGCCTCGCGGTCCGCGGGCGCGGCGTTCGGGTCGGCCAGGGGCGGTTCGAGGACGATGTTGACGTCGGGCTGGGCGGGCGAGCCCACGGTCACCCAGCGCATGCCCTCGAAGGAGACGTCCGCGCGGACCTCCAGGCCGAGGACGTCACGGTAGAAGGCGAGCGCCTTGTCGTGGTCGCCGACGGCGATGAAGCACTGCGACAGCGCGATTCCCATGCGCCGCACGCTACCGGAGCAGGCTGCCCTCCGGCGCCTGGCGACGCACCGGCCGCGTGTGGATCTTGGCGATGCACGCCGGGATGGCGGCGCCGTCGTCGTGGCTGCGGGCCCGGTAGGCGCGGGGGCTCTCGCCGACCAGCTCGGTGAAGCGCGAGCTGAAGGACCCCAGCGAGGAACAGCCGACCGCGAAGCACACCTCGGTCACCGTCAGGTCGCCGCGGCGCAGCAGCGCCTTGGCGCGCTCGATCCGGCGCGTCATCAGGTAGCTGTACGGCGTCTCCCCGTACGCGGCGCGGAAGCTGCGGGAGAAGTGCCCCGGCGACATGAGCGCGACCCGCGCCAGCCCGGCGATGTCCAGCGGCCGCGCGTAGTCGCGGTCCATCGCGTCCCGGGCCCGGCGCAGCCGGGCCAGCTCCTCCACTCTCACGTCACCACCCTGCCACAGCGCCGCGCCGCTACGCCCCGACGTATTCCGCGAGGTGCTCGCCGGTGCGCGTCGACCGGGCGGCGACCAGGTCGGCCGGGGTGCCCTCGAAGACGACCCGGCCGCCGTCGTGCCCCGCGCCCGGGCCGAGGTCGATGATCCAGTCGGCGTGGGCCATGACCGCCTGGTGGTGCTCGATCACGACGACCGACTTCCCGTCGTCGACGAGCCGGTCCAGCAGCCCGAGCAGCTGCTCGACGTCGGCCAGGTGCAGGCCGGTGGTCGGCTCGTCCAGCACGTATATCCCGCCCTTGTCGCCCATGTGAGTCGCCAGCTTGAGCCGCTGCCGCTCCCCGCCGGAGAGGGTGGTGAGCGGCTGGCCGATGCTGACGTAGCCCAGGCCGACGTCGGCGAGCCGGCGCAGGATCCGGTGCGCGGCGGGCGTGCGGGCCGCGCCGTCGGCGAAGAACTCCTCGGCCTCCGCCACCGGCATCGCCAGCACCTCGCTGATGTCCTTGCCGCCGAAGCGGTAGTCGAGGACGGCCGCCTGGAACCGCTTGCCGTCGCACTCCTCGCAGGTGGTGGAGACCCCTGCCATGATGCCCAGGTCGGTGTAGATGACACCGGCGCCGTTGCAGGCGGGGCAGGCTCCCTCGGAGTTCGCGCTGAACAGCGCCGGCTTGACCCCGTTGGCCTTCGCGAACGCCTTGCGGATCGGCTCCAGCAGCCCGGTGTACGTCGCCGGGTTGGACCGCCGGGACCCGCGGATCGGCGCCTGGTCGACCGCGACCACGCCCGCGCCGGGTGGGAGGGAGGCGTGGATCAGCGAGCTCTTGCCGGAGCCGGCGACGCCGGTGACGACGGTGAGGACGCCGAGGGGGATGTCGACGTCGACGTCCTGGAGGTTGTTCGCCCGCGCGCCGCGGATCTCCAGCGCGCCGGTGGCCTCGCGGACGGTGTCCTTGAGGGCGGCGCGGTCGTCGAGGTGGCGGCCGGTGACGGTGTCGCCGGCGCGCAGACCGGCCACCGTGCCCTCGTAGCAGACGGTGCCGCCGCCGGTGCCGGCGCCGGGGCCGAGGTCGACGACGTGGTCGGCGATGGCGATGACCTCCGGCTTGTGCTCCACGACCATCACCGTGTTGCCCTTGTCGCGCAGCCGCAGCAGCAGGTCGTTCATCCGCCGGATGTCGTGCGGGTGCAGCCCGACGGTGGGCTCGTCGAAGACGTAGGTGGTGTCGGTGAGCGAGGACCCGAGGTGGCGGATCATCTTGGTGCGCTGCGCCTCGCCGCCGGACAGGGTGCCGGAGGGGCGGTCCAGCGACAGGTAGCCGAGGCCGATCTCCACGAACGAGTCGAGGGTGCCGCGCAGCGTCGTCAGGAGCGGCGCGAGGGAGGGCACGTCCAGCTTGCGGGCCCACTCGGCCAGGTCGTTGATCTGCATCGCGCAGGCGTCGGCGATGCTGATGCCCGCGACCTTGGACGAGCGGGCGGCCTCGCTGAGCCGCGTGCCGTCGCAGGCGGGGCAGGCGGTGAAGGTGGCCACCCGGTCGACGAAGTCGCGGATGTGCGGCTGCATCGACTCGCGGTCCTTGGACAGGAAGGACTTCTGCACCCGCGGAACCAGACCCTCGTAGGTCATGCTCATGTCGCTGATCTTGATCTTGACCGGGGCGTGGTGCAGGAAGTCGTGCAGCTCCTTCTCGGTGTACTGGCCGATGGGCTTGTCCGGGTCGAGGAAGCCGGAGGCGGCGAACATGCGCACCATCCAGCCGCCGGGCTTGTACCCGGGGATGGTGATCGCGCCCTCGGCCAGCGACTTGGTCTCGTCGTACAGCTCGCGGAGGTCGATGTCGGAGACCCGGCCCATGCCCTCGCAGTGCGGGCACATGCCGCCGGTGCTGGTGAAGGCCACCTTGACCGTCTCGGCGGCGCCCCGGTCGACGGTGACCGCGCCGCTGCCCTGGGCGGAGGCGACGTTGAAGGAGAAGGCGTTGGGCGGGCCCACGTGCGGCTCGCCGAGGCGGCTGAAGAGGATGCGCAGCAGCGCGTTGGCGTCGGTGGCGGTGCCGACGGTGGAGCGGGCGTTGGCCCCCATCCGCTCCTGGTCGACGATGATCGCGGTGGTCAGCCCTTCGAGGACGTCCACGTCGGGCCGGGCGAGCGCGGGCATGAAGCCCTGCACGAAGGTGCTGTACGTCTCGTTGATCATCCGCTGCGACTCGGCGGCGATCGTGTCGAAGACCAGCGAGCTCTTCCCCGAGCCGGAGACGCCGGTGAAGACCGTCAGCCGCCGCTTGGGGATCTCCACGTCCACGTTCCGCAGATTGTTCTCCCGCGCGCCGTGCACGCGGATCAGATCGTGGCTGTCGGCGGCGTGCCGCGCGGGCGCCGGCGTGTCCTTCCTGCTGGCCATACTCGTCTCTCTCCGTGTGTCGGGCGGCG
Organism: Streptomyces sp. MAR4 CNX-425; assembly: GCF_048656465.1. Classification (NCBI taxonomy): domain Bacteria; kingdom Bacillati; phylum Actinomycetota; class Actinomycetes; order Kitasatosporales; family Streptomycetaceae; genus Streptomyces; species Streptomyces sp. MAR4 CNX-425. The sequence continues at coordinate 346,732 of NZ_JBMDLF010000007.1, read as the reverse complement.
GCAGTCCGTGCGGGACCCCGTGTCGCACCACCCTAGAACCCGCCTCTGACAACCCGGCCCGGCCGCCGGCGGCGCGAACCGGAAGCGGACGCCCCCTGCGGGGTGAGCCGCGGGCGTGCCCACCGTACGTGCTGCACCATGGGTCCGCGGGGGCACAGCTCCCGGGGATCCGGCGACGGGCGGAGGAACGGGTGGGCGGCTCGGAGGAATCGACGGAGGCGGCCGGTACGGAGGCGGCCAGTACGGAGGCGGCCGGTACGGAGGCCGCGGAGGCGACGGCGGCGCGGATGCGGGAGGCCGCGCGGGCGCTGCTGGCCGTGCTGGAGCCGGCGCAGGTCCGCGAGCTGCGTGACGTACCCGCCCGGCTGGACGCGCCCGAACTGCGCGAGTGGACGTACCTGCCCGGCCCCCGCCCCGGCCTGTCCACCGAGGAGCTGGGCGGCGAGCAGCGCGCGGCCGTCGACGCGCTGCTCGCCGCGGCGCACAGCACGCACGGCGGCAGGCTGGCGGCCGGGGCGATCGAGGTGGAACGGCACCGTCGCGAGCTGGCCGGCCGCCCCGGGCCCGACCGCTACTGGCTGCGGCTGCTGGGCGACCCGGACGGCGACGGCCCGTGGGGCTGGCGGATGAACGGGCACCACCTGGCCGTGCACGTGCTGCTCACGGCCGGCGGCCTGCGGGTCACCCCGCACTTCGTCGGCTCCGAGCCCGCGCTCGTCCCGTACGGACCGCGGGCCGGCCGGCTGCTCGGGCCGGAGGAGGACATGGCCCGCGAGCTGGTCACCGACCTCGGCGCCGCCGCCCGCGCGACGGCGGTCTTCGCCGCCGAGCCGCCGGACGACATCCTCACCCGCGCCGACCCGTTCGCCGACCCGGACCTGCTGCCGGCGGGCCTGTCGTACGGGGACATGACTGCGGGCCAGCGGCGGCTGCTGGAGCGGCTGGTGCGCCGCTACCTGGACCGGGCGCCCGACGCGTACGCGCGCGAATGCTGGGCGGACACGGTCGCGCAGGGGCTGGACACGCTCTCCTTCGCCTGGGCGGGCGGCCCGGCCCCCGGCGAGCGGCACTACTACTGCGTACGCGCCCCGGACTTCCTCATCGAGTACGACAACACCCAGGACGACGGCAACCACGCGCACTCCGTATGGCGGCACGTGCGCCACGACTGGGGTCTGGACCTGCTGCGGGCGCACTACGAGGACGGGCACGGGTAGCGGGGCGCAGCGGAGGGCCGGCGCGGCGCCCCGTACGGCACCGCGCCGGCCCCGGCCCGGCGCAGCCGGCGCCGGGCGCCGGGCGCCGGGCGCCGCTCAGGTCAGGGAAGCCGGACCTCTCCCTGGTTGAGCGTGCGCGGGTGGAAGTACGCGGCCTGGATCTCGGCGTTGGAGTTCTCGCCCCGCAGCTGCTCGGACCAGACCATGAAGTAGCTCCAGCGCGGCTGGCCGTCGAGCAGCGCGGCGTCGGGCACCTTGCCCATCTCGCCGATGGCCATCGGCTTGCCGCCCGCGATGTCCCGCATCTGCCGGTAGTCGGACGGGCCGGGGTGGTTCTTGTACCAGACGTCGAGGGACACGACGTCGGCGTAGTCGTCGCCGGGGTAGTAGGCGCTCCAGCCGCCGGCCGGGTTGTCCTGCACGTTCCAGACCCAGATGAGGTTGTCGAGGCCCTTGGTGCCGGCGAGGTAGTCGCGGGTGAGGCGGAACAGCCGGGAGCTGCCGTCGGCGCCGGGGCGGTGGCCCCACCAGTTCCAGGACTCGTTCATCTCGTGGAAGGGGCGGAACAGCACGGGCACGCCCGCGTCCTCCAGCTGCTGAAGGTACGGGACGACGGAGTCGAGCCGTCGCTTCCAGACGGTGTTGAGCGCGGTGCCGTCGGTGACCAGCTCGCGGAACCGGTCGTCGGGGATGTTCGACTTCACGCCGCCCTCGAACGCGCAGGACCCGGGTCCGGTCGGCGGGCAGGCGTGCCAGGTCAGGGTGACGAGCGAGCCGTTGTTCCACTCGGTCCGCGCCTGGTCGACGACGCGCTGGCGGTCGGCGATGTCCTCGGCGCGGAACATCAGGTCACCGCCCCAGAGCCCGGGCCACTGGCCGGTCACGTCGTGCACCTGCCGGGTGTACTGGCCGGGCCGGGAGGCGGGTTCCTTGTTGTGCTGGCCGGAGACGATGTAGTCGCCGGTGAGGGAGCGCAGATAGTCGAGCACCTGCTGTCGGGTACCGGGCGGGAACGCCTCGGCCTCCTCGCCCGGTACGGCGAGCAGGGCGGCCGCCGCGGCGACGGCGGTGGCGCACGCGGCGAGCGTCGCGCCGAGTCTGCGGCGGGGACGGACGACATGCATCGTTCTCTCCTTTGTGGGGGGGGCGTCCCGGCGCAAGCTAGCGCTCCGGAGGAGAGGTGTCCATGAACCGTTCAAGTTTAGTTTGTTCAGTGATTTTTCCCGTCGATCGGCCGCGGGATGGGTTGTTTCACTAAACCGATATAGCAAACGGGCTCGCGGGACCCGGACCGACTCCACCCGCACCGCCGACGACAAGCCCGCGGCAAGTCGCCGCCAAGTCGCCCACTAGCCCCAGCCAACCCTCGCGGCGGATCCTGGCCGAATGGACAGATCGCCCAGAATCTCGGTCGCCTACCACTCGCGACGCGGACACACCCGGCTGCTCGCGGAGGCCGTCAGGTCCGGCGCCGAGGCCGAGGGCTCCGACGTGACCATGGTGCCCGTCGAGGACATGCGGGAGACCGACTGGGAGACGCTGGACGCGTCGGACGCGATCGTGTTCGGGGCACCGACGCTCATGGGCTCGGCGTCCGGGGCGTTCCACGCCTTCGCCGAGGCGACCAGCGTGCGCTGGAGCACGCAGTCCTGGAAGGACAAGATCGGGGCGGGGTTCACGCACTCGTCGTGCAAGGCGGGCGACAAGCACATCACGCTCGGGTACTTCTCGACGCTCGCCGCCCAGCACCAGATGCACTGGGTCAACCTCGGGCTGGCACCGGGCTGGCACCTCAGCCACGAGAGCGAGGACGACCTGAACCGGCTCGGGTACTTCAACGGCGCCGCCGCGACCACGATGGGCGACCTGGGCACCGACTCGGTGCACAAGGCGGACATCGCGACGGCCGAGCACCTCGGCGGGCGCGTGGCCCGCCACACGGCGGTGGTCCTCGCGGGGCGGGCGGCGCTGGGCATGGGCTGACCCGGCGGGCCGTCGCCGCGACGACGGTCTCTGCGCAGGTCAACCGGCACATGCGGCGGGTGCCGCGGGCAGCTGCGCGGAGTTTTCCACAGGGGATGCCGGGGAGGCGGGGGCGGCCTTAAGCTCCCGGGCATGGAAAAGAACTTGGGGTACGTGGTGTTTCCCCCGGTCGTCGCGGCCGTCGACGCGCGCCGGCGGCCGTGGGCAGGGCCGCGCGGGTGCGACTCCGGGGAAGGGGCCCGGTCATGACGCTCCCCGACGACCTGGCGGGACTGGCGCGGACCGTCCTCGACACGAACCGGTACCTCACCCTGGGCACGACCGAGCCCGACGGACGGCCGCGGGTGTCCCCGGTGTACTTCACCCACGTCGGCTACTCCACCTTCTACTGGGTCTCCTCACCGCACTCGCGGCACTCGGCCAACGTCGCCGCCCGGCCCGAGGTCGCCTTCGTCGTGTACGACTCCACCGCGGCGATCGGGGCCGGCCGCGCGGTCTACGTCGGCGCGACGGCGGAGCAGGTCCCGGAGGAGCAGCTCGCGGCGGCGTGCGACGAGGCGTTCGGGGGCGAGATCGACGCCGCGGCGCACCGGTTCCGGCCGGAGGAGGTGAGCGGTGCCGCGGAGTTCCGGCTGTACCGGGCGCGGGCCACGAGCTGGGAGGTCCACATACCCGGCCGCGACCCGGCGTACGGCACCGGCGTGGACGCGAGCCGCGCGGTCCGCCCCTGACACGGCGAGGCGACCGCCCTCGTCGCTGCCCTCACCGAGTGGTTGTGACGGACACCCCATTCAGGCGCTGAACACGGTGTTATGTCGGAGCTGTTCTGCGCACCACCGGAAGTGCCCGTCGCGGTCGTCCATGCCGAAAAGGTCGTAGGTGGTGAGTGCGTAGGCGGCCTGATAGACGGTGAGGGTCTCTGGCGCATACCCGAGTTCGCGGGCGAAGAGCGCGGTGAGTTCCGCGGTGTGCTCCTTCGCATGCGGCCCGTACATGTCCCAGACGGCAGCGGTGACGGCGGCCTCGAAGGCCGGATCGCCTGCGGTCGTGTAGAAGCCGAAGTCGAGCACGGCGACTGGCCGGCCGCCCTCGTCGATGTGGATGTTGGGCGGGATGAGGTCGCCATGGATCACTGTCACCGGGGCGTCAGGGAGCGAACGCAGTGCCTCTTGCGTGGCTTCGACTCCCGCCTCGAAGCCCGGCACATGGGCGGCCAGGACAGCACCGTGCCGGGCTGCGGCCCGGGTGACCAGGGCCCCGAGCGCGTCGCGGAAGCAGTCATGACCACGCCACAGCGGACGGTCATCACCCTGCACGGTCAACTGGCGCATGGCGTCGGTGCCCGGCACGGAGGCCAGACCACGCAGAACGGCAAGGACCGCGTCGTTGTCGCGGGAAGGCAGCTTGCGCTCGTAGGCCACCTGTGCGGAGTCGGCCCGCATCGGGCCGCCGGGCAGCTCACGCTCGTAGGTCACCACGACGCCCTCGTGGTCCTCGACGGCGAAGACCTCCGGGGTGGAGAACGGCGGTGGGTGACGCGCGAGGTCCGCGTACACCTGGCGGAGCAGATCGAAACCGGGGGGCGGCCGGCGGTTCCATACCTTGGCCGCCCGGCCCTGGCCCAGCCCGTAAACGACGCCCTCGACGCCAGCACCGATCCGGCGGACACCTGTGTGCCCACGGTCGACGAAGTACGCAAGCCATGGGTCGGAGGGCGAGGCTTCCGTGTTCGGGATGTTCTCCATCCCGTGATTAGACCAGCAGCCGCACTGACCTCATCAGGCGTTTCGGGCCATGCCTCGGCGGCACCCGAGGAAGGGTGGGAGTGAGCACACGGACTTTCGATACACGGCCTAGCTGCCCCACGCCAGGTTTGCCAGGGCCACGCACACGACGAGGACGATCCCCACGCCACGGGCGGTCTTGGCCCAGCCCGGTACCGGGTCGTCCCCGAGGGTGGTCGGACGCTTCGCGGTAAGGGAGGCCAGGAGCAGGACGACTCCGACGGAGCCGAACACGATGGACAGCCAAGAGACCTGAACGGGGGTCACAGGGGTCTCCTTTGCACCAGCTCGGGGGCAGTGTGCCCATCGTCGGTGAGACTGCCGGGGACGGGTCCCGGGCGGCCGCGGCGGGGCCGGGAAACCGGTCAGGCCGGGGGCGGCGTGCCCAGGGCGGTGGCGAGCGCGGCGAGGTGGGCGGCGACGGGGCCCACGGTGAGCAAGCCGGTGCCGGCTCCGGCCAGCTCGTTCGCCGCGGGGGCGAGGCGATCCCGGGCGCGCGCCATCGCTTCGCGGTCGCCGAGTTCGAGTGCCGCACGGGCGACGAGGCACCACGCGGTCTCCAGCATCAGGTCGCGCGGCGGCTCGGGGACGGCGCGCAGCGCCTTCGCGGCCTCGGCACGGCGCTCCTCGGCCAGCAGCAGGAGGGGCCGCACCCACGGCTCGTAGGGGCCCCAGTCGGTGCCGGTGGGGGTCGGGGTGGCGCCCGCGACGGCCTCGGCGACGGGCACGGCGAGGCCGGGCCGCAGGCGGAGGCAGAGCAGCGCCAGCGGCAGCAGCCCGCGCTCCAGCCCCGGCATGCCGGCGCCGTCGAGCAGCGCGGCGGCGTCCCGGAAGGCGGCTTCGGCGGCGGAGGTGGAGGCAGCGGAGGGGGGTGGGGGTGGGGGTGGGGGTGGGGGCCCGGGAGGCTGGAAGGGCTGTGGGCCCGCCGTCCCGGCACCCGTTGGCTCGGTGTTCCTCGGCTCGGGGTTCTCCGGCTCGGTGGTCCCCGACTCGGTGGTCCCCCGCTGGGGGCCTGGCGGCTCGGGGCCGCGCGGGGCGGGGTGGCGGGGGCTTCCCGGCCGGGGCGGGGCGGTGGGCTCGGCCACCCGGAGCGCCGCGTACCAGCGCGTGAACACCGCGACCAGCGGCAGTTCGTGGCGCTCGGAGAGCTCGTCCGCGGCGGCGGCGTGCGCGTCGGCGCCCGGAAAGTCCGCCAGCGCGCCGCGGGCCTGCATCCGTACGAGATGCCCCAGCACCTCGTACGTCACCAGCCCGTGCCGGGCCGACAGAGCGACCAGTTCGGCGCCGACCCGGTCCCGTTCCGCCGCCAGGCCCGTCCGCTCGAAGGTCTGCATGAACACGCCGTTGAGCGCGAACGCGAGCAGCGCCGGGTCGTCGAGTCCGCGGGCCAGCTCCTCGGCCTGCCGCGCGGCCTGCGGTCCGCGCGCGGAGCGGGTACCGCGCGACTCGACGGCGACGGTGGCCAACAGCCGGGCCCGTGCGGCGGCGTGCTCGGTGGGCGGGAGGGTGGCGAGGGCGCGTTCGGCGGCGGCCACGACGCGGGCGGCCTGCTCCGGGTCGTCGACGCGGGTCCAGATCGCGGGTACGTCGTACGCGCCGATGACCCGCGCGGTCAGCACCGGGTCGCCGAGTTCCTCGGCCGCCACGACGGCGTCCACGCGGTGCCGCCGGGCGGCCTGGAGACCGCCGCCGCCGGTGACGGCGAGGCTGCGCAGCAGGCCGACGGTGGATTCGAGCCGGGCGCGGGCTCCGGCCGGGGCGGTACGGTCGTACGCGGCCGCCGCCTCCGCCCAGACCCGCCGCGCGCCCTCGTCCCCGTTGCCCTCGCCGCCCTCGCCGCGGTCGCTGCCTTCGCTGCCCTCGCCGCGTTCGCCGCCTTCGCCGCCTTCGCCGCCGGGCGCGCGGTGCCCGCTCTCCGCCGCCCCGTTCGCCGGTTCGGCGCCCTCGCCCGGTCCCGGGGGACGGCGCCCGCCGCCGTCACCGGCGCGCCCCGGTGCTTCCGACGTGCCGCCCGCTCTCCCCCGGCCACGGCCCCCGGCCTCGCCGTCAGCCCGTTCACCCGCGCCCGGCGCCTCCGCCTCCAGGTGGTCGGCCTGCGTCAGGATGTCCGTCTCCAGCCGCCGCAGCGCCGGGCCGGGGTCCACGCCCAGTTGTTCGCCCAGCATCGTGCGCGCCCGGCGCAGCACCGCGAGGGCGTCGGCCTGGCGGCCGGCGCGGTAGAGGGCCAGCGCCAGCAGCCGCCAGGCGTTCTCGCGCCAGGGGTGCTCGGCCACGTGGCCGTCCAGGTCGGCCGCGGTCTCGGCGGCCTGCCCCAGGGACAGCCGGGCGTGCGCGTGGGACTCGACGGCGTGCAGCCGCAGCTCCGCGAGGCGGGAGCGTTCGGTGCGGGCCCAGGGCAGGTCGGTGAACTCCGCGTAGGCCGGTCCGCGCCACCAGCCCAGGGCCTCCGCCAGCCGTCCCGCCGCGGCCCGCGGCGGCAGCGTCCGGGCGTCGGCCACGGCGGTCTCGAAGCGCCAGGCGTCGACGGCGTCCGGTTCGGCGTGCAGCGCGTACCCGGGGCCCTGCGTGACCAGCAGCCGCGCGGGCGCGCGCGGGGGGCGCTCCGGTTCGAGCGCGCGCCGCAGCGCGGCGACGAACGTCCGCACCGCGCCCACGGCGTCCGCGGGAGGGTCGGTCCACAGGTCCTCGACCAGCAGCTCGACGGGTACGACCCGGCGGCGCGCGACGATCAGGCGGGCCAGCACGGCCCGGTGCCGCGGCCCTTTCAGCGCGATCGCGCCGCCTCCGGCACCCCCGTCCGCGTGCCCGGCCCCGGCCCCGTCACCGACTCCAGCACCGACTCCGGCACCGACTCCGGCACCGGCTCCGCCCACCTCGTCGTCCCAGGCCGTCACCGGCCCCAGCACGCCGAACCGGACCCGCACCACCCACCGCCTCTCGCGACCCGACCGGCAGACTCCGCCCGGCCGTCACCGTACAGCGCGCTCATCCGCTGCTCATCCGCGCCGCGCACGCTGAGGAAGAGCACCGCATCCGGCTACGAAGGGAACCCCCCGATGTCCCCCCGCATCCCCGGCTTCGACTACCGCCGCGTCCCCGTCGCCGACGGCGTCGCCCTCAGCGCCGCCGTCGGCGGCAACCCCGCCGGCAGCCCCGTCGTGCTGCTGCACGGCTTCCCGCAGACCCACCTCATGTGGCGGCACGTCGCCGCCCGCCTTGCCGCCGACCACACCGTCATCTGCCCCGACCTGCGCGGCTACGGCGCCAGCGACAAACCGGCGGAGGCGGACGGCGCGTACGCGAAGCGCACGATGGCGGACGACGTCGTGGCGCTCGCCCGCGCGCTCGGGCACGAGCGCTTCGCGCTGGCGGGGCACGACCGGGGCGCGCTGGTGGCGTTCCGCGCCGGGCTCGACCACGCGGCGGCGGTCACCCATTTGGCCTGTCTGGACGTGCTGCCGACGCTGGACATGTGGGACGTGATGCACGGGACGTCGGCGGCGGTCGGCTTCCACCTGTATCTGATGGCGCAGCCGCCCGGCCTGCCGGAGGAGATGATCGCCGCCGCGCCGGACGCGTTCTTCGGCCACTTCCTCGACATCTGGTCCGGCGCCGGGAACGCGGACGCCGTCCCCGCCGACGTGCGCGCCGCGTACCTCGCGGCCTCCCGCGCCGCCGTGCCGTCGATCGTCGCGGACTACCGGGCGTCCGCCGGCGTCGACGTCGAGCACGACCGCGCCGACCTCGACGCGGGCCGCCGGCTGCGGATGCCGGTGGCCGTCCTGCAGCAGGACTGGGGCGCCGCGCTCGGCTTCGACGCGGCCGCGCGCTGGCGCGCCTGGGCCCCCGACCTGCGGCACGCCACCGTGCGCTGCGGTCACTTCATGGCCGAGGAGGCGCCGGGCGAGGTCGAGGCCGCGCTGCGGGACCTCCTCGCCCGTACGCCCGCCGCTACGGGATCGTGAGCCCGTAGACCGCGAGGATCTCCTTGACCGGCTGGTAGTACGTCCTGCCGCCGTTGACGCAGTCGCCGGTGCCGCCGACGATGATGCCGACCGCCTTGCCGCCGGAGAACGCGGGCCCGCCGGTGTCGCCGGGCTCGGAGCAGATGTCGGCGCTGAAGAGGCCGGAGACCGGGCCGCCGGGGAAGTTCACGGTGACGCCGACCTGCCCCAGCCTGCCGCAGTGGAAGCCGGTGACCCGCCCGTAGTGGCACAGCGTCATGCCGGGCTGCGGGTCGGTGGCGCCGGCGACGTCCACCGGGGCGCCGCCGGCGCCCCTGACCTCGCCGGGGTACGACACGGAGGGGTTGTTGTAGCGGACGACGGCGTAGTCGTCGCGGGGGAAGCTCACGCCCGCGGTCAGGCCGACGGGGACGGTGCGCTGCGCGTCGGCGAACCAGGGGTCGCCGGGGGTGGCGCAGTGGCCGGGGATGATGCCGTACGTGGCGTCTCCCCGGACGGCGTTGAAGCCCAGCGTGCAGGCGTAGGAGGACCCGTACAGCGTGTCCCCGCCGCGCAGTTCGGTCGCCGCGGCGGGCGCCCGGGCGGGCGCCGGGTCCGGGGCGGCAGCGGCGGGTGGCGCGGCCGCCGCCGGCGGGGCGAGGAGGGTCAGCAGCGCGCCGAGCACCGCGAGCACGGTGCCGGTGGCGAGGGTGCGTAACGGAGGAGCGGTACGGCTGCGGCTGCGGCTGCGGCGTCGGCTCACGGTTCCTGCCTTCCGGGCGACGGCGGTGTCGACCGCATTGTGCTCGCGGCGCGCGGAACCAGGAAGGGGTTATGTCAGGTCCCGGACAAAATCTCAGCGGCTCGGCAGTAGCCCCTTCTCCAGCGCGACGACCACCGCGCGGGTGCGGTCGGCGACGTCCAGCTTGGCGAAGATGCGCAGCAGGTGCGTCTTCACGGTGGCCTCGCCGATGAAGAGACGCTTGCCGATCTCCGCGTTCGACAGCCCCTCGGCGACCCCGGCGAGCACCTCGGACTCGCGCGGCGTGAGCGCCACCGGGGCGGGGCTGCGCATCTTCGCGACGAGCCGCTGCGCGACGCGGGGCGCGAGGACGGTCTCGCCGCGCGAGGCCGCGTGGATGGCGTCGACCAGCTGCGCGCGGGTGGCGTCCTTCAGCAGGTAGCCGGTGGCGCCGGCCTCGACGGCGCGTTCGATGTCGGTGTCCGTGTCGTACGTGGTGAGGATCAGCACCCGGGTACGTGCCGCCGCGGCGACGATCGCCGCGGTGGCCCCGACGCCGTCGAGCAGCGGCATCCGCAGGTCGAGCAGGGCGACGTCGGGGTCGAGGCGGGCGACGAGCGAGGCGGCCTCGTGGCCGTCGCCGGCCTCGCCGACGACGTCGATGGCGGGTTCGGCGGCGAGCAGCGCGACGAGGCCGGCGCGCATCACGGTGTGGTCGTCGGCCACGATGACGCGGAGCGGTGTGGCGGGCGTGGGTGTCGTCGTCATCTCAGACCTGTCCGTCCCTGGCGATTCGCGGGATGTACGTCCCCGGGGGTCCGTCCGGTTGCGGGCCGTCCGGTTGCGGGCCCTCCGCGGGCACGGTCACGAGTATGCGGGTGCCGTCGCCGGGCGAGCTGGTGACGGTCAGCTCGCCGCCGAACTCGGCGAGCCGCCGGCGCATCCCGTCCAGCCCGAACCCGCCGCCGTCCCCGCCGTCCCCGGCGGCCGCACCCGCGTCCCGGGCCGCCGCCCCCGGCACGAACCCCTTCCCGTCGTCGGTGATCTCCAGCTCGATGCCCGCCGCCCCGGCCGCCAGCACCACCCCGACCGTCGACGCCTCCGCGTGCTTGCGCACGTTGGCCAGCGACTCCTGCGTGCAGCGCAGCAGCGCGATCCGGGTCGGCTGGTCGCAGTCGACGTCCGGCAGTTCGGCGTCGACGACGAGCCCGGTGTCCTCGGCGAAGCGGTCCAGCGTGCGCCGCAGCGTGGCGGCGACCGACCCGGCGGCGACGCCGTCGCGCGGGGCGGCGCCGACGAGGACGCGGGCCTCGGCGAGGTTCTCGCGTGCGGTGCGTTCGATGGACCGCAGCTGCTGCGCGCTCTTCCCGGGCTCGGCGGCCAGCCCGGCGCGCGCCGCCTCGGCGAGGACGACGATGGAGGCGAAGCCCTGCGCGAGGGTGTCGTGGATCTCCCGCGCGATACGCTCCCGCTCCTCGGCGGCGCCCTGCCGCTTCTGCGCCTCCGCCAGCCGCTCCTCGGCGTCGGCCAGCCGGCTGCGCAGCCGGGCGCGCTCGTCGCGTACGGCCAGCGCCCGGGGGGTCAGCAGCGCGATCACGACGCTGACCGCGTAGACGGCGACGGACGAGGTGGCGTTGGTGCCGAGGCTGTCGAGGCTCCAGCCCTCCCGCAGCGTGCCCCCGAGGGTGATCGCGACGGCGCCGAGTCCGCTGTAGACGACGGCGGACCGCAGGCTGTCCACGAAGATCACGAAGTGCGTGAGCGTCACCGTGTACAGCACGCCGAAGCCGTCGCGGAGCCACGACAGCCACCCCAGGACGAGGACCAGCAGGACCAGGTAGCCGTACGCGAGCCGCACCGGGTTCCCGGGGCGGCTGCGTACGACCCCGTAGCCGAGGGCGAGCGCGGCCACGAGCGCGAGCGACCCGTACCGGTCCCCGGCGGGGACGTCTCCGAGGACGGTGGTCAGGGCCAGCAGACCGATGATCGCCCAGGCGAAGACGTCCCAGCCGTGCAGCATCCAGATCCAGAGCGGGTCGCCGCGCCGCGGTCGAGGGAGCATGCCGGTCAGCGTACGGTCTCCGGCGTACGGGCCGACGGCGTCTCCGCACCGCCGACCGGCACCTCCGCGGGGGCCGGCGCCGGCGCCGCCGGCCGGCGCGGGGACCGCCACCAGGCCCGCTCGCCGAGGAGCAGCAGCGCCGCGGGCAGCACCATCATCCGGATCACCACCGCGTCGAGCAGCACGGCGAGCGCCAGGCAGAAGCCCATCTGCTTCATCTCGGTCAGGTGCAGCGCCACGAACCCGGCGAACACCGTGACCATCACGACGGCCGCGCTGGTCACGACCTTCGCCGACGCGCTGATTCCCGCGACCACCGCCTCCCGGGCGGGCATCCCGGCGTCCCGCGCCTCCTTGATGCGGCTGACCACGAACACCTGGTAGTCCATCGACAGCCCGAAGAGGATGACGAAGAGGAACAGCGGCACCCGGGAGGCGATCGCGCCCATCGAGTCGAAGTCGAGCAGGCCCTCGGCCCACGAGCCCTGGAAGACGACGACGAGCGCGCCGAGCGCGGCGGCGGCGGAGAGCAGGTTCAGCGCGACGCCGAGCAGCCCGATGACCACCGAGCGGAACGCGATCAGCGTGACCGCGAACGTGACCAGCAGCAGCGCGCCGATGACCAGCGGCAGCTTGCCGCGTTCGTGGCCGACGTAGTCGACGCCGCGGGCGACGTCGCCGCTGACGGCGGTCTCCACCCCGGCGAGCCGCCCGACGGTGGCGGGGATGTGGTCGTCGCGCAGGCGCTCCAGGGAGTCCCGCGCGGGGGCGGAGTTGGCGAAGTGGGGTACGGAGAGCACGAGCACGCTGGTCCGGCGGTCCGGTGAGGTGCGTACCGCGGGCTCGGCGTCCGCGGCGAACAGCGGGTCGGCCGACGCCCGCCGGCCCAGGTCGGCCAGCGCCCGCCGCACCTCGGGGGCGCGTTCGGGGGCGGACCGGGCGACGACCTCGTGCCGGACCTTCATGTCGGGGAAGGCGGCGGTCAGCCGGTCGTACGTCTGCATGGCGGGGATGTCGCGGGAGAACGTGTCCTTGCCCGGGTCCACGAGCTTCATGCCCAGCGCGGGCGCGGCGAGGGCGAGCATGCCCAGGACGGAGACGACCAGGGTGGCCACGGGGCGGCGCCGGGCGGGCCGGAGCAGGGCGGCGAAGACGCGCCCGTGCTCGGGACGCCGGCGGGGCTCGCGCGGGGTGGTCCCGCGGGCCGCCGCGCGGGCGGCCCGGCGCGCGGCGCGCCGCTCGGCGCGGCGGCCGAGGGTCACGAGCAGCGCGGGCAGCGCCGTCAGGGAGCTGGCGACGGCGACGGCCACGACGAGGATCGTGCCGGTGGCCAGGGACGAGAAGATGACGTCGGTGGCGAGGTAGAGGGTGGCGGTGGAGGCGACGACGGCGAGGCCGGAGACGGCGATGGCCCGCCCGGCGGTGGCCGCCGCCAGCTCGACGAGGGCCTCCGACGACAGCCGCCCGCCGGCGCGGGCGCGCTCCTCCCGCTCGCGCTTGAGGTAGAAGAGCGTGTAGTCGACGCCGACCGCGAGGCCGATGAGCAGGATCAGGTTGGTGCCGACGCCGGGGTCGGGCAGCAGGTGGGAGGCCAGCATGGACAGGCCGAGGGCCGCGGCGATGGACGTCAGCGCAAGCAGCAGCGGCACGCCCGCCATCACGACGGAGCCGAAGACGACGAGCAGCGTGACGAGCGTGACGGGCAGGGCGATGCGTTCGGAGAGCGCCAGGTCCTCGCCGCGCTGGTCGTTGACGCCCTGGCTGATCGCGGGCGAGCCGGTCTCCTCGACGACGACCGCGGGATGGGCCGCGGCCACCTCCTCCGTCTGCGCCAGCAGCGGGCCGACGTTCTCCTTGCCGTCCAGCTCGGCGCCCTTCATGACGACCGGCACCCGCAGCGCCTCGCCGTCCGCGGAGCGTACGGGCCGGGCGACGGACGCCACTTCGGGCAGCCGCTCCATCCGGTCGGTGACGTCGCGGGCCGCGGCGCGGGCGGCGGCGAGGTCGAGGGGGCGGCCGGGTTCGGCGCGGATGAGGACGTGTTCGGTGGGTTTGCGCTGCAGGCCGCCCTCGGTGGCCAGTTGCTCGGCGCGACCCGCCTCGCCGACCCAGAAGTCCTCGGTGGTGGCGGGGTTGCCGCCGGCGGAGAGGCCGGCGCCGAGGCAGAGCACGACGAAGACGAGCCAGCCGGTGAGCGCGCGCCACGGGTGCCGGGCGCTCCAGCGGGCCGTGCGTACGGGAAGGTTTCTCATGCCCGAAATGCTCGCGATCGGGGGCCTGTCGCCGACAGCCGCGACCGGTTGAACCGGGGGTCCACCGACCGGTGGACCCCCGGGGCGGGCCCGGGCGGCGGCTCAGCTCCCGGGCAGCGGTGTGTCCTCCGGACCGTCCGCCCCGCCGGCCCCGTCGAACCCGCCGCCCCCGTCGGACCCGCCGCCCCCGTCGAACCCGTGGTCCGCGTCCCCGGCCCGGCCCTGGACCGCCGTCCCGCCGCGGTGCCGGACGCCGCCGCGGCCGGCGCGCAGCCGCTTCGCGCGCCCGCGGATCTGCAGCTCGAACTCGCCGTCGTAGTGCCGGTGTCCGGCCAGTACCGCCGTCTCGACCGCCTTCTCGCCCCGCTCGCCGATGAGGATGAGCTGGTCGTGCCGCAGGTCGCGCATCAGCGCGAAGCACAGCCCGACCATCACCAGCGTGAACGGCACCGCGACGAGGATCGTGAGGTTCTTCAGCCCGGTCAGGGCCGCGTCCCCACCACCCCCGATCAGCAGCATGACGGCGGCGACCGCGCCGGTCAGCACGCCCCAGACCACGACCACCCCGCGCGTCGGCTCCAGCGTGCCCTTCTGCGACAGCGCGCCCATGACGATCGACGCGGCGTCCGCGCCGGAGACGAAGAAGATGGCGACCAGGATCATCACCAGCAGCGTGGTGACGCCGGCGATCGGGTACTCGTTGAGCACCGCGAACAGCTGCCCCTCCTGCGTCGACTCGTCGGCGATGCCCGCGCCGTCGGCCTCCTGCCGCATCGCCGTCCCGCCGAGGATGCAGAACCACAGCAGGCTCACCACGCTGGGGACGAGGATCACGCCGCCGATGAACTGCCGGATGGTGCGCCCGCGGCTGATGCGCGCGATGAACATGCCGACGAACGGCGTCCAGGAGATCCACCAGGCCCAGTAGAAGACCGTCCAGCCCGAGAGCCAGCCGGCGACGCCCTCGCCGCCGCTGGCCTCCGTACGCGCCATCATCTGCGGCAGGTCGGCGACGTACGAACCGATGGAGGTCGGCAGCAGGTCGAGGATGAGGATCGTGGGGCCGACGACGAAGATGAAGACGACCAGCAGCGCGGCGAGCACCATGTTGATGTTCGACAGCCACTGGATGCCCCGCTCGATGCCGGAGACGGCGGAGGCGACGAAGGCGGCGGTGAGCACGCCGATGATGAGGATCAGCAGGCCCTCGCCGACCTCCTGCGACGTCCAGCCGACCTCCTTGACACCGCTGCCGATCTGCAGCGCGCCGAGCCCGAGCGAGGCCGCGGAGCCGAAGAGGGTGGCGAAGATGGCGAGGATGTCGATGACCTTGCCGGCGCCGCCGTTGGCGTGCCGCGGCCCGATGAGCGGGGTGAAGACGGCGCTGATGGTCTGCCGGCGGTTGCGGCGGAAGACGCTGTACGCCATGGCGAGTCCGACGACGGCGTAGATGGACCAGGGGTGCAGGGTCCAGTGGAAGAGGGTGGTCGCCATCGCGGTTTCCATCCGCTCGGCGGCGCCGGCGTCGCCGCTGACGGTGTCCGGCGGCGGGACGG
This sequence comes from Streptomyces sp. MAR4 CNX-425, assembly GCF_048656465.1. NCBI lineage: Bacteria > Bacillati > Actinomycetota > Actinomycetes > Kitasatosporales > Streptomycetaceae > Streptomyces > Streptomyces sp. MAR4 CNX-425. Next base: position 331,192 of record NZ_JBMDLF010000007.1, on the reverse strand, counting down.
TGAAGTGCGACAGGGGTTCGTTGACGCCGTAGAACATCAGCCCGATGCCCATGCCGGCGCTGAACATCATCGCCACCCACGACACGGTGCGGAACTCGGGCTGCTCGCCCTCCTTGCCGAGGGTGATGCGGCCGTAGCGGCTGAAGGCCAGCCAGAGCGCGAAGATCACGAAGCCGGAGGCGGCGAGCACGAAGGCCCATCCGCCGTAGTGCATCGTGTCGTTGAGGAGGGAGGTGGAGGCGTCCTCCAGGGAGTCCGTCGCCAGGGCGCCCCAGAGCACGAACGCCAGCGTCAGCGCAGCGGCGACGCCGAAGACCACCGCGTCGGTACGGGGTACGGCCCCCGGCGCGCCGCCGTCTTCCGCGGGGTTGTCCACCCGTTCATCCAGCACGTTCGGTCACCGTCTCCCTACGCTCCGCACACAGAACCCCCCCACCATAGGGGAGACGGGCCGGAGCGCCCGGGAACGGCGGCGTCAGCGCGCGGTCGTGGCCGCGGCGGCGGCCATCGCGGCGCCGACGATGCCCGCGTTGTTCTGCAGCTCGGCGGGGACGACGGCGGCGCGGATTCCGGTGATGTCGTCGAGGAACTTGTCGGCCTTGCGGCTCACACCGCCGCCGATGACGAACAGTTCGGGCGTGAAGAGCATCTCCAGGTGGGCGAGGTAGGTCCGCACCCGGTGGGCCCAGTGCTTCCAGCTCATGTCCTTGTCCTCGCGCTCCTTGGCGGAGGCGCGTTTCTCCGCGTCGTGGCCGTGGAGCTCCAGGTGACCCAGCTCGGTGTTGGGGACGAGCCGGCCGCCGGTGAAGACGGCGCTGCCGATGCCGGTGCCGAAGGTCAGCACGATGACGGTGCCGGTGCGGCCGCGGCCGGCGCCGAAGGTCATCTCGGCGATGCCGGCGGCGTCGGCGTCGTTGACGACGTGCACGGGGCGGTCGAGGCGGTCGCCGAGGAGGGCGGCGGCGTCGACGCCGACCCAGCTCTTGTCGACGTTGGCGGCGGTGCGTACGACGCCGTCGGTGACGACGCCGGGGAACGTGACGCCGACCGGGCCGTCGCGCCCGGCGAAGTGCCCGACCACCGCGGCGACGCCGTCGGCGACGGCGTCGGGGGCGGCGGGGTGGGGGGTGAGGACCTTGTGCCGGTCTTCCGCGAGGGTGCCCTCGTCCAGGTCGGCGGGGGCGCCCTTGATGCCCGAGCCGCCGATGTCGACTCCCATGATGTCCATAGCCCCTGACGATACGGCGGCGGGGGCGCGGCGACAGCTCCGCCGCTGTCCGATATCCGGGGCGTCGCGACCGGATATGTTCTTGACGCGGCCTCATCACCTCCGCCAGCCTCATGTGCACGACAATCCCCCCACCGTTGGGAGCACCCATGCCCCTCCGTCGTGCACGCCTCAGGTCCCGGCCGGCCGGCGCCGCCCTCGCCGGCGCGCTGCTGGCCGCGCTGCTCGCGCCGGTCGCGGTCGCCGCGGAATCCGCACCCGCGGCCGGGTCCGCGCCCGCGGCGCCCGCGGCGCGCATCGCGCCCGAGCAGGCGCCCGACATACCCGTCGCGAACGTCCAGGCGCACCTGTCCCGGTTCCAGTCCATCGCCGCCGCCAACGGCGGCAACCGCGCCCACGGCCGCCCCGGCTACCGGGCCTCGCTCGACTACGTACGGCAGCAGCTGGACGCCGCCGGATTCACCACCAGCGTCCAGGCGTTCAGCGCCAGTGGCCGCACCGGCTACAACCTCATCGCCGACTGGCCCGGCGGCGATCCGAACCAGGTCCTCATGGCCGGCGCCCACCTCGACTCCGTATCCGCCGGCCCCGGCATCAACGACAACGGCACCGGCTCCGCCGCCGTCCTGGAGACCGCCCTGGCCGTCGCCCGCTCCGGCTTCCAGCCGCGCGAGCACCTGCGCTTCTCCTGGTGGGGCGCGGAGGAGCTGGGCCTGATCGGCTCGCGGTACTACGTCTCCAGCCTGTCGTCCGCCGACCGCGCCGCGCTCACCGGCTACCTGAACTTCGACATGATCGGCTCGCCCAACCCCGGCTACTTCGTCTACGACGACGACCCGCAGATCGAGAAGGTCTTCCAGGACTTCTACACCGGCCTCGGCATCCCCACCGAGATCGAGACCGAGGGCGACGGCCGGTCGGACCACGCGGCGTTCAAGAACGCCGGCGTGCCGGTGGGCGGGCTGTTCACCGGCGCGAGCCGGACCAAGTCGGCGGCGCAGGCGACGAAGTGGGGCGGCACCGCCGGCCTGCCCTTCGACCGGTGCTACCACAGCTCGTGCGACACCACGTCGAACGTCAACGGCACGGCGCTCGACCGCAACAGCGACGCCCTCGCGCACGCGGTGTGGACGCTGGCGGAGTAGCCCGCGGACGGTCGCCGCGCGCAGGCCGTACGAGACCAGCCCGCCCCGCTCCGGACGGCAGGCCCGGGGCTGGGCGGGCGCGGCGCGCGGCGGGCGCGACGCGCCCGGGACGCGGCGGCGCCGGTCAGGGCTCCGGGACGGCCGCCGGGGCGGCCTCCGTGTCCTCCCCGGCCCGCGCGTCCTCACCGGCCTCGGCGGCCTCCGAGTCCTCGGCGAGCGCCTGCGCACAGACCGGCCGCAACCCCTCCTGCACCGCCCCGCCGATCTCGCCCAGCATGTGCTGCTGCTCGGGGGTGAGCACGTCGAAGAGGTGCTTGCGCACCTCGGTCACATGGCCCGGGGCCGCCGCCTCCAGCACGGCGAAACCGGCGTCGGTCAGCTGCGCCACGGAGCCGCGGCGGTCGGCGTCGGTGGTGCAGCGGGAGACGTACCCCAACTTCTCCAGCGCCGTCACCGCGTGCGAAAGCCGGCTGCGCGAGGACCGGGCCAGGTCGGCCAGCTCGCTCATCCGCAGGCTGCGCCCGGGGGCCTCGGAGAGGTGCACGAGGATCTCGTAGTACGCCACAGGCATCCCGGAGTCGCGCCGCAGCTGGCGGTCCAGATGCGCGTTGAAGTCGCGGATGGCGTTCATGAAGAGGCGCCATATCCGCTGTTCGTCATCGGTGAGCCAGCGAACGTCGGTCATGTGTCCAGCATACCTATAATTGAGCCCTCAACCAGAGCGTGCTAGGGTTTGAGTGAAAGTTAAACCACTTGCCCGTCGCCCTCGGGCGCCCGCTACGGAAGAGGCATACCTCATGACCACCCACGCCGACCAGATCCCCGATTACCGGACCGGCACCTGGACCATCGACCCTGTCCACTCCGACATCTCCTTCGTCGTCCGGCACCTGGGCGTCGCGAAGGTCCGCGGCACGTTCGACCACGTCGAGGGCACGATCGTGACCCACGAGGACCCGCTGCAGTCCGAGGTCAGCGCGGTCATCCAGACGACGTCGGTCAACACGCGCAACGACACGCGCGACAACCACGTGCGCAGCACGGACTTCCTGGACGTCGACGGGTACCCCGAGATGAAGTTCCGGTCCACCGGCATCCGCGAGAAGGACGGCGACTACCTGATCGACGGCGACCTGACGCTGCGCGGCATCACCCGCCCCGTGACCCTGGAGGCCGAGATCGGCGGCTTCGCCGGCACGGGCCCGGAGGGCAAGCCGGTCGTCGGGTTCTCCGCGAGCACCGAGATCAGCCGCACCGACTTCGGCGTGACCGGCGGCGCGGCCGGCGCCGGGGTGAGCGACACGATCAAGATCACGCTGGACATCGAGGCGGCCCTCGACTGAGGCCCCCACGCAAGCGGGCGGCCGCCGCGCCGCCCGCGCGCCCCTGAACTCGGTGCGGGGCGACTCCGCCGGTGACGTCCGCTCAGTCCCCGGCCACGGAGTCGCCCCGCACCGTTCCCGTGCCGGGCAGCGCCTCGGCCGGGTCGGAGCCGTGCCGTACGACGCGGTTGTCGCCGTCGACGAAGACGATGCGCGGCAGCAGCGCCTTCGCGTCGGCGTCGGCGACGGTGGCGTAGCTGATGACGATCACCAGGTCGCCGGGGCTGACCAGCCGGGCGGCGGCGCCGTTGATGCCGATCACGCCGGTGCCCCGCGGGCCGGCGATGACGTACGTGGTCAGGCGGGCGCCGTTGTCGATGTCGACGACGTCGACCTGCTCACCGGCCAGCAGGTCCGCGGCCTCCATGAGGTCCTCGTCGATGGTGATCGAGCCGACGTAGTGCAGGTCTGCCTGCGTCACGGTGGCGCGGTGGATCTTGGACTTCAGCATCGTCCGGAACACGGGCGGCCTCGTCTGCGGTCAGGGGGTACGGGGGCGACGTCAGGGTAACCGCGCCGGTGCGGCGGGCCGGGCACGCGGGCGGCGAACTGTGAGCGACGCCACCGCCCAGCGCGCTCCCGCGCGCGACGTGGACACTCCCGCGCACGGCTGGGCGCCCGGACCCGCGCACGGCTGCAGGCGTACGGGCACGGGGCTGCGCGGGGGCGCGGGAGGACCCGGCGCGGACGACGAAGGCGCGCGTGAACGCGCAACTCCCACCCACCTGTACCCCGTTCCGGACCGCCCCGCCAGTCGCCGGGGACCGATCCGGTGCTTCGCCGCGGCGTCCCGTGTCGCTGGCCCGGCCGGGATCCGGCCCGTGAGACCAGTTGGTCATGAAATATGACAAATACCCCGCACGAGGGCTGCCCCGGCGCACCGCGCTCTGCCTGGGCCTGCTCGGCGCGTACCAGCTGGCCATCGCCCCCGACGCGCACACGCCGCGGCGGCCGGGCGCGGCGGGCCGCGCGGCGGCCGAGGACGGCAAGCCGCTCGCCCGCGCCGCGTCCCGGCAGCGCCCCGCCGCGGGCCACCCCGCCGCCCGGACCGGCGCCGCGGCCATGACGACCTCCGGGGGCATGGCCCGTATCGCCGGTCCCACCCGGCCGGTCGTGGTACGCGCCGCGCCCCACACCACGCTCCGGCAGACCGGCAAGAAGATCGCGCTCACCTTCGACGACGGCCCGCACGCGACGCAGACGCCGGCGATCCTGCGGATCCTGCGGCGCCACCGGGCGCGCGCGACGTTCTTCGTCATCGGCGAGAACATCCCCTTCAACCGCGACGTGCTGCGCCGGATCGCCGCCGACGGCCACGCGGTCGGCAACCACTCCTACACCCACCCCCAGCTCGACCTGATCAGCACGCCGCGGGTGAACGAGGAGCTGGAGCGGTGCAGCGAACTGGTGGCGAAGGAGCTGGGGGCGCCGCCGCGGCTGGCGCGGGCGCCCTACGGGATGTGGCACGGGCCGAGCCTGGCGGCCTGCGCACGGCTCCAGATGGAGCCGTTCCAGTGGGACATCGACACCCTCGACTGGGACAACCGCGACCAGCGGTTCATCGAGACCACCGTGCTGGGCGGGGCGCACCCGGGCGCGATCGTGCTGGCACACGACGGCGGGGGCAACCGGTGGGCGACGGTGCGGGCGCTGGAGTACTACCTGCCGCGGCTGCTGGACGAGGGGTACACGCTGGCGCAACCGGCATAACCCCGAAAGCCGCGCCCCCTCACGCGTCACCCCCGCACACCCCGCCCAAGGGTAGGACGGCCCACTGACAGGCCGCCCTGCGGAGGCAAGCGCCCGCCGCCGGCGACCCGACGCGGGCGCACCTCACTCGGTGGTCACCGCACGCGGGCGCCGCGCGCAGGCGCACCACACGAGGTGCGCGCCCACGCAGGCGCACCCCACCAGACGCACCCGACGCAGGCGCAGCCCCACGCAGGCGCAGCCCCACGCAGGCGCGGACCCACGCAGGCGCAGCCCCAAGGCGTCGCCTTTACGCCGGCGCCCGCATGCCGCCGCCGTACCCCACGCGGGCGTACGGCACCGCGTGATCGCACGTCCCGTACGCGCCGCAAAAGAGCCGGAGATCGGGCGGCCCGGGGCCTGGCCCGTAGAAAGCGCTTGCGGCATGCTGGTAGGCATGGCCGATCCCGCACTCCCGCCCCTCCCCGGCGGCGTCAGCGTCTCCCGGCTCCGCGTCTACGACTGGCAGGCCCCCGACGGCCTCCGCGGCGGCACCCCGCACCTGCACCTCGCCTGCACCGAGGCGTACGTCGTCCTCGGCGGCCACGGCGCCGTGCAGACCCTGACCGCCACCGGATACGCCGAGACCGAGCTCGCCGAGGACACCGTCGTCTGGTTCACCCCCGGCACCATCCACCGCCTCGTCAACGCCGACGGCCGGCTCGACATCCTCGTGGTGATGCAGAACGCGGGCCTCCCCGAGGCCGGCGACGCCGCCTTCCCCTTCCCGCCCGACGTCCTCCACGACGACGCCGCCTACGCCCGCGCCGCCGCGCTCGACCCGGCGGAGCCCGAGAAGTCCGCGCAGGCGCGCCGCGACCTGGCGCTGGCCGGCTTCGCCGAGCTGGCCGCGGCCGCCCGCGGCGGCGACACCGGGCCGCTGCTGGCGTTTCACGAGCGGGCCGCGGAGCTGGTACGGCCCCACCTGGACGACTGGCGGCGGCGCTGGGAACAGGGCCCCGCCGCGGCCGCGGCGGCGACGGACGCGCAGCTCGACGCGCTGCGCGCGGACGCCGGCCACCTGCGGGCTGCGTCGGTGCAGCGGGCCGGGGCGGCGGCGCGGTTCGGGATGTGCGGACGGCTCCAGGCGTGCGACCTGGACGGAGCCGTCACGGTCGGCGCGTAGCACCCCCGCACTCCCGCCCCAGGGTAGGCGCCCCCTCCGACAGCGCCGCCACACCCGACACCCCGCGCCACGAGCCACGAGCCACGAGCCACGCCGCGATCCACGCCACCGCCCACGCCACGGACCCGCGCCACGGGCCCACGCCGCGGGCCCCCACCACACCCCGCACCACGGCGCGGCGCGCCCCCGCGTTCCCCGCCGATCCGCCCCGTACGGGACTGACTCGCGGCAACGGCGGGAACCCGGGTGGAAACCGGCCGCCCAACGGGAAGAATGTCTGGTATGCACCGGATCCTGGTCGTGCTCGCCGCCCTCCTCACCGCCGTCCTCATGGCGGCACCCGCCCACGCCCAGGACCCGGACCCCGTCGGCGACGCCGCCGAGGCGCTGCGCGAGCGCCCCGTCTACGTCCACCCCGACGCCCGGGACCAGATGTCCACCGGCCGGGCCGACGCCCTCGCCGCCCGGATCGAGGACGCCGGCCGCCCCGTCTTCGTCGCCGTGTTCCCCGACGACTCCGGCATCTCCGCCCGCGACGTCCTGCCCAACCTGCGCACCCGCACCGGCATCGCCGGCGTCTACGCCGTCCGCCTCGGTGACGGCTTCGGCGCCGCTGCCGACTCCCGGGTGCTCTCCGAGCGCGCCGTCGACAACCTGCGCCGCGCCGCCGTCAGCGCCCATCCCGACGACGCCACCGAGCAGCTCGTCACCTTCGCCGACGAGGCCGCCGGGCAGGCCCGCGGCAGCGAGCCCTCCGGCTGGCGCGACAGCGCGGGCATCGGCGTGGCCGGGGCGGTCACGCTCGCCGCGGTTCTCCTGCTGGTCTCCGGCGGCGTCCTGCTCGTCCGGCAGCGCGGCAGGCGGCGGCGCGCGGAGGAGGCCCGGGTGGAGCTGGCGCGGCTGCGCACGGTCGTCGACGAGGACATCACGGCGTACGGGGAGGAGATGACCCGTATCGCCTTCGACCCCGCCGACCCGGCCGCGGACGACGCGATGCGCGCGGACTACCAGAAGGCGCTCGACGCCTACGAGAAGGCCAAGTCCCGGATGGACGCCGCCCGCGCCCCGGGCGACGTGCGGGGGGTGACGGAGGCGCTGGAGGAGGGCCGGTTCGCGCTGACGACGCTGGAGGCGCGGCGCACCGGCGCGGCCCTGCCCGAGCGCCGCCCGCCGTGCTTCTTCGACCCGCGCCACGGGCCGTCGACCGCCGACGTGGAGTGGGCGCCGCCGGGCGCCGCGGCGCGCACCGTACCGGCCTGCGCGGCGGACGCGAACCTGCTCGCGGCGGGCGCGGAACCGATGACCCGCACGGTGGAGACGACCCGCGGGCGGGAGCCGTACTGGAACGCCGGCCCGGCGTACGCGCCCTGGGCGGGCGGCTACTTCGGCGGCGGGCTGCTGCCGGGGCTGCTGGTGGGGACGATGCTGGGGCAGATGATGTTCCCGCCGGGCGCCTGGGGCGCGGCGGACGGCATGGGCGGGGGCTACGAGGGCGGGGACCAGACCGGCGCGGACTTCGACCCCGGCGACTTCGGCGGGGGCTTCGGCGGCGGCGACTTCGGCGGCGGGGGCGGGGGTTTCGGCGGAGACGGCGGCTTCGGCGGGTTCTGAGCGGCACGGCCGCCCCGGGCCCCGGCCCTCCGGCTCCCGGAGCCCCGGCCCTACCGCCCCGCAGTCTCCCGCCGCTTCCGCGCCCCCGCCGGCGCCGGACCGCGCACCGCTCCCGGCGCCTGCCACTCGGCGCCGCGCCGCGCCCGCCGCTTGGCCCGCTCGCTGGAGCCCAGCTGGTACGGCACCGAGGTCACCATCACCCCCGGCGTGAACAGCAGCCGCGCCTTCAGCCGCAGCGCGCTCTGGTTGTGCAGCAGGTGCTCGTACCAGCGCCCGACCACGTACTCCGGGATGTAGACGCTGATCACCGTGTCCGGCTGCTCCTGGCGCAGCCGCTTGACGTACTCGATCAGCGGCCTGGTGATCTCCCGGTACGGCGACTCGATGACGGTCAGCGGCACGTCCAGCTCGCTGTCGACCCACTGCTGCTGTAGCTGCCTCGTCTCCTCGGCGTCGACACCGATGGTCAGCGCCTCCAGCTTGTCGGAGCGCACGAGCTTCGCGTACGCGAGCGCCCGCATCGTCGGCCGGTGCAGCTGGGAGACGAGCACGAGGGAGTGCACGTGCCCGGGGCGCGCCATCTCGTCGTCCTCCTGGCTCTCGACGACCGCGACCTCCTGCGCGACCCGGTCGTAGTGGCGGCGGATGGCGGCCATCAGCCCGTAGAAGAAGATCATGCCCGCGAGGGCGATCCACGCGCCGTGGGTGAACTTGGTGATCAGCACGACCGCCAGCACCAGCGCGCAGAACACCGCGCCGAAGCCGTTCATCGCCCGCGCCTTGAGGACGCGCCGGCGTGCGCCGGGGTCACGTTCGGTCTCCAGCATCCGGTTCCAGTGCCGGACCATCCCCGTCTGGCTGAAGGTGAAGGAGACGAAGACGCCGACGATGTAGAGCTGGATCAGCCGAGTGGAGTCGGCCCGGAAGAAGTAGACGAGCGCGCCGGCCAGCAGCGCGACGAAGAGGATGCCGTTGCTGAACGCCAGCCGGTCGCCGCGGGTGTGCAGCTGGCGCGGCAGGAAGCGGTCGTTGGCGAGGATCGAGCCGAGCACGGGGAAGCCGTTGTACGCGGTGTTGGCGGCCAGGAACAGGACCAGCGCGGTGGCCGCCGCCAGGATGACGAAGGGCAGCGAGCCGTCGCCGAAGACCGCCGCGCCGACCTGGGCGATCACCGGGTTCTGTACGAAGTCCGAGCCCACCGCCTCGCCGTGCCGCAGCAGCTCCTCGGCCGGCCGCTCGGCCATCCGCACGTCGGTGTGCAGGGCGAGGGTGATGATGCCGACGAACATGGAGACCGCCAGCAGCCCCATCATCGCCAGCGTCGTCGCCGCGTTGCGGCTCTTGGGCTTGCGGAAGGCCGGCACGCCGTTGCTGATCGCCTCGACGCCGGTGAGCGCGGCGCAGCCGGAGGAGAAGGCCCGTAGCAGCAGGAAGACCAGCGCGAGTCCGGCCACGCCGCCCGTGTGCTCGCTCTCGATCTCCAGGTCGGCGGTGGGGGCGCGCATCGTGTCGCCGAGCGCGAGGGCGCGGAAGGCGCCCCAGCCGATCATGATCAGGACGCTGGCGACGAAGACGTACGTCGGGATGGCGAAGAGGGTGCCCGACTCCTTCACGCCGCGCAGGTTCATGGTGGTCAGCAGGCCGATGACGGCCAGCGCGCAGAACACCTTGTGCTCGGCGACGAAGCCCCAGGCGGAGCCCAGGTTCTCCACCCCCGCGGAGACCGACACCGCCACGGTGAGCACGTAGTCGACGAGCAGCGCGCTGGCGACGACCTGGCCGGCGCGGCGGCCGAGGTTGGTGGTGGCGACCTCGTAGTCGCCGCCGCCGCTGGGGTAGGCGTGCACCGTCTTGCGGTACGAGGCGACGACGACGACCATCAGCACGACGATCGCCCCGGTGATCCAGGGGCTGTACGTGTACGCGCCCACGCCGGCGACCGACAGGACGATCAGCACCTCGCCCGGGGCGTACGCCACCGAGGACAGCGGGTCGGAGGCGAAGACCGGGAGCGCGACGCGCTTGGGGAGCAGCGTCTCACCGAGCCGGTCGCTGCGCAGCGCACGGCCGATCAGTATGCGCTTCGGCAGTTCGGTGAGCTTGGACACTGGCCGATCGTAAGTGATCGGAAATACCGGTCTGCGCAGCGAAGTGCGCTTTGTCCAGGACGACGCTCCGGTTTTGACGCGACCCTAACGCCGGGCGGGCCGGCCGTGCTGCGCCCCGCCGTCGCCGCCGTCGGGGGCGGGCTCCGCCGGGGGCGCGTGCTTGGCGCGGCCGCGGGCGCGCAGGTACTCGACGGCGATCGGCAGCACCGACAGCAGCACGATCCCGATGAGGATCGCCTCGATGTTCTGGTGGACGAAGTCGACCCGGCCGAGCGCGGCACCCAGGAGGGTGACGCCGACGCCCCAGAGGACGCCGCCGACGACGTTGAAGATGACGAACGTCCGGTAGTTCATGCGGCTCACCCCGGCGATGATCGGGGTGAAGGTGCGCACGATCGGCACGAAGCGGGCCAGCACCAGCGACTTCGGGCCGTGCTTCTCGAAGAATTCGTGCGCCTTCTGCACGTTCTCCTGCTTGAACAGCCTGGAGTCCGGGCGGGTGAAGAGGGCGGGGCCGACCTTGCGGCCGAACAGGTAGCCGACCTGGTCGCCGGCGACGGCCGCGAAGGCGATGAGCACGCACATCAGCCACAGCGGGAAGTCGAGCACGTCCGAGGTGATCAGCAGGCCGGTGGTGAACAGCAGCGAGTCGCCCGGCAGGAAGAACCCGATGAGCAGCCCCGACTCGGCGAAGACGATCACGAGCACGCCGAGCACGCCGAACTTGTCGATCAGGAAGTCGGGGTCCAGCCATCCCGGTCCGAGCGCAAGGGTGTTCATGGGTTCCGGACTCCAGACATCTGGGACGGGCGGCAGGGAGAAGAGTGGGCCACCCACGGGGAAGAACGCAAGCCGGCGGCGCGCGGTTCCGGCGCCCGGCGCGGGGCGGTTCCGGCGCCCGGCGGGGCGCCCGCCCGGCGGCCCCCGGGGCGGCCGCGGGCGGTGCGCGCCGCTAGATCTGCCGGGCCGGCCAGCCGAGGAGACGGGCGCCCATGGCGGCGGTCTCCAGGGTGTAGCGGTGCAGGGACTCCGCCACGTCGTAGCCGGTCAGGGCACGTATCCGGGCCAGGCGGTAGGACAGCGTACGCACGCTCACGCCCAGCCGCCGGGCGGCCTCGGCGTTGACGTACCCGGCGTCCGCGCACGTCTGCAGCGTCGCGAGCAGCGGCTCGGCGCCGCCGCGGGCCTGCGTCAGCGGGCCGAGGACGGTCCGTACCAGATCGGCCATCGCCGCCCGGTCGCGCAGCAGCACCGGGAAGACCAGCAGCTCCGCGGCCTGGAGCACCGGCTGGTCCAGGCCGAGCGCGGCGGCCATGTCGAGCGCGCCGAGGGCCTCCTCGTAGCTGCGCACGACCCCGCCGGGGCCGGTGTGCTCGCGGCCCATGGCGACGCGGGAGGCGGAGGCGTACCCGCTGCCCGGCTCCAGCGCCACCTTGGCGAAGGCGTCGAGCAGCGCACGCTCGCTGCTGGCCGCGACGCAGACGAGCTGGCCCTCCTTGGTCGTGAGCAGCACGTCCCGCTCGCCGAAGCGGCCCAGCAGCTCCCGCTCGATGCGCCGCACCAGCGGGTGCACGTCGGCGAACGGCTCCTCGCCGGCGGCGACGCCGACCGCGTGGGCGCGCGCCAGCCGCAGCCCGAAGCGCTCCGCGCGCTCGGCGAGCCGGCCGAGGTCGCTGCGGCCGTAGAGCAGGTCGTCGATGAACTCGCGGCGCTCGGCCTCCTCCTGCCGGACCGCGAGCCGCTGCGCGCGCTCGTGGCCCTCGCCGAGCGCGGTGACGGCCGCCTCGACCGCGGCCAGGACGGCGTCGCCGCTGCGGGCGCGCTCGGCGGCGCTGGCGGCCCGGGCCACCCCGGGCAGGGCGCCCCAGGTGCGGCGGGTCTCGGCGAGGTGGCCGACGACCAGCTCACGCAGGCTGCGGCCGGACTCGGCGGCCTGCTCGCCCAGCTCGCGGAGGGCGTCCAGCTCGGGGCGGCGCAGCAGCCGGCCGGTGGTGGACACGTCGGCCAGCAGCTCCGCATAGCCGACGAGAACGTCGGGATGTGCCGCCGTGCCGTACGTTTGCGCCGTTTGCGCCACCGCCGCTCCCCGGTTGCCGGATCCTGGATACGGGACACCGCCGTCGCTGCCGGGTCCCGGAAATGTGGCGCCCAGGGTACGGCACGGGGGCGGGCGGTACGCGGCGGGGGCGGCGAGACCCGCGGTCTCGCCGCCCCCGCCGGGCGTCCATCCGTCAGCTCGTCAGCTCGTCAGTCGGTCAGCTCGACCGCCTGCCGGACCGTCTCCGCCAGGTCGCCCACCTCCGGGTCCTCGGTCTCCGCGGCGAGATCCTCGGCGTACCCGGCGAGCTCGCCGACCGTCGGCGCCCCCGGCAGCGGGGCGGCCGCGCCGCCGGGGCTGCCGCCGCCCTCCTTGCCGCCGCCCTCCACGTACGGCTCGGGGGTGGTGCCGGCGCCGGAGCCGCCGCGCAGGGCGTCCGCGAAGTACGCGGCCAGCGCGGTGACCTGGAGCCGGGGCGGGGCCGCGCCCCACAGGTCGCCGGTCAGGGCGGCCGTGTCGACGGTGCTGGACTCCTCGTGCGGGGCGCGGGTGTCGGGGTCGAGCCAGCGCACGGTGGCGGTGGCGACGCTGCCCGAGGCGCCCTCGGCGAGCCGGACGGCGTAGAGCGCGGTGACGGTGTGGCCGGGGCCGACCTCGCCGCCGTCGACGGCGTCGTTGCGGAAGTCCTCGTCGGCGACCCGTCGGTTGTCGTACCCGATCAGCCGGTACGCGGAGACGGTGTCGGGGTCGAAGACCACCTGCGCCTTGGCGTCGCGGGCGCGCAGGTCGACGTTGCGCGGCAGGTCCTCGACGAACACCTCGCGGGCCTCGTCGGTCGCGGAGACGTAGGTGGTGTGGCCGTCGCCCTGGTTGGTCAGCCGCTCCATCAGTGCGTCGCCGTACTCGCTGCCGACGCCGACGCCGAACAGCGTGATGCCGTAGTCCTCCCGGGCCGCGGCGATGCGGTCGAGGATCGTCCCGGCGTCGGTGGCGCCGGTGTTGGCGAGGGCGTCGGAGAGCAGCACGACGCGGTTGGTGGCGCCCTTGCGGTGGCCGTCGACGGCCACGTCGTAGCCGCGGGTCATGCCGGCCTCGACGTTGGTGCTGTCGGTGGGCTGGAGCTCCTCGACCGCGTCGTGGATACGGTCCTCGGCGCCGCCGACCGCCGTCATCGGCAGCACGGTGCGGGCCTCGTCGCTGAACGCGACGAGCGCCAGCGCGTCGTCGTCGCGCAGCTCGTCGACCGCGGTGTGCAGGGCCTCCCGTACGAGGCTGAGCCGGCCGGGCTCCGCCATCGAGCCGGAGACGTCCACCACGAAGGTGAGCGCCGCGGGCCGGCGCCGCTGCGTGCCGTACTCGTTGCTCTCCGGGCGCGTCGCCAGCCCCACCCGCATCAGCGACCAGCCGTCGCCGGCCTCGGTCCCGTCCGGCTCCCCGCCGGACGGGGCGCGGGCGCCGTCGGTGGTGACGGAGAAGCCGTCGCCCTCCGGGGCGGCGTAGTCCTGGCGGAAGCTGTTGATGAACTCCTCGTGCCGCACCGTCTCCGGCTGCGGCAGGGACCCGCCGCCGATGGTGCGGCGGGCGTAGCTGTACGAGGCGGTGTCCACGTCGAGCGCGAAAGTGGAGACCATGTCGGGCTCGGGGGCGAAGGAGTCCGCCCGCTCCTTGCCCGCGGCCTCCGGGGCCGCCTCGTACGCGCCGTCCGGCGCGGCCGGTGCGGGCGCCGCGTTCGGCGGGGGTGCGCCTCCTCCGCCGCCGCCCTGGTCGGCGAGGGACGTCTCCGCCGTTCCGTCGTCTCCTCCGCCGCTACAGCCCGTCAGCAGCAGCGGCACCGTCAGCATTCCTGCGATTCCCGTGAGCACCGCGCGTCTCATCGCGCCCCTCCCTCGTGCCGTCCTCATCGGGACTGTGACGAAGGAGGGGGCGATTCGGTGCCGTACTCCGCGTTACTTCTCGGTCTCGGCCCGGGACATCAGTGACACGGCATCAGCTCCTCGCACACCCGACGGTTGATGGTGGAGGCGGTGCGGAACACCGGAACCGTCCGGATCCCGATGCAGCAGACAAGTCGCACCGATAGTCGAAAAATACTCCCCGGCCGCGCACTCCGCCTCCCCAACGACGGCACCGGTCTCAGCGGGACGTCGGGAAGCCGAGGTCGACTCCGCCGTCCGCCGGGTCGGGCCAGCGGGTCGTGACGACCTTCGCCCGGGTGTAGAAGCGGACGCCGTCCTCCCCGTAGACGTGGTGGTCGCCGAAGAGGGAGTCCTTCCAGCCGCCGAAGGAGTGGTAGCCCACGGGCACCGGAATCGGCACGTTCACGCCGACCATGCCGGCGGTGGCCTCCAGCTGGAAGCGGCGGGCGGCGCCGCCGTCGCGGGTGAAGACGGCGGCGCCGTTGCCCCACGGCGAGCCGTTGACGAGCCGGACGCCTTCCTCGTACGTCTCCGCCCGCACCACGCACAGCACCGGCCCGAAGATCTCGTCCCGGTACGCGTCGGACTCCACCGGCACCCGGTCCAGCAGGCTGACCCCGATCCAGTGGCCCTCCTCGCGGCCGGGAACGGTGTAGCCGGTGCCGTCCACGACCACCTCCGCGCCCTGCGCGGCCGCCCCCCGCACGTAGCCCGCCACCTTGTCGCGGTGCTCGCGGGTGATGAGCGGGCCCATCTCGGAGCCGGGGTCGTCACCGGGGCCGATACGGACCTTGCGCGCCCGCTCGGCGATCTTCTCCACCAGCTCGTCCCCGGTGCCGCCCACCGCGACCACCGCGGAGACCGCCATGCAGCGCTCCCCCGCCGAGCCGTACGCCGCCGAGACCGCGGCGTCCGCGGCCGCGTCCAGGTCGGCGTCGGGCAGCACCAGCATGTGGTTCTTCGCCCCGCCGAGCGCCTGGACGCGCTTGCCGTGGGAGGTGCCGGTGGTGAAGACGTACCGCGCGATCGGGGTGGAGCCGACGAAGCTCAGGGCGGCGACGTCCGGGTGCTCCAGCAGCCGGTCCACGGCCTCCTTGTCCCCGTGGACGACGTTGAACACCCCCTCCGGCAGCCCCGCCTCGGCCAGCAGCTCCGCGAGCAGCCCGGCCGCCGACGGGTCCTTCTCGCTCGGCTTCAGCACGAACGTGTTCCCGCAGGCGATGGCCAGCGGGAACATCCACATCGGCACCATGGCGGGGAAGTTGAACGGCGTGATGCCCGCGACCACGCCGACGGGCTGCCGGATCGCCGCGACGTCGACGCGGGTGGACACCTGCGTGGACAGCTCGCCCTTGAGCAACTGCGGGATGCCGCAGGCCACCTCGACGATCTCCAGCCCGCGGGCCACCTCCCCGAGCGCGTCGGAGTGCACCTTGCCGTGCTCGGCGGTGATCAGCCGGGCGACGTCCTCGCGGCGGGCGGCGAGCAGCTCACGGAAGCGGAACAGCACGGCGGTGCGCTGCGCGAGCGACGACACGCTCCACTGCGCGAACGCCTGACGGGCGGCGGCGACGGCGGTGTCCACCTCGGCGGCGGAGGCGAACGCGACCTCGGCGGTCTGCGCCCCGGTGGCGGGGTCGTAGACCGGTCCCGACCGCCCCGAGGCGCCCTCGACTGCCTTGCCGCCGATCCAGTGGCCGATGGTCTTCATGGGCGATCCCTTCGTCCGGCTACGGGTTCGGTCTAACCGCCGCCGCGGATCCGTGTCAATCATGCGTCGATCACGCCGCGTGCGTGTCCCGTCACCGATGTCACGGTTGCGTGGGTTCCCCACCACAGTTGCTCCACAACCCCCCGGCGATGGTCGGCCGGGTGCCCCGGCGGGCACAGGGTCACTGATCGCCAGGGGCGCTGCCCCGGCGCCCCGCCGGGAGGTACAGAGAATGACGGACAGCCAGCTGTGGTCGTACAGGGAGATCGCGGCGCACATCGGCGTGCAGACCGAGACCGTGCGCTCGTACCGGAAGCACGGGATGCTGCCGAAGCCCGACGTGGTCGAGCGCGGCAAGCCCTACTGGTACCCCGACACGGTGCGCGCCTGGGTCGCCGAGCGGCCGAGCAGCCGGGGCCGCCGCGACCGGCGGTGACCGGGGCGAGGGCTCCGGGTGCCCCCGAGCGCCCCGAGTGTCCCAGGGCACCCGCGGGCACCGGGGCCCGCGTCACCGACCGCCGACGGGCTCCAGTTCGTCGGACTTGTCCGCCGGCCGCTCGGGAAGCTCACCGGACGCCCGCGGACCGCCTTCGCCGAACCCGCTCCGCTCGACGCGCTGGTGGAACCGACGCAGCGGCCCGGGCGCCCACCAGGTCGCGGCCCCGGTCAGCTTCAGCACCGCGGGCACCAGCAGCCCGCGCACCACCATCGCGTCCATCAGCACCGCGAGCGCGAGGCCGAGGCCCAGCATCTTGGTGTTGGTGACCCGGGAGGTGCCTATCGCGACCATCACCACCGCGAGGATCACGGCGGCGGCGGTGATGAGCCCGCCGGTTCGCCGCAGCCCGAAGACGACGGCCTGCTCCCGGTCCCCGGTGCGGTCGTGCTCCTCCTTGATACGGGAGAGGAGGAAGACGCCGTAGTCCATGGACAGGCCGAAGGCGACGCAGAACATCAGCACCGGCAGCGTGGTCTCGATGTCGCCGGTCGCGGTGAAGTTCAGCACCCCGGACAGGTTGCCGTCCTGGAAGACCCAGACGATGGCGCCGAACATCGCGGTGAGACTCAGCGCGTTGAGTACGACGGCCACGAACGGGATGAGCACGCTGCCGGTGAGGAGGAACAGCAGTATCAGCGTGGCCAGCACGATCATGAGCCCGGCCCAGGGCAGGACGGAACGGATGGAGTCCTTGGCGTCCACCAGATCGGCGGCCGTGCCCGTGACGGACGCCTCGAACGGCGGCCCGAGATCCCGGATGTCGCGCACCAGGTCCTGGGTGGCGGCGTCCACCGCCTCGCCCCCGGTGGTCACGGTCAGATACCCGGCGCCGGAATCCGTCACGGGGCCGGCGACGCGCTCCACCCCGTCCAGCGCGGCGATCCGCTCCCGGTATCCGGCCAGCTCCGCTTCGGCCGGGCCGCCCTCGACGTAGACCTCGATCGTCCCGCCGGGGGTGCCCGGGAAGCCGTCCCTGATGTGCTCCTGCACCACGTGGGACTCGGCGGACCGCGGCAGCTGCCGGTCGTCCGCGGTGCCGAACTCCACCCGCAGGAACGGCAGTCCGAGCAGCACCAGGCCCGCGGTCGTCAGCACCGCGAAGACCGGCGCCCGGCGCATCACCAGCCGGGCCGTGCGCGCCCAGCCGCGCCCGCTCTCGGCGGCGCCGGGCATCCCGCCGCCGCGCCTGGGCAGGATGCGCCAGGAGTTGACCCGGGGGCCGAGCAGCACCAGCGCGGCGGGCAGCACCGTCAGCGCCGCCACCGCGGCCAGCAGCACCACCGCGATCCCGGCGTACGCGAACGAGCGCAGGAAGTACTGCGGGAAGAGCAGCATCGCCGAGAGCGACACCGCCACCGTCAGCGCCGAGAACAGCACCGTGCGGCCGGCGGTCCGCAGCGTTGTGCCCACCGCGCCCAGCGGATCCGCGCCGGCGGCCAGCTCCTCCCGGTAGCGCCGGACGATGAACAGCGCGTAGTCGATGGCGAGTCCGAGGCCGAGGGCCGTGGTGAGGTTCTGCGCGAAGACCGACACGTCCGCGAACTCCGTGATGCCGCGGAGCACGGCGTTCGTCCCCAGGATGGCGACGATGCCCACCGCCAGCGGCAGCAGGGCGGCCACCGCGCTGCCGAAGACCACGATGAGCAGAATCAGCGTCACCGGCAGGGCGATGATCTCGGCCCGCAGCAGGTCCTCCCGGATGGTGGTCTGCAGTTCCTCGTAGACCGCGGCCTGTCCGCCGAGGCGCACCTCGACCGGGCCGTGCTCCCCGCGGAACTCCGGCGCGAGCCGGTCGAAGACCTTGCTGGTCCGCGTCTGGTCCCCGGTGATCCGCGCGGCGATGAGCGCCTCGCTGCCGTCCCCGGACCGCAGCCCGGCGGCAGCGGCCTGCGCCCGCCGCGCCTCCGCCGCGCCGTCCGCGGGGGCGGCTTCCTCCGCCTGCCCGGCGGCGCGGGCCGCCGCCCAGTACGACGTCACGCCCTCGACCGAGTCCTGCTCCGCCAGCCGCCCGGCCAGCCGCTCCGCCTCGGCGGCGACCGCGGGGTCGTCCACCCCATCAGGGCGGCCGCTGTCCACGAGCAGCAGCAGGTTCGGCCGCGCCTCGGGGAACTGCTCGTCCAGGGCGTCCGCGGCGTACGACGACTCGGAGGCCGGGTCCTGCCACCCCCCGCCGCTCATCCGGTCCGCCACCCCGCTGCCGGCCACCACCGCCAGCGCCGTGAAGACCAGCGCGAGCAGCAGCGACAGCCTGGGCCTGGCCGTGACGAACCGCGTCCAGCGGCCCTGCGCGGCCGTCCCCCCTCCGGTGCCCTCGGCCATCGGTTCCGCCCTTTCGTTGCACAGCGCAATAGAATGAGACACGGACCTGAATACGAGTCCATGCTCGCGTTTCCTCAGAATGCGAGCACCCGCTCGTGTTTGTCAACTCGCTACCGGAGGCTGTGGATAGCCGTGTCGAATCCCGCACCGGCCACCGGCGGACCGCCCGCCGACCGGCCGCCCCGCCGCAGACAGGCGCGCGGCGAGCGGCGCGCGCAGCAGCTGCTCGACGCCGCCGCGGCGGTGTTCGCCCGCAGCGGCTACGCCGCCGCGTCCACGAACGCCATCGCCCGCGAGGCGGGCGTCTCCCCCGGCACGCTGTACCAGTTCTTCCCGAACAAGGAGGCGCTGGCCGTCGAGCTGGGCCGGCGCTACAACCACACGTTGCAGGAGACGAACAGCGAGGCGTTCACCCCCGCCAACGCGACACTCCCGCTCGACGCCATGCTCGACGCCGCCCTCGACCCGGTGATCGACTTCTGCGACGCCAACCCCGGCTTCGAGGTGCTGCTGCAGAGCACGGACACCCCGGGCCTGGTCGCGGAGGAGCACGAGACGGTGCACACGGCGATCGTCGCCGCCGTCGAGGGCATGCTCGCCCTGCGCGCCCCGGACCTCTCGCGCACCGAGATCGCCCGCACCACCACGATGTCGTTCGGGATCTTCAAGGCCGGACTGCAGCTGTTCATGGCCGCCGGGACCGCCGACCGGGAGGCGTACCGCGCGGAGATCAAGCGCGCGCTCTTCGGCTACCTCGCCCCGGTGGTCGGCACCGACGCGATATCCCCGCCCGGCCGACCGCGCGATCAACGGTGATGTACCCCTAGGGGGTATAGTATGGTGGGGGGAGCAGGACACGGCTGCGCCCACCGTCGAACCGAGGGAGACACCATGAGCGCCCAGACCTCCGTCACCACCGTCTACAAGGTCTCCGGCATGACCTGCGGGCACTGCGAGGGCGCCGTCAGCGCCGAGATCTCCGAGCTCGACGGCGTCTCCTCGGTCGCGGCCGTGGCCGCCACCGGCGAGGTGACCGTCACCTCCGCCGCCCCGCTCGACGAGGAGAAGGTGCGCGCCGCCGTCGACGAGGCGGGATACGAGCTGGTCGGCAAGGGCTGACCCGCACACTCTCCGGACGCCGCCCCGCGTCCCACGCAGGGCGGCGTCCGGCGTCGGCGCCGCCGGTTGCCCGCCCCATCCGGAGTGACTCAGATCACACTGAATTGGGGGTAACCATCGGCGGCGGTCGCGTGTCTATTCGGGTGACGTCGACACCCGGCGGAGTCGGCGTGCACGAGGCCGGGACGGCACGTGCGAGGAGCATTGAGCGGCCCCTCCCGCGGCGGCGTCCCGGCGGCACGAGACGCCCGGCCCCTACCGGAGCCGGGAGAGCGAAGCGCCCCGTCGACAGATCCGTGGGGGGATCGCAGACGGGGCGCCTTCGCGTTTCCGCAGTTCTTTCGCGCGTCGTGGCCGGCGTGCGGGCCGACCCCTCAGCGCTGCTCGACCGGGACGAAGTCCCGCAGCACCTCACCGGTGTAGATCTGCCGGGGCCGCCCGATGCGGGAGCCCGGCTCCTTGATCATCTCGTGCCACTGGGCGACCCAGCCCGGCAGCCGGCCGAGCGCGAAGAGCACCGTGAACATCTCGGTCGGGAAGCCCATCGCGCGGTAGATCAGGCCGGTGTAGAAGTCGACGTTCGGGTACAGCTTGCGCTCGACGAAGTAGTCGTCGGCGAGCGCGTGCTCCTCCAGCTTCAGGGCGATGTCCAGCAGCTCGTCGGACTTGCCCAGCGCGGAGAGGACGTCGTGCGCCGCCGCCTTGATGATCTTCGCCCGGGGGTCGAAGTTCTTGTAGACGCGGTGCCCGAAGCCCATGAGCTTCACGCCGTCTTCCTTGTTCTTCACCTTGCGGATGAAGGTGTCGACGTCGCCGCCCGACGCCTGGATGCCCTCCAGCATCTCCAGCACGCTCTGGTTGGCGCCGCCGTGCAGCGGCCCCCACAGCGCACTGATGCCCGCCGAGATGGAGGCGAACAGGTTGGCCTGCGAGGAGCCGACCAGCCGCACGGTGGAGGTCGAACAGTTCTGCTCGTGGTCGGCGTGCAGGATCAGCAGCTTGTCGAGCGCGCTGACCACGACGGGGTCCAGGTCGTACTCGGCGGCGGGCACCGAGAACGTCATGCGCAGGAAGTTCTCGACGTACCCGAGGTCGTTGCGCGGGTAGACCACCGGGTGCCCGACGGACTTCTTGTACGCGTACGCCGCGATCGTCGGCAGCTTGGCCAGCAGCCGGATCGTCGACAGGTGGCGCTGTTCCTCGTCGAACGGGTTGTGGCTGTCCTGGTAGAAGGTCGACAGCGCGCTGACCACGGAGGACAGCATCGCCATCGGGTGCGCGTCCCGCGGGAAGCCGTCGTAGAAGCGCTTGACGTCCTCGTGCAGGAGGGTGTGACGGGTGATCTCGCCCTTGAACACCGACAGCTCGTCGACGGTCGGCAGCTCACCGTTGATCAGCAGGTACGCGACCTCCAGGAACGTGCTGCGCTCGGCGAGCTGCTCGATCGGATAGCCGCGGTAGCGCAGGATCCCCTGCTCGCCGTCCAGATAGGTGATGGCCGACTTGTACGCCGCGGTGTTGCCGTAGCCGCTGTCCAGGGTCACCAGCCCGGTCTGGGAGCGCAGCTTTCCGATGTCGACGCCGGTGTCTCCGACGGTGCTGTCGACGATCGGGAAGGTGTACTCACCGTCGCCGTACCGAAGTACTGCAGATTTGTCGCTCACTCTGTCCTCACCCGACGTATCGTGCCTCTTCTTTGAGGTGCTTGAGGTGCCCTGACTACCCTCCAGCTTCCCCCATGCGGAGCGGTTCCGTGCACTCGGGGTCGGCTGCCGGATCAACATACGGCACTGCGTGCCACATACGGACCATCGTGCCCTGTCGGAGCGGGTTAGGGGAGACCCACTCGCCCGCGCAGCCGATGATCCAGCGCCGTACAGCGACGGCCTGCGGAAACGGTACGCACCGCCTGTCCGAGAGCCTTGCGGGAGCCCACCAGCACGACCAGCTTCTTGGCCCGGGTGACGGCCGTGTACAGCAGGTTCCGCTGGAGCATCATCCAGGCTCCCGTGGTGACGGGGATCACCACGGCCGGGTACTCGCTGCCCTGCGAACGGTGGATCGTGACCGCGTACGCGTGCGCCAGCTCGTCCAGCTCGTCGAAGTCGTACGGCACCTCCTCGTCCTCGTCCGTGCGCACCGTCAGCCGCTGCTCGACGGCGTCCAGGGCGGTGACGACGCCGACGGTGCCGTTGAAGACCCCGTTGCTGCCCTTCTCGTAGTTGTTCCGTATCTGCGTGACCTTGTCGCCGACGCGGAACGTACGCCCGCCGAAGCGCTTCTCGGCGAGCCCCGGCCGACCGGGGGTGACGGCCTCCTGGAGCAGCCCGTTCAGCACGCCGGCGCCCGCGGGGCCGCGGTGCATCGGGGCGAGGACCTGCACGTCCCGGCGCGCGTCGAGGCCGAACTTCGCCGGTACCCGGCGCGCCGCCACGTCCACCGTGAGCCGGCCGGCGGCCTCCGTGTCGTCCTCGGCGAAGAGGAAGAAGTCCGGGAGGCCCTGGGTGAGGGGCTGGACGCCGGAGTTGATGCGGTGCGCGTTGGTCACCACGCCGGACTGCTGCGCCTGCCGGAAGATCCGGGTCAGCCGGACGGCGGGCACCGGCCCGCCGTCCGCCAGCAGGTCGCGCAGCACCTCGCCGGCGCCGACGGACGGCAGCTGGTCGACGTCGCCGACGAGCAGCAGGTGCGCCCCCGGCGGCACGGCCTTGGCCAGCTTGTTCGCCAGCAGAAGGTCGAGCATCGACGCCTCGTCGACGACGACCAGGTCGGCGTCGAGCGGCCGGTCCCGGTCGTACGCGGCGTCGCCGCCCGGCTTCAGCTCCAGCAGCCGGTGCACCGTCGACGCCTCGGCGCCGGTCAGCTCCGCCAGCCGCTTGGCGGCGCGGCCCGTGGGCGCGGCCATCACCACCTTCGCCCGCTTGGCGCGGGCCAGCTCCACCACCGACCGGACCGTGAAGGACTTGCCGCAGCCCGGCCCTCCCGTCAGCACCGCGACCTTCTCCGTCAGCGCCAGCCGCACCGCCTGCTCCTGCTCGGGCGCCAGCTCCGCGCCGGTGCGGCCGCCGAGCCAGGTCAGCGCCCGGTCCCAGTCGACGTCCCGGAAGGCCGACATCCGGTCCCGCTCGGCGCGCAGCAGGCGCAGCAGCTGCGCGGCCAGGGAGACCTCCGCGCGGTGGAAAGGCACGAGGTAGATCCCCTGGACCTCCTCCCCGGCGGGCCCGGGCACCGTCTCGCGGACGACGCCCTCCTCCTTCACCAGCTCGTCCAGGCACTCGATGACCAGGCCCGTGTCGACCTGGAGCAGCTTGACCGCCTCGGTGATGAGCTGCTGCTCGGGCAGGAAGCAGTTGCCCTGGTCGGAGGACTGGGACAGGGCGTACTGGAGACCGGCCTTGACGCGCTCCGGGCTGTCGTGCGGGATGCCGACGGAGCGGGCGATGCGGTCGGCGGTGAGGAAGCCGATGCCCCAGACGTCGGCGGCCAGCCGGTACGGCTGGTTCTTCACCACGGAGATGGAGGCGTCCCCGTACGACTTGTAGATCCGCACGGCGATGGACGTGGACACGCCGACGCCCTGGAGGAAGAGCATGACCTCCTTGATGGCCTTCTGCTCCTCCCAGGCGGCGCCGATCAGCCTGGTCCGCTTGGGGCCGAGGCCCGGGACCTCGATGAGGCGCCCGGGCTCCTCCTCGATGACGTCGAGCGTGTCGACGCCGAAGTGGTCGACGATCCGCTCGGCGATACGGGGGCCGATGCCCTTGATCAGCCCCGAGCCGAGATAGCGGCGGATGCCCTGGACGGTGGCGGGGAGGACCGTCGTGTAGTTCTCCACGGTGAACTGCTTGCCGTACTGCGGGTGGGAGCCCCAGCGGCCCTCCATGCGCAGCGACTCGCCCGGCTGGGCGCCGAGCAGGGCGCCGACGACCGTGAGCAGGTCGGCGCCGCCGCGGCCGGTGTCGACGCGGGCGACCGTGTACCCGTTGTCCTCGTTGGCGTACGTGATCCGCTCAAGGACCCCCTCCACCACCGCCAGTTGCGTCATGGGAAAACGCTATCGCCGGACTCCGACATCGCGGGCGGCCCTGTGGACTACCCGTCGGTTGTGGACGACAGGCGGCGGGCGCAGTGAGGGGCCCCGGCCCTTGCGGGCCGGGCCTCTCACGTCCCCCTCCGAAGGCTCCCCCACCCCCCTGGTACTCCCCCCGGGAAGCCCGATGTCCTATACGACCCCGAGAGGCGGCGAAGGGTTGCGCCGCGGCGGCACTTTATCGATCTGTAACCCGAGGTGCCGACGCGGATGATCGGTCGTAACGTTTCCGGCATGAGGGACAAACCCATACACAAGGCCGTCCTGGACGACCTCGGTCCTGAGCGGCTGCATCAGGTCGCCGACGAGCTGGGCACCGGCAACCGGGGCGCGAAGCGGGTCGTCGGCGAGACGGTCGCCGCCCTCACCGGCTCGCTCGCGGAGGAGGCCGCCTCCGCGCACGGGGCGCACGAGGTGGAGCAGGCGCTCGACGAAGCACAGGAGGCGGCGCCCGCGGGCGCCGGCGTGCGCCCGGTGAAGGGCGCCTCCGCGCTCGCCGGCGCGAGGCCGTTCGCCGGGGGCGGGCTCGGCGGCGGGATGCTCGCGACGATCATCGGCCGGACGAGCATGCCGGTGGCCCGCGCCGTCTCGCAGCGCACGGGCATCCCGATGGCGCAGGTGTCCCGGGCGCTGAAGATCCTCACGCCGGTCGCGATGGCGGCCGTCTCCCGGACGGCGAAGAACCGCAGGGTCGAGGCGGAGGGGCTGTCCGGGATGCTCGCGGAGGAGCAGCGGGCGACCCGCCGGCCCGGCGGGGCGCTGGGCGCGCTGGCGCGGCTGTTCGGCGGCGGGCAGTCGTACGGCGGCGGGCGCCACCGCGCCTGACGGTACGGGCCCGGCCTCCACGCGACGGGGGCCCGGGACCCGGCGGCCGCCCGCCGCCCGGCCGGGCCGGGCGGCGGGCGGCGGCCGTCAGCTCGCGATCAGCCGCTCGTAGCGTTCGACGATCTCCGCCAGCACCTCCGCGCCGTCCCGCGCCCACAGCCCGGGGTTGAAGATCTCCACCTCGACGAAGCCGTCGTACCCGGCCTCCTCCAGCCGCTGCCGGAACCAGCGCAGGTCGACGCTTCCCTCTCCCAGCTGCCCCCGCCCCAGTAGGACACCCTCCGGCAGCGGCGTGACCCAGTCCGCCAGCTGGAAGGCCGCGATCCGGCCGGACTCCCCCGCGCGCGTGATCTGCGCCGCGACGGTGTCGTCCCACCACAGGTGGTACGTGTCCACCACCACGCCCACCCGGTCCGCGGGGAAGCGCTCGGCCAGGTCCAGCGACTGGGCCAGCGTGGAGACCACGCACCGGTCGGCGGCGAACATCGGGTGCAGCGGCTCGATCGCCAGCCGCACGGCCCGCTCGGCCGCGTACGGCGCGAGGACGCCCAGCGCGTCCGCGATGCGCTCCCGCGCGCCGTGCAGATCGCGGCTGCCCTCGGGCAGCCCGCCGGAGACGAGCACGAGCGTGTCCGTCCCCAGCGTGGCGGCCTCGTCGATGGCGCGGCGGTTGTCGTCGAGGGCCGCGGCGCGCTCACCGGGGTCGTCGGCGGTGAAGAACCCGCCGCGGCACAGGCTCGTCACCGTCAGCCCGGCGTCGCGGAACAGCTTGGCGGCGGCCTCCGTGCCGTACTCCTGGACCGGCGTGCGCCACAGCCCCACGCCGCGCAGCCCGGCGGCCGTACAGCCGTCCGCCAGCTCGGGGAGCGACCACTGCCTGATGGTCTCCTGGTTGAGGCTGAGGCGGGCCAGCCCGCCCGCCGGCTGTCCGGTGCTCACTGGGCGACTCCGTGGACGGCGAGGAAGGCGGTCATGCGCCGCGCCGCGAGCTGCGGTTCGGGGAACAGGCCGAGCGTGTCGGCGAGCTCGTACACGCGCGCGAGATGCGGCAGGGAGCGGGCCGACTGCTGTCCGCCGACCATCGTGAAGTGGCTCTGGTGGCCGCCGAGCCAGGCCAGGAACACGACACCCGTCTTGTAGAAGCGCGTCGGCGCCTCGAAGAGGTGACGGGCCAGCGGCACGGTCGGGTCCAGCACTTTGCGGAAGCCGGCGGCGTCGCCGGTGTCGAGGGTCCGTACGGCCTCGGCGGCCAGCGGTGCGAGTGGGTCGAACACGCCGAGGAGGGCGTGGCTGAAGCCGTGCTCGTCGCCCTCGATCAGCTCGGGGTAGTGGAAGTCGTCGCCGGTGTAGCAGCGCACGCCGCGGGGCAGCCGGCGGCGCAGGGCGACCTCGCGCGAGGCGTCGAGAAGGGAGACCTTGACGCCGTCGACCTTGTCCGGGTGCTGGGCGATGACGTCGAGGAAGGTGTCCGAGGCGGCGTCGAGGTCGGCGCTGCCCCAGTACCCGGCGAGCGCCGGGTCGAACATGTCGCCCAGCCAGTGCAGGATCACCGGCCCGCGCGCCTGGCGCAGCAGCGCGCCGTACGTCTCCAGGTAGTCCTCCGGTCCGCGGGCGCACGCCGCCAGCGCGCGGGAGGCCATGAGCACCGCCTGCGCGCCGGTGTCCTCGACGAGGGCGAGCTGTTCCTCGTACGCGGCCCGCACGCCGGCGAGGGTGGCGCCGGCGGCGGGGAGCTGGTCGGTGCCGGCGCCGCAGGCGACGCGGCCGCCGTGGGCCGCGGCCTCGGCGGCGGAGCGGCGGATCAGCTCGGCGGCGCGCGGCCAGTCCAGCCCCATGCCGCGCTGCGCGGTGTCCATGGCCTCGGCGACGGCGAGGCCGTGGCTCCACAGGTGGCGGCGGAAGGCGAGGGTCGCGTCCCAGTCGACCGCGGCGGGGGCGGCCGGGTCGCCGGGGCCGGTGTCGGCATACGGGTCGGCGACGACGTGCGCGGCGGCGAAGACGGTGCGGCAGGAGGGGCGCGGACCGCCGGCGGCGAGCGCCGGAGCGGGCTCCGCGCGCGGTTCGTACGCCTCCAGCACGCCCCCCGCCCGGGGCAGCGGGATCGTCGTCATCGGGACAGCTCCGGAACCTCGACGCGCCGCCCCTCCGAGGCGGCCTTCAGCCCCAGCTCGGCGAGCTGCACTCCGCGCGCGCCGGCGAGCAGGTCCCAGTGGTACGGCTCGTCGAGCACCAGGTGCCGCAGGAACAGCTCCCACTGCGCGCGGAAGCCGTTGGGGAACCCGGCGGGGCCGGCGTTGTCGGGCACCTCCTGCCAGTGGTCGCGGAAGGTCTCGGTGACCGGCAGGTCCGGGTTCCACACCGGTTTCGGCGTCGTGGCCCGGTGCTGTACGCGACAGCCGCGCAGGCCCGCGACGGCCGAGCCCTCGGTGCCGTCGACCTGGAACTCGACCAGCTCGTCGCGGTGGACGCGGACGGTCCAGGAGGAGTTGATCTGCGCCACGACGGGGCCGCCGGGCGCGGCCAGCTCGAAGATGCCGTACGCCGCGTCGTCGGCGGTCGCCTCGTACGGCTCGCCGTTCTCGTCCCAGCGGCGCGGCACGTGCGTGGTCACGTGCGCCTGCACGCTGCGGACCGGGCCGAACAGCTCGTGCAGGATGTACTCCCAGTGCGGGAACATGTCGAGCACCATCCCGCCGCCGTCCTGCGCGCGGTAGTTCCAGGAGGGCCGCTGCGCGGGCTGCCAGTCGCCCTCGAAGACCCAGTAGCCGAACTCGCCGCGCACCGACAGGATGCGGCCGAAGAAGCCGCCGTCGACGAGGCGCTTGAGTTTGAGCAGGCCCGGCAGGAAGAGCTTGTCCTGTACGACGCCGTGCTTGATGCCCGCGCCCTGCGCCATCCGGGCGAGTTCGAGGGCGGCGGACGCGGAGGTGGCGGTCGGCTTCTCCACGTAGAGGTGCTTGCCGGCCGCGACGGCCTTCTTCACCGCGTCCTCGCGGGCGGAGGTGACCTGGGCGTCGAAGTACAGCTCGACGGAGTCGTCGGCGAGCACGGCGTCGAGGTCGGTCGAGTACTCCGGCAGGTCGTGCCGGCGGGCGATGTCCTTCAGCGCGTGTTCCCTGCGACCGACCAGAACCGGCTCGGGCCACAGCACGTCGCCGCCGCCGAGATCCAGCCCGCCCTCCTCGCGAATGGCCAGAATCGAGCGGAGGAGGTGCTGCCGGTACCCCATCCGCCCGGTGACGCCGTTCATGGCGATACGCAGCGTCCTACGTGGCATCTGCTCTCCTGTAGTAAGCGCTTTCTGCCCCGGGAGAAAGCTATCCCCGCCCGGCCTGCCGCGCAAGAGCCCGACCGGGTACGGCCCCGGCCCGGGCACACTCCTGCCACCCCCGCGACGCGGGCGCCGCGACGTGCGAGACTTCCGCTCACAGCTCGGGCCGACGACCGGCGCCGGGCGGGGCCCGTCCGGGGCCCCGGGGGATTCCGGCACCGGGCCGGAACGTCGTACCCAACGGGAGGCAGAGCGATGGCAGTCACCCTCGCGGACGTCGCGGCCCGCGCCCGCGTCTCCGCCGCGACCGTCTCCCGGGTGCTCAGCGGCAACTACCCGGTGGCCGAGGCCACCCGCGCGCGCGTGCTCGCCGCGGTGGACGAGCTGGACTACGTCATCAACGGCCCGGCGAGCGCGCTCGCCGCCGCCACCTCCGACCTGGTCGGAGTCCTCGTCAACGACGTCGCCGACCCCTTCTTCGGGATCATGGCCAGCGCCGTGCAGTCCGAGCTGGGCAGCGAGAAGCTGGCCGTCGTCTGCAACACCGGCGGCTCCCCCGAGCGCGAGCTGACCTACCTCACGCTCCTGCTGCGCCAGCGCGCCGCCGCCGTCGTGATCACCGGCAGCGCCGTCGAGACGCCCGAGTACGCGGCGGCCAGCGCGGCCAAGGTGGGCCGGCTCGCGGCGAACGGCACCCGCGTCGTCCTCCTCGGCCGGCCGGCGAGCGCCGCCCCCGAGGGCGCCGCGTCCGTCGTCGAGTTCGGCAACCGCGAGGGCGGGCGCCGGCTCACCGAGCACCTCGTCTCCCTCGGCCACCGCCGCATCGGCTACGTCGCGGGCCCCGCCGACCGCACCACCACCCGGCACCGCCTCGAAGGCCACCGCGCCGCGCTCGCCGCCCACGGCCTCGGCGGCGACGAGGCCGACCTCGGCCGGCTGACGGTGCACGGCCCGTACTCCCGGCAGTCCGGCTACGACGGGGCGCTCGCGCTGCTGGACCGCGAGCCGGAGCTGACCGCCGTCGTCGGCTCGAACGACGCGGTGGCGCTGGGCATCTGCGCGGCGCTGCGCGAGAAGGGGCTCGACGTCCCCGGCGACGTCTCCGTCGCCGGCTTCGACGACCTGCCGTTCAGCGCGGACGCGACGCCGGCGCTGACGACGGTGCGGCTGCCGCTGCAGGAGGCGGCGGCCCGGGCGGCGCGGCTGGCGCTGGGCCGGGAGGAGTCGCCGGCGGACGGGCGGCACATGGTCCCGGCGGAGCTGGTGGCCCGGGCGTCGACGGCGGCGGCGCGGTCGTAGCGGGGCCGCCTGCGGCGGCGCGGCGGCCGCCGATCCGCGTTTTCTCCGGCCGGAGCGAACCGGCCTGTGGATAACTCTGCGCGGCGCCGCAGCACCGGGGTACCTTTGACTCAGTCAAGGAAAGGCCCGGCGTCAGGAGGTGGGGTCCCGTGACCATCGATGACATCCGCTCGTTCAACCGCTTCTATACGAATCTGATCGGCGCCCTGGACTACAGCCGCCATCTCTACACGCCGTACACGCTCACCGAGGCCCGCGTGCTCTACGAGCTGCGCCACGCCCCGCAGGCGGACGCCGCCGACCTGCGCGGGGCGCTCACGCTGGACGCGGGGTATCTCAGCAGGCTGCTGGGCAAGTTCGAGAAGGACGGCCTGATCACGCGCGGGCCGTCGGCCGCGGACGCCCGGCGGCAGCGGGTGGCGCTCACCCCGCGCGGGCAGGAGGCGGCCCAGCTGCTGGAGGAGCGTTCGCGGGAGCAGGTGGGCACGCTGCTGGCGCAGGTGCCGGCGGACCGGCGGGCGCAGCTGGCCGCCGCGATGGGCACGGTGCGGGAGCTGCTGTCGGATGCGGCGGTCCCCGACCTGGTCGGGGAGGTGGAGCTGCGCGAGCCGGGGCCGGGCGAGCTGGGCTGGATCGTGCAGAGCCACGGCCGGCTGTACGCGCAGGAGTACGGCTGGGACGCGGATTTCGAGGCGCTCGTGGCCCGGATCGTCGCGGACTACGCCGCGCACCACGATCCCGCGTGCGAGCGCACGTGGATAGCCGACCTCGGCGGCCGCCCGGTCGGCACGGTCATGTGCGTGCGGGACGACGCCCCGGACACCGCGCGGCTGCGGCTGCTGCTGGTGGACCCGGAGGTCCGGGGGCACCGGCTGGGGGCGCGGCTGGTGGACGAGTGCGTCGGCTTCGCCCGGGCGGCGGGATACCGCGAGCTGGTGCTGTGGACGAACTCGGTGCTGACCTCCGCCCGCCGCATCTACGAGCGCGCGGGCTTCGAGCTGACGGCCGAGAAGCCGCACCACAGCTACGGCGCCGACCTGGTGGGCCAGGACTGGCGGCTGACGCTCTGAGCCGCCGGGCCGTGCGGCCGCCGGGCGGGCGGGCGGCTGGTTCGGGTGGCGGGCAGCGGGGTTGCCAGTCACCGCGGGGTCTGATCGACTCACCGCATGCGACTCGCCTTCTCCACCCTCGGCCTGCCCCGGCTTCCCGTCGCCGAGGTCGTCCGGCTGGCCCGGGACAACGGCTATCAGGGCGTGGAGCTGCGGTGCCACCCCGAGGAGCCGGTGCACACCGGGCTCGGCATCGGGGAGCGGGCCGACGTGGTCGAGGAGTTCGCCGCGGCCGGGGTGGAGATCCTGGCGCTGGCGGGCTACGCGGGCGTCGCCGAGGCCGGGGACGACGAACCGGTCGTGGCCGGGATCCGCGAGTTGCTGGCGCTCGCCCGGGACGTGGGCGCCGCCCACGTCCGGGTGTTCCCGCGCGGCGGCGAGCAGCCGGCCGCCGAGACGGACCCCACCGCCGTCCGCCGGCTCGCCGCGGTCGCCCCGTACGCGGCGGACCTCGGCGTCCGCGTCCTGCTGGAGACGCACGACTCGCACCGCACCGGCGCGGACGTCGCCCGCGTGCTCGACCGCGTCGGGCACAAGAGCACCGGCGCCCTGTGGGACCTGATGCACACCTGGCTCGGCGGCGAGGAGCCGCGCGACACGCTCGCGGCGCTCTCCCCGTACCTCGGCTACGTGCAGGTCAAGGACGTGTCCTCCGCGGAGGACCTGACGCCGCTGGCGCTGGGCGAGGGATCGGTGCCGCTGGCCGAGTGCCTCGCGGTGCTGACGGAGGCGGGCTGGGACGGCTGGCTGTGCTGGGAGTACGAGAAGCGCTGGTACCCCGGCGCCCGGGAGCTGCCGGAGCTGCTGGCGGCGGGCCGCGAGCACCTGCTGCGGCTGCTCGCCGACGTGGCCTGAGTCCGCGCCCCACGGCGCGCGGCCGGCGCCGCCGGGGCTCCCCGCCGCGGCGGTAGCCGCGCGGGCGACGGGCCGACCGCGGTGGTCGTACGCCGCCGCCGCGTCCGGGGCCCAAGGCGATCGGCCCGGCTTCCCCGACGGCCGGCCGGCCACCGGGATACCCGGGGGGCGGCGGCGCCCGTGTCACATCCGGCGCCTCGGCGGGCTCATGTATCCGAGCCTTGACGAGGGGATGACGTGCGCGATGCAGGAGAACGAGTGGCTGGCCGAGCGGTTCGAGCAGCACCGGCCCCGGCTGCGGGCCGTGGCCTACCGGATGCTGGGGTCGCCGGCCGAGGCCGATGACGCCGTCCAGGACGCCTGGCTGCGGCTCTGGCGGTCGGGCGCGGACGGGATCGACAACCTCGGCGGCTGGCTGACCACCGTCGTGGCCAGGGAGTGCCTGCACACGCTGCGTTCCCGGCGGCGCCGCGAGGAGCCGCGCCCGCCCGGGCCGTCCGCGGCCCAGGACGACGCCCCCGGCCCCGAGCAGGAAGCGCTGCTGGCCGACTCGGTGGGGCTGGCCCTGCTCGTGGTGCTCGACCGGCTCAGCCCGGCCGAGCGGGTGGCGTTCGTGCTGCACGACACGTTCGAGCTGCCGTTCGACGAGATCGCGGGCATCCTCGGCCGCACGCCGGCCGCGGCGCGGCAGCTGGCCAGCCGGGCGCGGCGGCGGGTGAACGGCGCCGAGGTCCCGTCGCCCGGCCCGGACCGGGAGCGGCGGCACAAGGTGGTCGAGGCGTTCTACGCGGCCTCCCGGGCCGGCGACTTCGACGCCCTGGTACGGATCCTCGACCCCGACGTCGTCCTGACCTCCGACCTGCGCGACGACGGCCGGCCGCGCGTCGTCCGCGGCGCGGCGGCCGTCGCCGGGGAGGCCAGCGGCCGGTACGCCGGGGCGCTGCACCCCGTGCTGGTCGACGACGCGGTCGGCGCTCTGATCACCGTCGCGGGCCGCCCGTTCGGCGTACTGGTCTTCACCGTCGCCGGCGACCGGATCGCCGCCATCGACGGGGTCCGCGACGCCGCCCTGGTCCGGCGGTTCGCCGCCGCCGCGGGAGTCTCCGAGCCGCCTGTCACATCGCCGCCGCCCGCGGGCTCACAGGACGACAGCGATTCCCGCACACCTGGGAGGACACCGTGAGTGCACGGATCCCCGACGCCAAGACCCACCTGCCCGAGTTCCAGGACCTCGTCGACGTGATGGTCCGGGTCACCGGC
This sequence comes from Streptomyces sp. MAR4 CNX-425, assembly GCF_048656465.1. NCBI lineage: Bacteria > Bacillati > Actinomycetota > Actinomycetes > Kitasatosporales > Streptomycetaceae > Streptomyces > Streptomyces sp. MAR4 CNX-425. The sequence goes on along the minus strand of NZ_JBMDLF010000007.1, from coordinate 298,532 downwards.
AACGGCTCGGTGCCGGCGGCCACCGCCCGCCTGGTCCACCTGCGCGCCGGCCAGCTCGTCGGCAGCACGTACCAGGTGCTGCTGCACGCGGCCGGCCTGCGGACGGCCGGCGAGACGGAGGACCGGATCGCCGCCGTGGCGACGTGGCGGGACGCGCCGTGCTTCACCGCCGCCGAGCGGGCCGCGCTGGCGCTGACCGACGCCGTCTTCCTCCCCGCCGCACGCGACGGGGAGCGGGTGCCGGACCGGCTGTTCGCCGAGGTGGCCGAGCACTACGACGACAAGGCGAGGGCCACCCTGATGCTGGTGCTGGCCTCGGCCGGCTTCTGGATGAGCATCGCGCTCGTCAACCGGCCGGCACCCGCGCCGGCCTGACGTCGTCCCGCGGCCGGCGCGGGCCGCCGCCCCGGCGCCCGCCGGAGCGTGCCCCGCCCCGCCGGCCGCGGCGCCCCCCGCCGCCCAGCGACGTCACCGCCACCCCGCCGACCAGCAGCAGCGCCGCCACCCAGCGCAGCCCCGTGATCTCCTCGCCCAGGAACAGCGCCGCCGAGGACATCCCCGCGACCGGCACCAGCAGCGAGAACGGCGCCACGGTCGAGGCGTCGTACGTACGCAGCAGGTACCCCCACACGCCGAAGCCGAAGATCGTGACGACCCACGCGATGTAGACCACCGCCCCGGCACCCGCCCAGTCCAGCGACCTGAGCGCCGCCCAGTCCCGCTCCGGCCCCTCGAAGAGCAGCGACAGCGCGAGCAGCGGCAGCACGGGCACGCAGGAGACCCACACCATGAAGCGCAGCCCGTCCGGCGGCGCCGCCTTGCGCATGACGACGTTCGAGACGCCCCAGCAGAACGCCGCCGCCAGCACGATCGCGAACGCGCCCAGCGGTCCCGAACCGCCCTCGTCCAGCGCGGCCAGCGCCACCCCGCACAGCGCCACCCCCATGCCCGCCAGCCGCACCCGTCCCGGCCGCTCCCCCAGCACGACCGCCGCGATGGCCGCGGTGAACACCGCCTGGATCTGGAGCACCAGCGACGACAGCCCCGCCGGCATCCCGCGCTCCATCCCGACGAACAGCAGCCCGAACTTCAGCGTCCCCAGCATCAGCCCGACCGCCAGGATCCACTTGAACGCCACCTGCGGGCGGCCGACGAGGAACACCGCGGGCAGCGCCGCCACCAGAAAGCGCAGCGCGGTGAAGAGCAGCGGCGGGAAGTGGCCGAGGCCCACCTCGATGACGACGAAGTTCAGGCCCCAGAGGAAGGTGACGAGGACGGCGAGGGCTATGTGCAGCGGGCGCATCCCCCCAGGATCGACGGCCCGAATGTGAAGCACCAGCACGTATTGCTTCATGGTTGGATGTAGCGACACTGAATTACGGGGGTGACCATGCTCGATCTGTCCCGGCTCCGCGCGCTGCACGCCGTGGCCGTCCACGGCTCCGTCGGCGCGGCGGCCACGGCCCTGGGCTACACCCCGTCGGCCGTCTCCCAGCAGATCGCCAAGCTGGAGCGCGAGACCCGTACGCCGCTGCTGGAGCGCCGCGGCCGGGGCGTGACGCTCACCGACGCCGCCCAGCACCTCGCCGCCACGGCGGAGCAGTTGCTCGCCCTTGTCGAGGAGGCCGAGACCACGCTGGAGGAGCGCCGCGGCCGGCCCACGGGCCGGCTGACGGTGGCCTGCTTCGCCACGGCCGCCCGCGGGCTGCTGCCCACCGCGCTGGCCGCGCTGGCCACCGAGCACCCCGCGCTGGACACCCGCATCCTGGAGGCCGACCCGCACCTCTCGCCCGGCCTGGTCGCCCGGGGCGTGGCCGACCTGGCCGTCGCCCACGACTGGGACATCGCGCCGCTGCCCACCCCCGAGGGGATGGAGCTGGCGCCCATCGGCGACGACCTGTGCGACATCTGCGTCCCCGCCGCCCACCCCTTCGCCCGGCGCGCCGAGCTGGTCCGCGCGGACCTCGTGGGCGAGCGCTGGATCTGCCAGCCGCCGGGCTCGACGTGCCACGACTGGCTCGTACGCACCCTGCGCACCTCCGGTCACGAACCGGATCTCGCCTACCAGGTCGCCGAGTACGCCTCGCAGCTCGCGCTGGTGGCGGCGGGGCTGGGCATCGCGCTGGTGCCGCGGCTGGGCCGCGGGCCGCTGCCGGCGGGGGTGGTCGCGGTGCCGCTGGAGCCGGTGCCGGTGCGGCGGGTGTACGCGGTGTGGCGTACGGGGGCCGCGCGGCGGCCGGCGATCCGGGAGGCGGTGCGGTTGTTGCAGCGGGAGTGGCGGGAGCGCACGGGCGCCTGAGCGGCCCGCGCCCGTGACGCGCGGCGTTCCGGCCCGGTGGCCGGGCTCGGCGATGGGGCTCAGCGGCCCCGGCTCACGGCCTGAGCGACTGCTCCCGCAGCTCCTTCCTCGTCACCCTGTCCAGCCCGCTGTCGTACGTGGCCAGCGGCTTCGCCCTGGCGTCGCCGTCCTCGTCCCCGACGTCGGCCCAGTCCAGGATCCGCTCCGTCGCCTTGGCGCGCTCGTCCTCCGGCAGCTGGCCCACCCGGGCGCCGTGGTTCGCGCCGGGCACGGTGTAGACGTACGAGTCCCGCGCGCCCCGCCCGAGCCGGAACGGCTCGGCGCCCCACGGGTCGTTCTCGCCGTAGATGAAGAGCATCCGGTGGGCGTTCTTGCGCACCCACTTGTCGATGTCGTTCATCACCCAGGGCTTGAAGCGCATGTCGATGTCGCGCGGCACGAACGTCCGCGGCGGCTGGTAGCCGTAGCGGCTCAGGTCCTTCAGGTGCGGCAGCTGGATGGTGGGCGCGCCCAGCTCGGTGCCCGCCTGGTAGTAGTACGGCGTGTACGGCGCGAGCCCTTGGTCGGTGTAGAAGGACCAGCCGGCGATGGTGTCGATGTAGTCGTAGAGGCCCTGGTCGGAGACGGTGGCGGCGTCCGGCACGTCGGCGCAGTCGGCCTCGCTGCTGTACTGCCAGAAGCCCCACACGAGATCGAGGACGGTCGCCTCGAACGCCTTGTCCAGGCTGCCGGTCGTCCGGAAGGTGGCGCCCGACTCCGCGGCCCACGCCGCGTACTTCTCGGACAGCGCGTCCCGCCGCACCAGCGCCTCGCGCTGCACGGCGTTCAGCGCGTCCCGGCACTCCTTCGTCCCGACCCGCTCGAAGAACCGGTCGTAGGCCGAGTCCTCCCTGTTCACCACGTCGTTCGGCGCGACGTACACCACGGCGCCGTCCATGTCCCGCGGGTAGAAGCGCTCGTAGTACGTGGCGGTCATCCCGCCCTTGCTGCCGCCGGTGGCCAGCCAGTTCTCGTCGTAGACGTCGTTCAGCGCCCGGTGGAGGCGGTGCTGGTCGCTGGCGGCCTGCCAGATGTCGAGCTTCGACCAGTCCGCGGGGTCGGGCCGGGACGGGGTGAAGAACCGGTACTCCATGGAGACCTGGTTGCCGTCGACGATCTGCGCGGGCTCGCTGCGCCGGGGTGTGGTGGAGACGTTGTAGCCGCTGGTGGCGAAGACCGTGGGCCGGTCGGTGTCCTTGTGCAGCACGGTGAAGCGCTGCTGGAAGGTGCGGCCGTGCGGCTTCCGGTGGTCGACGGGCTGGGTGTAGTTCAGAACGAAGTAGCGGTAGCCGTCGGCCGGCTTCTCCTCGATCAGGCTCACGCCCTCGATGGAGAGGAGCCGGTCCTTGATGTCGGTGTCGTCCGCGGTAGCGGCGCCGACCGGTGAACTGCCCAGCCCCACCGTGCCGGTGAGCACGGCCAGACTCAGCAGCCATCCGAGCGTCCTGCGCATCTTCCCTCCCCTGATTCGGAATGACCCTGGGAACCTAGCCGCGTTGGCCACGCCGGACCAGAACGCCGAGCCCGCCTGTGGACAACTTTCCACGGATTGCGCTGCTTCGATTACGCTGAGTAGCGGAAAGTGGGGGTTCGGGACAGGAAGGCAGGGCCGAGCGATGACGCAGCACCGCCCGGGGGGATTCCGCGGAAGGCCGCGGTGGCTACGCCGCCGCCGGCTCCACCGAGCCCGCGTAGGTCCGCCACAGCTGGGCGTACCGGCCGCCACGGGCGAGCAGTTCCTCGTGGGTGCCGTCCTCGGCGACCCGGCCGTGGTCGAGCAGCACGACGCGGTCGGCGCGGGCCGCCGTCGTCAGGCGGTGGGCGACGACGAGGGTCGTGCGGCGGCCGGCGAGGCGGTCGGTGGCGCTGTTGACCGCGGCCTCGGTGGCGAGGTCGAGCGCGGCGGTGGCCTCGTCGAGCAGCAGGATGTCGGGGTCGACGAGCTCGGCGCGGGCCAGGGCGATGAGCTGGCGCTGGCCGGCGGAGAGGTTGCGGCCCCGTTCGGCGACGTCGTGGAGGTAGCCGCCGGGCAGCGAGGCGATCATGTCGTGCGCGCCGACGGCCCGCGCGGCGGCCTCGACCTGGGCGTCGGTGGCGCCGGGGCGGCCGTAGGCGATGGCGTCGCGCACGGTGCCGGAGAAGAGGTAGGACTCCTGCGGCACGAGGCCGAGGCGGTGCCGGTAGCCGGTGAGGTCGAGTTCGCGCAGGTCGGTGCCGTCGACGCGGACGGCGCCGCGGGTCGGGTCGTAGAACCGGGCGGCCAGCTTGACCAGGGTCGACTTGCCGGCGCCGGTCTCGCCGACGAACGCGACGGTCTGGCCGGGCGGGATCGTGAGGTCGAGCCCGGTCAGCGCCGCCTCGGCGGCGCCGTCGCGCTGCCCGTCGTACGCGAAGTGCACGCCGTCGAAGGCGATCTCACCGCTGAGCCGCTCGACCGGCCGCGGTGCGGCGGGCGGCGGAGTGGAGGGCTCTTCGTGCAGGAGCTCCTGGATGCGGCCGAGCGCGACGGCCGCCTGCTGGTAGCCGTCGAAGACCTGGGAGAGCTGCTGCACGGGGGCGAAGAACAGGTCTATGTACAGCAGGTACGCCACGAGCGCGCCCGCGGTGAGCGTGCCCGCGGCCACCCGGTCCGAGCCCACCGCCAGCACGCCGACGGTGGCGAACGAGGCGAGGAGCTGCACGAACGGGAAGTAGACCGAGATGAGCCACTGGCCGCGCACCCGCGCCCGGCGGTAGCCGTCGCTGCGCTCGGCGAAGCGCGCAGCGCCGCCGTTCTCGCGCCGGAACGCCTGCACGATGCGCAGCCCGGCGACCGACTCCTGGAGGTCGCCGTTGACGACGCTGACGCGCTCGCGCGCCAGCTCGTACGCCTTGACGCTCTGCCGGCGGAAGAAGAACGTGCCGACGATCAGCGGCGGGAGGGTGGCGAAGACGATCAGGGCCAGCTGGAGGTCGATGACCAGCAGCGCGACCAGGATGCCGAAGAAGGTGAGCAGCGAGACGACGGCGGTGACCAGCCCGGTCTGCAGGAACGTGGACAGGGCGTCCACGTCCGTGGTCATCCGGGTCATGATCTTGCCGGTCAGATGGCGCTCGTAGTAGTCGAGGCCGAGCCGCTGGAGCTGGGCGAATATCTTGACGCGCAGGGCGTAGAGCACCCGTTCGCCGGTGCGGCCGGTGAGCCGGGTGGCGCCGACCTGGGCGGCCCACTGGCCGAGGACGACGGCGAGCGCGAGGCCCGCAGCGGTCCACACGGCGCCGAGCGAGAGCCGCTGGACGCCGTCGTCGATGCCGTGCCGGATGAGGATGGGCAGCAGCAGCCCGGCGATCGCGTCGCCGGCGACGAAGAGCAGGGCGACGGCGAGCGGGGCGCCGAAGCCGCGCAGCAGGCGGCGCAGCCCGTACGACTCCTCCGCCGCCGCGGCGCGGTCCTCGTCGACCTCGGGGGCGTCGGCGGCCGGTGGCAGGGCGGCGACCTTCGCCAGCAGCTCGGGGCTGCCCGGCGAGCCGGCGAGCATGCCGGCGAAGCCGGAGGGGTCACCGGCGGACGCCGTGGAGTTGCCGCCGGCGTCGGTGCTCTTCTCGCCGGTCTCCTTGCGCACCCACAGGTCGGGGGTGACGCCGTCGACGCACGTGTGGGTGTCGGCGGCGACCTGGCCGGCCGGGTCGCGCTCGCGGTCGGCCAGTTCGTCCGGGTCGGTCAGCAGCCTGCGGTACAGCGGGCAGCGGGCCGAGAGCTCCTCGTGGGTGCCGACGTCGACCAGCCGGCCGCCGTCGAGGACGGCGATGCGGTCGGCGAGCGCCAGGGTGGACTGGCGGTGGGCGATGAGCAGGGTGGTGCGGCCGGCCATGACGCTCTTGAGCGCCTCGTGGATCTCGTGCTCGACGCGGGCGTCGACCGCGGAGGTGGCGTCGTCCAGGAGCAGCAGCCGCGGGTCGGTGAGGATCGCGCGGGCCAGCGCGATGCGCTGCCGCTGGCCGCCGGAGAGCGTCATGCCCTGTTCGCCGACGACGGTGTCGTAGCCCTCGGGGAGCCCGGCGCCCGGCCCGCCGTCTCCGTCGGCGGCACCGGCGGCGTCACCGGAGCCGTTGCCCAGTTCGGTGATGAAGCCGTCGGCCTGGGCGGCGCGGGCGGCGGCGCGGATCTCCTCGTCGGTCGCGTCGGGATGGCCGTAGGCGATGTTGTCGCGGATGGACTCGGAGAACAGGAAGCTGTTCTCGGGGACGAGCCCGATGGCCGCGCGCAGGGACGACAGGGTCAGGTCGCGTACGTCGTGGCCGCCGACGCGGACGGCGCCGCCCGCTCCCCGGCCCGGGGCCGCCGAGACGTCGTAGTAGCGGGGGATCAGCAGCGACAGGGTGGACTTGCCGCTGCCGGAGGCGCCGACGACGGCCATCGTCTCGCCGGGCTCGATGCGCAGCGACAGCCGGTCGAGCACGGGGTGGTCGGGGTCGTAGCCGAAGGTCACGTCGTCGAACTCGACGTCGGCGGGGGCGTCGGCCGGCAGCTCGTGCGCGCCGGGCCGGTCGGCCAGCTCCGGTTCGGTGTCGATCAGCTCGTAGACCCGCTCCACGCCCGCGCGGGCCTGCTGCCCCACGGTGAGCATCATCGCGAGCATCCGGACCGGGCCGACGAGCTGGGCGAGATAGGTGGAGAAGGCGACGAAGGTGCCGAGGGTGATCTGGCCCCGGGTGGCCATCCAGCCGCCGAGCGCGAGCATGCCGACCTGGCCGAGGGAGGGCACGGCCTGGAGGGCGGGGGTGTAGCGGGCGTTCATGCGGACGGTGCGCAGCCGGGCGGCGTAGAGCTTGCGGCTGATGGCGCGGAGCTTGCCGGTCTCCTGCTCCTCCTGGCCGAAGCCCTTGACGACGCGGACGCCGCCGACGGCGCCGTCCACGACGGACGCGACCGCGCCGGCCTGCTGCTGGGCGTACCAGGTGGCGGGGAAGAGGCGGGTGCGGCTGCGGTTGGCTATCCACCACAGGGCGGGGGCGACGCCGACGGCCACGAGCGTGAGCAGCGGGGACAGCACGACCATGACGACCAGGGAGACCACGAAGAGCAGCACGTTGCCGATCATCATCGGGACCATGAAGAGCAGGCCCTGGACGAGTTGCAGGTCCGTGGTGCCGCGGCCGACGACCTGGCCGGTGGACAGCTCGTCCTGACGGCGGCCGTCGAGCCGGACGATCGCGTCGTACATCTCGGTGCGCAGGTCGTGCTGCACGTCGAGGGCGAGCCGCCCGCCGTAGTAGCGCCGGACGAAGGTCAGGCCGTAGACGGCGAGGGCTGCGAGGACCATCAGGGCGGCCCAGGGAGCGAGGGAACGGTCGCCGGCGACGATCACGTCGTCGATGATCAGCTTGGGGATGAGCGGAACGAGGGCCATGATGCCCATCCCGGCGAGGGAGGCGCCCAGGGAGAGCAGAACGTTGCGGCGATAGCGCAGACAGTGGGCGAGCAGCCGCCGCGCCCAGCCGGGTCCGCTTCGCGCAGGGGTCTTCTCCGCTGGGTTCCGCCCCGTGGTGCGCTGCCCGTCCGGGTTCGTCCCCGATGGTTCCGCCACCGGCTGCCTCCGCCTTCGTGTCGATGGTCCTGGTCCAGGATCCACAACCTACGGGCGCCGGGATTTGTTTCTCGGACGGGTACGGAATGCTGCCCGCGGCCGGCCGCGGGTGGTCGGCCGCGGGTCAGGCCACCGCCTGCAACTGCGGCGGGCTGCTGCCGGTGAGCACCTCGACCAGTACCAGTAACCGGGTGAGGGGCTGCTCGACGCCGCCGTGCTCGGCCGCCGGCGCCGCGGGTCTGCCGGCGGCGGAGAAGCGGGCCCAGACGGCCTTGCCGTAGGGGCCCGGTTCGCTCCAGCCCCAGCTGTCGCTGAGGCACTCCACGATCCGCATCCCGCGGCCGGACTCCGCCAGCGGGTCGGCGACGCACACCCGCGGGACGCCGGTCCCGGGGTCGAAGACCGCGCACACGACCTCCGAGCCGCGCCGCAGGAGGCTGAGCACGACGGGGTGGGGGGCCTGGCTCCAGGACGGTTCGCAGAGACCGTGCCGGAGGGCGTTGGCCACCAGTTCGGAGGCGACGGAGGCGACGTCGTCGACCAGCTCTTCCAGCAGCCACCCGCGGAGCGTCGCGCGGGCGACGTCGCGGGCGATGGATATGGACCGGGCGTCGTCCTCGAGCGTGCACGCTGCGAACTCGGAGGCTGTCACCCACCCTTCAGCCGGTGCGGTCATCTCCAACTCCCCAGTCTCACGTGCACGTTGATGAAACAGGTTGCGATGCCATAGTGATCGATGTGCACTTGCCGCTGCAAGTACGGATGCAATTTCATTCGCAAGAACGGGTGCACGTACATTGGTGTCGCGATCACAGAAGGAGACACGATGCAGCAGGTCACGAACGGTGTACCGGCGGATCAACTGGCCGGGATCACCTGGCGGAAGAGCCGATTCAGCAATCCGAACGGCGAGTGCGTGGAGGTCGCCGGGCTCCCCGGCGGGGACATCGCCATGCGCAACTCGCGCGATCCGGGCGGACCCGCCCTCATCTACACACAGGCGGAGATCACCGCCTTCCTGCTCGGCGCGAAGGACGGCCAGTTCGACGATCTGATCGTCAACGCCGCGGCGGGAGACCCGGGTTGAACCCCGTAGTAGCTGTACACCGAACCCTTCACGGTGAGAGACTGAGCGGTCGATTCACCCAACCGCGGGACAGGGGCAGGCCAGATGTCAGCGTCACCGGAGCAGACGTCATCGGTACGCAGGGCACTCTCTCAGCAGCATGGAGGGCCCACGGTTCTTCGTATCCTGCTGGGCACACACCTGCGCCGGCTCCGGGAGGCGGCCGGCGTATCGCGCGAGGCCGCCGGTGACGCGATCCGGGCCTCGCACGCCAAGATCAGCCGCCTGGAGCTCGGCCGGGTGGGGTACAAGGAGCGCGACGTCTCCGACCTCCTCACCCTCTACGGCGTCACGGACGAGCAGGAGCGCTCCGAGTTCCTCGCCCTCGCCCGCCGGGCCAGCTCCCCGGGCTGGTGGCAGAAGTACGGCGACGTGCTGCCGGGCTGGTTCGAGACGCTGCTCGGCCTGGAGGAGGCCGCGGGGCTGATCCGTAACTACCAGGTCCAGTTCGTTCCCGGCCTGCTGCAGACCGCGGACTACGCCCGCGCCGTCACGCTGCTGGCCAACGCGGGCGCGCCCGAGCAGGAGATCCAGCGCAAGGTCGACGTGCGGCTGCGCCGCCAGCAGGTGCTGGACCGGCCGGACGCGCCGAAGCTGTGGGTCGTCGTGGACGAGGCCGCGCTGCGCCGCCCGCTGGGCGGGGCGGACGTCATGCGGGGCCAGGTCAGGCACCTGCTGGAGATGGGCAACCGCAAGAACATCACGATCCAGATCGCGCCCTTCGACATCGGTGGCCTGGCAGCCGCCGGCGGGCCGATACACATCATGCGCTTCACCGAGCCGGACCTGCCCGACGTGGTCTACCTGGAGCAGCTGACCAGCGCGCTCTACCTGGACAAGCCCGACGAGGTGGAGAACTACAAGCTGGTCATGGACCGGCTCTGCGCCACGGCCGAGACGCACGCGGGCAGCATGCGGATACTGGAGCGGCTCGCCGACGAGTTCTGACCGCGGCTACGCCGACCCGGTGCCCCCCGGCGAGGCTCCCCCCGGCCCGGCGCCTTCCGGCCCGGTGCTTCCGTCGGCGATCTGCCGTGTCATCAGCGTCGTCAGCTCGTACGCCGTGTGCGACGCCGCCACCGACGTCATCTCGGCGTGGTCGTACGCCGGCGCCACCTCCACCAGGTCCGCGGAGACCAGCCGGCAGCCCGCCAGCCCGCGCAGGATCTCCAGCAGCTCCCGCGAGGTGAGCCCGCCCGCCTCCGGGGTGCCGGTGCCCGGGGCGTGCGCCGGGTCCAGGACGTCGATGTCGACGGAGACGTACAGCGGCCGGTCCCCGATCCGCTGCCGCAGCTGGTCGGTGACCTCGTCCACCCCGCGGCGCATCACGTCCGCCGAGGTCACGATGCCGAAGCCCATCTTCTCGTCGTCGTCCAGGTCCTTGCGCCCGTAGAGCGGGCCGCGGATGCCGACGTGCGAGAGCGCCGCGGTGTCGACCACGCCCTCCTCCACCGCGCGCCGGAAGGGCGTGCCGTGGGTGTAGGCGGCGCCGAAGTAGGTGTCCCAGGTGTCCAGGTGCGCGTCGAAGTGCAGCAGCGCCACCGGCCCGTGCCGCCGGGCGACCGCGCGCAGCAGCGGCAGCGCGATCGTGTGGTCGCCGCCGAGGGTCATCAGCCGGGCGCCGGTGGCCAGCAGCTCGTCGGCCGCGCCCTCGACGGTGGTCACCGCCTCGCCGATGTCGAACGGGTTGACCGCGACGTCGCCCGCGTCCGCGACCTGGGCCAGCGCGAAGGGCGCGGCGTCCTGCGCCGGGTTGTACGGGCGCAGCAGCCGGGACGCCTCGCGGATCGCGTTGCCGCCGAAGCGGGCGCCGGGCCGGTAGGAGACGCCGCTGTCGAAGGGGACGCCGACGACGGCGACGTCCGTACGCCCCACCTCGTCCAGGCGGGGCAGCCGGGCGAAGGTGGCCGGGCCCGCGTAGCGCGGGACGCGGGAGGAGTCGACGGGGCCGCGAGGGGTGCCGGTGCTGCTCATGCCTCCGACGATAAGCCCAGCGCAGCGCGGGAGCCGCTGTACAGATTGGACACCTGCGCCACCGCACATGTGTCCGGGTGACAATGACACCATGGCCCTCATGTCCCTGCCTGACGCACCCAGCCGCCCCGATCTCGTCGACCACCTCGTACGCACCCGCATCGCGGGCGACGTCGCCACGCCCCGCGAGGGCAACCTGCGCCACTACCGCGAGCTGAGCCAGGGCAACCTGCGCTTCTGGCTCGGCCTCGACCTCGGCGACCGCTGGACGGACCCGGCCGACGTGCTGGCCGTCATGGCCGAGCGCGCCGGCGTCGTCGCCGACCCCGCGCACACCCACGGCCAGGACCGCATCGATCCCGAGCTGACCGTCGACGGCCTCGACCGGATGGCCGTCGAGCTGCGCAAGGCCGCCGAGTCCGGGCAGCGGGTGCTGGTGGCGACCGGCCACCCCGGCGGGCTGCTGGAGGTGCACAGCAGGACGGCCGCGGCGCTGCGCGCGGCGGGCTGCGACATCGTCACGGTGCCGCCGGGGCTGCGGACGGGCGAGGGCGACGACGGTTCGTACGGCAACGTCCAGCAGTTCTGCGACGTGGCCGTGCTGGAGCGGGGCGCGACGCTGTGGCACACGCACGCGCCGCAGCCGGTGCGGCAGATCCTCGACGCGCTGGAGCGGGCCGGCGAGGCGCCCCCGGACCTGGTGGTCGCCGACCACGGCTGGGCGGGCGGCGCGGCGCAGCGCGGCGTGCACGCCGTGGGGTACGCGGACTGCAACGACCCGGCGCTGTTCCTCGGCGAGGCCGAGGGCACGCTGGCGGTGGCGGTGCCGCTGGACGACCACGTCACCGACCCGGGGGCGTACGGGCCGCTGACGGCGTACCTGCTGGCGGCGGCGGGGCTGGAGCTGCCGTAGCGCGGTCCGGGGCGCCGTGCCCGGGTACCGGGGCGCCGGGAGGCCGGGCTGCCGGGACTCCGGGCTCAGTCGCGCGGGACGCGGATCACGCCCTCCTGGATCACCGACGCCGCCAGCCGCCCGTCCCGGGTGAAGATCCGCCCGGTGCTCAGCCCCCGCCCGCCCTGCGACGTCGGGGACTCCTGGTCGTACAGCAGCCACTCGTCCGCCCGGAACGGCCGGTGGAACCACATCGCGTGGTCCAGGCTGGCGCCCACGACGTCCCCGACGGCCCAGCCGCCGCGGCCGTGCGCGAGCAGCACCGAGTCGAGCAGGGTCATGTCCGAGACGTACGTCATGAGGCAGACGTGCAGCAGCGGGGTGTCGACGGCCCCGGCGAGCTTGCCGTTCGTACGGAACCACACCTGCGAGCGCGGCTCCCGCGGCGCCCCGACCTCGCCCCACGGCGGCGCCGCGGCATACCGCAGGTCGACCGCCGCCCGCGCCTCCAGCAGCCGGCGGACGACGGCGGGGTCGCGGAAGGCGGCGGTGTAGCGCGGCAGCGCCTCCTCGGCGGTCGGCAGCGTCTCCGGGTCGGGCGCGGCCGGCATCGGCACCTGGTGCGCCAGGCCCTCCTCGTGCGTCTGGAAGGATGCCGAGAGGTGGAAAATGGGCTGGCCGTGCTGGACGGCGACGACCCGGCGGGTGGTGAAGGAGCGGCCGTCGCGGATGCGGTCGACGGTGTAGACGATGGGCGCGCCGGGGTCGCCGGGGCGCAGGAAGTAGGCGTGCAGCGAGTGCGGCGGCCGGTCGGCGGGCACGGTGCGGCCCGCGGCGACCAGCGCCTGCGCGGCGACCTGCCCGCCGAAGACGCGCGGGACGACGGCGGTGCGGGAGCTGCCGCGGTAGATGTTCTGCTCGATCCGCTCCAGGTCCAGCAGCGCGACCAGGTCGGTGAGTGCGGTGTCGTCCATGTGATCGAGTCTCGCAGAGCGGCAGCCGACAGCCCGCAGCCCGCGGTCCTACAGGCCCATCGACTTGGCGACGATGGAGCGCATGACTTCACTGGTGCCGCCGTAGATGCGGGTGACGCGGGTGTCGGCGTAGAGGCGGGCGACGGGGTACTCGTTCATGTAGCCGTAGCCGCCGTGGAGCTGGAGGCACTTGTCGATGACGACGGCGGCGCGCTCGGTGCAGAAGAGCTTGACGGCGGCGGCGTCGGCGACGCCCAGCTCACCGGCGTCGTGCGCGTCGAGCGCGCGGTCGACGTACGCCTGCATGGCGTCGACCTCGGCCTTGCAGTCGGCGAGCACGAACTTGGTGTTCTGGAACTCCGCCACGGTCCGGCCGAAGACGGTGCGCTCCTTGACGTACTCCAGCGCGAACCGCACGGCCGCGGCGGCCTGGGCGTACGCGCCGACGGCGATGCCGAGGCGCTCCTGCGGGAGGTTGTGGGTGAGGTACGTGAACGCCTTGCCCTCCTCGCCGAGCAGGTCGGCGACGGGCACCTCGACGTCGGTGAAGCTCAGCTCGGCGGTGTCGGAGGACTTCAGCCCCAGCTTGTCCAGCTTGCGCCCGACGGCGTAGCCGGGGGAGGCGGTGTCGACGACGAGGAGGGAGATGCCGCCGCGGCGGTCCTCGGGGGTCGGCGGGGCGGTGCGGGCGCAGACGAGGACGCGGTCGGCCTGGACGCCGCCGGTGATGAAGGTCTTGGCGCCGTTGAGGACGTAGTGGGTGCCGTCGTCGGAGAGCTTCGCGGTGGTCTTCATGCCGGCGAGGTCGGAGCCGGTGCCGGGTTCGGTCATGGCGATGGCGGTCATCATGTCGCCGGAGACGAAGGCGGGCAGCCAGCGGCGCTTCTGCTCCTCGCTGCCGTAGGCGAGGAGGTAGGGCAGGCAGAGGGCGGTGTGGACGGAGGAGCCGCCGAAGGAGACGCCGGCGCGGGCGCACTCCTCGCTGATGACGGCGTTGAACTTGAAGCTGCGCTCGCCGGCGCCGCCGTACTCCTCGGGCACCTGGATGCCGAAGACGCCCAGCTCGCCGAGCTTCTTGTACAGCTCGCGCGGGACGGCGCCGGCGTCCATCCAGTCGTGGTAGTACGGCACGACCTCGGCGGCGATGAAGTCCCGGATGGTTTCGCGGAACGCCTCGTGGTCCTCGTTGAACACCGTCCGCCGCATGGTCCTCGCCTCCCGGGGCAACTCCGACTAAGCGCTTGCTCAGTACATTGTCATCGAAGTTACCGGCGGGTCAGGGTTCTGTCCAGCGCGCTCAGTAGCCGTCGATCCCGGTGCGGTCCGGGGCCGGGGGCGTGTCCGGGGCCGAGGCGAAGGCGCCGCGGGCGAGGCGGTGGAGCAGGGCGGCGGTGGCCGTGCGGTCGGGGAGGGTGCCGCGGGCGCCGAGGTGGGGGGTGGAGTTGAGCAGGCCGAAGACCGCGTGGACGGCGGTACGGGCCGCGCCCTCGGTCAGCGCCGGGTAGACCTCCCGTACGACGTCCACCCACAGCTCCACGTACTGCCGCTGCAACTGCCGCACCAGCTTGCGGTCCTCGTCCCGCAGCCGGTCCAGCTCGCGGTCGTGCAGGGTGATCAGCGGCCGGTCGTCCAGCGCGAAGTCGATGTGCCCGCTGATCAGCGCGTCCAGCGGCGCGTCCGGGCCGGCCCCGCGCACCGCCGCCCGCGCGCGGCCCGCATCCAGCAGCCGCTCGCTGATGCCGACGAGCAGCTCGGCGAGCATGGCGTCCTTGCCCGCGAAGTGCCGGTAGAGGCCGGGGCCGCTGATGCCGACCGCCGCGCCTATCTCGTCCACGCCGACCCCGTGGAAGCCGCGGTCCGCGAAGAGGCGCGCGGCCTCCTTGAGGATCTGCTCGCGCCTGGTGGGGACGGGGGTGCGGGCCTCGGTGCTCATGGGGCCATTGTAGACAGCCCGGTTAGTGAGCGTTAACCTTGGGCACACGGCGTTAACGACAGCTAACCTGCTTGTCGGCCTGTCCGTACGGCTCGAACGAGCTCGACGAGGAAGGGCGCGGCCCGTGGACCACGCACCCGTGCTGACGACCGCCGCGGACCCCGGCGGCCCGGGCGGTGCCGCCTGGCGCACCAACGAGGCGGCGCACCGCGCGCTCGCCGACGAGCTGCACGACCGGCTCGCGGCCGCCCGCGCCGGCGGCGGCGAGAAGGCCCGCGCCCGGCACACCGCCCGCGGCAAGCTGCTCCCCCGCGACCGCGTGGACGGCCTGCTCGACCCCGGTTCGCCGTTCCTGGAGCTGGCGCCGCTCGCCGCCGAGGGCATGTACGGCCCCGACGGCAGGGACGCGCCCGCCGCCGGCGTCATCGCGGGCATCGGCCGGATCAGCGGCCGGACCTGCGTCGTCGTCGCCAACGACGCCACCGTCAAGGGCGGCACGTACTACCCGATGACGGTCAAGAAGCACCTGCGCGCCCAGGAGGTCGCGCTGGAGAACCGGCTGCCCTGCGTCTACCTCGTCGACTCCGGCGGCGCCTTCCTGCCCATGCAGGACGAGGTCTTCCCCGACCGCGAGCACTTCGGCCGGATCTTCTACAACCAGGCCCGCATGTCCGGCGCCGGCATCCCGCAGATCGCCGCCGTCCTCGGCTCCTGCACCGCCGGCGGCGCGTACGTCCCGGCGATGAGCGACGAGGCCGTCATCGTCCGCGGCCAGGGCACGATCTTCCTCGGCGGCCCGCCCCTGGTGAAGGCCGCGACCGGCGAGGTCGTCAGCGCCGAGGAGCTGGGCGGCGGCGAGGTGCACGCCCGTACCTCCGGCGTCACCGACCACCTCGCCGAGGACGACCCGCACGCGCTCCGCATCGTCCGCGGCATCGTCGGCACCCTCCCCGAGCCCGGCCCGCCGCCCTGGTCCGTACGCGCCGCGGTGGAGCCGAAGCACGACCCGGCCGGGCTGTACGGCGTCGTGCCGGCCGACTCGCGGACCCCGTACGACGTGCGCGAGGTCATCGCGCGGATCGTCGACGGCTCGCGCTTCCAGGAGTTCAAGGCCGAGTACGGCACGACGCTCGTCACCGGCTTCGCCCGCGTCCACGGCCACGCCGTCGGGATCGTCGCCAACAACGGCATCCTGTTCTCCGAGTCCGCCCAGAAGGGCGCCCACTTCATCGAGCTGTGCGACCAGCGCGGCATCCCGCTGCTGTTCCTGCAGAACATCTCGGGCTTCATGGTCGGCCGCAGCTACGAGGCCGGCGGCATCGCCAAGCACGGCGCCAAGATGGTGACCGCCGTGGCCTGCACCCGGGTGCCGAAGCTGACGGTCGTCATCGGCGGCTCGTACGGCGCCGGGAACTACTCGATGTGCGGCCGGGCCTACTCGCCCCGCTTCCTGTGGATGTGGCCCAACGCCAAAATCTCCGTCATGGGCGGCGAGCAGGCCGCGTCCGTCCTCGCGACCGTCAAGCGCGACCAGCTGGAGGCGCGCGGGCAGGAGTGGTCCGCGACCGCGGAGGCGGAGTTCAAGGCGCCGATCCGCGAGCAGTACGAGACGCAGGGCAATGCCTACTACGCGACCGCCCGCCTGTGGGACGACGGCGTCATCGACCCGCTGGACACCCGCCGGGTGCTGGGGCTCGCGCTGACCGCCTGCGCCCAGGCGCCGCTGCCCGCCAGGGACGGCGCGGCGCAGGGCTTCGGCGTCTTCCGGATGTAAGGGGGGGATGGCTGTGTTCGAAACCGTTCTGCTGGCCAACCGCGGCGAGATCGCCGTGCGGGTCATCCGTACGCTGCGCGCGCTCGGCATCCGCGCCGCGGCCGTGTTCACCGAGCCGGACGCGGGCGCGCGGCACGTACGCGAAGCCGACACCGCCGTACGGATCGAGAGCTATCTGTCCGTCGACGAGCTGCTGCGCGCGGCGCGCGAGACGGGCGCGGAGGCGGTGCACCCGGGCTACGGGTTCCTCGCCGAGAACGCGGCGTTCGCGCGCGCGTGCACGGCCGCGGGGCTGGTCTTCGTCGGCCCGCCCGCGGACGCGATCGAGCTGATGGGCGACAAGATCCGCGCGAAGGAGACGGTGCGGGCCGCGGGCGTGCCGGTGGTGCCGGGCTCGTCGGGCAGCGGGCTGCCCGACGCCGAACTGGCCGCGGCGGCCCGGGAGATCGGCATGCCGGTGCTGCTGAAGCCCTCGGCGGGCGGCGGCGGCAAGGGCATGCGGCTGGTACGGGACGAGGGCGCGCTCGCCGACGGGATCGCGGGCGCGCGGCGCGAGGCGCTCGGCTCGTTCGGCGACGACACGCTGCTGGTGGAGCGGTGGATCGACCGGCCGCGGCACATCGAGATCCAGGTGCTCGCGGACGGCCACGGGAACGTCGTGCACCTGGCGGAGCGCGAGTGCTCGTTGCAGCGGCGGCACCAGAAGATCATCGAGGAGGCGCCGTCGCCGCTGCTGGACGAGGCGACCCGGGCCGCGATGGGCGCGGCGGCGGTGGAGGCGGCGCGGTCGTGCGGGTACGCGGGCGCGGGGACGGTGGAGTTCATCGTGCCGGGCGGGGACGCCGGTTCGTACTACTTCATGGAGATGAACACCCGGCTGCAGGTCGAGCACCCGGTCACGGAGCTGGTCACCGGCCTGGACCTGGTGGAGTGGCAGCTGCGGGCCGCGGCCGGCGAGCGGCTGCCGTTCACGTCGGCCGAGGTGGCGCTGCGCGGGCACGCCGTGGAGGCCCGGATCTGCGCCGAGACGGCGCGGGCCGCGGCGGACGGCACCCGGGTCGACTTCCTGCCGTCGGCGGGCCGGGTGCGGCTGCTGCGCGAGCCGTCGGGGCCGGGCGTGCGGGTCGACTCGGGGCTGTCCGAGGGCACCGAGGTCGGCACGGCGTACGACCCGATGCTGGCGAAGGTCGTCGCCTGGGGCCCGGACCGGCCCGCGGCGCTGCGCCGGCTGCGGGCGGCGCTGGCCGACACGGTGGTGCTGGGCCTGGACACGAACGCCGGCTTCCTGCGGCGGCTGCTGGCGCACCCGGCGGTCGCGGCGGGCGACCTGGACACCGGCCTGGTGGACCGCGACGCGGCCGCCCTGGCGGCGGCCCCGGTGCCGCCCGAGGCGTACGTCGCGGCCGCGCTGCTGGCCCAGTCGGCGCTGGAGGCGGCGGCGCGGGAGCCGGCGGGCCCGGACGGCTGGACGGACCCGTTCGCGGAGCCCTCGGGCTGGCGGGCGGGCGGCCCGCCGGCGTGGACACAGCGGTGGTTCCGCGCGCCGGGGCAGGATCCGGTGCCGGTACGGGTACGGGGCCTGGCCGCCGACGCCGAGGTGGCGGCCGGCGACGGCGCGCCGCCGGTACGGGCCGGGCTGTGGCAGGGCGAGAGCGGCTCGGTCGCCCTCGAACTCGGCGGGGTCACCCACCGGTTCACCCTCGCCTCCGCCCCGGACGGCGTCTGGCTGGGCCGGGACGGCGACGCCTGGCACCTCGTCGCCCACGACCCCGTCGAGGCGGCCCTGCGCGGCGGCGCGCTGGCCGCCGGGGCGGACGCGCTCACCGCGCCGATGCCCGGCACGGTGACCGTCGTCAAGGCCGCGGTCGGCGACCGGGTGGCGGCCGGGCAGAGCCTGCTCGTCGTGGAGGCGATGAAGATGGAGCACGTGATCGCCGCGCCGCACGCCGGCACCGTCGCCGAGCTGGACGTCGCGGCGGGCGGCACGGTGGCGATGGACCAGGTCCTCGCGGTCGTCGTACCGGACACCGACGCCGCGCCGGACGCGGACGCCGCACCGGACGAAGACGCCGTACGGCACGAAGACGCCGTACGGCACGCGGACGACGCCGTACCGGCACCCGGGACCGCGCAGGAGGACCCGCGATGACCGGCTCCCCCCTCCCCCAGCGCGTCCCCGCCGCCGGGCTGCCCGCCCGGGTCCGTATCCACGAGGTCGGCCCCCGCGACGGGCTGCAGAACGAGAAGGCCACCGTCCCCACGGACGTCAAGGCCTCGTTCGTGCACCGCCTCGCCGCCGCCGGGCTCACCACCGTCGAGGCGACCAGCTTCGTGCACCCGAAGTGGGTCCCCCAGCTCGCCGACGCCGAGGACCTCTTCCCCCGGCTGGCCGGCCTGCCCGGGGACGTCCGCCTCCCCGTCCTCGTCCCCAACATCCGCGGCCTGGAGCGGGCCACCGCCCTCGGCGCCCGCCGCGTCGCCGTCTTCGCCAGCGCCACCGAGACCTTCGCCCGCCGCAACCTCAACCGCACCGTCGACGAATCCCTGGCGATGTTCGCGCCGGTCGTCGCCCGGGCCAAGGAGGAGGGCCTGCACGTCCGCGGCTACCTGTCGATGTGCTTCGGCGACCCGTGGGAGGGGCAGGTCCCGCTCGCCCAGGTGGTGCGGGTCGCCCGCGCGCTGGCCGACATGGGCTGCGACGAGCTGAGCCTCGGCGACACCATCGGCACCGCCACCCCCGGCCACGTCGCCGCGCTGCTCGCCGCGCTCGCCGCGGACGGGCTCGGCGCCGCCACCCGGCCGACGATCAGCGTCCACTTCCACGACACGTACGGCCAGGCCCTGGCCAACACCCTCGCCGCGCTGCAGCACGGCGTCACCACCGTCGACGCCTCCGCGGGCGGCCTCGGCGGCTGCCCGTTCGCGAAGAGCGCGACGGGCAACCTCGCCACCGAAGACCTCGTGTGGATGCTGCAGGGCCTCGGCGTCGAGACCGGCGTCGACCTCGACCGGCTCGTCGCCACCAGCGTCTGGATGGCCGACCGCCTCGGCCGCCCGAGCCCGTCCCGCACCGTGACCGCCCTCTCCCACAAGGAGTGACCTGCGATGACGCCGACCCTCGACCACCACCTCCCACCCGAGCTGGAGGAGCTCCGCCGCACGGTGGCGGAGTTCGCGCGCGACGTGGTGGCGCCGAAGATAGGCGACTACTACGAACGGCACGAGTTCCCGTACGACATCGTGCGCGAGATGGGCCGCATGGGCCTGTTCGGGCTGCCGTTCCCGGAGGAGTACGGCGGCATGGGCGGCGACTACCTGGCGCTGGGCGTGGTGCTGGAGGAGCTGGCGCGCGTCGACTCCTCGGTGGCGATCACGCTGGAGGCGGCCTGCTCGCTGGGCGCGATGCCGCTCCACCACTTCGGCACGGAGGAGCAGAAGCGCACCTGGCTGCCGAAGCTGTGCTCCGGCGAGATGCTGGGCGCGTTCGGGCTGACCGAGCCGGAGTGCGGCTCGGACGCGGGCGGCACGCGCACCACGGCGCGCCTCGACGAGGCGGCCGGCGAGTGGGTGATCAACGGCACGAAGTGCTTCATCACCAACTCCGGTACGGACATCACCGGCCTGGTCACCGTCACCGCCGTCACCGGCCGCAGCGAGTCGGGCAAGCCGGAGATCTCGGCGATCATCGTGCCGTCCGGCACCCCCGGCTTCACGGTCGCCGCCCCGTACTCGAAGGTCGGCTGGAACGCCTCCGACACCCGCGAGCTGTCCTTCAGCGACGTCCGCGTCCCGGCCGCGAACCTCCTCGGCGAACCCGGCCGCGGCTACGCCCAGTTCCTCCGCATCCTGGACGAGGGCCGCATCGCCATCGCCGCGCTCGCCACCGGCCTGGCCCAGGGCTGCGTGGACGAGTCGCTGACGTACGCGCAGCAGCGCCACGCCTTCGGCCGGCCCATCGGCGCCAACCAGGCCATCCAGTTCAAGCTGGCCGACATGGAGCTGCGCGCCCACACCGCCCGGCTGTCGTGGCGGGATGCGGCCTCCAGGCTGGTGCACGGCGAGCCGTTCAAGAAGGCGGCGGCGCTGGCGAAGCTGCACACCTCGACGGTGGCGGTGGACAACGCGCGCGAGGCGACGCAGATCCACGGCGGGTACGGCTTCATGAACGAGTACCCGGTGGCGCGGATGTGGCGGGACTCGAAGATCCTGGAGATCGGCGAGGGCACGAGCGAGGTGCAGCGCATGCTGATCGCCCGCGAACTGGGCCTGCCGCCCACGGCCTGACGGACGGGGCCGACGGACGGGGCGGCGGCCCGCCCCGTCCCGCCCCGCTTGCCCCGCGCCTCACGCGCAGCCGGCGTCCGTCCGCGGCCACAGTTCCGTGCCGTCCGGCGTGCGCACGTAGACCCGGGAGTCGTCCTCGTCGTCCACCCACAGCCGCCAGTCGTCGAGCCGGTAGCCGGTGTCCCGGGCGCCCTCGGGCAGTTCGGCGTCGCCGTCGTACGGTGCGGCGAGCGCCTGCTCCGGCAGCACACCCTTCGGGTCCCGGACGTACGTCGTACCGCGGCCGCCGTGCGCGTCCTCGCCCAGGGTCAGGAAGTGCGCCGACTGCCAGTCGCAGTGCTCCGGGCCGCGGTTGCTGCTCACCCGGGTGACGGGCACGCGGTTGCCCTGCTCATCGGTCCAGATCTCGTGGAACCCGTCGGCGTCGTCGGCCGGCTCGAACTCCGCCGGATCGCACTGGGCGGTGGTCTCCGGGCCCCAGCCCGGCCGGTCCTCGCGGTCCTTGGCGACGATCACCGCCTCCTTGGTCCGCCCGTCCACGTCGTGCGAGAAGAGCACCCGGTTCTTCTCCTCGCGCTCGACGCGGAAGCCGTACGGCGGCGGTTCCTCGCCGTTGATCGACCAGTGCCAGGCGAGCCCCTCCTCGGGCGTCGCGCCGCCGTCGTCCGAGGGCCACGGGTCGCTCCGGCCGCCCAGGTAGATGTCGCCGTCGCACTCCAGCGCCCGGCCGGCGGCCCCGGCCATGGCCCTCATCTCCTCGGGCCCGGGCTCCCCCTCGCCCTCCCACTCCGGGGCCGTCGGCACGTACAGCGGCCCGTCGTACGGCGCCGCGGGCGCCTCGCCCTCGACGACCAGCGACGCCGGCACCCCACCGCTCTCGCCGCCGCACCCCGCCGCCACCCCGGCCACCAGTGCCAGCGCCGCCCCCCCGACCCGTCTGCCGAACGACATCCCCGCCACCGCCTCGTCCCTCGCGTATGTGTCGTCTCTGGGACGGAAGCGGAGCCCTTCCGGATCCCCCTGGCCGGAATCCGGCGGCTGCGAGAGGAGTTAGGTTAGGTTAGCCTAAGCTGCGTCGCCGGTCCGTCAGGGCCTCCGTACGCACGAAAGAGATCCGCCATGCCCCACGTCCGTACCCGCCCCCTCTCCCGCCGCGGCCTGCTGGCCGCCGGCGGCGCCGCCGGCCTCGCCGCGTTCCTCGCCGCCTGCGGCGAGGACGGCGGCTCCGGCTCGTCCGGCGGCGGCGCGGGGGGCGGTTCGTGGTCGTTCACGGACGACCGCGGCAGGACGGCGAAGGCGGACGGGACGCCGCGGACGGTCGTCGCGTTCACCGGCACGGCCGCCGCGCTGCACGACTACGGCATCGAGTGCGCCGCGGTGTTCGGGCCGACGAAAACCAAGGACGGCGAACCGGACGTGCAGGCCGGCGACCTGGACGTCGACGAGGTCGAGATACTCGGCAACGCCTGGGGCCAGTTCAGCGTCGAGAAGTACGCGGCGCTCGCGCCCGAGCTGCTCGTCGCCCCGACGTTCGACGCCGCCGGCACCCTCTGGTACGTACCGGAGGAGTCCGCCGACAAGATCCTCCAGCTGGCGCCCAGCGTGGCCATCAGCGTCTACGACCGGCCGATGACCGAGCCGCTGGAACGCACCCTGAAGCTCGCCGCGGCGCTCGGCGCCGACACCTGGTCCGCGGAGATCAAGGCGGCCCGGAAGCGTTTCGAGGACGCCGCCGGGCGGCTGCGGCGGGCCGCGAAGAGCAGGAAGGACATCAAGGTCCTCGTCGGCTCCGGCAGCGCCGACCTCTTCTACGTCTCGGGCACCAACCTCTCCGCCGACCTGGAGTACTTCAAGCAGCTCGGGGTGAACTTCATCGATCCGCCCCGGGAGGCGAAGAAGAACAGCGGCGGCTGGTTCGAGGAGCTGAGCTGGGAGAATGCCGACAAGTACGACGCCGATCTGATCATGCTGGACAACCGCACCGCCACGCTCCAGCAGGACGCCCTCGCGGCCAAGCCCACCTGGGCACGGCTGCCCGCGGTCGAGGCCGGCCAGGTCGTGCCCCGCGTCACCGAACCCGTCTACTCGTACGACAAATGCGCGCCGGTCCTCGAAGACCTGGCCGAAGCCCTCGAAAACGCCCGGAAGGTGAGCTGACGTGACCACGGAACCGACCACCGAGCCGACGACCGAACCGACGGCGGAAGAGGCCGCGCAGGCCGCGGAGCCGTTCCGTTTCTTCCGTCTCGAAGTCGCCCGCACCGAGCGGCTCAGCCCCACGCTCCTGCGCGTCACCTTCGGCGGCGGCGAGGGCGGCGACGCCCTCGACGGCTTCGCCTCCGGCGGGTACGACCAGAGCCTGTCGCTGTTCCTGCCGCACCCCGGCCAGGCGGAGCCGGTGATGCCCACGGGCCCGGACTGGTTCAACGAGTACCGCGCGCTCGACCCCGACGTACGGGCCGTGCTGCGCTCGTACACCGTGCGCGCGCAGCGCCCCGGCGAGGTCGACATCGACTTCGTGCTGCACACCGACCCCGCGGGCCCCGCCGCGCAGTGGGCGAGCGGGGCCGTGCCCGGCGACTGGATCATCGCGCTCGGCCCGGCCGTGCCGGACAACACCGGCGTCCGCTTCCGGCTCCCGGAGGATACGGATTACGTCATCGTGGCCGCCGACGAGACCGCGCTGCCCGCCGCCGCGGCGATCCTGGAGTCGCTGCCCGCGGGGCTGCCGGCGAAGGTGTGGATCCGCGTCCCGCACGCCGACGACGCGATCAAGCTGGACTCCGCCGCGGACGTGGAGGTCGGCTGGCTCACCGGCACCGCCGACGGCGTCGTCGACGCGCTGCGCGCGGCGGAGCTGCCGGAGGGGACGCCGTACGCCTGGCTCGCGGGCGAGGCGGGGATGGTGCGGGAGCTGCGCCGGCAGCTCGTGCGGGAGCGGAAGTTCGACCGGCGCGCGGTCTCCTTCACCGGCTACTGGCGCCGCGGCGTGACGGAGGACCAGTTCCGCTACGAGCCCGAGGAGGCGGCCGAGGACACGGGCGCGGCGGGGTGAGCCGGCGGGAAGTGGCCGAAACGGCGGGGGCGGGGGACCTAGGGCCAATTACTTAGGTTAGGCTTCCCTAAGTTTTTGGGCTCCTATCCCGTTAACCCGTCGTAGTGAGGACAGCATCCATGAGGTCCCACCTGCTCAACGACCGCACCGCCGGCAGCTACCGTCGTACGGTCACCGCAGGCGTCGAGCACATCGCGGCCCGACTGGCCCATGCAGACCGCCCGTTCACGGGCGTCACACCCCCCGCCCTCGCCCCGGTCGTCGACGCCGTCGACCTCGACCGCCCCCTCGGCGACGCCGGCGCCGCGCTGGCCGAGCTGGACCGGGTCTACCTGCGCGACGCCGTCTACTTCCACCACCCGCGCTACCTCGCCCACCTCAACTGCCCCGTCGTCATCCCCGCCGTGCTCGGCGAGGCGGTGCTCTCCGCCGTCAACTCCTCCCTCGACACCTGGGACCAGTCCGCCGGCGCCACCCTCATCGAGCGCCGCCTCGTCGACTGGACCGCCGCCCGCATCGGCCTCGGCCCGGCCGCGGACGGCGTGTTCACCTCCGGCGGCAGCCAGTCCAACCTGCACGCGCTGCTGCTCGCCCGCGAGGAGGCGTGCGACGGCGTACGCAAACAGCGCGGCGCCCAGCTGCGCACCGCCGAGATCCTGCCCCGGCTGCGCATCCTCGCCTCCGCCCACGGCCACTTCAGCGTCCGCAAGGCCGCCGTGCTCCTCGGCCTCGGCGAGGAGGCCGTGGTCGAGGTGGCCTGCGACGCCGAGCGCCGGATGCGGCCCGCCGCGCTGGCCGCGGCGCTCGCGGAGCTCCAGCGCGACGACCTCGTCCCCATGGCCGTCGTCGCCACCGCCGGCACCACCGACTTCGGCGGCGTCGACCCGCTGGCGCGGATCGCCGGGCTCTGCGCCGGGTACGGGGTGTGGCTGCACGTGGACGCCGCGTACGGCTGCGGGCTGCTGGTCTCCGGCCGCCGCCGGCACCTGCTCGCCGGCATCGAGCGCGCCGACTCGGTGACCGTCGACTTCCACAAGTCCTTCTTCCAGCCGGTCAGCTCCTCCGCCGTGCTGGTACGGGACCGGGCCACCCTGCGGCACGCCACGTACCACGCCGACTACCTCAACCCCGAGCGCACAGCCGCCGAGCAGCTCCCCAACCAGGTCGACAAGTCCCTGCAGACCACGCGCCGCTTCGACGCCCTCAAGCTGTGGCTGACGCTGCGCGTCATGGGCGCCGACGGCGTGGGCGCGCTCTTCGACGAGGTCTGCGACCTCGCCGAGACCGGCTGGCGGCTGCTGGCCGCGGACCCCCGCTTCGAGGTGGCCGTACGGCCGCAGCTGTCCACGCTGGTCTTCCGCTACGTCCCGGACACCCCGGCCGCCGGCGCCGACCCCGCGCTGGCAGACCACGCGCTGGCCGACGCCGCCAACCTCCACGCCCGCGAGCAGCTGGCCGCCTCCGGGGCCGCGATGGTCGCGGCCACCAAGGTCGACGGCCGGCACCACCTGAAGTTCACGCTGCTCAACCCCGAGACCACGGCCGAGGACCTGACCGCCGTCCTCGACCTCATAGCCGAGCACGCCGCCGCCTACACGGGAGAATCCCTTGTCCCCGACGTCTCCGCCGTCCCCGCCCGCTGAGCGCCGTGTCCACGACTTCGTCGCCGTCGGCCTCGGCCCGTTCAACCTGGGCCTGGCCTGCCTCACCGAGCCCGTCGACGGCCTCGACGGCGTCTTCCTGGAGCGCAAGCCCGGCTTCGACTGGCACTCCGGGATGTTCATCGAGGGCAGCACGCTCCAGACGCCGTTCCTGTCGGACCTGGTCACGCTGGCCGACCCCACGTCCCCGTACTCCTTCCTCAACTACCTGAAGGAGACCGGGCGGCTGTACCCGTTCTACATCCGCGAGAGCTTCTACCCGCTGCGCGAGGAGTTCAACGACTACTGCCGCTGGGCCGCCGCCCGGCTCCCCTCCGTCCGCTTCGGCGAGGAGGTCACCGCCGTCCACCGGGACGCGGCGGACCGCACGTACGTCGTCCGCACCCCGCGCGGCGAGTACCGCGGGCGCCGGCTGGTGCTGGGCACCGGCACGCCGCCGTACGTGCCCGAGCCCTGCCGCGGCCTCGGCGGCGACGTCCTGCACAACAGCCGCTACCTGGAGCACAAGGAGCGGCTGAAGGCCAAGGAGTCCGTCACGATCGTCGGCAGCGGGCAGAGCGCCGCCGAGATCTACTACGACCTGCTCCAGGACCTCACGCCCGACGGCTACCACCTCACCTGGGTGACCCGCTCGCCGCGGTTCTTCCCGCTGGAGTACACCAAGCTGACGCTGGAGATGACCTCCCCCGAGTACGTCGACTACTTCCACGCGCTGCCCCCGCCCGTACGCGACCGGCTCGGCGCCGCGCAGAAGAACCTCTACAAGGGCATCAACACCGAGCTGATCGACGCGATCTTCGACCTGCTGTACGTCAAGTCCCGCCGCGGCCCGGTGCCGACCCGGCTGCTCACCAACACCGCGCTGGTCTCCGCCGGGTACGCCGACGGCACGTACACCCTGGGCCTGCGCCACGAGGAGCAGGGCCGGGACTTCGACCTGGCCACCCAGGGGCTCGTGCTGGCCACCGGCTACCGCTACGCCGAGCCGCCCTTCCTCGCCGGCATCGCCGACCGCCTCGCGCGCGACGAGCGGGGCCGCTTCGCGGTCGCCCGCAACTACACCGTGGACCGCGCGGGCCGCGAGGTCTTCGTGCAGAACGCCGAGCTGCACACGCACGGCTTCGCCGCCCCCGACCTCGGCATGGCCGCGTACCGCAACTCCTGCATCATCCGGGAGATGACCGGCCGCGAGGTCTACCCGATCGAGAAGTCCATCGCCTTCCAGGAGTTCGGAGCGCCGGCCTGATGAACCTCACCCTGCGCCCCCTCGACCCCGCCCGGGACGCGCCGCTGCTGCACGCCTGGGTCACCCACCCCAAGGCCGCGTTCTGGCTGATGCAGGGCTGCACGCTCCAGGAGGTCGAGAAGGAGTACGCGCGGATCGCCGCCGATCCGCACCACGACGCCTTCGTCGGCCTCGCCGACGGCGTCCCCGCCTTCCTCGCCGAACGCTACGACCCGGCGCACCGCGAGCTGGTCGGCGTCTACGACGCGCGGGAGGGCGACGTCGGGATGCACTTCCTCACCGCGCCGGCCGAGACCCCCGTGCACGGCTTCACCCGGGCGGTGATCACGGCGGTGATGGAGTGGCTGTTCACCGATCCGGCGGTGCGCCGGGTGGTGGTCGAGCCGGACGTGCGGAACACGGCGGTGCACGCGCTCAACGAGGCGGTGGGCTTCCGGGTGGCGCGGCGGGTGCGGATGCCCGGGCCCGCCGGGAACGAGACCGGGGACGAGGCCGGGAAGGAGGCGCTGCTGAGCTTCTGCACCCGCGAGCAGTTCGCGGCCGCGCGGGCGGCCACCGCAACTCCCGACGCCACCGCCACCGCCCACCTCACCCCCGGCCGCTGGGCGGAGGCCACGCGCCGGCTGCTGGCCAAGGCGATCGGCGAGTTCACCCACGAGCGGCTGCTGACGCCCGAGCCGCGGGGGGTCGGCTCGTACGCGCTACGGGCCGGGGACGCCGAATACCGCTTCGAAGCCCGCCGCTACGCGCTGGACCACTGGCGCGTCGACCCGCGCACCGTCACCCGCCACGCGCCGGGCGACCCGCCCGGCGGCTCCGGGCTCGACGCGCTGCGGTTCTTCACCGAGCTGCGCGAGCCGCTGGGGCTGAGCGCGGAGGTGCTGCCCGTCTACCTGGAGGAGATCACCTCCACGCTGGCCAGCACCGCGTACAAGCTCGCCGCCCCGGAGCACCCCGACCTGGCGCGGGCGGACTTCCAGACGATCGAGGCGGGGATGACCGAGGGCCACCCCTGCTTCGTCGCCAACAACGGCCGCCTGGGGCTGGGCGCCGCGGACTACCGGGCGTACGCCCCGGAGACCGGCGCCCGCACCCGTCTCGTCTGGCTCGCCGCGCACCGCGACCGGGCGACGTTCACGTGCGGCGCGGGGCTGGACTACGGCGCGCTGCTGGACGCGGAGCTGGGCCCCGCGGCGCTGGACGGCTTCGCCGCCCGACTCACGTCCCTCGGCCTCGACCCGGACGACTACCTGCTGATGCCCGCGCACCCGTGGCAGTGGGAGCACAAGCTCTCCGTCACCTTCGCGGGCGAGGTCGCCGCCCGGCGGCTGGTGTACCTCGGCGAGAGCGAGGACACGTACCAGCCGCAGCAGTCGATACGCACCTTCTTCAACACCTCGGCGCCCGGGCGGCACTACGTCAAGACGGCGATGTCGGTGCTCAACATGGGCTTCATGCGCGGGCTGTCGGCCGCGTACATGGAGGCCACACCGGCGATCAACGACTGGGTGGCCGGGCTCGTCGAGCAGGACGAGGTGCTGCGCGGCACGGGCCTGGGCATCCTGCGCGAGCTGGCCGCCGTCGGCTACCGCCACGAGGCGTACGAGGCCGCCACCGCGCCCGGCTCGCCCTACCGCAAGATGCTGGCCGCGCTGTGGCGGGAGAGCCCGGTGCCGCGGCTCGCGGCGGGGCGGCGGCTGATGACGATGGCGGCGCTGCTGCACACCGACCGGGCGGGCCGCCCGCTGGCGGCGGCGCTGGCCGAGGGCTCGGGGCTGGCGCCGGCGGAGTGGCTGCGCCGGTACCTGGACGCGTACCTGACGCCGCTGCTGCACGCCTTCTACGCGTACGGGCTGGCGTTCATGCCGCACGGCGAGAACGTCATCCTCGTCCTCGACGAGGCGGGGACGGTGGAGCGGGCGCTGTTCAAGGACATCGCGGAGGAGGTCGTGGTCATGGACCCGGACGTGCCGCTGCCGCCGGCGGCGGAGCGCATCCGGGCCGAGGTGCCGGACGACATGCAGCTGCTGTCGGTCTTCACGGACGTCTTCGACTGCTTCTTCCGCTTCCTGGCGCCGCTGCTGGACGAGGCGGGGGTGCTGGGCGAGGAGGAGTTCTGGCGGACGGTCGCGGAGTGCGCGCGGGACTACCGGGCGGCGGTGCCGGACCTGGCGGAGCGGTTCGCGCGGCACGACCTGTTCGCGCCGGAGTTCGCGCTGTCGTGCCTGAACCGGCTCCAGTTGCGGGACAACCGGCAGATGGTCGACCTGACGGACCCGTCGGCGGCGCTGCAACTCGTCGGCACCCTGCGCAACCCCCTGGCCCCCCACGCCCCCCGCACACCCACCCCAGGGTAGGCCGCCCCGCCGACAGAGGCCCGGACGGAAGCCGGGCCGAAGAAGGCGCGCAGAAGGCGCGCAGAAAGGGCGCAGAAAGGGCGCGGGAAGGGCGTCGGGAAGGGCACGGGAACCGCGCGCCCACGTGCCCCGAGATCCCCGCACACCCACCCCAGGGTAGGCGGCCCCACCGACAGAAGCCCCCGCCCACGGACACGCCTCGGCGCGGCGCCCGCGGGCGGGGCGGCGCTCAGCGCAGCGCGTCCGCGCCGCGGGCCGCCGCCCGCAGGAAGAACGGCACCGTCAGCACCGACGCCACCGCGAAGAAGCCGAACGCCGCCCGCGCCCCGGCCAGTTCGGCGAGCAGCCCCACCAGCCCCGCGCCCAGCGGCATCGCGCCCCACGCGAACATCCGGATCGCGGAGCTGAACCGGCCGAGCATCGCGTCCGGCACCGCCCGCTGGATGACCGTGCGGCTGTTGACCGTCCACAGCGTGCCGCCGAGCCCGCCGAGGAACGCCGCCGCGGCGACGGCGCGCGCGTCGGCGGTCAGCGCCGGCACGGCGGCCATCGCGGCGGTGCCGAAGAGGTCGGCGAGCATCACGCGGCGGCGGCCCAGCAGCCGGTTCAGCCGGGTGACGGCGACGGCGCCGAGGAGCCCGCCGATGCCGAGCGCGCTGAGCAGGGCCCCGTACTGGCCGGGGGTGAGGCCCATGTCGCGGGTGGCGTACAGCGGGATGAGGGCGAGCCAGGCGCCCCAGGTCCCGGAGAGCACGGTGAGGATGAGGGCGAGGGAGCGCAGCAGGCGGTGCCGCCAGAGGTAGCGCAGGCCCTCGGCGATCTGCCCGTTGACGGTGGTGGCCGCGGGCCCCGGCCCGTCTCCCCCGCCGCCCCCGGCTCCCGTGCCGCCTCCGTCGCCTGCGGCTCCCCCGTCCTCGTACGGTACGAGGACGGCCCGGAACCGCCCGACGAGCAGCACCAGGACGAGCGCCGCCGCGGCGTACGCCGCCCAGGTCGCGCCCAGCGCGTACCCCGCCCCCAGCGCGACGAGCAGCCCGCCGGCGAACGGCCCGGCGAACTCGCTGAACACCGTCTCCGCCCCCGCCATCCAGGCGTTCGCCCGGTCCCGCCCGGCGGGCGGCACGGCGGCGGGGACCAGGGCGGTGGCCGCCGTGGAGGCGACGACGTCGGCGACGCCGACGGCCGCGCCGGCGGCGGCCAGCAGCCCGATGGACAGCCCGCCGCCCGCGGCGGCGGCGAGCAGCGGCACCAGCACGAGCAGCCGCAGCACGTTGACGACCCACAGCAGCCGCCGCCGGTCGACGCGGTCGACGAGCACGCCGGCGTGCAGGGCGACGAGCAGCCACGGCAGCGAGATGGCCAGCGCCACCCCGGTGACCTGCGCCGCCGAGCCGCCGGCGCGGGCGGCGAGCAGCGGGAGCGCCATCTTCAGAACGCCGTCGGCGAGGTTGGTGACGGCGGTGAAGCCGACGAGCACGGCGGTGTTGCGGCGCCCGGGATCCCGGGCCGCCCGTATCCGACCGCCCTCCAGCACCGCGGACGCGTCCGCCATGACCCACCCCTAACCGTCAAAGCTGTTTGCCGGTGAGATGAATTTACCAGCAAACGCGATAGCCGGTAAAGTGGTCCGTATGCGCGCACCGCCCCGGGCCGCCGAGCTGGTGGCCGACTTCGCCAACACGCTTGACATCCACGCGGGCACGGACGCGCTGCGCACCCCGGCGGACCTGGCCGCCTGGCTCACCGCCCGCGGCCTGCTCCCCGCGCCGGGCCCGGCCCCCGCCCCGGCCCCCGCCCTCGACTCCGCGCTGCACGAGGCGTGCGTAGCCCTGCGCGCCGGCATCCGCGAGCACCTCGGCACGCACGTCGGCGACACCCCCGACCGCGCGGTCACGGAGGCCGCCGACGCGGCGCTGGCCCGCTTTCCGGTACGTATCGCCGCCGACGGCACCCTCGCACCCGCCGGCGCCCCGGCGGACGGCGCCGGGCGGGCGGTGACGGAGCTGGCCATCGCCTGGAGCACGCTGGCGGTCACCGGGGACGCCGCCCGGCTCAAGCGCTGCGCGGAGCACACCTGCCACGAGGTGTTCTGGGACGTGTCGAAGAACCGCAGCAAGCGCTGGTGCTCGATGCAGGGCTGCGGCAACCGCGCCAAGGCCCGCGCCTACGCCGCCCGCCGCGCCGCCTCGTCCGCCTGACCGCCGGGGGCACGCCCCGGACAGCCGTCAGGCCCGGTCTCCGTGTCGGAGAACCGGGCCCGGGCCGTTCTACTGCCGAGGGTGAGTGACGGGACTTGAACCCGCGGCCACCTGGACCACAACCAGGTGCTCTACCAGCTGAGCTACACCCACCGTGAGCTGATGCTTCCGCACCGGCCGACTAGAAGTGTACAGGGTCGCCGGCGGTGCTCGCCGCCGGCTTTCCCCGTCGTGCTACGAGCCGTCCGGTGCCAGCGTGTGCCGGGCGGCGATGGCCTTCGCGGTGTCCGAATCCGGGCCCGGCGGGGGCACGAAGACCGCCTCGCGGTAGTAGCGGAGCTCGGCGATGCTCTCCCGGATGTCCGCCAGGGCGCGGTGGTTGCCCGCCTTCTCGGGGCTGTTGAAGTACGCCCGGGGGTACCAGCGGCGGGCCAGCTCCTTGACGGACGAGACGTCCACGATGCGGTAGTGCAGGTGCCCCTCCAGGTCCGGCATGTCCCGGCCCAGGAATCCGCGGTCGGTGCCGACGGAGTTGCCGCAGAGCGGGGCGCGGCCGGGCTCGGGGACGAACGCGCGCACGTAGTCGAGCACCTGCCGCTCCGCGTCCGCCAGCGTGGTGCCGCCGGGCAGCTCGTCGAGGAGGCCGGAGGCGGTGTGCATGGCGCGTACCACGTCGGGCATGGACGCCAGGGCCGCCGCCGGCGGCCGGATGACGATGTCGACGCCGTCGCCGAGCACGTTCAGCTCCGAGTCGGTGACGAGCGCGGCCACCTCGACGAGCGCGTCGTCGACCAGCGAGAGGCCGGTCATCTCACAGTCGATCCAGACCATCCGATCGTTCATGGCCCTCACCCTACGTGCCGGTCCCGCTGCCCCGGCACGGTCGCGCGGCGGACGAGTGCGCTCCGGTGGCGCTGCGGGTGCGGCTCGGGGTGGCCGGGGGCGTACGCGTCGGACTGCGGCTTCTCGGCGCCGTCCGCGCCGCCGCCGCCCGCGGCGGCGGCCGGGCCGCCCACGCCGCTCACGGGACCGCCGGGGACGCCGCCCGGGACGCCGCCCACGGCCGCGCCCGGGACGTACCCGCCGGGGCCCGGCGGGCGCCGGGGCGCGGGCACCGTCGGGGGCTCCGGCGGCGGTACGGCCTGGGGGTTGCGGGCGCGGTAGGCCGCCCGGTACGCGGCCGGGGAGGAGCCGAGCTGGCGGCGGAAGTGCCCGCGCAGCGCGACGGGCGAGCGGAAGCCGCACCGCCCTGCCACTTCGTCCACGGAGAAGTCCGACGTCTCCAGCAGCCGCTGCGCCTGAAGCACCCGCTGGGTGATCAGCCACTGCAGCGGTGCGCTGCCGGTGAGCGTGCGGAACCGCCGGTCGAACGTGCGTCGGCTCATGTACGCGCGGGCGGCGAGAGTCTCCACGTCGAACTGCTCGTGCAGGTTCTCCAGCGCCCAGGCGACGACCTCCGCCAGCGGGTCTCCGCCGATCTCCTCGGGTAAAGACCTGTCGAGGTAGCGCTCCTGGCCTGTGCTGCGCCGCGCGGGCACCACCAGCCTCCGGGAGAGGGCGGCGGCGGCCTCGGCGCCGTGGTCCTGGCGGACCAGGTGCAGGCACAGGTCGATGCCGGCGGCCGTGCTCGCCGAGGTGAGGATGTCGCCGTCGTCGACGAACAGCTCGCGCGGGTCCATGTGGACCGACGGGTAGCGCTTGGCGAGCGTCGGCGCGTACATCCAGTGCGTCGTCGCGGGGCGGCCGTCGAGCAGCCCGGCCGCGGCGAGGGCGAACGCCCCGGTGCACAGCCCGACGACGCGGGCGCCGTCCTCGTGCGCGCGGCGCAGCGCCTCCAGCGCGGCGGGCGGCGGCGGCTGGGTGATCGAGCGCCACGCCGGTACGACGACGGTGCCGGCCCGGGCGAGGGCCTCCAGCCCGTACGGGGCGGAGAGCTCCAGGCCGCCGGTGGTGCGCAGCGGGCCGTCCTCACCGGCGCAGACCAGGAGCCGGTACCGGGGGGTGCCGGCGTCCTGGCGGTCGACTCCGAAGACGGAGAGGGGGATGGAGTTCTCGAAGACGGGGCCACCGCTGAACAGCAGTACGGCGACGATCTCCCGTCGCCGGCGGGGCGGGCGTGGTGCCTCGCCCGCGCGTGCCGCGGCTCCCGCCACCTCGGGTGGGCGTGGCCCGCCGGACCGGATCGTTGCGCCCGCTCCGGTGGAGTCCTGGCTCATGACGCTAAGCCCCCTCGCTTCTCTCCCTCTGCGTCCAGCACCTACACCCCCGAGACGATCTCGGTCTCTCGGCCAAGATCAAATCTACTGCGTCGTGTACGACGGACCGGACAGGTTCAGCCCCGCATCTATATCGACAGGTAAAGCGTGTCTTGTGTGACACGCGGGGCAGGTTCGGCCCCACCTGGGTGTCGACATGGAAACTTGGCGTGAAGCCATCGATCGCGAACGGTGTCACCGGTTCACGCGACAGGGAAGGCCACCCCCTCCGGTTCTCCGCCCTGCACGGCTCGTGCGCCCCGACTGCGCCCCCAGCCCCCCGAGCCCGGAACGTTCCCGCCCTGAGTCTCGCAACTCCAGTGTGCAGAAGGGAAGTTGGCCGAAAAGATCGGGTAGCCGGGGGCGGTCCGCGCCGTCCCGGGCGTACGGCCGCACGGAGTCGCGAAACCGCCGGTGAGAGGCCCGGCCCCGCCGTGTCCTGCGCCGCGTCCGGGGCGCGCGCGCCGCGTTCGCGTTCGCGGCGGCGACGACGCGCCCGGGGGGCGCGGCGAGAGCGCACGGAAGCGTGGGGGGCGGCACGAAGGCGGCACACCGGATCGGCGAGCGCCGGTACCGTGCGCCCCCCGGGCCGATCGCCGGGCCGCCCGCCCGGACCGGGCGGGCATTGCGCGGGGCGCCGCACTGGGGCATGCTCCTGTGAACCGTTCGCCGGGGCCACCTGGCATACTGCCGCCCGAGCCTGGGCAAGGGAGGTAGTGTCGCCGTACCCTTGTTGTACGGGATTGGGAAGATGATTCCCGGACACAGCATCCGAGTCCCTCCAGTCACGAGGATTCCCTTCGCCGAGACACCGATGGCCGGTCACGAATTCCCCGAACCCGCGGACCGCAAGCCGGTCGCCGATCCACTGGCGGACCTGGAAGCGGCGGCCGAGCCGCGCCAGAGTTGCGATCCGGCGTTCAAGCACGGCGTCGTCTGCGGCTTCGACGGCTCCACCTCCAGCGAACGCGCCCTCGCCTACGCGGTAGGCATGGCGCGCCGTCTGGGCTGCGGCCTGATCATCGTGCACGTGGCCAACCGGCTGCCCGCCACCGTCTGGGCGGGCTGCGAGCCGCCCGTCTTCGTGGACGTGCCGGACCACCGCACCGAGGTGCTCGGGCTGGAGCTCGCCTGCGCCGACTACCTCACCGACGTGCCGTGGATCCTGGTCGAGCGCGGCGGCGACATCTGTCACGAACTGGAGGAGGTCGGCCGGGAGTACGAGGCCGACGCCATCGTGGTCGGCTCCACGCAGGGCATCGTGGGCCGCATCTTCGGCTCCGTCGCCGGCCGTCTCGCGCGCCGGGCCCAACGGCCCGTCGTCGTCGTGCCGTAGCCGCCTCACGCGCGCGGATGCGCCGGTGGCGCCGGGGGTGGCGGCCGGTGCGGGTGCGTTCCCGTATCCCGGAGAAATTTACTCGCGAGTAGATGTGGGTTGTGAATTTGTGAGGGGCATATAGGGGACACGACGACGCGCTGCCCACCGGGAGGTGACGGTCCCCGGTACGGCAGCGGCACCGCCGGCGTATTGGGCGACGCCGGCACAGGGGAGGCGGCCCTCTGCGCGACGTGGTGGCACGCGCAGAGGGCCGCTCTTTCGCGGTTTCGCCTCCCGCTGAGGGGCGGCGGGGTGGCGCGGGGCCGGGTGGCGCCGGATCCTCGCGGTGCGTCGGAGGTTTCGGGTGTGCGTACGGTCGCCCTGCGCGGGGATCTCACCTTGCGCCCGGGGTCCGCGGCTTCGCCGCGGGGCTCCCACCCGCCCACCCTGTGGGCGGCTGCGCCCCGCGGCCGGGTGTTCCGGGGCTACTCCACCGTCACCGACTTCGCCAGGTTGCGGGGCTTGTCGATGTCGCGCTCCAGCTCCAGGGCCGTGTGGTACGCGAGGAGCTGGAGCGGGATGCCCATCAGGAGGGGGTCCAGCTCCGGTTCGCTGCGGGGTACCACGATCGTGTGGTCGGCCTTCTCCTGGCGGCGGTGGGCGACCGCCAGGATGCGGCCCTCGCGGGCCTTGATCTCCTCCAGCGCCGCCCGGTTCTTCTCCAGCAGCTCGTCGTCCGGCACGATCGCCACCGTCGGCACCTCCGGCTCGATCAGCGCCAGCGGGCCGTGCTTCAGCTCGGAGGCCGGGTACGCCTCGGCGTGGATGTAGCTGACCTCCTTCAGCTTCAGCGCCGCCTCCCGGGCCACCGGGTAGCCGCGGACCCGGCCGATGAACATCATCGACCGCGCGTGCGCGTACTCCCTGGCCAGCTCCCGGATCTCGTCCTCGCCACGCAGCATCTCGGCGATCTGCTCCGGCAGCCGGCGCAGCCCCTCGATGATGCGGCGGCCGTCGGCGACCGACAGGTCGCGGATGCGGCCGAGGTGGAGGGCGAGCAGGCCGAAGGCGACGACGGTGTTGGTGAAGCACTTGGTGGAGACCACGCAGACCTCCGGGCCCGCGTGCACGTAGATGCCGCCGTCGGTCTCCCGGGCGATGGCCGAGCCGACGACGTTGACGACGCCGAGGACCCGCGCGCCCTTGCGCTTCAGCTCCTGCACGGCGGCCAGCACGTCGTACGTCTCGCCGGACTGGGAGACGGCGACGTAGAGCGTGTCGGGGTCGACGACCGGGTTGCGGTAGCGGAACTCGCTGGCCGGTTCGGCGTCCGCGGGGACCCGCGCCAGCTCCTCGATCAGCTGCGCGCCGATCATGCCCGCGTGGTAGGAGGTGCCGCAGCCGAGGATCTTCACCCGGCGCACCGCGCGCGCCTCGCGCGCGTCCAGGTTGAGGCCGCCGAGGTGGACGGTGGAGAACCGGTCCTCGATGCGCCCGCGCAGCACGCGGTCGACGGCGTCGGCCTGTTCGCAGATCTCCTTGTGCATGTACGTGTCGTGGCCGGCCATGTCGTACGCCTCGGGCGACCACTCCACCGTCTCCGGCGAGGACGACGTGCGCGAGCCCTCGGTGGTGTACGTGCGGTAGTCGTCGGCCTTGACCGTGGCCATCTCGCCGTCGCCGAGGGTGACGACCTGGCGGGTGTGCGAGACGAGCGCGGCGACGTCGGAGGCGACGAACATCTCCCGCTCGCCGATGCCGAGGACGACCGGCGAGCCGTTGCGGGCGACGACGATGCGGTCCGGGAAGTCGGCGTGCAGCACGGCGATGCCGTACGTGCCCTCCACCAGCCGCAGCGTCTCGCGGACGGCCTCCTCCAGGGTGCCGGCGGCGGAGCGGGCGACGAGGTGGGCCAGGACCTCGGTGTCGGTCTCGGAGACCAGCTCGACGCCGTCGGCGGCCAGCTTGGCGCGCAGGTCGGCGGCGTTGTCGATGATGCCGTTGTGGACGACGGCGACCTTGCCGGACTCGTCCAGGTGCGGGTGGGCGTTGGCGTCGCTGGGGGCGCCGTGGGTGGCCCAGCGGGTGTGCGCGATGCCCGTGGCGCCGGCGAAGCGCTTGGGCAGCCGGGCCTGGAGGTCCCGTACCCGGCCCTGGGCCTTGACGGTCTTCAGCGCGCCGGAGCGGGCGGCGATGGCCACCCCGGCGGAGTCGTAGCCGCGGTACTCCAGCCGCTGAAGCCCTTCGAGCAGCAGGGGCGCCGCGTCGCGCTTGCCGATGTAACCGACGATTCCGCACATATCGTTCGCTTCCTGTCGGGAGGGTGAGGGGAGGGTGGGGCGGCTAGCCGTAGACGATGCGGCGCAGCTGACGCCGGGTCAGCTCGGGCGGGGCGACCGCGCGGTGCGCGAGCTCCCGGGCGATCCGGTCGAAGATCTCGTCGTTCACCAGGCCGTCCGCCCGCAGCTCGCGGTGGCGCCGGCGGACGAACACGGGCGTCGTCTCGTCGAAGTAGGCCAGGACGTCCTGGACGACCCGCGCGGCTTCGCCGCGGCTGAGCGGCGCGCTGCGTATCAGGTGGTCGATGAGGTCGTCGTGCACCCGTCGATACTGCTCGATGATCTTCCTTTTCGCAAGAAATCTGCCCGGAATCGGGCAGGGATTACTCCTTTCCCCGGACCTCCTCCCCCGCTTCTCGCAGATTGGTCTACACCCTTGACCCGGTCTCGCTTCCGGCGGTACGCCGGGGAATGTCCATGGCAACGCCGCACGATCCGCTTCTCCGAAGGGACCACCGTGAGACGTCACCCCCCGGACCGCCGCCTTCCACGCCTCGGCGTCGCGCTGCTCGTCGCCGTCGCCGCCGCCCTCGGTGCCGGCGCCTCGCCGGCGGCGCCCGGCACCACGGCGCGGGAGGCGCGGGCGGCCGAACCCGTCGCGCTGGACTCCGTGATCCCCGCCCCCGCCGAGGTCGCCCCCGGCGGCAGCCCGTACGAGATCACCGCCGGCTCCGCCATCCGGGTGCCGCCCGGGCGGTCCGACGCGGCCGTCTCCGCCCGCGCCGCCGGGGAGTACCTGGCCGGCGTGCTGCGCCCCTCGACGGGCTTCGAGCTGCCCGTCGGCAGCGAGTCCGGCGACGTCGAGCTGCGGCTCCGCCCCGGGCTCAGGAAGGCCGTCGGCCCCGAGGGCTACGAGCTGACCTCCGGCGCCGACGGCGTGCTGATCACCGCCGCCGCCCCCGCCGGGCTCTTCCACGGCGTCCAGACCCTGCGCCAGCTGCTGCCCCCGGCCGTGGAGGCGGACACCCCGCAGGACGGGCCGTGGCCGGTGGCCGGCGGGCGGATCAGCGACGAGCCGCGGTTCGCGTACCGCAGCGCGATGCTCGACGTGGCCCGGCACTTCTTCACCGTCGAGCAGGTCAAGCGCTACGTCGACCAGCTCGCGCTCTACAAGTACAACACCCTCCACCTGCACCTCACCGACGACCAGGGCTGGCGGCTGGCGATCGACTCGTGGCCGAGACTCGCCGAGTACGGCGGCAGCACGCAGGTCGGCGGCGGCGAGGGCGGCTTCTACACCAAGGACCAGTACCGCGAGATCGTCGCGTACGCCGCCTCCCGGCACATGACCGTCGTGCCCGAGGTCGACATGCCGGGCCACACCAACGCCGCCCTCGCCTCGTACGCCGAGCTGAACTGCGACGGCGTCGCCCCGCCGCTGTACACCGGCACCCAGGTCGGCTTCAGCACGCTGTGCGTGCCGAAGGAGGTCACGTACGACTTCGTCGACGACGTCGTGCGCGAGCTGGCCGAGCTGACGCCCGGCCCGTATATCCACATCGGCGGCGACGAGGCGCACTCCACCCCGCACGACGAGTACGTCGCGTTCATGGAGCGGGCGCAGGCGATCGTCGCGAAGTACGGCAAGACCGTGGTCGGCTGGCACCAGATCGCCGGCGCGGACCCCGCCGACGGCGCCGTCGCCCAGTACTGGGGCACGAGCGGCGACGAGCAGGAGGTCATCGACGCGGCGAAGGCGGGCACCCCGGTGGTGCTGTCGCCCGCCAACCGGACGTACCTCGACATGAAGTACCACGAGGGAACGCCGCTGGGGCTGAGCTGGGCCGGGTACGTCGAGGTGCGGCAGTCCTACGACTGGGACCCCGGCACGTACCTCGGCGGCGGCGTGCCCGAGAGCGCGATCCTCGGCGTCGAGGCGCCGCTGTGGTCGGAGACGCTGACGAACTCCGACGAGATCGAGTTCATGGCCTTCCCGCGCGCCGCGGGCGCGGCCGAACTGGGCTGGTCCCCCGCCGCGAAGCTCGGCTGGGACGGCTACCGCGACCGGCTGGTGGGACAGGGCCCGCGGTGGGAGCGGATGGGCGTCGACTTCTACCGCTCGGCGCAGGTGCCCTGGGAGTGACCCTCCCAGAAGAGGAGGCACGGGCCCGCCTCCCCCCGCCGCTGCCGGTCCGCGGCGGGCCGCGGAGCCCGCGGGGGGAGGCGGTGGGGGGACGGCCCGCACCGCTCGGCACGGCCGGCGGCCCTGGGCCGCCTCGCCGTCCCGAGGAACGCTACGCACGCTACTGACCCCGACTCGGGCAATGCGCCCAAGAGGGACGCCGGGCGCCAGCCTTAAGGCTCTCTTGAGGAACGCATCGGGGGCGCTTAAGAGCCGCGGCCGCACGCGTGTGCGCCGCCGGGGCGGGAGCACTCCCGCCCCGGCGGCCGTCGTTCAGCCGACGAGCTTCACCTCCTCCGGGGCGCCGTTGGCGCCGCTCCAGCCGGCGTTGAAGCCGAAGGAGACCGAGCCGCCGTCCGGGACCGCGCCGTTGTACGGCGTGTTCCGGCAGCTCACGGTGGTCCCGGACTGGGTGCAGACGGCGTTCCAGGCGTTCGTCATGCGCTGCCCGTCGGGGAAGTCCCACTCCACGGTCCAGCCGTCGAGGGACGCGCCGTCGCAGGAGAGCGTGACGCTGCCGGTGAAGCCGCCGGGCCACTCGTTGGGCACGGAGTACGCCGCGGCGCACTCCTCACCGGGGCCCGGGCCGGGGCCGGTGCCGCCGTCCGCGGCGCCCAGGTCGTCGGCGTAGCCGGCGATCCAGGCGAGCGGGGCGTTCCAGTTGATCGTGATCTCGTTGGTGGAGTACGACTCGATGTGGTCGATGTAGCACATCGCCGGCGGGCAGCCCTGGAGCTCCTGCTCGGCCACCGGGTCCTCCAGCTGCGAGTCCGGGCCGCCGGCGATCGAGCCGGGGGCGGGGTTCGGCAGGCTCGGGTCGAGCTGGTTGGCCCAGAACCGGTGGTGCTGGTTCTTCGAGTCCCGCTCGCCGTAGCCGGTGACGTACGACTGGTTCAGCGGATTGCGGCCCAGCAGGTAGTCCAGGCCGGTGAGCACGGCGTCGCGGTAGCCGGACTCGCCGGTGAGGCCGTGCGCGGTGGCCAGGACGACCATGTTGTTGAGGACCTGGCTGTTGGAGCCCCAGACGTACCGTCCGCCGTCGGGGGCGTACGGGACGCCGTAGGCGGCGTTCGCGGCGTCGGCCGCGTAGCCGTCGGCGGCGTCGGTGACCATGCCGCGTACGACGCCCAGCTGGGCGTCCGTCAGCCCGCTGTCGACGGTGGCCAGGTCCAGCGCGCCGAGCCCGGCGGTGGCGCCCCACGACATGCCGCCGCGCGGGAAGACCGCCTCGGCGTCGCCGTGCAGCGGCGAGCCGAGCACGTCCTGGAGGTAGGCGTCCTCGCCGGTGGCCAGGTACAGCTCGGCGGCGGCCCAGTAGAACTCGTCGCTCACGTTGCTGTCGCTGTACGCGCCGCCGCCGGTCCCGTCGTTCGGGTCGGCCAGCATGTCGGGGTGCGCCTCGGCCGCGGTGTACGCGGTCCGGGCGGCCGACAGGCAGCGGTCGGCGAACTCCGCGTCGAAGTCCGCGTACAGCCGCGCGCACTGCGCGCCGGTGGCGGCCAGGTTGAGCGTCGCGGCGGTGGACGCC
This sequence comes from Streptomyces sp. MAR4 CNX-425, assembly GCF_048656465.1. Taxonomy (NCBI): domain Bacteria; kingdom Bacillati; phylum Actinomycetota; class Actinomycetes; order Kitasatosporales; family Streptomycetaceae; genus Streptomyces; species Streptomyces sp. MAR4 CNX-425. Next base: position 257,591 of record NZ_JBMDLF010000007.1, on the reverse strand, counting down.
GGGTGCAGCTCGCGCGGCTGCGGGTCCTCGTGCGGCAGCAGGGGCAGCCCGGTCCACTGCTCGTCGTGCAGCTTGTGGTGCGCCATGCCGGCCAGCTCCTCGCCCGCCGGCACCTGCATGGACATCAGGAACTCCAGCTGCCAGCGCGCCTCGTCGAGCACGTCGGGCACGCCGTTGCCCTGCTCGGGCACGGCCAGCTTGCCGTCGCCGATCGGCTCGCCGTCGGCGCCCTCGGTGGTCAGCGTGCGCTCGTACACGCTCATCACCTGGGCGGCGGCAATGCCGCCGTTGACGACGTACTTGCCGTGGTCGCCCGCGTCGTACCAGCCGCCGGCGGCGTCCAGGGTGTAGTCGCACACGCCCGGCTGGCACGGGACGTCGTCGTCGCCCTGGTTGGGCGCGACGTTCACGTGCCCGGCGGGCCGCGCGTACTCCTCGCCGACCAGGTCGGCGTCGATCTCGATGCCGCTGCGGTTGTGGTAGAAGTACGCGAGCGCGTCGGTGCGCAGCGTGCCGTAGATGTCGTCGCCGATGGTGAACGGCTCGCTGGTCTGGCCGTCGATCGTGACGGTGTAGCCCTCGCCGGCCTCGGTGAAGTCACCGAAGGCGAAGGTGTGCACGTTCTCCAGCGAGGTCGGGTCGGTGCCCGCGGGCACGGTGGTGCCGCTCGCCTTCTCGGTGCCGTCGGCGGCGTTCAGGGTCCAGGTCAGCGGCTCGGTCGCGTCGGTGACGAAGGTGCCGTTCTTCGGCCCCTCGGTGAGGTAGCCGACCTGGTTGACGCGCACCGGCGAGCCGGTGTCCGGGTCGTACGGGGGCCGTTCGGCGCCGCCGCGCAGCGAGACGTCGTCGACGCAGAAGGTGTACGCCGTGTCGCTGCCGCCGATCTGGAAGGCGAGCTGGGCGGCCTCGTCGCCGGCGGTGGCGGTGAAGATGTGCTCGAAGGTCTGCGCGGTGTCGGTGACCTGGTCCGCGGAGGCGAAGAACTGGGCCCACGGCTCCACGGCCTGCTGCACGTTGGTGCGGATGGTCACGGGTGTCGTGGCGGTGGCGGTGTAGCGCAGGGCGTAGGTCTCGCCGGCCTCGATCGGCAGGTCGTTCTGGCCGACGATGGCGTCCCACGGGTTGGCGGTGCCGGCGGGCACCTCGGCGCAGAGCCGCCCGTCGACCACGGTGGCGGGGTTGTCCGGCGTCCACCACCAGGGGTCGGTGCCGGCGGCGAAGTCGCCGTTGACGATCAGCTCGGGGCCCTCGTCGGCGGCCGCGGCGGCGCCGCCGGGCGCGGCGAGCGCTCCGGCGACCAGCACGGCGGCGAGGGCACGGGGTATGTGCCGTCTCACGGAAGACGTCCTTTCGGATGGGGGGTGTGGGGGAGGCGGGGCGCGGCCGCACCCCTCGTCGTCACGGCCGCGCCCCTCGCGGCGGGTTCAACCCGCGGTCCTGCCGCGGCCGGTGCGTACCGACGGGAGTTTCGACGGCGTACGCACCGGCCGCGCCGCCGGCGTCAGGGCTCCGTACCCCACACCGGCTGCCCGGCGACGTACGCGACGACTCGGGGCGCGTCGATGTACGTGCCGGTGGTGGCGCGGCTGTAGTCGTCCGACTCGTCGAAGGCGGACCAGTCGGTCTTGTTCAGCCGCAGCTGGATGTCGCCGGTGGAGTCGCCCGCGGCGAGGCTGCCGGCGCCGGCGGTGAAGCCGACCTCCAGGTAGTGCGTGGCGCCGGGGGTGCTGCCGCCGGCCGCGACGACGCGGTGCGTGACGTTGGCGGCGCCGAGCCGGGCGTAGTCGCAGTGCGTGCCGTACGTGGTCGCGCCGGACTCGCCGCTGAACCAGTAGCGCACGGTCAGCGTCGACAGGCTCAGCGCGCCCCCGCCGGTGTTGACGATCCGCAGGCCCGGCTTGATCTGGTTGTCGGTGGCGTTCTGGTCGTTGTTGCGGTACTCGACCTTCACCGTGCCGGTGCCGGTGCCGGCTCCGGTCGTCGCCTCCACCGCCTCCGACTGCTCCGAGGCGTTGCCCGCCGCGTCCCGGGCGGCGACCGTGTAGGAGTAGGTGGTCTCGGCGGCGAGCCCGGAGTCGGTGAAGGACGTCGTGGACGTGCTGCCGACGGGCGTGCCGTCGCGGTACACGTCGTACGCCGTCACCCGGGTGTCGTCCGTCGAGGCGGTCCACGCCAGCGCGACGCTGCTCCGAGCGGTGGCGGTGACCCGCAGCCCGCCCGGCACGGTCGGCGGCTCGGTGTCGTCGCCGGGCCCGCCGGGGGACTCGCCGCCGAGCAGCTCGCCGTAGGCGGCGAGCGCGAGGGCGAGGGCGGCCTGGGCCCAGAAGCGGTGGTACGTGAACACCGGCGCGGCGCCGCCGTCGAGGTACGTCTGCACCTTCTCCCAGTCCGGGTCGTCCCGGTACCAGGGGCGCAGGCCGATGAAGGTGACGCCGGGCTCGATGGTGTCGCCGTACGGGGAGGTGCCGGACCAGCCGTCCGGGACGTACACCTCGTCGTCGAAGCGGTCGTAGTCGCGGCGGGTCTCGGGGACGGCGATGCCCTTGTCGTCGGCGTGCGCGGCCATGGCGTCGAGCAGCGCCTTGGCCAGCGCCGCGGCATCGGCGTCCGCGGCCCCGGCGGCGTAGTACACGAGGGTCATGGCCAGCGCGGCGCCCACGCCGACGTCGTCGCCGTAGTCCACGACCTCCACGTGCAGCCCGGCGTTGTCGCCGGGGTTCGCGGCGTTCCAGGTGTCGGGGGCGCCGGTCCACCGCAGGGTGGCGGGGAAGCGGTAGCTGCCGTCGGCGCCGACGGTGGTCTCGGCGGAGGCCCAGGCGACCCACTTGGCGAGGACCGCCTCGGCGTCGGCGTTGCCGGTGGCGTGGTAGTACTGCGCCACGCGCTCCATGCCCCAGACCTGGAAGCCGAACCAGTTGTTGCTGGGCGGGTCGTGGTAGACGGGCTGCCAGTCGTACGGCATGCCGTAGAAGGTCGGCGTGCCGGTCGGCGGGACGCCGTACGCACCCTCCCAGCTGTTGGTGCAGCCGCCGGCGAGCGCGCCCTCGGTGGACTGGAGCCAGCGCAGGAACTCCAGCTGCCGCGTCAGGGACTTGGCCCAGTCGCCCTGCGCGGAGGGGGACTCGGGGATCAGCTCCGGGACGGTGGACAGCGCCCAGGCGGCGAAGGGGTTTTGGTAGCCCTGGTGGGAGGCGCCGTCGCCGATGCGCCAGGCCCAGCCGCCGCCGTCGCCGGCGGAGCCGCCCCAGGCGTAGTACCAGGACAGCAGGTAGTGCTGGGAGCTGCGGCCGGAGCCGGCGGGGCAGCCGGTGGGGCTGGTGCAGTCCCCGATCTGCTTGAAGTACTTGTCGAACATGGCGTAGCGCAGGTAGTCGCCCATCTTCGCGGCGCGCGCGACGGACTCCGCCACCTGGCTCTCGTTGCCCTGCGCCCGCGCCCAGGTCAGCGCCCAGTACGCGGCCTGCACGGCGCGCGCGTCGGCGTCCGGGGCGTTGGTGTACTTCCACTGCTGGGCGTAGGAGGCGTCCCCGACGAAGAGGTCGAGGTAGCCGTTCGGCCCGCCGAACTCGAAGAGGTCGGTGGTGGGTTGCGGGATGGTCTCCCAGACCGACTCCTGGGAGCCGCGCTGGTAGGTGTTGATGTACGACGCGCCGGGGCCGGGCCCGTTCTGGCCGCCGGTGCCGGGGGTGTTCCCGTAGCCGTAGGTGTTGTCCAGGTCCATCAGCCAGTGCATGCCGTAGACGTCCATCGTCCCGTACGTCGCGGCCAGTTCGGTGGCGATGGGGTCCTGCCCGACGGACACGTCCGGGTCGAGCTGGGACGGGTAGTCGGAGACCTCGGGGTGCTCGGGCGCGTAGGTGGCGGGCGAACCCGGCTGGTAGGAGCCGCTGCTGGCCTGGTCGGCGTGGGACGGGATGATGGAGCGCTCGGCGGTCTCCCAGGCGCCGTTGAACGGCCCCCAGTCGCCGGTGACCCTGCCGTACGCGGCCTCCAGCCAGATCCAGAAGCTGAACGCCTCCGAGGTGGTCTGGTGGCCGTGGTCGGGCGCCTCGACCATCAGCGTCTCGATGCTGTGGTACGGGATGCCGTCGGGGCTGAAGTACCCGTTGGCGGGGTCCTTGATCTTCTCGTACTGGGCGAGGAAGGCGTCGGTGTACGGGGTGGCGGCGACGGCCTTCGCGCTGCCGTTCGAGGGCGCCTCGGCGGCGTGGGCGGTGGCGCCGGCCAGGGCCTGGCCGGCGCCGAGGGCGACGAGCGCCCCGCCGGTGGCGGCGGTGAACGATCTTCGTGACAACCGTGCGGGCTCGTCGGGAGTGCGGGGTGCGTGCACGAATCCTCCTGGAAGGTGTTCGGGCGTGCGGACTCGCGAGCGGACGGCGTGGGGGGACAGCCGGGCCGGACGCACGGGGCCTTTGTGCGCCCGGCCCGGCTGAGCTGACCGGACGGGGGTGGTGGGCTGGGTGGTACGCCCCCGTCCTCGCGGCGGGAGGTGCAAGACTTGAACTGTGGGAGCGCTCCCAATCTCCCGAAGGGTTATGCACCTGTCAACCCTCCGGGCAGAAGTCGGGTTCGGCGGGGGGCGGTTGGGGCCAACGGGGCGGGGGGCGGGGCTCCCGGAGGGCGGGGGCCGGGCTCCCGGCGGCGGGGGGCCGGGGGGCGGCGTCGCGGCCGGGGCGGCGCCGGGAGACGGCGTCGGGGGACGGCGCCGGGAGACGCGGCCGGGAGACGGCGTCGGGGGACGGCGCCGGGAGACGCGGCCGGGAGACGGCGTCGGGGGACGGCGCCGGGAGACGCGGCCGGGAGACGGCGCCGGGGCACGCTGCGGCGATGGGCGTGGGGGATGTGGGGGGCGGACTGCGGCGCCGGGTGTCGGGGTTGACCTGCGGCGCCGGGCGTCGGGCTTGGCCTGCGGCGCCGGGATCGGGTCTGGTCGTCGGTGGGCGCGGTGTCGTGGGGTGGCGGTGTCGTGGGTGAACGGCGACACCCCCCGCCGGGCGCGCCCACCCCCCACCGGAGACGCCCCCCGCCGGGTACACCCGCTCTCCCCGCCGTCGGCGCCCGCCCTCCGCCGGGGACACCCGCTCCCCCCGCCGGGGACACCCGCCCCCGCCGGGGGCGCCGGCGCCCAGCGCTCCCGCCCCCGGCGCGACCACCCCCGGCGCCTCCGGCCCCGGACCCGGGTCAGCCCGAGGCGCGGACCACCAGTTCCGTCGGCAGCACCACGTGGCGGCCCTCCGCCGCGCCCGCCGCCGCGGCCCCCGCGTCCGCGTCGATGCCCTCCAGCAGGACCCGTACCATCGCCCGGCCCATCTCCTCCGTCGGCTGGCGGACGCTGGTGAGCGCCGGGTCGGTGTGGCGGGCCACCGGGGAGTCCTCGAAGCCGACGACCGCGACGTCGTCCGGCACCGTGCGGCCCGCGGCGCGCAGCACCTGGAGCGCGCCGGCGGCCATCACGTCGGAGGCGGCGAAGACGGCGTCCAGGTCGGGGCGGCGCTCCAGCAGCTCCGTCATCGCGCGCCGGCCGCCGTCCTCGGTGAAGTCGCCGTCCGCGACCAGCCCGGGGTCCTCGTGGCGGCCGGCCGCCTTCAACGCCTGACGGTAGCCGTCCAGCCGGCAGCTGGCGACGTACATGTCAGAAGGGCCGGTAATGGTCGCGATCGCGCCACGTCCGCGGCCTATCAGGTGTTCGACGGCCGCCTGCGCGCCGCCGGTGTTGTCCGAGTCGACGTAGGGTACGGCCTCGCTCGCCGCCCGGCGGCCGTTGAGGACCGCGGGCAGCCCCATGGCCGCCAGCATCTCCGGCAGCGGGTCGCCCTCGTGCACCGAGACCAGCAGCACCCCGTCCACCCGGTCGGCGCTCAGGTACGCCGCCAGCCGTTCCCGTTCCCGGGGGGAGCGGATGAGCGTCAGCAGCAGCTGTTTGTCCGTCTCCGCCAGTTCCGCGCTCACCCCCCGGACGATGTCCGAGAAGTACGGCTCGGAGAACAGCCGGGTCTCGGGCTCCGGGATCACCAGCGCGACCGCGTCCGCGCTGCCGGCGGCGAGCGCCCGGGCCGCGCGGTTGGGCACGTACCCCAACTCCGCGACCGCGCGCTCGACCGCCGCCCGCGCCTGCTCGCTGACCTGGTCCGATCCGTTGATCACCCGGGACACCGTCCCCCTGCCCACCCCGGCTCGCGCGGCGACCTGCTCCAGCGTTGGTCTCCCGCCACGGCCACCCCGTGTCACCGGCGTACGCCGATCCCTGACCGCCATTCCACCCTCCCGCGTTATGGCTGTCTGCTGACTGTCCGATTCTCGCCCCCGCCTCCGGTGCGCGGGCTGCGCCGAAGCTAACAGCCGCGTAACGGCGCGCGGTCGGGATGTCTGGTCCCTTGACACCCCCTTGCCGACGGGCCACCCTTCAACCAATCACTTCTGGGAGCGCTCCCACTCTACTCGACCCATTGAGAACCCGCACGACAAGCCCGCCCGAGCCGCCGATCCGAAACCCCCTCGTCACACCCGGCAGGTGCGGCACGCGTCAGGGCGCAAGGAGGATGCAGTGCGCAGTTACCGCACCACCCGACGGGCCGTGGGCCTGCTGGCCGCCGCCGCACTGGGCACGGGGTTGCTCAGCGCGTGCGCGAGCGATGACGACGACGGTTCGGACACCGACTCCGGCGACGGGGGCGGCGGCAAGACCACCATCACGATGGGGCTCTTCGGCACCTTCGGCTTCAAGGAGGCCGGGCTCTACGAGGAGTACGAGAAGCTCAACCCGGACATCAAGATCGAGCAGGATGTCATCGAGCGGAACGAGAACTACTACCCCGCCCTCCTCAACCACCTGACCAGCAACAGCGGTCTGGCCGACGTCCAGGCCGTCGAGGTGGCCAACATCGCCGAGGTGGTCGACACCCAGGCGGACCGGTTCATGGACCTCGGCAAGGTCGAGGGCGCCTCCGAGGAAAACTTCCTGGACTGGAAGTGGGCGCAGGCGACCACCGACGACGGCAAGACCATCGGGCTCGGCACCGACGTCGGCCCCATGGCCATCTGCTACCGCAAGGACCACTTCGAGACGGCCGGCCTGCCGACCGACCGCGAGGAGGTCGCGAAGCTCTGGGCGGGCGACTGGGAGAAGTTCCTCGACGCCGGCCGGGACTTCAAGGAGAACGGCCCCGAGGGCGTGGCCTGGGTGGACTCCGCCGACGCCGTATACGACGGCGCCATCGCCTCCAGCGAGGGCAAGTATTACAACGAGGACGGCGACGTCATCTACAAGGAGAGCCCGGACGTCAAGGCCGCCTGGGACATCGCCGCCACCGCCGCCGAGGAGAAGCTCACCGGCAACCTGGAGCAGTTCACCAAGCAGTGGGACCAGGCGATGAGCAACGGCGACTTCGCCACCATCTCCTGCCCGGCGTGGATGCTCGGCTACATCCAGGAGAAGGGCGGCAGCAAGGCCGAGGGCAAGTGGGACGTGGCCCCGTCGCCGAAGCCCGGCAACTGGGGCGGCTCCTTCCTCGGCGTGCCCGAGTCCGGTGACAACAAGGACGAGGCCGCCAAGCTGGTCGCCTGGCTGACGGCGCCCGAGCAGCAGGCCAAGCTCTTCGCCGAGCGCGGCAACTTCCCGAGCGCCCCGCCCGCGTACGAGATGGACGCGGTCAAGACCGCGACCAACCCGTACTTCGGCGACGCCCCGATCGGGGAGCTGTTCTCCGCCTCCGCCCAGGAGATCCCGGTGCAGACGATCGGTCCGAAGGACCAGATCATCGACCAGAACATCGGCAACGGCCTGCAGCTGATCGAGCAGGGCAAGGAGGACCCCGACGGCGCCTGGGACGAAGCCGTCGACGCCGCGGACAACGCTCTGGATCAGTGAGACAACCTGCTATGACGCAGACCGGTACGCCCGTGGACGCGCCCCCCTCCGCCGAGGGGGGCGCGGCCCCGAAACGGGCCGCTCCCGACGACCGGCGGCAGAGGTGGCGCAGCCGCCGCTACCGGTGGGACGCCAAGTTCAGCCCGTACGCCTTCATCTCGCCGTTCTTCCTGTTCTTCGGCGCCTTCGGGCTCTTCCCGCTGCTCTACACCGCCTGGGCCTCGCTGCACCGGGTGGAGCTGACCGCGCCCACCGACATGGAGTGGGCGGGCCTGCACAACTACACCCGGCTGTTCGAGGACGAGTTCTTCTGGAACTCGCTGTGGGTCACCTTCACCCTCGCGGTGCTCTCCACGGTCCCGCAGCTGCTCATGGCGATGGGCCTCGCGCACCTGCTCAACTACAAGATGCGCGCCGCCTCCGTCTTCCGGGTGGCGATGCTCGCGCCGTACGCCACCAGCGTGGCGGCGGCGACGCTGGTGTTCGCGATGCTCTACGGCCGCGACTACGGCATGATCAACTGGTTCTTCGGCCTGTTCGGCGTGGACGAGATCGACTGGAAGAGCGGCAGCTGGACCTCGAAGATCGCCATCTCCACGATCGTGATCTGGCGCTGGACCGGCTACAACACGCTGATCTACCTGGCCGCCATGCAGGCGGTGCCGCAGGACCTCTACGAGTCCGCGTCGCTCGACGGCGCCTCCCGCTGGAAGCAGTTCCGCTACGTCACCATCCCCTCGCTGCGGCCCACGATCCTGTTCACCGTCGTGGTCTCGACGATCGGCTCGGTCCAGCTCTTCGGCGAGCCGCTGCTGTTCGAGGAGGGCGCGGGCGCGTCCGGCGGCGCGGACCACCAGTTCCAGACCCTCGGGCTCTACCTGTACGAGCAGGGCTGGCGCAACCTGCATCTCGGCCGCGCCGCCGCCATCGCCTGGGTGATGTTCCTGATCCTGGTGGTGATCGGCATCGTCTTCGGCCTGATCTCCCGCCGCCTGCGGAAGAGCTGAAGGGAAGCTCATGGCACTGTTGACGAAAGCCGCCTGGAAAATGGACCGGAAGGAGCCCGGCAAGCGCCGGCGGCGCGGTCCGAAGGCCGGGGAGGCCGGCGGCCAGCAGCGGGCGGGCAAGCTGACGTACGCCGTCCTGCTGCTCTTCACCGTGGTCTCGCTCTTCCCGCTGATCTGGACCGCGGTCGCCGCCTCCCGTACCAACGAGCGGCTGGCGGAGACCCCGCCGCCGATGTGGTTCGGCGGCAACCTCTTCTCGAACCTGGAGACCGCCTGGTCCGACGCGAACATGGGCCTGGCGCTGTTCAACACCACGATCGTGGCCGGGTCGATCGCCGCGGGCACCGTGCTCTTCGGCACGCTGGCCGGCTTCGCCTTCGCCAAGCTGCGGTTCCGCTTCAAGAACATGCTGATGCTGCTGGTGATCGGCACGATGATGGTGCCGCCGCAGCTGAGCGTCGTTCCGCTGTACATGGCGATCGCGAAGCTGGAGTGGATCGACCAGCTCCAGTCGGTGATCCTGCCGTTCATCGTCAGCGCGTTCGGCGTGTTCTTCATGCGGCAGTACCTGATCCAGGCGCTGCCCACGGAGCTGATCGAGGCCGCCCGGGTGGACGGCGCGAGCAGCGTGCGGGTCATCTGGCACGTGGTCTTCCCCGCGGCCCGGCCCGCGATGGCCGTGCTGGGGATGCTGACGTTCGTGATGGCCTGGAACGAGTTCTTCTGGCCGATCATCGCGCTCACCCAGGAGAATCCGACCGTGCAGGTGGCGCTCACCAGCCTGGGCCGCGGCTACATCCCCGACCAGTCGGTGATCATGGCCGGGGCGCTGCTGGGCACGCTGCCGCTGCTGCTGCTCCTGCTGCTGTTCGGGCGGCAGATCGTCGGCGGCATCATGCACGGCGCGGTCAAGGGCTGAGCGGCCCATGGCTCGTTCAGCCCGTTCATCCCGCGGCGGTACGAACCGCGCGCCGCCCGGGGGCCGTTGAGATCCGACCGACCCCCGTTGTCCACGACGTTCGCCACCGCCGAGATTGGGAGCGCTCCCAGATGTCCGACACCACCGCCACCTTCCCCGAGGACTTCCTGTGGGGCACCGCCACCGCGGCGTACCAGATCGAGGGCGCCGCGCAGGAGCACGGCCGCACGCCCTCCATCTGGGACACCTTCTCGCACACCCCGGGGAAGACCGCGGGCGGCGACACCGGGGACGTCGCCGTCGACCACTACCACCGGCGCACCGAGGACGTCCGCCTCATGGCCGGGCTCGGCGTGAAGGCGTACCGCTTCTCGGTGTCGTGGCCGCGCGTGCAGCCCACCGGCCGCGGCCCGGCCGTGCAGCGCGGGCTCGACTTCTACCGCGGGCTCGCGGACGAGCTGCTGGAGGCCGGCATCAAGCCCGTCCTCACGCTCTACCACTGGGACCTGCCGCAGGAGCTGGAGACCGCGGGCGGCTGGCCGGAGCGCGACACCGCGCACCGGTTCGCCGACTACGCCCGCCTCGTCGGCGACGCCCTCGGCGACCGCGTCGAGATGTGGACCACGCTGAACGAGCCGTGGTGCAGCGCGTTCCTCGGGTACGCGGCCGGGGTGCACGCCCCCGGCCGCACCGACCCCGCCGCCGCGCTGCGCGCCGCGCACCACCTCAACCTCGCGCACGGCCTGGCGGTGGACGCGCTGCGGACCGCGCTGCCGGCCCGCGCCCAGGTCTCCGTCAGCCTCAACCCCGCGGTCGTGCGCCCGCGCACGGACACCGAGCCGGACCGGGACGCGGCCCGCCGGATCGACGCGCTGGCCACCCGCATCTTCACCGGCCCCATGCTCGACGGCGCGTACCCGCCGGACCTGCTCGACGACACCGCGCGGCTGACGGACTGGTCGTTCGTACGGGACGGGGACCTGTCGCTCATCAGCCGGCCGCTGGACTCGATCGGCCTCAACTACTACACGCCCACCGTCGTCTCCGCGGTCAGCGGCGACGCCGTGCCCGAGCGCGCCGACGGCCACGGCGGCGGCGCGTCCCCCTGGCCGGCGGCGGACCGCGTCGCCTTCCACCAGCCGCCGGGCGAGCGCACCGCGATGGGCTGGACCGTCGACCCGACCGGGCTGACGGACCTGCTGCTGCGGTTCTCGGCGGACGCGCCGGACCTGCCGCTGTACATCACCGAGAACGGCGCCGCGTACGACGACAAGCCGGAGCCGGACGGCTCGGTGCACGACCCGGACCGCATCGCGTACCTGCACGGGCACATCGGCGCGGTGCACCGCGCGATGCGGGAGGGCGCGGACGTGCGGGGCTACTTCCTGTGGTCGCTGCTGGACAACTTCGAGTGGGCGTACGGGTACGCCAAGCGGTTCGGCGCGGTGCACGTGGACTACACGACGCAGCAGCGCACCCCGAAGTCCAGCGCGGGCTGGTACGCGGACCTGATCCGCGCGGGCGCGCTGCCGGCGCTCGACATCTGACGCACGGCGCGCCGCCCCGCTGTCCGGCGCCCGGCTCGGCGCCGGACAGCTCGGCGCCGGACAGCGGCCACCGGCACCCGGGGACGGGTGCCCGAGAGACCGGCGCCCGCCGGATCGGCGACCGGTGGGCGTCTCAGGGGAGGGCGAAGGCCGTCGCACCGGCCCGGGCCGCCGCGTGACGGGCGGTGGCCCGCGGCAGGCGCGGCGCGCCGGCGCCTTTCAGGGACGGGGACCGTCCGCCCGCGCTAAGCGCGCCGCGCACCCGCGCTCGCGCCCGCGGCGGTCCCCGTACCCGCGCCCGGCCCCGGGGTCTCCGGAGTGCCCGGGGTCCCCGCGCCGCTCCTCCCCCGGCCGCGCCGCCGCCCGACCCGGTGCCGGCGCCGTTCGCCGTCCTCCGCCGGCCCGGTGCGCAGCGCCAGCCAGAGCCGTATCTCCGCGCCGCCCAGCACCGACCGGCCGATCCGTACGTCCCCGCCCGTGGACTCCGCGACCCGCCGCACGATGTCCAGCCCCAGCCCCGTCGACCCCGGCCCGCCCTGCCCCTGCCCGCGGGCCAGCGCCGCCTCCGGGTCGGGGATGCCGGGGCCGGCGTCGGAGGCGAGCACGATGACGGCGTCCCCGGCGTGGTGCACGTCGACGGAGAAGGCCGTGCCCTCCGGGGTGTGCCGGAAGACGTTGCCGATGAGCGCGTCGATCGCGGCGACCAGTTCGGCGCGCGCCACCGGCACCTGCGCCGGCCGGTCCGCCCCGGCCAGCCGCGCGGAGCGCCGCTCGTCCTCGGCCAGCGCCGACCAGAAGGCCATCCGCTCCCTGATGACCGCGGATACGTCGCAGCCGACGGCCGCCGCCGCCTGCTCCCCGGCCCCGGCGGGCGCCCCGCGGTGCTCGCGCACGGTGGCGATGATCTGGTCGATCTCGCGCTCCAGCTGGGCCACGGCCTGCCGGGTCTGGTCGGCGGCGCCGCTGTCGCCGAGGGAGGCGGCGTTGAGCCGCAGCACGGTCAGCGGGGTGCGCAGCCGGTGGGAGAGGTCGGCGGCCAGCTCGCGCTCGTTGGCGAGCAGCAGCGCGACCTGGTCGGCCATCGAGTTGAACGCCGCCGCCGCCGAGCGCAGTTCGGACGGCCCCGACTCCTCGACCCGTACGCCCAGCCGCCCCTCCCCCAGGTCGTGCGCGGCGCCCGCGAGCCGGCGCGCGGGCCGTACCATACGGGTCCCGAGCCGGTCGGCGACCGCGACCGAGCCCGCGACCAGCGCCAGCCCGACGCCGGCCAGCACCAGCCACGCCTGCGCCACGCCCTCGGTCAGCTGCCCCGCCGGCACGAACACCTCCACGACGGCGACCCGGCCGCCCTCGACGGCGATGGGCTGGAGCAGCGCGTGCCCGCCGTCGACGGCCACCAGTGCGGACGTGCCCCCGCCGGAGGCGCGCTCCACGTCGGCCGCGCCGGCGCGCGGGTGCCCGAGGCGTACCGCCGGCATGCCGTCCCCGGCGCCGCGCGGCACGTGCACCGCGATCCGCCCGGCCGCGCCGGCCCGGGTGCTGCCGACCGCGCGCTCCAGCTGCTCGGCGTCGGTGGTGATCGCCAGCGCCGGGCCGATGCCGGCGGCGATCCGCTCGGCGTTGGTCAGCGCCCGGTCCCGGGCCATCTCCTTGACGACGAGGCCGAGCGGCACGGCGAACGCCACCACGACCATCACCGTGACCGCCAGACAGACCCGGACCAGCGCCCACCTCATGACTGCCCCGTGGCCGCCGCACGGCGGCGGTACCGCCTCATGACCGCGGTGTCCCGCCCGGCGGCTCCAGCTTCACGCCGACGCCGCGCAGGGTGTGCAGGTAGCGGGGGTCGGCGGCGGTCTCGCCCAGCTTGCGGCGCAGCCAGGACAGGTGGACGTCGATGGTCTGGTCGTCGCCGTACGACTGCCGCCACACCTCGGACAGCAGCTCCCGGCGCGGTACGACGACGCCGGGCCGCTCGGCGAGGAACGCGAGCATGTCGAACTCGCGCCGGGTCAGGTCCAGTTCCCGGCCGTCCAGCCGGGCGCGGCGGCGCCGCAGGTCGATGGCGAGCCCGCCGACGCGCAGCTCCGGCGGCGGGGCGGCGACGGCGGCCCGGCCGCGGGCGCGGCGCAGCACGGCGCCGAGGCGGGCCTGGAGGTGCTCGACGGAGAACGGCTTGACGAGGTAGTCGTCGGCGCCGTCGTTGAGGAGGCGTACGGTCTCGGACTCGTCGTCGCGCGCGGTGGCGACGATCACCGGGACGTCGGTGATGCCGCGGAGCATCTTCAGCGCCTCGGCGCCGTCGAGGTCGGGCAGCCCGAGGTCGAGGATCACGACGTCGAAGCCGTGGTGCGCGACCTCGCGGAGCGCCTCCAGCGCGGTGCCCACGCTGCGCACGGCGTGGCCGGCGTCCGACAGATGCCTGATCAGCGCGGAGCGCACGAACGGGTCGTCCTCCACCACCAGCACGCTTGCCATGTCCGGCAACGTACGCCATCGGCGCGGCGCGCGCCGCCCCCCGTCCGCGGCCCGGTGCGGGCGGGGCGGGAGCGCGGACGCGGGAAGGGGGCGCGCGGGCGAGCGGCTTCGGCGGGTGTGCGGCACGGCCGGGGCGGGTGCGGCAGGATATGACCGATGCGTCGAAGGTTTGTGCACGCGCTCGCGTGGACCCTGGCGACACTGGCGGCCGTGACGGTGTCGTGGTTCGGGGTCCGGCTGGTGCTGGACAGCACCTCCGACCGGCCGCACACGGTGCCGCTCGCGGGGCGGGCGGCACCGGCGCCGGAGTCCGCGCCGGAGTCGCGGTCGCGGGTCGGTACGGCCACGGAGCGGCCGAGGCCGCCGTCGCCGTCCGCGTCGCGGGAGCCGGACGCCCCGTCGGCCACGGAGAGTTCGGCGGACCCGGCGCGCCCGGACAGCGCCGACAGCCCGGACGGCACCGACAGCGCCGACAGCACGGACAGCGCCGACAGCGCCGACGCCTCGGACGGCGGCGGGGGCGACGCGGCGCAGCAGGACCGGCCGGCGGAGAGCGCGACGGGGGACGTGCGGACGTATCCGGTGGCCGGCGGGCGGGTGACGTTCGAGATGGCCGCGGGCGCGGCGCAGCTGGTCTCGGCGACGCCGGAGGCCGGGTGGCAGATGCAGACGTGGGAGCAGACGAGCTGGATCCGGGTCGACTTCGTCGCGGGCGGCCGGCGGACGTCGGTGATCTGCACCTGGCACGACAGCGAGCCGCGGGTGGAGACGAACGAGCAGGCGGTGTAGGACGCGTACGGACGGGCGGTCGTCCGTCTCCTTAAGAGAACACCTCGGGCGGGGGCGGCGGGGACTCGGTCGCCGTGGCGTCCGTGACCGGGCGGGCGCCGGCGGCGAAGTCCCGCAGCGCGCGGCCGTGTTCGACGCGGCCGGGCTGCGGGTCGGTGGCCGCCCGCCGGGTCAGCTCGGCGACCGGCAGCGGGGCGTCGGAGGCGAGGAGCACGGCGTTGCCGAAGCGCCGGCCGCGCCAGACGGCCGGCGCGGCGGTGACGCACACCTCGGGGAAGGCCGCGGCCGCGGTGGCGGTCTGCGCGCGCAGGTACGCGAGCGGCGGCCCGTCGGCGAGGTTCGCGGCGTAGACGCCGCCGGGGCGCAGCACCCGGCGTACGCCGGCCAGGAACTCGGCGGTCGTCAGGTGCGCGGGCGTGACGGCGCCGCGGAAGACGTCCGCGACGATCAGGTCCGCCCAGCCGTCGGGCACCTTGCCGAGCACCGCGCGGGCGTCGCCCTGCCGCACCCGGATCCGCGCCCGCTCGGGCAGGGGCAGCTCGGCGCGTATCAGCGCGGTGAGCCGCACGTCGACCTCGGCGGCCTGCTGGACGGAGCGAGGGCGGGTGGCGGCGACGTAGCGCGGGAGGGTGAGCGCGCCGCCGCCGAGGTGCAGGACGTGCAGGGGGCGGCCGGCGGGGGCGGCGAGGTCGACGGCGTGGCCGAGGCGGCGCTGGTACTCGAACTCCAGGTGGGCCGGGTCGTCGAGGTCGACGTGGGACTGCGGGGCGCCGTCGAGGAGCAGCACCCAGGCGCGCGGGCGGTCGGGGTCGGGGCGCAGTTCGGCGGTACCGCCGTCCACCTCCGCCACGACGGGGCTGCGCCCGCCGCGCGACCTCTGCCTGGCCACGCGCCCAGTATCCCCCGCGCCCGGCGGTGCCGCCGCGCGGGCCGCGGGGCGCGGGACGCTCAGAGGCGGTCGGCGGCCTCGATCGTACGGGCCGCCTCGCACAGCGCCGCCGCCAGCAGCACCGGGTCCGTCACGGGCGCCGCGTCCTCCGGCGCCACCAGCCAGTGCGTGCCCGCCACCGGCGGCGCGGACAGCGCGGACGGCGTGCGGCGCAGCGCCGGGGCGCACGCGCTGCCCGGCAGGTCCCAGCGCTCCGCCGTGCCCGGCGGCACGAGAAAGCCGAGGGTGTCCATCCCGCCGTCGTGCAGCACGGGCCCGACGGCCGTGCGCAGCCGGAGGATGTCGACGGCTTCGAGGCCGTGCCTGGCCGGGACGGTGACCAGGTCACACGGGTCCGCGGCGGCCCTCGTACCGACAGTGGCCTCCCCGCCGGTGTGCGGCACAGGAACCCCTCCTCATCACAGTCCCCGGTCGTCGTGCCCCCGTTCCTCTGCCACATCCAACGGCCCGGCCGCGTCAACGGCACGGCGTGCGGCCGCCGCAAAGGATGGCGGTTTATAGCGGATCGGGGGCGGCGGGTCCCGCATGTCGGCAGACTCTCCGTGGCGGCGCGCCCACCGTCGGTACGGTCGAGCCGCCGCGCGGCTCCTCGGTACCGAGCGACCCGAGCAGCACGAGCGACACGAGCGACACGAGGGAGGAACAGCCGACGTGTCCGCCCCACCCGACCCACCGCGCCCCAACACCGCCTTCCGCGAGCTGCGCGGCAGCCGTTCACCGGGCGAGTTCGCCGCCGCGGTGCGGCGGGCCGCGCGGGAGATCGGCGAGCAGGTCTCCTGTGACGCGCGTTACGTGGGCCGCGTCGAGTCCGGCGAGATCCGGTGCCCCAACTACGCGTACGAGCGGGTGTTCCTGCACCTGTTCCCGGGCCGCTCGCTGGCGGACCTCGGCTTCGAGCCGCGGGAGGCGGTGCGCGGCCGGCGGGCCCGCGGGGCGCGCAGCTCCGACAGTGCGCCCCCCTTCACATCCGTGCGCCCGCCCCTCTCCCGTACGCCCGAGTTCCCCGAGGACGCCGTCGCCGAGGCCGTACGCCGCATCCGGCTGCACGACGACCGGCACGGCGCCGACGGCCTCTACGCCGACGCCGGCCGCACGCTGCGCACCGCCCGCGCCCTGCTCCCCGAGGCCGCCCTGCGCCCCGGCGCCGGCGCCGACCGGCTGCACAGCGCCGCCGGTGAGCTGGCACTCTCCGTCGGCTGGCTGGCCCACGACTCCGGCCGCTACGCCGACGCCCGCTCGCACTACGCCGAGGCCCTGGCCACCGCCCGCCTCGCCGACGACCCGGCCCTGGAGGCGCACGCCTTCTCCAACGCCGCCTTCCTCGCCCGCGACACCGGCCGCCCGCACGAAGCCGTACGCGCCGCCCAGGCCGGCCGCCGCGCCGCCGCCGCGCTCGGCTCCGACCGGCTGCGCTCCCTGCTGGCCGCCCGCGAGGCCGGCGGCTGGGCGCTGCTCGGCGACCGCGCCGCCGTCCACGAGGCGCTGACCGCCGCCCGCGACCTGTTCGCCCGGGGCGCGGCGGACGACGGGCCGGAGTGGATGTCCTTCTACGGAGAAGCCGAGCTCACGGGCCTGGAGGCGCAGTGCTGGGCGGCGCTCGGCGAGTACCCCCGCGCCGCCGAGTGCGCCCGCGGCGCCGTGCTCCTCCAGGACCCGCACTTCGTCCGCAACACCGCCCTGTTCACCGCCGAGCTGGCCGCCGACCTCGCCGCCGCCGGCCGCCCCGACGAGGCGGCCGCGGCCGGTGGCCGGGCGCTGGTGCTCCTCGACGAGGTCCGGTCGGCGCGGGTACGGGCCCTCCTCGGCGGCGCCGCGGACCGGCTGCGGCGCTGGCCGGGCAGCCCGGAGGTGGAGACGTTCCGCACAGCCGTCGGGCTGATTTCCGCCTGATCCGGCGTCCGGGGCAACCTTTCCGGATCATTCAGCGTCTTTCTGGCTCCCTCCACCGTTCGGTGGACGGGATATACACCGTGCGGTGGGCTGACGTACACCGTACGGTTGACCGTGGGCCACGTGGGGCGGCTCGCAGCGGGGAAGCGGAGACGGAGTGCCTGGAGCATGCGACTGAGGCAGCGTTGGTGGACCGAGCTGTTGCTCGTCGTCGTGGTGTATGTGGCGTACTCGATGGGCCGGCTCCTCGCCCGCGGCGACGTGACCATGGCGGTCGACAACGGCCTCGCGCTCCTCGACATCGAGAAGACCCTGCACATCAACTTCGAGGACCCGCTCAACAGACTGTTCACGGCGCACGCCGTGCTCGGCGTCCCCGCCGACTTCATCTACGCGTCGCTCCACTACGTCGTCACGCCCGTGGTCCTGGTGTGGCTCTGGCTCCGCCACCGCGTCGACTACCGCCGCTACCGCACCTGGCTGCTGCTCTCCACCGTCATCGCCCTCGTCGGCTTCATCCTCATGCCGACCTGCCCGCCCCGGCTGCTCGACCCGGCGTACGGGTTCGTCGACACGATGGCGCAGTACTCCTCGTACGGCTGGTGGGGCGGCGAGGCGAGCGCGCCGCGCGGGCTCGGCGGCCTGACCAACCAGTACGCGGCCATGCCGAGCCTGCACGTGGGCTGGGCGCTGTGGTGCGCGGTGGTGCTGTGGCGGCACGCGCCGCACACGCCGGTGCGGCTGCTCGGCGTCGCGTACCCGCTGATCACCACCATCGTGGTGATGGGCACCGCCAACCACTACTTCCTCGACGCCGTCGCCGGCGCCGCCGTCATGGGCCTCGGCTGGCTGCTGCTCCGCCCGTCGCTGCGGCTCGCGGACGGCATCCGCCGCCGGCTGTACCGGCTGGGCTCCCGCGCCGGCGGGAGCGGCACGCCGGCCGGCGCCGGCGTGGTCGCCGCCGGCGGCCCGCGGCCCGACGACGCGGACGGCGCGGAGGTCCCGGCGGACGACCGCGCCCCGGAGAAGGTCCGCACCGGCGCGGCCGGCGGCCTCGCCGACGACACCCCGGACAGACCGGTGATCCCGAGACCCCACGGCCCCGGTGCCCCGTCGGCCCCCGGCGACTCGTCGGCGCCGCCGGGCGGCAGACCGGCGCCGGCGGAGCAGCGGGGGGTCGTGGCGCAGATGATGATGTGCGGGAGCCTGGCGTACTGAGGGCCTGCGGCCGGCCCGCCGGGCAGGCGCGCCGTGGCGGTCGACGCCGCACGTGCCCCGCACCGGCAGTGGTCCGGCGACGGTGCCGGCCCGGGCCCCGGGCACCACGCGCCGGTGCCCGCACCGTGGGGCACCGGCCCGGGTGCGGGGCGTGCCCGGCCGCCTGTGATGGAGCACCGCCCTCGGCACGCCGTACCGCGACCGCGCCCCGGCGCGGCTCCCCTGTCGGTGGGGCGTGCCAGACTGCGGCGCGTGGAACGTACGACCGCCAAGGGCGACTTGACCCACACCGGTGACGGTGCCGGTGCCGGCCGCGACGGGGCGCCGGGGCCCGCGCTGCGCCGCCGGCTCGACGCGCTGCGCGGCGCGGACGTGCCGCCGCGCGCGCTGGACGCGCGGGCGCTGGCCGCGCTGGCGGCCAACCCCGGATGCCGCCGCCGGACGCTGCTGGACGGCGCCGGGATCGACAAGGGCGCGCTGGCCGAGGCGCTGGGCAGACCGGCGCCGTTCGGGCAGTCGCAGTTCGCGTTCGCCCGCGGCAACGCCTTCGAGGCCCGTATCACCGCCGACGACGGCGCCGAACTGCTGGGCCTGCTCGCCGAGCGCACCGGCGACCCCCCGCCCGACCCCGCCGACGTCCACGTCCCCGACCTCGCCGCCCCCGGCCCCCGCGGGCGCACGGAACGCACCCGGCTGGCGATCGCGGCCGCGGTCGAGTCCGGCGGCTGGACGCTGCTGCGGCACCCGATGGTCAGCCTGGAGGTCGCGGGCGCGCCGGTGTTCCTGGAGCCGGACGCGGCGGTGATCGGGCCGGACGGACGCTGCACGGTGGCCGAGATCAAGTCCTTCCCGATCCTCGACGGCTCCGCCGACCCGGCGAAGGTCGGCGCCGCGGCCCGGCAGGCGGCGGTGTACGTGCTGGCGTTGCAGCCGCACTGCGCGGTGCACGAGCGGGTGCTGCTGGTGTGCCCGAAGGACTTCTCCAACCAGCCGGTCGCCGAGCCCGTGGACGTGCGCAAGCAGCTCGCCGCGACCCGCCGCCAGCTCGCCCGGCTGACCCGCCTCGAAGCGATCGCCGCCGGGCTGCCGGCGGAGCTGAGCCTGGACGTGCGCCAGCCGCCGGGGCGGCTGGCGGCGGCGGTGGAGTCGGTGGAGGCGGCGTACGCGCCGGAGTGCCTGGCGGCGTGCGAGCTGGCGTTCCACTGCCGCGCGCGGGCGCGGGAGCGGGGGGACGTGACGGTCCTGGGCCGGGGCGTACGGAGCGAGCTGGGCGAGCTGCGCACGGTGTCGGAGGTCGTGGCGGCGGCGGGCGGCCCGGCGGAGCCGCGGAGGGACGCCGCGGAACCACCGCGCCAGCCGACCCCGGAGACCGGCCCGGCGAAGCCGGGGCCCGCTCCGGAGGAGCCTGCCGTGGTGGCGTTGCGGCGGGCTGCGGCGTTGCGCGCGGAGGCGCTGTCCGCGGCCGCCGCCTCCGGAGGCGTGGGCCCGGCGGCAGCACCCGGCACCCCAGCTCCCGGCGCTCCGGAACGCGACGCACACGGCTCCGACGCCACCAAACCCCGCGCCCCCGGAACCGGCGCCCCGCGGGCCGCGCCGGAGGCGGGGGGTGCCAGGTGAGCCTCCTGGTCACCCTGGCGCGGGCCGAGGCCGTGGCGGGCGGGCGGGCCACCGCGCTGGCCACCGTGCGGCACCGGCACCTGTCCGACCGGCCGCTCGTCCTCGTCCCCATGACCGCCGCCGGCGAGGCCGCCGCCCCGCTCGGCGCGCTCGTCGGCTGCGACCGCGACCGCCCGCGGCTGCTGGTCGTGCCGCAGCCGCGCGACCGCGACCTGCGGTTCGCGTTCCTGGCGGAGCTGGCCGCCGAGGTGCTGCCGTACATCGAGTCGTACGCGGAGGACGCCGCCCCCGGTGACGCCCCCGCCGCCGGGGCCGCGCCCGAGGCCCCGGACCCGGCGGCCGACGGCGGCGAACCCGCGCCGGAGCCCTGCGCCGACGCCGTGCAGCTGCTCGTGCCCAGCCGCGCCGGCGTCGAGTACGTACGCCTGCTCGGCCGCTCCATGCGCTTCCGCCGGACCGCCGAGGACGACCCCGGCACCCCGCACCCCGCGCCCCCGCGCGTGCCGCTGCTCGGCCGGTGGCTCTCGCACTACGGCGAACGGGCCCGGGTGCCCGGCGCCGCGCTGCTGCTGTCCGCGACCGAGCTGCTCGCCCGGCACTGGGCCACCGGCCAGAGCGCCGTCGAGGACCAGCACCTCGGCGCCCTGCTCGCCTGGATCAGCGACGGCGCCGCCGCCGCGGAGCGCGCGGAGACCGGCCGCGACGCCGACGGGCAGCTGCTCGTGCCCCCGGCCGGCCCCGCCACCGACCCCGCGTTCGACAACCGGCTCCTCGCCCCCGCCATCACCCGCTACGACCGCGCCCGCGCCGACGGCTCCGCCGCCGCGGTCCGGGCCGCCGAGGACGCCGTCGCCCGGCTCGTGGAGAGCCGGCTGCGGCCCACGTGGGACGCGGTCTGGCGGGCGTACGACCTGCTGCGCGCGCTGCCGCAGGGCGCGCACGTCGACGGCCGGTGGCTCGGCGACCGGTGGTCGTTCACCGCCCACCGCGACCGGGTGCGCGCCGGCGAGCCCCCGCAGCCGCGCCGCGACGACGCGGTGACCGCCGCCCGCAAGCTGGCGCAGCGGGAGCGCGCGCTGGCCGAGCTGGACGCCCAGGAGGCGCTGGACGACCCGCTGACGATGGCGGAGCGGCGGCTCGCGGGGCAGGCGTTCGTGTCCCGTACGGAGTCGGTGGAGATGGCGTACTCCGAGGGCCGCCGCCCGATGCCCCGGCCGCTGGTCACCGTCGTCACGGACGACGCGCCGCACCTGGAGGACGGCGGGAGGGTCCACCGCGAGCTGCCCGGCGGGCGGACGCAGCGGGCCCTCGTCACCGGCTACGGCGAGGGGCGGGTCACCGTGCAGTTGCAGGACGGCATGGGCCGCTCGCGCACGCCCGCCGAGGGGTCGGTGCCGGAGCCGGGGGACCGGGTGGTGTGGACGCTGTTCGAGCACACGGCCCGCCGCGGGCCGGCGCTGCCGGATCCGGAGGACACGCCGTGGACGCACGGCACGCCGCCGGAGCGGGTGGCGGAGGAGCCGGACCGGGTGACCGCGGAGGACTACCTGTGACGACGGAACCGACGACGCAGCCGATGGCGCCACCGGACCCGGGGACGGGTGCGCCCGCGGCCGGGCCGTCCGGGGCGGCGGGCGCGCAGCCCGACCCCGGCCCCGACCCCGCCTCCGCCGCCCGCCTCGCCACCGACGCCATCCTCCGCGACACCCTCGACGGCCCCTCCCGCGGCGTGCTCGTCGACTCCCCGCCCGGCGCCGGCAAGTCCACCCTCGTCGTCCGCGCCGCCCGCGAGCTGGCCGCCGCCGGCCGCCGGCTCGTCCTCGTCGCCCAGACCAACGCCCAGGTCGACGACCTCGTCGACCGCCTCGCCCAGGAGCAGCCCGACCTCCCCGTCGGCCGGCTGCACAGCAGCGACCCGCGCCCCTACGACCCCGTGCTCGACCGGCACGAGTCCGTCCGCACCGCCCCGCGCCTCGCCGACCTCGACGGCCTCGACGTCGTCGCCTCCACCGCCGCCAAGTGGGCCTACGTCGCCGCGGCCCGCGCCAGGGACGGCGCCGACGCCGAGCGCTGGGAGCACGCCATCGTCGACGAGGCGTACCAGATGCGCTCCGACGCGCTGCTCTCCGTCGGCGGCCTCTTCGAGCGCGCGCTGTTCGTCGGCGACCCCGGGCAGCTCGACCCGTTCAGCGCGGTCGGCGCCGAGCAGTGGTCGGGGCTGGCCTGGGACCCGGCGGCCAGCGCGGTGACGACGCTGCTGGCGCACCACCCGGGCCTGCCGCAGCACCGGCTGCCGGTGTCGTGGCGGCTGCCGGCCTCGGCCGCGCCGCTGGTGTCGCGGGCGTTCTACCCGTTCACGCCGTTCCGCAGCGGTACGGGGCCGCAGGACCGGCGGCTGACTTTCGCCGGGCGGTCGGACGGCTCCGGCGCCGACCGGGTGGTGGACGAGGCGGCGGCGAGCGGCTGGGGGCTGCTGGAGCTGCCCGCGGCGCACACGCCGCGGACCGACCCGGCGGCGGTGGCGGCGGTCGCGCAGGTGGTGCGGCGGCTGCTGGAGCGGCGCGGCACGGCGGTGTCGGAGCGCGGCGAGGGGGCGCTGACCGCGGACCGGATCGCGGTCGGCACGGCGCACCGGGACCAGGCCGCGGCCGTACGGGACGCGCTCGCGCGGGCGGTGCCGGACGAGGCGGGCGCGGTGACGGTGGACACGGCCAACCGGTTGCAGGGCATGGAGTTCGACGTCACCGTCGTGCTCCACCCGCTGTCCGGCCGGCCGGACGCCACCGCGTTCCACCTGGAGACCGGCCGGCTGTGCGTGCTCGCCTCGCGGCACCGGCACGCGTGCGTCGTGGTGTGCCGGGCGGGCGTGCCGGAGCTGCTCGACGAGCACCCGTCGACGGAGCCCGTGCGGCTGGGCGCGGCGGTGAAGTTCCCGGACGGCTGGGAGGCCCACCAGGCGGTGCTGGCGCACCTCGCGGACCATCGCGTACGGGCGTGAAAGCCGGCGCGCGGGCGCCCGTTCGGGCGGTCGTGCCGGCGGCGCGGCTGCGGGCTTGCGCGGCGGGGGAGAATGGGCGATGGCCCTCAAGGCGAGTGGAGGATCTTTATGACGGAGCCGGACCCGGCCCGGCCAGGCCGGACGGAGCAGCGGCGCACCGCGCGCCGCCCCGCCGCGCTGCTCTTCGAGCCGCCGCTCGCGGAGCCCGACACCGAGCACTTCTTCGGCCTGGAGTCCCTTGAGGACCCTCGCGAGCTGCTGGCCCGCGCCACCGACCTCACGCTGGCCTTCCGGGCGGCGACCGACCGCGCCATCGAGTTCCAGGCGATGGCGGCGGCGCAGCTGGCCGACCCCAAGCGCTTCGACCGGCTGACGCCGGCGGCGATCGCCGAGCGCGCGGACTGGACGGAGGACTACGCGAAGCGGATGGTCGAGTTCGGCCGCGACCTCCTCGCGAACGGCGGCGCGGCCTCCCCGGAGGGATGACCGCCTGCCCGCCGGGCGCGGGACGCCTGCGCGCCGGGCGCGGGCGCGCGGGCCCGCGTAGGCTACTCGCCCCGCCGCCTGGTGTCCCGGGTTCCCGGGATCCGTACGGGGGCGCGGCGCCGCGCGCGTAGACGTGGTTTCCATGAACCGCCACGCATCGGACACCTCCCCCAGCGACGTGACCCCCGCCGGCGCCGACTGGCTCGCCTCCGCCAGCCCCTTCCCGCGCAGCGCGCACGCGCTGTGGTCGCAGCGGCCCGCCGCGCCCGCGGTGCTGCCGTGCGGCGGGGCGTTCGACGTGGTGAGCTTCCCCGCGCTGCCGGGGCGCCGGGTGCTGGAGCAGCTGTGGTCGCGGGGTCCCGGCAGCGGGCCCGCCGCCGCCGTACGGGACCGGACGCTGCTGTTCGCCGCCCCCGGCACCGCCGCGCGGCTGCCCGCCCTGCTGGCCTGGGAGGAGTGGCGCCCCGGGCTGCCGCCGGCGCTCTGCCACGGGCCCGGCGACGCGGTCACGCTGCCGCCGGTGTACGGGCGGCGGGCGGGGGCCGGCGCGGCGGCGGCGCGCTGGCTGGTGGCGCCGGAGGTGCGGTACCCGTGGCTGCCGGGGGCGGGGGAGCTGGTGTGGGGGTGCGTACGGGCGGCGTTGGCGGCGCCCGAATACCGATTTTCGATCTCCGGGGCCCGGGTGCTAAGGTCGTCCACGTCGACAGGCGCCGTTAGCTCAGTTGGTTAGAGCAGCTGACTCTTAATCAGCGGGTCCGGGGTTCGAGTCCCTGACGGCGTACCATACGCAGGATCGTCGACCCGGGCGCTTTCGGATCTCCGAAAGCGCCCGGTCCGCGTTTCCGGCCCGGCCCCGTGCCGTACGGGCCCGCCGTCAGCCGCGCTTCGCGTCCCGCTCGACCCGTACGCTCCAGCCGCCGTCCGCCGTCCGCCCGGCGACCTCCACGCGCACGCCCTCCCGCTTCAGGTACAGGCTCTCGCCCTCCCCCAGCGGCGCGTCCGCGAGCGGCGGGTAGACGGACGTGTCGTGGCAGGCCGCCGAGCCGGGGTGGCCGTCGACGACCTTGACGGGGCCGCCGCCGGAGTCGGTGCCGGAGTGGACGCGGTAGACGAGGACGCCCTCGGTGCAGGCGTGCCGGTCGTTCTCGTACCGGCCGCGGGCCTCGACGGCGACGGCGGTGGTGGCGCCGGTGGGCACGACCACCAGCCGGGTGTCGCGCCGCAGGACCGCCGCTCCCCTGCCGTGCTTCCCCGTCCCCGCCGCCGCTCCCGTCTCCTTCGGCTCTCCCGCCTTTCCCGTCTCCCTCCGCCCCGGGGCGTCCCCCGCCCCGTTCTCCGCGCCCGCCTCCGTCGTGCCGTGCGGGGGCGTCCGCGGGCTCGCGGGGGCGGAGAGCGCGCGCAGCGCGAAGCGGTCCGACCCGGCGCCGACGGCGCATCCGACCTGGTCGTTCCCCAGCCAGCCGAGCTTCCACTTGTGCCAGCCGAAGGGGTCGGGCGCCAGCCCGAACTGGCTGCCCATGAGGTCCCAGTCGCCGACGTGGGTGTCCCAGTCGGCCTTGCCGTCCGCCGGGCGGTGGTAGAGGTCGGGGAGGTCGAAGACGTGCCCGGTCTCGTGGGCGAGGACGTTGCGGTCGGGCGGGTGCTGCTCGAAGACGGTGACGATGCGGTGCAGGTCGGTGCCGTCGGCACGCATCGGGGTTTCGAAGTTGACCACTTTCGTGGCGTCGGAGTCGACGCCGGGGGCGTCCGGATCGGCGACCAGGTAGACGACGTCGTAGTCGCCGAAGTCCACCTTCCGGTCCGCCGCGGAGACCGCGTCGTTCAGGAACCGGCCGCGCGCCGCCGGATCCCAGTCCCGGGCTATGCCGTACGACAGGGAGTCCGACGGCATGCGTATCCAGCGGTCGCGCGCGTCCACCCGCAGCCGGAACTGCCCGTAGGAGGCGCGCTCGAAGAACTGCGACGTGGCCGGGAAGTGGTCCTCGGTCAGCTCGTCCGGCGAGGTGAGCGGCGCGGCGTCGGGGAAGGAGAGGAAGACCATGACCGCGTCGAGGGTCTGCTGCGGCCGGGGGTAGGCCGGGTCCCAGTCGCCGACGCCCTCGGAGTGGTGGGCGGCGGTGCGCTCCAGCGCACAGGGGTGGCCGGGCTGGGCGGTGACCGGGTCGGCGATGAGGGAGGTGGCCATCACGGCGGACAGCGAAGTGGCCACGGCGGCGGCCCGGTGCATCGCGCGCGACTGGTCCTGTTCCACAGGGGGTATGGATGGGTGGGCCACATCGACCTCATCGGCTCGGAAGAGTAGGGAACACAGCCCACTTTGTTCGTGTTTGTTCCCGCCCGTCCTGTTCCAGTGCCCCACTCGGGTGATCCCGGTGCCGGACGAGAGGGGAGATCAGGAGCATGTGCGGGTAACACAAAGTCACATCTGGTCATTCGCCCGGCAGGAGGCGGCCATGTGCGATCACTCCCGGCCCCGTCCGGCTCAGCGCTTTCCACGCCGCAGCGGCGTCACTGGATCGACACAGCCGGTAGCCCTATGATCGGGCACATTTCCAGCGCTGTGGCTCTGCAGCGGCGGAGCCGGGCGGTCCCCACGGGCGGGAGCGAGCGGTGAGCGTATCTCTCGAAGGTCCGGGCGGGGGTCCCGGGACGTCACTCCAGGCGGTCACGGAACGTCACCTCGCCGCGGGCACGCCCGTGGACGACTTCCGCGCCGCCTTCGACGGGGCCCAGCTGGCGATGGCCGTCGTGGGCGGCGACGGCCTCGTACGGGCCGCGAACAGCCGGATGCTGGAGCTGGTCGGCGCCGGCGAGGGCGGGCTGGCCGGCGCCTCGGCCGCGGAGCTGACCGGGCTGCGCGACGAGCCGTGGAGCTGGGCCGGGTTCGTGGACGTGCTCCAGGGCAGGCGCGCCTCGCTGCGCTGTACGCGGCGGATGAGGGACGCGGGCGGGCGCTCGCTGTCGGTCGAGATGACCCTCACCCCGCTCTCCGGCGGCCGGGCGCTGCTGTCGCTGACGGACGTCACCGAGCAGCGCGAGCTGCGTGCGAAGCTGCGCCATCTGAAGATGCACGACCCGGTGACCCGGCTGCCGAACCGGGAGCTGTTCTTCGAGCGGCTCACCGGCGCGTTGCAGGAGGCCCGGCAGGCCGAGGAGTCCGGGGCCGCCGAGCACGGCGGCGCGGGCCGGGACACCGGACCGGGCGGGCCGGGACCGGGGCAGGACGGGCCCGGGCAGGGCGGCGGGACGCAGCCGCGCGCGGGCGCGCGCGGGGCGCCGGCCCGCGTCGGGCTCGCGTACCTCGACCTCGACGGCTTCAAGGCCGTCAACGACACCCTCGGTCACCGGGTGGGCGACCGGCTGCTCGCCGCCGTCGCCCGCCGGCTGGTGGCCTGCACGGCGGAGGCGGGCCAGGCCGAGAAGCACGGCATCACGGTGGCCCGGCTCGGCGGCGACGAGTTCGCGGTGCTGGTGGCCCGGTCCGCCGGTACGGAACAGCTCGGCGAGCTGGCGCAGCGGCTGCTCGACGCGCTGGCGGAGCCGTTCGACCTCGCCGGGCAGCGGCTCGCGGTCTCCGCCAGCATCGGCGTCGTCGAGCGCGCGGTCAGCGGGCAGACGGCGACGGCGCTGATGCAGGCCGCCGACACCACGCTGTACTGGGCGAAGGCCGACGGCAAGGCCCGCTGGACCCTCTTCGACCCCGAGCGCAACGCCCACCGCATGACCCGGCAGGCGCTCTCCTCCACGCTGCGCCCGGCCATCGAGCGCGACGAGTTCGCCCTCGACTACCAGCCGCTCATCGACCTCGGCGACGGCAGCGTGCGCGGCGTGGAGGCGCTGGTGCGCTGGCAGCACCCGAAGCTCGGCACGTTGACGCCGAATCGGTTCATCGGACTGGCGGAGGAGAACGGCGCGATCGTGCCGCTCGGCCGCTGGGTGCTGGCCACCGCCTGCCGCCGCGCGGCCGCCTGGCGCCGGCTGCGCCCCGCGGACCCGGTGTTCGTCAGCGTCAACGTGGCCGTGCGCCAGGTGTGGGACTCCGACCTGGTCGCCGACGTCGGGGAGATCCTCGACGAGACGGGCCTGCCGCCCGGGCTGCTCCAGTTGGAGCTGACGGAGTCGGCGGTGATGGGGTCGGCGGGCCGGCCGCTCCAGGCGTTGCAGGAGCTGAGCGAGATGGGCGTCGGCATCGCGATCGACGACTTCGGCACCGGCTACTCCAACCTCGCCTACCTCAGCCGGCTGCCGGTGTCCGCGCTGAAACTGGACGGATCGTTCGTCCGTGGCTTCAGCTCCGCCGAGCACCCGAGCCCGGCGGACGAGACGATCGTCGAGGCGCTGGTCGACCTGGCGCACCGGCTGGGCATCAGCGTCACCGCGGAATGCGTGGAGAGCGGTGAGCAGGCCGAGCGGCTGCGCCGGATCGGGTGCGACACGGCCCAGGGCTGGTTCTACTCCCGGGCCGTGCCGGCGGAGCGGGTGGCGCGGCTGCTGTAGGGCCCGTAGGGCAGGGCCCGGGGGCAGCAGGGCCCGCACGGCGGGCCCGGGCAGCGGCGCCCTGCGCCCTCAGCCCGCCGCCGCGAAGAGCCGCCCCAGCGACGGCTGCGCCGCCCGGCGGCCCAGCAGCCGCAGCCCCTCCCAGACCGTCACCTGGTTCGCCGTCAGCACCGGCTTGCCCAGCGCCGCCTCCACCTCCGCCACGTACGCCGCCGTGTGCAGCGCCGTGTCCGGCAGCAGCACCGCCTCCGCGTCCGGGTGGTCGCCCGCCCGCGCCAGAGCCAGCACCTCGTCCCGGCCCCAGGTGCCCACCTCGGCGGCGGTGATGATGCCGCTCCCGCGGGTCGACGTCACCTCGGCGCCGGCCGCCTTCAGGAACACGGCGAACAGCTCCGCCACGTCCTCCGGGTACGTCGCCGCCACCGCCACCCGGCGCACGCCCAGCTCCGCCACGGCGTGCGCGAAGGCGAAGGACGTGCTGGAGGCCGGCAGCCCGGCGGTCGCGGACAGCTCCGCCACCTGCTCCCGGGCGCCCTCCGGCCCGTAGACGAAGCTGGCGCTGGTGCACGCCCAGACCACGGCCTGCGCGCCGCGCGCCTTCAGCTCGGCCACGCCCGCGGCCAGCCGGGCGGCGGAGCCCATCTCCAGCAGGGCGTCGACGCGGTGGGCGTCCTCGCCGATGTCGGTGTGGACGAGCGGCAGGGCGGTGGTCCCGCCGAGCATGTCCTGGATGCGCGGGTAGTCGTCCTCGGCCGAGTACCCGGGGTAGAGGAATCCGGCGGTCGCCGTCGCCTTGGCGGTCTGCTGCACACTGCCTCCGTCCGTGTCGATACGTCCGTCTCGATACGTCCCTGTCCGAACGCGCGCCTGCCGGCGTGGGTCCTCCCCCACGCCGGGTTCCCGGTGATCCGTACCGGACCGGGCCGCTACGCCGGCCGCTGCCCCGGATCGTCGGGCCACAGCGGCTCCACGGCGTCGACCGCGTCGGAGTCCGGCGGCGGCGCGGAGCCCGCCAGCGCGGCCTCGGGGGGCGGCTGCGGCGACGGCACGTCCGCGGGCAGCCCCGGGACCTCCGGCGGCAGCACCGGGCCGTCCGCCGACAGCACCGTGACGTCGGGGAGCACCGTGGCGTCCGGCGGCGCCATCGACGCCCAGCCGAGCCGGGCCGCGGGGTCCAGCAGCGCCTGGTACGGGCCGACGGCGTCCTTGCCGATGCGCTGGAGCGCGGCCCAGACCGTGACCTGGTTCGCCGACAGCACCGGCAGCCGCAGCTCCGCTTCGAGCTGGGGGATGACGTCGTACGTCGGGAGGTTGGTGCAGCTGATGAAGAGCGCGTCCGGGGAGCCCTGCGCGGTGGCGATCCGGGCCATCTCGACGACCTGCCGGTACGGCACCCGCCAGATCTGCCGGGTCAGGCCGAGGCTGGCGCGCCCCGTGACCTCGATGCCGCCCTCTTCGAGGAACTCCTCCAGGGCTCCGGTGACCGAGGGTGTGTACGGCGTGACGATCGCGGCGCGGCGGGCGCCGATCTCGTTCAGCGCCGCCAGCATGGCCCCGGACGTCGTCAGCGCGGGCACCGCGGCGGCGGACGACATCGCCGCGGTCATGGCGTGCTCGCCCATGCGCCCGTCGGCGAAGCTGCCGGACGCGCAGGCGTACGCGACGACCTCAGGCGAGACGGCGGTCAGCGCCTGGACCGCCTCGCGCAGGGTCTGGTGCTCACTCACGAGCCTGGCCAGGTCGAGGCTGACCTCGACGGGCACATACGGTGTGCGCGTCAGATGCAGGGACACATCGTCCGGCACCCAGCGCCAGAGCTCGCGGTCGAGCGCGAAATCAAAAGGGGCTACGACACCCACACCACGCTGTGGCTGTGGTCCACCCAGAAAAGAGACGTCCATGAGGATGCCCCGTTCATACGGAGGGCTGGGGGAAGGTACAACTCTGGAGCAACCGGTGAGCGACCGGGACGCAGTGACAGATGCGGTTATTGACGAAGGTAGAGGCACACCCCTAGCGTGGTCAATCCTCGCATCTCCGACGTTTTTCCGCCTTCCCTTTCAGGCTACATCCAGTACCGCACCCCGTGCTGGCGACCCCATTGCAGCAGTTGAATTTTGCGGGACGGTTTCCTTCCTATGTCCGATATCCGCGTGCTCGTCCTCGACGACGATCCGCCGCCCGACCTGGACCGACTCCGCGGCCGGGCCCACGTGGTCGGCACGGACGCGGACGGGCTCCCCGAGCTGCTGCCCACCGCCGACGTGGTGCTCGTGTGGGACTTCACCTCGCCCGCGGTGCGCGAGGCCTGGCCGGGACCCGGCCGGCGGCCGGGGTGGGTGCACACCCCGAGCGCCGGCGTCGACCACGTGCTCTCGCCCGAGTTCGCCGCCTCCGACACGGTGCTGACCAACGCCCGCGGGGTCTTCGACCGGCCCATCGCGGAGTACGTCGCCGGGCTGGTGCTGGCGATGGCCAAGGACTTCCCCGGCACCTGGGAACGGCAGCGGCAGCGCCGCTGGCAGCACCGCGAGACGCTGCGGCTGGCCGGGACCCGGGCGGTGGTGGTGGGCGCCGGGCCGATCGGGCGGGCCATCGCGGAGACGCTGGGGTGCCTTGAGGTACGTACGGAACTCGTCGGCCGGACCGCGCGCGCGGGCGTGCGCGGGCAGGAGGAGCTGCCGTCGCTGCTCGGGACGGCCGACTGGGTGGTGTGCGTGGCGCCGCTGACGCCCCAGACCCGCGGGATGTTCGGCCGGGAGGCGTTCGCCGCGATGCCGGACCGGGCCCGGTTCATCAACGTCGGCCGCGGCCCGCTGGTCGACACCGCGGCGCTGGTCGCGGCGTTGCAGCAGCGGGAGATCGCGGCGGCGGCCCTCGACGTCTTCGAGACCGAGCCGCTGGCGCCCGAGGACCCGTTGTGGGAGGTCCCGGGCCTGTTCGTCTCGCCGCACATGAGCGGTGACACGGTTGGCTGGCGCGGGGCTCTTGCGGACCAGTTCCTGGAGCTGTTCGATCTGTGGGCGGCCGGCCGGCCGCTCTTCAACGTCGTGGACAAGCAGCTCGGCTACGTACGGTGACGCACAGGGAGGCGGCGGGATGACGGGGAGCACGGATCCGGCGGATCTCACGGCGGTGGAGCTGCTGCGCGGCTACCGCTCCGGCGAGCTGTCGCCCGTCGAGGCCACCCGCGCGGCGCTCGCGCGGGCGGCCCGGGCGCAGGAGCTGACCAACGCCTTCGTCACCCTCGACGACGGCGTACGGGACGCGGCGCTGGCCCGCGCCGAGGCGTCCGCGCGCCGCTGGCAGCGCGGCGAGCCCGCCGGGCTGCTCGACGGCGTGCCGGTGACCGTCAAGGACATGATCCTTCAGCGCGGCACCCCGACGCTGCGCGGCTCCCGGCTCGTCGACCCGAACCGGGAGTGGGACGAGGACGGCCCCTCGGTGGCGCGGCTGCGCGAGCACGGGGCGGTGTTCCTCGGCAAGACCACCACGCCGGAGTTCGGCTGGAAGGGGACCACGGACAGCCCGCTGCACGGGGTCACCGTCAACCCGTACGACACCGGCCGCACCACCGGCGGCTCCAGCGGCGGCAGCGGCGCGGCGGTGGCGCTGGGCGCGGGGCCGCTGAGCCTGGGCACGGACGGCGGCGGCTCGGTGCGGATTCCGGCGGCGTTCTGCGGGATCGTCGCGCTGAAGGCCACGTACGGGCGGGTGCCGCTGTATCCGGCGAGCCCGTTCGGCACGCTGGCGCACGTCGGGCCGATGACGCGGGACGTACGGGACACCGCGCTGCTGATGGACGTGGTCAGCGGGGCGGACCCGCGGGACTGGTCGCAGCTGGGCCCGCCGCCGGGCGGCTTCGTCGACGCGCTCGACGGCGCCGCGGAGGGCGTGCGGGGGCTGCGGGTGGCGTACAGCGCGTCGTTCGGCGGCCAGGTCGCGGTCGACCGGCAGGTGGCGGCGGTGGTGCGGGGCGCGGTGGAGCGGCTGTCGGACCTCGGCGCGTACGTGGAGGAGGCCGACCCGCGGCTGTGCGAGGGACTGGCCGCCTGCCAGGAGGCGTTCCACACGCTGTGGTTCAGCGGCGCCGCGCGGGTGGTGCAGCCGTACGGGCGCCAGGCGCGGGAGCTGCTGGACCCGGGGCTGCGCGAGATCGTGGAGCTGGGCGAGCGCTACAGCGCGCTGGACTACCTGGCGGCGGTGGACGTGCGGATGGCGCTCGGGCAGGCGATGGGGCGCTTCCACCAGACGTACGACGTGCTGGTCACGCCGACCGTGCCGATCACGGCCTTCGAGGCGGGGGCGGAGGTGCCGAAGGACTCGGGGTACACCCGGTGGACCGGGTGGACCCCGTTCACGTACCCCTTCAACCTCACCCAGCAGCCGGCCGTCAGCCTGCCCTGCGGGCTGGACGGGGCGGGGCTGCCGGTGGGGGTGCAGCTGGTCGCGGCGCGGCACCGGGACGCGCTGGTGCTGCGCACGGCGCAGGCGCTGTACGAGTCGGGCATTGCGGACGGCATCCGGCCGCCGACGTACGACTGAGCCGGGGCGCTACGGGGCCGGGGCCCCGTAGCGCGCGTCCGGCGGACCGGCGGCGGTCCGGCGTCAGAGCCGGCGGAAGTTGAGCGTCTCGCCCAGCGCTCCCGCGCGCCAGAGGTCCTGGCAGGCGGCGGCCATCTCGTCCAGCCCCTCGACCACCGAGCCCCAGACGATGCCGGGGACCCAGCCGGAGTCGCCGTTGATGAGCAGGTTGTTCCGCTCGTAGAACAGCGCGAGGTCGACGACGCTCGTCCGGCCCTGGTGCTTGGCCTCGGCCTCGTACCCGTAGCTGGCGGTGCCGAGGACGGTGTCGGTGAAGCTGAAGTAGCACAGGTCCCCGGGGATGGGGGTGACGGTCGGGTTCTCCAGCGGCGGCTCGGCCGGCGCGAAGGCGGGGAGCAGGGTGTAGATCTCGTTGCGGGCGTACTTGGCGTGGTACACGTCGCCGCCGAGCGGGAGCGCGTCCCACACGGCGGCACAGGTCACGGGTGCTCTGTCGTCGAGCAGCTTCGCTGTGCAGCGGACGTCGCGCTTGGCCAGAGAGACCTCGACATATCGCGCAGGCATACACCACTCCCTCGTTCGGTGTACCCCACGATAACGGGAGGATCACCGGCCGGAACCGACCCGCATAACTTCGGCGGGGGCGGGTAGCCGCGCGCCCATGGTTCTACGTGGTGAGAACGAGACGAGAAGCGGGCCGGGCGGGCTGAGGCGCCGCTCGCTGCTCGCATCAGCCGCCGCCGTCGGCGCGGCCGGCGCGATCGGCGGGGCCGCCGGTTGCAGCCGGACGGCCGAGGCGGACGGCACCGTCGAAGGGGGTGACCTGCTCGAACAGCTGCGGGAGCGCGGCGTCGTCAAGGTCGGCATCGCCGGCGAGGTGCCCTTCGGCTATATCAACGAGGACGGCGACGCCGTCGGCGAGGCACCGGCCATCGCCGAGGTGATCTTCAAACGGCTCGGCATCCCGAAGATCGAACCGGTGCCGGTCCAGTTCTCGGCGCTGATCCCGGGTCTGAAGGTGGCGCTGTTCGACGTCGTGTCCGCGGGAATGTACATCAACCCGGACAGATGTGCCCAGGTGCTCTTTTCCGACCCGGACTATCTGATGCTTGACGCCTTCATCGTCAAGAAGGGCAATCCGCATAACATCCGCGATTACAAGGACGTCGCCGAGAAGGGCCTGAAGCTGGCGAGCGGCACCGCGTACGCCGAGATCGAGTACGCCAAGGCCAACGGGGTCAAGGAGGTCCTGGTCCTGCCGGACCAGGTGGCCGGCCTGGAGGCGGTCGAGCAGGGCCGGGTGGACGCCTTCGCCGGCACCAGCGTCACCGTCACCAACGCGGTCAAGGGCTCCAAGCGGGCCGAGGGGTCCGAGCCCTTCCAGCCGGTCGTCGACGGCGAGCCCGCCTACGGCGCCGGCGGCTTCGCCTTCCGGCTCTCGGAGAAGAACCTGCGCGACGCCTTCAACGTGGAGCTGCACAAGCTCAAGGACAGCGGTGAGCTGCTCCGTCTCGTCAAGCCGTTCGGCTTCACCGAGCGGGAGATGACGAAACTGACCGTTGAGGAGCTGTGCCCCTGATGATGACCTGGGAATTCTTCCGGGAGTGGTTCCTCCCGGGCATCTGGGTCACGATCCAGGTGCTCATCTACAGCACGGTGCTGGCCGCCGTCGTGGCGTTCGTCGTCGGCACGCTGCGGACCTCGCGGTTCTGGATCGTGCGCTTCGTCGCCGGCACGTACTTCGAGATCTTCCGCGGCATGTCGGCGCTGATCCTGATGTTCTGGATGGCCTTCGCGGTGCCGCTGATGCTCGGCTGGCAGTTCGTGCCGCTGTGGTCCGGCACGCTGGCCCTCGGCCTGACCTACGGCGCGTACGGCTCCGAGATCGTGCGCGGCGCGCTGGCGGCGGTGCCCCCGGCGCAGCAGGAGGCGGGCATCGCGCTCAGCTTCACGCGCATGCAGCGGCTGCGCCGCATAGAGCTGCCGCAGGCGTGGCCCGAGATGATCCCGCCGTTCAACAACCTGCTGATCGAGCTGCTGAAGGGCACGTCCCTGGTGTCGGTCATCGCGGTCGCCGACATGACGTTCGCCGGCAACCTGCAACGGCTGGCGACGGCCGAGAGCGCGCCGATCTACACGCTCCTGCTGGTGCTGTACTTCATCATCGCCTTCATCCTCACCCGCCTGATGCGGATGCTGGAGCGCCGGGCCAAAGCGGGGGTGGGCCGGGCTCCGGAGAAGAAGAGCGGTTTGTTCACCCGTAAGCTCTCCGCCCGCGGCGAGTCCGTGCAGGCGAGCACCCAGGCCGCCGGAGGTGTCGGATGACGTTCGACTGGGATGTCGTCGACGAGTTCATGCCGAGGTTCTGGGACGGGGTGCTCGTCACCCTCCAGGCCCTCGCGCTCGGCACGCTGATCGCCTTCGCCCTCGGCCTGGTCTGGGCCATGGCGCAGCGCGCGCCGCAGCGCTGGATCTGCTGGCCGGTGACCGCGGTCACCGAGTTCATCCGGAACACGCCGCTGCTGGTGCAGCTCTTCTTCCTGTTCTACGTGGTCCCCGAGTGGGGTCCGTCCATGTCCCCGCTCACCACCGGCATCGTCGGCCTGGGCCTGCACTACTCGACGTACACCGCCGAGGTCTACCGCGCGGGTATCGACGGTGTGCCGGTCGGCCAGTGGGAGGCGTCGAAGGCGCTCAGCCTGTCGCGCGGCCGGACGTGGACGTCCGTGATCCTGCCGCAGGCCATCCGCCGGGTGGTGCCCGCGCTGGGCAACTACGTGGTCGCGATGCTCAAGGACTCGCCGATGATCGCGGTCATCGGCGCGCTGGACATGCTCGGCGAGGCCCAGATGTACAGCAACGAGACCTTCACCACCGAGGCCATCACCGTCGTGGGCGTGGCGTTCATCGTGATCGCCTACCCCGCTTCCCTTTTGATCCGAGTCCTGGAGCGTCGTCTTGTCAACAACTGACTCCACAGCCGAGAAGAACCCGCCCGTCGACGGCCGCGAGCTGATCCGCTTCGACAACGTGACCAAGCGGTTCGGCACCAACGTCGTCCTGGACGACCTGTGCTTCGACGTGTCGTCGGGCAAGCACGTGACGCTCATCGGACCCTCCGGGTCGGGCAAGACCACGATCCTGCGGCTGCTGATGACCCTGGTGAAGCCGGACAGCGGCACCATCAAGGTCAACGACGACTACCTCTTCCACGAGGAGCGCAACGGCAAGCTGGAGCCCGCGGGCGAGAGCCACATCCGCGAGGTGCGCAAGAACATCGGGATGGTGTTCCAGCAGTTCAACCTCTTCCCGAACATGAAGGTGATGCGGAACATCATGGAGGCCCCGGTGCACGTACTGGGGCTGCCGAAGGACGAGGCGGAGTCCCGCGCGCGGGAGCTGCTGGAGCTGGTGGGGCTCACCGAGCACATCGACAAGTACCCGAGCCAGCTCTCCGGCGGCCAGCAGCAGCGCGTGGCGATCGCCCGCGCGCTGGCCATGCGGCCGCAGATACTGCTGCTGGACGAGGTCACCTCGGCGCTGGACCCGGAGCTGGTGGCGGGCGTCCTGGACCTGCTGCGGGACATCGCGCGGACGACGGACATCACCATGCTGTGCGTCACCCACGAGATGAACTTCGCGCGGGACATCTCCGACGACGTGCTGATGTTCGACGCCGGGAAGATCATCGAGTCCGGCCCGCCGGAGAAGATCTTCAGCGAGCCGGAGCACGAGCGCACGCAGCAGTTCCTCAACGCGATTCTCTGAGCGTTCGCTTTCGGCCATCCGGCGGGCGCCCTCCGGCGACGGAGGGCGCCCGCCGGCGTGTGTGCGGGTCGAACTCCGGTTCGGGGTGGTCGTCTAGGATCGCGGGGATGCCGGTTAGCAGAGGGGCGACGGTGGAGCACCGTATACGCTCATTTTGGGTCATATCTCCGGGCCGGGGGGAGATTCTGAGTTCCCCGCCCGCCTGCCCGCCTGCCCGCCTGCCCGCCTGCCCGCCTCCCCGCCTCCCCGCCTCCCCGCCTCCCCGCCTCCCAATGAGGTCTTAGTCAGGACGCTGTACTCGGCGGTCAGCCGCGGTACGGAGTCGCTGGTCTTCCACGGCCGGGTGCCACCGAGCCAGTACGCGGCCATGCGCGCCCCGTTCCAGGAGGGCGACTTCCCCGGGCCCGTCAAGTACGGGTACCTCAACGTCGGCCGGGTCGAGGAAGGCCCGGCCGCGCTGCTGGGCCGGGCCGTCTTCAGCCTCTACCCGCACCAGACCCGCTTCCGCGTCCCGGCCGCCGCCCTCGCCCCTGTGCCCGACGATGTCCCGGCCGGACGCGCCGTGCTGGCCGGGACCGTCGAGACCGCGCTCAACGCGCTCTGGGACGCGCCGCCGCAGATCGGTGACCGCATCGCGGTGGTGGGCGCGGGGATGGTCGGCGCCTGCGTCGCCGCCCTCCTGGCCCGCTTCCCCGGCGTCCGCATCCAGCTCGTCGACGTCGACCCCGACCGCGCGGAGGTCGCCGCCGCCCTCGGCGTCGGCTTCGCCTCTCCCCCGCGGGCGGCCGACGACTGTGACGTCGTCTTCCACGCCAGCGCCACCGGGGCCGGGCTGCGCCGGAGCCTCGAACTGCTCGCCCCGGAGGGGACGGTGGTCGATCTGAGCTGGTATGGGGACCGGTCCGTCACCCTGCCGCTGGGTGAGCACTTCCACTCCCGGCGCCTCTCGCTACGCGGCAGTCAGGTCGGCGCCGTCCCGCCGGCCCGCCGCGACCGCCACTCCGTCGCCGACCGACTCGCCCTGGCGCTCGACCTGTTGCGGGACCCGGCCTTCGACGCGCTGATCACCGCCGAGTCCGGTTTCGACGAACTCCCCCGGGTCATGGCCGGGATCGCCGCCGGCGAGCTGCCCGGGCTCTGCCACCGCATCCGGTACGACCTCGACTGAGAGGCCCGCATGTTCACCGTCACCGTCCGCGACCACCTCATGATCGCCCACAGCCTGAGCGGCGACGCTTTCGGCCCCGCGCAGCGCCTGCACGGAGCCACATACCTGGTCGACGCCACCTTCCACCGCCCGGAGCTGAACGGCGACAACGTCGTCGTCGACATGGCCCTGGCGGCGCAGGAGGTGCGCGGGATCGTCGCGGACCTTTCGTACCGGAACCTCGACGAGGAGCCCGGCTTCGCGGGCGTGAACACGACCACGGAGTTTCTGGCCAAGGTCGTCGCCGACCGCCTCGCCGACCGCATACGCGACGGTGCCCTCGGCCCCGGCGCGCACGGCCTCACCGCGCTCACCGTGCGGCTCCACGAGTCCCACGTCGCGTGGGCCGACCACCACCGGCCCCTCTGACCGCCCGCCGGTGGCCACCCGCCCGTACGTCCTGCTGTCCGCGGCCGTCTCCGTCGACGGCCGCCTCGACGACGCGTCCGCCGAGCGGCTCGTCCTCTCCGGCCGCCCGGATCTCGACCGCGTCGACGGCGAGCGCGCCGCGGCAGACGCCGTCCTCGTCGGCGCCCGCACCCTGCGCGGGGACGACCCGAGGCTGCTGGTGACGAGCGCCCAGCGACGCGCCCGGCGGGTCGCGGCGGGCCGGCCGGCGCACCCGCTGAAGGTCACCGTCTCCGGCTCCGGCGCGCTGAGCCCTCATCTCGCGTTCTGGCACTGCGGGGACGCGAAACTGGTCTGCACGGTGGACGCCGCCCTGCCCCGCGTCCGCCGTACCCTCGGCGGCCTGGCGGACGTCGTCAGCACGGGCCCCACCCTCGACTGGCCCGCGCTCCTCGCCGAACTCGGCCGGCGCGGTGTGGCCCGGCTCCTGGTGGAGGGCGGCGGCACGGTCCATACCCAGCTCCTCGCGCTGGACCTGGCGGACGAGCTCCACCTCGCCGTTGCCCCGCTCCTCGTCGGCCAGCCTGGTGCGCCGCCGTTCCTGTCCCCGGCCGCGTATCCCGGCGGACCCGCGGCCCGCATGCGGCTCCTGGAAGCGCGCCCGGTCGGCGACGTCGTGCTGCTGCGCTACGCCCCGAAGGAGCGGACGTGAACTGACCGCTGTCCGGGGCCGGGCCCGCGCGCGGCCGATATGCTCGGCGGATGGACGACGCGGTGGAACTGCAGGACATGATCGCCCAGTTACGGCGATCACTGGGCCGGGCCATGGCGGACGGGGAGGGCGAGGGACTCCGCTTCCAGGCCGAGAAACTGGAGCTGGAACTCACCGTCGGGGTCGAGCGCAGCCGGGAGCCGGGCGCCAAGGTGCGGTTCTGGGTGTTCGACGTCAACCACTCCGCCCGCTCCGCGCACGCCGCCACCCAGCGGATCACCCTCACCCTCCAGCCCGTACGCGCCGACGCCCCCGACCGCAGCGCGCTGATCTCGGGCGACGAGCTGCCCGGTGAGCGCTGACCCGCCGGCCGGCGGGCTCGACCCCCATCGCATCGCGGAGGTCATCACCGACAGCGGGGCGGGGGGCGGGAGCCGCGGCTCCGGCTACCTCATCTCCGCCGACGCCGTCCTCACCGCCGCCCACGTGGTCGCCGGGGCACACCGGATCACCGTACGGTGCGACGCCGACCGCCCCGGCGAGTGGTCGGCCCCCGCGGTCGTGGCCTGGACGGCGGCGGGCAGCGACCTGGCCGTCCTGACCGTCACGCCCCCGGCGCACGCCCCGGCGGCCGCCGTACCCGCGCGCTTCGGCCGTGTCGCCGACGACCGGCCCGACGTCGTCGACGTGCACCTCGCGGGGTTCCCGCTGTTCAAGCGGCGCCGCCACCCGGACGGCGCGTACTTCCGCGAGATGCACCAGGCGCACGGGTCTGTCGCCGCGCTCTCCAACCTCCGTACCGGCACGCTGGAGGTGACCGTCCCGCCCCCGGGCGCGGACCCCGACCCGGCCGTCTCCCCGTGGTCCGGCATGTCCGGCGCCGCGGTGTGGGCGGGCGACCGCGTCGTCGGCGTGATTGCGGAGCACCACCGGGCGGAAGGACTGAACCGGCTCACCGCCGTCCGCCTCGACCACGCGCTGCGTGGACTGGACGAGTCCGGCCGCGCGGAGTTCACGCGGCTGCTCGCGCTCCCCGGCGCACCGGAGTTGCCGCTCGCCGTCCCCGGCGGCCCCGGGCTGCCGCAGGCGGAGGAGGTGCCGCCGGAGGTGCGGGTGGTCGGTGTCCCCGTCGCGTACGGCATCGAGCTGTTCAAGAACCGCGCCGGAGAGGTCGAGCAGATCGCCCGGCACCTGAGCGACCCGGCCATCCGCATGGTGACAGTCGTGGGGCGGCGCGGCATCGGCAAGAGCGCGCTGGCCGCGAAGATCATGGACCTGCTCGACCGCGGCGCCTGGCCGGGCCCGGCCGCCGGCGGCCTCGTCAACCTGTCCACCCGTACCTCCGGGATCTCCCTGGAACGCCTCTACTTCGACTGCGCCCGGCTGCTCGGCCCCGCCCAGACCTCACGCCTGCACAAGGTCTGGGAAGCCGGCGGCCCGCTGGAACACCGGCTGAGCGAGCTGTTCAGAACCATGGGTGGACGACAGATCTTCATCCTCCTGGACAATCTCGACGACCTTCTCGGCGACGACGGCCACGTCGAGGACGACGAGCTGGCGGTCTTCCTCGACTGGCTCTTCCGGACCGCCACGGCCCCGCGGGTCCTCGTCACCAGCCAGGTGCCGGTACGCCTGGTGCCCGAGCTGCGCCGCTTCGCCGCCCACGTCGAACTCGCCGGCGGCCTCAGCCCCGCCGAGTCCGCGGACCTGCTGCGCGAGCTGGACCGCGACGGCAGCCTGGGCGTGGCCGCCCTCTCCGACGACGAGCTGCTGCACGCCGCCGTCCGCGTCCACGGGGTGCCGCGCGCGCTCGAACTCCTCGTCGGCGCGGTCGCCGAGGACGCGGTGCCGCTGCCCAGCCTGGACGACGTGCTACGGGACTTCACCCGCCGCCACGACGTCGTCTCCGACCTTGCGCACGCCCGCTACGAGCGCCTGGACGGCCGGGCGCGCGGAGTGCTCGGCGTGCTGGCTGCGCTGCGCACCCCCGTGACACAGCGCGGACTTGAGGAGATCCTGGCCGGGATCGACCCGGAACTTCCGGTGGCCGACGTCCTCACGGCTCTCGTACGTATGCGCCTGGTGTCCTTCAGCCGGGCGGACCGTACGCTCGCCCTGCACCCCCTGGACGCGGACATCGCCCTCGACCAGACGTCATGGCACGGAACCCTGGGGAGGCAGGCGGTGGAACGGCGGATCGCATCCTGGTATGCGGAACAGACGCGGTCGGAAAGTGAGCCGCGTACGCATGAGGACGTGGAACTGTACCGACGGCGGTTCGACCACCTCGTGCGGGCAGGCGACCACGACGGCGCCGCGCGGGTGCTCAACGAGATCAGCGAATACCTCATCTGGCACGGCTGGGTGCTCGCCGCCGTCTCGATGCACCTGTCGGTCGACGGGCGCATCGAGGACGAGGAGGTGCGCCTCGCGCAGACGGTCGCCTACGGGCACGCGCGGCTCAGCGCGGGGCCGATGGAGCAGGCGGTCGAGCTGTTCACGGCGGCCGTCGACCTCGCCGAACGCCGCGGCGACCGGCCCGCGCTCCAGTACGCGCTCTTCGGCCTCGGCGACGCCCACCGCCAGCTCGCCGCCCAGGACGCGGCCGTCGAGCCGCTGGCCCGGTCCGCGGAGCTGGCGCGCGAACTCGGCAACGCCGAACGCGAGGCGCACGCGCTGCTCTCCCTCAGCCTGACGCACAGCTACCTCCGCAACGGCGAGAGCGCGCTGGCGGGCGCGGACCGGCTGACCACGCTCGCCGCCGCGAGCGGCGACCCGCTCACGGTCGCCCGCGCGGGGAACGCGCGCACCATCGCGCTGCTCACGCTGGAAAGGTGGCGGGAGACGGTGGAGTCGGGGAGCGAGACGGTACGGGCCTACCGGGCGGCCGGCGTCCGGGAGGCGACGGCGTACGCGCTGAACGCGCAGGGCCTCGCGTTCGTCGCCCTGGCCGAGCCGGGGCGGGCGGTGACGGTCCTGGAAGACGCCCTGCGGGAGGCGTCGCTGATGGAGAACCCGCGCGCGGAGGGCGTCTGCCTGCTCAACCTCGCCTGGGCGTGCTGGTGCGACGGGGCGGACGCAGAGTCCGCCGCCACCGCGGACCGCGCGGCGGCGGCCCTG
This sequence comes from Streptomyces sp. MAR4 CNX-425, assembly GCF_048656465.1. Lineage (NCBI taxonomy): Bacteria > Bacillati > Actinomycetota > Actinomycetes > Kitasatosporales > Streptomycetaceae > Streptomyces > Streptomyces sp. MAR4 CNX-425. The sequence goes on along the minus strand of NZ_JBMDLF010000007.1, from coordinate 215,629 downwards.
ACGAGCGCCGGAGCCGCCCAGGCGGAGGCGGCCCGCCTGCTGGCCGAGGCGGCCCGCACCCGCGCCAACGACCCCGGGGCCGCCGCCGACACCCTGGACCACGCGGCGACGTACCTCGACGGCAACGCCGAGGTGGTCACCCCGGACTGGTTCACCGACGAGGCCCGGCGGCTGCGCGGAGACCGGTGACCGGCCCTTCCGCGCAGCGACCCCGCCACCTACCGCGGCTCAGCTGTGGCAGGAACCTTCCCATCACTGCCGGAGGTTGAGCACCGTGCAGGTCATGCCCGGGACGGCTGCCATCTTCGCGTCGACGGTCACCAGGTCCGCCCCCAGAGTCTCGGCGAGTGCGACGTAGGAGGCATCGTAGGGCCACATGTTGTGCCGCAGCTCCCAGATACGAGGCAGCAGGGGAACGTGTGCGTAGCGTCGCATCGGGATGCGTCCGAGCAGATCCAGGGCGCGCTTGGCCTCCTGGGCCGGGAGCTTGTTGCCGCGCACCAGGCCGCGCAGCGTCGACGCGCATTCCAGGTCGACGGCGTACGGGGCGGCCAGGCGGTGTCCGGTGACCTTGGCACGGACCTGGTCGGCCAGCTTGGTGGTACCGACCAGATAGTCCACGAGAGCGGAGTTGTCCAGGACGATCACGCGGCGCGCGTCTCCCGGGTGTCGTTGATGGCGGCAAGGATGTCGTCCTCGGTGACGCTGCCGCGGGAGGCGATGCTGCGTGCTTCTTCGGCGAACTCCTCGGGGGTCAGGGTGTCGGCCTCGCCGATGAGCAGTTGCCTGACGTACGCCTGGAGGGACTGCCCGGCGCGGGCCGCCCGGACCTTCAGCGTGGTGAGGGTCTCGTCTGGAACCTCGCGTACGTGAATGCTCGCCATGCAAGCATTCTAACTCCATCGCATGCAGTCTGCCACCGCGCTCGGTGCTGCGAGCAGCCAGCGAGCCATACACCGCCGTCGCCGCAGAGCACAGTCTCGTACACGTGCCCCGTGCGGCGGGAGGGATTCGAACCCTCAAGCCCTGTCAGGGGCCACAGATCCTAAGTCTGCTGCGTCAGCCATTGCGCCACCGCCGCTCGCCCGGAATGTTACCCGGCCCCGGATCGCGGCCCCGATACCGCGGCTGCCGCCCCGCCCGGCGCGACGCGTAGGGTGCGGCCATGCGTACCGAGCAACTGGCCGACGACGCGTGGGCGCTCCTCGGCGATCGGCGGCGGGTGGTGCTGGGGCTGGCCGGGGCGCCCGGGGCGGGGAAGTCGACGCTGGCGCGGGGGCTGGTCGCGGCGCTGCGGGCGCGGCACGGGGCCGGCGGCGCCGCGTACGTGCCGCTCGACGGCTTCCATCTCGCAGGCGCCCAGCTGGACCGCCTGGGCCTGCGCGACCGCAAGGGCTCCGAGCCCAGCTTCGACGCCGCCGGGTACGCCGCGCTGCTGCGCCGGCTGATGGCGGAGCCGGACGCGGAGGTCTACGTACCGGACTTCGACCGCGCGCTCGACGAGCCCGTCGCCGCCCGGCACCGCGTCGCGCCGGGCACCCGGCTGATCGTCACCGAGGGCAACTACCTCGCCTGCGACCTCCCCGGCTGGCACGCCGCGCGGGAGCTGATGGCCGAGGTCTGGTACGTGGACGCCGCGGACGCGGTGCGCGACGCGCGGCTGATGGACCGGCACGTGGGCTTCGGCCGTACGGAGGCCGCCTCCCGCGCCTGGATAGACGCGAACGACGCGCCCAACGCGGAGCTGGTGAAGGCGTCGCGGGCGCGGTGCGACCGGATCGTGGCCGGGACGGGCGCCCCGGCGCCCGCGGAGGCGCGGGGCGGGGCGGACGGGGACGGGGCCGCCGGCGGCGACATCGTGCTCGTCAGCGGGCCCCCCGGAGCCGGCAAGACCACCGTCTCCCGCCTCGTCGCCCAGGCGTCCCCCCGCTCCGTGCACCTCCACACCGACGACTTCTGGGCCGCCATCGCCCGGGGCGCCGTCGCCCCCTACCTGCCCGCCGCGCAGCGCCAGAACGAGACCGTCGTCGCCGTCGCCGCCGGTGCCGCCGCCCGCTACGCCGCCGGCGGCTACCGCGTCGTGCTCGACGGCGTCGTCGGGCCCTGGTTCGTCGACGCCTACCGCGCCGCCGCCGCGGCCGCCGGCGTGCCCCTGCACTACGTCGTCCTCCGCCCCGACGAGCCGACGACCCTGGCCCGCGCCACCGCCCGCACCGGCCCCGACGCGCTGACCGACCCCGGGCCGGTGCGGGCCATGCACCGGGAGTTCGCCGACCTCGGGGCGTACGAGGCGCACGCGCTGGACACCGGCGGCCAGCCGGCCGAGGCGACCGCCGCGGCCGTGGGCGACGCCGTCGCGGCCGGTTCGCACCGCCTCGGCTGAGCGCGGGCGGGCAGCGCGAAGAGCCCGGGCCGACCCGGCCCGGGCTCTTCGGGTGCGTACGCCGCCAGGGACTCGAACCCCGGACCCGCTGATTAAGAGTCAGCTGCTCTAACCAACTGAGCTAGCGGCGCCTGCGCTGTCGTACGACGCCGTCAAGCATACCGGTTCCGCGCGGGTGCTCAGCCCCCTTCCGCGAGCCGTACGACCCGGCCCTCCGCCGCCGAGCGGCGGGCCGCCTCCAGCACCCGCAGCGTCGCGGCGGCGTCGGCGGCGGTGACGGGCGGGGGCGTGCCGGTGCGGAGGGCCCCGGCGACGGCGGCGTAGTACGCGGGGTAGTCGCCGGGGAGGCTGGGGACCGGCTCGCCGCCGCCGGTCAGCGGGGACTCCCCGGCGCCGAGGCGGCCCCAGAGGTCCTCGGGCTCCGCGCCCCAGGGCGCCGCCGCCCCGGCCGCGCCGCCGTCGCCCGGGCGGCGGCCCGCGCGCAGCGCCGCCTCCTGCGGGTCGAGCCCGTACTTCACGTACCCGGCGCGGCTGCCGAGGACCCGGAAGCGGGGCCCGAGCTGCGGGGCCATCGCGGTCATCCACAGGTGCGTACGGACCCCGCCCTCGTGCGTCAGCGCGACGAAGTCGTCGTCGTCCACCTCCGAGCCCGCCCGCCGGGCGTCGGACTCGGCGTAGACGGAGGTCACCGGGCCGAAGAGGGTCAGCGCCTGGTCCACGAGGTGACTGCCCAGGTCGTACAGCAGCCCGCCGGCGTCGGCCGGGTCGGCCGAGTCGCGCCAGCCGCCGCGCAGCGCGGGGCGCCAGCGCTCGAAGCGGGACTCGAAGCGGTGGACGTCGCCGAGCGCGCCGTCGGCGAGCAGCGCGGCGAGCGTACGGAAGTCGCTGTCCCAGCGGCGGTTGTGGAAGGCGGAGAGGAGCAGCCCGCGGGCGTCGGCGAGGGTGGCCAGTTCGTCGGCCTCGGCGGCGGTGGCGGCGAGCGGCTTGTCCACGACGACGGGCAGCCCGGCCTCCAGCGCGGCGGTGGCCAGCGGCACGTGGGTGCGGTTGGGGGACGCGACGACGGCGAGGTCGAGGCGGTCGGCGCGGGCGAGGAGGGCGTCGGCGGTGGCGACGGCGGTCGCCTCCGGGTAGGCGGCGCGCACCTGCTCCTGCCGCCCGGGGTCGGCGGTGACGACGGTGTCGAGGACGAGGCCGTCGGTGGCCTCGACCAGCGGGGCGTGGAAGACGGACCCGGCGAGTCCGTAACCGAAGAGACCGACGCGGAGCGGGGTGCCAGGGGTGTCAACCATGGCCGTCACTCAACCACACGGGCAGCGGCGGCGATCGCGCCGGGCCCGACGGGGCGGGCGGGGCGGGGGTTGCGCCGGACGGGTGTTGTGCGGCCGGGTTCTGGGCCGTTCAGAGTCGTCCCGCCGATCGCCGGTACGGGGGCCGTGACACGGTCGCGACCATGGGACCGCGCTCCGCACTCGCCCTCACGGCCGCCGCCGCGGCCCTCCTGACCACCCCCGTACCGGCGGCCGCCGCACCCCACCCGCCGCTCGTGCCGCTCGCGCCGCGCTGCGGCGGCCCCGGGGCCGGTGGCTTCCCCCTGACGGCCGAGCTGCGCGGCGACGGCGCCGCCCGGCTCCGGGCCGGGGGCCCGCCGCACGGCCTGACCCTGCGGCTGCGCAACACCGCGGACCGGCCGTGCCGCGCGGTGCACCCGGTGGCGGTCCTCCGCCACGAGGACGGCGACCGGCTTCGGCCGGGCGACATCCGGCTGCGGTTCTACGACGCCGGGGAGCGGCGCTGGCGGCCGGTGACGTTCGAGCGGACGGGCGCGGGAGAGAGCGCGGGGGTGTTCGCGGCGGGGTTCCCCGGCTTCGCGCTGCCGCCGCGCGGGGGGCGGGAGGTGCCGGTGCGGCTGGGCTTCGGGGAGGCCGCCCCGGAGGGGCGGGTGACCGTGAACGTGACGGCGGTGCAGCGCCGCGGGGACGACGGCGAGTGGGTCGGGCAGTCGGAGGACTACGAGGTCGGGATCGAGCCGGGGAGGTCGTGCTGCGGCGGTACGGCCCGGCCCTCGGAACCGGGGCGGGGGACGGAACCCACGGGACCGGAGGAGGAACCGGCGGGCCCGGAGGAGCCGTCCGGCCCGCCGGAGCGCCCCGCCGGGCCGGGCGCCACGCCCCCGTGGGAGGGGGCGACGCCGGAACCGCCGCGGGGCCCGGCGGAGCCGGGTACGGGAGAACGCGGAGCCCCCGGACCTCCGGCCGCCCCGCCGGCACCGGGCACCCCGGACGGACCGGACGGACCGGGCGGGCCGGACGGACCCGGCGGACCGGCGGCGCCGGGCGGCACCCCCGTACCGAGCTGGCCCGGCGACGTACCGCAGCCGCCGCCCCGGCTCCCCGGCACCGCGCCGATGCCGGACGCCCTGGCCGCGACGGGCCCCCGCCTGACCGCCGCCGCGGCGCCGCCGCGGCGTCCTCCGCCGCGACCCGCCGCGCCGCCGGCCCGCCGCTCCGCCGAGGCGCTGAGAGCGACCGCCACCCGGTCGCCTCGCCGGTGCGGCACGGCCGCCCCCGTTCCGGGGGCGGCGGGCGCCCCCGCCGGCCCGGCGGTCTTCGCCGGTCCCGGCCTGCGCCACGCCACCGGGCGGTGCGGACCAGGGCCCGGTCCCGGCGCCAGCTCCGCACAGCCACCAGCCACCCATCCTGCGCACCTGCGTCAGGCTGGTGACCCGGCCCCGGGCGCCCCCACGCCACCGCCAGCCCCCACCTCCACGCACAGCCCCTCCCACACTCTTCACCCGCCGCCCCTCCTCTCCCCCGCACCTCCGTCTACGCTGGTGGCCCAGTCCCCGAGCACCCCTGGGAGAGCAGATGGCGGAGCGCATGCCGGTCGAGTCCTGGCTGACGGACATGGACGGGGTGCTCATGCACGAGGGCATCCCCATCCCCGGCGCCGACGCCTTCATCAAGCGGCTCCGCGAATCCGGCAAGCCCTTCCTCGTGCTCACCAACAACTCCATGTACACCCCCGGCGACCTGCACGCCCGCCTCTCCCGCATCGGCCTGGACGTCCCGGTGAAGAACATCTGGACCTCCGCCCTGGCCACCGCCAAGTTCCTCGACGACCAGCGCCCCGGCGGCACCGCGTACGTCATCGGCGAGGCCGGTCTCACCACCGCGCTGCACGACCACGGCTACGTCCTCAGCGACCACCGCCCCGACTACGTCGTCCTCGGCGAGACCCGCACGTACAGCTTCGAGGCGCTGACGAAGGCCATCCGGCTCATCGAGAACGGCGCCCGCTTCATCGCCACCAACCCGGACGAGACCGGCCCGTCCACCGAGGGCCCGCTGCCCGCGACCGGCGCCGTCGCCGCGCTCATCACCAAGGCGACCGGCAAGGACCCGTACTTCGTCGGCAAGCCCAACCCCCTGATGATGCGCGCCGGGCTCAACCAGATCGGCGCCCACTCCGAGTCGACCGCGATGATCGGCGACCGGATGGACACGGACATACTGGCCGGGCTCGAAGCCGGGATGGAGACCTACCTCGTCCTGACCGGGCTCACCCGGGCGGACCAGGTGGAGCGCTTCCCGTACCGGCCCTCGCACATCGCCGACTCGATCGCCGACCTGGTCGAGCTGATCTGAGGCCGATCCGGGAAGGCGGCCCGGCCGCGGGCCGCGCTCCCCCGCCGCAACCCCGCGGCCGCCGTTCGGGTGGGCGGCAACCGGATCGGCCCAGTGCCGCCGCCCTGCGGATGCGGGGCCCCGGCGCGTGCCGACCCTGGGAGTGAGAGCTTCCCGGAGGTCCCATGCGCCCGGTCCGTGTCTGCCTCACCGCCGTTCTGCTGCTGACGGGCGGTGCCGCCGTCTCCTGCGGCACCGACGCGTACGCCCGCGGCGAGGTGAGCGTGACCCCGTACCGCGTGCAGCGCGGCGACCCGGTGCAGGTGAGCACCGGCTCCTGCCGGGGCGACCACGCCTCGGCGACCTCCGAGGCGTTCGAGGCGCCGGTGAACATGCGGCCGGACAACTTCGGCGGGCTGACCGGGGCGGGGAAGATCAAGTGGACCGCGCGGCCCGGTACGTACCCGGTGTGGGTCGAGTGCGACGGCGCCGAGCGGGTGGCGCGCGGCCGGGTGGAGGTGGAGGAGCCGCACCGGCGGCCGGACCCCTGGAAGAACAACTGGCGGCACGAGCCCTGGTCCCCGGTGACGGCGGGCGGCGGCGGGACGGCGCAAGCGCGGCAGGCGCGGGCGCGGCAGGCCGCGGAGGGGGACGGCGGCGGCCCCGGCGCGCTCCCGCTCGTCCTCGCGGGCGGCGGCGCGGCGGCCCTCGCGGTCACCTTCGCCGTACGCCGCCGGGGCCGCGGCGCCGCCGGGGGCGGCCCGTACGGGAGCGGCCCCGATGGCCGCTGAGCCCGCCCGCCGCCGTCCCTCCCCCGTCACCGTCGCCGCCTGGGCCGCGCTGCTGCTGGGCCTCTGGCTCTGGGGCCGCGGCCTGGACGGCGGCGAGGCGGGCGGCACGCTCTCCGACGCCGCCGCCGGCGCGCAGGTGCTGCGCGACGGGCCGCCGGCCGCCCGCCCGCTGCCCGGCCGGCCGGACGCCGACGCGGTGCCCGCGGGCGTCGCGGTGCCGTCGGTGGGGGTGGCGGGGCCGGTCGTCGGCCGCGGGCTGGACGAGGACGGGGCGGTGGCGGCGCCGCCGTTCGGCAACGCGAACGAGATCGGCTGGTACCGCGGCGGCGCCCGGCCCGGCGCCGCCGGCGTCGCGGTCTTCGTCGGGCACGTGGACACCCGCGCGAAGCCGGCGGTGTTCTACCGGCTCGGCGACGTGCGCCCCGGCGAGGAGGTCACCGTCACCCGGGCGGACGGACGCACGGCGGTGTTCACCGTCGAGCGGGTGGAGACCGTCGCCAAGGACGACTTCGACGCCCAGCGCGTCTACGGGCAGCACAAGCGCGGCCGGGCCGAGATCCGGCTGCTCACCTGCGGCGGCGCGTACGAGCCCGGGGAGCGGACCTACACGGGCAACGTGGTGGTCTCCGGCTACCTCACGCGGGCGACGTGATGTCGAGGTCCCTGAGGAGCTTCGCGACGTGACCGGTGGCCTTGACGTTGTACAGCGCCCGCTCGACGGTGCCCTTCTCGTCCACGACGACCGTGGAGCGGATGACGCCGGTCACCGTCTTTCCGTAGAGCTTCTTCTCGCCGAAGGCGCCGTACGCCGCCAGCACCTCCTTCTCCGGGTCGCCCACGAGCGTCACCTTCAGCGACTCCTTCTCCCGGAACTTCGCCAGCTTCGCCGGCTTGTCGGGCGAGACGCCGATGACGTCGTAGCCGGCGGCGGCCAGCACGTCGAGGTTGTCGGTGAAGTCGCACGCCTGCTTGGTGCAGCCCGGGGTGAGCGCGGCCGGGTAGAAGTAGACGACGACCTTGCGGCCGCGGTGGTCGGCGAGCGACACGTCGTTGCCGTCCGCGTCGGGGAGGGTGAAGTCGGGGGCGGGGTCGCCGGGCCGCAGTCGCTCGCTCATGGTGCTTTCCCTACTCCTCGGTGCGGGGCGGATGTCGCACCCGAGCGTAACGGCTGACAGACTGTCGAAAAGCAGACGGACGGCGAGGACGGAGGCACCGCGGTGTCGGACGGCAGGACTCCCGCGCAGATCGAGGCGGACATCACCCGCCGGCGGCAGGATCTCGCCGCGACGCTCGACGAGATCTCGCTGCGGGTGAGCCCCAAGACCCTGGTGGACGAGGCCAAGGCCCGTACGAAGGGCGCGGTGGACCGCACCGCCGGGCAGGCGTTCGTGGTGGCGAACCGCGCGGTCGACAGCGCCCGCGGCGTGCTCGTCTCGCCGGACGGGGGCCCCCGGCTGGAGCGGATCGTGCCGGTCGCGGTCGCCGTCGTGGCCGTCGCCGGGCTGCTGGCGGCGGGGTCGCGCCGGCCGAAGAAGTCCCGGGGCAGGCGGCGGCGCCGCTAGCGACGCGGGTACCGTCGGGTACGTGAATACGCCCCACGACAAGCTGCCCATCCGGATGCTCCACGACCGGGTACTCGTCCGCACCGACGCCGCGGAGGGCGAGCGCCGGTCCAGCGGCGGCATCGTCATCCCCGCCACCGCGGCCGTGGGCCGCCGGCTGACCTGGGCGGAGGTGGTGGCCACCGGGCAGAACGTACGGACGGTGGAGCCGGGCGACCGGGTGCTGTTCGACCCGGAGGACCGCGGCGAGGTCGAGGTGCGGGGCGTGGGCTACGTGCTGCTGCGCGAGCGCGACCTGCACGCGGTGGCCTCGGAGCGGCTGGAGGGCACGGAGGACTCCACGGGCCTGTATCTGTAGCCTTCCCGCTCCGGCCGGCGCCCGTCGGCGGCTTGCTACCGTTGGGGCAACCCGACGAGACGCGCCGTACCGGGTCACGCAAAGACGACGCACCCCCGTCAGCCCGACGCACGGAGGTCCGTCTCATGGCCTGGGTTCTGCTGCTCGTCGCCGGTCTGCTCGAAGTGGGCTGGGCGATAGGAATGAAGTACACCGAGGGCTTCACGCGCCTGTGGCCCAGCGTGTTCACCGTCGCCGGCATCGCCGCCAGCATGGCGCTGCTCGCCCAGGCGGCGAAGACCCTGCCCATCGGCACCGCGTACGGCGTGTGGGTGGGCATCGGCGCGGGCGGGGCGGCGCTGCTCGGCATGGTGGTGCTGGGGGAGCCCGCGACGGCCGCGCGGGTGTTCTTCGTCGCCCTGCTGCTGGTCTCGGTGGTCGGTCTGAAGGCGACGTCCGGGCACTGATCCGGGCACTGATCCGCGTACCGCCCCCTACTGCGGCACCGGCGGGGCCGCCCCCGCCGGTGCCGCGGGCGCGGGTGCGGCCGGGGCCGTGGGGGCGGGTGGGGGTGCCGGGGCGGGCGGGGGTGCCGGGGGCGGGGTGTACGGCATCCGCTGCCGGTGGGTGATCTCCAGGGCGAAGTCGCTCGCCGGCACGTCCCACAGCGCGTCCCGGGTGTACGCGCCCCAGATCTTCGCCGGCACCCCGCCGCCGCTGATGCGGTCCTCCCCCAGCACCCCGTGGAGCGACTTCTGCGCCCCGGTCTCCGGGTCCTGCCCCATCACCCCGACCACCGTGGCCAGCTCCGGGGTGTAGCCCGCGAACCACGCCGAGCGGTCGTGCTCGCCGGTGCCGGTCTTGCCGGCCGCCGGCCGCCCGGCGAGCTGCGCCTCCTCGCCGGAGCCGCTCTCGACGACGTTCTGGAGCATGGCGGTCGTCGTGTCCGCCGCCGTGCGGGAGATCACGGGGTGCGGGCGCTGCGGCGGCAGCTGGAAGATCTCGCCGTTGCGGCTGAGCTTGTCGACGAGCCGGTAGCCGCCGTGGTTGCCGTGGCCGGCCAGGGTGGCGTACGCCTGCGCGAGGTCGAGCGCGCTGGGGGTGGCGGTGCCGAGGCCGATGGAGGGGTGGTCCTTCAGCTCCGGGGTGGCGGGCGGCAGGCCGAGCCGGATCGCGGTGCCGCGGACCTTCTTGGGGCCGACGTCCTGGGCCATCTGCGCGTAGACGGAGTTGACCGACTCGTTGGTGGCGTCGGCGACGTTGATGCGGCCGTAGGAGACGTCGTCCTGGTTGTCCGGCGAGTAGCGCAGCGGTTCCCCCTTCCGGCCGATCACCTTGCGGCCGCTCTCGCCGTCGTACATCGTCCGCGGCGTGATCCGCTTGCCCTCCCAGTTCCGCGCCTTCTCCTGCACGGCGGCGGCGAAGACGAACGGCTTGAAGGTGGAGCCGGCCTGGTAGTCGCGGCGGGTGGCGCTGCTGACGTACTGCCGGGTGTAGTCCGGGCCGCCGTAGAGCGCGACGACCTCGCCGCTGGCGACGTCGACGGAGGCGCCGCCGACGCGCACGTAGGCGTCGGCGGGGTTGGTCTCCGGGTCGAGCCGGTAGGTCAGCTGCTCGTCCACCGCGGCCACGAAGGCGTCCTGCTTGTCGGGCTGGAGCGTCGTGACGATGCGGAAGCCGCCGGCGGCGAGCGTCTTCTCGTCGATGATGCGGTGCTCGACGAGGTAGCTGTTGACGGCCTCGACGAGGTAGCCGCGCTGCCCGGACAGGCCGGGGTCGAGCCGGTGCTCGCCGGGCACGGGGAACTCCATGCGCTCACGCGCGCGGGGCGTCAGCCAGCCCTCGGTGACCATGCCGTCCAGCACGTAGTTCCAGCGGGCCTCGGCGGCGGGCCGGTTGCCGGGGTGCACGGTCACGTCGTACGTGCTGGGGGCCTGGAGCAGCGTCGCGAGGTACGCGCCCTCGGCGACGGTCAGCTCCTCGACGTCCTTGTCGTAGTACGCCTGCGCCGCGGCCTGCACGCCGTAGGCGTTGCGGCCGAAGTAGCTGGTGTTGAGGTAGCCCTCCAGCACGTCGTCCTTGCTGACCTCGCGGTCCAGCTTGATCGCGATGAACGCCTCGCGGAGCTTGCGGCTGATCGTCTGCTCCTGGTCGAGGTAGTAGTTCTTCACGTACTGCTGGGTGATGGTCGAGCCGGACTGGGTGCCCTTGCCGGTCAGGGTGTGGTAGCCGGCCCGGACCATCGCCAGGGGGTTGACGGCGGAGTCGGAGTAGAACTCGCGGTCCTCGGCGGCCAGGACGGCCATCCGCACGTGGTCCGGGACGCGCCGCAGCTCCACGCTCTCGCGGTCGACCTCGCCCTTGACGGCGAGTTTGGAGCCGTCGGCGTAGAAGTAGTGGTTGCTCTGCGCGGTCGCCATCTCGTTGGGCCGCGGGATGTCGACGGTCAGATAGCCCACGGCGAACGCCCCGGAGGCCAGCGCCACCGTCAGCATCGCGGCGCCCAGCAGCACCTTCCACCACGTCCTGCGGTACGTCCGCCGCCCCCGGCGCCGCGCGGGGCGCCGGGGGGCCGGGGCGAGCGGGACGGGCGGGGCGGGCGGCGGCGCCGGGCCGTCGCCCGGGGCGTTCCCGTCCGCGGCGCTCGCGTCGGCACCGCCCCCGTCCGCGGCGCCGTCCGCACCGTCGTCCGTGCCGCCGTCCGTGCCGTCCGGGCCGTCCGGGCCGTCCGGGCCGTCGTCCTCGTCCGGCTCGTCGGCGGGGCCGAAGCTCCGGACGCCCTGTCGCATCTCCGTGTGGCTCATCTGCAGTCCGTGGGATCGATCCATCGTCTGATATGACACTTGCGATGCAGTTTGTCATTAAGAATGCAGATATCCGGGAGGTGTGGATAACCGGTCGCGGGGCTCAACCCGACTGGACTAGAGTCCGTTGCTTTGTGCCGGGAGCAGGGGGGTGGGGTGGACGATGCTGTACGGGCTGGTGGCGGCCGGCGGCTTCCGCCGCTTCTCGACGTACCGCGCGGCCACCGCCGCCGGCGTCTTCACCAACACCGTCTTCGGCTTCATCCTGGCGTACACCTACCTCGCCCTCTGGCACGAGCGCCCCCAGCTCGGCGGCTACGACCAGGCGCAGGCCCTCACCTTCGTCTGGGTCGGCCAGGCGCTGCTGGCGCCCGCCGCGCTCCTCGGCTTCGGCTTCCAGGAGGAGTTGCAGGAGCGCATCCGCACCGGCGACGTGGCCGTCGACCTGTACCGCCCCGTCGACCTCCAGCTGTGGTGGTGCGCCCACGACTTCGGCCGGGCCGCGTTCCAGCTGCTCGGCCGGGGCGTCGTGCCGATGGCCGTGGGGGCGCTGGCGTTCGAGCTGGCGCTGCCGACCGCGCCGCACACCTGGCTGCTCTTCCTGCTCGCCGTGACGCTCGGCTGCCTGGTCAGCTTCGCCATCCGTTACCTGGTGGGGCTGGCCGCGTTCTGGCTCCTCGACGGCCAGGGCATCAACCTCATCAACGCGCTGGTGGCGATGCTCCTGTCCGGCACCCTGCTGCCGCTGACCGTCTTCCCCGGCACCCTCGGCGACGTCGCCGAGGCGCTCCCGTGGGCCGCGATGCTCCAGGTCCCCGCCGACGTGCTGCTCGGCCGGCACACCGGCGCGGGCGTCGCCGGGGCGCTGGCGTTCCAGGCGGCGTGGGCGGTGGCGCTGCTGGCCGCCGGGCGGGCGTTGCAGGCGGTCGCGACCCGCAAGGTGGTGGTCCAGGGTGGCTGAGCTGGGCACGGGGGTGCGGGGGTACGGGCTGATCGTCGGCATGTGGGTGCGTACGACGATGACGTACCGCCTGTCGTTCGCCATGACCGCCCTGGGGAACCTGCTGATGACCGCCGCCGACTTCGCGGCGATCGCGATCATGTTCTCGCACACCGACGTGCTCGGCGGCTTCACCTTCGCCGAGGTCGCCTTCCTCTACGGCACCACCTCCACCTCCCTCGGCCTGGCCGACCTGCTGCTGGGCAACCTGGACCGGATCGGCAGCCGGATCCGCGACGGCACGATGGACGCGCTGCTGGTCCGGCCGGTGCCGGTGTTCGCGCAGATCGCCGCCGACCGCTTCGCGCTGCGCCGGGTCGGCCGGGTGCTCCAGGGGCTGACCGTGCTGGTCTGGTCGCTGACGGCGCTGGACGGCGTGGCGTGGACGCCGGCCGCGGTGCTGCTGGTCCCGGTGATGGTGCTGTCGGGGGCGGCGATCTTCGGGGCGGTGTTCGCGTGCGGGGCGGCGTTCCAGTTCTGGGCCACGGAGGCGGCGGAGGTACAGAACTCGTTCACGTACGGCGGCAACACGCTCACCCAGTACCCGCCGACGATCTTCGGCAAGGACCTGGTGCGCGGCGTCACGTTCGTCGTGCCGCTGGCGTTCGTGAACTGGTTCCCGGCCCTGCACGTGCTCGGCCGGGACGACCCGCTGGGCCTGCCCGGCTGGGTGGACTTCGCCTCGCCGCTCGTCGCCGCGGCCTGCTGCGCGCTGGCCGGGCTGGCGTGGCGTACGGGGCTGCGCGGATACCGCAGCACGGGAAGCTAGGGAAACTCCAGGGAGGCACGCCGTGATCGAGGTCGAGGACCTGGAGAAGGTCTTCGTCGTACGCCGCCGGGCCGGGCGGCTGCGCCGTACGAAGCACGAGGTGCGCGCCGTCGGCGGCATCGGCTTCTCCGTGCCGCGCGGCGAGGTCGTCGGCTACATCGGCCCCAACGGCGCCGGCAAGTCCACCACCATCAAGATGCTCACCGGCATCCTCACCCCCACCGGCGGCCGGCTGCGCGTCGCCGGCATCGACCCCGCCCGCGAGCGGACCCGGCTGGCCCGGCGCATCGGCGTCGTCTTCGGCCAGCGCACCACCCTGTGGTGGGACCTGCCGCTGCTCGACTCGTACCGGCTGATGCGCCGCATGTACCGCATCCCCGACGACCGCTACCGCGCCAACCTGGCGCGCTGCACCGAGCTGCTGGACCTCGGCGACCTGCTTGAGGTGCCCGTACGGCAGCTTTCCCTGGGCCAGCGGATGCGCGGCGACATCGCCGCCGCGCTGCTGCACGACCCCGAGGTGCTCTACCTGGACGAGCCGACCATCGGCCTCGACGTGCTGAGCAAGGCGAAGGTGCGGGAGTTCCTGCGCGAGCTGAACGCGGACCGCGGCACGACCGTGCTGCTCACCACGCACGACCTGTCGGACATCGAGCAGCTCTGCAAGCGGGTGATGGTCATCGACCACGGCCGGCTGATGTACGACGGCGACCTCGCCGGGCTGCACGCGGTCGGCGAGAGCGAGCGGATGCTCGTCGTCGACCTGGAGCGCGAGCTGCCGCCCATCGACGTCGCCGGCTGCCGCACCGTGAAGGTGGAGGGGCCGCGGCAGTGGCTCGCGTTCCCCGCGGACGCCAGCGCGGCGCCGCTCGTCGCGGAGGTGGCCGAACGGTGGCCGCTGGTCGACCTCTCCGTACGGGAACCGGACATCGAGGACGTCATCGCCCGCATGTACGCATAGGCTCGTTCCCATGACGAGCGATGAGCACCTGCCGGAGTTGCGCGCCTCGGACGCCGACCGGGAGCGGGTCGCCGAGATCCTGCGCGACGCGCTGGCGGAGGGCCGGCTCGCCCTGGACGAGTTCGAGGAACGGCTGGAGGAGACGTACCGGGCGAAGACCTACGCCCAGCTCGAACCGGTCACCCGCGACCTGCCCGCGGCCGGCGGCCCGCCCGCGGTCGCCGCCCCGGGCGCCGCCGCACCGGCGCGGGCGCCGGGTGCGGCGTCCGGCTGGACCGGCCGCATCGGCGGGGAGGCGACGTCCCGCAAGGGCATCGCCATCATGAGCGGGTTCGAGCGCAAGGGGCGCTGGACGGTGCCGCGGCGCTTCACGATGTTCTCGTTCTGGGGCGGCGGCGAACTCGACCTGCGCGAGGCGGACTTCGAGGCCGAGGAGGTGGAGATCCGCTGCATCATGATCATGGGCGGGGCGAACGTCATCCTTCCGCCGGACATCGCCCTGGAGGTCCGCGGCATCGGCGTCATGGGCGGCTTCGACCACTCCCACACCGGCGTCCCCCGTACCCCCGGCACCCCGCGCGTCACGATCACCGGCTTCGCCCTGTGGGGCGGTGTGGGGACGAGCCGGAAGAAGACGAAGGCGGCCCGGCGCGCGGAGGCGGAGGCGGCGCGGGAGCAGCGCCGGCTGGCCAAGGAGGAGCGGCGGCTGGCGCGCGAGGAGCGCCGCAAGCGGCTGGAGTAGGACGGGACTTGGCGGGACCGGACGGGCCCTGACGGGACCCGCGCGGCGCACGGCCCGGAGCGCGGCAGTGCGCACCCCGCCCCGGTCCTCACGTCGGCCCGTCCCCCGCCGGTCTAGCGATCGGAGGGCGGCGTTCCGGTCACGGCTCCGGCGGCCTCCGCGTCTGTGCCTGCATCCGCGTCTGCATCCGCGCCGGAGGCGTCCTTCTCCGGCGCGGCGGTCGCGGTGCGGTGGCCGAGGAGGGCGCGGGCGGCGACGCCGCCGGCGGCCAGCACGGCGGCGGTGACCGCCAGCGTGAGCGCGTAGCCGTTGTCGAAGGCCGCGAAGGCGGTCTCCAGCAGCGGCCCGGACTCGTCCGGCGGGAGCCCGGCGGCGACGGCGCGGGCCTCGTCGAGGCTGTCGGCCGCCGCGCCGGGGGCGCCGGCGGGGAGGTCGGCGGTGGCGGTGTAGACGGCGGTCAGGGTGCTGCCGAGGACCGCGACGCCGGTGAGGCTACCCAGTTCGTACGAGACCTCCTCGACCGACGACGCCATGCCGGCCCGGTGCGGCGGCGCGCCGCCGATGATCGCGGCGGAGGCGGCGGTCATGACCGTCCCCAGCCCGAGGCCCGCCAGGACCATGCCGGGGACCACCCAGCCCGCGGCGCGCCCGCCGTCCAGCAGCGGGCCGGCGCCCGGCGTGAGCAGGAGCGCGAGCGCGACGCCGAGGGCGCCGAGGAGCAGCCCGCCGCCGACGAGGTGCCGCGCCGGCACCCGGTACACCAGGGCGCCGACCACGACGCCCGCCGGCAGCGCGCCGAGGGCGGACGTGGCGACCAGCAGCCCGGCGTGCAGCGGGCTGAGGCCGAGCACGAGCTGGAGGCGCTGGGCGAGGATCAGCTCGGTGCCCGCGGTCGCGAACATCGACAGCCCGGCGCCGAGCACGCCGGCGAGCAGCTGACGGTTGCGGAAGAGCGCGAAGTCGATCAGCGGGTACGTACGGCGGCGCTGGCGGCGTACGAAGACGGTGAAGCCGGCGGCGGAGACGAGCAGCGCGCCGGCGAGGGGCAGCGGGTCGGGCGCCGGCCGCGCGGCTTCCTTGATCGCGTACACCAGGCCCACCAGCCCGGCCATGACCTGCGCGGACGCCACCGGATCCCACGGCCGGTCCCGGCTGCCGGAGCCGCCGGGCGCGAGCACCGCGGTGGCGGCGAGGGCCGCCAGCACGACGGGCACGTTGACCAGGAAGACCGAGCCCCACCAGAAGCGGTCCAGCAGCACCCCGCCCACCACGGGCCCGAGCGCGGCGCCGGCGACGGCGATCGTGCCCCAGATGCCGATCGCGACGCCCCGCTCGCGCTCGTCGTCGAAGGTGAGCCGGATCAGCGCGAGCGTCGCGGGCATCATCGCCGCCGCGCCGACCGCGAGGAAGGCGCGCGCGCCGATCAGCACCGCCGCCGAGGGCGCGAAGGCGGCCACCGTGGACGCGGCGCCGAAGACGACGAGCCCGGCCAGGAACATCCGCTTGTGGCCGACGCGGTCGCCCAGCGTGCCGGCGCCGAGCAGCAGCCCGGCCATCACCAGCGGGTAGGCGTTGATGATCCACAGCTTCGACGAGGGGTCGGCGTGCAGCTCGGCGGTGAGGGTGGGCAGCGCGGTGTAGAGGATCGTCATGTCGAGCGAGATGAGCAGCAGTCCCGCCGACACGGTGGCGAGCACCCACCAGCGTCGCGCCTGGAGCATCGGGCACCTCTCCGGGTGTGTACGTGGACGGGGCCGGGGCCTCAGGGCGCCGGGTCGGTGAGCGCGGCGAGCCGGCGCCGCACCGCGTCGGCCACCTCCGGGGCGAGCGCGGTCTGCGCGGTGGCGTGGAACAGCCACAGCCCGTCCGCCGCCAGCCGGGCCAGGAACAGGTCGACGGCCTCCGGATCCGGGTCGGGCCCGGGCGGCTCGGGCGCCCAGCGGTCCGCGAACTCGTCCCAGATCCGCGCCAGCTCCGGCCGGGTCGCCGACGCGACCATGAACGCGAAGTCCGCCCGCCCGCCGCCCTGGCCGCAGAGCCGCACGTAGGCGGCGGCCCGCTCGCGGGCGGTGGCCTCCTCGAACGGCTTGCCGAGCTCGGCGCGCAGGTCCCGCTCCAGGCACTCGGTCAGGTGCCGCTGGATCGCGAGCAGCAGCGCGTCCCGGGTGGGGAAGTGGTACATCAGCCCGGGCTTGGTCAGCCCGGCCTCGGCCGCGGCGGCGTCGAGCGTCAGGGCGGTGATCCCCGCCCGCTCGACCACGCGGACGGCCGCTTCGAGGATCTGGGTGCGGGAGCTGGGCCTCATGGTTCGTAACTTTACCATCCGGAAGGCAAAGTTACGACGGAAGTGAAAGATGGTGACCGCCCCGGGGACAATGGCCGTCGAGAGACTGCGGGAAAGCGGCGTGAGCGGACGGAGCGGGATGGATCGGCTGACAGCGGACAGACCGGGTGGCCTCGCGGACGGCTACACGGACGCCGACGCGGAGAAGCGGCGCGGCGTGCGCCAGATGAAGGCCATCGCCACCGGCCTGCTGCTGCTGGCCGCCGTGGTCTTCACACTCGCCCGCTGGGCGCAGCACAACGGCGCCGGCGCCTGGTCCGGCTACGTCGCCGCGGCGGCGGAGGCCGGCATGGTGGGCGCGCTGGCCGACTGGTTCGCGGTCACAGCGCTCTTCAAGCGGCCCCTCGGGCTGCCCATCCCGCACACGGCGATCATCCCCACCAAGAAGGACCAGCTGGGCCAGAGCCTCGGCGACTTCGTCGGCGAGAACTTCCTCTCCGCCGAGGTGGTACGCACCCGGCTGCACGCCCTCGGCCTCGGCGGCCGCGTCGGCGGCTGGCTCGCCGAGCCCGCCAACGCCGACCGCGTCACCGCCGAGGCGTCGACCGCGCTGCGCGGCGCGCTCGCCGTGCTCCGGGACAACGACGTGCAGGCCGTCGTCGGCGAGGCCATCAACCGCCGCGCCGCCGCCCTGGAAGTGGGGCCCGGGCTGGGCAAGCTGCTGGAGAAGATCGTCGCGGACGGCGGCCACCGCCGCGTCGTCGACCTCGTCTGCGAGCGCGCCGAGAGCTGGCTGATCAGCAACGGCCCCTCGGTCGTCGGCGCCGTCGCCGGCGGCGCGCCCGGCTGGACCCCGAAGTTCGTCGACCGCCGGGTCGGCGAGCGGGTCTACAAGGAGCTGCTGCGCTTCATCAGCGAGATGCGCATCGCGCCCGACCACCCCGCACGCGGCGCCCTCGACCGGTTCCTCTCCGACTTCGCCGCCGACCTCCAGGGCGACACCGCCACCCGCGCGCGCGTCGAACGGCTCAAGGGCGAGGTCCTGGCGCGCGACGAGGTGCAGGACTTCATCGCCTCCGCGTGGACGTCGCTGCGCGGCATGATCGTCGGCGCGGCCGACGACGAGCGCAGCGAACTGCGCCTGCGGGCGCGGGCGGCGCTGCTGTCGTTCGGGCAGCGGATGGCGGCCGACGAGCGGTTGCAGGAGAAGGTCGACGGCTGGGCGGAGGACGTCGCGACGCACGTGGTGACGACGTACCAGCACCAGATCACGTCGCTGATCTCGGACACGGTGGCGGGCTGGGACGCGGACCACACGTCGCGGAAGATCGAGGCACACATCGGGCGGGACCTCCAGTTCATCCGGATCAACGGCACGGTGGTCGGCGCGCTCGCGGGGCTGGTCATCTACACGGTGTACCGGGCGATCGCCGGCTGAGCGGAGCCCTCCCGGGGGGCCGGGGCGTACGGGCCGGGAGAGCCGGGGCGCAGGGGCCGGGAGAGCCGGGACGTACGGGCAGGGAGAGCCGGGGCGCAGGGGCGGCCGGGAGAGCCGGGGCGTACGGGCCGGGGAGGCCCGAGGGCCCGCGGCCCGCCCCGGCCCGGCGCGGTCGGGCGGCCGCCGGGCGCGGGCGGCACGGACCGCACCCCCTCCACGCCCCCGCCCCACAGGCACCCACCCGCCAGGCCCGGGCCGCACGGCCCATACCCCCTCCGCGGCCCCGCACCGCAGGCACCCGCCCGCCGCGCCCGCGCGGCACGGACCGTACCCCCTCCGCAGCCCCGCACCGCAGGCACCCACCCGCCGCGCGCGGGCGGCACGGGCCGTACCCCCTCCCCGGCCCCGCCGCGGACACCCACCCCCGCGGCACGGGGCCGCCCGCCCCGCCCGCTCCGCGCGCCCGCGGGCCCGGTCCGGCGCGCCCCACCCGTCACGGACGTGCCCCCGCGCCCGCGCGCACACCCCGCCCGCCGGGGGCCCGGGGCGGGTTACGATGCGCGCGGGCGTACGTACGCCCCGTCCGGAACGGCGACGCGAAGGAGGACGGCCCCGATGCTGCTGCGCATCCTCGGCGCCGCCGCCCGCGGCCGCGCGCTCGCCGTCGCGCTGCTCCTTCTCGTCGCGGACGTCGTCCTCGACGAGACCGGCGTCGCCACCGGCCTCGCCGGCGCCGCCGCCTCCGCCGCGCTGACCCTGCTCGCCGCGCTGGCCTGCGTCGCCGCCGCCGTACCGCCGCCGTCGCCCGCGCGGATCCGTACCGCCCTGCGCGAACGCGCGCTGCGCACCGCCTTCCTGCCCCAGCGGGACCCCGCCGCCGCGGGCCGCCCGCGGCCCCGAGCGCCCGGACGCGGGCTGCCGACGGCCGTGTAGGCGCCCCCCGGCGCAGCCCGCCCGCGGTTCGCAGCCCGTAGCCCGCAGCTCACAGCCCTTCCCGGCGACCGGACGGCCCTGACGTCCCCCGACGTCCCCCGACGTTCCCGGGCCTCCGCTGCCCGCTCCTCCGCTCCCCGCTGCCCGCCGTCCCGCGCTGCCGCCCGCAGGGCACCCCGCACGGCTCGTCACTCCGCCGCCCCTCATCCGGCCCGACGAGACCCGTGGAGTCCCTCCATGTCCGTATTCGGCACGCTCTCCTCGCTCCTGTCCACGCTCGCAGACGCCCTCGACCCGCTCTTCGGCGACTCCGCCACCGCCGCCGCGATCATCGTCTTCACCTTGTTCGTACGCCTCGCACTGCACCCCCTCGCCCGTGCCGCCGCCCGCGGCGACCGCGTGCGCCGCGACCTCGCGCCGCGGGTCGCGGAGATCCGGCGCCGGCACCGGGACGACCCCGAGCGGCTGCGCCGGGCGCTCGCCGAGACGTACGCGGACGCGGGCGCCTCGCCGCTGGCGGGCTGCGGGCCGATGGTGGTGCAGATCCCGGTGTTCATGGTGATGTACCGGCTCTTCACCGGGCACGACCGCGACCTGCTCACGCACACCCTGCTCGGCGCCCCGCTGGGCGGCCGGTGGTCCGACGCGCTCGCGGACGGCGGGGTGTTCGGGGCGCACGGCATGGTGTACGCGGGGTTGTTCGCGGTGATCGCGGCGGTGGCGGCGTACACGTTCCGGCACAGCCGGCGGATGACGGCCGGGCGCGGGGCGGCAGCGGAGGCCGTACGACCGGCGGCGACCGATGAGAACGGGCCGAGCGGGAGGCGGCCGGGGAAGGGGCGCGGGGCTGAGCCCGTGCCGCCCGCCGGACTCCCCGGCCCGGCCGCGGGGGCGGTCCGCTGGCTGCCCCTGCTCTCCTTCGGCACCCTCGTCACGGCGGCCCTCGTGCCGCTCGCCGCGGGCCTCTACCTGGCGACCACGACCGCGTGGACCGCCGCCGAACGCGCCCTCCTCCACCGCCACCCGGGTCCACGGGCTGAACAAGGTCTTGCGGACTAGACGCGATCAACAGATGATCGATCGACCGCGGAGAGGGGAGTCACCACCATGAAGCTGCTGCGTGTCGGACCGCAGGGGAGCGAGCGCCCGGCCCTGCTGGACGCCGGAGGGACCCTGCGGGACCTCTCCGGGGTCGTGTCCGACGTGGACGGAGCGCTGCTGTCCGACGACGCGGCCCTCGCCCGCGTGCGGGACGCCGCCGCGGCCGGCACGCTGCCGGCGCTCGACGCCGAGGGCCTGCGGACGGGGCCGCCGGTGGGCGGGATCGGCAAGATCGTGTGCATCGGGCTGAACTACCACGACCACGCCGCCGAGACCGGCGCGGCCATCCCCGCGGAGCCGATCCTCTTCATGAAGGCCCCGGACACGGTGGTGGGCCCCGACGACACGGTGCTCGTGCCGCGCGGCAGCGAGAAGACGGACTGGGAGGTGGAGCTGGCGGTGGTCATCGGCCGTACCGCCCGCTACCTGGAGTCCGACGCGGACGCGCTGGCCGCCGTCGCCGGCTACGCGGTGGCGCACGACGTCTCCGAGCGCGAGTTCCAGATCGAGCGGGGCGGGCAGTGGGACAAGGGCAAGAACTGCGAGACGTTCAACCCGCTGGGCCCGTGGCTGGTGACGGCCGACGAGGTGCCGGACCCGCAGGCCCTGGGGCTGCGGCTGTGGGTGAACGGTGAGAAGCGGCAGGACGGCACGACGGCGGACCAGATCTTCCCGGTGGCGCACGTGGTGCGGTATCTCAGCCGGTTCATGACCCTGTACCCGGGCGACGTCATCAACACCGGCACGCCGGCGGGCGTCGCGATGGGCCAGCCGGAGCCGAAGCCGTACCTGCGGGCGGGCGACGTGGTGGAGCTGGAGATCGACGGGCTGGGGCGGCAGCGCCAGCAGCTCGGCGCCGCGTAGCGGCGGGTGGAACGTGCCGCGGGCGCCGCCGGAGGGTTTCCGGCGGCGCCCGCGGCGTGCTGCGTCCCTCAGTCCCCGAGCAGCTCCCGCACGACCGGGGCCAGCGCGCGGAACGCCTTGCCCCGGTGGCTGATCGCGTTCTTCTCCGCGGGGGTCAGCTCCGCGCACGTACGGTCCTCGCCGAGCGGCTGGAGGACCGGGTCGTACCCGAAGCCGCCGCTGCCCGCCGGCTCGTACCGCAGCGTGCCCTCCAGCCGCCCCTCCGCGACGCGCTCCGTGCCGTCCGGCAGCGCGAGCGCGGCCGCGCAGGCGAAGTGCGCGGCGCGGTGGCCGGGGCCCACGTCGGCGAGCTGGGCCAGGAGCAGGGCGAGGTTCGCCGCGTCGTCGCCGTGGCGGCCGGACCAGCGGGCGGAGAAGATGCCGGGCGCGCCGCCGAGTACGTCGACGCAGAGGCCGGAGTCGTCGGCGACCGCGGGCAGCCCGGTGGCCCGCGCCAGCGCGTGCGCCTTGAGCAGGGCGTTCTCGGCGAAGGTGACGCCGGTCTCGGGCATGTCCGGCACGTCCGGGAAGGCGTCGGCGCCGAGGAGCCGGGCGGCGACGCCCGCCGCGCCGAGGATGGCGCGCAGCTCGGTGACCTTGCCCTCGTTGCGGGTGGCGAGGACGAGGCGGGGGCGGTCGGCGGTCACGGGCTGCAGACGTTCGTCAGCTCGCCGGCGGCGTCGCCCACCGGCCGGAAGTCGGGCACCTCGCCGCGGTCGGCGGCCTGCTGGGCGTTGTCGACGGCCTGTTGCAGGTCGTCGACGGCCTTGCCGACGTCGGCGTCGTCGCTCTTGTCGCCGAAGTCGTCGAGGTTCTGCTCGATCTCGTCGAGCGCGTCCGCGGCGGCCTGCGGGCTCTCGCCCGCGCCGGAGACGGCCTCCTGGAGCCGGTCGACGTCGGCCGCGATCTCGGTCGCGAGCTGGGCGCAGTCTATGGCCTTGTTGACCGCGTCACACGCCCCGGTGAGCGTCACGGCGGCGGCCCCCGCCGCCAGCGCGACGCCCGCGCGGGTCCAGAGCTTCTTCCCCATCACCGGTCTCCCTCCAGTGCCTCGCGCTGCAGCCCGTCCAGCTGCGCGCAGCCGCCGACCGCGAGGTCGAGCAGCGCGTCGAGTTCGGCGCGGGCGAAGGGCTCGCCCTCGGCCGTGCCCTGCACCTCGACGAAGCGTCCGTCGCCGGTGCAGACGACGTTCATGTCGGTCTCGGCCCGCACGTCCTCCTCGTAGCAGAGGTCGAGCAGCGGCACCGAGCCGACGATGCCGACGCTGACGGCGGCCACGGTGCCGGTCAGCGGCGTCGCCTTGGACTTGATCAGCTTGTTGCGGCGGCCCCACGCGACGGCGTCGGCGAGGGCCACGTACGCCCCGGTGATGGCGGCGGTACGGGTGCCGCCGTCGGCCTGGAGGACGTCGCAGTCCAGGACGACGGTGTTCTCGCCGAGGGCCTTGAAGTCGATGACGGCGCGCAGCGAGCGGCCGATGAGCCGGGAGATCTCGTGCGTCCGGCCGCCGATCTTGCCGCGTACGGACTCGCGGTCGCCCCGGGTGTTCGTGGACCGCGGCAGCATCGCGTACTCCGCGGTGACCCAGCCCTCGCCGCTGCCTTTGCGCCAGCGCGGCACACCCTCGGTGAAGCTGGCGGTGCACAGCACGCGGGTGTCGCCGAAGGAGACCAGCACGGACCCCTCGGCGTGCATGCTCCAGCCGCGTTCCAGCGCCACCGGGCGCAGTTCGGCGGGGGTACGTCCGTCGAAGCGGGGGGAGCCTGCGGAGGGCTCGGCAGTAGGCATGGCCCCGACCCTATAGGGCGTACATGAAAGCCCACTCCCCCGTCCCCGCCGCGGGAACAGGGGTGGGCGAAAAGGAGTTTGCGGGGCGGGCCGGGGCCGGATATCCATGAACGGCAGACGTCGCCGCACGGGTGGAGCGTGGCCTGACCGTGAACACGAACGACCTGACCGTACGCCCGCTCTCCGGGCCCGGCGAGCTGGGCCTCTTCTCCCGGCTGCCGTACGTGCTCAACGAGGAGCTGGCGGACGACCTCGCCGCGGGCCGGCGGCGCCCGGAGTGGATGTGGGTCGCGCTGCGCGGCGACCGCCTGGTGGCCCGGGCGGCGTGGTGGAGCCGGGCGGGCGACGAGGCGCCGCGCATGCTGGACATCGTCGACATCGAGGACGACCGGCCCGACGACGACCCGGTGGACATCGGCGTCCGCCTCCTGCGGACCGCGACGGCCGCCACCCTCCCGCCCGGCACCCGCCCGCCGGAGTACGCCCGCTTCGTCCCGCCGGACTGGCGGGACACCCCGGCGGCCAGGCGGGCCGTCGAGAACCGCATGCGGGTCCTCGAAGCGACCGGCGCGAGGCTCTTCGTCGAGCGGCTGCGCCTGGAGTGGCGCCCCGGCACACCGGCCCCCGGGCCCGGCGGCCGCCTCACCTTCCGCCCGGTCCGCGGCGGCACGGAGCTCGTCCCCCTGATGGCCTCGGTCCTCACCGGCACGCTGGACGCCCACGGCCGCGACGACCTGACCCGGATGTCCGCCCACGAAGCGGCCCTCCGGCACTACGAGGACGAGCTGGCCCGCTACCCGACCCCGCGCGAGTGGTGGCGCGTCGCGACCCTCCCCGACGGCACCCCGGTCGGCTTCGTCGTCCCGGCCCGCAACGACTACGGCGCGATCATCGCCTACCTCGCGGTCCTGCCCGCCCACCGCGGCAACGGCTACGTCGACGACCTCCTCGCCGAGGGCACCCGCGTCCTCGCCGCCCAGCACGTCCCCCGCATCCGCGCCTCCACGGACCTCGGCAACACCCCGATGGCGAACGCCTTCCACCGCGCCGGATACGCGAACTTCGAACGCGAGATCAACATGACCTGGCGCTGACGGCCTCCGTACCGAACCCCGCGCCCGGCACCTGCCGACCGTTTCGCCGCGCCGGCCGCGCGGGGGCGGAACTCCCCGGCGTCGTGCTCGACGCCGCGCGGGGCCGGTCGTAGCGCAGGGGGCGTTCCTCCGGCTACAGCATGTCCTCGATCTCGGCGGCCAGCGGGTCCGCGTCGGTGCCGATGACGACCTGCACCGCCGTGCCGAGGTGGACGACGCCGTGGGCGCCGGCGGCCTTCAGGGCCGCGTCGTCGACCAGTGCCGGGTCCGCGACCTCCGTGCGGAGGCGGGTGATGCAGCCCTCGATCTCTTCGATGTTCCCGATGCCGCCGAGGCCGGCGACGATCTTCTCAGCCTTGCTGGCCATGCCACACGCTCCAGGTTTCGTTCATGAGGGCACTGGTCTACTCCATTATGCGCCAGCGCCCACCGTGCACCGACCGTGGTGAGCGCCACAAAGTGGCATGAATCATCCCACCTCCGATGCGATCGGAATTCAGTATTCCGTTATGCTCGCACCGCGTGCTAGAACTGGTCTACACCACTCAAAGGTGTAGACCACCTGCGTTCCGATGGAGGAATGGATGTCCACGGCTTCCGCTTCGGCCGACGCCGGCCAGGCCGGTCAGGCCGGCCAGAGGGGCCGCGGGTCCCGCATCATGGCCAACGCGCAGCGGCTGGGCCGCAGCCTCATGCTGCCCATCGCGACGCTGCCCGCCGCCGCGCTGCTCACCCGGCTCGGCGCCGACGACATGCTGGGCAAGGAGTCCCTGCCGGACTTCTTCAACCGGGTCGGGGAGTTCATGGCCGCGGGCGGCGGCGCGCTGCTCGACAACATGGCGATCCTCTTCGCCGTCGGCATCGCCATCGGCTTCGCGAAGAAGTCCGACGGCTCGACCGCGCTGGCCGCCATCGTCGGCTATCTCGTCTTCAGCAACGTGCTCGGCACGTTCCACGACGACAACACCGACGCCCCGGTCGACGCCGGCGTCCTCGGCGGCGTCGTCATCGGCATCGTTGCCGCGCTGCTGTACCAGCGCTACCACCGCACCAAGCTGCCCGACTGGCTCGGGTTCTTCGGCGGGCGGCGGCTGGTGCCGATCCTCATGTCCTTCGCGGGGCTGGTCCTCGGCGTCGTCTTCGGCTACATCTGGCCGGTCCTCGGCACCGGCCTGCACAACTTCGGCGAGTGGCTCGTCGGCTCCGGCGCCGTGGGCGCGGGCATCTTCGGCGTGGCCAACCGGGCGCTGATCCCGGTCGGCATGCACCACCTGCTGAACTCGTTCCCGTGGTTCCAGACCGGTTCGTACGAGAACTCCGCCGGCGAGACCGTGCACGGCGACATCGCCCGCTTCCTGGCCGGCGACCCGACCGCGGGGCAGTTCATGACCGGCTTCTTCCCGATCATGATGTTCGCCCTGCCGGCGGCCTGCCTGGCGATGTACCACACCGCGCGGCCGGAGCGTAAGAAGGTCGTCGGCGGCATGATGTTCTCCATCGCGCTGACCGCGTTCGTGACCGGCGTGACCGAGCCGATCGAGTTCACGTTCATGTTCATCGCGCCCGTGCTGTACGCGATCCACGCCGTGCTCACCGGCGTCTCGATGGCGCTGACCTGGGGGCTGGGGATGAAGGACGGCTTCGGCTTCTCGGCCGGGGCGATCGACTACCTGCTCAACCTCGGCATCGCGACCAACCCGTGGGGCCTGGCGCTGATCGGCCTGGGCTTCGGGGCGCTCTACTACGTGATCTTCCGCTTCGCCATCGTCAAGTTCAACCTGCCCACCCCGGGCCGGGAGTCGGACGAGGAGATCGAGGAGGAGGAGAAGGCCCAGTACAAGGCGTAGGGACGCGTCCGCGGGGGCGGGGCCGCCGGCCCCGCCCGCTCAGACCTCGTACACCGCGCCCGGGCGCGCCAGTTCCACCGCTCCCGCGTAGACCTCCTTGGCGTCCCGCAGGTTCACCTGCGGGTCCGTCCACGGCGGGATGTGCGTGAGCACCAGCCGCCCCGCCCCCGCCGCCGCGGCGGTCTCGCCCGCCTCGCGGCCGTTGAGGTGCAGGTCCGGGATCTCCTCGCGGCCGTGCGTGAAGGCCGCCTCGCAGAGCAGCAGGTCGGCGTCCGCGCTCAGCCGGGTCAGCGCCCCGCAGGGGCCGGTGTCGCCGGAGTAGACGAGGCTGCGGCCGCCGTGCTCGACGCGGAAGGCGTACGCCTCGACCGGGTGGCTGACCAGGTCGGCCCGCACGGTGAAGGGGCCGATCTCGAACGTGCCGCGCTCCAGCGCCCGGAAGTCGAAGACCTCGCTCATCGACGTCTCCGAGGGGGTGTCCGCGTACGCCGTGGTCAGCCGCTGCTCGGTGCCCTTGGGGCCGTAGACGGGCAGGATGTCGGCGGGGCCGCCGTCGTGGCGGTAGTAGCGCGCGACGAAGTAGCCGCACATGTCGATGCAGTGGTCCGCGTGCAGGTGGCTCAGCAGGATGGCGTCGAGGTCGTACAGTCCGCAGTGCTGCTGCAACGCCCCGAGCGCGCCGTTGCCCATGTCGAGCAGGAGCGCGAACCCCTCCGCCTCGACCAGGTAGCTCGAACACGCGGAGTCCGCGGACGGGAACGAGCCCGAGCAGCCGACGACGGTGAGCTTCATCGGGGAGGGACCTCCGGCACGGTCGGGACGGGGCGACGATGCCCCGCCGGGTCTGCCGAGCGTAAGCCGGGACGGGCCGCAGCGGTCCCCCGCCCATCCCGGTTGTGGGCGGAATCACCAGGATGGCGACGGGGTACGGACCGCGCGCCCACCTGCGCGAGGTCGCCCGCGGGACGGGGGCGGTCCTAGGATCGGGCGCATGGACGCCTCGTGGTGGCCGGCCGTCGCGGCCGTGGTGGTGCTGGCGGTGATCGCCGGGCTGGTCGACAGCTTCGGCCGGGTGACGCGCGCGCACCGGCGGCCGGCCGGGGAGCGCCGCGGGCGGGGCGGGGGCCCGGCGCCGGAGCCGCTGCCGGGCGAGGTGTGGTGGGTGCGTATCCCGTACGGAAACGGGGCCGCGGACGCCGACGGCACCGACAGCACCGGCGGCACCGGCGAGGAGATGCCGTGCGTGGTGCTAAAGACGTCCGGCGAGACCGTGACGGTGGCCCGGATCACCGCCCGGCAGGGGGACGGCCGGCCCGGCGTGGTCCCGCTGCCGCCCGGCTCGGTCGACGACGGCCGGGGCGGCCCCGGCTTCCTGGACACCGACGACCTGCACGAGGTGGGCCGCCGGGAGCTCCGCCGCAGGTCGGGCCCGCTGGACCCGGCGGTGTGGGACCAGGTCCGCTACCTGGCCGACATCTGAGCGGATCCGTCTCAGCGTGCGGGACGTACGAGGCGTGCCCGCCGCGGCCGTGTCATCCTTGCCGCCATGCTGACCATCACGGAGGAGCTCTACGAGCAGATCGTCGCGCACGCCCGCAAGGACTTCCCGGACGAGGCGTGCGGCGTGGTCGCGGGCCCGGAGCCGGCCCCCGCGGACGGCCGCCCGGAGCGCTTCATCCCCATGCTCAACGCCGCCCGCTCGCCCACGTTCTACCAGTTCGACTCGATGGACCTGTACTGGCTCGACCGTGATCTGAGCGACCGGGGCGAGGAGCAGGTGGTGATCTACCACTCGCACACCGCGACCGAGGCGTACCCCTCCCGCACGGACATCGAGCTGGCCCAGGAGCCCGGCGCGCACTACGTCCTCGTCTCCCTCGCCGAGTCCGGCGCCGACGACGGGCCCGTCTCCTTCCGCTCGTTCCGCATCGTGGACGGGGTGGTCACCGAGGAGGACGTGAACGTGGTGGCGTCGTACGGCGAAGTCCCCGCGCACTGAGCCCCGCACGTCCGCATCATGAAACGGCGATCCGGCACGCGGACGGGGAATCGATACGATGAGCCCATGGTTGACCACGACGTGACCTGGAAACCGCCGGGCCGGCAGGTGCTGCTCGTGGTCCGTCTGCATGTCGACCTCTGCCGTCTCGCCAGCGCCGCCTGTCCGGGCGTGCCGCCCCGCGCGGCCGGCCCCGCCTGACGCCCGGCAGCGGCGCCCGGCGCCGGCGCCCGGCACGCGCGCGTGTACGTCCCCCGCCCCCCTGCGGAGCCGCGGCCCGGGCACGCCCGCCGCGATCGCCCCGCAGACCCGACTCCCCGCATCCCACAGGAGCCCCGAAATGGCCATCGAGGTCCGCATCCCGACCATCCTCCGCACCTACACCGACGGCGAGAAGGCCGTGCAGGGCGACGGCACCACCCTGGCGGAGCTGATCGACGACCTGGAGTCCCGGCACACCGGGATCCGCGAGCGCCTGGTCGACGGCGCCGACCTGCGCCGCTTCGTCAACGTCTACCTCAACGACGAGGACGTCCGCTTCCTCGACGGGATCTCCACCAGCCTCGCCGACGGCGACAGCGTGACGATCCTGCCCGCGGTCGCCGGCGGCGCCGTCTGATGCGCTACGACAGCCCGCTCGCGGCCGTCGGCAACACGCCCCTGGTCCACCTGCCGCGCCTCTCCCCCTCCCCCGAGGTGCGGATCTGGGCGAAGCTGGAGGACCGCAACCCCACCGGCTCGATCAAGGACCGCCCCGCGCTGTTCATGATCGAGCAGGCCGAGAAGGACGGCCGGCTCACCCCCGGCGCCACGATCCTGGAGCCCACCTCGGGCAACACCGGTATCTCGCTGGCCATGGGGGCGAAGCTCAAGGGCTACCGGATCGTCTGCGTGATGCCGGAGAACACCAGCGCGGAGCGCCGCCAGCTGCTCGCCATGTGGGGCGCGGAGATCATCTCCTCCCCGGCCGCCGGCGGCTCCAACACCGCGGTGCGGGTCGCCAAGGAGCTGGCCGCCGAGCACCCGGACTGGGTGATGCTCTACCAGTACGGCAACCCCGACAACGCCGGCGCGCACTACGCCGGCACCGGCCCCGAGATCCTCGCCGACCTGCCCTCGATCACCCACTTCGTGGCCGGTCTCGGCACCACCGGCACCCTCATGGGCGCCGGCCGCTACCTGCGCGAGCAGCGCCCGGACGTGCGGATCGTGGCCGCCGAGCCGCGCTACGACGACCTCGTCTACGGGCTGCGCAACCTCGACGAGGGCTTCGTCCCCGAGCTGTACGACGAGTCGGTGCTCACCACCCGCTACTCGGTCGGCTCCGAGGACGCCGTCATCCGCACCCGCGAGCTGCTTCAGGAGGAGGGCATCTTCGCGGGCGTCTCCACCGGCGCGTCCCTGCACGCCGCGATCGGCGTGGGCCGCAAGGCGGTACGGGCCGGGGAGCGCGCCGACATCGCGTTCCTCGTCGCGGACGGCGGCTGGAAGTACCTGTCGACGGGCATCTACACCGCCGCGACCACGGAGGAGGCCGTCGCCGCGCTGCAAGGCCAGCTCTGGGCGTAGCCGCCCCGTTCCGTACGTACGCGCCACCCCCGCCGCGACGCGGGCGGTGGCGCGGACGCGTGGGCCCGGGCACGCGCGCGTACCCCCGCCCCCGGCCACGCGCGCGTGCACCCGCGGCCCGCCGCGGCCTACGGCGTCCCCGCGTACTCCGGCGCCGGCTCCCCGCCGCGCGCCCCGGCCCGGCGGCTCACCGCCCAGCCCGCCGACAGCAGCACCGCCCACCCGGCGCCCACGTACAGCGAGACGCGGGTGTCGGCGTCCAGCGCGGTGAGCACGGTGACGAAGGCCAGGAACGCCAGCGCGAGCCAGCTGCACGCCGTCCCGCCGGGCGCAGGGAACGAGGACGCCGGCAGCCGGCCGGCGACGACCTCGCGGCGGTAGCGGATGTGGCTGACGAGGATCATCGACCAGGTCCAGATGGCGGCGGCGGTGGCCACGGACATGACGTACCCGAACGCCTTCTCCGGCACCAGGTAGTTGAGCACCACGCCGACCGACATGACGACCAC
This sequence comes from Streptomyces sp. MAR4 CNX-425, assembly GCF_048656465.1. Classification (NCBI taxonomy): domain Bacteria; kingdom Bacillati; phylum Actinomycetota; class Actinomycetes; order Kitasatosporales; family Streptomycetaceae; genus Streptomyces; species Streptomyces sp. MAR4 CNX-425. The sequence goes on along the minus strand of NZ_JBMDLF010000007.1, from coordinate 185,189 downwards.
CGACACGGCGATGCCCGCGGCCGGCACCCGGCGGGGGCTCAGCCTGCCGAGGAGCTTCGGCGCCTCGGAGTTGGCGGCCAGGTCGCGCAGCATGCGGCCGGTGGAGTACATGCCGGAGTTGCAGGACGACAGCGCGGCGGTGAGGACGACGAAGTTGACGATGCCCGCCGCGAGCGGGATCCCGATCCTGCCGAAGGCCGCGACGAACGGGCTGACGCCGGCGCTGAACTCCGTCCACCGCACCACCGAGAGGATGACGATCAGCGAGCCCACGTAGAAGGTGACGATCCGCCAGGGCAGCGTGTTGATCGCCTTGGGCAGGGTCTTCTCCGGGTTCGCGCTCTCGCCCGCGGTGACGCCGACGAGCTCGACGGCGAGGTAGGCGAACATCACGCCCTGGAGGGTCATGAGGCTGTCGCCGACCCCGTTTGGGAAGAAGCCGCCGTGGTCCCAGAGGTTGGCGGGGGTGGCGGTGGCGCCGGCGTCGGAGAAGCCGAGGGTGAGCACGCCGACCCCGATGACGATCATGCCGATGATCGCGGTGACCTTGACCATCGAGAACCAGAACTCCAGCTCGCCGAAGATCTTGACCGAGATCAGGTTGACGCCGAAGAGCAGCAGCAGGAAGCCCAGCGCGCTGACCCACTGCGGGACGCCGGGCCACCAGTAGTTGATGTAGATGGCGGCGGCGGTCAGCTCGGTCATGCCGGTGACGGCCCACATCAGCCAGTACGTCCAGCCCGTGACGTAGCCGAAGAACGGGCCGAGGAACTCGCGCGCGTACTCGGCGAAGCTGCCCGAGACCGGACGGTAGAGCAGCAGTTCCCCGAGCGCCCGCATGATGAAGAAGATGACGACGCCCGCCACCGCGTACATGAGGATGAGGCTGGGCCCGGCCCTCTCGATGATCTTGCCGGCGCCGAGGAAGAGGCCCACCCCGATGGCGCCGCCGATGGCGATCATCTGGACCTGGCGGCTGCCGAGCCCGCGCTCGTAGCCCTCCTCGGAGGTGGCGGCCGCACGACCGCCCTGAGGGGCCTTCGCAGTGGTCATCCGGAGTTGCGCCCTTTCCGTGCGGTCCCCGACCGCACGTTTACCACGCGAAAAGGGCGATTATGTGCGTATTACTGCAACAGTGTCTCGATCAGGGTCTCCTGGAGCCCGCCCAGCCACAGGTACGCCATCACCATCGGCTTGCGCTCGTCCTCGTCCGGCAGCCGGAAGAGCACCTCGCCGTCGTCGTCGTCCCGGATGTCGAGCCGCGCGCCTATGGCCAGCCGCAGGTCGTTGAGCGTCCCGAGCCACTGCCGCGACTCCTCCGGGCCGACCTTGAGCACCGCGCCGCCCTCGCCCTGCACGGTCAGCGAGTCGAGCCCGCGGACGACCGCCAGGGCGCTCTCCCGCTTGCTCTCCCGCAGGTCCGGCTCGGTGTAGCGGCGGAACTCCGCCGAGCGGGCCCGCTCCGTGTCGTCCGGGCCCTTGCCCGGCTCGCCGTACGCGTCCGGGAAGAGCCGCGCCAGCGCCGGGTCGGACGGCGGCTTGCTGGGACCCTCGGCGAAGAGCGCGTCCAGCGGGTCGGCGGCCGGCTCGGCGTCCGCGGGGGCGTCGCCGGGGCCGATCAGCTCCAGCAGCTGCACGGTCAGGGTGCGCAGGATGGAGATCTCCAGCTCGTCCAGGGCGACGGCCGCGCCGCCGCCGGGGACCGCCTCGAAGTGCCCCGCCATCAGCGGTCCTGCGCCAGGGTGGCCCACAGGCCGTAGCCGTGCATCGCCTGCACGTCCCGCTCCATCTCCTCGCGGGTGCCGCTGGAGACGATGGCCCTCCCCTTGGTGTGTACGTCCATCATGAGCTTGCGTGCCTTCTCCCTGGGGTATCCGAAGTACGCCTGGAAGACGTACGTCACGTAGCTCATGAGGTTCACCGGGTCGTTGTGGACGATCGTCACCCAGGGGACGTCCGGTTCAGGCACCGCCGCGGGTGACTGGGACTCGACGGTCTCCGGGCGCTCGATCTCCGTGGGTGCGACGCTCACGGTTGGCGGCAACTCCTCGTTAGCTCCGGCTGCGACCGCAGCCCTGACGGTCCCCATGCTGCCACCCGAGGCGGTGCCGCAGCCATTCGGACACCGGAAATCGTCAGAGTGACGAGTATTGGCGTAGGATCGTCGCCATGTCGGAACTGAAGCTGCCGGTCACCGTCCCCTCGACGGCCCTCTTCACCGATCACTACGAGCTGACCATGGTCCAGGCCGCGCTGCACGCCGGCACCGCCGACCGCCGCTCGGTCTTCGAGACCTTCACCCGCCGGCTGCCCGAGGGCCGCCGCTACGGCGTCGTCGCCGGCACCGGCCGGGTGCTGGACGCGCTGGAGAGCTTCCGCTTCGAGCCCGAGGTGCTGGCCTTCCTGCGCGAGTACGAGGTCGTGGACGCCCCGACCCTGGACTGGCTGGCGAACTTCCGCTTCACCGGCGACATCTGGGGCTACCCCGAGGGCGAGGTCTACTTCCCCGGCTCCCCGGTGCTGCGGGTGGAGGGCACCTTCGCCGAGTGCGTGCTGCTGGAGACGGTGGTCCTGTCGATCCTCAACCACGACTCCGCCATCGCCGCCGCGGCCTCCCGCATGGCCGTCGCCGCCGGCGGCCGGCCGCTGATCGAGATGGGCGCCCGGCGCACCCACGAGCTGTCCGCCGTGGCCGCCGCCCGGGCCGCGTACGTCGGCGGCTTCGACTCCACCTCCGACCTGGCCGCAGGCTTCCGCTACGCCATCCCCACCGTCGGCACCGCCGCGCACGCCTTCACGCTGCTGCACGACACCGAGCGGGCGGCCTTCCGCGCCCAGGTGGAGTCCATGGGCACGGGGACGACGCTGCTGGTCGACACGTACGACGTGGCCGCCGCGGTCCGTACCGCCGTGGAGGTCGCCGGGCCGGACCTGGGCGCGGTGCGCATCGACTCCGGCGACCTGCTGCTGGTCGCGCACCGGGTGCGCCAGCAGCTCGACGAGCTGGGCGCGGAGCGGACCCGGATCATCGTCACCAGCGACCTCGACGAGTACGCCATCGCCTCGCTCGCCGCCGCGCCGGTGGACGCGTACGGGGTGGGCACCCGGCTGGTCACCGGCAGCGGGCACCCGACGTGCTCGATGGTCTACAAGCTGGTCGCCCGCGCCGCCGCAGGCGGCCCGGGCGCGCCGCTGGTGCCGGTGGCGAAGAAGTCGACCGGCGGGAAGACCTCGATCGGCGGACGCAAGTGGGCGGCCCGGCGGGTCGACGCGGACGGGGTGGCGGAGGCGGAGGTCGTCGGCACCGGGCCGGTGCCGGCGGAGCTGGCGGGCCGCGAGCTGCTGGTGCCGCTGGTGCGCGGCGGGAAGGTCGTGGGGCGGGAGCCGATGGACGACGCCCGGGCCCGGCACCTGGTGGCCCGGGACGGGCTGCCGCTGTCCGCCACCCAGCTCTCCAGGGGCGAGCCCGTCCTGCCGACGGAGTACGTATCGGACCACGTATGAGGCCCGGAACAGCGGGCAGAGAACCGGGACGAGCAGCGCCCCGTTCCCCGGCGCTCCGTCCTTCAGACGCCGACCCACGAAGGGCATCGCACCATGCATCGTGCACTGATCGTCGTTGACGTGCAGAACGACTTCTGCGAGGGCGGCAGCATGGGGGTGACCGGCGGGGCGGACGTCGCCGCCGCGATCACCGACCTGATCGGCCGCTCCACCGCCGGCTACCAGCACGTCGTCGCCACCCGCGACCACCACGTCGAGCCCGGCGACCACTTCTCCGCGCACCCGGACTTCGTCCGCTCCTGGCCGCGGCACTGCGTGGCCGGTACGGAGGGCGTCGGCTTCCACCCGAACTTCGCCCCGACCGTCGCCTCCGGCGCGATCTCCGCGGTCTTCGACAAGGGCGCGTACGCGGCGGCGTACAGCGGCTTCCAGGGGGCGGACGAGCACGGGACGGCGCTGGCGGACTGGCTGCGCGCCCGGGAGGTCACGGACGTCGACGTCGTCGGCATCGCCACCGACCACTGCGTGAAGGCGACGGCGCTGGACGCGGCCGCGGCGGGCTTCCGCACCCAGGTGCTGCTGGACCTGACGGCGGGGGTGGCCGAGGGCACCACGCACCGGGCGCTGGAGGAGCTGGCGGAGGCGGGCGTGGAGCTGACGGGCAAGCCGGTCGTCGCCTGACGGCCGCCCGCGGCCGCGGGCGCGGGTGTCCTAGGTCGCCGGCCGGAGGAGGGCCCCGATGGGGTGCCAGGGCTCGGTCTCGTCGTCGAGCGAGCCGCGCCAGACCAGCCCGTCGGGGTGGCACAGCACGGCCGTCACCTCGTCGGGCGAGGGCGGGTGCGCGTTGCCGCGGAGGTAGACGGAGCGCAGGCCGAGGTTGCGCAGCCGGGTGAGCGCGCGGGGGCGGTTCCCGGCGTGGACGAGCACACGTATCCGGCGCCCGCCCGCGGGCGCCGGCAGCCAGACGGCGACGACCACGCTGCCGTCCGGCAGCCTGGTGAATCCTCCTCCGCCCATGGCGCTCCTCGCGTGACTCCCGCCGGCCGGTGGTCGGCCGAATGCTCACGCCATCTTTACGCGATCGGCCGCCGCCCCGCCAGGGGCAGCGGCCGACGCGTCTCTGACCTGCTATTTTACCGAATCACCGGGTGGAGGGGCCCACCCGGATTGTCATGGTCCGGCCATGCCAGGGCTCGCTGACGATGGAGATCCTGGTGTTGGTGTCGGGCACCTTGACGCTGCCGGTCGGGTTGTCCTCGTCCCAGTACGTCCCCCGGCGGTCGTCGAAGACGGACACGCCCCGCTTCCAGCTCACCCACGCCGGCTCGCCGTCCTTGTGCAGGGTGAACCCCTCCGTCCAGCGGCGGCTGAAGGTGGTGTCGTACGTCTGGATGCGGTTGCGCATCACCGTGCCGTCCGCCCACGTCTCCGGCTCCGGGTGGGCGTCGACCGGCAGCACCAGGCCCGTGCCCGGGTGCACGCTGGTGTTGTTGTCCAGCTGCGAGGTGTCCCACAGCCAGACGGCCAGGCCGTTCTGGTACGGGAAGTGCTCGACCCGGTTCGGCTCGTCGGTCACCCAGCCGAAGTTGTACGGGCCGGTCCGCAGCGTCCTGTCGTACGACGTGTACTGCCGGTTCTCGGCGATGTAGTACTGCGGGTAGTTCTCGGTGAAGGACTCCCCGACGCGCGAGAAGCCGTCCTTCGTCCAGCCCGCGTCGTCGCCCTCGGCGCCGTCCGCGAAGACCTCCTCGCCGTCCGCCGTGATCGTCAGCGCGTCGGCGGTGAAGCCCTTCTGCGCCACCCCGCCGTCGGTCTGGTAGCGGAAGCGCAGCTGGATCTCCTGGCCCGCGTACGCGTCCAGCGGGTACGTAAGGTCGCGGTACTCGCCGGAGACGCCGGTCAGCGCCGGCCGGTCGCCGCCGTCGCGCGGGATCTGCGTGCCGTTCGCGGTGCCGTCGACCGGGGTGAAGGTGGCGCCGCCGTCCGTGGAGACCTCGGCGTAGAGGTAGTCGTAGTTCGCCTCGATGTCCCACCAGCCCTTGAGGGCCAGGGACGCGCTGGACTTCCCGGTCAGGTCGACCGTGCGGGTCAGGGTGTTCGACAGGTCGTCGCCCATGCCGCTCCACCACTGCTGCGCGCCCTCGGCGGGCTGGGTGACGGTGGTGGTGACGGCCTTCTCCGGCAGCTCGACGACGAGCGCCTGCGGCCTGCCGTGCCGCTGCTCCTCGGCACGGCCCAGGGTGTGCTTCGAGGGCGTCGCCGCCTTGGCGGTCTCGTAGTCCAGCCAGCCCAGTTGCAGCTTGTCCCAGGCGGTCATGTCGCCGGGCAGGTCGCCGATGGCGTCCCGGCCGCGGCCGAGCCAGGAGCCGGAGGACATCAGCGTCCAGAAGCCGGTGGAGTTCTCGCCGCCGGCGGTGTCGTAGAGGTCGGGCAGGCCGAGGTCGTGGCCGTACTCGTGGGCGAAGACGCCCAGCCCGCCGTTCTCCGGCTGGATGGTGTAGTCGCCGACCCACACGCCGGTGTCGCCGATCTGGGCGCCGCCGGCCTTGTTCTCGCCGGGGCCGGTGCTGCCGGCGTCCGTGCCGTACGCGTACCAGCGGTGCGCCCAGATGGCGTCCTCGCCCTGGACGCCGCCGCCGGCGGACTCGTCCTCGCCGGCGTGTACCAGCTGGAAGTGGTCGATGTAGCCGTCGCGCTCGTTGAAGTCGCCGTCGCCGTCGAAGTCGTAGCGGTCCCAGACGTCGTACTCGGCGAGCTGCTCCTTGATCTCGGCGTCCGTCCGGCCGGCGGCCTTCTGGTCGGCGGCCCACTGGGCGGTCGCGTCGCGCACCAGGTCCCAGACGGAGGAGCAGGTGGAGTCGCCGCAGTAGTTGGAGCCGTAGCGGGCCTCGTTCCACTTGACCGAGACCCAGTCGCTGACCTCGCCGTCCACCGTGTACTTCCCGGAGGACTGCTTCTCGTAGTACTTCGCCACGGACTGCTTGTCGTCGTCCCGGGAGAAGTAGAGGTCCTGGTAGTGCTGCCGGTCGAAGTCGGCCCGCCAGTCGGTCGAGTTGTCGGTCGACCGGTCGGGCTCGGCTATCTCGTTGTGCGCGGGGCCGGGGTCGCCGCCGTACTTCACGACCGGCGGCTCGGGCCCGTCGGGGCCGTCCGGGTCGTACATGGTCTCGCTGTCGACGTCGTCGCCGAACTCGACCAGCACGGTGAATATCTTGTCGGTCTTCTGCGCGCGCCCCAGCTCGGCGTACTTGCCGTCGTCGAGCTTGACGACGGTCGAGCCGTTCTTCCGGACCCGCGGCTTCGTCTCGGTCTCGCCGGCCAGCAGCTGCTGGAGGGCGGCCTTCTCGCGCGCCTCCTGCTGCTTGCTGAACGGGCCGTCGAGGTCGTGCTGCTGGTGCTTCGGCGCCCGCGCCGGATCACGGCGCTCGATCTGGGCCGCTCCGTCGCCGGAGTCGGCGGACGCCTGCCCCAAGGGCAGCAGCGCCGCGCCGAGTGCGGCTGCAACCGCCGTGGTGACGGCAGTTTTTGACAACTTTCTGGGTCTGGTGTTCACGTCTGTGCTGTCCCTCCCGCGTCGCCGCACGAATAGGTGTGCCAGCATTCGACCGGAGTGAACAGAGAAATGACAGTCTTGACTTGGACACCTCAGGGGGCTACGGCACCCGGGCCCCCTGGTGGGACCGGGACCCCGCCCCGGCATGACACCGTGCGCCCCCTCGTGCACCCCCCGGGTGGGTAAGGTCACGCTTACTTGCGTTCCGAGGTGGGCACCGCCTTGGGTAGTGGGGGGCGGCTGCACGAACGGGGCCGCCCTTCGGCACGTTCACCCGTCCGTACCGATGCTGAGCCCACCAGGGGGGCCGCCATGCCGCGTCCGACTCTCTCCCAAATCCTGTACGGGTCGGCCACAGTCATCGCCTCAGCGGCAGCAATGCTGTTGCTCTCGCAGGCCGGCGCAGCCCTCGCCCTCGTGGCGATCTGCGTCACCGCACTGGCGCTCGGTGTGCTCGTCGCACTGACCGCTCCCCAGCCGCGCTCCAGCCGCGCCGCCCCCGCCGCAAAGGCGGAGCCGGTCGTGCTGCCGCGGCCGGAGGGGATCGCCGCTCCGGCGGCGGACCGGCGGCCGGTCGGCGCGCAGCCCGCGCAACACTGAGACGGTGCGCCGGCGTCCGCGAGGGCGCCGACGGGGGACGGCCGAGGCACCAACGCGAGGCGGCCGGCGACCGATGGGTCGCCGGCCGCTTCGGTGTGCGCGCGCCGGACCGCGCCGGGGTCAGGGCGTGAAGTGCCGGCCCTCGGTGGAGACCACCACGGTCTTGGCCGCCTTGTCGTGCACGCACTGGCGGTACGGCTTGTCCCAGGTGCAGGACAGCACGTTGTACAGCCAGAACAGGGTGCCCAGGCAGGGCACGATCCCGGGCAGCGAGTAGACCGCGGCGCGGATCCAGCCCGGGTTCCCGGCGGGGACGGCGCCGTTCTCCAGCATGCCGACCCGGATGCCCATGAGCTTCTTGCCGACCGTCTGGCCGCTGCGGGTGAGCATCAGCCCCTCGTACGCCAGGTAGATGAGGATGCCGAAGAGGCCCCAGCCGTACTGGGAGCCGGTGTTGTCGGTGTCGCCGAAGTCGTCGATGCTGCCGATGAGGGCGAGGAAGAGGGACACCGGGACGTAGACGACCAGGCCGTCGATGATGCGCGCCAGCAGCCGGCGGCCCAGGCCGGCGAGCGGGGGCATCCCGGCGAGCCGCGGATCGGGCGCGCCGTAGCCGGCGCCGTACGCCTCTCCGCCGGTGCCGCCGGTGCCGCCGTACGGCGGCGGGGGCGGGGGCATCGCGCCGGGGGGCCGGTCGTACGGGGAGCCGCCGGGGCCGGGCGGCGGGGTGGCACCGGGGCCCGCGGAGGAGGTCGCGTCGGGGCCCGGGGGCGGGGTCTTGCCCGGGCCGGCGGAGGACGTGGCGCCGGGGCCGGGGGGCGGGGTGGCACCGGGGCCCGCGGACGACGTGGCGTCGGGGCCCGTCGGCGGGACGGCGGCCCCGTACGGCGGGACGCCGCCGGGCGCCGCTCCCCCGCTCCCGTACGCCGGGGTGCCCGGGCCGCCCTCCGCGGGGCCGCCCGGGGACGGGGGCGGCGTGTGCGGTGTGTGCGGTGTCGGCGGCGGGGGTGCGGCGCCGGGCTCGTGCGACGTCGTCGGGCCGCCGACCGGCCGCGTCGTGCCGCTGCCGCGCGGCGGCGTCCCCCGCGTCCTGTGCGCCCCCTGCGCCCCCGGCTCGTCGCCCGGCGGCGTCTCCTGCTCCCCCTCCGGCCACCGCGTGCCGTCGGGGGCCGGGCCGGTCTGCGGCTGCTGCTGCGCGCGCCCGGGCCGGCCGCGGTGCGGGCCGGCGCGGTCGCCGTGGTCGTCGGAGCTCATGCACCGAGTCGACCCCGGGCGCCGCCGCCCCGCATCCCGGGCGCGGCCGAACGGCTTGCGGCCGGACCGTCAGCCGCGGGCCACGTACGTGCGGCCCGCCTTGTCGTGCCAGCACTGCCGCCACGGCTTGTCGAAGGCGCACCAGAGCACGTTCAGCAGCCCGACCAGCGGCAGCAGCGCGAACACCGCGTACGTCAGCCACCGCCGCAGCGCCGAGCCGGTCGCCGGCGGGTCCTGCGACTCGATGTCCAGCACCCGCACGCCGAAGAGCCGCTTGCCGGGCGTACGCCCCCACTTCGCCGTCGGCAGCGCCTCCACGATCAGGCCGAGGACGAGGAAGAGGCCGAGGACGATGGCCAGGTACGGGCCGGTGGTGCCGTCGATGAGCCAGACCGTGACGGTCGTGCCGGACGCCTCGGCGGCGTCGATCTTGTCCTGCACGTGGTCCACGGACTTGGTCACCAGCGGTACGGCCACCGCGCCCGCGACGCCGCCGACCAGCAGGACGTCCACCAGCCGGGCGCCGAGCCGGCGGCCCAGCCCGGCCGGCGGGGCGGTGCCCTGCGCGGCGCTGAGGAAGGGGTCGCTGGCCGGCGGGCGCCACGGGACGACCGGCGGCTCCCCGGCCCCCGCCCCGCCGCCCTGGGGCAGCTCGGCGCTGGCGGCCCGCTCGGGGAGCTGCCCGGCGGGCTGCGGCGGCGCGGCCGCGGGCGGGGCCGTCCGCGCGGCCGGGGTCAGCGGCGGCGCCGCGGGGCCCGCCTGCGGCGGGAGCTGCGGCTGCGCGGGGCGGGGCTGCGGCAGGTCCGGGGTCGTCGGCGCGGGGGGCGTCGGCGCCGGGGCCGCCGGCCCGGCGGCGGGCACGTCCGGGGCGGTCGGCGACGGCGAGGCCGCCGGCAGGTCGGGTTCGGTGGGCGCGGGGAGGGCGGGCGGAGCGGCGGGGGCGGCCGGGGCCTCCGGGGGCGGGCGGCGACGGCGCGTAGGCGCCGCCGGCCTGCCGCGGGTCGACGCCGTGCCGGGGATCGCCGCCGGACCGCGGGTCGCCGCCGGGCCGGAGGGCCGCGGCCCCGGGCCCGCTCGCGGCGCCGCGTTCCGTCCCGCCGCCGACGCCGGCCTCCGGCTCGCGGGCCTCCTCGGGCGGCGGCGCGGGCGCCGGTACGGGCGCGGGGCCGGCCAGCCGCCGTACCTGCTCGCCCCACGAGCCGCCGCCGACGCGCGGGTCGCGGCCGAGCGGCGCGCCCGGCCGGTCCTGCGCGCCCGCGGGCCCGGGATCCGGCGCTCCGGCGTCCGCCTCCGCGGCGTCCTCCGGCCGCCGGGCGCCCGGCGGCCGGGGCTCCCCCGGCACGGCCCGGCCCGGGTTCGCCCCCGCCCAGCTCCGCCGGGACCGCGAGCGCCGGCGGGTCCTGCCGGTCCTGCCGGTCCTGCGCGCCCCAGGCGACGCGGTTGTCGGCCCGTTCCCCGACGTCGACGACGTCGACCGCCTGCCACGCGCCCCGCGCGTCCGACGGCTCCCCGACGGCCGCCGCCGCCTCGGCGGCGTCCCGCACGTCGTCCTGTACGTCGTCCCGCACGTCCGCCGCGTCGTCCCCGCGCGCGGCGTGCCGCCCGCGGGGGGCGGGCACGGCGTCCTGGGGCTCCTCCTCGTCGAGGAAGACCGGTCCGGTCTCGCTCACGGGCGGTGCGGCCGGTGCGGCGGCCTCCGCGGCGCCGGCGTCGCTGTCCGTGCCGTCCGCACCCGCCTGCTCCGCCTGCGCGAGCAGGTGCTCTTCGCCCTCCTGCGCGCGGCGGCTGGTGCCGGGGACCCACGCCGCACCGTTCCAGTACCGGACGTAGCCCGGGATGGAGGGGTCGGGGTAGTAACCGGGGCCGGGGATCCCGCCGCCGGAAGGTGGTGTCGGGGCGCTCATGGCTTTACATCTACCAGAACCCGCGGACGGCCGGGTCCGCCTCACCCCCGTTCCGCCTTACGTGACTTGTCGGAAGTCTGCGGAAGTCGCGTAAGACCCCGGGGGTTCCGCCCTCTCCCCCGTGCAGGCGCGTGAGACCTGCGCGAGAGCCGAAGAGCCGAGGAGAGAGGTGCCGCACCATGCAGACCGTGGTGGAACGCGAGCTGGAGCTACGACTCGTCCTGTCGCCGGAAAGAATGGTTCCGGTTCCGTCCCGGCTGACGTACCGGGCGGCCGACCCGTACGCCGTCCACATCAGCTTCCACATCGGGTCGGCCGCCCCGGTGAGCTGGTCGTTCGCCCGGGAGCTGCTGGTGGAGGGGGTGTTCCGGCCGTGCGGCCACGGCGACGTGCGCGTCTGGCCGACGAAGTCCTCGGCGGGGAGCGTCATCTGCCTGGCGCTGACGTCCTCGGACGGGGACGCGCTGATCGAGGCCCCGGCCGCGGCGGTCTCCGGCTGGCTGGAGCGGACGCTGCGGGCCGTGCCCCCGGGGTCGGAGCCGGCGCAGCTCGGCATGGACGAGGGGCTGCGGGAGCTGCTGGGGCCGGCGACGCGGGACGAGTTGTGGCTGAGCGACCCGTGGCCGTCGGACGAGTCGGGCGACACATGAGCGCCGGTGCATCCCGCGCGGGCGCCGGCACGCGCGCCGGTTCGCGCGCCCGGCCCCGCGCGGGCGCGCCCCCGGCACGCCGCCGTCAGGCCGCCGCCCCCGCCGGCAGCTGCCCCGGCCCGCGGAACGTCGCCCGGTACGCGCTCGGGGACACCCCCAGCGCCGCCTGCATGTGCTGCCGCAGCGACGCCGCCGTGCCGAACCCCGCGTCCGCCGCGACCCGGTCGACGCTGCGGTCCGTCTCCTCCAGCAGCTGCCGCGCCCGCTCCACCCGCTGCCGGGTGAGCCACTTGAGCGGCGTCACGCCCGTCTCCTCGCGGAACCGGCGGCTGAAGGTCCGTACGCTCATCGACTCCTGCGCGGCCAGCTCGCGCAGGGCGAGGGGCCGGTCGAGGTGCGCCAGCGCCCAGGCGCGGGCGCGGCCGGTGGTGGACAGCTCCGGCTCGGCCACCGGCCGGGGCACGTACTGGGCCTGCCCGCCGTCGCGGTGCGGGGGCACGACGGTGCGGCGGGCCACGTCGTTGGCGACGGCGGCGCCGTGGTCGGCGCGGATCATGTGCAGGCACAGGTCGATGCCGGCGGCCTCGCCCGCGGAGGTGAGGACGTCGCCGTCCTCGGTGTAGAGCACGTCGGGCCGGAGCCGCACGGCGGGGAAGCGGCGGCGGAACAGCTCGGCGGACTTCCAGTGCGTCGTCGCCCGCCGCCCGTCGAGCAGCCCGACGGCGGCGAGCACGAACGCGCCGGTGCAGACGGACGCCACGCGCGCGTCGGGGCGCACGCGCGCGAGAGCCGCCCGCAGCGCGGGCGACGGCTCACCGTACCCGGTGCCGTCCGGGGCGCCCTCCAGGGCGTCCGCGGCGTGCGACGCGGGCACCACCACGGTCCCGGCGCCGTCCAGCGCCTCCGGGCCGCGCTCGACGACCACCGGGAAGTCGGCGTCCGTACGCACCGGGCCGGGCCGCAGCGCGCAGGTGACGACCTCGTACAGCGGCCGTCCCGCGGCCTGGGCGGCGCCGAACATCTGGTGGACGAGGCCGAGTTCCAGCGGCATGACGCCGTTGCGCACGAGCACGGCGACGCGGTGCGGCGGGCCGCCGGTGACGTCCTCTGCGAATCCGGTCATGGCACGATTCTTTCATGTGGTATTAATCCGGCCATTCGGCAGGGAGAGGCGGAAGATCCTGACCGGATTCTGGACGGGGTCTTCCGCTGAGCGGTGCCGCTCGCTAGGTTTCCGGACACCCCGCCGAGGAGGCGTGAGGCGGGGGCCGAAGAGATCCGCGGCAGGGCCGCCGCGGAACTGACAGCCGGTGCCGCCTGGGACCGGTGGCTCTCTCGCCGGTGCTGCACGGGACAGGTGCACCGGCGCGGGAAGGGCCGCACATCACTTGAGGAGGCGGCGTGCCCGCAGAGACCTCCCAGACCCTCGACCGTGGACTCCGCGTGCTGAAGCTGCTCGCCGACACCGACCACGGCCTCACCGTCACCGAGTTGTCGCACAAACTCGGCGTCAACCGCACCGTCGTCTACCGCCTGCTCGCGACCCTGGAGCAGCACGCCCTGGTCCGCCGCGACCTCGGGGGCCGCGCGCGGGTCGGGCTGGGGGTGCTGCGGCTGGGCCGGCAGGTGCACCCCCTGGTACGGGAGGCGGCGCTGCCGGCGCTGCGCTCGCTCGCCGAGGACGTCGGCGCGACGGCGCACCTCACGCTCGTCGACGGCAGCGAGGCGCTGGCCGTCGCGGTCGTCGAACCCAGCTGGACCGACTACCACGTCGCCTACCGCGCGGGCTTCCGGCACGCGCTGGACCAGGGCGCGGCGGGCCGGGCGATACTCAAGGGCCGCGGCCTGGGCCCGGGCGCCGGGGAGACCGACGCGGAGCTGGCGCTGGCGCTGACGCACGGGGAGCTGGAGGCGGGCGCGAGCGGGGCGGCGGCGCCGCTGCTGGGGGTGTCGGGGATCGAGGGCAGCGTGGGGGTGGTGATGCTGCACGAGATCGTGCCGGGCGAGGTGGGCCCGCGGGTGGTGTCGGCGGCGCGCGAGGTCGCGCAAGCGCTGCGCTGAGCCTGCTGCGGTGCGGTGCGACGCCGGGGGTGCGGCGGTCACGCACGTACGTGGGAACAGCGGCTCCGCCGCGGGACGCGCCGCGCTGCGTGACGCGGTGCGGAAACGCGCGGACGCGACGGCCGGTGCGCACGACGCGGCGCGGAGTCACCTGCGCCGAATCGTGCGACACCAGGCGGCCGCCGCGCAAGCGCGGCGTCGCCGACGCGGGACGCCCCGGCCACCAGGCCGCGCCGGCACTCGGCCCGCACCCGGGGCGCGCCGCCCGCCCGGCGAAGATACGGCCCCGCCCCGCGCCACCGATCCGCACAGCGCCCGCGGAGCGCGCTCGGCGCACCATCCCGCGGCGCCCGCCCGGCGAGGGCGCCGTAGATTGGAGCCGTGCTCTCTCGCCGTGTGACCCTCGCGCTCGCCGCCGTGCCCGTGGCCGGGCTGCTCGCCGCCGCGGCGTTCGCGCCGCTGCCGTTCTCGCTCGCCAAGCCCGGGATGACCGCCGACGTCCTCGGCGAGCACCGGGGCGAGCCCGTCATCTCCGTCTCCGGGGCGGAACAGCACCCCACGGACGGCGAGTTGCGGATGACGACGATCGCCGCGACCGGACCGGAGGTCGACCTGCGGATCGCGGACATCGCCTCCGGCTGGTTCGCCACGGACGAGGCCGTGATGCCCCAGGAGGCGGTGTACCCCGTGGGCGACTCCAGGAAGGAGATCCGCGAGTACAACGCCGAGCAGATGCGCGAGTCCCAGAACACCGCCGTCACCGCCGCCCTCGCCCACCTCGGCCGCGACCCCGGCAGCGTCGACGTCGAGCTGCGCCTGACCGACGTCGGCGGCCCCAGCGCCGGGCTGTTCTTCGCGCTGGGCATCGTCGACAAGCTCGGCCCCGACGACCTCACCGGCGGCGAGGTCGTCGCCGGTACGGGCACGATCGACGCCGACGGCACCGTCGGCCCGGTCGGCGGCGTACCGCTGAAGACGCAGGCCGCCAAGCGCGACGGGGCGACGGTGTTCCTCGTGCCGGCGGCGGAGTGCGGCGACGCGGAGTCGGAGCTGCCGGACGGGCTGCGCCTGGTGCCGGTGGAGAAGCTGTCGGACGCGGTGACGTCGCTGAAGGCGCTGGCGTCCGGGGACGGCGACGTACCGGGCTGCTGATCCGGTGCGCGTACGGCCCGCGCGGAATTCGGATGCGGCCCGTACGCGCTGTCCGTAGGGTCGGCGGGCGTGGAACCGCTCAGCGAGAAACAGATCCGCGCGTCCTTCGTGAACTGCACCAAGGGCGACGCCACCCGGCTCAGGCTGCCGCTCGACTTCGCCGCGACGCCCTGGGCGGATCTGGACTTCCTCGGCTGGGTGGACCCCGGCGCCCCGCTCCGCGCCCACCTCGTCGTCCCGCGCCCCGACGGCCCCCTCGGCATCGCCCTGCGCGTCCCGGCGGCGGGCCGCGCGAGCGCGATGCGCTCGCGCATGTGCCAGCTCTGCCTGACCGCGCACGCCGCCTCCGGCGTGCGGCTCCTCGCCGCCCCGCTGGCGGGCGCGCGGGGGCGGCGGGGCAACACGGTCGGCGTGTACGTGTGCGCGGACCTCGCCTGCTCCCTCTACCTGCGCGGCCGGCGGCAGCCGAAGCTGCGCACCGTGCCCCAGGAGGAGTCGCTGACCGAGGCCGAGCGCGTCGCGCGCATGCGGGGCAACCTGGAGGACTTCACGGCGAAGGTCACGGCCGGCGCGTAGGACCGCCGTCCGGGCCGGCGCCGTCCCCGGGGCCTGCGCCCGCCGCCTGCCGCACCAGCGGCACGATCCGCAGCGGCACCGGGTTCTCCATCACGATCGCCGTCGACGCGCGCACGATCCCGTCGAACCCCACCACCAGGTCGATCACCCGTTGCAGGTCCGCGTTCGACCGCGCCACCAGCCGGCACAGCATGTCGCCGTGCCCCGTGATCGTGTGCAGCTCCAGCACCTCCGGCACCCCGGCGAGGTGGCTGCGTACGTCCGTGCCCCGGCCCTGCGTGATCTCCAGGGTGGCGAACGCGGTCACCGGGTAGCCCAGGGCCGCCGGGTCGACGTCGGGGCCGAAGCCGCGGATGACGCCGCCGGACCGCAGCCGGTCCAGCCGGGCCTGGGTGGTGCCGCGGGCGACGCCGAGGCGGCGGCTGGCCTCCAGCACGCCTATGCGCGGCTCGTTCGCGAGCAGCTCCAGCAGCCGGCCGTCGAGCTGATCGATCATCTGGCGCGCTCCTCGCTGGTCAGCTTGTACAGATAGCCCGACGATCACCGAGTTCGACCGGGCATTATGTCCAGTGTTTTCGGCAACTATTGCACACCTTGCCAACCGGAGAGACCCTTTTGAGCATGACCGAGACCATTGATCAGCCCGCTCCGCAGACCCGGCAGGACGACCCCTTCCCGGTGAAGGGGATGGACGCCGTGGTGTTCGCGGTCGGCAACGCCAAGCAGGCCGCCCACTACTACTCGACGGCGTTCGGCATGCAGCTGGTCGCGTACTCCGGACCGGAGAACGGCAGCCGCGAGACGGCCAGTTACGTCCTGGAGAACGGCGCCGCCCGATTCGTCTTCACCTCCGTCATCAAGCCCGCCACCGACCGCGGCCGCGCCCTCGCCGCGCACGTCGCCGAGCACGGCGACGGCGTCGTCGACCTCGCCCTCGAAGTCCCCGACGCGCGCGCCGCCTACGCGCACGCGGTCGCCCAGGGCGCCACCGGCATCGAGGAGCCGTACGAGCTGAAGGACGAGCACGGCACCGTGGTGCTCGCCGCCATCGCGACGTACGGCGAGACCCGCCACACCCTCGTCGAGCGCACCGGCTACGACGGCCCGTACCTGCCGGGCTACGCGGCCGCCGCGCCCCTGGTCGAGCCGCCGGCGCGGAGGACGTTCCAGGCCGTCGACCACTGCGTCGGCAACGTCGAACTCGGGAAGATGGACGAGTGGGTGGCCTTCTACAAGAGGGTCATGGGCTTCACGAACATGAAGGAGTTCGTGGGCGACGACATCGCCACCGAGTACTCCGCGCTCATGTCGAAGGTCGTCGCCGACGGCACCCTGAAGGTCAAGTTCCCGATCAACGAGCCGGCGCCGGGCAAGAAGAAGTCCCAGATCGACGAGTACCTGGAGTTCTACCACTCCCCCGGCGTCCAGCACATCGCGCTCGCCACGAACGACATCGTCGGCACGGTACGCACCATGCGCGCGGCCGGCGTCGCCTTCCTCGGCGTGCCGGACGCGTACTACGACACCCTCGGCGAGTGGGTCGGCGAGACCCGCGTGCCGATCGACGAGCTGCGGGAGCTGAAGATCCTCGCCGACCGCGACGAGGACGGCTACCTGCTGCAGATCTTCACCAAGCCGGTGCAGGACCGGCCGACCGTCTTCTTCGAGATCATCGAGCGGCACGGCTCGATGGGCTTCGGAAAGGGCAACTTCAAGGCGCTGTTCGAGGCCATCGAGCGCGAACAGGACAAGCGCGGCAACCTCTGACCGCCGGCCGGCCCCCGCCCGTTTCCACACCCCCGGCTCGACCGTTCCGCGACCGGGATGATACGCAACTGTGATGCGTATCGAGCGGAAGCAGCAGGAGGCTGCGCAGGAGAACGAGCAGGACGAGCGGCGCCGCCCGGCGTTCCGCCCCGACGTGGAAGGGCTCCGGGCGGTGGCGCTCGGACTCGTCCTGCTCTATCACGCGGGCGTCCCCTGGCTGGCCGGCGGATACGTCGGCGTGGACGTCTTCTTCGTCCTCTCCGGCTTCCTCATCACCGGCCTGCTGCTGCGCGAGGCCGAGCGGCACGGCACGGTGTCGCTGCTGCGCTTCTACGGCCGCCGCGCCCGCCGGCTGCTGCCCGCGGCGGCGGTCGTGGTGCTCGCGGTGTGCCTGGCGGCGGTGCAGTGGATGCCGCCGCTGGAGCGGCGGAACGTCGCCGAGGACGCGGTGGGCGCCGCGCTGTACATGACGAACTGGCAGCAGGCCGGGCGGGCCGTCGACTACTCGGCGGAGGACGCGGCGGCCAGCCCGTTGCAGCACTACTGGTCGCTGGCGGTGGAGGAGCAGTTCTACCTGGTCTGGCCGCTGCTGGTGCTGACCGTGCTGTGGACCTTCCGGACGGCGCGCGGCGGCCCGGGCGGCGGCCGATGGGGCGCGCGGCCGGTCGGCCCGCGGGGCGGCTTCGGGCTGCGGGGCCGGCTGGCGGTGGTGCTGGCGGCGCTCGCGGCGGTGTCGTTCTGGCACGCGGTGCGGCTGAGCGCCGAGGAGGGCGGGGCCGCGTACTTCTCGACGTTCACGCGCGGCTGGGAGCTGGCCGCCGGCGGGCTCCTCGCCCTCGTCCCGGCGACCGCGTGGCGCCGGGTGCTGCCGGCGGCCCGCGCCGGCGCGGCGGCGGCGGGCGCGCTCGCGGCCGCCGGGCTGGCGGCCGTCGCGTACGCCGGGCTGCGGTTCGACGACGCCACCCGCTTCCCGGGCCCGTGGGGCCTGCTGCCGGTGCTGGGCACCGCGGCCGTCGTCGCCGCCGGCTGCGGGCCCGCCGCGCACCCCGTCGCCCGGCTGCTGGCCGTCCCGCCGCTGCGGTACGCCGGGCGGATCTCGTACTCCTGGTACCTGTGGCACTGGCCCGCCGTCGTCTTCGTACCGCTGGCCCTCGACCGCGAGCTGTCCGTCCGCTGGATGCTCGTCGTGGTCGCCGCCGCCGCGCTGCCCGCGGCGCTCACGCACCGGCTGGTGGAGGAGCCCGTACGCCGCGCCCGCGCCCTGCTCCCCACCCCCCGCGCCCTCGCCGTCGGCGCCGCCTGCACCGCCACCACCGTGCTGGTCGCGGCCGGCTCCTGGGTGACCACCCCGACGATCGCGCTCGCCTCCCCCGAGCAGGCCCGCGGCGCCGCGGCCCTCGCCGACGAGGAGCAGCCGCAGAAGGACGCGAAGGCCCTGCGCCCGCTGCCCGAGAAGGCCGCCGACGACCGCGGCCGGGTCCACGACGACGGCTGCCTGGCCGAGAAGCAGGAGACCGAGTCCGGGGACTGCGCGTACGGGGACACCGAAGGCGACGAGACCGTCGTCCTCTTCGGCGACTCGCACGCCATGCAGTACGCGCCCGCGCTGGAGAAGGTCACCGAACGGCGCGGCCTGCGCCTGGTCACCCTCACGAAGGCGGGCTGCACCCCGGCGCAGGTCACCGTCTACAACAGCGGGCTGAAGCGGGCGTACACCGAGTGCGACGAGTGGCGCGCGCACGCCCTGGAGCGCATCGGCGACGAGAGCCCGGCGCTGATCATCACCGGCACGCGGGACGCGAAGACCGTCATGGAGGACGGCCGCCGGCTCAGCTCCGAGGACGGCGCGCGGGCCCACCAGAAGGGCTACGAGAAGACCCTCGACGACCTCCTCGGCACCGGCGCCACCGTCATGACCCTCGCCGACAACCCCTACCCGCCCGAGGACATCCCCTCCTGCGTCTCCGGCTCCTTCCGGGACCTGGAGGACTGCGCGTTCCCGGAGTCCGACGGGTACGGGTACGAACCGGTCAGCACGCGCGCGAACGCGAAGTTCGACGAGGTCGCGCTCATCGACCCCAAGCCGGTGATGTGCAAGGACGGCACGTGCCCGGCGGTGATCGGGAACGTCATCGTGTACCGGAGCGGGGCGCACATCACGGCCTCGTACATGGAGACGCTGACGGACTGGCTGGACGCGCAGCTTCCGCAGGTGGTGTGAGGCGGCGGGGTTCCGCGGCGGGAGGAGCCGTTGCAGGCTGGAGCCATGAGCGATCAGGCAGTAAGGGACGAGGCCGTGCAGGCCGCACTCCGCACCGGCCTGCCCGCGGCGGCGGTGCTGACCGACCCGGAGGTCACCGCCTCGTACGCGGGCGACATGGCCGGGTTCTGCCCCTCCGGCACGCCCGCGGCGGTCGTGCTGCCGCGGACGGTCGAACAGGTGCAGCACGTCATGCGCACGGCGACGGCGCTGCGGGTCCCCGTCGTCCCGCAGGGCGCCCGCACCGGCCTGTCCGGCGGCGCCAACGCGGGCGACGGCGCCATTGTGCTGTCCTTCCTCAAGATGGACCGCATCGTCGAGATCGACCCGGTCAACCGCATCGCCGTCGTCGAACCCGGCGTCGTCAACGCCGCCCTGTCGCGCGCGGTGGCCGCCGAGGGCCTGTTCTACCCGCCGGACCCGTCGAGCTGGGAGACCTGCACGATCGGCGGCAACATCGGCACCGCCTCCGGCGGCCTGTGCTGCGTGAAGTACGGCGTCACCGCCGAGTACGTCCTCGGCCTCGACGTCGTCCTCCCCGACGGCCGGCTGCTGACCACCGGCCGCCGCACGGCCAAGGGAGTCGCCGGCTACGACCTCACCCGGCTCTTCGTCGGCTCGGAGGGCAGCCTCGGCGCGGTGGTCGGCGCCACGCTCGCCCTGAAGCCCGCCCCGCCGCCGCAGCTGGCGCTGGCGGCCGAGTTCCCGTCCGCGGCGGCGGCGTGCGACGCGATCTGCCGGATCATGGCGGGCGGGCACGTCCCGTCGCTGCTGGAACTCATGGACCGTACGACCGTACGGGCCGTCAACACCCTCACGAAGATGGGCCTCCCCGAAACCACCGAAGCCCTCCTCCTCGCCGCCTTCGACACCCCCGACCCGGCCGCCGACCTCGCGGCCCTGGGCACCCTGTGCACGGCGGCCGGCGCCACCGAGGTCGTCCCGGCCGCGGACGCCGCGGAGTCGGAACTGCTGCTCGCCGCCCGCCGGTCGGCCCTCCCGGCCCTGGAGTCGCTGACCGGCACGACGATGATCGACGACGTCTGCGTCCCCCGCAGCCGCCTCGGCGCGTTCCTCGACGGCGTCGCCGCCATCGCCGACACGTACGACCTGACCATCGGCACCTGCGTCCACGCGGGCGACGGCAACACCCACCCCAACGTCTGCTTCGACCCCCGCGACCCGGACGAGACGGCGCGGGCGCGGGAGTCGTTCGACGCCATCATGGCGCTGGGCCTGGAGCTGGGCGGCACGATCACGGGGGAGCACGGGGTGGGGCTGCTGAAGAAGGAGTGGCTGGCGAAGGAGCTGGGGCCGGTGGGGCTGGAGTTGCAGCGGGACATCAAGCGGGTCTTCGACCCGCTGGGGCTCATGAACCCGGGCAAGCTGTTCTGACGCCCGGGGGCTGCGGCTGGGGCCGTGGCTGCGACTGCGGCGGGGGCTGCGGCTGCCGGCGGACCTCGGCCCAGACGGTCTTCACGGCGGCGTGCGGCTGGAAGCACCCCCACCGCTCCGCGAACGCCGCCACGAGCACGAGCCCCCGCCCGCCATCACCGCCGGGAGCGTGGGACGGGCCGGGGAACGGGCCGGTGGGCAGGGGGCGTTCGGGCCGGGCGTCGGAGACCTCGACCCGTACGACGCGCTCCCCCAGCGACAGCCGCAGCCGGAAGTACCGCCCCGGACACCGCCCGTGCACGGGTACCGGTAGGCCGGCCAGCTCGGCGGTCACGGCGGCGACGGCCCGCGCGGTGGGAGCGGCTCGGGGGATGCCCCACTCGCCGAGCTGGTGCACGGCGAGGAGCCGGGCGCGGCGGGCGCCGCGGGGGGTGGGGCTGAAGAGGGCGGAGAGGACAGCGGGGTCGGTGGGGTTGGTGGGGTCGGCTGTTGGTGCGTGCATGGAGCAACGGTGGCGAGGGACGGGCAAGGGTCGGCAGGGTCACCGGACTTCAGAAGCGCCACGTACGAACGGGGGCGGACTTTGTACGAGTCGATGCCCGAAACCCTTGCCGGTACGTGTCGTTGTACCCGGGTAGCACGCGCGTACGACCGTGAGACAGGGGCGTGGGGCAGATGGGGAACAACCGCCGCCGGGGGAAGCGCATCAACGACGACGACAGGCCGGGCAGCTGGGTCGCGTACGGCAAGCTGCTGAAGTTCTTCCGCACGAAGGCGGGGCTCACGCAGGAGGAGCTGGCCGACCGGATGGGGTACTCGGTAGACCACGCGGCGTCGGTGGAGCAGGGACGGCGCCCGGCGAAGGCGGAGTTCACGGAGCGGGCGGAGGAAGTGGTGGGGGCGGGGGGCGTGTTGTGGGAGTTGCAGGACGAGGTGGACTTCGCGCAGTTGCCCACGTTCTTCCACGACTTGGCGATCCTGGAGAAGGAGGCGGTGATCCGGTTCTCGTACGACCCCCTGGTGATCCCAGGGTTGCTTCAGACGGAGGACTACGCGAGAACCATGCTCAGCGGCGCCTACCCGCCCCTGGACGACGAGACGGTCGAGGAGTGGTTGACCGCACGCCTCGCCCGGCAGTCGCTACTCACCCGCAAGAAGCCCATGGTGACGTTCTCCTTCATCATCGAGGAGGCGACGCTGCGTCGCCTGGTAGGCGGCCGCGAGGTGATGCGAGCGCAGCTCCACCGGCTGCTGGAGTGCGCCAAGCTGCGCAACGTCGACCTCCAGGTCATGCCCTCGTCACGAGCGGTGCATGGCGGCCTGAACGGGCACATGGTGTTGCTGGAAACACCCGATGGAAAGCAGATCGTCTACGTCGACTCCCAGGGCTGCGTGATGTCCCGGGCCGGCCGGGAACAGACCAGCCCCTTCTGGCTCCGCTACGGTTCAATGCGCGCGTTCGGCCTCAGCACCGACGAGTCGGTCCGCGTCATCGAGCAAGCGGCAGGAGAGCTATGAGCACTACCAAGACGGAGACCCAGGAGCCGGGGTTGTCCTGGTCCAAGTCGAGCTACAGCGGCACGCAGGGCGGCGACTGCATCGAGGTAGCCCTGACCTGGGCCAAGTCGAGCTACAGCGGCCAGGACGGCGGCGACTGCATCGAGGTAGCCCCCACCCCCCGCACCGTCCACGTACGCGACTCGAAGGACCCCGAGGGCCCCATACTCCGCTTCACCCCCGACGCCTGGGCCGACTTCCTCACGTACGCCCGCACCCTCTGAGGCACCCTCCTGCCGCACATCCACGCCGCACGCCGCGGGCTGCCCGCAGCTCGTGGCACGCGGCGGGTTCGTGTGCGCGTACACACCGATGGCACCGACCGGCTGAGTGATCTGCCGTCCATGCGAGGACCCACCGGATAGGTTCATCCCATGCCCGGCCGTCTCCTCGAACTGCGCGTCGAGAACTTCCGCAGCCTGCGCGACGTACGCATCCCTCTCGGTCCGCTGACCGTGCTGGTGGGGCCGAACGGCGTGGGCAAGTCGAACGTGCTGAAGGTCTTCGACTTCCTCGCCGACATCATCCGTACGGACCTCCAGCCCGCGCTCGACGCCCGAGGGGGATTCGACGAGGTCGCCTTTTGGGGCGGCCAGAAGCCGCCGACGTTCATGCGCGTCCGGCTCACAGCCACCTGGACGACCAACTCCACCCTCACCGCGCCCGACGAGTACAGCCTGACGATCAGGCGCCGATCGCTGCCCGCGAACCGGGACAGCAACCGCGCCGCCTACACCCTGTCGCGCGAAGAGAGCTTCGTGTTCAGGCGGACGCAGGGCCGGGGACGGCGCATCACGATCTCGGGCGAGGAAGCCCGTGTGGTCGACAAGCGCGCCGGAAAGGAAGAGAGTCCCGGAAGCAGCATCGGCATCCGCCGGCTGAGCAGCGGCTTGTCCACGCTCCCCAGGCTCGGTCCCGCGGACGGCGGCAACGAAGTGACCCGCCTCGCCGACCGCCTTTCCTCCTTCCGCGTCTTCGACGTCGACGTGTCCGCCGCCCGGCTGCCCGCTCGCCTGCGTGGCGCGGAAATGGCGACGCTGGCGCCGCACGCCGAGAACCTGGCCGCCTTCCTCATCCACCTGAGCGGCCTGGAGGAAATCTGGGAGAACCTCGTCGAGGATGCCCGGCGGTGCCTTCCCCAACTGGAGAACATCGAATTCGAGGAGGCCGGCGGCTCGGTCGATCAGCTGCTCGTCGTCCTGCGCGAGCGCGGCCTGCGTCGCCTGACGCCACTGGCCGACGCCTCCTACGGCACGGTGCGACTGCTGGGCCTGCTCGCCCTGCTTTATGATCCCCACCCGCCGGCCCTCACGTGTATCGAAGAGATCGATCACGGACTGCA
This sequence comes from Streptomyces sp. MAR4 CNX-425, assembly GCF_048656465.1. Classification (NCBI taxonomy): domain Bacteria; kingdom Bacillati; phylum Actinomycetota; class Actinomycetes; order Kitasatosporales; family Streptomycetaceae; genus Streptomyces; species Streptomyces sp. MAR4 CNX-425. Next base: position 161,614 of record NZ_JBMDLF010000007.1, on the reverse strand, counting down.
CCCGCAGGCGCTGGAACTCGTCGTACAGCGGCTGCGGGAAGCATCCGAGCGGACCCAGTTCATCGTGGCCACACACTCACCCGCACTCGTGAACCGGCTTCGCCCGGACGAGTTCGTCGTGTGTGATCGGGACGACGAGAGCGCGTCCATCATTCCGGCACTGACCACGGGTGAAGTGGAGGGAATCGTCGAAGCGTCCGGTGATCAGCCGCTCGGCGAGCTGGGACGTGCTGTGAATGCCAGAGGGCGCGGCGGGAGCCGAAGCTCCGGCCCTCGGGACCGAGTGATCGTCTTCGCCGGTGAAGACCAGAACGACTGCGCAATCATGCCCGATCTGGTCCGAGCGCATCGTCCCGACCTCAGCGAACGCCGCCAAGCTGGTGCGCATCAACGATCCCGTGCGGCTGCGCAGGAAGTCCGGTCCTGACCTCGACGCAGCCGTCCAGGTTCTCGTGGGAAAGGCCCGGGCCAAGGCACTCCAGCAGCGGGCGACGTTGCTGGGGTTTGTGGTGCATGAGGACCTGGACGGTTTCACCGACGGCGAGTACGCCGGAATCCGGGCAGCGGTCACGGACGCGCTCGGCCGCCAGTGCGACGGAGTTCACCACACTGCACTGGCGCTCGCTGCCTGGGAGTCCGAAGGCTGGCTTCTCCTCTTCCCGGACGCCTTCCCCCACGTGAAACCTCAATGGATAGTCCCCGCGCGGTTACGCGGCAGGGACTTCGGCCGGATCGGGGAGCCCAAAGAAGAACTCAAGAGACACCTGGGCCTCCCGCGTTTCCGCGAAAGCGACGGCCCCGCGGTCGCGCGTAAAGCTCGGGAAAAAGATCTGATCCACGCCCCCGAGGGGCGGAACGACTCGTACACCGACTTCATCGAGGACCTCAAGGGATGGACGTGAGCGTCAGGCCAAGGCGGTGACGCTCCGTGCGGTCTTCGACGTCGCAGTACTCGGCGTCATGTGGGCCGCGCGCTCGTCCGGCCGCACTCAGTAGCCCGGCGGGCCCTGTTCGCCGTCCACGTCCGGCTCGACCTTGTCGCCTTCGGCGTCGAGGACGAACCACTCGGCGCCGAACTCATCGAGGCCCTGGCCGTTGGTGTCGCCCGGCTCGGAGTCGCCGTCGTACCGGTAGAGCGGGTGGTCGTTGTACGTGACCTGGGTCTTGCCGTCAGGCCGCTCCGACGTGCCCAGCAGCTCGGACCTCGCCGAGCCTTCGGCCTCCGGCTCCTTCGGCGTGAGCAGCGGCGGCCAGGCTTCGGCGCACTCGTCGTCGCAGGTCGAGGCCGTGGACTCGTCGGCCTCGAACAGGTAGAGGGTGCGGCCCTTGGCGTCGACCAGGATGGTGCCGAGGTCGCCGACCGACTCGGTCTTCACGGTGGCCCGCTTGTCGTCCTGCGCGACGGCCGACGCCTGGGTCGACGCCGTGGCCGACGGCTTGCTCGACGGCGGTGCCGACGCCGAGGCTGCGGAACCGCCGTCGTCGCCGGAACATCCGCTCGCGGCGGTGATCGTCATGAACGCGGCCGTTCCCACGACGGCCAGGCGGTATCGCCTCATCACAGCTCCACACCTCATGAGGCCCTATGTCTCAAGGGCCGGTGCGTGCATGTTCCCCGACCGTGGGATTTCCGCGGCGCACGGTTTCCTCCGCGCCTCCAAGATCCACCCGGATGGCGGCGCCAGCCCCGGCCCGGGCCGTCAGCGACACCGAACGCCGAACGTCGACGAGTCGGAGCCTTTACGTACGTGCTTCACGTCCGATGCGTGACCTTTGGACGGACCATTGTGCAGCGCGTCCCTCCGACGTCAGGCCGTGCAGTCGAGGGACACGAGCCAGCGGATCGCGTCCGGGAGCACGGCTCCCGGCGAGGGCTGGATGCCCTGCTACGGCACCGACGGTCTCTACATCGACGTGGACACCAGTTCCGCGCACTTCGACGGCACGCCCACCTCGGCGGGCAGTGGCTCCTGTTCCGCCTCTACATCCGGAAGAGCGACGGGGGCCCCATCACCCCCACTGAAGCCGAGCAGTTCCAGTGGCACGTCAACTGGATCGGCGTCGACAACCCCTGACGCAACGCCTCCGCGGCGCCCTCGCCCTACCGGTGGCCGGCGGGCCCGGTCGCGTACGCCAGCGGCGGTGCGATCGCCTGCGCGTCCGCGCCCTCGCCGACCCACAGGGTGATGAACAGCGCGGCGGTCGCTTCCAGGAGCCCGGCCTGTTCGAGGCCGCCGCCGGCGACGGGTTCGCAGCCTATGTCCCGTACCAGCTCGCGGGCGCGGGCGAGGGCGGTCTCGTCGTCGCCGCAGACCGGAACGGCCAGGGGGCGGCCGTCGAAGACGGGCGGGCGCATGCGCCACACGTCTTCGTGGCAGAGGTTGAACGCCTTGACCACGTGGGCTCCGGGGGCGGCGGCGGCAAGTTGCCGGGCGGCCGAGGGGCCGGATTCCGTGAGCAGTCGGAAGCCGGGTCCGACGGGGTTGGAGCAGTCGAGGAGGGCCTTGCCGACCAGGGCGGCGCGCAGGTCCTGTACGACCTCCGCCCCCGCCCCGAAGGGCAGCGCGACCAGCACCGCATCCTCACCGGCCTCGGCCGCGGCACGCAGACCGCCGGCAGTGGCGGTGCCGCCGATGCGCGCCGCGAGGCGCCGCGCCCCGCGGACGTCCCGGCCCCCGATGGTCACCCGGTGCCCGGCCCGTACCCAGTGGGTAGCGAGCGCGTCGGCCATGTTGCCCGTGCCCAGTACGCCGATCCTCATCACGCGTGTCCTTCCGTTCCTGCGCGACTGTTCACGACGACGCTAGAAGGTCGTTCAGGCACCATTTGGTACGTGACGACCAACGCCTTCCTCGCCGACTGCCGCGCCCGCCTCACCTTCGACCTGCTCTCCCACACCTGGAACCCCGTGGTGCTGTGGGCGCTGCGCGACGGGCCCAGGCGGCCGGTGGAGCTGCGGGAGCGGATCGGGGGCATCAGCTCGAAGGTGCTGACGGAGACGCTGCGGCGGCTGCAGTTCAACGGGCTGGTGGACCGGCTGGCGCACGGGGAGGCGGCGGCGGGGGTGGAGTATCGGCTGACGGAGCTGGGGGAGAGCCTGCTGGGGCCGATAGGTGCGGTGGGGGCGTGGGGGTTTGCGCACGGGGATGAGGTGATGGCGGCCCAGGAGAGGGTGTGTGGGGCTGAGGCGGAGGGGGGTTGGTGAGGGTGGCGGGGCCGGGGGTCTCGTGTCAACCGCAACCCCGACCCCGCACCCCCGACACCCGGCCCACCCCACCGGATCACCACAACCCCGACCCCGCGCCCGCCGGAGCCGGATCGCCTCGCGGGGCACGTACCGATGTCAGCCGCAGGGGGCGGGCCGAGGCGGAGGCTCCGAACGCGCCGAGGTGACGGCCTTGCCGGAGGAGGCGACGGGGCCGCGTTGTCCGAGGAGGCGCATACCCTGGGGCGGGAGTGCGGGGCACGTGGGCGGTGGTTTGGGGTGGGTGAGGTGGTGGGGTAGTGGGGTGGTGGGGTGTGTGAGCGAGATTGACTCCGCGTCCACCTCCGCCTTCACCTCCGCCTCCACCCCCAGCCTGGGCTCCCCCGCCCTCGTCCCGGCTCCGACACCGCCCCCGACCCCGCCCTCAGTCCCTCTCCCCCACCCCGCCCCACTTACGAAAGCCTCCCCATGCCCAGCGACTCCCGCCCGGAACCACCCCGCACCGGAAACGAACGCGACACCCTTCGCGCCTTCCTCGACTACCACCGCGCGACCCTCGCCATGAAGTGCCAAGACCTCACCGACGACCAGCTCCGGCAGCAGTCCATGCCCCCGTCCACCCTCTCCCTCCTCGGTCTCGTACGGCACATGGCAGAGGTCGAGCGCGCCTGGTTCCGTCGCGTCTTCGAGGACAACGACGCACCCATGGTCTGGTCCGACAAAATCGACTTCCAGGCCGCCTACGACGCCACCGCCTCGACCCGGGACGAGGCGTTCACCGCCTGGCAGGCCGAGGTGGAGAACTCCCGCCGTATCGAGCGGCAGGCCGCGTCCCTGGACCAGATCGGTTTTCAGCCGAGGTGGCGCCAGGACGTGTCGCTGCGCATGGTCATGGTGCACGTCCTCCTGGAGTACGGGCGGCACAACGGCCACGCGGACTTCCTCCGCGAGGGTGTGGACGGCACGACGGGCGCCTGAGTCCGAGCCGATGAAGTGGGGTTTGGCACTCGTTGTCTGATTTTCCGCCTGTGAGGGTGGGTTCATCTCATGGATGATGGAGGAGTGAGAACTGCTTCATACAAGGGCACCCCGGGCACTTCGCTCCGGGGCCGTCCCGTTAACCTCCGCGACTATGACCGATCTTGAGACCCATCAGCCGGCCGCGGACGGCACCGGCGGCGAACCCGCCGCCTCCGCGTCCACGACCGAGGCTGACGCCGAAACCGGCAGAGACGACGACACTGCCGACACTGCCGAAACCGCCGACGCCGTCGACACCGACGGCGCCGTCGACACCGCCGACACCGACAAGGCCCCCGCACCCCCCACCCACCGCCTGCTCTGGGCCGTCGGCGGCACCACCCTCGCCGTCCTCGCCGCCGACCTGGTCTCGCGCGGCATCAACGCCTACGAGGACATACCGAGCGTCCGCCGGATGCTCAACGTCGACCTCGAAGCCAACCTCGCTACCTGGTGGAACAGCACCCTCCTCCTCGCCGTCACCGGCGTGGCCCTCGTCGCCGCGCTGCTCAGCGGGCGCGACTCGCGGCCCGGCCGGCTGTCGTGGCTCGGCTTCGCCGCCGCCACCGCCCTCCTCAGCATCGACGAGACCGTCTCGCTCCACGAGCGCCTCGGCGAGGTCGGCAAGTCGTGGAAGGAAACCGCCGGCGTCGCGCTGCCCTCCCACGCCTGGGTCCTTCCCGGGGCAATCGTCGCCGTGGCGGGCACCGTGTGCGCCGTGCTGTGGGCGCGGCGGCTGCCGCGGGATCTGCGGTGGGGGCTGCTGGGCGCGCTGGGGGTGTATCTGGGGGGTGCGCTGGTGGTCGAGGCGTTCAACGGCTGGGCGCACAAGAACGACTACAGCCTCACCCTCATGCTCGGCACCCTCGTGGAAGAGGGCCTGGAGATGGGCGCCTGCGTCGTGGCCCTGGCCGCCCTCGGCCGCTACGTCGTCCTGGAGCGCGACCCGCTGACGGGCCGGGCCACCATCCACCTCCGCTCCGAGCACCGCGAGCGTCCCGAGCGCCCCAGGCCCCCCGAGCGCCCGGAGCCCCCCAAGCCCTCCGGCAACGGCGGCGAGGCTTCCTCCGCCGACCGGTCCGTCAGCCGTTCCCCCGTGCGACCGGCTGCCTGAGTACGGTCTTCAGCCTCTCCGGCCGCGTGCGCCGCGGGTCGCTGAGGTAGACCTCGTGGTGGCGCCCCGTCATCCGGAGGCCGTTCGCGGCCAGGTACTCGTCGTGGAGCCTGGCCAGCGCCGGCCCTTCGTCGTCGTACGGGCCCACGTGCAGGAGCTGCGCGCTGGTGCCCTCGTGCAGGGTCTCGACGCGCAGCAGCGGCAGCGCGGGCAGCGCGGCCGCGCCCTTCTTCGCCAGCGCCGCCTGCCGGGCCTCTGCCACCGACTCGGCCATGATCCACTCCGGCAGGCTGATCAGCATGCGCCACTGCCACGCGCCCTTGTCGCGGGTCACGAACACCTCCGGGCGGTCCGCCCACCACAGCCCCTCCAGGGGCCCGACGACGAAGTCCCGGCCCAGCCCGCGCTTGCTCGCGAACTTGATCGTGTACGCGACCGAGTACAGCGCCTCGACCGCCTGGGCGTAGGAGGCGCTCGTGTTGGGATCCCCCTCGCCGTCGACGGCGAGGAAGCGCTGCGCCGGTACGTCGACGAGCGCCCAGTCGGTGTTCGTCGGCGCGTAGAGCTGCTTGAGGTCCCGCTTGACGTCGTACTTGCTGTCCGGTGGCGGCATCCGGGTCAGCGTAGACCGCCCCTCTGTCAGTCCGGTTCCGAACCCGCGTCCACGCGCCCCCGGCACCCCCGTCAGCCCCGCCCCCCGCCTACCGGCTCAGCGACACCCCGTGTTCGTCGGCGTACGCGCGCCGGCACAGCCCGTGGCAGAAGCCGTACAGGACCCCCTCGTGCACGAGCGTCAACGCCGAGTCGTCGAGGTCCACGGCCATGCCGCAGACCGGGTCGATCAGTTGCCCCTGCGGCGGTTCCGGCGCCGGGCGGGCCGCGGACTCGTCGCGGTACGGCCGGGAGATGAGTTCGGTGAGGTCCAGGCTGCTCATGGCCTTTCCCTGGATGCCGACACCGCCCTCGGTGATGCCGTCCACGAGGACGATCGCGTGCGGTTCGCGCCGTACCCGGTCGGGGTCGCGGCCGGCGGCGCGCTCGCTCTCGGCCAGTACGTCGGTGACGATTCTCACCGTGTGGTCGCACATCTCCTTGCGCCACGAGGCGGGCACGGTGACCCGTACCAGGTAGCGCGGCGGATCCGCCGGATCGGCGGCCGGCCGCTGCCCGAGGTACCAGGTGGCGGGCTCGTGCACCAGCACCTGGGTGAGGGCGCGCTGGGCGTCGATGATCTCGATGGCGTGGCTGTCGTCCTCGACCATGAGCGTGTCGACGAGCCGACGCGCCAGCGTCTGCCGCTCCTCCTCGTTCAGCGCGCCGGCGGGCACGAACACCTCGATCAACAGCATCCCGGACTCCTGTGGTGCGCTCGACTGCGGGGACACCGGTTACTGTGCCCCGGAGGGGTATCCACGGGCATCCGTCGTGGGAAGGACGGTCTCCCTACTCCAGGGGATGCAGCCGGGGTGAAGGTGACCCCAGGGACGCAGGGCGCAGGGCGCAAGGAGCAGGGCGCAGGCGTCCCGCTCCCGCGCTCACTTCATCCGCGTGGCCCACTCCCGCACCTTGGCTATCCGCTGCCGGATCTGCCCCGGCGTCGCCTCCGCGCTCGGCGGGCCGCCGCAGACGCGGCGCAGCTCGGTGTGGATCACCCCGTGCGGCTTGCCGCTCTGGTGGACGTACGCCCCGACCAGGGAGTTCAGCTCCTTCCGCAGCTCCATCAGCTCCCGGTGCGTGACGACGGGGCGCCGGTCGGCGGGCAGTTCCAGCAGGTCCGCGTCCTCCGCCGGTTTCTTCCGGCTGTGCGCGATCTGCCGTGCCTGCCGCTTCTGGAGCAGCATCTGCACCTGGTCCGGCTCCAGCAGCCCGGGGATGCCGAGGTAGTCCTGCTCCTCCTCGCTGCCCGGGTGGGCCTGCATGCCGAACTCGGCGCCCTCGTAGACGACCCGGTCGAAGACGGCGTCCGACTCCAGCGCCTCGAAGGGCAGCTCGTCCTGGTCGCCGGTGTCCTCGTCCTGCTGCTTCTCCGCCTCCGCGAGTTCCTTCTCGCTCTCGGCGTACGGGTCCTCCTCGCCCTCCGGCTTCGGCTTGTCGAGGACGTGGTCGCGTTCGACCTCCATCTCGTGCGCGAAGCCGAGCAGCGCGGGGATCGTCGGCAGGAACACGGACGCGGTCTCGCCGCGCCGCCGGGACCGTACGAACCGGCCCACCGCCTGCGCGAAGAACAGCGGCGTCGAGATCGTCGTCGCGTACACCCCGACCGCCAGCCGCGGCACGTCCACGCCCTCCGACACCATCCGGACCGCGACCATCCACCGGTCCTCCGAGGCGGTGAACTCGTCGATGCGCTTCGAGGAGCCCGCGTCGTCGGAGAGGACGACGGTGGCGCGGTGGCCGGTGATCTCCTTGAGGAGTTTGGCGTAGGCGCGGGCGGAGTCCTGGTCGGCGGCGATGACGAGGCCGCCGGCGTCGGGGATGCCGCGGCGGATCTCGGTGAGGCGGCGGTCGGCGGCGCCGAGGACGTTGGGCATCCACTCGCCGCGGGGGTCGAGGGCGGTGCGCCACGCCTGGGCGGTGGCGTCCTTGGTCATGGGCTCGCCGAGGCGGGCGGCGACCTCGTCGCCGGCCTTGGTGCGCCAGCGCATGTTGCCGCTGTAGGAGAGGAAGATGACGGGCCGGACGACGCCGTCGCCGAGGGCGTTGCCGTAGCCGTAGGTGTAGTCGGCGGAGGAGCGGCGGATGCCGTCGTTGCCCTCTTCGTAGACGACGAAGGGGATGGGGTTGGTGTCGGAGCGGAACGGGGTGCCGGTGAGCGCGAGGCGGCGGGTCGCGGGCTCGAACGCCTCCAGGCACGCCTCGCCCCAGGAGCGGGAGTCGCCGGCGTGGTGGATCTCGTCGAGGATGACGAGGGTCTTGCGCTGCTCGCAGCGGTTGCGGTGGAGCATCGGCCGCACGCCCACGCCGGCGTAGGTGACGGCGACGCCGTGGTAGTTCCTGCCGACCGGCCCGGCGCTGTACTCGGGGTCGAGGCGGATGCCGATGCGGGCGGCGGCCTCGGCCCACTGGGTCTTGAGGTGCTCGGTGGGCGCGACGACGGTGATCTGCTGGACGACGTGGTGGTGGAGCAGCCAGGAGGCGAGGGTGAGCGCGAAGGTGGTCTTGCCGGCGCCGGGGGTGGCGACGGCGAGGAAGTCCCGGGGCTGGGACTGCAGATAGCGGTCCATGGCCGCTTCCTGCCAGGCGCGCAGCTTGCCGGCGGTGCCCCAGGGGGCACGGCCGGGGAAGGCCGGTGAGAGGTGATGAGAGGTGGTGCTCACGGTCTCCGGGGGGTCGTTCGCGGTCGGCTGTCGGTCGGTTGGCGATCGGTGGGTCGGCCGGCAGCCGGGGCGTAGCGGCGGGTACGTCCCGGCAGCGGTAACCGCGTCAGCCTACCGGGGCCGCGGAGGCGGCTCCCGGGGCGCCGGACGAGACGAGATTCACACGAAGCCCGGTCGCGGGCCCTCCGTTTCGCCCTGGCCGCCCCGGCGCAGGGCCCGCAACTCCGCCGCGATCACGGCGACATCCTCGGTCTTGCCGGCCGCGATGTCGATGACGAGGCCGAAGGCCCGTTCCGGGTCGATGTCCAGCATGTCCACCCCGTTGATGTCGAGGAACACGACCGTGCACATCCAGGCAGTGCGCTTGTTGCCGTCGACGAGCGGGTGGTTGGTCGTGAGGGACTGCAGCAGTGCCGCCGCCTTCTCCACCAGGCCGGGATAGGCTTCGATGCCGAACATCTGCGACTGCGGCCGTCCCAGCGCAGAGGTGAGCAGCCCCAGGTCCCGTACCACCACGCGCTGTCCGGCGCAGGCAAGTTCTGCCAGGTCCAGGGCTTCCTGGACCGTCAGGTACTTCACGCGCTACTCCCCCAGCCTCCGGAGCAGATCCGCGTGGTGCGTGGCGTACTTCGCCCCGAGCTTGCGGACCGTGGCCCGGTCAGCCTCTTCGGTCAGATAGCGCTCGATCGCCACCAGCACTATGGCGTGCATGCTTCGACCCTCCTCGTCGGCGCGCTCCTTCAGCGCCTCCTGGAGGTCGTCCGGCAGCCTCAGATTCATGGCCATACCACAATGGTACCGCACTTCGTATCAATGCGGTACCGGCTTCACCCCGGGCGTCCGCAGCCGCCCCGCCACCGCCGCCCCGACCAGCGCCACCCCCGCCATCGGCAGCATCACCGCCACGAACGCCCCCGGCCGCCCGCCGCCGCCCGCGTCCAGCGCGCCGTGGCCGACCGCCGCGCCGCCCAGGGCGGCGAAGACGACGCCGGCGACGGCCAGCAGGACGACGTTGGCGAGGCTGTCGGAGAGTTGCAGGGCGGCGGAGTTGGTGCCCGCCTCCTCGGGGGCGGAGAGCTTGAGCAGCAGCACGCTCGTGCCGGAGATGGCCATCCCCATCCCGTAGCAGCCGAAGGCCCACTCGACGGCGACGATCCACACCGGCAGCGACTCCACCAGCACCAGCGGCGCGGTCGCGATCGCCGTGGCGGCCAGCACCATGCCGATGCGGACGAGGCGGACGCGGTACGGGTCCAGCCGCGGCCGCGCCTGCGTCCAGGAGCCCAGCGCCCAGGTCCCCCCGCCGACCGCCAGGCACATCCCGGCCTCCGTCACGGACAGCCCGCGCTGGGTGACCAGCATCAGCGGCACGAAGCTCTCCGCCGCGATGAACGACCCCGCCGCGATGCCGCGCATCAGCACGACGGTGGGCAGCCCGCGGGCGGCGACGTACGTGCCGCGCGGCAGCAGCATGCGCGCCGCCGGGACGAGCAGCGCGGCGCCGGCCAGCGCGGGCAGCAGCGAGAGCCAGCGCATGTCCTGGCCCGCGTACTGCAGCAGGCCGCCGCCCGCGGCGATGGCCAGCGCCAGCCGGATGCGGCGCCGGTCGAGGGCGGGGGGCGCGGCGGGGTCGACGGGGCCGCGGGCGCGCCGGCGGATGGCGGGGAGGGTGACGGCCAGCGGCACGACGACCAGCGGCGGTATGCCGAGGAAGACCCAGCGCCACCCCAGGTGCTCGGTGACGCCCCCGGCCGCGAGCGGCCCCACGACGGACGGCACCACCCACGACGCAGCGAACGCCGCGAGGATCGACGGCCGCAGCCGCTCCGGATACGCCCGGCTGACGGTCACGTACAGCGCGACGATGACCAGCCCGCCCCCGAGCCCCTGCACGGCCCGCCCGGCGACGAACGCCCACATGGCCTGCGCGGTGCCGGATATGAGGAGCCCGGCGGCGAACGCGCCGATTCCGGCGGTCAGGGGGTGCAGCGGCCCGCTGCGGTCGCACCACTGGCCGGAGAAGACCATGGCGAACAGCGCGGTGGTGTAGAAGGCGGAGAAGGCGTAGGCGTAGAGCCCGATGCCGTCCAGGTCGTGCGCGGCGGCGGGCATCGCGGTGCCCACGGCGGTGGCCTCGAAGGCGATGAGCAGGACGACGGCGACGATGCCGATGCTGAGCGCCCGGTACGGCCGCCGCAGCACACCCCCGGACGCGCCCGGGGCGCCGTCGGTGCCGGTGCCGCCGGTGTCACGGGCGCCCGCATCGCCGTCGCCATCGCCACCGCCGCCATCGGCGGTGGCGTCGGTATCGGTGTCGCGCGATTCGAGGCCGGCCATGAGCAGCAGGGTATGGCCCGACACCGACACGCGCGCCTGTCCATGGTCGGTCCGCCCCTAGGCCGTTGGGCCTAGGCCCGCCCCCGCCCCCCGCGCGTACGCCCACTGGCCCTCTCGGGATGCGGCGCTCCGGCGTCGCGATGACGATCGACGGGCGGGCACGGGAGCGTGCCCGGTAGTGAACGAGAGGTGGAAAAACCGTGAGGGTGCTGCTGACCGCTCAGCTGGACACCGAGAAGGCGAACCGGGCAATCACGGACAATAAGCTCCCCAAGATCATGTCGTCGCTGCTCGAACAGGTCACACCGGAGAGCGCGTTCTTCGGGGCGAAGGACGGGGTGCGCACCGCGTTCATCGTCTTCGACCTGAAGGAGCCGTCCGACATGCCCTCCGTCGCCGAACCGCTCTTCCAGGAACTCGGCGCCAAGGTGACCGTCATGCCCGTGATGAACTTCGACGACGTTCAGGCAGGGCTGCGGAAGAAGTACGGATCGAGCTGACCGCCGACGCGCGTTCGGCCCGCGCGCGTCTCCGCGCCGGCGGCGTCGGGCCGTGAGCGGCACCGGGCGGATCCCGTCCGCCGGCATCCGGGTCCAGGCGAAAGGTGCAGACGCGGTATGGGCGACGGCCGGCTCACCCTCTCCATGGTCGACACCGGGCGCGTGCCTCCGCTGCTGGCGCTGGCGGCGCTGGTGGTCACCTTCCTCGTCACCCGCGGCATCACCCGGATGATCCGCGCCGGCCGGGGGCCGTTCCGGAACGTCAGCCCTGGCGGGATGCACATTCACCACGTGGTGCCGGGGGTCGTTCTCATGGTGATCGGAGGGTTCGCGGCGATCTTCGTGACGGGAGGCGTGGTCGCCGAGTCCGTGGCCGCCGTCGTGTTCGGCGTGGGCACCGGTCTGGTGCTGGACGAGTTCGCCCTGATCGTCCACCTGCACGACGTCTACTGGAGCGAGCAGGGCCGCGCCTCGGTCGAGGTCACCGTGCTGACGGTGGTGGTCGTCGGCATGGTGCTGATCGGCTCGTCCCCCTTCGACGTCGACGACCGAGGGGGGCCGCAGGAGCAGGGGGTGCTGCTGTGGGCGGTCAACCTCGTCGTCGGCACCCTCATCGCCGTGGTCGCCTTCGCCAAGGGCAAGTTCCGGATGGGGGTGCTCGGCGTGGTCATCCCCCTGGTCGGGGCGGTCAGCGCGATCCGCCTGGCCCGTCCCCGGTCGCCCTGGGCGCGCCGCTTCTACGCCCGCCGGCCGCACAAGCTCGCCCGCGCCACCCGCCGCGCGGCCCGGCACGACGCCCGCTGGAGCGGCCTGCGCACCCGCTTCGAGAACGCCATCGCCGGCGCCCCCGGCCGACCCCCGCAGCAGGACCGGGACCGGGATCGGGATCGGGATCGCGACCGGGACCAGGACCGGGACGATCCTCCCCTGCCGCCCGGGTGACCCTCGGCGGGACAACGTCGCGGGCAGGGCCCGGAGCCGGTCCGGACGCGTGTGCACGTCCCCGTACGGCCCCTCCGGTGGGCGGTGCCGCGTTCCGGCGATGCGGCTCACTGCGCGTGGACCGTACCGCCCGGGAGGGGACGTTGCGGGGGGGGGACGTTGCGGACAGGGGCGCGTGACGAGCCGGAAGGGACCTCCTACGGCCCGGTCGGCGCCCGGCGCGCGACCCGCTCGCCTACTGCTGCACCGCCGCCGACTGCGGCCGGATCGGCAGCCGGCTCACCGGCCGCCCCGTCGCCGCCCGCACCGCCGCCGCGACCGCCGCCGGCGAGGTGACCACCGGCGCCGCGCTCGCCGCCTTCGCGCCGAACGGCGCCACCACGTCCCGCTCCTCGACCAGCTTCACGATCCGCACGGCGGGCGCGTCGAGCGCCGTGGGCAGCGGGTAGCCGGTGAAGTCGGGGCGGCGGACGATGCCCTTGTTCGTGCGGAGGTTCTCCATCAGCGCCGCGCCCACGCCCTGCGTGACGCCCGCCTCGATACGGGCCGCGAGCTGCCGCGGGTTGAGGACCTTGCCGACGTCCTGGGCGACGGTCATCTCCACCACCCGCACCGCGCCCAGCTCCACGTCCACGTCCACCACCGCGCGCACCGCGCAGAACGCCAGGCCCACGAACGCGTCGCCCTGCCCGCTCGCGTCCAGCGGCTCCGTCGGGTGCGGGCGGCACTGCGCCGTGGCCCACAGCTCCTTGCCCTCCAGCGCCTCCGCGACCGTCGTCGACAGCACCCCGTCGTACGACGTGATCTTGCCGTCGGCGATCGTCAGCAGCTCCGCGGACATCCCGAACTTCTGCGCCAGCGGTTGCAGCAGCTGCGTACGGACCATCTTCGCGGCCCGCTCCACCGCCCCGCCCGAGACCCAGGTGTGCCGCCCGTGGCAGGCGGGGCCCGCGGTGGGCTGGTCGGTGTCGACGGGCGCGGTGTGCACCTCGTCGACGCCGAGGACCTCCTGCACGATCTGCCGGGCCAGGGTGGCGAAGCCCTGGCCGGTCTCGACGGCCGCGCAGATGACGGTGGCGACGCCGCCGCTGACCCGCACGGTCGCGGTGGCCACCTCGTCGGCGCCCTCGGCGCCGAGCATGTGCACCATGCCGAGCCCGTAGCCCACGCCCCGGCGCACGACGTCCGGCTCGCCGGCGCCCTCGGGGCCGCCGGGCAGCAGCCCGTCGTCCTGGTCCGCGGGCAGCGGCGCCTCGCGTACGGCGGTGAGCAGTTCGGCGACGGGCGCCGGGCAGGTGACGGTCTGGCCGGTGGGCAGCAGGTCGCCGGTGGCCATGGCGTTGCGGGCGCGCAGCTCGGCGGGGTCCATGCCGAGGGCGGCGGCGAGCTTGTCCATCTGCCCCTCGTAGGCGGCGCAGACCTGCATGGCGCCCTCGCCGCGGACGTGGCCGGAGGGCGGGTTGTTCGTACGGACCGCCCAGCCGTCGACGAAGGCGTGCGGGACGACGTACGGGCCGCAGGAGAAGGACACCGCGGCGGCCAGCGCCTCGGCGGAGGTGTCGGCGTAGGCGCCGCCGTCCATGAGGATCTGCGCCTCGACCTTGACGAGCTTGCCGCGGGCGTCGGCGTGGTGCCGGTAGCGCATGAGGGTGGGGTGGCGGTGGGCGTGGCCGAGGAAGGACTCCTCGCGGGTGGCGAGGAGCTTCACCGGCGAGCCGGTGCGCAGCGCGAGCAGCCCCAGGGGCAGCTGCATGGAGCCGTCCTCGCGGTCGCCGGTGGCGCCGGGGACGCCGGTGACGACGACCTTGACCCGGTCGGCGGCCAGGCCCAGGCAGGCGGAGACCTGGTCGCGTACGGAGTGGGGGTCGGTGGCGGCCGCGTAGATCTCGACGCCGCCGTCGGGGCGCGGGACGGCGAGTCCGGCCTCGGCGCCGATGGGGGCGGGGTCCTGGCGGCCGATGCGGTACGTGCCCTCGACGACGACCTCGCCGGCGGCCTGCGGGTCGCCGTAGCGCAGCGGGATGTGCCGGATGAGGTTGCCGTCGGGGTGCAGGGGTTCGGCCTCGAAGGCGGCCTGCGGGTCGGTGACGGGGTCGAGCAGCTCGTACTCGACGACGATGGCGGCGGCGGCGAGCCGCGCGGTGTCGGGGTGGTCGGCGGCGACGGCGGCGACGGGCTCGCCGTGGTGCCGGACGACGTCGTGGGCGAAGACCGGCCGGTCGCGGACGCCGCGGCCGTGGGCGGCGGCCTCGGGCACGTCGCGGTGGGTGACGACGACGCGGACGCCGGGCATGGCCGCGGCGGCGGCGGTGTCGACGGAGACGATGCGGGCGTGCGCGTGCGGGGAGCGGTGCAGGGCGGCCCAGAGGAGGCCCTCGGCCCACAGGTCGGCGGCGTACGGGAAGGTGCCCTCGGACTTGGCGACGAGGTCGGTGGCGGCCAGGGACGCCCCGATGCCGTGCCCCTCCGGGTCGCCCGGGGGGACGGCGGTCGTCGCGGTGCGTTCCGGGGAGGGGGTCATCGGGGGCCTCCCTCGCGGGGGTTCGGCGGGCGGGGCGGGGGCATGCGGAGTCCGCCGGGCTCGGGGTGGGTGCCGTGGGCGGGGTGGGCGCCGCCCTCGCCGGGTCCGGCCTGCTGGGGGATGCGGGCGCGTTCGGCGTCGCCCGCGGGGGCCGCGGGGCCGGGCGGGGGCGCGTCGTCGGCGTCGTCGGGGGCGCGGCGGCCGGCGATGACCTCCTGGACGGCGTCGAGGACGGCGCGGTAGCCGGTGCAGCGGCACAGGTTGCCGCTGAGCGCCCGGCGGGCCTCCAGCTCGCTCGGCGCGTGGTTGCCCTCCAGCAGGTCGTGCACGGTCATCGCCAGGCCCGGCACGCAGAAGCCGCACTGCACCGCGCCCGACGCGGCCAGCGCCCGCTGGACGTCGGAGTGCACGCCCTGGTCGGCCAGGCCCTCGACGGTGCGGATCTCCGCGCCCGCGGCCGTCGCCGCCGGTACGAGGCACGCGGCCACGAGGCGGCCGTCGACCTTCACCGAGCACGCGCCGCACTCGCCCTGCGCGCAGCCGTCCTTCGCGCCCGCGAGCCCGAGCCGCTCGCGCAGCACGTACAGCAGGGATTCGCCGATCCAGGCGCCGGTGACCGGGCGGTCGGCGCCGTTCACCCGCAGGACGTACGAGGCCAGGGGGTGTTCGTCGGGCGGGGGCGGAAGCGCGGGGGGCGGGGCGGTCTCCGGCACGGTCTCCGGGGCCGGTTCCGGCTCCGGCGCGTCCGGGCCCGCGGGCCCGTCCGGCTCCGCGGGCGCCCCGGCCTCCGGCGGCAGCGGTACGTCCTCCGCCGGAGGCGCGCCGTGCTCGCGGGCGTCGTCGCCGTCCGGCTGCGCGCCGGCCGCGGAGCGGTCGTGCAGCGCGTACTCGCCGGAGTCCTCCGGCAGGTCGTCGGGGGCGGTCGGGATCTCCCAGGACGGCGCCGCGTGCTCGCCCGGCTGCACCGGGCGCCACGCGCTGATCCGGCCCTCGGCGGGCGGCCCCTCGCGGTCGGCGGGGTGCTCGGCGGGCCCGGGCGGACCGGGGGGGACGTCGCCGTACGGGCCGTCGCCGGCGTCCGCGTGGGCGGCGGCGCCGGGCCACGCGCCCGGGTCCGTACCGGATCCCTGCCCGCCGCCCGCGGCCGGGTCGTGGTCGGCCGGGTAGCCGGGGCCGGCGGTCCACGCCGGAGCGCCGTGCGGGCCCGCGTCCTGCGGCAGCCCGTACGCGCCGGGACCGCCCTGCGCGTAGCCCTCGGCCGCCGCGCGGCGGCTCTCCGCCACCGCGCGCAGGCCCGCCTGCCCGAAGCCGCCCGCCCCGGGGCCGGGCCGCCGGGTGCCCTCGTCCGGACCGGCCTGCGGCCCGTACCCGTACGCCTCCGCAGCCTCCGGGCCCGGCGCCGCCTCCGCCGCCGTCGCGGCCTCCTGGCCCCGCAGCCCCTCCGGGATCTCGAACTGGCCCGTCTGCCCCGGGTCCGTCGCCGGGACCGCTATCGGCGGCGGCACGTACCCGTGCCCCGGGGCCGCCAGCGGCGCCCCCGCGTCGCCCTCGGCGAACACCTCCGGCGGCAGCTGCACGAACGCCGTCGCGTCCGGATCGCCGTCCGCGCCCTGCGGCATCGGCTGCCAGCCCCCGGTACCGTACTGCGGCTGCTGCTGGTCGTCCGCGTGGTCCCGGCTCACGACAGCGCCCTCCCCAGTGCCCGGCGCGCCAGCGCCGCCACCGTACGCCGCAGGTGCACCGCCGCCGCCGGCAGCCGCGGCGGCTCCGCGCCCTCCGCGGCGGGCGGCGGGTCGGGGATGCACGCGGCGGCGACGTACTCGCCGAAGGCGGCCAGCGCCTCCGGGGGCAGGCCCCGGTTGCCGTCCCAGTCCATCAGCCCGGCGACCCACTGCTCGGCGTCCAGCGGCCGCAGCGGCGCCGGCGCCACCGCGCCGACCGCGCACCGCACCGAGCGGTGCGCCGGGTCCAGCACCAGCGCGACCGAGGCGACGGCGCGCCCCGGCCCCGTACGCCCGGTGGCCTTCAGGAACACCTGCGGGGCGTGCAGCAGCGGGGCCCGTACGAACGCGATCAGCTCGCCGGTGCGCATCATCTCCACCCCCGCGAGCAGGTGGCTGACGGGGATCTCGCGGTGCCCGCCGGCGGGCTCGGCGATCACCACGGTGGCGTCGAGCGCGGCGAGCACCGGCAGCGCGTCCCCGGTGCGGCCGGCGGAGGCGATGTTGCCGCCGAGCGTGCCCGCGTTGCGCACCTGCGGCGGGCCCGCGGCGCGGGCGGCGGCGGCGAGCGCGGGGATGAGCGCGGCGAAGTCGGGCCGGCCGATGCGCGCGTGGGTCAGGCCGCTGCCGAGAAGGGCGGCGCCGTCCTGGTAGTGCCAGCCGCGCAGCTCGCTGATCCGGCCGAGGCCGACGAGCGCGGAGGGGCGCAGCAGTCCGGCGTTGACGGCGGCCATCAGGTCCGTCCCGCCCGCGACGGGCACGGCGGCGGGCATGGCGGTGAGCGCCGCGACCGCTTCGTCGAGCGAGTCCGGCAGCACCACCGTCTGCGCGGCCTGCGGTGCATGAGTGGTCAACCCTGCTGCCCCTTCCGCAGTGTCCCCCTGGTGTTCCAGCCGTTCCGCCGTACGGTACGGGCTCCCGGCCGGGACGAGGCAACTCTGGCACATCCGTCCCGGTCCGGGGCCGCCTGAAGGCGGCGCGGAAGAACACGAGCGTACCCCGCTCGGCACCCAACTCGCGGGCCCGGATTGGGACCTGGTCGGCGCCGAGTGGGGATTGTCACTCTTCGGGGAGTCTTGTACGACTTCTCGGGGCGGCTGACCGGCTCACACGATCGGGGGCGGCCCTTCGATCGGGCGTCCGAGCACCCCCGGGCGCCGCTGCCACGGCCGCGGGCCGCCGGGCGGGCGGTAGTCGACGCCGAGCGCGTCGAGGCGCCCGTAGTGCTCCTCCATGCGGGCCGCGAAGCCGGCGAAGTCCCGCTCCGCGGACGGCGGCAGCGCGGACCAGGCGACCTCGGCGAAGGCGGCGAGCCGCGGATAGACCTGGTAGTCGAAGCGCTGCGGGCTCTCCAGCACCTCGCTCCAGACGTTGGCCTGGGTGCCGATGACGTGCTTCGCCGCGGCGTCGTCGCCCTGGAGCTGCGGCGGTACGGGCTCGAAGCGGTAGACGTCCTCCAGGGTGCGTACCTGCGCGATCGGGATCGGCTCGTCCGGGTCGCCCGATTCACGGTAGTTGAGGTAGACCTGCTGCTCGGGGCACATGACGACGTCGTGGCCCGCCCGGGCGGCGGCGATGCCGCCGGCGTAGCCGCGCCACGAGGAGACGGTGGCGCCCTCGGCGAGGCCGCCCTCCAGGATCTCGTCCCAGCCGATGAGGCGGCGGCCGCGGTCGGCGAGCCAGCGGTCGAAGTGCCGGATGAACCACGACTGGAGCTCGTCCTCGTCGGCCAGGCCCAGCTCGCGGATCCGGGCCTGGGCGGCGGGCGAGGACTTCCACTGGTGCTTGGGGCACTCGTCGCCGCCGACGTGCACGAAGGTCGCCGGGAAGAGGTCGAGGACCTCCTCGAAGACGCCCTCGTAGAAGCGCAGCACCTCCTCGGTGGGCGCGAGGACGTTCTCCGAGACGCCCCACTCGCACCACACGCCGAGCGCCTCGGTGTCGACGACGTCGGTGTTGCCGAGCCAGGGGTAGGCGTGGATGGCGGCCTGCGAGTGGCCGGGGATGTCGATCTCCGGGACGACGGTGATGTGCCGGGCGGCGGCGTACGCGACGATCTCGCGGATGTCGTCCTGGGTGTAGAAGCCGCCGTGCGGGCGCTCGTCCCACACGTCGGAGGCGCGGTGGCCGACCTTGGTGCGCGGGCGCCAGCTGGCGTCCTCGGTGAGCTTGGGGTGGCGCTTGATCTCGATGCGCCAGCCCTGGTCGTCGGTGAGGTGGAAGTGCAGCACGTTGAGCTTGTGCGCGGCCATCAGGTCCAGGTGGCGCAGCACCTCGCGCTTGGTGAGGAAGTGCCGGCAGACGTCGAGCATGAAGCCGCGCCAGCCGAAGCGGGGGGCGTCCTCGACGCGGCAGTGCGGCAGCTCCCAGGCGCGCTCGCCGAGGGGCGCGGTGCGGTAGGCGGCGGGGCCGAGGAGCTGCCGGAGGGTCTGCGCGCCCCAGAACAGCCCGGCGGGGCCGCCGCCGGTGACGCGGACGCCGCCGGGCCCGACGGTGAGCCGGTACGCCTCGGGCCCGGCCGGCGCGGCGGGGGCGGCGGCGAGGGTGAGGCCGGGGTCGATGTCGAGGCGTACGACGTCGGCGGCGGCACCTGCGGCGGGCTCCGCGGCGGGCTCTGCGGCGGCCGGGTCTCCCGGGGCGAGCGGCAGCCCGGTGGCCGCGCCGAGCTCGGCGCGCAGCCACCGGGCGACGTCTTCCGCCCCGTCGCCGGCGACGAGGACGGTGCCCTGGCCCAGGGCGAAGGTCGCGGTGTCGCCGGTGCGGGCGGCGCTTCGGGGCGCGGGGATGAGGTCCATGATTTCATCCTGCACCAGGAAGCCGTTTTGGACTAGACCATTCCGGCCGCGACCCGGGGACCGGGGGCCGCGGCGTCGGATCCCCGGTCCGGGACGACCGAAGCGGCACGGCCGGGGCAGAACGGGGCGGTCAGGCGGTGCGGCCGAAGCGGGACGGCCGGAGACCGGCTACTTCTTCTTGCCGCCGTCCTTACCGCCGTCCTTGCCGCCGCCACCGGCACCCATGGACTCGTAGATCTCCTTGCACATGGGGCAGACGGGATACTTCTTCGGGTCGCGCCCCGGTACCCACACCTTGCCGCAGAGCGCCACGACGGGCGTACCGTCGAGCGCGCTGGCCATGATCTTGTCCTTCTGGACGTAGTGGGCGAAGCGCTCGTGGTCGCCGTCGCCGTGCGACACCTCCGGCGTCGGTTCGACGAGGGTGCCGGTGCCGGTTCCGCGATCGGGCTCGGGGAGAGGAGTGCTCATGTTGGCCAAGGGTACCGACGGCACCCCGGATTAGTTGAGGCTCGGGTCGTCCGGATATGTCGCGACCATGGCAAGCTCGCTGCGCTGCCGCCGCAACACGGCCCGCCACAACCCCTCCGGCGCAGGCGAGGACACGTCCCCGGGCTCGGACTCCACGACGTACCACGCGCCGTCGTCCAGCTCCTCCTCCAACTGCCCGGGCCCCCACCCCGCGTACCCCGCGAAGATCCGCAGCGTGCCCAACTCCGCCGCGAGCAGCTCCGGCGGAGCGTCCAGATCGACCAGCCCGATGGCGCCGTGCACCCGCCGCCAGCCCAGCGGCCCGGCCCCACCGCCCGGCCCGCCACCCTGCTCCCCCGGCACCACGGCCAGGCCGAGCGCCGAGTCGAGGGAGACCGGCCCGCCCTGGAAGACCACGCCGGGATCACCCGCGAGACCGGCCCAGTCCCGCAGCACGTCACCGACGCCGACGGGCGTCGGCCGGTTCAGCACAACGCCCAGCGAGCCCTCCTCGTCGTGATCCAGCAGCAGCACCACGGTCCGGGTGAAGTTCGGATCGGTGAGCGCCGGCGTCGCGACGAGCAGCCGGCCCGTCAGGGATGACACCTCCGTCATGCGGACATGATCCCGCAGTTACGGGCGTGTGGGGAGCGGACGACCGAGGAATACGGCAAAGCGCGCACGGAGCGCCGCGCGCGGCGACCCCGGGCGCCCCTCCCGCCCCCGCGGGACCGCAAGCGGCGCGGCGGGGGCGCGCGAACCGCACCCACGCGGCCCCGGGGGCCCGTACCCCGCCCCCGCCCCTCCCCGAACCCGTGGGCTCCGCCCCCGGCCCCCACGCACGTCCGCACCCCCGGGGGCTCCGCCCCCACACCCCCACACGACCCGCACAAACCCGAGGGCTCCACCCACCCCGCAGCGGCCCGGGCGCCCCTCCCGGCCCCGGGGCCCCGCGAGCAGCGCGCGCGGGCCCACAACGCACGCCCCCGCGCGCGAGGGGGTCGACCCCCGACCCCGCCCCATCCCGACGCCCCGGGGGGCTCCGCCCCCACGCCCCCACACGGCCCGAGGGTTCCACCCGCCCCGCGGCGGCCCGGGCGCCCCTTCCGTCCCCGGAGACCCGCAGGCCGCACGGCGAGGACGCACAAAGCGCGCCCCCGCGCGCCCGGAGGTCGACCCCCGACCCCGCCCCGCCCCGAACCCGGGGGCTCCACTCCAGCCCTCTTCACGCACGTCCCGCCCGGGGCTCCGCCCCCACACCCCCGCACGGCCCGCACGAACCCGAGGGCTCCGCCCGCCCCGCGGCAGCCCCGGGCGCCCCTCCCGTCCCCCGGGGCCCCGCAGGTAGCACGGCGAGGACGCACAAAGCGCGCCCCCGCGCGCCCGGAGGTCGACCCCCGACCCCGCCCCGCCCCGAACCCGGGGGCTCCGCCCCCGGCCCCCACACGCGTCCCGCCCCCCGGGGCTCCCGTCCCCACACGGCCCGCACGAACCCGGGGCTCCGCCCCAGCCCCCTTCACGCACGTCCCCACCCCGGGGCTCCGCCCCCACCCCGCTCACACGCGGCCCCCGCGAACCGAAGGGCTCCCCCCGGGCCCCACACGCCGCCCTGCCCCGCGGGGGCTCCGACCTCACACTCCGCCGCCCCGGCCTCACTGCCCCGCACCGCGCGGCCGCGCGCATCCGCGCGGCCGGGTCCCCCGGGCCCCGCGCCCCGCGGCCACCGCGGCCGCGGGGCCCGCGGTCACGCTGTGCAGCTCCACCCGCCACACCGCGTCCCCCACCCCCTCCCCCTTCGGTTCTGTAGCGAACTCATGACGTTTCCCGCCCCGCCCCGCACCGGGGGTGCGGTGCCCGCGGGGCATTAGCATTTCTGTCTGTCCCAGCCCGTCTCCAGGATCGCGAGCCTCATGACAGCTCCTGACAGCGCCGATGTCCTTCTCGTCCACGGCGGCACCCCCCTCCGCGGCGAGATCCACGTCCGCGGGGCCAAGAACCTCGTGCCCAAGGCGATGGTCGCCGCGCTGCTCGGCAGCTCCCCCAGCCGGCTGCGCAACGTCCCGGACATCCGCGACGTCCGCGTGGTGCGCGGGCTGCTCCAGCTGCACGGCGTGACCGTCGGTCCCGGCGACGAGCCCGGCGAGCTGGTGCTCGACCCGACGCACGTCGAGAGCGCGCACGTCACCGACATCGACGCGCACGCCGGCTCGTCCCGTATTCCGATCCTCTTCTGCGGGCCGCTGCTGCACCGCCTGGGGCACGCCTTCATCCCCGGGCTCGGCGGCTGTGACATCGGCGGCCGCCCCATCGACTTCCACTTCGACGTGCTGCGCCAGTTCGGCGCCCGCATCGACAAGCGCGCCGACGGGCAGTACCTGGAGGCCCCGCAGCGGCTCCGCGGTACGAAGATCACGCTGCCGTACCCCTCCGTCGGCGCCACCGAGCAGGTGCTGCTCACCGCCGTGCTGGCGGAGGGGGTCACCGAGCTGTCCAACGCCGCGGTCGAGCCCGAGATCGAGGACCTCATCTGCGTCCTGCAGAAGATGGGCGCGATCATCGCGATGGACACGGACCGGACCATCCGCATCACCGGCGTCGACACCCTCGGCGGCTACACCCACCGCGCGCTGCCGGACCGTCTGGAGGCCGCCTCCTGGGCGTCCGCCGCGCTCGCCACGGAGGGGGACGTCTTCGTCCGCGGCGCACTCCAGCGGTCGATGATGACGTTCCTCAACACGTTCCGGAAGGTCGGCGGTGCCTTCGACATCGGTGACGACGGCATCCGCTTCTGGCACCCCGGCGGGCCGCTCAACGCCATCGCGCTGGAGACCGACGTCCATCCCGGTTTCCAGACCGACTGGCAGCAGCCGCTCGTCGTCGCCCTCACGCAGGCGTCGGGGCTGTCGATCGTGCACGAGACGGTGTACGAGTCCCGCCTGGGCTTCACCTCCGCGCTCAACCAGATGGGCGCGCACATCCAGCTCTACCGGGAGTGCCTGGGCGGCACGCCCTGCCGCTTCGGGCAGCACAACTTCCTGCACTCCGCGGTCGTGTCCGGGCCGACGAAGCTGGAGGGCGCCGACCTGGTCATCCCCGATCTGCGCGGCGGCTTCTCGTATCTCATCGCCGCGCTCGCGGCGCAGGGCACCTCGCGCGTGCACGGCATCGACCTGATCAACCGCGGCTACGAGAACTTCCTGCAGAAGCTCGCGGACCTCGGCGCCCGCGCCGAGCTGCCGGACGCACCGGAGGTGCCGGTCGGCGCCGGCGCGGCGGCCGGCTGACGGCGCCGGCGCGCACCTCGGCGCGCGCCTTCGCGCGCGCACCCGGGTGTCCGCCCGCGCGGATGTCCGCGCGGGGATGGCGAAGGGCGGCCGCCCCCGCTGGGTCCGGCCGCCCTCCTCGTAGGTCCGCGGGCCTTACTTGCCCTTCGCCGCTTCCTTGAGCTTCGAGCCGGCCGTGACCTTCACGCTGTAACCAGCGGGGATCTGGATCGGCTCGCCGGTCTGCGGGTTGCGGGCGGAGCGCGCCTTGCGGTGCGTACGCTCGAAGGTCAGGAAGCCGGGGATGGTGATCCTCTCGTCGCCCTTGCTGACGACCTCCCCGGCGACCTCGGCGAGGGCGGCCACCACGGCGTCGGCGTCCTTGCGGGTCACCTCGGCGCGCTCAGCGATCGCGGCCACCAGCTCACTGCGGTTCATATCTGTCTCCCGTGTGTTCTTGCCATTGAGGCGTGAGATCAAAGCCGATGCTGCCAGGACCCGCTGACAGTCCCCGTAACCGGGTCCCGTTGACAGCGCCTCGCGCCCGACTACGCATCCTGCCCTCACCTGCGGCGGAAACGCCAATCCGGCGCCCCCATGGCCTGTCGTACGCCGCAGCCCGTCCATCCGGACACTTATGACGTACGAACGGCCCGAAAGCCAGGCGACGCGCCGGGGCCCGGCGCCTTCCCACGCGGTGTGCAGGGGCCGTTACGCGCCCGTGGCGGGCGGCTCCGTCACGCCCGCGGCCTGTGCGGCGTCGCGTACGGCGTCCGCGACGGTGGGGGCCACCCGGTCGTTGAAGACGCTCGGGATGATGTAGTTCGGGTTGAGTTCGTCGGCCTGGACGACGTCGGCGATGGCGCGGGCCGCGGCGATCATCATCTCGGAGCTGACGGTCCGCGAGTGCGCGTCGAGCAGGCCGCGGAACACGCCGGGGAAGACCAGCACGTTGTTGATCTGGTTCGGGAAGTCGCTGCGCCCGGTGGCGACGACGGCGGCGTGCTCGCGGGCGGCGGCCGGGTCGACCTCGGGGTCGGGGTTGGCGAGCGCGAAGACGATCGCGTCGGGCGCCATGGTGGCGACGTCGGCGCCGTCGATGACGTCGGGGGCGGAGACCCCGATGAAGACGTCCGCGCCGCGCACGGCGTCCTTCAGGGTGCCGGTGAGGCCGTCGCGGTTGGTGTTCTCGGCGATCCAGCGCAGCGCGGTGCCGGGCGGGACGTCGGCCAGGTCGGCGCGGCCGGAGTGGACCACGCCGTTGATGTCGGCGACGACGGCGTGCTTGACGCCGGCGTCGATCAGCAGCTTGAGGATCGCGGTGCCGGCGGCGCCCGCGCCGGACATCACCACGCGCACGTCGCCCAGCTCCTTGCCGACGACCCGCAGCGCGTTGGTCAGCGCGGCGAGCACGACGATGGCGGTGCCGTGCTGGTCGTCGTGGAAGACCGGGATGTCCAGGGCCTCGCGCAGCCGCGCCTCGATCTCGAAGCAGCGGGGCGCGGAGATGTCCTCCAGGTTGATGCCGGCGAAGCCGGGGGCGATGGCCTTGACGATCTCCACGATCGTGTCGGTGTCCTGGGTGTCCAGGCACAGCGGCCAGGCGTCGATGGCGGCGAAGCGCTTGAACAGGGCCGCCTTGCCCTCCATCACCGGCAGCGCGGCCTTCGGGCCGATGTTGCCCAGGCCGAGGACGGCGGAGCCGTCGGTGACGACGGCGACGCTGTTGCGCTTGATGGTCAGCCGGCGGGCGTCCTCGGGGTTCTCGGCGATCTGCATGCAGACGCGGGCGACGCCGGGGGTGTAGATCATCGACAGGTCGTCGCGGTTGCGGATCGGGTGCTTGGACTGCATCTCGATCTTGCCGCCGAGGTGCATGAGGAACGTACGGTCGGAGACCTTCCCGACGCTGACGCCCTCGATGCCGCGGAGCTTCTCGACGATGGAGCGGGCGTGGTCCGTGGAGGCGGCGGCGATGGTGACGTCGATGCGCAGCCGCTCGTGGCCGGATGCGGTGACGTCGAGGCCGGTGACGCTGCCGCCGGAGGACTCCACGGCGGAGGTGAGCTGGCTGACGGCGTTGCCGCCGGCGGGGACCTCCAGCCGGACCGTGTTCGAGTAGGAGACGCTTGGCGCCGTTGCCATGGCCGTGTGTTCCTTCTTGTGTGCTGTGCCGGGTGGTGAATGGATCGATGGTCGCACCTACTGTGCGGTATCCGGTATTCGGTAACCGGTCCGGAAAGCGGAATCACTTTTCCACAGGTCGGGAACGGCGGCAACGCGTACGGGCCGGGGTGCGGCGTTTCCGCCGAACCCCGGCCCGTACGTGGCAAGCCTGGTGGCACCGACCCGCCAGCTCGCCTCGCGGCAAGTGGGCGCTCGAAGCGCCGATGGTTGGGCCCGGGGGCATGGATCGGGCCGGTGCCACTGCCAGGCTAACAAACCGTTCCCGTAAGGCCATTCCCGTCGCGGCGGCCCCCGCGGCCCCCGTGGCCGCGCGGGTGGCGGCGGGGCGGGGGCGCGCTACGGGCGCAGCAGGTCCGGCACGCCGTCGCCGTCCGGGAGGTCCGGGGGCGTGGCGACGACCGTGAGCCGCTGCGTCGCCCGGGTCAGGGCCACGTACAGCACCCGCAGGCCCGCCGGCGACTCGTCCGCCATCTCCGCGGGCGAGAGCACCACCGTCGCGTCGTACTCCAGCCCCTTGGCCTCCAGGCTGCCCAGCACCACCACCCGCTCCCCCAGCTCCGCCAGCCGGCCGCGGGCCTCGTCGCGCCGCCCCATCGGCACCACGACGCCCACCGTGCCGTCCACGTCCGCCAGCAGCCGCCCGACCTCCGCGCGCACCGTGTCGTACGGGTCCGGCCCCGCGACCGCGAACGCCGGCACCGCCCCCGTCGACCGCACCGCCTCCGGCGCCTCGGCGCCGGGCATGGCCAGCGCCAGCACCCGGGAGGCGACCTCGGCGATCTCCGCCGGGTTGCGGTAGTTGACGGTGAGGGTGAAGCGGCGCCGCGGCCGGGTGCCCAGCGCCTCCGTACGGGCCGCGGCGGCCTCCTCCGGGTCCGGCCACGAGCTCTGCGCCGGGTCGCCGACGACGGTCCACGTGGCGTGCCGCCCGCGGCGGCCCACCATCCGCCACTGCATCGGCGTGAGGTCCTGCGCCTCGTCGACGATGACGTGCGCGTACTCCTGCCGCTCCTCGTCGCGGCGGCGCGCGGCGGGCGCGGTGCGGTCGGCGTACGTCGTCAGCTCGTCCAGGCCGGTGAGCGCCTCCAGCGGGTCCAGCTCCCGCGGCCGGGCCGGCCTGGCGGGGGCGCCGAGGAGCACCCGAAGCTCGTCCAGCAGCGCCACGTCGTGCGCGGTCAGGCCGTCGCGGGCGAGGGAGCGGGCGACGCCGCGGACCTCGGCCGGGTCCAGCACGCGGCGGGCGAAGCCCGCCAGCCGGCGTTCGTCGGCGAGCGCGGCGAGCACGCCGCGCGGCGTCAGCTCCGGCCACCAGGCGTCGAGGAAGTCGGTGAAGTCGTCCTCGGTGGAGATGTCCTCGTCGAACGCCGCCCGCGCCTCCGCGGCCAGCTCCGGGTCGTCGTAGCGCGGCCGGGCGCCGGACCGCTCCCACAGGGCGTCGAGGAGGAACCGGCGGGCCCGGGCCCGGAGCAGGTTCACCGGCGCCGTACCGCCGAGCACCGCCTGCCGTACCCGCCGCAGCTCCCGCGCGTCCAGCTCCACCCGGGCGCCGAACGCGACGACGCGCAGCCGCTCCGGGACGCCGCCGCCCAGCGTCAGCGCCCCCCGGGCCGCCCGGCGCAGCACCTTCACCATGCGCGCGGAGCCCTTGACGCGGGCCGTCCGCGGCTCGTCGTAGAGCGTCGCCTCGGCGCCCTCGACGAGCGAGCCCACCGCCCGGATCGCGACCTGCCCCTCCTCGCCCAGCGACGGCAGCACGCCCTCGGTGTACGCCACGAGCAGCGGCGTGGGGCTGACGACGAGGATGCCGCCGGCGTAGCGCCGCCGGTCCTGGTAGAGCAGGTACGCGGCGCGGTGCAGCGCCACCGCCGTCTTGCCGGTGCCGGGGCCGCCCTCGACCTCGGTGACGGAGGCGGCGGGCGCGCGGATGACGGTGTCCTGCTCGGCCTGGATGGAGGAGACGATGTCGCGCATGGCGTGCGTACGGGCCCGGCCCAGCGCCGCCATCAGCGCCCCGTCGCCGACCACCGGCAGCGCGGCGCCGGCGAGGGTCACGGACAGCTCGGGGCGCAGCAGGTCGTCCTCGACGCCGAGGACGCGGCGGCCCTTGGAGCGGATCACGCGCCGGCGCACGACGCGGCCGGGGGCGACGGGGGTGGCGCGGTAGAAGGGCGCGGCGGCGGGGGCGCGCCAGTCGATGACCAGGGGCGCGTAGTCGGCGTCGAGGACGCCGAGGCGGCCGATGTGCAGGGTCTCGGCGATCCGGGCCCGCTGCTCGCCGCCGTCCCGGGCGGTGTCGACGGCGTCGTCGGCGGGGTCGACGGAGGTGTACGCGCCGTCGGGGCCGCGGACGCCGTCCTTGCCGGGGAGGAGGTCGATGCGGCCGAAGAGGAAGTCCTCGAACTCGCTGTTGAGCCGGTTGAGGTGGACGCCGGCGCGGAAGACCTGCGCGTCGCGCTCGGCGAGCGCGCCGGGGGTGCCGACCTGGCCGCGCTTGGCGGCGTCGCTCATGAGGAACTCCGCCTCGTGGATCTTCTCCTCCAGGCGGTCGTACACGCGGTCCAGATGGTCCTGCTCGGCCTGGATCTCGCGATCCCGGACGGAGTCCGGGGCGGTGATGTGCGCGGTCACCCGCGGCCCCCTTCGTACGGACAAGGCAGCCGTACATCTTACCCGGCGGGGGCGGGCGGGCGGAGGTCGACCCAGGTGGGCAGGGGTGTGTGTGGGGTGGAGGCGCGGGGCGCGTACCCGGGGACCGGCGGGAGCGGTGCGGGACGCGGGAGCGGGCGGGCGGGGGCCGGACCGGGCGGGCGGGAGTTGTGCCCGACCGGTCCGCCGGCCTCAGCCCGCGCCGGTCGGGACCGACACCAGCCTGTCCCCCTCCGCGGTGACCACCTCGAAGCGGTCGATGTCGTCCGGCGACATGCTCGTCCCCCCGCTGGTCCGCAGGGTGTTCCCGCCGCCCTGGCCGCTGGCCCCCGCGTTCCTGCCGTTCCCCGCGCCGTAGCCGTCCGCGGGCACCCCCCAGCTGGTCACCGTCTCGTGCGAGCCGTCCTTGCCGACCGCCTGGAGGTCGCAGCGGCGCGGCCCGGTCACCCCGCGCAGGTCCAGGCCCACGCTCGTGCCCCAGGTCACCGGCCGCATGCTGATCCTGGCCTCCACCCCCGTCTCCGGGTCCACCGCCCGGATCTCCTCACCGTCCTCCTGCTCCTGCCCCTGCCCCGCGACGTCCTGGCGCCGCTGGTCCGGCGCCGCCTCGTCCCTCGCCAGCACCGCCGCCGTCACCACCGGTGCCGCGACGGCCACCACCGCCGCCGCCGTCACCGCGACGACCAGCCGCCGGCGCACCAGCCGCTGCCGCTCCCGTACCGCCGACAGCTCCGCCAGCAGCCGGTCGAGCGCGCCCGGCGGCGGCTCCTCCGGCGGCGGCACGTCCGCCAGCATGTCGGCGACCGGCACCAGCTCCGCCAGCGCGGCGGCGCACCGCGCACACGCGGCGAGGTGCTCCTCGAACCGTTCCGCCTCGTCCCGTTCCAGCGCGCCGATCGCGTACGCGCCGACGTCCGGATGCCGTTCTCCGGTCACGGCACCACTCCCCGTTCCTCCAGGGACAGCCGCAGCGAGCGGAGCGCGTAGAACACCCGAGAGCGCACGGTCCCCGCCGGGACGCCCAGCACCTCGGCCGCCTCGTTCGCCGTGCGGCCCTTGAAGTACGTCTCCACCAGCGCGGCGCGGTGGGCGGGCGTCAGGTCGGCGAGCGCGTCGGAGATGGTCATCAGCCGCAGCACCCGGTCGGTGTCGTCGGCTGCCGGGACGCTCTCCAGCGGCGCGGGGTCGGTCTCGCGCGGGCGCGCCTGCCGGCTGCGGTGCCCGTCGATCACTATGCGGCGGGCCACGGTGACCAGCCAGGGCCGTACGGAGCCGTCGGCCTCCGCCAGCTCCCCGGCGTGCCGCCAGGCCCGCAGCAGCGTCTCCTGTACGACGTCCTCCGCCCGGTGCCGGTCTCCGGCCACGAGTCGTAGCACGAAGCCGAAGAGCGGGCCCGCGTGCTCGCGGTAGAGGACCCGCATCAACTCCTCGTCGGGAGTCGGCTTCGAGCGCTGCGCTGCCACCACGGCATCGTCCCGCATCCCTCACCTCCGGGTCGAGGGATACGGAGATCGCGGCCGGAGCGTTCAACGCGCCCCCGGCTAGCCCTCCGCGTACTTGGTGTCCGCGGCGGGGTCCAGGGACAGCCGGTAGCCGCGCTTGACGACGGTCTGGATGAGCTTCGGCGCGCCCAGCGCGGTGCGCAGCCGCGTCATCGCCGTCTCCACCGCGTGCTCGTCGCTGCCCGCGCCCGGCAGCGCGCGCAGCAGGTCGGCGCGGGAGACGACCCAGCCGGGGCGGTGCGCCAGCGCGCGGAGCAGCGCCATACCGGCCGGCGGCACGGGGCGCAGCGCGCCGTCGAGGACGACGGCGTGGCCGCGGATCTCCATGCGGTGACCGGCGACCGGCAGCGGCCGTACGCGGCCGGGGAGTTCGAGGGCGACGAGCTGGACGAGCGGCCCGAGGCGGTAGCGCTCCGGCTGGTGCGTCGGTACGTCGTGGCGCTCCAGCGGCAGCGCGGTGAGCGGGCCGACGCAGGCGGGCAGCACGGTGTGGCGCAGGGCGTCCAGCACCTCGTCGCGGCACTGCCGCGCCGCCGCCCGGTTCAGGAAGCTGGCGGCGGCCGGCGCGCTGGTGAACGTCACCGCGTCCACCCCGCGGGCGAGGACCGCGTCCAGCAGCCGGTCCAGCGGCGCCGGGTCCTCCGGCGGCATCCACCGGTACACCGGCACCACGACGACGACCGCGCCCGCGGCCCGTAGCGCCTCGACGAACCCCGGCAGCGGCTCGCCGTGCTGCTGGAGCGCCACCCGCCGCCCCTCGGCGCCCTCGGCGAGCAGCCGGTCCAGCACCTCCGCCATCGACTCCGACGCCGGCGACCACGCCTCGGTGAGCCCCGCCGCCCGGATCGCGCCCCGCACCTTCGGCCCGCGCGCGAGCAGCTCCACCCCGGCGAGCCGGTCGAGCAGCGCGTCGCCGAGGCCCCAGCCGGCGGCGGCCTCGACCCAGCCGCGGAAGCCGATGGCGGTGGTGGCGACGACGACGTCCGGGGGGTCGCCGATGAGCTGCTTGGTGGTGTTCAGCAGTTCGTCGTCGTCGTGGAGGGGCACGATGCGCAGCGCGGGCGCGCGGTGGACGACGGCGCCGCGCCGCTCCAGGAGGGTGCTGAGTTCGTCGGCGCGGCGGGCGGCCGTCACCCCGACGGAGAAGCCCTCCAGGGGTTTGACCTCGGCGGGTACGGTCATGTGTCGCTGCTCCCCGGTCGGTGCCGTCTGCGCTGGTGGTGCCGTTCGTGCTGTTCTCGGGTGGTCCGCTCACACCCCCGCGTACGCGGGCTGCCGCGGCCCCGGGCCGTCCGCGCCGTCGTCGGCGCCCGGCGCGGGCGTGCGCGGGCCGCGCAGGTACACGGCCCAGGTCACCACGAAACACACAGCGTAGAAGACGAGGAAGCCCACGCAGGCGGCCGTGCCGCTGCCGTGGGCGAGGAACGACTGCCGGAACGCGAGGTTGACGCCGAGGCCGCCGAGCGTGCCGACCGCGCCGATGAGCCCGATCGCGGCGCCGGACAGCCGCCGCGCGTAGGTGCCGGCCTCCTCGCCCCGCAGCCCCAGGGCGGCGGCCTTGGCCTGGTAGATGCCGGGGATCATCTTGTACGTGGAGCCGTTGCCGAGCCCGGAGAAGAGGAACAGCGCGACGAAGCCGACGAGGTAGACGGGCAGCGACTCGCGTACGGACGCGAAGACGACGACGGTCGTCGCGCCGGCCATCGCGGCGAAGTTCCACAGCGTGATCCGCGCCCCGCCGTGCCGGTCGGCCAGCCACCCGCCGACCGGCCGGATCACCGAGCCGAGCAGCGGCCCGATGAACGTCACGGCCGCGGCCTGCAACGGGGTGCGGTCGAACTGCGTCTGGAGCACCAGCCCGAAGGCGAAGCTGTAGCCGATGAACGAGCCGAAGGTGCCGATGTACAGGAACGACATGATCCACGTGTGCGCGTCCCGGACGGACTCCCGCGCCGCGCCGGTGTCGTTGCGTACCGGCGCCAGGTTGTCCATCCGCAGCCACGCGAGGGTGGCGGCGACGACGATCAGGGGCAGGTAGATCGCGAGCAGCACCCGCGGCCGGCCGTCCCCGGCGACGGCGATGACGAGCAGCGTGACGAGCTGGATGACGGGGACCCCGACGTTGCCGCCGCCGGCGTTGAGGCCGAGGGCCCAGCCCTTGCGGTGCAGCGGGAAGAAGGCGTTGATGTTCGTCATCGACGAGGCGAAGTTGCCGCCGCCGACCCCGGCGAGCGCGGCGACGAGCAAGAAAGTGCCATACGACGTCCCCGGCTCCATCACGGCGAACGCGGCGGACGTCGGCAGCAGGAGCATCAGCGCGCTGAACACCGTCCAGTTGCGGCCGCCGAAGCGGGCGACGGCGAAGGTGTACGGCACGCGCACGCAGGCGCCGACGAGGGTGGCGACGGAGACGAGGAAGAACTTCCCGGCGGCGTCGATGCCGTACTCCTCGCCCATGAACAGGACGAGGACGGAGAAGAGGGTCCAGATGGAGAAGCCGATGTGCTCGGAGAAGACGGAGTAGAGGAGGTTGCGGTTGGCGGTCTTCTCGCCCTTCTCCGCCCAGAACGCCTCGTCCTCGGGATCCCACTCCTCGATCCAGCGCCTCCCCCTGCGCGCGGTCTGCCCGGAGCCGGTCATCGCAGCCGTCCCTGCCCTTCGTCGGCGGACCGCCGCCCGCGGGCGGGCGGCGGAATCTGGTTCAGGGTGACCGTAGGGACGGCGGGTTTCCACCCTGTGCCGACAGGTGACGCAGGCGCAACCGTGCCCTCACGGGAGGGGGTCTTGACATGTGAGGGCGGAGCGGCCCGCCCCGCGGACGGGCCGGCCCGCGGCGCCCTCCCGGGCCCGGGAGCAGGAGTTTCGCCGCACTTCACACGGCCGTAACAGGGGCGGAGGCCCGAGGCGCGGCGATTGCGGCCGGCGGCGGGAAGACCGCGGTGCTCCCGGGCGTTGCCCCGGGGCATGAGGATCGGTGAGGCCGCCCGGGTCAGCGGGGTCAGCGCGCGGTCGCTGCGGCACTACGAGGACGAGGGGCTGATCGTCCCCGGCCGGTTCGGCAACGGGTTCCGCGACTACTGCCCGTCCACGATCGACAGGGTGCGCGTCGTCCGCTCGCTGCTGGAGTCCGGGCTGCCCGTGCGGCTGATCCGGGAAGTCCTGCCCCGCCTCACCGGCGACGCCGGCGCCGGGGCGGAGACGGGGTGCACGGAGTTCCTGCGCGAGGTGGAGGACTACCGCGACCGGCTCGCGGCCCGCATCGCCGTGCTCAGCGACCGGCAGGCGGCGCTCGACGCGTACCTCCGCGAGGCCCGCCGCGGCGGAAGCGGCTGACCGCCGCCCGATCGCCGCTTGACCCTGACACAAGTGTCAGGCTCCTACGTTCGCCGCATGGAGAGCGACGAGCAGACCGTGCGGGCACTCGTCCAGCGGTCCCACCGGGGACCCGAGGACCTGGCCCTCACCACCGGCCACCCCCGCCCCGCCCCCGGACCCGGCGACTACCTGGTCCGCGTCGGCGCCGCCGGGGTCAACTTCGCCGACGTCATGCAGGCCCGCGGCACGTACGGGGGCGGCCCGCGGGCGCCGTACGTGGCGGGCTTCGAGGCCGCCGGCGAGATCGTCGGCGCCGGCCCGGACGTCGCGCGCCCGCTGCCGCCCGGCACCCATGTCGTCGGGACCGGGCCGGGCGCCTTCGCGCAGTACATGACGATGCCGGCCGCGGGTGTGCTGCCCGTACCGTCCGGCTGGAGTGACGCCGCGGCGCTCGGTCTCGTACTGAACTGGGCCACCGCCCTGGCGGCGCTGCGGCCGCTGGGCGGGGTCCGGGCGGGCGAGACGGTCCTCGTGCACGCGGCGGCCGGAGGCGTGGGGCAGGCGGCCGTCCGGCTCGCCCGCCACTACGGCGCGCGCGTGATCGCCACGGCGTCGCCGGCGAAGCACGCCGCCGTCGAGGCCCTCGGCGCCGACGCGGTCCTGGACGGCCGGCGCCCCGATCTGGCCGCGGAGATCACCCGCCTGACCGGCGGGGTCGACCTGGTCCTGGAGTCGGTGGGGCGGGCCACGTTCCGGGCCAGCCTGTCGGTCGCCCGGCCCTTCACCGGACGCGTCGTCGTGTTCGGCGCCGCCTCGGGCGACGCCTCCCTGACCACTCACGACCTGGTCTTCACGCACCAGGTCCAGGTCAAGGGCCTGCACATCGGGGCGCTGGCGGCCGCGGCCCCGGACCGCTACCGGTCGCTGCTCGCCGAGATCGAGAACCTCGTCGCCCGCGGCGTCTACCCGCCCGGAACGCCCCGGGTGCACCCGCTGGCCGAGGGACCGGCGGTGCTGCGGCGGCTCGCGGCGGGCCTGACCCGGGGCAAGCACGCCCTCGACCCCTGGCGTTAGGGACGGCGTATCGGTGGCGGAGCGTGCGGCGCCGATCGGGACGATGGGGGGGAACGCGCCGGTGGCGTGCGTCAGGGCGGTGAGGTTCGGGTCGATCCGCTGCCGCCGACCGGCGGCCGGGCCACGTCCGGGCCGTTCGCCCCGCCCCCGGCCTCGGCGGGCCCGGCGGCGGTGGCGGGCGCCGGGGTGTGCAGGGCGCGGTCGGCCTCGGGGAGCCAGGCGCTGCGCGGGCGGTGCAGCCAGTCGTGGGTACGGGCCAGCCGCCCCGCCGCCGCGCGCAGGGCGCGCAGGCCCGGGTGCGCCAGGCCGCGGCGCCAGGTCAGCGACACCGGGGACAGCGGGACCGGGTCGGTCAATGGGCGCAGCGCCATCCCGGGGATCTCCGCGAACTCCGTCGTCGCCAGCACCGACCAGCCGTGCCGGTGCACCAGCCGGACGAACTCCGCCTCGCCGTCGATCTCCGGGAACGGCGCCGCGAGGCGGATGCCGCGGCCGGCGAACAGCTCGCGGGCCAGGTCCGTCCACTCCGCCGTCGCCGCGTTGCCGTCGGCCGCGTACAGCGTCTCGCCCGCCAGCGCCGCCAGCGGCACCGCCGCCCGGGCCGCCAGCGGGTGCGCCGACGGCAGCAGCACCGCCATCGGCTCCAGCCGGACGAGTTCGTGCCGCAGCCCCGCCCGCGCCCCCGGCGCCAGCCCCGCCACCCGGCCGAACGACACGTCCAGCCGCCCCGCCGCGATCTCCGCCGCGGCGCCGGTCAGCCCGCTGTGGAACCGGGCCACCAGCTCCAGGTCCGGCGCCGCCGCGCGGGCGGCGTCCAGGATCCGCTGGCCGGTGCTGTAGCGGGCGCCGACGTCGACGAGCAGCGGCCGGGACCGCGGGTCGGCGGCGCCGGCGAGGTCGTCGTACGCGGCGAGCACCCGGCGGGCGTACGGCAGCAGCCGCTCGCCCTCGGCGGTCAGCCGCACCTGGCGGGTGGTCCGGACGAAGAGCTGCGCGCCCAGCTCGCGTTCGAGCCGGCGGATGTCGCGGCTGAGGGCCTGCTGCGCGACGTACAGCAGGTTCGCGGCGCGGGTGAAGTGCAGGGTCCCGGCCACGGCGGCGAAGGCGCGCAGCAGCCGCGGCTCGACGTCCCTCGGTGCTGTGGCCATCCGGCCATTTGACAACGTACGCGCGTGAATGGCCAGCGATCAGGTGTTGGACCGCCGCGACCGCGCCCGGCCAGCCTTTCCGCATGCCCCCGACACGTACGCGGCGACGGCCCGTCGCCGCCGCCCTCGCCCCCTACCGCCGGCTCTTCGCCGTCCCCGGCGCCCGCGCGTTCACCGCGGGCAACCTCGTCGCCCGGCTGCCCATGGGCATGTTCTCGGTCAGCGCCGTCATCATGATCGCCGAGCGCTACGGCTCGTACGCCCTCGCCGGCGCCGTCCCCGCCGCCGGGCTCGCCGCCACCGCCGTCGTCGGGCCGCTCACCGCGCGCCTCGTCGACCGGCGCGGCCAGGCCCGTATCGCCGTCCCCGCGGCGGCGATCGCCGCGGCCGGTTCGCTGACCCTCGCGCTCTGCGTCCACCTGCGCGCGCCCGCGTGGACGCTCTTCGCCGCGTACGTCCTCACGGCCACCACCCCCAACACGGGCGGCATGTCCCGCGCCCGCTGGGCCCACGCCTTCCGCGGCCCGGCCGCCGGGAACGCCGCGGCCCGGCACACCGCCAACTCCTTCGAGCAGGCCGCCGACGAACTGTGCTTCATGACCGGCCCGGTCCTCGCCGCGCTGCTCTGCACGGCCGCCTTCCCCGAGGCGGGCACCGTGACCGGCGCCGCGCTGCTGATGGGCGGCATCCTCCTCTTCGCCGCGCAGCGGGCCACCGAGCCCCCGCCCCGGCCGCGCGCGCCGGGTGAGCGGACGCGGTCGCCGCTGCGGGCGCGCGGGTTCCCGATGCTGGTGGCGGCGTTCGGCTGCGCGGGGGCGGTGTTCGGGTCGATGGAGGTGGTCACGATCGCGTACGCGGATCGCCTGGGCCGGCCGGCGGCGGCGGGCGGGATCCTGGCGCTGCTGGCGGCGGGGTCGTGCGTGGCGGGGCTGGTCTACGGCACGCGGAGGCCGCCGGCGGAGGCGGAGGCACCGGTCGCGGACGCGCCGGCGGCGGCCCCCGCCGCCGGACCCCGGTTCCTCCGCTGCGCCGCCGCCATGGCCGCCCTCATGCTCCTCCCCCTGCTCGCCGCCGCCACCGGCCGCCTCGCCCTCCTCGCCGCGGCCCTCCTCCTCGCCGGTATGGCCACCGCGCCGACGATGATCACCGGCATGTCCCTCGTCCAGTCCCGCACCCCCGCCGGCCGCCTCAACGAGGGCATGACCCTCGCCGTCACCGCCCTCCTGGCCGGCATCGCCGCCGGCTCCGCCACCGGCGGCTGGGCCGCGGACAGCTGGGCCGCCGCAACCCCCGCGGCCGCGTACGCCGTCCCCCTCGCCGCGGCCGCCGCGGCGGCCCTCGCCGCCACGGCGCAACGCGGCGCGGTGCCTCTCTGGACGCCGGGGAAGCCGAGGAGTCCGCGAAAATGATCCGCCGGGGCGGACGCCCTTTCAGCACCGCGGCCCGGCCAATCGCGAACCGCGCCTCCCGGAACGCCGGAGGGGCAGGTTCAGGAGGCGGAGGGCTCGATCTCCCCCGCGAAGACGATGACCTGGTCGATGAGGCTCCGCCGCAGATGCACGACGTCCGTTCCCGCCAGGCGGGGGCCTCCCTCGGGGGTGGTGAAGACCCATTGGTACCGGGCCCATTCGTCAGGCATGTCCACCGCTGAGCAGCGCACCATCGTGCCGGTCCCCGCCGGGTGCCGCCGGATGTCCAGCACGAACCGCTCGACCGCCGCGATTCCCTCGCTGCGACCCAGCGGTCCCCAGAAGACCACGTCCGAGGTCAGGGCCTGGGAGAGCAGGGCGGTCACATAGCTGTCGTCCGAGGCGTTGAACGCGGAGATGAACGTGTCGATCGCGGTGCGTGCGGTCTCTTCCTCCATGTCCCAGTAATACCAGCCGCTTCGCGTACGCTCGTCCCACGAGCCGCCTTCCGTGAACCGGCCGCGGTCCCCTTCCCGGGACTGCCGGCAGGCGTACGGGGCCGCCGACGCCGAGTCGCCCGGAAGCGCGGGCCGGCTCTGGGCGGGCAGCCGCCCGGCGGCTGGCGGAATTGGGCGTCTCGTTCTCCCGCGTCGGGCGGCCATCCGCATTTCCGTCGGCTGCGCTGCGCGCAACGGCGCAGGCAGTGCTTCAACTCCCCGCGAGTATCAGCGAGTTGAATACGGGCATTCCCAAACGGCCGTTTACTCACCGGCCGCCCGGGATTAGCATCTTCCCCCATCGAACGCCGCCCGGACGAAATTCTTCTGCCTCCGCACATGCGTGCCGCCGGAATTCGCGCTGCCCATTTTCTTCTGCGTCGACGGGAGTTTCCTCATGGACAATGTGTCACGCCGGAAAGTGCTTCTCTCCAGCGCGGCCGTGGGCGGTGCCGCCGCTCTCGGCGGCGCCCGGGCCGCCGCCGCGGCTCCGGCCGGGGCGGCCCCCCGCGGTGCCGCCGCGACCATCACGCCCGCCGACGCGCGGTATCCCGACTTCGTCTCCGGCAGCAACGGCCGCTGGCGGGCCGCCCCGGAGGCGGTCCGGGTGGCGACGACCACCGAGCAGGTGGTGGCGGCCGTGGCGGAGGCCGTACGCGGCGGAAAGCGCCTCTCCGTACGCAGCGGCGGCCACTGCTACGAGGCTTTCGTCTACCACCCCGACACCCAGGTCGTCATCGACCTGTCGGCGATGAACGACATCTCCTACGACCACCAGCGGCGCGCCTTCGTCATCGAGCCCGGCTGCACGCTGATGGAGGTCTACATGGAGCTGTACCGCGTCTGGGGCGTGACGATCCCCGGCGGCTCCTGCTCCTCCGTCGGCGCCGGCGGCCATATCCAGGGCGGCGGCTTCGGCTTCCTGTGCCGGCAGTTCGGGCTGACCGTCGACTACGTCCACGCCGTCGAGGTCGTCGTCGTGGACGCCGCCGGCAAGGCCCGCGCCATCGTGGCCACGAGCGACGAGAACGACCCGCACCGCGACCTGTGGTGGGCGCACACCGGCGGTGGCGGCGGCAACTTCGGCGTCGTCACCCGCTACTTCCTGCGCACCCCCGGCACCGCCGGGCTGCCGCCGGAGAAGCAGCTGCCCCGGCCGCCCGGCGAGGTGTACGTGCACCAGCAGTCGTGGCCGTGGAGCGGCATCGACGAGGGCCGCTTCCGCACGCTGCTGCGCAACTACAGCGGCTTCTACGAGGAGCACAGCGCCCCCGGCAACCCGTACGCCGGCATGTTCAGCATGCTCGTGTGCAGCACCAGGGCAAGCGGGTCGATCTCCATGACCACGCAGATCGACGCCACCCAGCCGGACGCGGCGCGCAAGCTGGACGACTTCCTCGCCGAGGTCGGCGGCCACATGGGCGAGGCCGAGCCGACGACGCTGTCGACGAACGAGATGCGCGCGATGCCCGAGCTGTTCGCGCCGCAGGCGCGGCCGTGGCTGGTCGCCACCCGTCGGCTCGGCGGGTCCGGCTGGGGCGGGCGCGGCGACTACAAGTCGGCGTACCTGCGGCAGGCGTTCCCGGACGAGCAGATCTCCGCCCTGTACCGGAACCTCACCGAGACCGACCTCACCAGCGCCCTGGTGTCGATCGACTCGTACGGCGCCCAGGTCAACGCCGTCGACGCGGACGCGACCGCGATGGCGCAGCGGGACTCGATCATCAAGCTCCAGTACCAGGCGTACTGGAGCGAGGACGCCCAGGAGGCCGGGAAGCTGGACTGGATCCGGACCATGTACCGCGACGTGTACGCGGCCACCGGCGGCGTCCCGGTGCCGAACGAGGTCAACGACGGCTGCTACATCAACTACCCCGACATCGACCTGGGCGACCCGCGCTGGAACACCTCCGGCACCCCCTGGCACGACCTGTACTACAAGGCGGGCTACGCGCGGCTGCAACGGGTCAAGGCCGCGTACGACCCGGGCGACGTCTTCCGCCACGCCCAGTCCGTCCGGCTGCCCGGGTAGGGCCGGCGACGCGGCGCCCCGCGGCGGCGGCGGAGGCACCCGCCTTCCGGGGCAGGTGAACTCCGGGCCGCGGGGCGCCGTATCCATCTCCGGCTCCACCGGCGGCCGCCACCGCCGCCGTCCCCCGCCACGAGAGGAGCACCGCCGTGAACACCTCCGCCCAGCGCCCCTCCCAGCCCGAACCCCCGTCCCCCGGCGACCAGGCCGGCGCCGAAGGCCCCACCCGCCGGCAGATGCTGCCCGTCTTCGGCGCCGCCGCGCTGGCGGGGGTCGTCCCGGCGCTCGGCTCCGCCGCGCCCGCCTCGGCGGCCCCCGCCGCCGCCACGCCCGCCGCGGCGGCGGACCGCGGCCCCCGCGCCGTCTACGTCGGCGGCTACGCCGGCGGCCCGGGCGCCCCCGCCGGGCTCGCGGTGTTCCGCATGGACGGCGGCGGCCGCCTCACGCCCGTCCAGAAGGTGCCCGGCGTGCCGAACCCCTCCTGGCTGGCGGTGCATCCGCGGCTGCCCGTCCTGTACGCCGTCTGCGAGGTGAGCACCTGGAACGGGCAGCAGGGCGGCGGCGTCGTCTCGTACGCCGTCGACACCGCCACCGGCGAGCTGACCCGCACCGGCGACCAGCCCGTGCCGGGGGTCCCCGCGCACGGCGCGCTCGACGAGCGCGGCGAGCACCTGGTCGTCGCCAACTACGGCGGCGGCACCTTCGCCGTCGTCCCGCTGCGCGCGGACGGCACCCCGGCCCCGGTGTCGGACACCGTCACCGCCACCGGCACGGGCCCCGACCCGCAGCGCCAGGCCGGCCCGCACCCGCACCAGGTCGTCTTCGACCCGGCGTACGGGTACGTCTTCGGCGCCGACCTGGGCACGGACCGGGTCTGGGCGTGGCAGTTGGACGGCGGGGCCGGGAAGCTGACGCCGAACCCGCTGCCGTTCCTCCAGGTGGCCTCCGGCTCCGGCGCCCGCCACCTGGCGTTCCACCCCACCGGCCGGTTCGTGTACGTCGTGAACGAGCTGACGTCGTCGGTGACGGCGTTCTCGTACGACGCCGGCCGCGGCACGTTCCGCTGGCTGCAGACCGTCAGCACGCTCCCCCGCGGCTTCACCGGCGAGAGCTACTGCGCGGAGGTCGCGGTGCGCCCGGACGGCGGGACGCTGTACGTGTCCAACCGCGGGCACGACAGCATCGCCCGCTTCGCCGTGGCCGCCGACGGCCGGCTGGACCTGTGCGACACCACCCCGACCGGCGGCGCGTGGCCGCGGCACTTCGCGCTCGCCCCGGGCGGCGACGTGCTGCTGGTGGCGAACCAGAACAGCGACGACGTGGTGGCGTTCCGCGTCGGCCGCTCCGGCGCGCTGCGCCGCACCGGCGCGTCGGCCGCGGCGCCGAGCCCGGCGTGCGTGGCCTTCGGGGGCGTCCTGCCGTAG
The DNA here is from genome assembly GCF_048656465.1 of Streptomyces sp. MAR4 CNX-425. NCBI lineage: Bacteria > Bacillati > Actinomycetota > Actinomycetes > Kitasatosporales > Streptomycetaceae > Streptomyces > Streptomyces sp. MAR4 CNX-425. The sequence goes on along the minus strand of NZ_JBMDLF010000007.1, from coordinate 121,177 downwards.
CCGGCCGGCGAGCACGACCGACAGACACGACCACGGCACACACGGCAACGGGACGGGTGCCCACCGGGCACCCGTCCCTCTTGTCCGGCGCCCTTTCCCGAAACCTTTTGTCAACGCCATTGACATACCGCCGGGCCCTCTCTACGTTCCTCCGTCGAAACGCTTCGACATTTCTCATCGAAACGATTCGACGAGGACGAACTCTCCCGGAGGCAGTGATGTTGAAGGCACGGAGAAGGGCGCGCCTGCTGGCTGCCGCCCTGGCGGGAGCCCTGTCGCTGAGCACGCTGGCCGCGTGCGGCGACTCCGACGACGGCGGCTCGGGCGACGGAAAGACCCTCCGGCTCTGGCACTACGAGGGCCCCGACAGCGCCATGGGCAAAGCCTGGGCCGAGGCCATCAAGGAGTTCGAGGACAGCCACCCGGGGGTGAAGGTCGAGTTCGAGGAGAAGGGCTTCGAGCAGATCCAGAAGACCGCTCCCCAGGTCCTCAACTCCGACCAGGCGCCCGACCTCATGGAGTACAACAAGGGCAACGCCACCACCGGCCAGCTCTCCCGCCAGGGCCTGCTGACCGACCTCACCGAGGAGGCGGAGCAGCGCGGCTGGGCCGACGCCGTGCCGCCCACGGTGGCCACCACCAGCCGCTACGACGAGAGCGGCGTCATGGGCGACGGCGCCTGGTACGGCATACCCAACTACGCCGAGTTCACGATGGTCTACTACAACAAGGACCTCTTCGCGGAGCACGGCGTCGAGGTCCCGACCACGTTCGGGGAGCTGGAGGAGGCGCTCGCGACGTTCGCGGACGCCGGGATCACGCCGTTCGCCAACGCCGGCGCCGAGTACATGGCGCAGCAGTACCTCTACCAGCTGGCCCTCAGCCAGGCCGACAAGGCGTGGGTCGACTCCTTCCAGATGGGGGGCGAGACCGACTTCTCCGACGCCGCCTGGACCTACGCCGCCGAGACGTTCGCCGACTGGGTCGACAAGGGCTACATCGCCGAGAACTCCTCGGGCACCAAGGCCGAGGACGCCGGGGTCTCCTTCATCCAGGGCAAGCACCCGATGCTGTTCTCCGGCAGCTGGTGGTTCGGCCGCTTCCAGGCCGAGGTGCAGAAGTTCGAATGGGACACCTTCCTGTGGCCGGACAGCGACCTGACGCTCGGCTCCGGCGGCAACCTGTGGGTGGTCCCGGAGGGCGCCGACAACAAGGAGCTGGCGTACGACTTCATCGACATCACGATGAAGAAGGGCATCCAGAACATCCTCGGCGACAACGGCGGCGTCCCGGTCGCGGCCGACCCCGCCGCAATCACCGACCCGCAGTCGAAGGCCCTGATCCAGGACTACACGACGCTCGCCGACGGCGACGGCCTCGCCTACTACCCGGACTGGCCGGCGAACGGCTTCTACGACTCGATGACCTCCGAGACGCAGAAGCTCATCACCGGCAGCGCCGAGCCGGCCGACGTGCTGGAGTCGCTCCAGGCCGAGTACGACGAGAACGTGCTCCAGGAATGAGCGCCCCGGTCACCGGCGTCTCCAAGGACGCCGCCCGCACCGCCGGCGGGAGCGGAGCCCCCTCCCGCCGGCGGTGGCGCAAGAGCCGGGCCGGCCGGCCGCGCCCGACGTCCACCGAGGGCTCGTACGCGCTCTACCTGCTGCCCGGCGGGCTGGCGTTCCTCGTCGTCATCGTCGTGCCGTTCGTGATGAACACCGGGATCAGCTTCACCGAGTGGAGCGGCGTCGGCACGCCGGAGTTCACCGGGCTGGAGAACTACGACCGGCTCGTCGGTGACGAGGACTTCTGGGAGTCGTTCCGGCACAGCCTGGCGATGGTCGCGGCGATGGCGCTGCTGCCGACGGCGGTCGGCCTGGTGCTGGCCTCGGCGCTGTTCGACTTCGTCGGGCGGCACGCCGGCAGCCGGTGGGTGGCGGCGCTGCGCGCCTGCTTCTACCTGCCGCAGGTGCTGCCGATCGCGGTCGCCGGCATCGTGTGGAGCTGGATCCTGGCGCCGGAGAGCGGCTCGCTGAACGAACTCCTGGGCGCGGTCGGGCTGGACGCGCTGCAACAGGACTGGCTGGGCGACCCGGACCTGGCGCTGTACAGCGTGATGGCCGTGATGGTGTGGGTGCAGATCGGCTTCCCGCTGGTGATCTTCATGTCCGGGCTGCAACGCGTCGACCCGGCGCTGCACGAGGCCGCGGAGCTGGACGGCGCGGGCTGGTGGCGGCGGTTCTGGCACGTGACGCTGCCGCAGCTGCGGCCGGAGATCGCGGTGGTGCTGCTGTGGTGCACGATCGCGGCGCTGAAGGTCTTCGGCATGGTGTACGTCCTCACCGGCGGCGGGCCGGGCGGGGCGACGAACGTGCCGTCGTACTTCGCGTACCAGAACTTCTTCGAGAACTTCCAGGCCGGCTACGGCGCCGCGATCTCCACCGTCCTCACGGCGCTGATCCTGGTGCTGGCGGTCGTCGCCCTGAAGATGCAGACGCGGGCGGAGGACGAGAACGGATGACCGCGGTCAGGAAGTACCCCGTGCTCGCAGCTTTGGTGCTGGGCGCGGCGTTCATGGTGCTGCCGTTCGTCGTGGTGCTGATGAACGCGGTGAAGTCGCCGGAGGAGTACTCCAGCGACGGGCCGCTGAGCATGCCCGACGGCGTGTACCTCGACGGGCTCACGGACTTCTGGGAGCGCGTCGACTTCGGGCAGAAGCTGTGGAACTCGGTGCTGATCTCGGGCTCGGTGGCGCTGCTCGCCGTGGTGCTGTCGGTGCTCAGCGCGTACGCCATCGGCATCGGGCGGATCCGCGGGCGGCCGTACGTGCTGGCGTTCTTCGTGCTGGCGAACATGCTGCCGCAGGAGTCGCTGGTCTACCCGATCTACTACCTGTCGAAGGAGGCCGGCCTCTACGACACCCGGCTGAGCGTGGTGATCGTCTTCACCGTGGTGCAGTCCGCCTTCGGCACGTACCTGCTGTCCTCGGTGCTCGGCGGCTTCCCGCGCGAGGTGATCGAGGCGGCGCGGATCGACGGCGCGACCAAGTGGCAGGTGCTGTGGCGGGTCGTGGTGCCCGTCAGCCGGCCCACGATCGGCGTGCTGATGGTGCTGTTCTTCATCTGGACGTGGAACGAGTTCCTGCTGCCGCTGGTCATGCTCGTCTCGGACGACAACCAGACCGTGTCCGTCGCCCTCGGCGTGCTCCAGGGCCAGCGGGACATGGACGCCACGATGACCAACGCCGCCGCGCTGCTGGGCGTGCTGCCGGCGATCGCGTTCTTCCTCCTCTTCCAGCGGACGCTGACCCGCGGCATCGCCGTGGGCGCGGTCAAGTGACCTCCGCCCTGACCCCGAAAGGCAACGCATGAAGTTCACCGACGGCTACTGGATGCTGCGTGACGGAGTCCGCGCCGCGTACCCCGTCGAGGTGCTCGACGTCACCGCCGGGGACGGCACGCTGGACGTCCACGCACCGACCCAGCCCATCCGGCACCGCGGCGATCTGCTGAAGGGCCCGGTCATGACGGTCTCGTGCCACTCCCCCATGCCCGACGTGATCGGGGTGACGCTCACCCACTTCGACGGCGGCACCGACCCCGGGCCCCGCTTCCAGCTCGCGGACTCCGGGTCGCACGCGCACGTGTCGTACGACGAGGAGCACGCCCTGCTCACCGCCGGCAGCCTCGCCCTGCGGGTGGCCCGCGGCGGCCCGTTCCAGCTGGACTTCCGCACCGCCGACGGGCTGAAGCCGCTGACGTCGTCCGGGCCCAAGGGCATGGGGATCATGGAGACCGGCACCGGCGACGGCGGCAAGCCCCGGCACTACCTGCGCGAGCAGCTCGGGCTCACCGTCGGCACGCACGTGTACGGGCTCGGCGAGCGCTTCGGGCCGCTGGTGAAGAACGGCCAGGTCGTCGACATCTGGAACGCCGACGGCGGCACGGCCACCGAGCAGGCGTACAAGAACGTGCCGTTCTACCTCACCGACGCGGGCTACGGCGTCTTCGTCGACCACCCGGGCCGGGTGTCGCTGGAGGTGGGCTCGGAGGCGGTGTCGCGGGTACAGTTCAGCGTCGAGGGGCAGGAGCTGACGTACTACGTCATCCACGGGCCGACGCCGAAGGAGATCCTGCGCAAGTACACGGCGCTGACCGGCCGGCCCGCGCTGCCGCCCGCGTGGTCGTTCGGGCTGTGGCTGTCGACGTCGTTCACGACCTCGTACGACGAGGAGACCGTCACCTCCTTCATCGACGGGATGGCCGAGCGCGACCTGCCGCTGTCCGTCTTCCACTTCGACTGCTTCTGGATGCGCGAGTTCCACTGGTGCGACTTCGAGTGGGACCCGCGGGTCTTCCCCGACCCGGCGGGCATGCTGCGGCGGCTGAAGGAGCGCGGGCTGAAGATCTGCGTGTGGATCAACCCGTACATCGCGCAGCGCTCCCCGCTCTTCGCCGAGGGCCGCGACGCCGGCTACCTGCTGCGCAAGCCGGACGGCGGGGTGTGGCAGTGGGACCTGTGGCAGCCGGGGATGGCGCTGGTGGACTTCACCAACCCCGACGCGCGCGCCTGGTACGCGGGCAAGCTGGCGGCGCTGCTCGACATGGGCGTGGACTGCTTCAAGACCGACTTCGGCGAGCGGGTGCCCACGGACGTCGTGTACTTCGACGGCTCCGACCCGGAGCGGATGCACAACTACTACACGTACCTGTACAACGAGACGGTCTTCGACGTGCTGAAAAAGCACCGCGGGGAGGGCGAGGCGGTGGTCTTCGCCCGCTCGGCGACGGCCGGCAGCCAGCAGTTCCCGGTGCACTGGGGCGGCGACTGCGAGTCCACGTACGAGGCGATGGCGGAGTCGCTGCGCGGCGGGCTGTCGCTGGGCATGTCGGGCTTCGGCTACTGGAGCCACGACATCGGCGGCTTCGAGGGCACGCCGTCGGCGGCGCTGTTCAAGCGGTGGATCGCCTTCGGGCTGCTGTCGTCGCACAGCCGGCTGCACGGCTCGTCGTCGTACCGGGTGCCGTGGCTGTTCGACGACGAGGCCGTGGACGTGCTGCGGGTGTTCACCAAGCTGAAGCTGCGGCTGATGCCGTATCTGGACGCGGTGGCGCGCGAGGCGCACGAGCAGGGCGTGCCGATGATGCGGCCGATGGCGCTGGAGTTCCCGGAGGACCCGGCGTGCACGCATCTGGAGCGGCAGTACATGCTCGGGTCCGACCTGCTGGTCGCGCCGGTGTTCAGCGACGAGGGGGAGGTGTCGTACTACGTCCCGGAGGGCACGTGGACGCATCTGCTGAGCGGCGCCGAGGTGCAGGGGCCGCGGTGGGTGCGTGAGCGGCACGGGTTCGACAGCGCGCCGGTGCTGGTGCGGCCGGGCGCGGTGCTGCCGGTGGGCGCGGTCGACGACCGGCCGGACTACGACTACGCGGACGGGGTGACGCTGCGCGCGTACGGGCTGCGGCCCGGGCAGCGCGTGGACGTGCCGGTCGGGGGGACGGTGTTCTCCGTCGTCTGCGAGGGCGGCACGGTACGCGCGTCGGCGGGCGGTGCGGGAGCCGGTGCCGGAGACGGGGCCGGTGGGGCGAAGTCGTGGGCGCTGGAGGTCGTCGGCGGTCCCACGGTGCACGCGGAGGCGGGGCGCGCGGTGGTCGTGGCGGAGCTGGGCTAGGGTCCGGCTGTCCGGCATGTCGAACGGCGGGCCGGTCGGGAAGGGGCAGTTGATGGTCAAGATCACCGATGTGGCCCGGCACGCCGGGGTGTCGCCGAGCACCGTCTCGTACGCGCTCAGCGGCAAGCGCCCGATATCCGAGGACACCCGGCAGCGCATCGAGGCCAGCATCCGCGAACTCGGCTACCGCCCGCACGCCGGCGCCCGCGCGCTGGCCAGCAGCCGGTCCAACGTGCTGGCGCTGGTGATCCCGTTCCGCACCGGGATCCACGTGCCGGTCGTCATGCAGTTCGCGGTGTCGGTGGTGACCACCGCCCGGCAGCACGACCACGACGTGCTGCTGCTCACCCAGGAGGAGGGCGAGGAAGGGCTGCGGCGGGTGGCCGACACGGCGCTCGTCGACGCCCTCATCGTCATGGACGTGCAGCTGCGCGACGCCCGGCTGCCGCTGCTGCGCGCCCTGGACCGGCCCTCGGTGCTCATCGGCTTCCCCGCCGAGGCCGCCGGGCTGACCTGCATCGACCTGGACTTCGCGGCGGCCGGCGGCGCGTGCGTGACGCACCTGGCGGAGCTGGGCCACCGGTGCGTGGCCCTGGTCGGCTCGCCGCCGGCGGTCTACCTGCGCCACACGGGCTTCGCGCAGCGCGTCACGCAGGGCTTCACCGCGGCGGCCGACGAGCGCGGGCTGACGTCGACCGTGCACCCCTGCGAGGCCACCCCGGCGGCGGCGCAGGAGATGGCGGAGCGACTGCTGCGCGAGCACCCGGAGCTGACCGGGGTCGTGGTGCACAACGAGCCGGTGGTGCAGCCGCTGATCGAGGCGTTCCGGCGGCTCGGGCTGCGGGTGCCGGAGGACCTGTCGGTGGTGGCGATCTGCCCGGACGAGCTGGCGGAGCAGGCGCCGACGCCGATCTCGTCGGTCGCCGTGCCGTCCGCGGAGATCGGCACGCGGGCGGTGGAGCTGCTGATGCGCAAGCTGGACCGGCTGGACGTGCCCGAGGCGACGCTGCTGCCGCCGCGGCTCACCAGGCGGGCGACGACGGCGCCCCGCGGCGGCTGAGACCCGCCCCGGGGGCCGTGCACGAACGGAACGGAGCAACTCATCGCGTAGTCGAAGCGATTCGACTAGATCATAAGGAGTCGTGCACGTGAAACGAAGAACAGTTCTCGCCGCTCCGCTGGCCGTCCCCTTCGCCACCGCCCTCGCGGGCGCGGTGGCGGGACCGGCGGCGGCCGCCCCGGCCACCGCCGGCAAGGTCCGCGAGCTGCTGGGCAAGCTCACCCTGGACGAGAAGATATCCCTGCTCCACCAGTGGCAGCCCGCCATCCCCCGGCTGGGGATGAAGGCGTTCCGCACCGGCACCGAGGCGCTCCACGGCCTCGCCTGGCTCGGCCCCGCCACCGTCTTCCCGCAGGCCGTCGGCCTCGCCTCCACCTGGGACCCCGAGCTGATCCGCAAGGTCGGCGAAGCCGTGGGCGACGAGGTGCGCGGCCTGCAGCACGAGCGCCCGGACGGCTGGGGCCTCAACGTGTGGGCGCCGGTCGTGAACCTGCTGCGCGACCCGCGCTGGGGCCGCAACGAGGAGGGCTACTCCGAGGACCCGTACCTGACCGGCGTCATCTCCACGGCCTACGCGGGCGGGCTCACCGGCGGCGACCCCGACAACCTCAAGACCGCCCCGCTCGTCAAGCACTACCTCGCCAACAACAACGAGGTGCGGCGCGACCAGACCTCCTCGGACCTCCGGCCACGGGTGTTCAAGGAGTACGAGGAGCCCGCCTACCGGGCGGCGATCTCCGCCGACGCCGCGTGCGGCGTCATGACCGCGTACAACCTGGTCAACGGCCGGCCCTGCACGGTCACCGACCTCAACTCCTCGGTACGCACCTGGACCGACCGCACGCTGCTCAACGTCACCGACGCCTGGGCGCCCAACAATCTCCCGGCCAACGGCTCCCAGAAGTACTTCGACACCCTCGCCGAGGCCGACGCCGCCATCCTCAAGGCCGGTCTCGACAGCTTCACCACCGACGACACCAACGGCGAGCCGACCGCCGCCGCCGTCAAGGAGGCGCTGGCGCAGGGTCTGCTCACCGAGGGGGACATCGACACCGCCGTACGGCACATCCTCGACATCCGCGCCCGCCTCGGCGACTTCGACGCGGACGGCGGCCCGTACGGGCACCTCGACAAGTCCGTCATCGACAGCCCCGCCCACCGCAGGCTGGCCCGCCGCACCGCCGCCGAGGCGGTCGTGCTGCTGAAGAACGACCGCGGCGCGCTGCCGCTCGACGCCGGGAAGCTGCGGAAGGTCGCGGTCGTCGGCCCGCTGGCCGACACCCTCTACACCGACTGGTACTCGGGCGAACTGCCCTACGAGATCACCCCGCTGAAGGGCATAACCGACCGCCTCGGCGCCGGCGCCGAGGTGACCACCGGCGAGGGCGTCGACCGGATCGCGCTGAAGAACGCCGCGACCGGCCGCTACGTCACCGCGGGCGGCGGCGGCGCGGACGCGGCGCTGGCGGAGGACGCCACGGCGGCCGGCGAGAACGAGCAGTTCGACCTCTTCGGCTGGGGCGAGGGCGTCGTCACGCTGCGGGCCGTCGTCAACGGCAAGGTCGTCGGCCAGCGCGACGGCCAGTTCTACGCCGACCAGGACCAGCCCAACGGCTGGTTCGTCTCCCAGCTGTTCCGGCCGGAGGAGCAGGACGACGGCACGGTGGTGCTGCGGTACGCGGGCTACGAGGACTGGTTCGGCGACGCCGTCTACCTCCGCGCGCGCGACGAGGACGGCGTGCTCGTCCTCGGCACCGCCGCCGAAGCCTCCCGCTACACGCTGGAGACGCTGCGCGACGGCGTCGAGGAGGCCGTCGCGGCGGCGCGGGCCGCGGACACCGCGATCGTGGTGGTCGGCTCCATGCCGTTCATCAACGCCCGCGAGACCGACGACCGCGAGGAGATGGGCCTGGGCGAGACCCAGTCGGCGCTGGTGCGGGCCGTGCTGGCGGCCAACCCGAAGACCGTCGTGGTGGTGGAGAACAGCTACCCCACCACGCTGACCTGGGAGCAGGAGCACGTCCCCGCCCTGGTGTGGACGACGCACGCGGGCCAGGAGACCGGCCGCGCGCTCGCGGACGTGCTGTTCGGCGACGTGAACCCGGCGGGCCGGCTCACCCAGACCTGGTACCGCTCCGTCGACGACCTGCCGTCGATCCTGGAGTACGACAACATCAAGTACGAGCGCACGTACCAGTACTTCACGGGCGAGGTGCTCTACCCCTTCGGCCACGGCCTGTCGTACACCACGTTCCGCTACGGCCGCCCGCGGCTGCTGCGCGGCGGCGTGGCGGTGTCGGTCACCAACACCGGCCGGCGGGAGGGCGCGGAGGTCGTGCAGCTGTACACGCGGCAGCGCAGCTCGCGGGTGAAGCAGCCGCTGAAGAAGCTCCAGGCGTTCACGAAGGTGTCGCTGAAGCCGGGCGAGACGCGGACGGTGACGCTGCCGCTGACGCGCCGGGCGCTGGCGCACTGGGACGTGACCCGGGAGCGCTGGGTGGTGGAGCGCAGCACGTACGACGTGCTGGTCGGCGCCTCGTCCGGGGACATCCGGGGCCGGACGAAGCTGACCGTCGCCGGCGAGACGGTGCCGCCGCGGAACCTGCGCCGTACGACGCGGGCGGAGAACTTCGACGACTACGCGGGCGTGCGGCTGGTCGACGAGTCGAAGCCGCGGGGCACGGCCGTGGGCGCGGAGTCCGCGGGCGCGTGGCTGCTGTTCGCCGACGCGGACCTGCACCGCGGGGCGCGGCGGCTGACCGCCCGGGTGGCGAAGGAGTCGCCGGGCGCGGGCACGGTGGAGGTGCGCCTGGGCGCCCCGGACGGCCGCCTGGCGGGCACCGTCCAGGTCGACAGCACCGGTTCGCGGTACGCGTACACGGAGGTCAGGGCGGGGCTGAAGGGCGCCTTCCACCGGCAGGACGTGTACCTGGTGCTGTCCGAGGGCCTGCGCCTGGCCGACTTCTCGCTGCGCTGACCAGTTACGGCCCCGGGCCCGCGGGCACCTGACGCCCGCGGGTCCGGGGCAGCCCGCCCTGCTCACGGAAGGAAGCGCCATGCACCCACACGCAACCCGCCGCCGCGCGCGGCCGCGCCGCCTGCTCGCGTCGTTACTCGCGCTCGCCGCGGCGGCCTGCCTCGGGCTGGCCTCCGGCGCCCCGGCGCCGGAGGCCGCGCCGGCGCCCGCCGCCCGCGCGGACACGGGCACCGGGCCCGGCACCGGCCCCGGGCACACCGTCTCCTACGACCGCTACTCGCTGCTCATCGACGGCGAGCGGACCCTCCTCCAGGGCGCCGAATTCCACTACTTCCGGCTGCCGTCGCCGGACACCTGGCGGGACGTGCTGGAGAAGTACAAGGCCGCCGGGTTCAACACCGTGTCCCTGTACTTCCACTGGGGCTACCACTCCCCCAAGCGCGGCGTCTACGACTTCACCGGCGTCCGCGACGTCGACCGGCTGCTCGACGTCGTCGAGGACGTCGGGCTGTACGCCGTCGTCCGCCCCGGGCCGTACATCAACGCCGAGACCAGCGGCGGCGGGCTGCCCGCCTGGCTGAAGAACGTCGAGGGGCGGGCCCGGTCGTCGGACGCCGGGTACACCGCCGCGTACCGGGAGTGGCTCACCGAGATCAACCGGATCATCGTGCCGCACCAGCACACCCGCGGCGGCCCGGTCGTCCTCTACAACGTAGAGAACGAGTACGCGCAGAACACCGACGCGCAGTACATGCAGGACCTCCAGGACCTCGCGTACGCCCAGGGCGTCGACGTGCCCATCACCCACAACCAGTGCTGCCAGGCGTCCTGGACGCCGACCTGGGCGGAGGGCCTGGGCGCCGTCGACATCCCCGGCCTGGACGACTACCCGCAGTCCTTCGAGTGCCAGGACGCGGACACCGTCTGGGGCCCGTGGGGCGACGGCATCACCCGGCGGCTGAAGGACGACGCGCCGGTGTACGCCGCCGAGTACCAGGCCGGGGCGATCGATCTCAACAACGCCGGCTACGAGGCGTGCCGGCAGCTGACCGGCCCCGCGTACATGAAGTACTTCTACAAATCCAACCTGATCTTCAGCGGCGCCACCCTCTTCAGTTACTACATGGGCTTCGGCGGCACCAACTGGGGCTATCTGGCGCAGCCGAACGACGTCTACACCTCGTACGACTACGGGGCGATGATCACCGAGGACCGGCAGCTGACGGAGAAGTACGACGAGTTCAAGCTCCAGTCGCACTTCCTGCGGGCGGCCTCCCGGCACCTCACCGAGACGGACGCGGCGGCGCCCTCGGAGGTCCCCGCCCCGGACAACCCGGCGCTGGAGACCGCGAGCCGCGTCAACCCCCGTACCGGCGCCCGCTTCACCCTGCTGCGCCACGCCGACCCGCCCGCGACCACCGACGACTCCGCCGTCCTCGACTACGGCGACGGGCGGAGGCTGCCGGTGCGCGTCGACGGCCGCGACGCCAAGGTGCTGCTCTCCGACTACCCCTTCGGCGGGCAGCGGCTGGCGCTCTCCAGCTCCGAGCTGATGACGCACACGCGGACGGGCGGCCGGGACGTCGCGCTGCTGTACGGGCGCGAGGGCGAGGCCGGACGGACGGTGCTGGAGTACGGCTCGCGGCCGAAGGCCGAGGTCCTCGCCGGCGACGCGGACGTCTCGTACGCCGCCGGGCGGGGAGAGCTGACGCTCGACTACGTGCACGAGGGCCTGACCCGGGTGCGGATCACCGGCGGCGGCCGGCCGCCGCTGCTGCTCCTGCTCGGCACCGACGCCACCGCGGCGGAGTTCTGGCAGAGCGCGGACGGCGTCCTGGTGCGCGGCACGGACCTGCTGCGGGACGCCCGCGTACGCGGCCGCACCGCGCGGCTGCGCGCGGACACCGGGGAGCCCGGCGGCGTGGAGGTGTTCACCGACGCCCGCCGGCTGACGGTGAACGGCGCGCCGGTGCGCGCCCGGCGCACCGCGAGCGGCTCGCTGACCGCGTTCCTGCCGGGGCCGCGGCCCGTGCGGCTGCCGGAGCTGTCGGAGCCGGCGAGGTGGCGGCAGGCGGCCGGGGCACCGGAGACGGACCCCGGCTTCGACGACTCCCGCTGGCGGGCCGCGGAGCACACGCTGCACGCCGACGACCACGGCTTCCACCACGGCAGCCTGTGGTACCGCGGCCGGTTCACCGCCACCGGCGACGAGACCGGGCTGAAGCTGAACGCGATCACCGGCCGGCGCGGGATCTACCAGGTGTGGGCCGACGGCCGCTACCTCGGCTCGGCGCAGGGCGGCGTCCAGGCGGACTCCGACCCGCCGGTCAACGAGGACCCGGGACCCGGCACGTTCACGCTGCCGGACGCCGCCCCGGGCGAGGAGGTGGTCGTCTCCGTGCTCGTGCAGAACATGGGCCACAACGACGACTGGATCGCCGACGACACCCGCTTCAAGCAGCCGCGCGGCCTGGTGCGGGCCGAGCTGCCCGGCTCGGGCGCGGACATCTCCTGGAAGATCCAGGGCGCCCGCGGCGGCGAGGACCTCGCCGACCGGAAGCGCGGCCCGCTCAACACCGGCGGTCTGTACGGCGAGCGGCACGGCTGGCACCTGCCGCACCCGCCCGCGTCCGGCGACTGGCGCCGGGCCGGTCCGGACGTCGCGGCCGGCACCGTCTCCTGGTACCGGACGACGTTCCGCCCGGACCTGCCCCGGGGCCAGGACACCGCCCTCGCCCTGCGGTTCGGCGAGCCGCCCGCCGGGCACCGGGTGCTGATGTACCTCAACGGCTGGAACGTCGGCCAGTACGGCGCGGGGGTGGGCCCGCAGCGGGACTTCACCCTCCCGGCGGGGCTGCTCCGCGCCGACGGGCGCAACACGCTGGCGCTCGCCGTGGTCGCCGAGGACGACTCGGCGGTCCGGCTGCCGTCGCTGGTGGTGAAGGGCAACCACCGCACGGGCTGAACGCGGTGGTGGTCCGCGGCGGGCGGGAGGACGGCCGCCCGCCGCGGACGCTCTGCTCGGGGCCGGCTCGGGAGGGGGCCGGTCCCGGGTCCGCCGTCAGCCGCCGGAGACGGCGATGGACTGGAACTCGCGGAGCACCTTCCGCGGCGCCTCGTTCTCGCTGACGGCCTGGCCCAGGTCGTTGCCCATCACCCCGAGCAGCTCCGCCCACACCGGCCGGGTCGTGGGGTCGAACCGCGCCCGGCCGGTCATCCCCACGTACCGCCCGACCTGCGGGTCGTCCTTGAGCACGGCCACCGCCGAGCGCGTCGTCGGCAGCAGGCCCTCGGTCTTCAGGTACGGCACGTAGTTCTCCGGCCGGTAGAAGAAGCTGAGGAAGTCGCGGACCAGCTCGCGGTTCCCGGACTTCTTGAACGCCATCAGATAGTCCTGGATACCGTGCGCGACCGGCTCGGCGCCGTGGCTGACCGGGTGCACGGCGAGCCCGTAGTCGACGTCGCCCTCCTCGATCAGGTCCAGGAACGCCCGCGCGCCGAAGGCGCCGTAGACCATCGCGGCCTTGCCCTGGGCGAACAGCGGCCAGGTGCCGTCGGGGCGGTTGGTCTGGCCGGGGTTGGGCTGGGTGTAGCCGCGCCTGCCGAGGTCCTGGAGGAAGCCGAGGGTCTCGACGTTGCGCTCGCTGTCGATGGCCCAGCGGCCGTCCTCGATCCAGCCGCCGCCGCCCGCGCGGGCCCAGGTGCCGAACTCGTAGTGCCCGGACTCGATGCCGAGCGCCAGCCCGTACGGGACGTAGCCGCCGGGCAGCGCCTTGATCGCCTCGACGGCGTCGAGGAACTCGGCGCGGGTGCGCGGCGCCCCGTCGAAGCCGGCCTCGCGGAGGATCGCCTTGTTGTAGTACATGCCGTTGACGGTGGCCAGGAACGGCAGCGCGTACTGGCGGCCGCGGAAGGAGGCGTTGGCGGCGAAGGCCGGCAGGAAGTCGGCGCGGACCTCGGGGGTGAGGACGTCCTCGGCGGGGTGCAGCAGGTCGGCGTCGGCGTAGTCGGCGAAGAGGTTGAGGTTGGCGATGTCGGGGAGCTGGCCGGTCTGGACCATCGTGTTGATCTGGGTCTGGAGGTTGCCCCAGTCGATGATCTGGAGCTTGATCTCCTTGCCGGGGTGCTGCGCCTCGAACTTCGCGGCGAGCTTGCGCCAGTACGGCTGCGTGCCCTCGGTGTACTGCGCGATGACGACCTTGATCGAATTCGGGTCGCCGGCCGCGATCGGCCGGCCGCAGGCCGCCGCCAGGGCGGTGAGCGCGGACGCGGAGGCGAGCGAGGCGCCGGCGCGCAGGACGGTCCTTCTGCCGGGCCCGGTGCCGGACACGGGGTGGCTCATTTCGTGCTGCCCTTCGTCAGGCCGCTCACCAGGTACCGCTCGATGAGCGCGAACAGGATCACCGCGGGCACGATGGCCATCAGGGAGGCGGCGAAGAGGTACTGGTAGTTCGTCTCGTACAGGCCCACGAACTGCTGCACGCCGACGGTGAGCGGCACCCGGTTCTCGGTGGGCTCGTTGAAGACCGTCAGCGAGACGACGAACTCGTTCCAGACCTGGATGAACGTGAAGATGGTGACGGTGATGAGCGCGGGCGCCGCGAGCGGCAGCGCCATCCGCACCATGATCCGGAAGCGGCCGAGGCCGTCGAGCATCGCCGCCTCGTCGATCTCGACGGGTATGGACGCGAACTGGGTGTGCAGGATCCAGATTGCGAAGGCCACGTTGAAGGCGCAGTTGACCGCGATGATGAACCAGTAGGAGTGGATCCCGCCGGTGAACACCGCCTCCCGGTACAGGCCGATGAGCAGCGCCACCGCGGGGAACATCTGCGAGACCAGCACCAGCCCGAGGAACGCGCCCCGGCCGCGGAAGTTCGTCCGGGCCAGGATGAACGCGGCGGGCGCGGCGATCAGCAGCACGACGGCGGTGGAGACCAGCGCGACGACCAGGCTGACCCGGAAGTAACTGGCCAGCGGGATCTTGTCCCACACGTCGGCGTAGTTGGACCAGGCCCAGTCGTCCGGCAGGTAGTCGGCGGGCACCTGGAACAGCTCGGCGTCGGTCTTGAGCGAGCCGAGGAACATCGCCACGTACGGCGCGAGGAAGAACAGCGCGACGCAGAGCCCGGCGAGCGGCAGCCCGATGTGCCGCACCCGCCGCCACCCGGCGGCCAGCGGCCCGGTCACGGGGCGTACGGCGCGGGCGAGCGCGGCGCCGGCGAGGCGGGTGCGGTGGCCGAGGGCCTCGGCGGCGGCGCTGCCGGGGCGCTCGGTGCCGTACGGCCTGCCGGGGGCGTCGGGGCCGCGGCCCCGGAGCAGCCGGATGAGGACGGCGACGAGGATGCTGATCGCGATCACGTTGAGCACGCCGAGGGCGGCGGCCTCGCCGGTGTCGAGCCGGCCGGTGAAGGCGATCTTGTACATGAACGTGACGGAGGTGTCGGCGTGGTTGCCGGCCGTCTTGCCCATGATCACCCAGATCAGGGCGAAGGCGTTGAAGACGTGCAGCATGTTGAGCACGAGCGCGACCGTCAGCGAGGGCCGCAGCATCGGCAGCGTCACCCGGCGCCAGGTCGTCCACGCCCCGGCCCCGTCGATCTTCGCCGCCTCCGTCAGCTCGGCGGGGATGGTCTGGAGGCCGGAGAGCAGGACGTACGCCGTGAAGGGGATCGAGGTGATGATCCCGACCGCCATGAGGGAGTAGAAGGCGATGTCCGGGTCCTTGTACCAGTCCACCGGCGAGTCGAGGATCTTCAGGTCCATCAGCAGCCGGTTGAGCAGGCCGTTGCCGCCCTCGTAGATGAAGCGCCACACGGTCGCGGTCATCACCAGGGACGTCGCCCACGGCACGATCAGCGCGAGCCGGACGAGGCGGCGGCCGAAGAAGTCCTTGGCGAGGAACTGCGCGAGCGCGAGGGAGGCGAGGACCGTGAGGCCGACGACGACCACGACCCACAGAAGGGTGTTGCCGACGACGCCGGGCAGTTCGTCCTCGGCGAAGAGGTTGCGGTAGTTCTGCAGCCCGGCGAAGCCGTCCGTCAAGCCGATGCGGTTGATCTCGACGAACGACATCCCGACCATGTAGATCGCCGGGAAGACGATGACCGCGGCGATGAGGAGGGTGCCGGGCGCGAGCCAGCGGGCCGGGACGGTGCGCTGCCAGAGGGCGCGGAGGGGGCCGGCGGCCGGTGGCCCGGCGGCCCCGGGGGGCGGGGGTGTCGGCGGAGCGCCGGCCTCGTTCCGTACGGGACGGGCGGACGCCTCGGCGCGGGGCGTGGTCGTCAACGGGCACCTCCTGCTGCTCGATCGGCTCCCGGGGCGCCCTGTTCGCCCGGATCGCGCCGGTCGGCCCGCACGCCCGGGTGGCGCGGGGCGCCCGGGAGGCCGTGGTGTGCTGCGGTGTTTCCGGTGTTCTCGCCGCCTTCGCGGGTGTCGCTGTCTTCGCGGGTTTCGCCGCCTTCGGCGCCGCGGGCGAGGGTGGGCAGCGGGACGATCCGGCCGGCGGCGCCGCCGAACAGCTCCCGGTCCAGGTACGCCACCGCCCGCCCGATCGCGCCGACGGCCACGCACTCCTCGCCGAGGGCGGAGGCGCGCAGCTCCGGGACCCGCAGGCACACGTCCGCCAGCCGCCGCCGCAGCCGCGGCAGCAGCACGTCGGCGGCGCGGGAGAAGCCGCCGCCGAGGACGACGAGTTCGGGGTCGAGGGTCATGACCATCGCCGAGGTGCCGAGCGCCAGGTCGTCGCAGTAGCGCTCGACGGCCGCCACGGCGACGGGGTCGCCGCCGCGGGCGGCGGCGAAGGTGTGCCGGGCGGCGTCGCTCTTGGGCACGTCCGGGGGGACGGCGGGGCAGTCGTGGAGGTACGAGGCGGCGGTGACCCAGTGCGTCACGGGGTGCATGCCGACCTCGCCGGCGACGCCGCCGAAGCCCCGGTGCACCCGGCCGCCGACGACGAGCGCGGCGCCGGTGCGCCGGCCGGCGTGCAGGAACACGGTGTCGTCGGCGTCCCTGGCCACGCCCCGCTCGCGCTCGGCGAGGGCGGCGAGGCGGGAGTCGTTGTCGATCTGCACGGGGCAGGGGAAGAGCGCGCCGATGCGGTCGGCGAGGTCGACGCCGGTCCAGTCGGCGACGCCGGCGCAGTACTGCACGGTGCCGGCGCGGTCCACGATGCCGGTGGTGCCGGCGCCGACCGCCCACAGGTCCGTACGCCCCAGCCCCACGGCGGCCAGGCAGTCGGCGACGGCCCGGTCGGCGGCGGCGATGCGCTCGTCGACGGGGGTGGCGGGGCTGACGGGGCGGTGGGTCTGGGCGTGGACGGTGCCGTCGAGGTCGGCGACCGCGGCGCGCACGCTGTGGACGCCGATGTCGATGCCGGCGACGTGGCCGGCGTCGGCGCGGAAGCGGTACCGGCGCGCGGGCCGGCCGACGGTGCCCTGCGCGGGCCCCATCTCCTCGACCCAGCCCAGCTCGACGAGCCGGCCGACGACGTCCTTGGTGGACGGCCGGGACAGGCCGGTCCGCTCGGCGACCGCGGTGAGGGTGAGCGGCTCGGCGCCGCGGAGGGCGTCCACGACCGCGAGCGAGTTGAGGTGCCGCAGCCGGGACAGGTCCCCGCCCAGCTCCGCTGCCGATGCCATCGCGCGCCCCTCCCGGTTCCACCGTTCGCCCCACCGACCAGCCGCGAAGGACTAACGATGGACTCCTTTACATATTTACGATGGAGCCCTTTATATGGAGTGGAGAAGCGCAGCGTCAACCCGTCGAACGGAGCAGGACCTTGATCATCCCCACGCCGTCGCGCAGCTCCCCCCGCCCCGGTTCGTACGCCCTGGGCCCGGACACCCCGCTGCACGTCGCCGATCCGGCCCTCGCTCCGGTGGCCCGCGTCCTGCGCGAGCAACTGCTGCCGGGGACGGGCTGCGTCCTGCCGCCGGGGCGCGGCGGGATAGAGCTCGCCCTCGACCCGGCGGCCGGCGCGGAGGCGGAGGCGTACCGCCTGACGGTCGCCCCCGACGGCATCCGCGTCGCGGCCGGCGGCCCGGCCGGCGCGTTCTACGGCGTGCAGACGCTGCGCCAGCTCCTCCCGCCGCACACCCTGCGCCGCACCGCGCTCGACGCGGGCCCGTGGGACGTCGGCTGCGTCGAGATCGAGGACCGGCCGCGGTTCGCCTGGCGGGGCGTGCTCCTCGACGTGGCCAGGCACTTCTTCACGAAACGGGACGTGCTGCGGGTGCTGGACCAGATGGCCCTGCACAAGCTGAACGTGCTCCACCTCCACCTCACCGACGACCAGGGCTGGCGGCTGGAGATCGACCGCTACCCGCGGCTGACGGAGATCGGCTCCTGGCGCACGGAGTCGAAGCCCGGCTGGAACGAGACGGGCGACGGCCGCCCGCACGGCGGCTACTACACGCGCGACGACGTCCGCGAGATCGTCGCGTACGCCGCGGCCCGGCACATCCTCGTCGTACCCGAGGTCGACCTGCCGGGGCACATGACCGCCGCCATCGCGGCGTACCCGGAACTCGGCAACACCGGCGCGCAGGTGGCGGTGGAGACGGGCTGGGGCGTGAAGTCGACCATCCTCAACGTCTCGGACGCGACGCTGGACTTCGTACGCCACGTCTTCGACGAGGTGATCGAGCTGTTCCCCAGCCCGATCATCAGCGTGGGCGGGGACGAGTGCCCGAAGGACGAGTGGAAGGCGAGCCCGGCGGCGCAGGCGCGGATGGCCGAGCTGGGGCTGCGGAACGAGGACGAGCTGCAGAGCTGGTTCATCCGCCAGGTCTCGGACCACCTGGCGGCGCGCGGGCGGCAGCTGCTCGGCTGGGACGAGATCCTGGAGGGCGGCCTGCCGCCGGCGGCGACGGTGGTGTCGTGGCGCGACAACCACGGCGCGGTGCGGGCGGCCCGCGAGGGCCACCGGGTGATCACGAGCCCGGCCCGCCAGGTCTACCTGGACTACCGGGCGTCGGACTCCCCCGACGAGCCGGTGCCGGTCGGCACGGTGCTGCCGCTGGCGGAGGTGCACGCCTTCGAGCCGGTGCCGGCGGAGCTGGCCGGCACCCCGGCGGCGGAGCTGGTCATCGGCGCGCAGTGCGGGCTGTGGACGGAGGCGATCGACAACGTACGGGCGCTGGACTACCAGGCGTTCCCGCGGCTGAGCGCGTTCGCGGAGACGGTGTGGTGCGAGGGCGAGCGGGACCGGGCGGGCTTCGCGGACCGGCTGGCGCACCACCTGCGGCGGCTGGAGGCGCTGGGGATCGAGTACCGGCGCCCGGAGGGCCCGCGGCCGTGGGAGCGGCGGCCGGGGGTGCGGGGGCGGCCGGTGACGCTGGCGGAGTACCTGGCCGAGGTGGAGGCGGACACGCGGAACATCAGATAGCGGCGGCGCGCCGGGGGGGGCGGGTGGGCGCGGCACCGGCGCGCCCCTCCCCCGCCGGGGTCGGCGCGGGGGCGGCATCGTGCGGTGCGGCCCGTCGAGCCTGGCCGTACGGGTCACTTACCCTTGAAATCCGGCAAATCGCCCACCGGGGGCGGCTTTCCCTCCGATGACTTCGAAGCTCCCGGATGGTCGGTACCAGGGGAAGTCACGAGCCACGACCAGGAAGCTGGTGGACCTCATGAACGTCGCGCGGGTACTCATGGTCGCCCCGGTACGCACCCTCGACACCGCCGTGGCCTGGTACGAACGGCTGCTGGGGCGGCCGGCGGACACCCGGCCGATGCCGTCGCTGGCCGACTGGCACCTCACGTCGGGCGGCTGGCTCCAGGTGTTCGAGGACCCCGGGCGGGCCGGTTCGACGCTGCTCAATCTGGAGGTGAGCGACCTCGACGCGGAACTCGCCGGGCTCGCGGGCCGAGGGCTGTCCGCGGGGCCGGTGCAGACCGGCGGCGTACGTACCCGGTTCGCCGCCCTGGACGACCCCGACGGCAACCGGGTCACCCTCCTGGAGAACCCGGTGGCCTGACGCGCCGGCGGCTACCCCGGCCGCTCCCCCGCCACCGCCGCCGCGAACGCCCGCACCCGGCCGTTCTCCCGGTCCCCCCGCCACACCAGCCCCAGCGCCGACTGCGGCAGCCCCGCCACCGGCACGTACGTCACGTCCCGCCGCCCCTGGTACTCCGACGTGGGCCGGCACAGCAGCATCACGCCCCGGTTCGCCGCCACCAGCGACAGCCCCTCCTGCAACGTGCCCACCGCCGGCCCCCGCGGCACCGGCGTGCCCGCCGGGGTGCGGGTCGGCGCCTGGGCCTCGCGCCAGTAGCCGGGGGCCGGGCGGGAGATCCCGACCAGCGACGTCGTCGCCAACTCCTCGGCGTCCAGGGTGTCGCCGTCGCCTCGGTGGTGGGCGTGCCGTCCGGTGCGTACCTCGGTGAACTGGTGGGCTGGCGCACGGCGTTCCTCGCCGTGGGCGGGCTCGCCGTGCTCGTCGCCACCGCCACGGCGGTGCTGCTGCCCCCGCTGCCCGCCGCCGAGGCGGTGGGGCTCGGCGGCGTGCTGCGGCTGTTCCGCAACGCCCGGGTGGCCACCGGGCTCGCGGTGGTGTTCCTGCTGGTGACGGGGCACTTCGCGGCGTACACGTACGTACGGCCCGTCCTGGAGGACGTCGCGGGCGTCGGGGCGTCGCTGATCGGCGCCCTCCTGCTGGCGTACGGCGTCGCCGGGATCGCCGGCAACTTCGCGGCCGGCGCCCGGGTGGGCCGGTCGCTGCGCGGCACCGTGCTGGTGATCGGCGCCACGCTGACCGGCTCGCTGCTGCTCGTGCCGCTGCTCGGGCGGTCGGCGGCGGGGGCGGCGGCCCTGCTGGTCGTGTGGGGGCTGGCCTACGGCGGCGTGTCCGTGAGCGCCCAGACGTGGCTGGGGCTGGCGGCGCCGGCGGCGCGGGAGGGCGCGACCTCGCTGTTCGTGGCCGTGTTCAACGGGGCCATCGCCCTGGGGGCCTTCACGGGCGGGCGGATGGTGGACGGGTTCGGCACCCGGTCGGTGCTGTGGCTGGGCGGTGCGCTGGCGCTGGGCGCCCTGGCGGTGACCCTGCTGGGGCGCGTACCGGCGGCGGACGGCGGGCGCCTGTAGCGGCACCGCCGCACCCGCCACCGCCGCCGACGTCCGGGAGCGCGGACGCGGGCGGCGGGCGGCGCGGGCGGTCAGGGGCCGACGACGGGGGCCCACTCCCGTACGCCCACGACCTCGACGCCGGGAGCGCGGTAGTACGGATCGTCGGCCATGATCGCGTCGAGCCGCTCACGGGTCGCGTCGAAGACGAGCAGGGCCCCGGAGTCGTCGGCCCAGGGGCCGGCGGCGCGGAGGGTGCCGTCGCGGTGGAGGCGGGCCAGCCGGTCGCGGTGCGCGGGCCGGGCGGCGAGGCGGGCGGGGTCGGGGGCGAAGCGCAGTTCGAGTACGAGCATGGGCCGACGGTACGGTCGGGGGCGTGAGGGGATCTGTATCGCCCGATACACGGCCGCCGGAGCCGGCCGGCGCGCGCGCCGAGCGCGCCCTCCGCGCCGTACCGCTGCTCCGCGGCCTGACCGCCGAGCGGCTGCGCGCCGTCCGGGACGGCTCCGTGCCGCGCCGGTACGCCGCCGGGGAGGTGCTGCGCGCCGCCGGGGAGCCGGCGGAGCGGCTGCTCCTGCTGCTCGACGGCCGGGTCGCCGCGACCGTCGTGTCCGCGGCCGGGCGGGTCGTCCGGGTCGGGGCGTGGCCGGGGCCGTGCGCGCTGGACAAGGTCGCGGTGATCGACGGCCGCGGCCACACCGCCACGTTCACCGCCCTCACCCCCTGCACCGTGCGCGCCCTGCCGCGCGCCGGGTTCCTCGCGCTCGTCGACGACGCCGCCGCCGTCCGCGGCCACGTCCTGCGGACCCTCGCAGCCCAGGCCCGCGAGCAGCAGACCCGCTTCACCGCGGCGGCGACCCTCCCCACGCCCGCCCGGCTCGCGGCCTGGCTGCTGGTGGAGGCCGCCCGCCTGCGCTCCGCCCGGGTCCCTCTCCCCGGTGGGCAGCAGCCCCTGGCGGACCAGCTCGGCGTCACCCGCGTCACCCTCAACCGCGCGCTGTCCGGACTGCGGCGGGACGGGGTGGTGACGTACGCGCGCGGCGAGGTGGAGATCGTCGCCCCGGAGCTGCTGGCGCTGCGCGCGGCGCCCGCGCCCCGCTGAGGGGCCGCCGCCCGGACCGCGGGGGTCCGGTCGCCCCGATCGGGCGGCGTGACCGGGTCCCGTACCCGGCCGTGACTTATCCTCGAACAATCCGGACATAAGCCTCATAAGCCAACTAAGGACGCCATCGCCATGCGACTCCCGCCGCGCGGCGGCCACCGCCGCGATGCCGCAGGCGACGGGACCGCCCCGCACCGCGCGTCCTCCGTCCCCCACGTCGTCTACCCCCTGCTGATCCTCGCCGCCGTCGCGATCGCCGACCTCGCCACCCCCGCCGGGCTGCCACTGGCGTCGCTGCTGGTCATCGCGCCCGTCGTGGCCGCGGCCACCACCTCCGTACCCGCCACCGTCGCGGTCTCCGCCGCCGCCGTCGCGCTGACCGCGGCGCTGAACCTCCACCACGGCATCTGGGGCGACTCCCGCGCCGACATGACCCTCGCGTCCCAGGGCGCGGTGGGCGTGGCCAGCATCGTGACGTCCGTCATCCGGCAGCGCCGCGAGACCAAGCTGAAGCAGGTCAGGTCGGTCGCCGAGGCCGCCCAGCGCGCGCTGCTGCGCCCCCCGCCGCCGCGGATCGACCGGCTCGCCGTGCGCAGCGTCTACCTCGCCGCCGAGGCCGAGGCACAGATCGGCGGCGACCTCTACGAGGCGCTCGCGACCCCGCACGGCGCGCGGGTGCTCATCGGCGACGTACGGGGGAAAGGGCTGCCGGCCGTCGGGGTCTCGGCGGTGCTGACCGGGTGCTTCCGGGAGGCCGCGTACCGGGAGCCGACGATCGGCGAGGTCGCCGGGCGCATGGAGGAGACCGCCGTACGGGAGATCGACCGCGACGACCCGGCGGAGGACTTCAGCGAGCGCTTCACCACCGCCCTGCTGGTGGAGATCCCGCCGGACGAGCCCGTCGCCCGCATCGTGCACCTGGGCCACCCGGAGCCGCTGCTCATCGGCGGCGGCATCGTCACCCGCCACCCGCCGGAGCGGCCGGGGGTCCCGGTCGGGCTGGGCGGGCTGGTCGGCACGCTGCCGGTGCCGCAGACGATCGACTTCCGCCCGGGCGACCGGCTGCTGCTGTACACGGACGGGTTCATCGAGGCCCGCGACGACAAGGGGGTCTACTTCCCCCTCGCGGACGCCGCGGCCCGCCACGCGGACCGCGACCTGGACGAGCTGGTCGCCGCCCTCCGCGCCGACCTCCTCCGCCACACCGGCCGCCAGCTCCCCGACGACGCGGCCCTCCTCGCCATCGAACGCCTCCCGGACAAACCCCCACCGCTGTAGCCCGCCCGGCGCGACACGACCGCACCCGGCGCGACAACCCGGCCCGGCCCGGCGCAGCCCGTACAAACGACGAAGGCGACGCCGCCCGCGCAAACCGCGGGCACACGTCGCCTCTCGTTCTCGTGGAGATGGCGGGAATCGAACCCGCGTCCAACGGTGCAGGGACAGGACTTCTCCGAGCGCAGTCCGCTTCGTTTTTCTCGGCCCCGGAGATCACGCGGACAAGTCTCCGACGGGCTCAGTCACTGTGGTTTGTCCCGCTACACCCCGTGACCGGGTCTAACGGTGGAGTCCCCTAGCTGATGCCAGGATCCGGGTCGGGAACAGCCCCGGGCTGACACTTCGCAAAGTCGCTGCTCAGGCAGCGAGGGCGAAGGAATCGCGCTTGGTGTTGGCGATTATTTGTTTCGGCCTGTGGTTAACGAGATCATGGCCGCTTCCTCGGCTCGCTTCCCCTGTTCCGACAGCCGCTGTCGAAACCGATCATCCCCATGTGGTGTTTTCAAGGTGCGCCGCCCCGGAGGACCGCTGCTGACATCGTAGTGGACAACACGGTGGCGTGCCACCGTATTCCCCTCGTCCGCGCAGGTCAGCCCCGGAACTTCCGCCGCGCCGCCGAGATCGCCCGCTGCGCCTCGCGCTTGTCCTGCTTCTCCCGCAGCGCCTGCCGCTTGTCGTACTCGCGCTTGCCCCGCGCCAGCGCGATCTCCACCTTCGCCCGCCCGTCCTTGAAGTACAGCGCGAGCGGCACGATCGTCAGCCCCGTCTCCTGCGTCTTGCCGATGAGCTTGTCGATCTCCGCCCGGTGCAGCAGCAGCTTCCGCTTGCGGCGCGCGGTGTGGTTCGTCCACGTGCCCTGGGAGTACTCGGGGATGTGGACGTTGTGCAGCCAGATCTCGCCGCCGTCCAGGTGCGCGAAGCCGTCGGCGAGGGAAGCCCGCCCCTGCCGCAGCGACTTGACCTCGGTGCCCGTCAGCACCAGCCCCGCCTCGTAGGTGTCGAGGATGAGGTAGTCATGCCGCGCCTTCTTGTTCTGCGCGATCAGCTTGCGACCCGTGTCTTTACCCATAGCCGGGCCATTGTCGCCTAGACGCCGCTCCCGAGGCCACTCAAAACCGTACGGGCCTCCTCCTCCGCGTCCCGGTCCGCGTCGGTGACCGCGAGGTCGAGGTCCGGGGTGACGCCGACGCCCTCCAGGCTGCGTCCGGCCGGGGTGCGGTACTCGCCGACCGTCAGCTCCGCGACCGAGCCGTCGGGCAGGGCCCGCGGCATCTGCACCGAGCCCTTGCCGAAGGTGCGGGTGCCGACGACGACCGCGCGGCCGCGGTCCTGCAACGCCCCGGCCAGCAGCTCCGCGGCGCTCATCGTGCCGCCGTCGACGAGGACGACCAGCGGCGTCTCGGTGTTGCCGCCGGGTTCCGCGTAGAGCGCCTGCTGGTGCCCGTCCAGGTCGTACGTCGCGACCACCCCGTCGTCGAGGAAGCCGGACGCGGCCTCGACCGCCTCGACGACCAGGCCGCCGGAGTTGCCCCGCAGGTCGAGGATGAGGCCGTCGCTGCCGCGGGCCGCGGCCTCGGACGCGGCCCGGCGCACGGCCGCGCCGCTGCCGCGGGTGAAGCTCTCCACCCGGATCACGGGGGCGGTGGTGCCGTCGAACGCGGGCTCGTCCGCCCGTACGGTCACGGGCTCGGTGCTCAGCTCCACCCGGCGCACGGGCCGGGTCCAGCGCCGCTCGCCGCGCTGGAGCGCGAGCACCACCGTGCTTCCGCGCGCCCCCTCGCCGAGCCGCTCGCCGCGCAGCAGCGCGACGACCTCGGTGACGGGGCGGCCCGCGACCGGGGTGCCGTCGACGGCCCGCAGGGTGTCGCCGGTGCGGATGCCGGCCGCGGCGGCCGGGCTGTCCGCGCCGACCTGGGAGACCTCCATCCGGCCGGCCCGGTCGGTCTTGATCCACAGCCCGACGCCGACGTACTTGCCCGCCAGCATCCGCTGCACCGACGCGTACTCGCGCGCGCTGTACGCCGTCGACCAGCGGTCTCCGCTGCGGCTGACCAGGTCGTCGGCGTCGCCCGCGGACGCGGCGGTGCCGCCCTCGCCGGCCCGCGGGTCGTGGCCGTACGGCGGGTCCTCGGCGACGTGGCCGGTGAGCACCCGGGGCGCACGCGGCGCCTCGCCGGGCAGGGACCCGGTGGCGGCGCCGGTGGCCAGGACGCTGACGAAGACCAACGTCAGGGAGGCCCCGCGGCGGAAGGCGCTGCGGGGCCGGTCACAGTCAGACGAGCCCGACATGCCGCTGAGTGTAGGACAGCGACGGGTGCCGTATGGGGAGTTGGCCCCGCCACGGCACGCACGTGGCCTACGCCACACCCACCCCGATTGTCAGACCTTGAGGTACTTGCGCAGCGCGAAGAAGGCGGCGATACCCGGCATGAGCAGGCCGATCGCGACGACGAGCGGCAGCACCCGGATCACTTCGTCCCAGCCGATGAAGTTGATCAACAGGATCTTGTCGGCAAGCCAGTTGTCGATCAGGAAGTGCTTGCCGCCGACCAGCAGCACCGCCGCGAAACCGGCTCCGATCAGGCCCGCGACCGCGGCCTCGACGATGAACGGCAGCTGGATGTAGACGCTGGACGCGCCCACCAGCCGCATGATCCCGGTCTCCCGCCTTCGGCTGAACGCCGACACCCGCACGGTGTTGACGATCAGCATGATCGCCACCACGAGCATCAGCGCCATCACGCCGATCGCCGCGTACGTCATGCCGTTGAGCAGGTTGAACAGGCTCTCCAGCACGTTGCGCTGGTCCTGCACCTCCTGCACCCCCGGTCTGTCGGCGAAGGCGCTGGTGATGACCTCGTACTTCTCCGGGTCCTTCAGCTTGACGCGGAACGACTCCTGCATCTGGTCCGGCGTGAGGGAGGAGGCCAGCGGGGAGTCGCCGAACTGCTCCTTGTAGTGCTTGTACGCCTCTTCGCTGGACTCGTAGTGGACGCTCTCGACGATGTCCAGCTGGTTCAGGTCGTCCTGGATCTCCTTCTTCTGCTCCGCCGTCACCGCGCCCTTCTCGCAGTTGGGCGAGGTCTCGGCGTCCACTTCATTGCAGAAGAAGATGGAGACGTTGACCTTGTCGTACCAGTAGCCCTTCATGGTGTCGACCTGCTTGCCCATGAGCCAGGAGGCTCCGAACAGGGCCAGCGACAGGGCCACGGAGACGATCACCGCGAAGGTCATCGTCAGGTTGCGGCGGAGACCGACACCGATCTCCGAGAAGACGAACTGGGCGCGCATGCCCGTCCTTTCAGCTCCGGGGGCAGCAGCTCAGTGCTGGTATCCGTACACACCGCGCGACTGGTCGCGCACCAGCCGCCCCAGCTCAAGTTCGATGACGCGCCGGCGCATCTGGTCGACGATCTGCTGATCATGCGTGGCCATGATCACTGTGGTTCCGGTCCTGTTGATGCGGTCGAGAAGCTTCATGATGCCGACCGAGGTCTGCGGGTCGAGGTTGCCCGTCGGCTCGTCCGCGATGAGCAGCATCGGGCGGTTGACGAACGCCCGGGCGACGGCGACGCGCTGCTGCTCGCCGCCGGACAGCTCGCCGGGCATGCGGTCGCCCTTGCCGGTCAGGCCCACGAGGTCGAGCACCTCCGGGACCGTCTTGCGGATCTGGCCGCGCGGCTTGCCGATCACTTCCAGGGCGAACGCGACGTTCTCGGCGACCGTCTTGTTCGGCAGGAGCCGGAAGTCCTGGAAGACCGTGCCCAGCTGGCGGCGCATGTGCGGCACCTTCCAGTTGGACAGCCGGGCGAGATCCTTGCCGAGCACGTGCACCTGACCGTGGGTGGTCCGCTCCTCGCGCAGGATGAGCCGCAGGAAGGTGGACTTGCCGGAGCCGGAGGACCCCACGAGGAACACGAACTCACCGCGCTCGATCTCCAGCGAGACGTCCTGGAGCGCGGGTCGGTTCTGCTTGGGGTACATCTTGGTGACGTTGTCGAATCGGATCACGCTGGGCTCCCTGTCGCGGTCGCAGGTGACCTTACGCGAAGGCCCAGGGGGCGCGCAGTCAGCGTGGGTGGTTGGTGCGTTTCGTCACGGACAAACCGCCCGCTGTCACCGCGGGGATCCGGTGACCCGCGCCGAATCGGGCCGGACCTGGCACAGTGGTAGGTGGAGGGGTGCGATCAACGGGGCCGGGGAGAGCGAAACGGGAGGAGGAAGCACATGACACGCGACTGGCTGGTCTGCGCGAACTGTGCGGGACCCGTGAGCGAGGGCCGTTGTCCCGTCTGCCGGGCGAGCAGGGAGCGCATGCGCCAGGAAGGCGGCTGGCACGGCGTGCCGGCAGCCACGGTGTGGATACTGCTGGCGCTGCTGGCGGCCGTGGCGGCGGTGCTGTTCCTCCAGCAGCGGACGGCGTGACCGAGAGGTCCGGAACCCTCGCGAATGTGACGCGTATCACATCCTTGTGAGCGAATGCGCGGTGACCCACCGCTACGTGCGGCCGCGCACCACACGACGACAGCACACCGAAGGGCCCGGAGCGGGATCGCTCCGGGCCCTTCGTCTCGCCGTGACGGCGCGGGCGTGCCTGCGGTCAGGCAGCCGCGCCCTCGTTGCGGGTCATCAGGCGCGGCAGCAGCCGGAAGCCGACGCCGCCCGCGATGATGCTGGCGGCACCCACGAGCAGGTACGTGGTGCCGCTGGAACCGGTGTCGGCGAGCTCGTCCTGCGGCTTGCTGTCGCCGGCCGGGGAGGGCTCGCTGCCGCCGGAGGTCGACTCGGTCTGGCAGATGACGCTGTCGTCGTCCAGCTCGCAGTCGCTGTCGCCGCCGGTGCCGCCGGTGGTCTGCTGGCCGCCCGTGCCGCCGGTGGTCTGCTGACCGCCGTCGTCGCCGGACCCGCCGTCGTCGCCCGAACCACCGTCGTCGGCGCCGCCGTCGGTCGTGGTCTCGCCGGTCGTCTCACCGGTGGTCTCGCCGGTCGTCTCGCCCGTGGTCTCACCGGTCGTTTCGCCGGTGGTCTCGCCGGTCGTCTCGCCCGTGGTCTCACCGGTGGTCTCGCCGGTCGTTTCGCCGGTGGTCTCACCGGTCGTCTCGCCCGTCGTCTCGCCCGTGGTCTCACCGGTCGTTTCGCCGGTGGTCTCACCGGTCGTCTCGCCGGTCGTCGCGCCCTCGTCGACGCCCCCCGGGCCGACGGTGTCGCTACCGTCGGTGTCGCTGCCGTCTGTGCCACCACCGCCGCTGATGGCGTTGATCTCGATCCCGAGGCCCTGGCCACCGCTGTCGCCACCGTCGTCGCCGGTGGCCTGGGCGGCGCCGGCCGCAGCAAGCGAGGCGCCGCCGGCGATCAGCGCGCTGGCGGCGACCCGCGCCACCCTCACACGCACCTTGTTCGTCATTGCTCGCTACCCCCAGTAGCCGTACTCGTCAGTGGGTTGGCGTCGGTACGGGGGCTGTTCGCGGCGGGTCTGAAATCCCCCCTGAGTCACACGAACCCCACACACCTACAAAGCTCGGCGGCAAGCCTCTCCGGTATTCGGTGGAGCGTCAAGCGAGTTGAGACGGGGTTGTACCTTTTTCCGGCCATTGTCCGGGCCAAGTGGTGCACGACTGTGACACTCACAAGGACCGCGGTCAGCCCTGCAATTGAACCGGAAGGAGCAGGTCCGTAACCGGCCGCCGCGCCCCGGCCGGAATCAGCTCTCCGCGTCCGCCTGCTCCTGCTGCTTGCGCCAGCGGATGCCCGCCTCCAGGAAGCCGTCGATCTCGCCGTCGAGCACCGCGTGCGGGTTTCCCACCTCGTGCTCCGTGCGCAGGTCCTTGACCATCTGGTACGGCTGTAGCACGTACGACCGCATCTGGTTGCCCCACGAGCCGGCGCTGTCTCCCTTGAGCGCGTTCAGCTTCGCCTGCTCCTCCTCCTTGCGCTTGGCGAGCAGGCGGGCCTGGAGCACGCGCATGGCGGCGGCGCGGTTCTGGATCTGCGACTTCTCGTTCTGGCAGGAGACGACGATGCCGGTCGGCAGGTGCGTGATCCGGATCGCGGAGTCCGTGGTGTTCACGGATTGCCCGCCGGGCCCGGAGGAGCGGAAGACGTCGATCCGGATCTCGTTCTCCGGGATGTCGATGTGGTCGGTCTGCTCCACGACGGGCAGCACCTCGACCCCCGCGAAGGACGTCTGGCGGCGGCCCTGGTTGTCGTACGGGGAGATGCGCACCATGCGGTGCGTCCCCTGCTCGACGGAGAGGGTCCCGTACGCGTACGGCGCCTTGACGGCGAAGGTCGTCGACTTGATGCCGGCCTCCTCCGCGTACGAGGTGTCCAGCACCTCCGTCGCATAGCCCTTGTGCTCGGCCCAGCGCAGATACATGCGCTGCAACTGCTCGGCGAAGTCCGCGGCGTCCACGCCGCCCGCCTCCGCCCGGATGTTGACCATCGCCTCGCGCTGGTCGTACTCCCCGGAGAGCAGCGTGCGCACCTCCAGCTCCTCGACCGCGCGGCGGACGTCGGACAGCTCGCCCTCGGCCTCGCGCTGCGCGTCGGCGTCGCCCTCGCTCTCGGCGAGCTCGAAGAGGACTTCGAGGTCGTCGATCCGGCCGCGCAGCTCCTCGGTCCTGCGCAACTGGCCCTGGAGGTAGGAGAGCCGGCTGGTGACCTGCTGCGCGTTCTCGGGGTCGTCCCAGAGAGTGGGCGCCGCGGCCTCCTCCTCCAGCGCGGCGATGGTGGCCCTCAGCTTGTCGAGGTCGAGGACGGCCTCGATGGAGTCCATGCTGGAGCTGAGGGCTTTGAGCGATTCGGATACGTCAGGTGCTGCCACCCCACCAGCGTACCGCTGGATACGGCAGCTACCTGTGGCGCGTGCACGGGGATGCCGTATCCGCGGCTGCGCCCGGCGTACGGGGCCGGGGGTAGGGGGGCGCGGGTGCGGGGCGCGGGGCGCGCGGGGACGGCGACGCGTACGGGCCTGCGCGCGTACGGCGCACGCACGCGTACGCGCGCGGTCCCCGCGTCCTACGGCTCCGAGGTGGCGGAGCGGTCGCCGCCTCCGCCGCCGTCCCCGCCGCCGTCGCCGCCGCCGGACGCGGCCAGCCAGCCGCCGACGCCCGCGACCGCGACGACGGCCGCCGCCACCGTGATCTTGAGCCGGTTCGCGCGCGTCGTGCCCGTGCGGGCGGCGCGGGCCGAGCCCGGCCGCGGCTGGCCGGCCAGCCGCGGCACGCGCGCGGTGCCGCGGGCGCCGCCGGACAGCTCCTCGGCGCTGGGCATGCGCATGCTCGTGTGGGTGTCCCGGTTGGAGTCCGGCGCGGCGGACCGCACCAGCGGCACCGAGCCGCGCAGCGGCCGCCCGCCGGCCCCGGTGACACCCGGCTCGCCGGCCGTGGCCAGGGTGGCCGCCGGGGACGCCGCCCGGTCCGCGCCGAGCCGCATCGTGCGCGGCGAGCCGTGCGCCCCCGCCCCGTCCCCGTCGTCCGTCCCGTCCGCCCCGTCCGCCGACTCCTCCACGTCCAGCTGCGGCAGCCCCTCCAGATCCGGCTGGATCTCGCGCAGCCGGGCGGCCAGCTCCACGGCCCGCAGCCGCGACGCCGGCGCCTTCGCGAGGCACTGCAACAGCAGCTCCCACAGCTCGTCGGGGATGCCGGGCAGCGGCGCGACGGTCTCCGTCACGTGCCGCCGCAGCACGGCGCCGGGGTGGCCACCGCCGAAGGGCGTGAACCCGGCCAGCAGCTCGTAGAGCACGGTGGCCAGGGCGTAGATGTCGACGGCCGCGCGCGCCGGCAGGCCCTCGACGATCTCGGGGGCGACGTAGTCGGGGGTGCCGATGACGCGGCGCTGGGTCGGCACCCGGGTGCCCGCGGCGGTGCCGCCGCGCCCGCGGGGGGCGGGGGGAGGGTGCGGCGCGCGGCCGGGCGCGTCGATGAGCTTGGCCACGCCGAAGTCGGTGAGCAGCGCGGGGGGCGCGCCGCCGGCGCCGGCGGGGGCGTCGGAGTCCAGCAGGACGTTCTCGGGCTTGACGTCGCGGTGTACGAGGCCCGCCGCGTGCGCGGCGGCGAGCGCCTCGGCCACGTCGGCGGCGATGGCGACGGCGGCCTGCGGGAGGAGCCGGCGCTCGCGCTCCAGCCGGGTGCGCAGGTCCGTACCGCGGACGAGGTCCATGACGAGCGCGAGGTCGCGGCCGTCGACGACGAGGTCGCGGACGCCGACCACGCGCGCGTGGTCGAGGCTCATCAGCGCGGTGCGCTCCTGGAGGAAGCGCTCGACCAGCTCCCGGTCCTCGGCCAGGTCCTCCCGGAGCAGCTTGATGGCGACCGGCCCGTCCGGGCCGTCGCCGAGCCACACCGTGCCCGCGCTGCCGCGTCCGATCACCTGATGGGCGGCGTATCGGCTGCCGATTCTGCGTGCCATGACGACAAAGCTACGCGGCGACGCGCGCGTTGGGTGCGTCTCCGGCCCGGAAACCCCCCGTGGGTGTCGACTTGTCGGCATGCTCACAGGCCAGGAGGCGTCCTGGGCCCGTCCCCGGGGGGGGTGCCGGTCCGTCGCCCCCCGGCTACTGGCCCGGGGCCTGGGTGGCGTCCTTGAGGTCGTCGAGACCCTTCTGCGCGTCCTGGAGGTCGTTGACGCCCTCGTCGATGGTGTCCTTCGTCTTCTCGGCGTCGTCGGCGGCGTCGTTGAAGTCCGCGATCCAGTCCTTGAGGTCGGTGGCCCAGTCGCTGAGCTGGTCCCAGAAGCCCTTGCCGTCCGCGATCCAGTCCTGGACCGGGGTCAGCTCCCAGATCAGCCACGAGCCGACGACCAGGATGAGCACCGTGAACAGGCAGCCCTTCAGACAGCCGAGCCCCGGGATGCGCATCGGGTTCGCGCTGCGCCGCCGCTCCCGCGGCGGCTGCTGCGGCGGCGGCGCGGGCGGCTGCGGGCGGGGCTCGTAGCGCTGGGGCTGCGGCTCGTAGCGCTGCGGGGGCGGCTCGCGGCGGGCCGGCGGGGCGGCGTACGCCTCGGGCGGCGGCTGCCGCCGCTGGACGCGCCGCGGCGGGCGGCGGCGCAGCGGGTCCTCGCTGGGGTCCACATAGCCGATCTGCTGGGTCTGCTCGCCGCGGTCGCGGGCGGCGCGCATCTGGGTCTCCCAGGGGTGCGGGCCCTCCGGCTGCGGCGGCCCCTCGGTGACGGGCATCACCCGGGTGCCGTCCTCGGACCCGGGGGCGCCGCCCGGGCCGCCGGGGCCGGACTGGCCGTGCGCGGCGGCCGCGCCCGCGGCGCCGGCGGCGCCCGCCCCGCCGGCGGGCAGGACGCTGGTGGCGGCGTTCGGGTCGTACGAGCCCGGCTGCCCGGGGGCGCCGCCGCTGCCGCCGGGGAGGATCTGCGTGGGGTCGGCCGCGCCCGCGCCGCTGCCCGGCACCTGCGCCGGGTGCGGGTCGGCGGCGAGCAGCGCCGCGACGCCGAGGGCGGCGGTCGCCTGCTCCGGGGTGGCGCCGGCGCCGATGCCCGCGGCGACGGTGCGCAGCCCGCGGGCCAGGCTCTCGGCGCTGGGCCGTTCGTCGGGGTTCTTGCGCAGGCAGGACTGGACGACGGTCCACATCGGGTCGGGCATGCCGGGCGGGCGCTGGGCCTCCTGGCTGAGGTGCTGGTGGAGCACTTCCAGGGCGGAGTTGCCGCCGAAGGGCGGACGGCCGGTCAGCAGTTCGTACAGCAGGATGCCGGCGCCGTAGACGTCCACGGCGGAGGTCTGCGGGCGGCCCTCGGCGGACTCGGGGGCCACGTACGCGGGTGTGCCCACGAACTCGTGCGTGCGCGTCAGGCCCGGGGAGTCCGCGAGCCGGGCGATGCCGAAGTCGGTGAGCATCGGGTGCATCCGGCCGGTGCCGTCGGGCTCCGTGCCGCCGGCGAGCAGCACGTTCGCGGGCTTGAGGTCGCGGTGGACGATGCCGTCGGCGTGGCTGGCGGCCAGCGCGTCCGCGATCTGGGCGGTCAGCAGGGCGGCGCCGACGGGCGAGAACGGGCCGTTCTCGCGGAGGTAGCGGTGCAGGTCGGGGCCGTCCACGAGGTCCATGACGAGGGCCAGCAGATCGCCCTCGACGACGAGGTCGCGGGTGCGGACGATGTTCGGGTGGGTGAGGCGGAGGAGCGCCGAGCGCTCGCGCAGGAACCGCATCACCACGTCGGCGTCGCCTGCCAGCTCCTCCTTGAGGACCTTGATGGCGACCACCTCGCCGGGGCTGCCCGCCACGGCGGCTTCCGCCCCCGCCGTCTCGCGCTGGCGGCCACGCCACACGGTGCCCGTGGCGCCGCGCCCGAGCGGCTCTTCGAGGAGGTACTTGCTGCCTACCGGCCGCACGTCATGCGCTCCCTGGTCGTGGTCGTTCCTGCCGGCCCGCGGACCGGTCAGTCCGGGCGCCATCCGCACCACTCTAGCGGCGCGGCCGGGGCGCGGGTCGGGCCGCCGGGGGCGGGCCCGGCTCCGCCTCGGGCCACCGGTTTTCCGGAGGGCCCCCGTCCTGTTCGCCTGCTTCTGTGCGCCCTTCCGTACGCGCTTTCCGTGCCCCCGTCCGTGCGCGCCCGTGTGCTGTTCCGGACGCCGTACCCGTTCGCGGCGCCCGCTCACCTCCGCCGTACGAGCGGATCGCCCGTACGCGGCCGTTTCGTGACGCCAGTTCGAAGAAAAGACGTCAACCCCCCGGTCCGTGGTTGCCCCCCGAGGGCGACGAAAGCGACAGCGGCGGTCGGGAACGGCCGTTTTCCGGTCGGAACCAGGACGGGAAGCGGCCATACAAGATCCACCAACACCGGTCCCCGAGCGGGTTGTCGGTAGGAGATGGGAATATGACTGCTGCCCTCGAATCGGCCCTGCCCAGGGAAGGGAGCGGTGACCGGCATGCAGATCCGGCTGACCGTCCAGGCGACGCGCGGCGGTGCCGCCGCCCGCGGTCGCGATGTGATCGTCACCGCCCCTGCCGGTACGACACTGGGCGCCGTGGCCGGCGGACTGCTCGACGCCGCGGCGGCCGCCGCCTCGGGCGGCGGCGGCACGGCGAGCGGCACCGGCGGCGCGGGCGTTCCGGTGTACGCGGGCCAGCGGCTCCTGGACCCGGACCGCACGCTGCTCGGCGAGCCCCCGCTGGTGGACGGCGCGGTGCTGAGCCTCGGCGGCCCGGCGGACCCGGGCCACGGCCAGCCGCCGGAGGGGGACGCGGCGGCGGTCACCAGCCTGCGGGTGGTGGCGGGCCCGGACGCGGGCGGGGTCCATCTGCTGCACGGCGGCCAGATCCGGAT
Organism: Streptomyces sp. MAR4 CNX-425; assembly: GCF_048656465.1. NCBI lineage: Bacteria > Bacillati > Actinomycetota > Actinomycetes > Kitasatosporales > Streptomycetaceae > Streptomyces > Streptomyces sp. MAR4 CNX-425. The sequence continues at coordinate 86,759 of NZ_JBMDLF010000007.1, read as the reverse complement.
CGGCAGATCGGCGGACGCCGACGTTCCGCTGGACGATCCGGACGTCTCGCGGCTGCACTGCGCGCTGACGGTCGCGGCGGACGGCCGGATCACGGTGGCGGATCTGGGTTCCACGAACGGGACGACGATCGACGGCCGGGCGGTGGGGCGCACGCCGGTGCCGCTGGCGGGCGGCGCGGTGCTGCGGGTGGGCGAGTCGGCCCTGCGGATCACGGCGGGGGCGGGGGCGGGAGCGGGGGAGGACGTCCGGGTTCCGGAGCAGCGCCGGTCGCCGGAGGAGGGTTCGACGACGAGCGGGCTGGGCAGCGCCTGGCCGGCGGGCGGCGGCCCGGAGCACGGAGGTACGGGTCCCGGGGGGACGGGCGCCGGTACGGAGGGCGCGCGGGGCGGCCGGGCCGCGGACCCGGCGCGGGGCCACGGGGACCCGGCCCGGCCCGGAGCGGAGCACCTGGCCGCCGGCGCGGACGGCGGGGGCGGGGCGGGCGCGCGGCACGGCTACGCCGACGGCGCGGGGCGCCAGGACCCCGGTCCGGGCGCCGCGGGCGGCCCGGCCGCGGCCGACGCCGGCGACGGCGACCGGCGGGAAGGCGCCGACCGGGGCGGACGCCCGGCAGCGGACGACGGCGGCGGACGCGCGGCTCCCCGCCGGGCCGCGGCGGACGGCCGGGGGCCGCACGGTGCCGCGCGGGCGCGCGGCCGCGCGCGCGGCGAAGGCGAGGAGGACCGGGAGCCGTACACCGCCGCGCCGGCCAGGCGCGGTACGCCTACGCGCGGCACCGTCGTGCCGCCGGAGCTGCGCCCGGGCGGCGGCGCCGCAGGGGCGGCCCGGCGCGGGGAAGCCTCCCCCGTACCGCAGCCGCCGCGGCGCGGGATCCGGGCGTGGGCGCGCCGGCTCGGCGCGGGGCGGGAGGAGGCCGCGGCGCCGGAAGCGGAGGCCGCGGCGGAGCCGCGCACCGACCCCGCGTCCCCCGGGGCGGCCGCGCTGGACGACCGCTACCCGGACGCCGCCGCCATCCTGGTCGCGGCCCTCGCCAACGAGGCCGCGTACCGGCCGGGCTTCAGCGCCGCCCCGACCGGCACGGGCGGCACGACCCACGCCTCCTACGCCTACGCCCCGGGCGGCGGCGCACCGGCCCACCACCCCGCGCACCCCGGCGACACCCTGCCCCCGGTCGGCACGTCCCCGTACCCGGGCGCGGCAGCGGGTCCCCCGGGCCCCGGCCCGGCCGGCAGCGCGCCCGGGTCCCCGCACCCCGGCGACACCGCACACCCCGGCGACACCCCACCCGCCGCGCCGCACCCCACCGGCCCGTCCCCGGACCCCGCCACCGGCGGCGCCGACGGGCTCGTCTTCCGGCGGGGGCACGCGCACTCCGACGCGCTCGTGCTGCGCCTCGGCACCGAGTTCCGCGCCGGCGGCGGCACCGCGCCCGTGACCGTCGACCTGCGGCGCGCCGGGTCGCTCGCGCTCGCCGGCCCGCGGCCCCGGCTCGCCGGGCTCGCGCGCTCCGTCGTGGCCCAGCTGGCCGCCCTGCACGCGCCCGACGCCCTCGAACTGGTGGTGATCTCCGCCGACCCGGCCCGCCCGCCCGAGACCCGCGTCGGGGACTGGTCGTGGGCCGGCTGGCTCCCGCACGTACGGCCGCGGCAGGGCCAGGACTGCCGCCTGCTGCTCGCGTACGACCGCGAGCAGGCCGCCGCCCGCGTCGCCGAGTTGCAGCGGCGGCTGGAGCAGCCGGCGGCCGCCCCCCGCAGCGTGGTCGTCGTCGACGGCGACCCCGGTACGGGCACCGTCCGCGACGCCGTCGCCCGGCTCGCCGAGGACGGCCCCGCCGCCGGTGTGCACGTCGTCTGCCTCGCCGAGACCACGCCCGCCACCCCCGCCTCGCCGCTGACCGCGACGTACGCCGCGGCCTGCGAGGCGACCCCCGGGTTCGCCGCGTGCGGCGCGGTGGCGCTGCTCAGCGGCGACGTCGCCACCGGGCTGCGGCTCCTGCTGCGCCCGGCGCAGCCCCCGCCGGCGCCGGCGCCGCCGTCCCCGGGCGCCGCCCCGGCACCGACGCGGGCCCCCGCCGCGGACCCGCCCCCCGGCGCCGCCCCGGCCTCCCCCGCGACCGCCTACGGAACGGGCCGCGCCCACCTCCGCGACGACGGCCTCCCCCCGCCCGGCGGACCGGCGGCGGGCAGCGGCTGGTTCGCCGTCGCCGCCTCCGGGCAGGGGGCCGGCGGACCGGCCGGGACGGTCGACGCCGTGTCGGCGGCCTGGGCGGAGCGGCTCGCCCGCGCCCTCGCCCCGTACGGCGAACGCGACGACGCCGACGGCGCCCACCCCGCCCGCCGCGGCGGCGCCCTCCCCGGGGCCGTACGCCTGCTGGACGAGCTGGACCTGGCCCGCGCCACGCCCACCGCGCTCACCGCCCGCTGGCTGGAGTCCCGCGCCGGCGACCCGCGTGTCGGCGCCGTGCTCGGGACGGGCCCCGCCGGGCGGCTCGCGGCCGACCTCGCCGCCGGGCCGCTGGCGGTCGAGGGGGCGGCGCGGGGCGGCAAGTCGGAGCTGCTGCGCTCGTTCGCCGCCGCGCTGGCCGCCGGGGAGCCGCCGGAGCGGCTCCAGCTGGTGCTGGTCGACGGCGCGGGGCGGGAGCGCGGCGACGCGCTCGGGGCGGCGGCGGACCTGCCGCACGTCTCGGGGTATCTGGTGGCGTCCGACCCGGTGCGGATGCGGGAGTTCGCGCAGGAGCTGGGCGCGGAGTTCAAGCGCCGGGCCGCGCGGTACGCCCCGGAGGGCGAGCCGGCGCCGCCGGGCCCGGCGATCCCCGGACCGCGCTCCGGAGCCGGGCCGCGGCCGGGCGGCGCGGCGGACGTCCAGGCGCCGCAGAGCAACACCCTCCGGCTGCGCCCCCGGGCCGGCGAGGAGCCGGAGACGGGGGCCGGTGGCTCGGCCGCCCACCCCGCCGGTGCCGCGCCGCCGGCCGGCACCCCGGGGGGCGGCACGCCGCCCGGCACGGCCGGACCGGCGGCCGGCGCCCAGCCGGGCGCCCGCACCGGTCCCGGCACCACGCCCGCCGTCGTCCTGCTCGTCGACGACTTCGACGCCCTCGTCGCCCCCGCCCTCGGCAGCCCCGCGCGGCCCGCCGCCGGGTCGGTCGTCCGCGTCGTCGAGGCCATCGCCCGCGACGGCGGCCCGCTCGGCATGCACCTCGTCACGGCCTCCGCGCGGCCCGGGGCGACGTCCGCCACCGCCGCCGTCTCCGGCGCCGCGCACCACGTCGTGCTCGGCGGCGACGACGTGCCGCCCGGGCGCGGGCTGCTGTGCCGCGCCGGGGCGGAGCCGGTGCCGTTCCAGGCGGCCCGGGTCACCGGCCGGATCCCCCGTACGGCGACCGCCCGGCCCACCGTCGTCCCGCTGGAGTGGGCCCGTATGGGCTCGCCCCCGACCAGCCGCCCCCTGCGCGAACTCGGCAACGGCCCCACGGACCTCGCCCTGCTCGCCAGCGCCCTCCAGCGCGCCGCGGGCTCGGCCGCCGCCACCCCGGCGGACGGCACCCGCACACCGTCCCCGTAGCCCCATCCGCTACGCCCCACTCACCCCATCCGCCCCACCCCTCCCCCCGGCAACAAACTGCCATCCCGCACCTCCCGTCGCCGCCGTCGGTCCGCCGCCCCGCGCCCGCGCCGCCGCGCCCGCGCCTGCCCCGCGTCCGTTCCGCGCTCCCCGGTGCCGCTCCCCAACTCCCCTGCCACCAGCGCGTTTTCCACCCCGAGCAGACCCAACTCCGCACCGCACGGCCTCACACACAGCCCCTCCGCAGTCACGGAGTGGTCACGAAACGGCCGTTGACCGGGTTTGCGGAGGGAGCGCTATTGCGGGCCCGCCGGTCCGGGCGTAGGACATACTCCACAGCAATTCGCACCGGTCGACGGGACACCGGTACACGGCACAGACCTTGCGGGGCAGGTCTGCGCCGGCGTGGGACAACCCCATCTGCCCCGCGTTCCTGGGGAGGCTGGGATGCGCAGTTCGCTGCAGACACTGCAGCACGTGAGAGTCGTGCGGACCGCGGTGGCGTTCATCGCCGCCGGCGCGCTCGCCGTGACCGCCGCCGGGTGCGGCGACGACGGCGACGACAGCGGCGGCGGGGGCGGGCAGACGGACAAGTCCGGTGCCGGCGTCAAGCTGCCGAATCTGGACGGCGAGTCGCTGCGCGTCGGCGCCGTGTGGACGGGGCCCGAGCAGGAGAACTTCGAGAAGGTCGTCGACGGCTTCGAGGAACAGACCGGCGCCACGGTGGAGTACGTGCCGACCGGCGACAACGTCGCGTCCTTCGTGCGCACCCAGGTCGCCGGCGGCGAGCCGCCGGACGTCGTGTTCGCGCCGCAGGTGGGCGTGTTGCAGGAGTTCGTCAAGGAGGGCTGGGCGAAGCCGCTCAACGCGGCCGCGAAGAAGGAGCTGGCCAAGAACTTCTCGCAGGGCTGGCAGGACCTGGGCGCGGTGGACGGCGAGCAGTACGGCGTGTACGCGAAGGCCGCCAACAAGTCCCTGATCTGGTACAACACCATGGCCTTCGAGAACGCGGGCGCCCAGGAGCCGAAGGACTGGCAGGGCTTTGTGGAGACCGCGCAGCTTATCTCCGACTCCGGCGTGCCGCCGGTGGCGGTCGGCGGCGCGGACGGCTGGACGCTTACCGACTGGTTCGAGAACATCTATCTCTCCCAGGCGGGCCCGGAGAAGTACGACCAGCTCGCGGCGCACGAGATCCCGTGGACCGACAAGTCGGTGACGGACGCGCTGACCACCCTCGGCGAGCTGTTCGGCAACGACGCGCTGATCGCGGGCGGCAACGAGAAGGCGACGAAGATGGCCTTCCCGGACTCGGCGACCGCCCCGTTCGCCGACCTGGAGAACCCGAAGGCCGCGATGGTCTTCGAGGCCGACTTCGTCGGCGCGTTCGTCAACGAGACCGACGCGCAGGTCGGCCAGGACGCGAAGGTCTTCCCGTTCCCGGCGGTGGGCGCGGACTCGCCGGTGGTCACCGGCGGCGACGCGGCCGTGACGCTGACCGGCTCGAAGGGCGCGCAGGCGCTGCTGACGTACCTGGCCGGCACCGAGGCGGCCGAGACGTGGGCGGAGCCGGGCGGTTTCATCTCGCCGAACAAGAACATGGACATGTCGTGGTACCCGAACGACGTGCAGCGCGAGATCGCGCAGGCGCTCGTCGACGCCGGCGACGACTTCCGCTTCGACATGTCCGACCAGGCCCCCGCCGACTTCGGCGGCACCGAGGGCAAGGGCGAGTGGAAGGCGCTCCAGGACTTCCTGGCCGATCCGAAGGACGTCGAGGGCGCGCAGCAGGCCCTGGAGAAGGCCGCCGCCGCGGCCTACGAGAAGTGACGGACGGGGCGGGGAGACCCTGATGCCGACCTCGTCCGCGGGGGGTGCGGCGGACTCCGCCGCGCCCTCCCCCCTCGGCCCGCCGGGCCGTACGCCGCCCGGGGAGCCGGGCGCACCGGGCAAGCCGGGTACGCCGGACGGCCCGCCGCCGCGCCGGCGGTCGGTGGTACGGACGAAGAGCCCGGTCGCGCTCTGCTTCCTGCTGCCGGCCGTGATCCTGCTCGGCGCCCTGGTGCTGTATCCGATCGTGTACTCGGTCTACCGCAGCCTCTTCGGCGTCTCCGGCAGCGACTTCGTCGGCCTGGACAACTACACCGAGCTGTTCAGCGACGACCACATGCGCACCGCGCTGCGCAACAACCTCATCTGGGTGCTCGTCGCGCCCGCGGTCTGCACGGCGCTGGGCCTGATCTTCGCGGTCCTCACCGAGAAGGTGCGGTGGGGCACGGCGTTCAAGATGGTCGTCTTCATGCCGATGGCGATCTCGATGCTGGCGGCGGGCGTCATCTTCAGCCTCGTCTACCAGAACGACCCGGAGCGCGGCGCCGCGAACGCGGCGTGGACGACGATCCACGACACGTTCACCGACCCCGCGCCCTGGCCGGGCGCCCGCCCGCGCCCGAACGACGACCTCAAGGGGCCGGACGACGGCCCGTTCACCTCGGACGCCACCGTCAGCGCCGGGCAGCCGGCGCTGCTGCCGCTGGTCGCCGTCAAGCCGCAGGACGCGGCGGGCGAGCAGCCCGCCGCCGAGCCGCGGACCGGCGGCGACGGGATCAACGGCACGGTGTGGCTGGACTTCAAGCCCGGCGGCGGCGAGCCGAACGTCGTCGACCGCGGCGAGAAGGCGCTGAAGGACATCAAGGTCGAGGCGGTCAAGGGCGGCGAGGTCGTCGCCTCGGCCACCACGGCCGCCGACGGTACGTTCACGCTGCCCGCCGCGGCGGACGGCGCCCAGCTCCGGCTGCCCGCGTCGAACTTCGCGGAGGCGTACGGCGGCGTCGACTGGCTCGGCCCGTCCCTGGTGACGCCGGCGGTGATCGCGGCGTACGTGTGGATGTGGGCCGGCTTCGCGATGGTGCTGATCGCCGCGGGGCTCGCGTCGGTGCCGCGCGAGCTGATGGAGGCGGCGCGGGTGGACGGCGCCAACGAGTGGCAGGTGTTCCGGCGCATCACGGTGCCGGTGCTGGCGCCGGTGCTCGCGGTCGTGCTCGTGACGCTGATGATCAACGTGCTGAAGATCTTCGACCTCGTCTACATCATCGTGCCGAGCGCCCGGCTGGAGGACGGGAACGTGCTGGCCGTCGAGCTGTTCCAGCAGGCGTTCTCCGGCACCGAGCCCGACCTGGGCATGGGCAGCGCGATCTCCGTCGTGCTGCTGCTCCTCGTCATCCCCGTGATGATCTTCAATATCCGCCGCCTGCGAAAGGAGTCCGGCCGATGACCACCGCTGCAGCGGCGGAGACCGCACCGAAGCCGGAACCGCGGGAGGCGAAGAAGGGCGGGGAGCCGGCGAAGGAGTCCCTCGCCTCCCGCATCGGGCGGTACGCGGGCGGCGGCGCGGTCCGGGCGTTTCTCGTCATCGTGGCGTTCCTGTGGCTGAGCCCGACGGTGGGGCTGCTGCTGTCGTCGTTCCGGGACCCGTCGGACATCGCGACGTCCGGCTGGTGGAAGGTCTTCGGCGATCCGGGGCAGCTGACCACGGACACGTACGACGCGCTCTTCGGCAACGAGGACGTGATGGGCGCGCTGCCGACGACGATCTGGATCACCGTGCCGTCCACGGTGCTGGTCGTGGTCCTCGGCTCGCTGGCGGCCTACGCCTTCGCGTGGATGGACTTCCCCGGCCGGGACTGGGTGTTCCTGGCGGTGGTGGGGCTGCTGGTGGTGCCGGTGCAGGTGGCGCTGATCCCGGTCGCGTCGCTGTACCGGGACCTGAACCTGTTCCACACGATCACGGGCGTGGTGCTCTTCCACACCGCGTTCGGGCTGCCGTTCGCCGTCTTCCTGCTGCGGAACTTCTTCGCGGAGATCCCGCGGGAGCTGCTGGAGGCGGCGCGTATCGACGGGGCGGGCGAGCTGCGGCTGTTCTTCCGCGTCGTGATGCCGCTGGGCGGGCCGGCGATCGCGGCGCTGAGCATCTTCCAGTTCCTGTGGGTGTGGAACGACATGCTGGTGGCCCTGGTCTTCGCCGACCCGGGCAAGCCGCCGCTGACGGTGGCGGTGCAGCAGCAGACGCGGCAGTTCGACAGCAACATCGAGCTGATCGCGTCCGGCGCCTTCATCTCGATGATCATTCCGCTGGTCGTGTTCTTCGCCTTCCAGCGGCAGTTCGTGTCGGGCGTGATGGCGGGCGCGGTGAAGTAGGGACGTACGCTCCGAGCCGATACGGCCGTCCGGGTGGTTCACCCGGGCGGCCGTACTGTCGTACGGCCGGGCGCGTGGGGCCGCCGTTACGGTGGCGGATACCAGAAATAAGGACATTCCGACCAGCGGACTGTCCTGCCGCCCGCCCAGGGATGTGTCCGTGCCCCGGTTCAGCGTCATCGTCCCCGCCTACAGGGTCCAGGCGTATCTCGACGAGTGCCTGGAGTCCGTGCTCTCCCAGTCCTTCACGGACGTGGAGGTCATCGCGGTCGACGACTGCTCCCCCGACCTCTGCGGCGAGATCGCCGACGGCGCCGCCGCCCGCGACCCGCGGCTGACCGCCGTCCACCTCACCGCCAACGTCGGCCTCGGCCGCGCCCGCAACGCCGGCCTGGAGCGCGCCACCGGCGACTACGTCCTCTTCCTCGACGGCGACGACACCCTCGTCCCCGGCGCGCTCCAGGCGATCGCCGACCGGCTCGCCGCCACCGCCGACCCCGACGTCCTCGTCTACGACTACGCCCGCATCTACTGGCACGGCCGCCACACCCGCAACGTACGCGCCGAGCTGCTCGCGGAGCGCGAGCCGCAGGTCTTCCGGCTGGAGGAGCGGCCGGAGCTGCTGCGGCTGCTGATGGTGGTGTGGAACAAGGCGTACCGGCGGGACTTCGTCGCCGCCCAGGGCCTCAGCTTCCCGCCCGGCTACTACGAGGACACGCCGTGGACGTACCCCGCGCTGCTGTCCGCGGAGCGGATCGCGGTGCTGGACCGGGTGTGCGTGCACTACCGGCAGCGGCGGTCCGGCAACATCCTGGGCACGCCGGGCGAAGGGCACCTGGACATCTTCGAGCAGTACGACAGGGTGTTCGCGTTCCTCGACGCGCGGCGGCTGGACCGGTGGCGGCCGGTGCTGTTCGGGCGGATGGTGGACCACCTGACGGCGATCTTCAACGTGGGCGAGCGGGTGCCGCGGCACCGGCGCGCGGAGTTCTTCCGGCGGGCGCGGGCGCGGTACGCGCGGTACGGGCCGGGGGCGGCGGCGGTACGGCGGGCGGCGGGCGCGCGGGCGGCCGGGGCCGCCGTCGGGTCAGCCGCCGGGGCCGTCGTCGGGGTACGGGCCGGGGGCGGCGGACGGGCCGGCGGCGGACGGACCGGGGGCGTGCGGGTCCGGGTCCGGCACCTGCTCGTGCGCCTCGGCACCCGGCGGGCGTTCCAGCTCCTCGGCACCGCCGGCCGCCTCCTCACCCGTACCCGCGACGTCGCCGCCCGCGCCGCCCGCCGCACCCGCACCGGCTGCGGCCGGCTCTACTACCGCCTCCAGCGCCGCCTGCCCCTCGACCCGCACCTGGCGGTCTTCGCCGCGTACTGGTACCGCGGCTACTCCTGCAACCCCGCCGCCCTCGAAGCCAAGGCCCGCGAGCTGGTGCCCGGCCTCGCGACCGCGTGGATCGCCCGCCCCGGCTACGCGCACACCGTGCCGCCCGGCGTCCGGGTCCTGCGCCCCGGCTCGCGCGCCTGCCACCGCGCCCTGGCGCGCGCCACGTACCTCGTCAACAACGTCAACTTCCCGCAGTACGTGGTCAAGCGCCGCGGCCAGATCCACGTGCAGACCCACCACGGCACACCGCTGAAGAAGATGGGCCTGGACCTCGCCGACCACCCGGCGGGCGCGGCGGGCATGGACTTCGAGGCGCTGATGACCCGCGTCGACCGCTGGGACTACAGCCTCTCCGCCAACCGCCACTCCACCCTGGCCTGGAGCCGCGCCTACCCCGCCGACCACACCACCCTGGAGTACGGCTACCCGCGCAACGACGCGCTCGCCGGCGCGTCCGCGGGGGCGCCCGCGCGCGCCGCGCTGCGCGCCCGGCTCGGCATCCCCGAGGGCGCCACCGCCGTCCTGTACGCCCCCACGCACCGCGACTACCTCCCCGGCCACGTCGCGCCGCTCGACCTCGGCGCCCTCGCCCGCGCGCTGCGCGAGCGCGGCGCGCACGTCGTCCTGCTCGCCCGCGCGCACTACCTCCACGACGCCGCGCCCGCCGGCACCCCGCCCGCCGGGGTACTCGACGTCACCGCGCACCCCTCGCTCACCGAGCTGTGCCTCGCCTCCGACGCGCTGCTCACGGACTACTCCTCCGTGATGTTCGACTACGCCCTGCTCGGCCGCCCCATCGTCATCCACGCCGCCGACTGGGACGCGTACCGGCTGGCGCGCGGCACGTACTTCGACCTCACCGCCGACCCGCCCGGCCCGGTCTGCCGCACCGTCGGCGAACTCGCCGACGCCCTCGCCGGCGGCGGCACCCCCCAGGCCACGCCCCCGCCCGCCGCCGCGGAGCTGCTCGCCGGCTTCCGGCGGCGCTTCTGCCCGTACGACGACGGGCACGCCGCCGAGCGCGTGGTGCGGCACGTCTTCCTCGGCCAGGTCGACCGCCCGCCGGTGCCGGGGCACCGGGCGCCGCCGGGCGGGGGCGCGGCCCGCGGGGTGCCGCGGCCGGCGGGCAGTGCGGTGCCGCACGGCGAGTGAGGGCGGGGCGGAGGGACGCGGACCGGGCCGGACGAACACGCAAGCACGGAAGCCGGAGGTACGGATGACACAGACCCGCAGCGAACGACCCGCGGTCCCGGCCGCCGGAACCGGCCGCACCCGCCCGCACACCGCTTCCCACCCGCCGCCGGACCGCCGGACCCCGGGCACCGCTGACGCCCCGGACGCCCCGGACACCGCGCCCGGCGCGTACGCCGCGTACGCCTCCTACGCCGCGGACGCCAACGGCGTGCAGCCCGGGGAGCCGTGGCTCGTACGCCGCTACCGGCGCGCGGTGCCGCGCCGCGTGCGCCGGCTCGTCGTCGCCGTCGCCACGCCCGCCGCCCGGCACCGGGTGCAGCGCGCGCTCGGCACCGTCTCCCGGCGGGTCCCCGAACCCGGGCAGCGGGCCGTCCTGCGCGCCCTGCGCGCCACCGGCCAGCTCGACCGCCCCGACCGCCGGGTGGTCCACTACCGCGGCCGGACCCGGCTCGCCGTCGTCCTCGACTCCCCCACCCCGCTGCGCGCCCGCAACGAGAACCTGCGCCTGGTCACCGGCGCCCTCGACGCCGCGGGCGTCGAGCACTTCGCCGTCCGCGGCTACGGCAGCGTCTCCACCGCCGTCGCCGTCCCCGCGCCCCTCCGCGCCCGCGCCGTCGCCGCGCTCACCGCCCTGTGCGCCGAGCACCCCGGCCACGTCTCGCACGCCGACCGCCGCCGGCGCCCCGAGCGCCGGGTACGCCCCGGCGCCGACCCGGCGGCGTGGGAGGCGCTCGCCGAGGCGGCCGTCGTCCGGTTCACCTGCTACTACACCGACCGCGGGGGGCGCACGCTGCTGGGCGCGGGCTACGGCTGCGACGTGGAGTTCTGGGCGGAGGAGCCGGCCGGGGGGAGCGGCCCGTACGACACGGACGAACCGGACGAGAACAGCGACCCGGATGGAAAGCGCGACCCCGACGGAAAGCGCGCACCTCTTCACGGGAACGGCCAGGGCCCGGCGCCCGGCGGCCCTCCGTGCCGCACCCGGCTCGTCGCCCCCCGCTTCAACCGCGTCGTCGAGTCCGTGCCGCGCGACGGCGCCTGCGTCACCGCCCCCGGCCACCTCTTCACCCGCTTCGTCCTCGCCGACTCCCTCGGCCGCGTCCCCGCCGTCCGCACCCGCCCCGAGCTGGCCGTCCCGCTCCCCGACGACCTCCCCTTCCCCGTCGACGCCGTCTACACCTGGGTCGACGGCGACGACCCCGCCTGGCGCCGCCGCCGCGCCGCCGCGGGCGGCGTCCCGTACCACGCCGAGGCCGCCAACGACGCCCGCTACCTCAACCGCGACGAGCTTCGCTACTCGCTCCGTTCCCTGCACCTCTACGCCCCCTGGATCCGGCACGTCCACCTCGTCACCGACGACCAGACCCCGGACTGGCTCGACACCTCCCACCCCCGCCTCACCGTCGTCGACCACCGCGACATCTTCACCGACCCGGGCGTCCTGCCCACGTTCAACTCCCACGCCATCGAGAGCCAGCTCCACCACATCGACGGCCTGGCCGAGCACTTCCTCTACTTCAACGACGACGTCTTCCTCGGCGCCCCCGTCCTCCCCGACCAGTTCTTCCTGCCCAACGGGATCACCCGCTACTTCCCGTCCCGCGCGCTGCTGCCCGCCGGGCCGCCGGACGCGGACGACGTACCGGTGTCGATCGCCGGAAAGAACAACAGGGCGCTGCTGCGGGAGAGGTTCGGCACGTACATCGCGCAGAAGATGAAGCACACGCCGCACGCCCTGCGGCGCAGCACCCTGGCCGAGATCGAGGAACGCTTCCCCGAACGCCACCGGCAGACCGCGGCGAGCCGCTTCCGCAGCGCCACGGACCTGTCCATCCCGTCCGCGTTCCACCACTACTACGCGTCCTTCACCGGCCGCGCGGTGCCCGGGCAGATCACGTACGACTACATCGACCTCGCCCACCCGGACACCGCCGCCCGCCTCCAGCGGCTCCTGCGCCGCCGCGACCGGAACGTCTTCTGCCTCAACGACACGCTCTCCGGCGCCGGCGACCTGGCCGGCCAGCTGGAGTTCGTCCGGCCGTTCCTCCAGGCGTACTTCCCCGTCCCCAGCCCGTTCGAGAGGTGAGCTGGCCATGCCCCTGGCCGTCCGCACGCCGGTGAACCCGGCCGCGCCGCCCGGCACGCGCGCGTACGCGCGCGCGATCAACGTGCTCAGCCGGAAGGAGACCGCCGTCCAGCGCCAGCTGCGCCGCGCGGGCCTCGCCGGCTACGAGCCGCTGACGCAGGCGACGCTGCTGACCCTCGCGCAGTACGCGCCGCCGCACGCCGCGGTCTACGACGTCGGCGCGCACATCGGGCTCTACGCGGCCCTCGTCGACCTCGTCCACGGCGGCAAGCGGCTCCAGACCGTCGCCTTCGAGCCGACCCCCCACACCGCCGGGCTGTGCCGCGCCCTGCGCGACGGCAACGGGCTGGACTTCGACGTGCGGCAGATGGCGCTGTCGGACCGCGGCCGGACGGCGGAGCTGTACCTGTCGCTGAAGGCCGAGAGCTCCAACTCGCTCAACCCCGGGCACCGCGCGCACACGGAGTCGGTGCGGGTGCCGGTCGGCACGGTCGACGACTTCGCCGAGCGGCACGGGCACGCGCCGTTCCTGATCAAGATCGACGTCGAGACGCACGAGCCCGAGGTCCTCGCGGGCGCGCGCCGGGTGCTGCGCGAGCACCGGCCGTGGGTGGTGTGCGAGGTGCTGCCGGGTACGGACGCGGGCGCGATGGCGGCGGCGCTGAGGGAGCTGGCGGCCCTGGGGTACGGGCTCCACCTGATCCACCCGGAGACGCCGTGGCGCGCGCACGACGCGAAGAGCTACCTGCCGCACGTGCAGGGGCAGTGCCGGGACTGGCTGTTCGCGCCGGAGCCGCTGACGGACGGGTTCTACGCGGCGCAGCGGGGGTGGCTGCGGGCGGTGCTGGAGTGCGGCAAGGAGGAGAACGTACTGGTGCCGCCGGGCGAGCCGCTCCCGCGCGGCTGGAACGCGCCGCACGTGCTGCCGGCGGCGCCGCCGCGGGCGCGCGGGGCGCGGGGCGCGCGGGTGCGGCGGGCGCGGTTGTGGCGGCAGGGGGCGGCTCGATGAGCGTCGGCGACGGCGGCGGGGCCGCGGGGCCGGGCCGGGGCGGGGTGGGGCGGTTGCTGCGCGGGGTGCGGGCGGGCCGCGTTTCGCCGGGCCGGGGGTGGGGCGCGCGGCTGCGGCGGCCGTGGGCGAGTGCCGGTACGGAGAGCGTGGCGAGTGCCGGTACGGAGAGCGGGGCGGGTGCCGGTACGGAGAGCGGGGCCGGGGACGGGACGGAGAGCCGCGGAACCGGGTCGCGGCGCGGGACGGCCGGGGCGACGCCGCCCGGCGACGCCGGGCCCGGGGCGGACGCGTGGCGGTACGGGAGCGCGGCCTGCGGGGTGCTGCTGCACCTCGGCTTCGTCGCCTACGCCGCCCGCCACGTCTCCCCCGCCGCCCTCGGCGCGTACGCCGTCGCCCTCACCGCCGTCCACCTCCTCGTCCACGTCGCCGGCACCGGCATCGCCGCCTCCCTGCACCGCGCCGCGACCCTGGACCGGCCCACCGCGCACGCCGCGCTGCGGCTCGCCGGGGTCACCGGGTTCGCCGGTTTCGCCGTCGCGCAGGCCGCCGCCCCGCTGCCCGCCGTCCTCCTCCACACCCCCGACACCACCCCCCTCCTCCGCCTCCTCGCCTGCTCGTTCCTCTGCCACCCCGCGGCCGAAGCCGCCCTCGCCGCGCTCCACCGCGCCGGCCGCGCCCGCGCCGCCGTGCTGACGGACGCCGGCGGGCAGGCGGGCGGCGTCGCCACCGGCGTCCTGCTGCTCGCCGCCGGCGTCAACCCCCTCGGCCTGGCCGCCGTGCTGCCGGCCGCCGCGGCGCTGACCCTCGGCGCCGCGGGGCTGCTCCTGTTCCGTACGCCGCTGCCGGACGGAGCGGGAGCAGCCGCGGTACGGGCCGCGTCGCTGGTCCGCGTGTCGCGGTTCGCGGCGGGGTTCGGGCTGCTGCGGCTGGTCGCGGCGGGCGCGCCGCTGTGGGCGGTGTGCCGGCTGCTCGGGGCGGGGCCGGCGGGGGTGTACTCGCGGGCGGCGGCGCTGTGCGAGCTGCCGGTGGCGATGGCGCTGGGGGGCGGGCGGGTGCCGTACCGGGGGCAGGGCCGGGAGGTGCGTTCGCTGCTGGGCCCGGGCGGTGTCCGCGGCCGGGACCGGGGCCGGGGCCGGGGCGGGGGCCGGGGCGACGAGCCGGACGGCCGCGGCCCGGAGACCGGGCACCACCCGCGGCCGGACGGCCGCCCGGCGCCCGTGCGCGCCCCGCGCCGCGCCCGGCGCGTCGACGTCCCCGCCGCCCGGCTCGCCGTCACCGGCGCCTCCGCCGCCGCCTTCGCCGGCTTCGGGGCCGCCGCCGGCGTCGGGCCCGCCGCGCTCGCAGTGCTCCTCGGGCCCGGCTGGGGGTCCGCGACGGCGCTGGTGCCGTGGCTGTGCGCCGCGGCGGCGGCGCAGCTCCTCTACTCCGCCGGCTGCTCCCTCGACCTGGCCCGCGGCCGGCGCCGCGCACTCCTCGGCACCCAACTGGTCGTGCTCCTCACCACCGCCGCCGCCTTCGCCCTGGTCCTCCCGTGGCGCGGCTCCGGCCACGCCCTGCCGCTGTTCGCCTGCGCCGCCGCGGCGGGCCCGGCCGCCGGGCACGCGCTGCAACTGGTGCGGTGGGGGCGCTGCGGGCTGGTACGGGTACGGGAGGTGCTGCGGGCGCACGCGGTGCACGCCGGCATCGGGGCGGCGGCCGGGGCACTGGCGACGGTGGCCGGTTCGACGGCGGCCGAGCCCGGTCCGGCGCTGCTCTACGGGCTGCTCGCGCTCGCGCCGGTCGCCGTGCTGTGCGCGGCGCTGCACGAGCGGTTGCCGCTCTCCGCCGCGCTCACCGGCCGCCGTGCGCCCGCTGCCCCGGCCCCGGCGCCGCGCCCCCGGACGCCCGACCGCGCCCCGGCGCACCGCCGGGCGCCGGGCGCCCCGGTCCCGTAGCGGAGCCGTACGCACCGGCACCCGCGGCACACCGGCCGCCCGCGCGCGTCCCTACCGGTTCGTGCGCAGCAGCGTACGCATCGTCCGCATCGCCACCGACAGGTTCGCCAGGTCGAACGACTCCGAACTCTGGATCTCCTCCAGCGTGCTCCGCGCCCGGCCCAGGATCGCCAGGTTCTTCTCCTCCCAGGTCTTGAACCGCAGCTCCGGCGTCACCACGTCGCCGCGTCCGTCCGGCTCCGCCGACAGCACGTCCGCGGTGAGGAGCGCGTGCGCCGCGTACAGGTCCTCGCGGATGGCGGCGCGCGCCATGGACTGCCACCGGTCGGCCCGCGGCAGCTCCACGATGCGGGCCATCAGCTTGCTGATGTGCAGCCGGTCGCCGAGGTCGTAGTACACCTCCGCGACGTCCAGCGGCTCGTGCCCGGTGCGGTCGGCGACGGCGACGATGTCCAGCGTCGGGAACGCCGCCGAGAACGAGGCGACGCGCTGCGCCAGCTCGGCCGGGACGCCGCTGTCGGTCAGCTCGTTCTGGTTGCGCTCGTACCACTCCAGGTCCGCGCCGCGCAGCAGCTTCGGCAGCGCCGCCCAGACCCGCGCGACCCGGTCGCTGAAGAAGTCGATGGTGTCGCCCAGTTGCAGCGGCTGCGGGCGGTTGTTGAGCAGCCAGCGGGTCGCGCGCTCGACCAGCCGGCGCGAGTGCAGCCGGATGCGGGTCTGGACGTCGGCGGCGATGACGTTGTCGAGGGTCTCGACCTCGTCCCAGAAGTCGCCGAGGTGGAAGATCGCGCGGGCCGCGGTGTGCGCCCGTACGATCTCCTCGGTCGCCGCGCCCGTCTCCTCCTTCAGCCGGTGCACGAACGACGTGCCGCCGGTGTTGACGGTGTCGTTGACGAGCACCGTCGTGACGATCTCGCGGCGCAGCGCGTGCGTGCGGATCTGGTCGGGGAAGCGGTCGCGGAGCGGCTGCGGGAAGTACGCGAAGAGCAGCCGTTCCAGGTACGGGTCGTCGGGCAGCCCGGTGGTGACCAGCTCCTCCGTCGTGGTGATCTTCGTGTAGCCCAGCAGCACCGCCAGCTCGGGCTGGGTGAGGCCGAGACCCGCGGCGAGGCGCTCGCGCAGCTGCTTGTCCCCGGGCAGGAACTCCAGCTCCCGGTCGAGCGCGCCCTCCTTGCCGAGCTTGCGCATGTACCGGTGGTGGGCCTGGAGCAGGCTGGGGGCCTGGGCGACGGCGTTGGCCAGGGCGGTGTTCTGCGCGTAGTTGTTGCGCAGGACCAGCGCGGCGACCTCGTCGGTCATCTCCTCAAGGAGCTGGTTGCGCTGCTTGACGGTCATGTCGCCGTCGCCGATGACCTGGTTGAGCAGGATCTTGATGTTCACTTCGTGATCGGACGTGTCCACCCCGGCGCTGTTGTCGATCGCGTCGGTGTTGATCTTCCCGCCCCGGCCGTCGGGGCCGCCCACGCGCGCGAACTCGATCCGCCCCAGCTGCGTCGCCCCGAGGTTGCCGCCCTCGCCGACGATCCGCGCGCGTACGTCGACGCCGTCCACCCGGATCGCGTCGTTCGCCCGGTCGCCGGCGTCGGCCTGCGACTCCGCCGAGGACTTCACGTACGTACCGATGCCGCCGTTCCACAGCAGGTCCACCGGCGCCTGGAGGATCGCCTTCATCAGCTCGGCCGGCGTCATCTTCGCGGCGCCGTCGCCGATGCCCAGCGCCCGGCGCATCTTCGCGTTGACCGGGATCGCCTTGGCCTTGCGGGAGAACACCCCGCCGCCCTCGGAGAGCTTGGCGGTGTCGTAGTCCTCCCAGGAGGAGCGCGGCAGCTCGTAGAGCCGGCGGCGCTCGGCGTAGGAGACGGCCGGGTCCGGGTCGGGGTCGACGATGATGTGCCGGTGGTCGAAGGCGGCGACCAGCCGGGTGTGCTCGCTGAGGAGCATGCCGTTGCCGAAGACGTCGCCCGACATGTCGCCGATGCCGACGGCGGTGAAGTCCTCGGTCTGGCAGTCCACGCCCAGCTCGCGGAAGTGCCGCTTGACCGACTCCCAGGCGCCGCGGGCGGTGATGCCCATGTCCTTGTGGTCGTAGCCGGCGGAGCCGCCGGAGGCGAAGGCGTCGCCGAGCCAGAAGTCGTACGAGACGGCGACCTCGTTGGCGATGTCGGAGAACCGCGCGGTGCCCTTGTCGGCGGCGACGACGAGGTAGGTGTCGTCCTCGTCGTGCCGGACGACGTTCTTCGGGTGCACGACCTCGCCGCCGACGAGGTTGTCGGTGATGTCGAGCATGCCGTAGATGAACGTCTTGTAGCAGGCGATGCCCTCGGCCAGCCAGGCGTCGCGGTCCGCCGACGGGTCCGGCAGCCGCTTGCCGACGAAGCCGCCCTTGGCGCCGGCCGGGACGATGACGGTGTTCTTCACCTCCTGCGCCTTGACCAGGCCCAGGATCTCGGTGCGGAAGTCCTCGCGCCGGTCGGACCAGCGCAGGCCGCCGCGCGCGACCTTGCCGAAGCGCAGGTGCACGCCCTCGACGCGCGGCGAGTACACCCAGATCTCGTACGCGGGGCGCGGCTCGGGCAGCCCGGGGATGGCCTGCGGGTCGAGCTTCAGCGACAGGTACGAGTGCGGGCTGCCGTCCTTGTCGAGCTGGAAGTAGTTCGTGCGCAGCGTGGCCTGGATGACGGTGAGGAACGAGCGCAGGATGCGGTCCTCGTCGAGCGAGGCCACCTGGTCCAGCGCGCCGTTCAGCTCCTCCAGGATGCCGTCGGTCAGCTCCCGCCCGGCGTGCTGCCGCTCCGGCGCCATGCGCGCCTCGAAGAGCGTGACCAGCAGCCGGGTGGTGTGCACGTTGGTACGGAGGGTGTCCTCCATGTACGCCTGGCTGAACTTCGAGCCGGCCTGGCGCAGATAGCGCGCGTACGCGCGGAGCACCATCGCCTGCCGCCACGTCAGCCCGGCGACGGGCACGAGGGCGTTGAGCCCGTCGTCCTCCGCCTCGCCGTTCCACACCGCGGCGAACGTCTCCTGGAAGCGCTCGCGCGCGTCCTCGCCGACCTCCAGGCCGCCGCCGTTCTGCGACGGCGGGAACCGCAGCCCGAAGTCCGAGACCCAGGCGTCGGTGCTGTCGGCGCAGCGCAGCAGGTACGGCCGCTCCTCGGCGACCTCGACGCCGAGGTTGTGCAGCACGGGCAGCACCCGGGTGAGGGAGAACGGCGCGCCCGCCCCGTACACCTTCAGCCGGCGCTCGTTGGGCGCGGCGCCCACCGGCTCGTACAGGCTGAGGGCGAACGTCTCGGTGCCGCCGCGGGAGCTGAGCTTCTCGAAGTGCTGGAGGTCGGAGACGGCGGCGCGGGGCGGGAAGTCCTCCTTGTAGCCCTCGGGGAAGGCGCCGGCGTAGCGGTGGGCCAGCTCGGCGGCGCGCTCCTCGCCGAACTCGGCGACCAGCGCCTCGGTGAAGCCGTCGTTCCAGGAGCGGGAGGCGTCGGCGAGGCGGGTCTCGATGCGGTGGACGTCGGCCTCGGTCAGCTCGCGCAGCTCGGTGCCGGTCTGGACGCGGACGACGAAGTGCAGCCGGGACAGGACCGACTCGGTGTTCCAGGCGGTGAAGTCGACGGAGGTGCCGCCGAGCTCCTCTTTGAGGATGTCGATGAGGCGCAGCCGCACGGTGGTGGTGTAGCGGTCGCGCGGCAGGTAGACGAGGGCCGAATAGTAGCGCCCGTACTCCTCCTGCCGGAGGAACAGCCGCAGCCTGCGGCGTTCCTGGAGGTACAGCACGCTGGTGACGATGGCCTTCAGCTCCGCGACGGGGATCTGGAAGAGCTCGTCCCTCGGGTAGGTTTCGAGGATCTGCAGCAGGTCACGGCCGTCGTGGCTGTTGGGGGTGAAGCCGGCGCGGCTGAGGACCTCGGCGACCTTGCGGCGGACGACGGGCACGCGGCGTACCGACTCGGTGTACGCGGCGGACGAGAACAGGCCGAGGAAGCGCCTCTCGCCGACGACGTTGCCCTCGGCGTCGAACTTCTTCACGCCGATGTAGTCGAGGTAGGCCGGGCGGTGCACGGTGGCCCGGCTGTTGGCCTTGGTGAGCACCAGCATGCGGTGCTCGCGGGCCTTGGCGCGGACGTCGGCCGGCAGCCGGTGGAAGGACTCGGAGGCGGGCTGCGGCTTGCGGTCGTCCTCGCCGTACGCGGCGTGCGCGGGGTCGGCGCGCAGGATGCCGAGGCCGGTGCCGGGGACGGCGGTCAGCTCCTCGCCGTCGCTGTTGACCGTCAGGCGGTACTCGCGGTAGCCCAGGAAGGTGAAGTGGTCGGCGGCGAGCCAGCGCAGCAGCTCCCGGGCCTCCTCGACCTCCCGCGTGGGCATGTCGTCCGGCAGCGGCTCCTCGTCGAGATCATCCGCGATCCGGAGGGCCGAGTCCCGCATCTTCTGCCAGTCTTCGACGGCCTCGCGGGCGTCGGAGAGCACCCGCAGCAGGTCGGCGGTGATCTGCTTGAGGTCCTGGCGGTCGGACTCGCGGTCGATCTCGACGTGGATCCACGACTCGACGACGGCGTCGTGCGGCAGGTCCTCCAGGCCGCGGACGTACGGCGGCGCGGCGTTCGGATCGCGCCCGGCGTCCAGCACCTCCAGCAGCCGCCCGGTGACGTCGCGGCGGACGACGATCTGCGGGTGGATCACCAGGTGAATGCCGCGTCCCTGGCGAGACAGCTCATTGGTGACGGAATCCACCAAGAACGGCATATCATCCGTTACCACCTCGACGACGCTGTGGCTGGACGTCCAGCCGTTCTCCTCCACCGTGGGGGTGTGCACGCGCACGTTGGCGGTGCCCTGCGGACGGTTCTGGGCCAGGTGGTAGTGGGAGAGCGCCGCGCCGAAGACGTCGACCGGGTCGCGGCCGAGCAGGTCCTCGGGCGCGGTGTGCAGGTAGTAGCGCTGGAGGTACGCGTCCAGGGTGTCGGGGGCCAATCCCCCCTCACCCGTCCCGTCCACCCGCGCGGCGCGCGCGAGCAGCTCGTTCTTGGCTTCATCCAGCTTGATCTGCATGGTCCTCAGGCTCCTGTCGCGCGCCGTTGCGTGACGGTTCTGGTGGGCCGGAGGATCCCCCGGCCCTGCTGACGAGCGGGCGCGGCACCGCGGCCCGGATACCTCCGGGCCTCGCGCGGCATCGCGCCGGAACGGGGAAACGCGCCGGTCCACCTGTGGCCATCATCGGGCGGCGGCACCGGTTTCGCCGATCAGCCGTCCCCCGGTTGGTGCCCCCGGCGCCTGCCGACGCCGGGAGGAGCGCGGTCGGGACCCCTCGGGCCCCACCCCCGTCGCCCCGGTGAGATATCGGGCTGATCACGCCCACCAGGCTATCCCCTCGATGCCAGGCCGCGTCCACGTCCGAATGTGTACAAACGCAGCGCCAGTTCTTTGCCTATCTGCACAGCTTGTCCAGGCTGCGGAGACGTCCTTCACCTGGACTAAAGCCTTCCGCATGACCGGTCGGCGGCCGTGTTCACCAGGTGGCGGACGTCACCCTCCGGGGTGTACGGCCGCGGGCGCGGAACGTACGGGCGTATGGGCGTACGGATGTACGGACGTACGGGTGGCGGCCGGAGACGGGCCGGGGCGGCGACGGCGCGGAGCGTACCGCGGCTACGCCGTCACGCCGCCAGCTCGTCCGCCGTCGCGACCGCCTCCGCCAGGCTGTCCACCACCGGGACGCCCGCGGCCGCCAGGCTCGCCCGGCTGTGCGAACCGCCGGTGTAGAGCACGGCGCGCACACCCGCGTGCCGCGCGGCCGTGGCGTCGTCCACGGCGTCCCCGATGACGACCGTGCGGGACGGGTCTATGCCCCGCAGCGCGCCGAGGTGGCGCACCATGTGCGCCGCCTTGCCGCTGTCGGACGGGCCGACGCGGCCGTCGATGCGCATGAAGTGGTCCGCGATGCCGTGCGAGCGCACCATCGGCAGCAGTTGCTCGTGGGGCGCGAGGGAGCACAGCGACTGCGTCTGCCCCGCGGCCCGCCGCTGCGCCAGCAGCGCCGCCGCGCCGTCGGCGAGGGCGGCGCCCTCCGCGCGCACCCAGTAGTGCCGGTGGAACGTCTCGTCCATGACCTCCCACTCCTCCGGCGTCGGCAGCCGGCCAAGCAGCCGCTCGTAGAAGCGGGGGACCGGGACGCAGTACAGCTCGCGGTAGCGCTCCAGGGTGATCGGGGGCAGGCCCAGCTCGGCGAAGGAGGCGTTCGTCGCCTCTATCACCGCGTGGATGTCGTGGAAGAGGGTTCCGTTCCAGTCCCAGACGAGATGTGTACGCACCCCAGAACGGTAACCGGCCGGTGTGACAACCGGGCCGGAAGCCGCTCAGCCGAGGAGGTTGCCGATCTCCTGTACGCCGTACCAGAGCAGTTCGTGGTCCTCCGCGCCGTCGACGGTGAACCGCGCGTCCTCGTCGCCGGCGTCCGCGGCGCCGAGCGCGGCCACGGCCGCCGCGACGTCCGCCGCCGCATCGTCCGCGTCCACGTGCACCGCCGCCGCCAGCCGCAGCGGGACCGCCGCGGCGACGCGCACCTCGCCGATCGCGGCGGGGTCGAGCCCGCGGTCGGGGTCGGCCGTCGCGGCGCCGTCGGGCAGCTCCGCCGCGACCACCACCCGGCGCGGCGGCGCGCCGGGGGCGGGGGTGAGCGCCAGCAGCCGCAGCGACGCCTGCGCGGCCCGGGTCAGGGCCGCGTACTCCAGCTCTTCGAGGTTGTCGGAGACGTACCACTCGCGCAGCGCCGGCGTCACGGCGTAGGCGAGGAGCGGCGCCGGGCCCAGCTCGCCGGCCTCGTGCGCCCGCGCCAGGCCGGGCAGGGTCAGGGGGACGTACACGCGCATGGGCGAACTATACGGCCGCGGTCCCCCGTCCGAGTGGGTCGGCGGGGCGCGCGGCGAAGGCACCGTCCGCCGCGCCCGGCCCGGGCGCGGCGCGAGCCGGGCTCCGGGGCCGGGGCGGCGGGCGTCACCCTGATAGGTGAACTTCGCGGCGCCGCGGGGGCGGGGGCGGCGGGCGTTGCGGGTGCCGCGGGGCGCCGGTAGACCTTCGGGCACCGCGAACCACACGCATCACGGGGGTGACAGCGTGACGACCACAGACACCCGGCCGGACACCGGCCGACCGGCCCGGCGACCCGAACGCCCGCCGACGCAGCGGCCACCGCACGAGCCACGGCACCAGCCACCGCACGAACCGCAAGCCGGGCCACCGGCGCCGGCGGCGTACGGCCCGGGCGGCGGCTCCGCGGACGGGACACCGCACGACCCGGCCCACGGCCCCGCGGCCGGGGAGCCGCCCGCGCCGCCGCCCCGGGCTCCGGCACGGCCCCCGCGCCGCCGGCCCCGGGCCCGTACCGGCCCACCGGCCCGGCGCGACACCCGCCGGCCCCACCCGACGCACCGCCCGCCCGCGCGCGCGGCTTCGGGGGAGCTGCGGCCGCACGAGTGGTTCGCCGAACGGCTGGTGCTCGCGCTCAGCGGGCAGCGGCCGATGCACTGGCTCCTCGGCCACACCGCGGGCCGCGCCTACGACCAGCTCGCCGCGCTCGCCGACGAGCTGCCGCTGCGCGCCGGCCCGCGCCCGGAGGTGCAGCGCTGCGGCTACTGCCGCCCCGCGCCGGACGTCATCGAGGCGTTCGCCCGCGTCGCCGTGGGCGACCGGCTGCGGGCGCTGGCGTTCCGGCTGGAGCTGGGCCCGGACCGCCGCTGGCGCTGCGCCGCGGTCGAGGTGGGCCCGCAGACCGCGGCGGGTGCCCGGTGAGTGCCGTACGGCGCGGGGCGGGCGGTCCCGTACGGCGGACGCACGGCCCGCCGCCGCGCACACGGCGGCGGGGCCGGCCCCGCAGGACCGGCCCCGCCGCACGGCGACGTGCTACGACGTCGTCACTTCTTCCGCCGCTTGCCCTTCGAGCCGCCCTTCTGGGCCCGCCGGCGCTCGGCCCGGGTGCGGCCGTCGCCCTGGCCGCCGGCCGTGGGGGCCAGCGAGGCGTCGGTGGCCAGCTCGCCCTCGGCGACGCCGCCCTCCGCGGTGGGCGCGGAGAAGTGCAGCCGGTCGGGGCGCTGCGGCTGCTCCAGGCCCTTGGCGCGGATGGCCGGGGCCGGCACCGCGTCCTGCGGCGCGGCGTCCTCGGCGGGCACCGCGTCCTGCACCGGAACCTCCTCGACCTGCTGCTCGACCTGGACCTCCAGGTTGAACAGGTAGCCGACGGACTCCTCCTTGATGCCGTCCATCATGGCGTTGAACATATCGAAGCCCTCGCGCTGGAACTCCACCAGCGGGTCCTTCTGCGCCATCGCGCGCAGCTGGATGCCCTCCTGGAGGTAGTCCATCTCGTAGAGGTGCTCGCGCCACTTGCGGTCCAGCACCGACAGCACGACCCGGCGCTCCAGCTCCCGCATGATCTCCGAGCCGAGCTGCTCCTCGCGCTTGTCGTACTGCGCGTGGACGTCCTCCTTGACCATGTCCTCGATGAACTCGGGGGTGACACCCGCGCGGTCGCCGGCGGCCTCCTCCAGCTCCTCGATCTTCACGGAGACGGGGTAGAGCTGCTTGAACGCCTGCCACAGCCGGTCCAGGTCCCACTCCTCGGCGAAGCCCTCGACGGTCTCCGCCTGGATGTAGGCGTCGATGGTGTCGTCCATGAAGTGACGCACCTGTTCGTGCAGGTCCTCGCCCTCCAGCACCCGCTTGCGCTCGCCGTAGATGACCTCGCGCTGGCGGTTCATGACCTCGTCGTACTTCAGGACGTTCTTGCGCGTCTCGAAGTTCTGCTGCTCGACCTGCGACTGGGCGGAGGCGATGGCGCGGGTGACCATCTTGTTCTCGATCGGCACGTCGTCCGGCACGTTCGCCATCGACATGACCCGCTCCACCAGCTGCGCCTTGAACAGCCGCATCAGGTCGTCGCCGAGGGAGAGGTAGAAGCGGGACTCGCCGGGGTCGCCCTGGCGGCCGGAGCGGCCGCGCAGCTGGTTGTCGATGCGCCGCGACTCGTGCCGCTCGGTGCCCAGCACGTACAGCCCGCCGAGGTCCTTGACCTCCTCGTACTCGGCCTCGACCGCCTCCTTCGCCTTCGCCAGCGCGGCCGGCAGCGCCGCCGCCCACTGCTCGGCGTGCTCGACCGGGTCCAGGCCCTGCTGGCGCAGGTCGGCCTCGGCGAGGTCGTCGGGGTTGCCGCCGAGCTTGATGTCGGTGCCGCGGCCGGCCATGTTCGTGGCGACGGTGATCGCGCCGCGGCGGCCGGCCTGCGCGACGATGCTGGCCTCGCGGTCGTGCTGCTTGGCGTTGAGCACCTCGTGGTGCACCTCGCGCTCGATGAGCTTGCGCGAGAGGTACTCGGACTTCTCCACCGACGTCGTGCCGACCAGCACCGGCTGGCCCTTCTTGTACTTCTCCTCGATGTCGTCGACGACGGCGTCGAACTTCGCCTCCTCGGTGCGGTAGATCAGGTCGGACTGATCCATGCGCGCCAGCGGGCGGTTCGTCGGGATGGGCACCACGCCGAGCTTGTAGATCTGCTGGAACTCGGCGGCCTCGGTCATGGCCGTACCGGTCATGCCGGCGAGGCCCGGGAGCTCCCTGCCCTCGTGGTCCTTGCGCTTGTAGAGGCGGAAGAAGTTCTGCAGGGTGATCGTGGCGAGCGTCTGGTTCTCGTCCTTGATCTTGACGCCCTCTTTGGCCTCGATCGCCTGGTGCATGCCCTCGTTGTAGCGGCGGCCGGCGAGGATACGGCCCGTGTGCTCGTCGACGATCATGACTTCGCCGTCCATGACGACGTAGTCCTTGTCCTTCTTGAACAGCTCCTTGGCCTTGATGGCGTTGTTCAGGTAGCCGACGAGGGGGGTGTTCACCGACTCGTAGAGGTTGTCGATGCCGAGGTAGTTCTCCACCTTGGCGACACCGGCCTCGTGGATGGCGACGGTCCGCTTCTTCTCGTCCGTGTCGTAGTCGCCGGTCTCCGCCTTGCCCATGCGCGGGTCGCCCGCCTCGCCCTTGGTCAGCCGGGTGACCAGCTTGGCGAAGTCGGCGTACCACTTGGTGGCCTGGTCGGCCGGGCCGGAGATGATCAGCGGGGTGCGGGCCTCGTCGATGAGGATGGAGTCGACCTCGTCGACGATCGCGAAGTTGTGGCCGCGCTGCACCAGTTCGTCCTTCGACCACGCCATGTTGTCGCGGAGGTAGTCGAACCCGAACTCGTTGTTCGTCCCGTAGGTGATGTCGCAGTTGTACTGCTCGCGACGCTGCGCCGGCGGCATGTTCGCCAGGATGCAGCCGACGGACAGGCCGAGGAAGCGGTGCACGCGGCCCATCCACTCGGAGTCGCGCTCGGCGAGGTAGTCGTTGACCGTGACGATGTGCACGCCCTTGCCGGCGATCGCGTTGAGATACGCGGGCAGGGTGCCGACCAGGGTCTTGCCCTCGCCGGTCTTCATCTCGGCCACGTAGCCCTCGTGCAGCGCCGCGCCGCCCATGATCTGAACGTCGTAGTGCCGCTCGCCGAGGATGCGGGTCGCCGCCTCGCGCACGGTGGCGAACGCCTCGGGCAGCAGATCGTCGAGGGACTCGCCCTCCTCGTACCGCTGCTTGTACTCCTCGGTCAGTGCGCGCAGCTCGGCATCGGAGAGGTCCTTGAAGTCCTCCTCGATGGAGTTGACCTGGTCCGCGATGCGGCTGAGCTTGCGCAGGATCTTTCCTTCGCCTGCGCGCATGATCTTTCCGAAGACGGACACTTTGGGCTGGCTCCTTGCCGGTCGGGCCTGGCACGGTCGGGTGCGCTGGTGCGGCCCCTGTCCTCTGGGGCTCCTCTCGGGCCTCGCGGAGCCCACGGCCGCACCGGCCATCGTATGCGAGGACGCGGGTGCCCCGGGAGGTCCAGCCCAGGGACGTTAGGTGCCGTCACCGTACGTGTCAACGTCCGAACCCCGTGGAAAGTGCCGCAAAGGCCCCCGCCCCGCTCCCCCGCGGCGGCCGCGGGGCCGGGGCGGGGGGCGGCCGCGCGGCGGGAAAAGCCGTGGCGGGGGCGGGAGCCGGAGGCGGAGAATCCGTGGATGGAACCCGTCACCCTGGACACCGAGCGCCTGCTGCTGCGCCCCATGGAAGCCGGCGACGTCGACGCCGTCCTCGCCGCCTGCCAGGACCCCGGCATCCAGCGCTGGACGCGCGTGCCGTCCCCGTACGGCCGCGCGCACGCGGAGGACTTCGTCCTCAAGGTCTCCCCCGCCGGCTGGCGCGAGGACACGCAGTACAACTTCGGCGTCTTCACCCGCGACGGCGGCGCCCTGGTGGGCTCGATGGGGCTCGTCGGCTTCACCCCGACCCGGCACGCGGAGCGCGTGGCGGAGCTCGGCTACTGGACGGCGCCGGAGCAGCGGCGGCGGGGGTACACGGCGGAGGCGGCGGGGGCCGTGGTGCGGTGGGCGTTCACCGAGCTGGGCATCGACCGGGTGGAGTGGTTCGCCGAGGTGGGCAACGAGCCGTCGCGGGCGGTGGCGCTCCGGGCGGGGTTCACGATGGAGGGCACGCTGCGCTCCTGGTTCGTCAACCACGGCACCCGCCGCGACGCCTGGGTGGCGTCGCTGCTGCCCTCGGACGTGGGGCTCGGCTCCCGGCTGCCGTACCTGCCGCCCCCGGCGCGCTGAGCGACCGCCGGGGCCGTTGTCCGAGGCAGGCCCTACGCTCGCCGGCATGACCGCGAACGTGTCTCTCTCCGCCGCCGACGCCCGCCGTATCGCCCTGCGCGCCCAAGGTCTGCTCGGCGCGCCCGACCGCCGCGCCGGCACCGGCGGCGTGCTGCGGCGCCTGGGCGCGGTGCAGCTGGACACCATCTCGGTGCTCGCCCGGTCGCACGAGCTGGTGCCGTACGCGCGTCTGGGCGCCGTCGGCCGCGAGGCGGTGGAGTCCGCGTACTGGTCCGGGACCGCCGCCTTCGAGTACTGGTCGCACGCCGCCTGCGTCCTGCCCATGGAGGAGTGGCCGCTGTTCGCCTTCCGCCGCCGTGAGAACCGCGCCCGCGGCTACCGCTGGCACCGGCTGCGGGACCCGCAGGGCTCCCGCGCCGCCGTCGTGGACCGGCTGCGCGCCGACGGCCCGCTGACCTCCACGGACCTGGGCGGGGCGAAGAACGGCGGCCCGTGGTGGGACTGGTCGGAGACGAAGATCGCGGTGGAGACGCTGCTGGACGCGGGCGACGTGGTGGTCACGGCCCGGCGCGGCTGGAAGCGGGTGTACGACCTGGCCGAGCGCGCCGTTCCGGACGAGCTGTTCCACGACGACCTGGCGGACGAGGAGTGTCTGCGCCGGCTCGTCGCCCAGGCGGGCCGCGCCCTCGGCGTGGGCACGCGCGCGGACCTGGCTGATTATCACCGTCTCAAGGGCGAGCAGGTCGCCGCGGTCGTGGGGGACACCGAGCTGGTCGAGGTGGCGGTCGAGGGCTGGGGCAAGCCGGCGTGGGCGCACCCGGAGGCGCTGGCAGACGCCCCGCGGGGGCGGCACCGGACGACGCTGCTGTCCCCGTTCGACTCTCTGATCTGGGACCGCCCGCGCACGGAGCGGATCTTCGGAATGACTCACCGGCTGGAGGCGTACGTGCCGAAGCCCAAGCGGATACATGGGTATTTCGCCATGCCCGTGCTCGCCGGCGGCAAGCTCGTCGGCCGGGTCGACCCGGGCCGCGAGGGGAGCACGCTCGTCGCCCGCCAGGTCACCCTGGGCACCGACCGGCCGGGCGGGGTCACCCCGGCGAAGGCCGTGGAACCGACGGCCGCGGCGCTGGCGGAGGCGGCGGGCTGGGTCGGGGCGCAGGCGGTGCGGGTGGAGCGGGTCAGCCCGCCGGAGCTGCACACCCCGCTCGCGCGCGCGGCGGAGAAGGCCGTGGGCGCGGGCTGAGCGACGCGACCGGCCCCCGGGACGCCCGCGGCACCCGGGGGCGTCCCGCGGCGTCCGGGGTATCAGCGGATTTCGAGGATCTTCTCGCGCATCGCGTAGACGACGGCCTCCATCCGGGAGTGCAGCTGGAGCTTCTCCAGGATGTTGCGCACGTGGTTCTTCACCGTGTTCTCGCTGATGAACAGCTCTTTCGCGATGTCGCGGTTGTTCATCCCGGTGGCCACCAGCTTGAGCACCTCAAGCTCCCGGTCGGTCAGCCGCGGCGCCGGCACGAGGCGCCGCTCGTCGGTGCGCTGGATCATCGACTTGAACTCGGTCAGCAGCTTCGACGCCATCGACGGGCTGATCTGCGACTGCCCGTCGGCCACGGCGCGGATCGCGGCGGAGACCTCGTCCGTGGAGATCTCCTTGAGCAGATAGCCCGTCGCGCCCGCCTTGATCGCGTCGTAGAGGTCGGCCTCCTCGTCGCTGATCGTCAGCATGATGATCTTCGCGCTGGGGGCCACCTCCTTGATGGCCGTGCACGCCTCGATGCCGGTGCGCCGCGGCATCCGGATGTCCATCAGGACGATGTCGGGGAGGAGGTCGGCCGCCTTGTCGACGGCCTCGGCGCCGTCGCCGGCCTCGCCGACGACCTGAATGTCCTCCTCCTGGGCGAGGACGATCTCCAAGCCGCGGCGGAAGAGCTCATGGTCGTCCACGACGAGGACGCGGATCGGCTCCTCCCGGGGACCGACCGCCGCCTTCGGCTCACCAGCTCCGCTCAGCTCGAACTCCGCCACGCTTGCCCCCAGGCACCGACATTGCCGTGCGCGCACATGATTTCACGAGCGGGCGGCGGGGTGACGCCCCCGCCGCCCGCGTACCGTCGCCTTTCAGCCGCCCAGGGCACCCCCGGCGCCGTCCGGCAGCGACTCCTCGATCGGATAGGGGTCGAGGTGGATCACGCCGTAGTCATATGCGTGCCTGCGGTAGACAACGCTGGGCAGCTTCTTGTCGGAGTCGACGAAGAGATAGAAGTCGTGCCCGACGAGTTCCATCTCGTACAGCGCCTGGTCGAGCGTCATCGGCGGGGCTGCGTGCGTCTTCTCCCGCATCACCAGCGGGCCGTCCCCGTCCACCTCCAGCGGTCCCCGGCGAAGAGGCCGAGAGCCGTTCTGCCGCGTCGTGCTCTCCGCCGCCGTCTCCATGGACGGGGTCGTGAGCTCGCCGTCGTCGGTGAGCTGCGCCGCGTGCGCGACGACCGCGCCCACCTCCGCGGCCGTGCGGCGGTCCTTGCCGGGCCGCCTCGTCTTGCGCTTGTCGTGCTGCTTGCGCAGCCTCGCCTCCAGCTTGGCCGTCGCCAGGTCCAGGGCCGCGTACGGGTCGGCCGCGGCCGCCTCCGCACGCACCACGGGCCCCCGGGAGTGCACCGTGATCTCCACCCGGTCGCAGCGGTCGGCCAGCCGCGGGTTGTGCTCCTTGGACACCTCGACGTCGAGGCTGATCACCTTGCCGTCGAACTTCTGGATCTTGTCCAGCTTCAGCTTCTCGGCCACGTGCCGACGAAACCGCTCGGGAACCTCGGTCTTGCGGCCCTTGACGACGATGTCCACGCAGAACTCCGTTCTGGACGGGCTCCGCGTACCGCTGAGCTGACGGGCGAAGCCGGTCCCTTGGTGCGCTGGGCTCCGGTGGGTGCCGGAGCCGCGGGGTTCTCTGCCGCCGGCCCCTCCCCGCGGAAGGACCGGCCTTCACCTCCTCCTCCCCCACCGACAAGATCGACACCCCATCGGACGCGGCGGATTCGGCCCGTCCGCTGCCCCCACAGCCTCCTCACAATCGAACATAGCTCGCCTCAGATGCCGCGGCACCCCCTGCGGCGCCGATGGTCGGGGCAGGTACGTATACCTCCTTTCTACCTGCGGAAACGTAAGATTGCAGTCAAGGGAGCGGACAGGCGCGACCTGCTTCGAACGCGTCCCGCGGCGCGGCCACGACCGCCGCCGCGAGGACGCCGCGGCAGCCTGCGGCGCGCACGGCCCGAGCCGCCTCCGCGAGCGACGCCCCGGTCGTCAGTACGTCGTCCACGAGCACGACCCGGCACCCCGGCGCCCGCAGCGGCGGCACCCCGCCCCGGACGGCCTCCAGCGCCCCGGAGAGGTTCCGCTGCCGCGCCGCGGCGCTCAGCCCCGCCTGATCCGCCACCGCCCGCCGCTGCCGCAGCACGGGCAGCAGCTCGGCCCGCATCCCGCCGCGCCGCAGCCGCTCCGCGGCGACCAGCCCGGCACGCCGCACCGGATCGTGCCCCCGCCGCACCACGGCTCCCCGCGCCGACGGCACGGGCACCAGCACGACGCGCTCACCCCCCGGCGCCCGGGGCCGCGCCCCACCGCCCGCGGCCCTGCCGCGCGCCCCCGGGCCCGCCCCGGCCACGGGGGCCCCGGTGGCGCGGGGTCCGGCGCCGTGTATCGGGGCGCCGCGGGTCCCGGTGGCGCTGGTCCCGGTGGCGCTGGTCCCGGTGGCGCTGGTCCCGGTGGCGCGGCCCCCCGCCGCCCGGCTCCCGGCCGCCGTGGCCGCCGCCCGGACCGCCGCCGCCAGGGCCGCGCCCAGCGGGCGGGCGAGGCGCAGCGCGCCCCGCTCCTTGTGCGCCAGCAGCGCCGTCCGCGCCGCGCCCCCGTACGCCACCGCCGCGTACACCGCGGGCAGCCCCGGCGGCCGGGGCCGCGGCACCACGCGCCGCACCGCCCCCGCCGTCAGCTCCGCCGCGCACTCCGCGCACAGCGCCCCCGCGCCCCGCCCGGCCCCGCATCCCGCGCAGCCGGCCGACAGCAACAACCCCGCCAGTTCCCGTCCTGTCCCCCGCATACGTCCACCATGCCCGGGCCCACCGACACCCGCGGCCCCCCTGTGGACAACCCCCCGCATGCGGACAACCCGGGCGCCGCGCCGACTCCGCCGCCCGGCAGCCCTACCCCGGGTACACCGGCGCCGTGCCGCCCTCCCCGCCGGCCACCGCCTTCCAGTACGCATTCTGCGGCAGCCGCACGATCCCGTCCTCCGACGCCGCCACCAGCGGCTTCGTGCCGTCCTCCGTCGCCGCCACCGCCGTCACCCCGGTCAGGCCCTGCCCCAGCTCCGCCGCCGGCGGCACCGATCCGTCCGTCGACACCAGCCGCATCTGGTGCACGCCCTCCGACTCGCGCCCCACGACCAGCAGGCGGCTCTCGCCCGCCCACGACACGGTCCCGACCTCCGCCAGCGGGCCCGTCTCCCGCACCAGCGCCACCACCGGCACGCCGTCCTCCACCGACACCGCGCCCAGCACCAGCCGGCTCTCCGTCCCCTCGCTGACGACCAGCGCTATCCGCGCCCCCTCCGCCGACATGCGCAGGGCCTCGATGCGGCCCTCCAGCCCGGTGACGTCGATGCGCACGGGGTCGCCGGTGCCGTCCTCCACCCAGTACAGCCGCGACTCGCCGCCGACCCGGTCCGCCACCCACAGGTCGCCCAGGCCGTCCCAGCTCGGCGCCGTGAGCCCGTCGCCACGCTCCGCCTGCGCCTGGGTGGCGTCGCTGGTCAGCAGCGGTTCGCCCAGTTCCGAGGACTCGTCCAGCGACGACACGTACAGCTCGCGCCCGGTGGCCGTCACCCCGGCCGCCTTCTTCTCCGAGCGGGCCACCGCGGCCGAACCGAACCCCGGATTCCCGTCGCCGAGCGGGCTGATCACCGTCGCGGGCCCGGCGTCGCCCGCCTCCGGCTTCGCGGAGGTCCGTACGAGCCGGTGCTCGGAGTCAATGAAGTACAGCGAGTCGGGGTCGCCCGCCAGCCGGTCCGGCGCGTACCGCTCGCCCGCCGCCGCGCTCAGCTCGCACAGCTTGACGTCCTTGGCGGTCAGCAGCTCCACGTGGTCGACGCGCACGCCCTCCTGGCTCTGCGCGGTGTGCAGCACCTGCGCCGCCATCCGCTCGCACGTGTGCGCCCCCGGCTTCGACGGCAGCACGAGCCGCACCCGCAGGGTGCCCTCCTCGTCGACCGTCAGCCGCTGGTGCCCCTTCAGCTTGGTGCGCGCCGGGAACGTCGTCTGCGTCACCGTCCCGATCAGCCCGCCCGGCCCGTCGAGCAGCGTGCGCACCGCGTCCGTGACGGGATCGATGCGCCTGCGTACGTAGACGGGGTCGGGGACGAGGGTGTCCTTGCTGCGGGCCGTGAAGTGGTACGTGCTGGCCGGCTGGAAGGTCCGCTCGAAGTCCGCCCGGCTGATCACCAGCCCGCGCGGCGGGT
Source organism: Streptomyces sp. MAR4 CNX-425 (assembly GCF_048656465.1). Lineage (NCBI taxonomy): Bacteria > Bacillati > Actinomycetota > Actinomycetes > Kitasatosporales > Streptomycetaceae > Streptomyces > Streptomyces sp. MAR4 CNX-425. The sequence continues at coordinate 54,236 of NZ_JBMDLF010000007.1, read as the reverse complement.
CGACGATCCGCCACTGGCCGGACTTGCCCTCCCTGGACAGCTCGATGTTCAGGCTGTACGCACGCTCGTCGGGCGTGTACGTGCCGGCCTCGTTGACCCGCGCGACCTTCTCACCGCGCAGCTGGACGACCGCCGTGCTGATCTTCTTGCTGTTCACCGGCTTGGGCCCGGTCGGCGGCTGCTCCAGGATCTCGGGCGCCTCCGCGAGCACCGCGGTCTCGCCCGGCGTCCACGCGCGCGCCTTCTTCGTCAGATAGTCCTTGGCGACCCTGGCGTAGTCGTCGCTGCGCAGGGCCTCCAGGAAGTCCGCCACGATGCGCTGCGGCCGGGCCCCGCGCTCCGGGGGTTCGGCGTACGTACGCGCGCGTGAATCCTCGCGCTGCTCGGACAGCGGCACCTGGTGCACACCCCCGCTGTCGGGCATGGAGGCGCAGCCGGTCAGCAGCAGGAAGCCCGCGAGCAGGGCGGCGGTGGCGTACCGGCGCGTACGGACCGCGGAGCGGCGCCCGTACGGACGGGAGCGCCCGTACGGACGGGGACGCCCGCGCCAGGACGCCTCCGGTGTCCTTCCCGAACCGCTAGCCGCGCCCACCGCGTTCCCCTTCACCGCCGACCTCGCTCCCGACCTCGGCCCCCGCCTCACGGCCCGCCTCGCCGGAGACCGGGTCGCCGTCCTCGTCCCCCGCGGCGACGCCCTCGGACGCCCGCTCCGGCAGTTCCGCGCCCGCACCCTCCGACGAGGCGCCACCCGACGCCGTGTCGTCCGCCGCACCCGCGTACCCGCTGACCCGCCGCCCGCTGCCGGGCAGCGCCGTCGGGTCCGCCTCCGCCCGCGCCGCGGGCCGCGGCGCCGCCGCACGCGCAGCGGCGCCCGCCCCGCGCCCGCCCTGCGCCGGTACGGTGCCCAGCAGCTCGCCGCCGGTCGTCCCACCGGCCGGCACCACGCTCACCGCGCCCGGCTCCGGCGCCGTCCGCGCCGCCCGCCGCGCCCGCGAGTCGTCCGGCTCCAGCGGCACCGGCGAGCCGTGCAGCGCCTCCCCGCCCTTCCGCGGCAGCGTCAGCCGGAACTGCGACCCGCCGCCCGGCTCGCCCCACGCCTGTAGCCAGCCGCCGTGCAGCCGGGCGTCCTCCAGCGAGATGGACAGCCCCAGGCCGGTTCCTCCCGTGGTCCGGGCCCGGGCCGGGTCGGCGCGCCAGAAGCGGTTGAACACCCGCGTCGCCTCGCCGGGCTTCAGCCCCACGCCGTAGTCGCGGACCGCGACCGCCACCGCGCTCCCGGACATCCCGAGGCGGACGACGACGTCGCGGCCCTCGCCGTGCTCGACGGCGTTCACGACCAGGTTCCGCAGCACCCGCTCCACGCGCCGCGCGTCGACCTCCGCGATCACGGCACGCTCGTCGCCCCGTACGAGCAGCCGCCCGCCCTTGGCGTCCGCGAGCAGCTGCGCGCCGCCCACGACGCGCCGCACGATCTCCCGCAGATCGACGGACTCGGCGTCCAGCGCCGCGGCGCCCGCGTCGAAGCGGCTGATCTCCAGCAGGTCGGAGAGCAGCGACTCGAACCGGTCCAGCTGGTCGAGCAGCAGCTCCGCGGAGCGCGAGGTCACCGGATCGAAGTCCTCGCGCGCCTCGTGGATCACGTCCGCCGCCATCCGCACCGTCGTCAGCGGGGTGCGCAGCTCGTGCGAGACGTCGGAGACGAAGCGGCGCTGCATCCGCGACAGCTCCTCCAGCTGCTGAATCTTCACCTGGAGGTTCTGCGCCATCTTGTTGAACGACTGGCCCAGCCGGGCGATGTCGTCCTCGCCGCTGACCTTCATCCGCTCCTGCAACCGCCCCGCCGCGAGCCGCTCGGCGATGCCGGCGGCCATCCGCACGGGCGTGACGACCTGTCGTACGACGAGCCAGGCGATGGCGCCGAGCAGCACCACCACGAACACGCCGGCCGTCGCCAGCGTGCCCTTCACCAGGCTCAGCGTCTTCTCCTCCTGGGTGAAGGGAAACACGAAGTACAGCTGATAAGGATTGTTGTTCGGGTCGTTCAGCCGCTTGCCGATGATCAGGGCCGGCTCGCTCTCGTCCGAGCCCTCCTTCGACACGCGCGCGTACTGCTCGTAGATCCCGGACCCGCCGCCGCGGTCGACCTCCTCGCGCAGGTCCGCCGGAATGGCCTCCGACGACGTGTCGTCCGAGACGAGCGTGCCCCGCGGGTTGTCGGACGAGCTGGTCGCCCGGTTGTCCACGCTGGAGCTCATCACCAGGACCGACACCACGCCCTTGCCGCTGCCCATCAGCTGCTCGACCAGGTCCGCCCGCCACTCCGCGGAGTTCACGGGCGCCGTGGCCTCGCCGCCGCTGCCGGGCTCCTCCGCGGCGGCACGTACCTCCGCCTGCGCGAACCCGTTCTGCGCCTGCCCCTGCGCGGCGCCGAGCTTCGCCTCCAGCAGCCCGTTGCGGACCTGCCCGATGACGACGATGCCGAGCAGCACGACGACGCCCAGCGACATCAGCAGGGTGGTCGCGACCACCCGCAGCTGGATGTTCCGCCGGTACAGCTTGGTCGCAACCCGCAACGGGCTGCGTACCCAGCGCACACACAGCCGGACGAACGGCTGCACCGGCCCGCCGGGCACGCCCTCCCGCGGCAGCAGGCGGAACACGTCAGCTCGGTCCCGCCTTGTAGCCGACGCCGCGGACGGTCACCACGATCTCCGGCTTCTCCGGGTCCTTCTCGACCTTCGAGCGCAGCCGCTGCACGTGCACGTTCACGAGCCGCGTGTCGGCGGCGTGCCGGTACCCCCAGACCTGCTCCAGCAGCACCTCGCGGGTGAAGACCTGCCACGGCTTGCGCGCCAGCGCCACCAGCAGGTCGAACTCCAGCGGGGTCAGCGCGATCGGCTCACCGCCGCGCTTCACCGAGTGCCCGGCGACGTCGATCACCAGATCGCCGATCGCCAGCTGCTCGGGCACCGGCTCCTCGGACCGGCGCAGCCGGGCCCGGATCCGGGCCACCAGCTCCTTGGGCTTGAACGGTTTGACGATGTAGTCGTCGGCCCCGGACTCCAGGCCCACGACGACGTCCACGGTGTCGCTCTTCGCCGTCAGCATGACGATCGGCACACCGGACTCCGCCCTGATCAGACGGCAGACCTCGATACCGTCCCGGCCGGGGAGCATGAGGTCGAGCAGCACCAGGTCCGGCTTGGTCTCGCGAAACGCGGCAAACGCCTTGTCACCGTCCGCTACGAACGACGGCTCGAAGCCTTCCCCGCGCAGCACGATCCCGAGCATCTCGGCCAGTGCGGTGTCGTCGTCGACGACGAGAACGCGTCCCTTCATGTCGACATCATCCCATTTACACATCCCCTACAGAGAATCCCGTGTCCCAGGTCACGCCGCGGCCACCGCCGTGACGAGCCTCTTCCCCTGACGATCATCCGCGGTCAACGCCCGCACAGCTCAACGAGCGAATCCCCCGACACCGGCGAGGCCACCCCGCGCTCCGTGACCAGAGCCGTCACCAGCTCCGGCGGGGTGACATCGAAGGCCGGGTTGTACGCCTCCGTGCCCACGGGCGCGACCGCGTACGCAACCGCGGCCGGCGCCGAACACGCCCCGGCAGCGTACGGCACGGAGAACTCCGTGACCTCGCCCCCGGCCCGCTGCTCCACCTCGATGGCCGAGCCGTCCGGCGTACCGAAGTCCACCGTCGTCGTCGGTGCGACGACGAGGAACGGAACCCGATGGTAGTGGGCGAGCACCGCCAGCGGGTACGTCCCGACCTTGTTGGCCACCGACCCGTCGGCGGCGATCCGGTCCGCGCCCACGATCACCGCGTCCACCTGCCCGTCCGCGAACAGCGACCCGGCGGCGTTGTCCGTCAGCAGCGTATACGGCACGCCGGCCCGCGCGGCCTCGTACGCCGTCAGCCGGGACCCCTGCAACAGCGGGCGCGTCTCGTCCACCCACAGCCGCCGCAGCGCCCCGGACCGGTGCGCCGCCAGCACCACGGCGAACCCGGTACCCGCACCGCCGGACACCAGCGCCCCGGTGTTGCAGTGCGTGAGCAGCCGGTAACCCCCGGCGGGCACCAGCTCGCCCAGTACCCGCAGCCCGTGCTCGGCCATCCGCGCACTGGCCCGCGCGTCGTCGGCATGCAGCCGCCGCGCCTCCGCCAGCGCCGCCGCAGCGCCGGCGCCGTCCCCGTCCCGCCCGGCGGCCTCAAAGGCGCCCTGCGCCTTCCGTACGCCATACGCCAGGTTGACGGCGGTCGGCCGCGCCCCGGCCAGCAGCCCGGCCGCCCGGTCGACGTCGTCGCCCCGCGCGGCGGCAAGCGCCACGCCGTAGGCCCCGGCAATACCGAGCAGCGGCGCACCCCGCACCGCAAGTTCCCGAATCGCCCGCACCAACGCCGGCACATCGGCACAGACCAGCTCCACCTCATCGACGGGAAGCCGCGTCTGATCCAGCAGAACGACCGCGGGCCCGTCCCCGCCGTCCGGCGACTCGTCCCAACGAAGTGCGGCTATCTCTTCTGCCATTGCCCCAGTCTGCAAGGACGCGAGAAACGACTCAACCCCTGCGCCGCAGCGCAGGGGTTGAGTCGTAAAGTTTGTTCGGCGGTGACCTACTCTCCCACACGGTCCCCCGTGCAGTACCATCGGCGCGGTCGGGCTTAGCTTCCGGGTTCGGAATGAGACCGGGCGTTTCCCCAACGCTATGACCACCGAAACACCATGAAACACACAACACGATGCCTCAAAAAAGCTGGGTTGTTGTCTCAGAACCTACACAGTGGACGCAAGCAGCTATGGACAAGCCCTCGGCCTATTAGTACCGGTCACCTCCACCCCTCACAGGGCTTCCAGATCCGGCCTATCAACCCCGTCGTCTACAGGGGGCCTTAACCCCTACAAGGGGGTGGGAGTCCTCATCTCGAAGCAGGCTTCCCGCTTAGATGCTTTCAGCGGTTATCCCTCCCGAACGTAGCCAACCAGCCATGCCCTTGGCAGAACAACTGGCACACCAGAGGTCCGTCCGTCCCGGTCCTCTCGTACTAGGGACAGCCCTTCTCAAGACTCCTACGCGCGCAGCGGATAGGGACCGAACTGTCTCACGACGTTCTAAACCCAGCTCGCGTGCCGCTTTAATGGGCGAACAGCCCAACCCTTGGGACCGACTCCAGCCCCAGGATGCGACGAGCCGACATCGAGGTGCCAAACCATCCCGTCGATATGGACTCTTGGGGAAGATCAGCCTGTTATCCCCGGGGTACCTTTTATCCGTTGAGCGACGGCGCTCCCACAAGCCACCGCCGGATCACTAGTCCCTGCTTTCGCACCTGCTCGACCCGTCAGTCTCGCAGTCAAGCTCCCTTGTGCACTTACACTCACCACCTGATGACCAACCAGGCTGAGGGAACCTTTGGGCGCCTCCGTTACACTTTAGGAGGCAACCGCCCCAGTTAAACTACCCACCAGACACTGTCCCCGATCCGGATCACGGACCCAGGTTAGACATCCAACACGACCAGAGTGGTATTTCAACGACGACTCCACAACCACTGGCGTGGCCGCTTCACAGTCTCCCACCTATCCTACACAAGCCGAACCGAACACCAATATCAAGCTGTAGTAAAGGTCCCGGGGTCTTTCCGTCCTGCTGCGCGAAACGAGCATCTTTACTCGTACTGCAATTTCACCGGGCCTATGGTTGAGACAGCCGAGAAGTCGTTACGCCATTCGTGCAGGTCGGAACTTACCCGACAAGGAATTTCGCTACCTTAGGATGGTTATAGTTACCACCGCCGTTTACTGGCGCTTAAGTTCTCAGCTTCGCCACCCCAAAGGAATGACTAACCGGTCCCCTTAACGTTCCAGCACCGGGCAGGCGTCAGTCCGTATACATCGCCTTACAGCTTCGCACGGACCTGTGTTTTTAGTAAACAGTCGCTTCTCGCTGGTCTCTGCGGCCACCCCCAGCTCCGGCCGTAAAAGCCATCACCAGAAGCGGCCCCCCTTCTCCCGAAGTTACGGGGGCATTTTGCCGAGTTCCTTAACCATAGTTCACCCGAACGCCTCGGTATACTCTACCTGACCACCTGAGTCGGTTTCGGGTACGGGCCGCCATGAAACATCGCTAGAGGCTTTTCTCGACAGCATAGGATCATCCACTTCACCACAATCGGCTCGGCATCAGGTCTCACCCTCATGTTGCACGGATTTACCTGCACAACGGGCCACACCCTTACCCCGGGACAACCACCGCCCGGGCTGGACTACCTTCCTGCGTCACCCCATCACTCACCTACTACAAGCTCGGGTCACCGGCTCCACCACACCCCGCATCACCCGAAGGATCAACGAGGGGGCTTCACGGGCTTAGCATCACCTGATTCAATGCTGGGCGCTTCACAGCGGGTACCGGAATATCAACCGGTTATCCATCGACTACGCCTGTCGGCCTCGCCTTAGGCCCCGACTTACCCTGGGCAGATCAACTTGACCCAGGAACCCTTAGTCAATCGGCGCACACGTTTCCCACGTGTGTATCGCTACTCATGCCTGCATTCTCACTCGCGAACCGTCCACCACTACCTTCCAGTGCGGCTTCACCCGGCACACGACGCTCCCCTACCCACCCACACACCCGTTAAGGCTCTAGTGTGAGTGACACGACTTCGGCGGTACGCTTGAGCCCCGCTACATTGTCGGCGCGGAATCACTTGACCAGTGAGCTATTACGCACTCTTTCAAGGATGGCTGCTTCTAAGCCAACCTCCTGGTTGTCTCTGCGACTCCACATCCTTTCCCACTTAGCATACGCTTAGGGGCCTTAGTCGATGCTCTGGGCTGTTTCCCTCTCGACCACGGAGCTTATCCCCCGCAGTCTCACTGCCGCGCTCAACTTACCGGCATTCGGAGTTTGGCTAAGGTCAGTAACCCGGTAAGGCCCATCGCCTATCCAGTAGCTCTACCTCCGGCAAGCAACACACGACGCTGCACCTAAATGCATTTCGGGGAGAACCAGCTATCACGGAGTTTGATTGGCCTTTCACCCCTAACCACAGGTCATCCCCCAGGTTTTCAACCCTGGTGGGTTCGGGCCTCCACGACCTCTTACAGCCGCTTCACCCTGCCCATGGCTAGATCACCCCGCTTCGGGTCTAGAGCGTGCAACTCAACGCCCAGCTAGGACTCGCTTTCGCTACGGCTACCCCACACGGGTTAACCTCGCTACACACCGCTAACTCGCAGGCTCATTCTTCAAAAGGCACGCAGTCACGACCGAAGCCCCCAAAAGGACAACGGCGACGCTCCCACGGCTTGTAGGCACACGGTTTCAGGTACTCTTTCACTCCGCTCCCGCGGTACTTTTCACCATTCCCTCACGGTACTATCCGCTATCGGTCACCAGGGAATATTTAGGCTTAGCGGGTGGTCCCGCCAGATTCACACGGGATTTCTCGGGCCCCGTGCTACTTGGGTGGTTCACAACGAGCCGTACACGTTTCGACTACGGGGGTCTTACCCTCTACGCCGGGCCTTTCGCATGCCCTTCGCCTACACGTACGGTTTCTCACTCGCCGACCAGCCGGCAGACCGGTCACGTAAACTCCCACAACCCCGCATGCGCAACCCCTGCCGGGTATCACACACACACGGTTTAGCCTCATCCAGTTTCGCTCGCCACTACTCCCGGAATCACTGTTGTTTTCTCTTCCTGCGGGTACTGAGATGTTTCACTTCCCCGCGTTCCCTCCCAACTGCCTATACATTCAGCAGCGGGTGACAGCCCATGACGACTGCCGGGTTTCCCCATTCGGACACCCCCGGATCACAGCTCGGTTGACAGCTCCCCGGGGCCTATCGCGGCCTCCCACGTCCTTCATCGGTTCCTGGTGCCAAGGCATCCACCATGCGCCCTTAAAAACTTGGCCACAGATGCTCGCGTCCACTGTGCAGTTCTCAAACAACAACCCATAAGAGAAACAGACACTTGCGTGCCCGCGCTCTCAGATACCCAACAGTGTGCCGTGACGCGTAATCGATGTTCCACCCATGAGCTGGCCGTGCGGGACACTTGCCCGCATGCGGCACGGTGCTCCTTAGAAAGGAGGTGATCCAGCCGCACCTTCCGGTACGGCTACCTTGTTACGACTTCGTCCCAATCGCCAGTCCCACCTTCGACGGCTCCCTCCCACAAGGGGTTAGGCCACCGGCTTCGGGTGTTACCGACTTTCGTGACGTGACGGGCGGTGTGTACAAGGCCCGGGAACGTATTCACCGCAGCAATGCTGATCTGCGATTACTAGCGACTCCGACTTCATGGGGTCGAGTTGCAGACCCCAATCCGAACTGAGACCGGCTTTTTGAGATTCGCTCCACCTCACGGCATCGCAGCTCATTGTACCGGCCATTGTAGCACGTGTGCAGCCCAAGACATAAGGGGCATGATGACTTGACGTCGTCCCCACCTTCCTCCGAGTTGACCCCGGCAGTCTCCCGTGAGTCCCCACCACCCCGAAGGGCGTGCTGGCAACACAGGACAAGGGTTGCGCTCGTTGCGGGACTTAACCCAACATCTCACGACACGAGCTGACGACAGCCATGCACCACCTGTACACCGACCACAAGGGGGACCGTGTCTCCACGGTTTTCCGGTGTATGTCAAGCCTTGGTAAGGTTCTTCGCGTTGCGTCGAATTAAGCCACATGCTCCGCCGCTTGTGCGGGCCCCCGTCAATTCCTTTGAGTTTTAGCCTTGCGGCCGTACTCCCCAGGCGGGGCACTTAATGCGTTAGCTACGGCACGGACGACGTGGAATGCCGCCCACACCTAGTGCCCACCGTTTACGGCGTGGACTACCAGGGTATCTAATCCTGTTCGCTCCCCACGCTTTCGCTCCTCAGCGTCAGTATCGGCCCAGAGATCCGCCTTCGCCACCGGTGTTCCTCCTGATATCTGCGCATTCCACCGCTACACCAGGAATTCCGATCTCCCCTACCGAACTCCAGCCTGCCCGTATCGAATGCAGACCCGGGGTTAAGCCCCGGGCTTTCACATCCGACGCGACAAGCCGCCTACGAGCTCTTTACGCCCAATAATTCCGGACAACGCTTGCGCCCTACGTATTACCGCGGCTGCTGGCACGTAGTTAGCCGGCGCTTCTTCTGCAGGTACCGTCACCCCAAGGAGCTTCTTCCCTGCTGAAAGAGGTTTACAACCCGAAGGCCGTCATCCCTCACGCGGCGTCGCTGCATCAGGCTTGCGCCCATTGTGCAATATTCCCCACTGCTGCCTCCCGTAGGAGTCTGGGCCGTGTCTCAGTCCCAGTGTGGCCGGTCGCCCTCTCAGGCCGGCTACCCGTCGTCGCCTTGGTAGGCCATCACCCCACCAACAAGCTGATAGGCCGCGGGCTCATCCTGCACCGCCGGAGCTTTCCACCCCCAGGCATGCGCCCAGAGGTGAACATCCGGTATTAGACCCCGTTTCCAGGGCTTGTCCCAGAGTGCAGGGCAGATTGCCCACGTGTTACTCACCCGTTCGCCACTAATCCACCCCCGAAAGGGCTTCATCGTTCGACTTGCATGTGTTAAGCACGCCGCCAGCGTTCGTCCTGAGCCAGGATCAAACTCTCCGTAAATGCTTCAACAGAATCAAAGCACCACAGAACGAGTCTGCCTCGCTACTGCTGTAATGCTGTGTTTCACAAACACTTGGCATCGACTACTTGGCACACTGTTGAGTTCTCAAAGAACGGACACTTCCTTCAAAACCCTCACGGGCCTCTCCGGGCGTTTCCCTTCGGTGTTCTGAACCTTACCAGACCTTTTCGGTGCGAATTCCCGCTCCCGATCGGGTAGTTCAGAGAGTGCTCTGCTTCGGCGGGACTTCGCCCTCCGGCTGGAGCGACGTGAACAGTACCAGGTCAACCGCGCGCGATGCGAATCGCCCTCAGCCGTCGAGGGAGTTGGGCGGCGTGTCGAGTTCTTCGAGCTCGACTCCGGGGGCGGCCAGGACCACGTCGCCGGCGACGTGGACCGCGTGCTGTTCGCCGGTCTCCAGGTCGCTGACCTGGTAGTTCGTTACGCGGAGCACTCCTGTGTCCGCCTCGTGGGTATCTTCGCCCGTTCGTGTCCACGCCTGGTCCAGAGTGCGCGGGGCGAGCACGGGGTGGGTGAGGGCCACGAGGCGGAGGCGGTGCGGCGCCGGGGTAGCGGGGCCGGGTGGGGTGGGGGGTGGCGGGAGGAGTTGGGTGGTGGCGATGAGGAACGCCGGGGAGGTGCCCGTGAAGCCCTGGGCGCGGGCGTTGCCCTCGCTGGCCGCTGTGCCCGCCGGGTCCGAGCGGACCCACGTGACGCCGTCCAGGGCCGCGCCGCGGACCTGCCAGCCGCCGGCGTGGAGTTCCAGGCGGACGGGGCGGCCGCGGTGGTCGATGGTGAGGTCCACGGAGCCGGCGGGGGTGCCGTCGGGGGCCGTGGTCTGGGCGACGTAGCGCCAGCCGGAGGAGCCGGGGGCGCAGTGGAAGCGTTCGTCGCCCAGCGGGGTGCCGTCGTACGGGTCGTGGAGGGAGTAGCGTCCGCGCGGCATGTGCCGCACCCTACGCGGGTGCCGGGCCCGGACGCGGCGCCGCCCGCCCGGGACGGGTCCGGGCGGGCGGCGGGCGGTCGGGGCTCAGTACCGGTAGTGGTCCGGCTTGTACGGGCCCTCGACCTTCACGCCGATGTACGACGCCTGCTCCGGCCGCAGTTCGGTGAGCCGGACGCCGAGGGCGTCGAGGTGGAGGCGGGCGACCTTCTCGTCGAGGTGCTTGGGCAGCACGTAGACGCCGGTCGGGTACTCGGAGGTCTTCGTGAACAGCTCGATCTGGGCGATCGTCTGGTTCGCGAAGGAGTTGGACATGACGAACGACGGGTGGCCCGTGGCGTTGCCGAGGTTCAGCAGGCGGCCCTCGGAGAGGACAATGAGGACCCGGCCGTCGGGGAAGGTCCAGGTGTGCACCTGCGGCTTGACCTCGTCCTTGACGACGCCGGGCAGCTGGGCGAGGCCGGCCATGTCGATCTCGTTGTCGAAGTGGCCGATGTTGCCGACGATCGCCTGGTGCTTCATCCGCCGCATGTGGTCGGCGAGGATGATGTCCTTGTTGCCGGTGGCGGTGACGAAGATGTCCGCGGTCTCGACGACGTCGTCCAGCCGCGCGACCTGGAAGCCGTCCATGGCGGCCTGGAGGGCGCAGATCGGGTCGATCTCGGTGATGATGACCCGGGCGCCCTGGCCGCGCAGGGACTCGGCGCAGCCCTTGCCGACGTCGCCGTAGCCGCAGATGACGGCGGTCTTGCCGCCGATGAGGACGTCGGTGGCGCGGTTGATGCCGTCGACGAGGGAGTGGCGGCAGCCGTACTTGTTGTCGAACTTCGACTTGGTCACCGAGTCGTTGACGTTGATGGCCGGGAAGAGCAGCGTGCCGGCCTGGTGCATCTCGTAGAGACGGTGGACGCCGGTGGTGGTCTCCTCGGTGACGCCGCGGATCTCGGAGGAGAGCTGGGTCCACTTCTGCGGGGTCTCGGCGACGGTGCGGGTGAGGAGCTGGAGGATGACGTGCTCCTCGTCGCTCTCCGCGGTGTCGGGCGCGGGGACCTTGCCGTCCTTCTCGAACTCGACGCCCTTGTGGACGAGGAGGGTGGCGTCGCCGCCGTCGTCGAGGATCATGTTCGGGCCGCCGGTGGCGGCGCCGGGCCAGGTCAGGGCCTGCTCCGTGCACCACCAGTACTCCTCCAGCGTCTCGCCCTTCCAGGCGAAGACGGGGACGCCGGCGGGGTTGTCCGGGGTGCCGTCGGGGCCGACGGCGACGGCCGCGGCGGCGTGGTCCTGGGTGGAGAAGATGTTGCAGGAGGCCCAGCGGACCTCGGCGCCGAGGGCGGTCAGGGTCTCGATGAGGACCGCGGTCTGCACCGTCATGTGGAGCGAGCCGGTGATGCGGGCGCCGGCGAGCGGCTGGGCCTCGGCGTACTCCTTGCGGATGGCCATGAGGCCGGGCATCTCGTGCTCGGCGAGCCGGATCTCCTTGCGGCCGAAGGCGGCCAGGGACAGGTCGGCGACCTTGAAGTCCGGGCTCGTGGCGGTGGTCGTGGAAGTCACGTCGTCACTCCTTGAGGGGTGGTCGGATTTCCCTGAGCGCAGGCGGGACCTGCCTGGCGCGTGTGCGCACGCGTGCGGACACACCGGTCCCGTACTGCGGCTCAGTCCGCCGGAGGCCCTCTCTCCCCCTCGGCCGGCCCGCTGGCGGGCCACCCGATCGCCATCAGCAGCGACGTCTGGCTCTGCCCCCCGAATCTACCGCAGACCGCCCTGTCCGCGGGGGCGGGTCGGCAACTGGAACCGGCCATCCCGCGGACCGGACACCCGCTGAGACGGCGGGACGGGGAGGGGGGGGACGGGGGTGGCGGGGCGGCAGGCGGGTTCCGGCCGGTCAGCCCCGCGGGGCGCGCCCTGCGGGCGCGGCGGGCGGCGCGGGCGGTTCTACGTGTCCGTCTTCGCGCGGGCGATGTCCGGCTCCAGGTAGATCATCCTGGCGACCGGCACCGCCTCCCGCACCCGCGTCTCCGCGGCGTCGATGGCGCGGGCCACCTCTCCCGCCGTGTCGTCGTGCTGGACGGCGATCTTCGCGGCGACGAGCAGCTCGTCCGGGCCGAGGTAGAGGGTCTTGAGGTGGATGACGTGGGTGACGGCGTCGCCGTCGACGAGCGCCGCGCCGATCGCCTCGACGTCGGCGTCGCTGGCGCCCTCGCCGAGGAGCAGGCTCTTGGTCTCGACGGCGAGTATGACGGCGATGATCAGCAGCAGGACGCCGATGCACACCGTCCCGACGCCGTCCCAGACGCCGTCGCCCGTGGCGAGGGCGACGCCCACGCCGAGGAGCGCGAGGATCAGGCCGACCAGCGCGCCGAGGTCCTCCAGCAGCACCACGGGCAGCTCGGGCGCCTTGGAGCGGCGGATGAACTGCCACCAGCTCTGGCCGCCGCGTACCTGGTTGGACTCCTTGATGGCGGTGCGGAAGGAGAAGATCTCCGCGATGATCGCGAAGACGAGGACGCCCACCGGCCAGTACCAGTGGTCGATCTCGTGCGGGTCCTCGATCTTGTGGTAGCCCTCGTAGATCGCGAAGAGGCCGCCGACCGTGAAGAGCACGATGGAGACGAGGAACGCGTAGACGTAGCGCTCGCGGCCGTATCCGAACGGGTGCTCCTTCGTGGCCGCGCGCTTGGCGCGCTTGCCGCCGAGGAGGAGCAGGGCCTGGTTGCCGGAGTCGGCGAGCGAGTGCACGGCCTCGGCGAGCATGGAGGACGAGCCGCTGAAGGCCCATGCCACGAACTTCGCTGCGGCGATCGACAGGTTGGCGCCGAGCGCCGCGAGGATCGCCTTCGTACCGCCGCCTGCAGCCATCCGCCGCCGGCTCCCTTCGGTCTCTGCCCGCGGCGCGCGGCGGGAGGCCGCGCCCTGTCGGGCCTGTCGAGGCGGCACATTCTGTCAGCACCGCGGCCGGTGGGCGCAAGCCCGGCCCGGCGCGGCTGTGGACAACCCGGGGCCGGGCCCGCCTCAGCCGGCCGGCGTGGCGCGGAAGAGGGTGCCGGAGCCGGTGGCGTGCAGCGTGCCGTCGGCGGCCGGGACGAAGGCCGACTCGCCGCGGTGCAGGGACAGGTGTTCGCCGGCGGCGTTGGTCAGCTCGGCGCTGCCGTCGGTGCACAGCAGGATCTGCGGGCCCGCGCCGGACGGCGGGGGCCCGGCGGTGACGGGGCCGTCGTCGAGGTCGTGGCGGTGGAGGCGGAAGTCGTCGACGGGGACGGGGTACGCGCCGTCGGGGCCGGCCCGGAGCACCTCGGGGGCCCGGGGGGTGAACGAGACGATCTTCAGCAGCTCGGGCACGTCCACGTGCTTGGGCGTGAGGCCGCAGCGCAGCACGTTGTCGGAGTTGGCCATGATCTCGACCCCGACGCCGTCGAGGTAGGCGTGCGGAACGCCGGCGCCGAGGAAGAGCGCCTCGCCGGGCCGCAGCCGGACGACGTTGAGCAGGAAGGCGGCGACGACGCCGGGGTCGCCGGGCCAGGTGCGGGCCAGGGCGCCGTAGGCGGCGTAGTCGGCGGCGTACGGGGAGCCGGTGGTGCCCAGCTTCTCGGCCGCCCGGCCCGCGGCCTCGACGGTGGGCGCCAGCGCGTCGCGGTCGGCGCGCAGCACGCCGGCGAGGACTTCCCGTAGCGCGTCCTCCTCGGGCTGTGCGCGCAGCGCGTCGGCGTAGGGCTTGAGGCCGTCGACGCCGAGGCCGTCGAGCAGGTCGGCGGCGGCCGCGGCCGGGCGGAAGCCGCACAGGCCCTCGAAGAGGGTGAGGGCGCAGATCAGCTCGGGCTTGTGGTTGGCGTCCTTGTAGTTGCGTTCGGGGGCGTCGGCGGGGACGCCGCGCTCCTCCTCGTCGCGGTAGCCGCTGCGGGCCTGTGCGAGGTCGGGGTGGACCTGGAGGGACAGCGGGGCGGCGGCGGCGAGCACCTTCAGCAGGAACGGCAGCCGGGGGCCGAAGCGCGCCACCGTGGCGGCGCCCAGTTCGCCCTCGGGGTCGCCCTCGATCACGCCGTCGAGCCGGACGGGTCCGGCGCCGCGGTCGACGCGCGAGGGGCCGCCGGGGTGGGCGCCCATCCACAGCTCGGCCTGCGGTTCGCCGGTCGGCTCGGTGCCGAGCAGCTCGGGGATGGCGGTGGTGGAGCCCCAGGCGTACGGGCGGACGGTGTTGGTCAGGCGGTCCATGCGGCCATCTTGGTACGGATCATGCGGAACCCGCAGCCAGGGCGAGGTAAACGGCGGTGAAATCGGCGGTGGCGAGCAGCTCCCCGGCGGCCTCCAGGGGGTCGCCGTCGGAGGGTTCCAGCTCGCTGACGGGGGTGCCCTGGGCGGCGGCCAGCTCGCGGGCGGCGGGGGCGGCCTCCCGGGGGGTGCGGGAGCCGTCGGCGGAGTCGTCGTGGAGCAGGACGACGCGGGCCTGGAGCGCGGCGGGCTCGTCGACGCGGTCGCGGAAGAGGTCGTCGGGGTCGGCGCCGGAGGTGAACGCCTCGGACAGCAGCATGCCGTGTGCGGTGAGCGCGTCGGGCAGGGCCGCGGGGAGCGCGGGGCGGCCGGCGAGGGCGGTCAGGCGGCGGGCGAAGTAGCGCGTGGCGGCGCCCGCGACGGGGCCCTCGCTCCACAGCAGCGGCAGCGACTCGGCCAGCTCGGCGGCGAGGGTCTTGGCGGGGTTCGCGTACGTCTCGATGGCCGGCCCGCAGCGCTCGGCGACGATGTCGAGGCGGTCGGCGACCCGGGCGAGGAGGTCGTCGGGGGCGGCGAGGAGGCCGATGCGGTCGGCGAGCGCGAGGAGCGGGGTGAGCTGCGGCCACAGGCCGCCGGTCTCGATCTGCTCACCGGGGGCGTGCAGCAGCGGCAGGGCGAGGCCGCGGGAGGTGACTATCTCGGTGACCGCGGAGGTGCGCGGGGCGACGGCCGCGACGGTGCAGCCGCGCCGGTACGCCTGTTCGACGAGGGCGCTGAGGCCGGGCTCGCGGCCGTACTCGGTGGCGATGAGCAGCAGGTCGTACGGGCCGGCCCAGCCGGGCAGCGTCCAGGTCAGGGCGCTGGGCTCGGGGCGGGCGCCGGCGGGGCGCAGGGCGGTGACCGGGCAGGCGCCGCCGGTCAGGGCGCGCAGCAGGTCGGCGGTGGTGTACGCGACGGGCCCGGGGGCGGCGACGAGCAGCGCGCGGGGGCGGCCGTCGGGGCGTACCCGGGCGAGGTCGGACTCGGCCGCCTGGCGGGCGGCGACGCGGACCTGGGCGCCGGCCTGGGCGACGCTGCGCAGCAGGCCGCGGGCGTCGGCGCGGCTCAGCTCCGCGGGGTCGTCGAGCAGCGACTCGTCGAGCATGTCGGCGGCGGCCTAGGCGGGGCGGCGGGCTTCGTCCACGAGCAGGACGGGGATCTCGTCGCGCACGGGGTAGACGAGGCCGCAGGTGTCCGAGGTGCACCGCAGCTCGGGCCCGGCGGGGTCGCCTTCGCCGGCCGCGCCGGCCGCGCCGTCCTCGCTCTCGCGCAGCGGAGCGTGGCACGCCGGGCAGGCGAGGATCTCCAGGAGGCTGGCGTCGACCGGCATGTACGTCCCCTTCGGCTGGCTGCGCTGCGGCGGTGCTGGGTGCGCTCGGCTGTGCGTACGAGCGGCAGCCGCCAGCCTACCGCCGGGCGTTCGGGCCCGCCCGCGCGCGGGCGGGCGGGGCGGGGGTGGGGACGGGGCAGCGGAGCGTACGGGCGGGGGTAAGGACCGTACGTCCTGGTTCGCGCCCCTTACCGGCCGCGCTCCGCCCGCGCGTCCTGCTCCCGCGCTCCTCCCCCGCTTCGGGGCCCTCAGCCCCGTACCAGCGCCAGCGCCTCGTCCCGTACCCGCGCCATGGTCTCCGCGTCGCCCGCCTCCACGTTCAGCCGCAGCAGCGGCTCGGTGTTGGACGCCCGGAGGTTGAACCACCAGCCGTCGCCGGTGACCGTCAGCCCGTCCAGCTCGTCGATCGAGACGCCGGCGCGCCCGGTGTACGCGGCCCGGACCGCCGCGATCCGGCCGTCCTGGTCCGCGACGGTGCTGTTGATCTCGCCGGAGGCCGCGTACCGGTCGTAGGCGGCGACGAGCTGCGACAGCGGGCCGTCCTGGCCGCCGAGCGCAGCGAGGACGTGCAGGGCGGCGAGCATGCCGGTGTCGGCGTTCCAGAAGTCGCGGAAGTAGTAGTGCGCGGAGTGCTCGCCGCCGAAGATGGCGCCCGTCCTGGCCATCTCCTCCTTGATGAAGGAGTGGCCGACGCGGGTGCGGACGGGGGTGCCGCCGTGCTCCTTGACGACCTCGGGCACGGACCAGGAGGTGATGAGGTTGTGGATGACGGTGCCGCCGCCGTTGCGCGCCAGCTCGCGGGCGGCGACCAGCGCGGTGATCGCGGACGGCGGCACCGGGTCGCCCTTCTCGTCCACGACGAAGCAGCGGTCGGCGTCGCCGTCGAAGGCGAGGCCGGCGTCGGCGCCCACCTTGCGGACCTCGGCCTGGAGGTCGGTGATGTTCTTCGGATCGAGCGGGTTGGCCTCGTGGTTGGGGAAGGTGCCGTCGAGTTCGAAGTACAGGGGGACGACGTCGACGGGCAGTCCGTCGAAGACGCTGGGCACGGTGTGGCCCGCCATGCCGTTGCCGGCGTCGACGACGACCTTCAGCGGCCGTACGGACCGGAGGTCGACCAGGGACCGCAGGTGGGCGGCGTAGTCCGCGAGGAGGTCGGTCTCGGTGACGGTGCCGGGCGCCGCGACGGGCGCGGGCGGGCCCTCGGCCCGCCACCGCTCGACCTTGGCGCGGATCTCGGCGAGCCCGGTGTCCTGGCCGACGGGGGCGGCGCCGGCGCGGCACATCTTGATGCCGTTGTAGCGCGCGGGGTTGTGGCTGGCGGTGAACATGGCGCCGGGCAGACCGAGATGGCCGCTGGCGAAGTAGAGCTGGTCGGTGGAGCACAGGCCGATGAGGACGGCGTCCGCGCCGCGGGCGCCGGCGCCGCGCGCGAAGGCGGCGGCCAGCGCGGGCGAGGAGGGGCGCATGTCGTGGCCGACGACGATCCGGCCGGCGCCGGTGGTCTCGGTGAACGCGGCGCCGAAGAGCTCGACGAGCGGCTCGTCGAGCTGCTCGGGGAAGACGCCGCGTACGTCGTACGCCTTCACGATCGTCGAGAGATCGGTCACGGTTACCGCCCTTCCGCGCGCTGCTGAGGCTTGCACAGTACGCGATGGGGTGGGCACGCGCCGTCCGGGGCCGGGCCGTCCGGCGGGGGTCCGCCGCGGGTCGGTCCGCCGGGGATCAGCCCTCCGGTGAGCGCAGCACCCGCAGGTGGGCGCGGCGGGCGACCTCCATGGGGTCCGCGTCCCGGCCGCCGGGGGCCGCCGCGCGGGGGGTGGCGCCGGCCATGCCGTCGCCGCCGGCGGGGGCGGCGCGGGGCGGGCGGGCGGCCTCGCGTACGGCGTTGGCCAGGGCCTCCAGGTCGTCGCCGCTGGGCCGCGCGGGGCCGGAGGGGACCGCGAGCCGGACGACCTCCCAGCCGCGGGGCGCGGTGAGCCGCTCGGAGTGCTCCGTGCACAGGTCGTAACAGTGCGGCTCGGCGTAGGTCGCGAGGGGGCCGAGGACGGCGGTGGAGTCGGCGTAGACGTAGGTGAGCGTCGCGACGGCGGCACGGCCGCATGCGGTGCGCGAACAGCGACGTACAGGGCTCACGGTGTTGGACGGTACCGCACTCCTGAGCGGGCCGCGACGACTCGCCGCCGCCTCACCCGCCCGTGTCGCCCCCCGTCCGGCGCGAAGCCGGGCGTACATGGCCGAGTTGATCTGCGACGTCGGTCACATCGCGGGCCCGTACGCCGGGACAAGTGATCATCCCTGGCTGTACATCGTGTCAATCCCACCGGTTTCGGCGGACGTCGACCCGTTCATCCGCGGGCCGATTCCACCGCCGACCGCTCACTTCGCGACATTCCCGGGGTTCCCTCCGGTTGGTCTGCGCCGGGCCCGGCGAGAGCTACTCTCGTCGGTGATGGAGCACACAGATCGACCGGCGCCGCCCCCCGGGCCCCCCTCGCGTCCGCGCGGGCGCACCCGCGACCGCCACGGTCGCGGCATGCGCGGCCCCGTGGCGCCGCCCCAGGTGCCGCTGGCGGTGACCCGCTCGGACGCCTTCGTCGACCTGGTGCACGAGTCCGCCACCCGCCTCGAACGCCGCTGGCCGCAGCTCTCCGGTGTCGAGTTCGCCGTCCTCGACGTGCCGGGCGGCGGCAGCGGCCCGGCCGGCTGGGAGAACGACGGCGGGGTGCCGCTCGGCAAGCTGGTCACGGGCGGCGGGGACCCGGACCGGATCGTCGTCTACCGCCGCCCGGTCGAGATCCGTACGAAGAACCGCGACGAGCGGGCGCTCCTGGTCCACGAGGTGATCGTCGAACAGGTCGCCGAACTCCTCGGCGTCGCTCCGGAGTCGGTCGATCCGCACTACGGCCAGGACTGAGCCGCGGCACCCGGCACCGTCAGTCCGCCAGGACGCCCAGGTCCTGCCCGGCGTCCGGGACTTCGACCATGCCCTTGTCGTCCGGGAGCGTCTGGATCGTGAACATCGGGATGCCGTCCTCCTTCTGCTCCAGCGTGCGCGAGGCGTAGAGCGGGCCGCCCGAGACCCGTTCGACGGTGAGCGCGAAAGTGCCCTTCGTGCCGGACGTCTTCGGGGGCTCGACGGCGAGGGTGGAGCGCGGCTTCACCTTGTACGTCTCCTCCGCCGGCTCGCCGCCCCCGCTGCCCGGCGACGCGGTCACCCGGACCTCGACGGCCTTGCCGGGGGCGGTGAGGGACAGGCTCGCGGCCTTCGGCCAGTTGCCGGAGGCGGTGGTGCGCTCCTCGACCGGGGCGGCGGCGGGGATGAACGCCATCTCCTGCCCGGTGTCCTTGCCGCGGGTCACCTGGAGGGCGGCGACGACGGGGGCAGTGCTGCCGTCCTCCGGCTCCAGGATCAGCGAACCCACCTCGCCCTGGGTGAGTTTCCGCATGTCGACCGCCGTCGTCATGCCGCTCTTGGCGTGCACCGACTCGTAGCCGGCGGGGGTGATCGAGCCGTTGGGGCCGGCGAGCTTCACGGCCAGGTCGGCGTCGTCCTCGCCCGGGACGTAGACGACCAGGCGCACGGAGGTGGCGTCGCCGGGGATGCCCGGGAGGACCGCGCCGGGGGCGGGTTCGGCGACGGGCTGGAGCCAGTCGCCGCCGATCTGCTCGTCGGCGGCGTGCACGGCGGCGCCGACGCGGCCGGAGCGGGCGGCGACGTGCACCGCGACGTTGATCGACGGGTCCTCGGCGAGGGTGGACAGGAGCACCGAGACGCTGGAGTGGGCCGGGACCTGGATGCCGTCGCCGTTCTCGCTCTCGACCTGGCCGTCCTTGTCGAACAGCTCCAGGTCGACGACGGCGGCCTCGTCGTCGGGGTTGGTCAGCTGGACGTAGTCGCGGCGCTCGTCGATCGTGCTGGCGCCGGCGAACCAGAACTCGGTGTCCGGCGCCGTGCACCGCGCGCCGGACAGGCCGCGGCCGTCGCCGACGGTGACCAGGGTCGTCTGCTGCACGCTCCAGCCGGGCGCGAAGTCGCCCTCGGCGGTGCCGACGAGGGCGGGCGCGCCGGCCTTCTCGGTGCTGGCCGCGGCGGGGGTGCCGGGGCGCTTCAGCGGGGCGACCGGCTTCGGGGCGTCGTCCTTCCCCCCGTCCTTCTCCGAGTCCTTCTCCGCGTCCTTGTCGTCGTTCTGTTCGTCCTCCTCGGCCGCCTCGGACTCCGTGGTGGCGGGGAGCAGTTCGGCGCTGCCCTCGTCGCCCTCGCCCGCGGGCGTGAAGGAGGTGTACGTCGTCTCGCCGACCTCCGTGTCGCCGGGCTGCGGGCACAGCAGCGTGGAGCGCTCGACGGCGATGCGGGAGGCGGCGGGCGCGGTCCCGCCGCCGTCCTCCTCGCCGTCGGGGACGGTGAGGGTGGCGAGGCCGGCGGTGACGGCGAGTGCGGCCGCGGCGGCGATCAGGGAGAGAGGGCCGGTCTTCACGCGTTGTCGCTCCCGTCCCGCTCGGCGCCCGCGCCGTAGGTCCGCTGGTCGTACTGGTCGTAGTACGGGTCGGGGTACTGGCCGGCGTCGTACTGCGGCTCGTAGGGCGCCTCGTACGGCGCCTGGCCGTACTGCCGGCCGTAGTCGGCGCCGTCCCACTCGTAGCCCTGCGGCGGGGCGGCATACGGATCGGCGACCGCCGTGTCCCCGTACCCCTGCTCCCCCTGGCCGGCGCCCGGCACCGGCGCGGCGGCCCACGCCGGCTGCTCCTCGGCGGCGCCCGGCGCGTCGCCCGGCGGGCCCGGGGGCATCGCGGGCGGCTCGGGCACGGCACCCGGCGCGGGCGCCTCCGCGCCCCCCGGCGCCCCCGGCGCCCCGGCCCCGCCGGCCTCCGCGGCCGCGGCCGCCCGCAGCCGCCGCGCGCGCCGCCCTTCGCCCGCCACCGCCTGCGCCGGCACCGCCGGCGCCGCGTCCGGCAGGTCGTCGTCCACGTCGCGCCGCCGCCCCGGCAGCGCCAGCACCAGCACCACGAGCAGCGCCGCGCCGCGCGCCCAGGTCCACGCCGTGTGCGTCACCGCGGTCTCGTACGTGACGTCCAGCCGGCCGCCGCCGGCGGGCAGCTCGAAGCCCTGCGCCCAGCCGTCGAGCGTCGTGGCCGTCAGCGGCTCGCCGTCCAGGGTGGCCCGCCACCCGGGGCTGGCCGCGTCCGCGAGGCGCAGCACGCGGCCCTCGGGGCCGTCCTTGAGGTCCGTGTGCACCTCGACGGGCCCGGCCGCCACCGGCACCGGCTCGGCGCCCGCGTCCGCGCCGTCGTCCCCGCCGCCGGCGGGGACGACGGTCGCGCGCGAGACCCGGGCGTCGACGCGCCACAGCGCGCCGCCGTCCTGCTGGCTGAGGCGGGTCAGGCCGGGGGTGGCGTCGAGCACGCGCGCGAAGGCGCGCGGGGCGTCGTTCCGTACGAGGACGTACCGCACGGCGTACTCGCCGAGCTCCGCCGACTGGTCGGCGCCGGAGCCGGCCACCAGCCCGGCGACGATGCCGGAGAGCCGCACGTTGCCGCCGCCGGCCGCGGCCAGCTCGGCGTCGCCGAGGCGGGCGCCGGCGCCGCGTACGAGCATGTACGCGACCTCGCCGGCCGACCCGCCGACGACCAGCGTGCGCGGCTGGTCCGGCGTGCGGCTCTCCTCCGCGACGAACGCCGGCACCTGGTCGGCGTCGCCGCGCTCCAGCGGCCCGTCCGCGCCGCGCCACATCCACCCGGCGGCCAGCGCCAGCGGCCCGAGGGCGCAGGCGGCGGCGACGAGCACCGCGGCCGGCTGCCGCCAGCCGAAGGACTGCTCGGCGACGCGGTGGCGGGCGCCTTCGGCGCCGATGACGGCGGCGGCCAGCAGCGCGAGCCCGTAGACGAGGGTCTGCGGCCCGGTCCAGCCGTCGCCGGCGCCGGCCGCGGCGAGCAGCCCGGCGAGGGCGGCGACGGCCCAGGCGGCCCGTACCGGAAGCGCCCGGTCGGAGCGCAGCAGGGCGGCCAGCGCGGCGAGCACGACGCCGGCGAGCAGCAGGCCGCCGCCGGCGTTGGGGCCCCCGGGCGAGGCGAGCAGCAGGCCGAGCGGGGTCGCGTCGGTGGCGGGGGTCTCCAGCCCGGCCTCGGTGAAGAAGCGCGAGGGCGCGGTCAGCAGCTCCAGCGACCAGGGCGCGAGGAGCACCACGGGGGTGACCAGGACGGCCAGTTGCCGCAGGGCCGCGCCGACGGGGCGCCGGCCGCGCGCGACGTACGAGGCGAGGAGGGCGGCGGCCAGCAGGGCGGCCAGCGGCCAGACGACGGGCGTGAAGGCGGTGGTGACGGTCAGCAGCAGCGCGTACGCCCAGGCGCCGCGCCAGCTCGCCCGCCCGCGCAGCCCGCTCGCGGCGACGGCGGCGCGGGCGAGGAGCGGCAGCAGCACGGCGAGCACCGCGGTGCCGATGCGGCCGGCGGCGAGCGCGCCGGTGGCGGCCGGCAGGAAGGCGTACGCGACGCTGCCCCAGGCGCGCAGCAGCCGGGAGCCGACGAGCGGCCGGGAGGCGAAGTACGCGGTGAAGCCGGCCAGCGGCACCGAGCAGACGAGCAGCAGGGTCAGCGCGGCGTCCGTGCTGCCGAACAGCAGGGTGCCGAGGGCGGCGAGGAACGCCAGGTAGGGCGGCGCGTCCTGGGTGCCGCCGGTGCCCACGGGGTGCCAGGAGTCGGCGTACGACGCCCAGAGGTCGCCGGCGTCGGCGGGGGCGGGCAGGAGCGCGCCGCCGATGAGGGAGCCGCCGCCGATCAGCTCACGGCAGGCGACGAGGGCGACGAGCAGCAGGACGGCGAAGAGCACCGGGCCGGGCTTGCGCGCGACCCGCTTCAGCCGGGCGAACTGCTCGACTTCGAGGAAGTCCGCGTCGTCGTCCCCGGGGCCGGACTCGACGGCCCCGCCGTGCCGGCCGCCGCCGGACAGCTCGGGCTCGGAGCGGCCGCTGAAGTTGTTGAGGACCTGTTCGACGGTGGCGCGTACGGTCGCGCCGCGGCCGGGGAAGAGGGGCTTGAGGTCGCCCGGCGGGACGGCGGGTTTGCCGCGCCGCCGGCGGGCGGCGGCGATCCGGTGCGGGCGCAGCAGCACGGCGCCGAGCCCGGCGACCTCGTCGAGGGCCTGGCGGGGGACCTTGCCGACGAGGTACGCGAGCGTGCGCAGCAGGGTGCCGAGGACGAGCCGGAAGGCGATGTACGGCAGGGCGACGGCGCTGCAGTTGGCGAGGAGGGTGTAGGCGGCGCCGGACTTGTCGACGCGGTGGGGGCTTGCGGATGTGCGCTCCGAGCGGCCGATGCAGTCGATGGAGCGGCGCTCGCGGGCGGCGGCCTCGGCGTGCCGCATGACGGCGTCGGGCTGGACGACGACGCGGTGGCCGGCCTTGTGGGCGCGCCAGCACAGGTCGACGTCGTCGCGCATGAGGGGCAGCCGGGCGTCGAAGCCGCCGAGTTGGTCGAAGACGTCGCGGCGGATGAGCATGCCGGCGGTGGAGACGGACAGCACGTCGCGGATGCCGTCGTGCTGGCCCTGGTCCTGCTCGCGGCGGTCGATGCCGGTCCAGCGGCGGCCGCTGTGGGCGATGGAGACGCCGGTCTCCAGCAGCTGCCTGCGGTCGTACCAGCTGCGCAGCTTGGGGCCGACGATCGCGGCGGAGGGCATGTCGTCGGCGAGGCGGAGCAGGGCGGCGAGCGCGCCGGGCTCGGCGGCGCAGTCGTCGTGCAGCAGCCAGAGCCACTGCACGGGCTCGCCGTGCGGGAACTCGGGCATGTCGTACGCGTCGTCGCGCCAGGTGCGGCTGACGGGGTCCCAGCCGCTGGGGCGGCGCAGGTACGGGAGTTGGTCGGGGGTCAGCACGCCGGCGGTGCGCGCGGCCTCGGCGGCCGCGGTGCCGAAGCCCGTGCGGCGGGCGAGGTGCAGCACGCGCTCGGCGCCGAGGGCCTCGGTGAGGATGCGGGCGGAGCCGTCGGCGCTGCCGGTGTCGGCGGCGATGACGTTCTGCACGGGGCGCTCCTGCGCCGTGAGCGCGGCGAGCGCGTCGGGCAGCCAGCGCTCGCCGTCGTGGGAGACGAGCACGGCGGTGACGACGTGCCGCGGGTAGGCGGGGGCGCCGCCGCCGGGGTCGGCCGTGGCCGTCCCGGGCCGGCCGCTTGCGTCTGCTGCGGCGGCCGGGTAGCCGGCCGCGTAGTCAGCGTGGCTGTGGTCGGACATGAGGTGCGGACCCCTGGCGGAGTCCGGGGTCACCTCCCGGGAAATGTGGCGGCTGTCGTGGACGGCACCCCACACTAGAGGGTCTGTCCGTCACGGGGCGACTTGGCGGAGGGTCCCCGGGCCGCCGCGGGGTTCCGCCGAGGTCGCGCGGGCCGCGCGGAGGCCGTACGGAGGCCGTACGGATGCGGCGCGGAGGCCGTGCGCGGGCCGCGCGGGCGCCCGGCGCACGCCCGCGCGCACGCCCGGCGCCCCTACGGCGCTACAGCGCCGCCTTCTTCAGCCGGCGCCGCTCCCGCTCGGACAGGCCGCCCCAGATGCCGAAGCGCTCGTCGTTGGCGAGGGCGTACTCCAGGCACTCGGACCGGACTTCACAGGCGAGGCAGACCTTCTTGGCCTCGCGCGTGGATCCGCCCTTCTCCGGGAAGAAGGACTCGGGATCGGTCTGGGCGCACAAGGCGCGCTCCTGCCACCCGAGCTCCTCGTCCGCCTCCTCGACCAGCACCTGCTGGAACAGCTCGGTCATCTGCGCGCCCCTCGTCTTCGCTTCCCCGTGATGTTGCCGTTACCGCATCGCCCGAACGACACGTGTGAAATTACAGGTACGTCGCTCTGGCACAGTCAAGCCGGGATCTGCTATTGGACCTCTTATTCACCCTGCGGCACCAAGCCCTCATGAAAAGTGTTCATATCGGCCAAGACCATGACAGTCCGATAGACCGTCACCCCGGTGGGCGTCCTCACCCGAAGAGACGATCAGGGCTACGGCGCCGTTGCGGCCCGCCCGGCAAAGCGAAGAAGATCACAGTCGCGTCACGGATGCACAACGGCACCCCGGCCCCGATGGTCGCCCCGCGGTTGGTCGCCGTCCTCTCCGTACAACGGGCTGAATAAACCTTTCGCCACGCCCCGCAACCGGAAGGTGTGAATCCTTGCGCGCAACCCGGACATCCGGTTGACAACCGCCGTCCCGATCCGCTCTGCTGATGCCCATGTCGGGCCCGTGGCCGTACCGGCCGAGCGAGGAGTGTCCGAGCTGTTGTAGCCGCTGAGGCTCCAGCTCCCTCCTCCGCTGCCCGCGCGGCCCCCGGCCGCACACCCCCGGCACCCCTCGTTCCGCACTCCGCGCGCACCACACACGCCAAGGACTCCCGAGCCCGATGCTCAGCGACATCCAGGTCGGCGGCGACCCGCTCGCCTTCCCCCACCTGCTCCCGCCCGCGCCCGCCCACCCCGCCACCGTCGCCGACTTCGCCGGCCTCGCCCGCGCGCTCGCCGCCGACCGGGCCGCCTGGGCGCCCCTCGTCGGCTACGACCCCGTCACCCGCTGGTACCACCGGCTGCGCACCGGCCCCGGATACGAGGTGTGGCTGCTCAGCTGGCTGCCCGGCCAGGGCAGCGGGGCACACGGCCACGGGCCCTCCTCCGGCGTATTCACCGTGCTGGCGGGGGAGTTGACCGAGCGCGCGAACCACACCGCGCGCACCCTCGCGCCCGGCGCGCAGCGCTTCTTCGCGCCGGGGTACGTCCACGAGGTCGTCAACGACGCGCTGACGCCCGCCGTCAGCCTGCACGTCTACTTCCCGGCCCTCACCGAGATGCCGATGCACGAGATGGCGTCCCGCCGGGGGTGCAGCCGATCAGCGGACCGGAACGAGCAGGTCCCGCCGAGCGCTTCGGCCGGCCGGGGCGCTACCGGTGCCTGACCGGGCCACTTCGCGTGCCGCACCCACGGAGAGATCATCGCGAGTCCGGCACCGGAGGGCGAAGCCCGTGATCGCCTGCACCACCTCGCGGGACGCTGCCCCGCACGACGACCACGCGAGCGCGGCGCGCTGCACCGCCGCCGCCACCGCCCGCGGGACGGGTGAGCCGGCCCGCTCCTGACCCCGGCCTGCAAGACTGGGCGCCATGCGCATCGTTGTACTGGCCGGCGGGATCGGCGGCGCCCGGTTCCTCCGCGGCCTGAAGCAGGCAGAGCCGGACGCGGACGTCACCGTCGTCGGCAACACCGGCGACGACATCCACCTGTTCGGCCTCAAGGTCTGTCCCGACCTCGACACCGTGATGTACACGCTCGGCGGCGGCATCCACGAGGGACAGGGCTGGGGCCGCGCCGACGAGACGTTCACCGTCAAGGAGGAGCTGGCCGCGTACGGCGTCGGGCCCGGCTGGTTCGGGCTCGGCGACCGCGACTTCGCCACCCACATCGTGCGCACCCAGATGCTCGGCGCGGGCTTCCCGCTCAGCGCCGTCACCGAGGCGCTGTGCGACCGCTGGCAGCCCGGCGTGCGGCTGCTCCCGATGACCGACGACCGGGTCGAGACGCACGTCGCCGTCGACGTGGACGGCGAGCGCCGGGCGATCCACTTCCAGGAGTACTGGGTGCGGCTGCGCGCCTCCGTGCCCGCGCTCGCGGTGGTCCCGGTCGGCGCCGAGCAGGCCAAGCCCGCGCCCGGGGTGCTGGAGGCCATCGCCGAGGCCGACGTGGTGCTGTTCCCGCCGTCCAACCCCGTCGTCAGCGTAGGCACGATCCTCGCCGTGCCCGGCGTCCGCGAGGCCATCGCCGACGCCGACGTGCCCGTCGTGGGCCTGTCCCCCATCGTCGGCGGCGCCCCGGTGCGCGGCATGGCGGACAAGGTGCTGGCCGCGGTCGGCGTCGAGTCCACGGCGGAGGCGGTCGCGCTGCACTACGGCTCGGGGCTCATCGACGGCTGGCTGGTCGACGAGGTGGACGCGGCGGCGGTGCCGGCGGTGGAGGCCGCCGGGATCCGCTGCCGGGCGGTGCCGCTGATGATGCGGGACACGGACGCGACGGCGCGGATGGCCGCGGCGGCGCTGGAGCTGGCTCAGGAGGTACGGGCATGACGGCGGGCACGGCGCCGCACGCGGCGAAGGGCGCGGGGCAGGACGGGGGCGCGGCAGCGGGGGCGCCCGCGTTCTCCGTACGGGCCCTGCCCGGCATCCCCGAGCTACGCCCCGGCGACGACCTCGCCAAGCTCGTCGCCGCCGCGGCACCCGGTCTCGCCGGACCCCCGCTCGCCGACGGCGACATCCTCGTCGTCACCTCCAAGGTGGTCAGCAAGGCGGAGGGCCGGGTGCGGGAGACCGACCCCTCCGGGGACCGGGAGGCCGCCATCGACGAGGAGACCGTGCGCCTCGTCGCCCGCCGCGGCCCGCTGCGTATCGTCGAGACCCGGCACGGCCTGGTGATGGCCGCCGCCGGCGTGGACGCCTCCAACACCCCCGCCGGCACCGTCCTGCTGCTCCCCGAGGACCCGGACGCCTCCGCCCGCGCGCTGCGCGCCGGCCTGCGCGAGATCCTCGGCGTCAACGTCGGCGTCCTGGTCACCGACACCTTCGGCCGCCCCTGGCGCAACGGCGTCACCGACGTCGCGATCGGCGCCGCCGGCGTCCGGGTGCTGGACGACCTGCGGGGCGTCCCGGACACGTACGGCAACGCCCTGGAGGGCACGATCGTCGCCGCCGCCGACGAGCTGGCCGCCGCCGGCGAGCTGGTCAAGGGCAAGGCCGACGGGCTGCCGGTGGCGGTGCTCAGCGGGCTGCCGCAGCTCGTCGCCCCGGCCGGCGAGGACGACGGGCCGGGCGCCCGCGCGCTGGTGCGGGAGCCGGCCGAGGACATGTTCCGCCTCGGCACGTCGGAGGCGGTCCGGGAGGCGGTCACGCAGCGGCGCACGGTGCGCGAGTTCACGGCCGAGCCCGTCGACCCGGCGGCGGTGCGGCGGGCGGTGGCCGCGGCGGTGACGGCGCCGGCGCCGCACCACACGACGCCGTGGCGGTTCGTGCTGCTGGAGTCGGCCGCGGCGCGGACGGAGCTGCTGGACGCGATGCGCGAGGCGTGGATCCGGGACCTGCGGGAGCTGAGCGGCTTCACGGAGGAGTCCATCGCCAAGCGGATCCGCCGCGGCGACGTGCTGCGCAACGCCCCGTACCTGGTGGTGCCCTGCCTGGTGATGGACGGCTCGCACACCTACCCGGACGACCGGCGCAACGCCGCCGAGCGGGAGATGTTCGTCGTCGCCACCGGGGCCGGGGTGCAGAACTTCCTCGTCGCGCTGGCCGGCGAGTCGCTGGGCTCGGCGTGGGTGTCGTCCACGATGTTCTGCCGGGACGTGGTCCGCGAGGTGCTGGACCTGCCGGCGGACTGGGACCCGATGGGCGCGGTGGCCGTGGGCCACGCGGCGGCCCCGCCGCGGCAGCGGCCGCCGCGGGCGGCGGAGTCGTTCACGGTGGTGCGCTGAGCCCGGCGCGGCAGCCGCACGGCGCCGTAGCGTGCCGTACGGAACGAAACGGACCCCGGCCCGCCGCGGGCCGGGGTCCCCTTCGGTCGGTCGCGCCGGTCAGCTGCCGGACACGGTGACCTTCTCGTCGTTCTTCAGCTGCTCGAAGAGCTTCTTGGCCTTCGGCTCGTCCCACACCTGTATGGACCCGAGCCGCGAGTCGGTGCCGCCGGAGACGACCGGCAGGTTCATCTGCTTGCCGTCGCCGCCCGAGACGCCCTTCATCGCCCAGAACATCTGCAGCACGTTGAACAGGCTCATCTCCTTGTCGACGATCAGCGAGTCCAGGCCGGCGCCCATGGTCGGGTAGAGCTTGAACGGGTTGAGGACCGTCGACATCTTCGCCGACTCGTCGGCCAGCTTGGACAGCAGCTTCTGCTGGTTCTTCGTCCGGTCCAGGTCGCCGCCCGGCAGCGCGTAGCGGTTGCGGACGAAGGCCAGCGCCTCGGCGCCGTCGAGCTTCTGGCAGCCCTTCTGGAAGTCGGCGCCGGAGTTGTCGTCCTGGACCGCCTTGTCGAAGCACATCTCGACGCCGCCGAGTTCGTCGACGATGTTGGCGAAGCCGCCGAAGCCGATCTCGGCGTAGTGGTCGATGTGCAGGCCGGTGTTGTACTCGACGGTGCGGACGAGCAGTTCGGGGCCCTCGATGGAGTAGGCGGCGTTGATCTTCTGGGTCTGCTCCGGG
Source organism: Streptomyces sp. MAR4 CNX-425 (assembly GCF_048656465.1). Lineage (NCBI taxonomy): Bacteria > Bacillati > Actinomycetota > Actinomycetes > Kitasatosporales > Streptomycetaceae > Streptomyces > Streptomyces sp. MAR4 CNX-425. The sequence continues at coordinate 24,872 of NZ_JBMDLF010000007.1, read as the reverse complement.
ATGCGGTTGCCGGTCTCCGAGCCGGTGAAGGCCGGGATGGTGACCTTCCAGTCGCGCGGGAGGCTGATCATGGTGTTCCCGTTCTCGCCCTTGTGCAGGATCATCATCGAGTCGGTGCGCTTGCCCTCCACCGATCCGGTGTGCAGCTCGTCCTGCCGCTCCTCGGACAGGCCCTCGCGGCTGTCCGAGCCGACGATGAGGAAGTTCGTGCCGGGCTGGTCGCCGGGGCGGTCCTCGACCTTGCTGAGGTCCACCTCGCGGCGCAGCTTGGAGTCGGCCCAGAAGTACGTCGCGACCGGTACGACGATCAGGAAGACGAGCGCCACGATGACACCGATCTTGATCCGCTTGCGCCAGTCCGGCGGCGGCTTGCCGTAGCCGCCGCCGCGGCGGCCGTCGCCCCCGTTCCCGTACGGGTCCGGGGGGCCGCCGCCGCTGCGGTAGACCTGCCCCTCGTTGTAACCGTCGTCGTACGGACCGTGGCCGTCGTCGTAGCCCCGGGACCGCTGCGGCGGCACTCCGCCGCCGCCCACCACGGGCATGACGCGGTGGGGCTCCGGGTCGGCGGCGCGGCTGCCGCGCCCGTGCCGGTCCCGGCTGTCTGCGGTCCATCCCTCGGGCCAGTCGCTCATGCGGGAAGTGTGCCCTGCCCGCCCGGGCCACCTGAAGGGGGGTTCAGGATCGGACCGGGGTTGTAGCGGTTCTGATGCAAAGCGGCGCGCCGCATAAAGTGACACACATGAACGATCAGGAACGCCCGGCGGCGGGCGGGGCGAAACCCACGTCGGCCTCCCGCACCACGCTGTCGCACATCATGACGGCGAACGACGCGAACCTGCTCGGCACCGTGCACGGCGGCGTGATCATGAAACTGGTGGACGACGTGGCCGGGGCGGTCGCCGGGCGGCACTCGGGCGGCCCGGCGGTGACGGCGTCGATGGACGAGATGGTGTTCCTGGAGCCGGTGCGGATCGGAGACCTGGTGCACGTCCTGGCGCAGGTCAACTGGACAGGGCGGACCTCGATGGAGGTCGGGGTGCGGGTGATGGCGGAGCGGTGGAACGAGTCGACGCCGGCGAAGCAGGTCGCCAGCGCGTACCTGGTCTTCGCGGCGGTCGACGACGGTGGCCGGCCGCGCCCGGTGCCGCCCGTCGTCCCGGAGACGGAGCGCGACGAGCGGCGCTGCCAGGAGGCCCAGATCCGGCGCACGCACCGGCTGGCCCGCCGCCGCGCGATCAAGGACCTCCGGGAGCGGCGCGAGACCGCCTGACGGCGGGGGAACGGGCCGGGACCGGCCCCGCGGGCTTCCCCGCCGAGGCGGAGGCACCCCCGCGGCCGCGCGGGACGCGTTATGTACAGAGAACCTCGTCGCCCGTGACCGCCGACCAGACGTCCGCGCCGTCCAGGATCGGGTCCGCGGGCCGTACGCGCCGCACCTTCTCGTGGTCCGGGCCCAGCGTGACCGTCAGCACCGCGCCGTGGTCCGGCACCGGGCGCAGCTTCGCGTGCGGGAGGGCGGCGGCCAGGGAGCGGGCGGAGCGGTCCCACTCCGGGTCGTACGTGATCACCGTACGGCCCGTCGGCGCCGCCGTCGTGGCGGTGCCGGCGGTGGCGAAGCCGGTGCGGGCCAGCGCCCGGTCCACGCGGGCGCCGAGGCCGTTCTCCGCGGTGCCGTTCTCCACCCGCACCCTGATCTGCTCCGGCGGCACCTCCACCGGCGCCGGTTTCCGCTGCCCGCCCCCACCCCCGCTCCCGTTCTTTCCGCGCTCCGCGCCCCCGCGCCGCGGCTTGAGCGGCCTGTCCTCGCGCAGCCGCTCGAACAGCCGCCGGGCCCCCTCCTCGTCCCACTTGACCGTGGCGCCCAGCCCCGGCACCTCGTAGTCCATGTCCGCCACCGGCACCGTCGCGAACTCCGACGACCCCGGCGAGAACCCGTGCAGCGCCTTGCCCAGCGCGAACACCGCCCCGGTGTCCAGCGACGCGTCCGTGCGCACCGCGCCGAGGAGCGTCGAGCCGACCTCGCGGAAGCGCAGCGGGTTCATCAGCCCGCTGCTGCCGGTGAGCTTGTCGATGACGGCGGCCAGGAAGCGCTGCTGGCGCTTCATCCGGCCCATGTCGGACGCGCCGTCCAGGTGCCGGGCGCGTACGTACGCCAGCGCCTCCCCGCCGTCCAGGCTGCTGGTGCCCGCGGGCAGGTCGAGGCCGGAGTACCTGTCGCGCAGCGGGCGCTGCGTGCACACCTGCACGCCGCCGACGACGTCCACGGTCTTCATGAACGCCGCGAAGTCGATCTCCACGTAGTGATCGATGTGCACCCCGGACAGCTTCTCCACCGCGCGTACGGTCAGCGGCGGGCCGCCGTGCGTGTACGCCGCGTTGACCTTCGCCGGGTGCGCGGTGCGCCGTTCGCCGAGGGCGCGGTTGGTGTGCGGCGGCAGCTCGACGTAGCTGTCGCGCGGGATGCTGACCACGCTCGCCCGCTCGCGGTCCCGCGACAGGTGGACGAGCATCAGCGCGTCCGTGCAGTTGCACGGCTGCCCGCCGAGGTGGTGTTCGCGCCGTTCCTGCGCGCTGACGCTGTCGCGCCGGTCGACGCCGGCGACGAGGAAGTTGAGCCCGTCGCCGTCCCGGGGGCGGTCGTGGAGCCCGCCGAAGGCGTCGACCCGCTGGATGCCGGCGCCGATGGAACTCAGCAGGAAGTAGCCGGCCCCGCCGGTGGCCAGCAGGAGCACGGACAGCGCGGTGGCGATCCGCAGACCCCAGCGCGGGCGCTTCACGGACGGGGCTGGCACGGTGGGGGGACCTCCGCGGGGCTTGGACGGGTACGGGTCGGTGCGGGTCGGTAGGGGGCGCGCGGGTGCGCGGACGCCCGGCGGGTGGTACGGGCAGGGACCGACCACGGTAGGGACGTGGGCGCCGTCCTTCCCCGCACACGCCGCCCGTACGCCCGACGCCACCCTGCGGGCACGCCCCGATCCCCCGTTCGCGGTAACCTGAGCGACGCTATGAACGACTCTGCGCCCGCCCCCGCGGTCTCCGTGATCATGCCGGTGCTCAACGAGGAACGGCACCTCCGCGAGGCGGTGCGGCACATCCTGGAGCAGGACTACGACGGCGACCTGGAGGTCGTCATCGCCCTCGGCCCGTCCACGGACCGCACCGACGCCATCGCCGCCGAGCTGGTCCGCGAGACCGCGGACGGCCCCCGCTGCCGGGTGCACACGGTGCCCAACCCCACGGGCCGTACCCCCGCCGGGCTCAACGCGGCCATCAAGGCGTCCAGGCACCCGGTCGTTGTCCGCGTCGACGGGCACGGCATGCTCTCCCCCGGCTACATCGCCACCGCCGTGCGGCTGCTGGCCGAGACGGGCGCGCAGAACGTCGGCGGCGTCATGCGCGCCGAGGGCGAGACGAGCTGGGAGCAGGCCGTCGCCGCCGCGATGACCGCGCGCATCGGGGTCGGGAACGCCGCGTTCCACACCGGCGGGGAGGCGGGGCCCGCGGACACCGTCTACCTCGGGGTCTTCCGCCGGGAGGCGCTGGAGCGGCAGGGCGGGTACAACGAGGAGTTCATCCGCGCGCAGGACTGGGAGCTGAACTTCCGGATCCGCTCGGCGGGCGGGGCGGTCTGGTTCTCGCCGGAGCTGACGGTCTCGTACCGGCCGCGCCCGAGCGTGCGGACGCTGGCCAGGCAGTACCGGGACTACGGCCGCTGGCGCCGCGTCGTCGCCCGCTACCACAAGGGCTCGATCAACCCGCGCTATCTCGCGCCGCCCGCCGCGCTGGCGGGGATCGTGGCGGGGGTGCTGGTGACCCCGCTGACGCCGCTGGGGCTGGGGATCCCGCTCGCGTACGCCGTGGGGATCGCGGCCGGCTCCGTGCCCGCGGGGCGCGGTCTGCCCGTGCGGGCGCGGCTGCGGATCCCGGTGGCGCTGGCCACGATGCACATGTCGTGGGGCTGGGGGTTCCTCACCAGCCCGCGGTCGCTGGCGCGGAAGGTGATCGCCAGCCGCCGGCCGGCGGTCCCGGCGCCCTGAGCGCTCCCCGGGCGGGCATGGGCGGCCCGGGCGTCACCACGTGTAGGCGGGGTTGACGTCCATGCACGCCTCCTTGTTGCTGCCCGCCAGCGGGTTGGCGCTGTCCGGGGCCTTCTCCGGCTCCGCGGCCCCGTCGTCGCCGCCCGCGCCCTCGGGGTAGGCGGTGCCCTCCCGCCAGTCCGCGCCGACGACCAGCGTGACCTCGTCGACGCTGACGGACTGCTTCACCGCCCGGTCGGGCAGCCCGAGCGCCTTGGCCACCGCCAGGGCGTTCGCGTGCTGCGCCTCGGTCCCGTACGAGACCGTGGTGTCGGCCTGCGACTTGGGCGTGGCGTCGGTGGCGGCCCGGGTGAAGCCCTCGCCGACGAGCACCTGCGAGACCTCGCCGGCCCGGCCGGTGACCGGGGCCGCCGTCGTCGTACCGGTGCCGTTCTGCACGAGGACGGGGATGTCCGCCTTCGGGTCGGCCTCGGCGACGAGGTCCTCGGCCGGCTTCTTCTTCCCGGGCTTGTCCTTGCCGTCGAAGGCGACGTCGTTGCGGAGCATGGACCAGATCTGTGCCGCGTCCTTCTCGTTGGGTATGACGTGCGCGGTGTTCTGCGGGTCCTGCACCCACGGCATGGTGGTCATGGTGATGCGGTCGGTTGGCACCCGCTTGATCTCGTTGGCGAGGTCGTACAGCTCCTTCACCGACCCCAGTTCCTCGTCGACGGTCAGCGCGTTGGTGGCCGCCACGGCCAGGGCGCGCAGCTTGCCGGGGTCGCTGAGCTTGGTGCCCTCCTTGAGCTGGCGGGCCATCGCGTTCATGTACTGGTGCTGGGCGTGGGTGCGGCCGATGTCGCTGCCGTCCTCGAAGCCGTGCCGGGTGCGGAGCCACTGGAGCGCCTGCACGCCCTTGATGGTGGTCTCGCCCTTCTCCAGCCGCAGCCCGGAGTCCGGGTCGTCGACGTTGTCCCGTACGCAGACGGGGACGCCGCCGACCGCGTCGGCCATGCTCACCACGCCCTCGAACTCGATCATCATGAAGTGGTCGATGGAGACGCCGGTGAGGGTCTCCCAGGCGGCCACGGTGCAGCCCGGACCGCCGTGCTGGAGGCTGGTGTTGATGGTCGCGGTGGTGGTCTCGGGGTAGACCTTGCCGTCGTCGGGGTCGGTGCACTCGGGGATGGTCACCCGGGTGTCGCGCGGAACGCTGACCACGGACATGTTGCTGCGGTCCGCGGAGACGTGGAGCAGCATCTGCACGTCCGCCAGCGGGTCGCGGCCGACGTCGTCGTGGGAGCCGCCGAGCCTGAGGTTCTCTTCGGAGTTCCGGCTGTCGGACCCGAGGAGCAGGATGTCCAGCGGGGTCTGGCCGTCGGCGTTGGGCTGCTTCTCGTCGAGCTTGTTCTTGCCGAGGTTGAGCGGGTCCTTCTCCAGGTTGTTGTTCAGGTCGCGGTAGAAGAGGTAGCCGGCGGCGGCGGCGCCGAGTATGACGAAGGCGACGGTGCCGAAGAACCAGCGGGCGACGCGCACCCCGCGGCCGCGGCGGCGCGGGGGCGGCGGCCCGTCGTCGTCGCCGTCCGCGTAGCCGTCGGGGCCGTACGGGCCGTCGGAGCGGTGGCGGTCGTAGCCGTCGTGGCCGTCGTCGTGGCGCGGGCCGTCGTAGCGGGGGTCGCCGTCGGGGTGACGCGCGTAGCCGCGCTGCGGTGGCATTCCGGGCACGCCCGCGTCCTCGTACAGAGTGTCGTCCCAGCCGAGCTCGCGGGCTCTGTCGGGGCGACGGTCCGCTCCGCTACCGCGGACACCGCTGCGGCGCATGGGGCCTCCCGGTCGATCGCGTACGTGCGGTGTCCAGTCCGCACGTCCGCCTCACTTCGCACAGACGGTCTTGTCGTCGGCCTTGATGTTCTGCACCCCGTCCGGCGCCTTGTCCGGCGCCTTGACCGGCGTGCCCGGCTGGGTGAAGTCCTCGCCGAGCGTGAGCGTCATGGTCCCTTCGGCCCCCGCGTTCTCCCCCGTCTCCTTCATCGCCTGCTTCGGCAGCCCCAGCATGTCCGCGGCCCTGGCGGCCTGTTCGGCCTGGTCGGGGGCGTACTCCAGGCGGGTCTTGGCGACCGCCTCGGGCGCGTTGCCCGCCTCCGCGGCGTAGCCCGCGCCCTCCTGAAGCAGCCACCCGGCGGTGGCCGACGCCATGCCGGACTCGCCGCCGCCGTTGACGACCTCGACCCGCACCTCCCCGGGGTCCGCCTTCTTGACCGGCTTGTCCTTCTTCTTCTCCTTCGCCCCGTCGAACGGCTTGTCCGCGTCGAGCAGTTTGAACAGCGGCTTGGCTTTGGCCTCATTCATAAGGACGGTCGCGTCGTCCTCAGGGTTGTCCACCACCGGCAAAGTCGCGAAAGTAATCCGGTCCTGGGGGACCTTCTTGAGGTCGTTCGCCAGGTCCATGAGCTTCTTCGGGCTGCCGATGCCGGAGTCAACCGTGAGCGCCTTGGTGGCGGCGTCGGCCAGGTCGAGGAGCTTCTTCGGATTGGTCAGCGAGCCGCTGGACTTCATCTTGCGGATGAGCGAGCTGAGGAACTGCTGCTGGAGTTCGATCCGGCTGAGGTCGCTGCCGAAGCCGACCGAGTAGCGGGTGCGGACGAAGGCGAGCGCGTCCTCGCCCTCGATCGTGTGCCGGCCCGCGGGCAGGTTGAGGTGCGACTTGGGGTCGTTGATGTCCTCGGCGAGGCACACCTCGACGCCGCCGACCGCCGAGGACAGGTCCTTGACGGCGTTGAAGTCGGCGAGGATGAAGTGGTTGATGTCCAGACCGGTCATCTTCTCGACGGTCTTCCAGGTGCAGCCGGGGTCGCGGCCGAACTGCCCGAGGCTCTCGTTGAACTTCGTCCCGTACGTGCCCGGGATGGTCTTCCAGCTCCCGTCCTCCTGCTTGGTCTTGCAGTCCGGGATGTCGGTGATCATGTCGCGCGGGATGCTCAGCGCGGTGGCGTTGGTGCGGTCCTCGGAGACGTGGAACAGCAGGGTGGTGTCGGCGTGGCCCGGGCTCTCCTTGTCGCCGTAGCTGGTGTTGCCCTCGCCGGTGCGCTTGTCCGTGCCCATCACCAGGATGTTGACGGGGCCGTCGATGACCGCCGCGTGGTCCTCGCCGGCGACATCGACCTTGTCTATGTTGCCGTTCAGCTTCTGGTAGATGTAGAACGCGCCCGCGGCGAGGGCGACGAGGACCACCGCCAGGCTCCCCGCGACCCAGATCAGCGCCTTCTTCTTGGCGCTCTTGCGGGGCTTGGGACGGCGGCGGCTGCGCGGGCCGCCCGGCCCGCCCGCGCCGGGCCCGCCGCCCGGCCCCGTACCGGAGCCGCCCGAGCCGCCGGAGCCTCCCGGCGGGCCGCCGCGGCGGCGCTGGGACGGCAGGCGGGGCTCCTTCCCGAGGTCGGGGCCCTCGGGGGTGTCCGGCTCCGGGGGCGGCGCCTGGTGGCGGCCCGGCCGCGGGCCCGGCGCCTGGTCGTGCGGCGGGCGGCCGTTCTGGTGCGGGACGTACTCCTGCGGCGCCCGGGGCTGCGGCCCGGGCTGGTGGCCGTACCCCTGCGGGGCGTGACCGTGCGGACCCGGTGCGTGTCTGCCGTGGGGCGGGCCGCCCTGTCCGCCCGGGATCTGCGGGTCGAGACGCAACTCGTAGCTGCCGGTCTCGGGATTGAACACCCACTGATCGGCGGGGTCGACCTCGCCGGCGTGTCCACGGCCTCGCCCATCCACGGTCGCTCGGGTCCTCACATCGGGTCGGTCAGCGCCTCCCCCTGCCGGCGCCGGTCTTTCTGTGTACGTTCGACGGCCGCCTGTCAGGCGGCCGGTCGGCTCACACTAGCCGCCTCGTTCGACCGGTGGCGACGCCCGTGACAAATTCCACGCACTCGTAACAGGACATCCCGCGCATCCCCTCCAAACACCGTGCCCCCCTTGTGCGCGTTGATCCGCGCTAGTGGCAGATGTCATCCACAGGGGTTGTGTCCTTGACCGCGGGAGGGGTATCGGAGTCCCGCCGCTGCCGGTCCTTCCGGCCCTCCGCGACGAACCGTACGACGCTGTCGTCGCGCAGCGCCTCGAACAGCTTGCCCGCCGCGGGCTGCACCAGTTCGTCGCGGTTGGGGTCGAGGCGGTACGGGCGCCGCGGCACGGTGAGGAAGTGCACGCGCTCGCCGGGCACGTCGCGCACGATGCGTACGAGGTCGTACAGCTCGGCGAGCGACGACAGCTCCTCGTTGGCGGTGAGCGCCGAGGTCACCGCGTCCAGCAGCGGCGCGAGGCGCATCGGGTTGAACAGGACGCCGTTGCTCTGCACCTTGTTCACCAGCGAGGCCATGAACTCCTGCTGCCGGGCCATGCGTTGGGTGTCGCTGCCGCCGTCGAGGGACTTTCGCGCCCGTACGTAGCCGAGCGCCTGCTCTCCGTCGAGCACCTGGCGCCCCGCGGGCAGCCGCAGGTTGGCCGATTTGTCACGCACCGGTTCCGGCAGGCACACCTCCACGCCGTCCACCGCGTCCACGACCTTCTTGAAGCCCTGGAAGTCGATGATGACGTGGTGGTCGACGCGCACCCCGACGAGCTTCTCCACCACCCGGATCGTGCAGGCGGCGCCGCCGTAGGCGAAGCTGAAGTTGAACTGGTTGACCTGCTTGCCGCTCGACCCGTCGCCGCCGCGGCGGCGGCAGTCGGGGATGGGGACCATGAGGTCGCGCGGGATGCTCATCGCGGTGACGCCGTCGCGGTCGCCGGCGAGGTGGAGCAGGACGGCGGTGTCGGAGTGCTCGACGCCGGTGTCGCGGCCGTAGCGGTCGGTGCCCGCGCGGGAGTCGGAGCCGAGGAGCAGGATGTTGCTGGCGCCGCCGGCGGCGGGCGCGGGGCGCTCCTCCTCGTAGCGCTGGAGCTCGCGGGCGGTGGCGGAGTCGACGGTGATGTTGCTTTCGAAGCGCTGGTAGAAGTACCAGCCGACGCCGGAGACGGCGAGGACGAAGAGGGCGAGGCCGACGCCGACGCGGCGGGCGATGACGCGGCGGCGGCTGCGCGGGCGGCGGGGGCCGCGGGAGCCGCCCGGGCCCCGGGGGCCGCCCTCCCGCGGGCCGGTCACGTCTGCGCCCATTCCTCACACTCGATCCGCCGTGTCCTGGTGCAGACGGCCGAGCACCCCCGGGGTCGTCCGGCACGCCGCATTCGGTACATGGCATCACGAATAAGGCGCCATGGCCGACAACTTCCCCCGCGCGTCGCCCCGCAGGCGGCGGTGTGACCCTTCTCTTCAGGAGAAGGCGCTACCCGACGTGCTCGTCGGCCCTGCGCTTCTCCTGCTGCGCGGGCGGGAGCCGGTCGAGGTACGGGCAGAGCACCACCCCGGCGCCGGCGGCCAGCGGGGCGTACAGCCCCGCGGAGAGCCCCTCCCACGTGTCGTACCCGAGTGTCGACAGCGTGCGGGAGCCCGGCGCCAGCGCGCCCGCCTCCGCGTCCGCGCGGGCGCGCGCCACCAGCTCGGCGGCGGTCATCCCGGCGCCCGCCACGACCAGCGCCGGCGCGTCCGGGTCGGCGGGGGCGTACGGCTGGAAGCGGTCGCCCTGGCCCGGCACCTCCACGGCGTAGTCGAGGAAGCCCTCCGGCGGCTGTGGGAAGCGGGCGCCGAGGGGCCGCAGGCTGAGCGCGACCCGCTCGCCGGTGCAGGCGCGGGCCCGCTCCAGTGCGTCGGGGCCGCTGACGACGAGGTCGGCGGCGGCGGCGGTGTCGGGGGAGGCAGGGTCGGCGGGCACCGCGGTGACGCCGGTCGCGGCGCAGGCCAGCAGCCAGACGGCGGTCTGCCAGTGGGCGGGCAGGAGCAGCGCGAGCCGGTCGCCGGGCTCGGCGGCGAGGTCGCCCTGGAGGAGGTTGGCGGTCTTCGCGACCCAGTTGGCGAAGGTGGCGACGGAGAGTTCGACGCGCTCGCCGGTGGTGTCGTCGTAGTACGTGACCAGGGGGCGGGCCGGGTCCGCGGCGAGGGCGGCGTCGAGCAGGGCGGCGGGGGTGGCGGCGGTGGGGTTCATCGCGGCCAGGCTACGCGGTCGGGCGCGGCCGCCCGGCGGGGGCGAGGAGCCGGGGCCGGGCGTCCCGGGCGGCGGCGGGCGCTAGAGTCGTGCGTCATGCCCGCCGCCCCCGACCACCGCGTCCGCACCCGGACCTGGACGCCCCCGGGCCCGTACGACCTGTGGCGCACCCTCGGCGTGCTGCGGCGCGGCCCCGGCGACCCGGCGTACCGCGTCGCGGACGGCGCCGTCTGGCGGGCCAGCCGCACCCCCGCGGGCCCCGGCGCGCTGCGCGTCGCCCCGGCGGGCGGCGCGGTGGCCGCCGAGGCGTGGGGCCCGGGCGCGGAGTGGCTGCTGGACGGGCTCCCCGCGCTGCTGGGCGCGGCCGACGACCCCGAGCCGTTCACGCCGCGCCACCGGGTCGTCCACGAGGCCCGCCGCCGCCACCCGGGGCTGCGGCTGATCCGCACCGGGCTGGTGCTGGAGTCGCTGATCCCGTCGGTGCTGGAGCAGAAGGTCACCACGGACGAGGCGTACCGCTCCTGGCGGCTGCTGCTGCACCGCTACGGCACGCCCGCCCCCGGCCCGGCGGGGGCGGAGCTGCGGATGCGGGTGATGCCGGACGCGCGCGGCTGGGCGATGATCCCGTCCTGGGAGTGGCACCGCGCGGGCGTCGACGGCAAGCGCGCGGCGGCGATCGTGCGCGCCGTCCGCCGCGCCCGCCCGCTTCAGGCGGCGGCGCAGATGGACCTCGACGACGCCGCGGCCCGCCTCACCGCCATTCCCGGCATCGGCCCGTGGACCGCCGCCGAGACCCTCCAGCGCGTCATCGGCGCCCCGGACGCGGTCACGGTCGGCGACCTGCACCTGCCGCGCATCGTGGGCTACACCCTGGGCCGCGAACGGGACGCGGACGACGACCGGATGCTGGAGCTGCTCGCCCCGTACGAGGCCGCCGGCCAGCGCCACCGCGCGACGCGCTACATCTGCCTCCTGGGCCGCATGCCCCCGCGCCGCAAGCCGAAGGCCGCGATCCCCGACATAGCCCGCCTCTGACGCGTCCGGTGCGCACGGCGGCCGATCTTCAGTCCACAATTCCCTGAATTCAGGATCTCCTGTACTATCGGAGGGTGCTGACACTCGCCGCTGACATCGACGTGCTCGCGCGGTTCGGCCGCGCCCTGGCCGACCCCATCCGCTGCCGCATCCTCCTCGCACTGCGCCAGGCCCCGGCCTACCCGGCCGACCTCGCCGACCGCCTGGAGGTCTCCCGCACCCGGCTGTCGAACCACCTGGCCTGCCTGCGCGACTGCGGCCTGGTCGTCACCGTCCCGGACGGGCGGCGCACCCGCTACGAACTCGCCGACGAGCGCCTCGGCCACGCCCTCGACGACCTGCGCACCGCCGTCGTGGCCGTCGCGGCGGACCGCACCTGCCCCGACGCCGGAACGAAGGGCTGCTGCTGAATGACCGCGTTGTCCCTCGGCCCCGGCCCGGCACAACGCGAGGTGCTGGCCCGCCGCATACGGCTGCTGGTCGCCGCGACCATCGCCTACAACGTCGTCGAGGCGGTCGTCGCGCTCACGGCCGGCGTCCTCGCCTCCTCCACCGCCCTGATCGGCTTCGGCCTCGACTCCGTCATCGAGGTCTCCTCCGCCGCGGCGGTCGCCTGGCAGTTCTCCGCCCGCGACCACGCCGTCCGCGAAGCCCGCGAACAGCGCACCCTGCGGATCATCGCGATCTCCTTCTTCGCCCTCGCGCTCTACGTCGCCGCCGACTCCCTCCGCGCGCTGACCGGAACCGGAGAGGCCGGCCACTCCGTCCCCGGCATCGTCCTCGCCGCCCTCTCCCTGGCGATCATGCCGTTCCTGTCCGCCGCCCAGCGCCGGACCGGCCGCGCACTCGGCTCGGCCTCCGCCGTCGCCGACTCCCGGCAGACCCTGCTGTGCACCTACCTCTCGGGGGTGCTGCTGGCCGGTCTGCTCGCGAACATGCTGTTCGGCTGGGCCTGGGCCGACCCGGTCGCCGCCCTGGCCATCGCCGCCGTCGCCGCCAAGGAAGGCCGCGACGCCTGGCGGGGCAAGGGCTGCTGCGCCCCCACCGCCGGCCCGGCCGCGGCAGCGGACGAGGGCTGCTGCGCGCCGAACGCCGCGCCCTGCACGGCCACTCCGAAGCCCCCGGCCTGACGGACGCACCCGCCGCCAGCCCGCCGCCGGCCCCGGCCCGGCCGGGTCGCCCGCGGCTACGGGCGGCGGCGGGACCGGAGGGCCGTGGCCGCCTCGCGGGCCGCGAGGGCGGCGGGGAGGGCCACCGGCGCCGACAGCAGGACCGCGCAGGCCGCGCGGTACCAGAACGCGCCGTCGAGCGGGCCCTCGGCGAGGCCGTCGGCCGTCCAGCGGGCCACCTCCGCGAGGGCGGGCAGCACCAGCAGCACGAACCAGGCGGCCACGCCGGCGAAGCCCGCCAGCCACACCCATCGGAACCAGCGGCCGGCGCGCACGTCCACGGGGTCGGCCGCGGCCAGCTCCGCCGTCTGCCGCGGCGTCAGCCTGCCGAACGCGCGGCGGAGCAGCAGCGACTTCACCCGCCACAGGTCGCGGCAGCCCAGGGCGTTGACCAGGACCGCGTAGAGGTCGGTCCGCAGGAAGACCATGCACTGATAGAGCATCTGCCCGGTCTTGATCAGGACCCAGGCCGCCAGCAGCTCGTCGACGGTGGTGGGCGGGCTCCAGTGACCGGTGTCGACCAGGAGGCGGGCGACGAGCGCGGCGGCGAGTTGCACGGCGTCGACGGCGAGGCCCGCCAGCAGCGGCCCGTAGCGCAGTCGGCGTTCGACGGTCCACAGCTGCGTGAGGTCGGTCTCGACGACCAGCACGACCATGCGGCGGTCGACGCCGAAGCGGCTGCGGACGCCCACGGCGCGGGCGGCCAGCCAGTGGCCCGCCTCGTGCCCGGCGACGGCCAGCAGGGCGAGCGGCAGCAGCAGCAGCCCGCTCAGGCCGGTGTCGGTGAAGACCAGGGCGTCCGCGGCCGGATCGGGCCGTAGCGCCGGCCGGAGCGCCGGTACGGCCACGGCGCCGGCGGCGCACAGGACGTAGCAGGCCCAGGCGGCCGGGCCGAAGAACCGCCGGGCGGTCTCCGGGCGGACGCCGGCGAGCCAGCGCCGGCCCTGGACGGGCGCGGTCGGCCGGGGGCTGCGGTCCTCGCCGTCGTCGAGGAAGCCCAGCTCGCCGAGGGTGGTGACGAAGGCCGGGACGTCCACCGGCTCGCCCGCGAACTCCTCGGCGCCGGCGGCGGCCTCGGCGAGGGTGGCGCCGCGTCGCAGGGCGTCGATCACGACGCCGCCGACGGCGGGCATCGTGACGAACGTGCCGGACTCCGGATCTCCGACCACGACCTCGTCGCCCTCCCGCACCACGCTGAGCGCGCGCAGCCGTACGGTGCCGCCCGCGGTCTCAGGCATCGGCGACCGCCACCGGCGGCGGGGCGGCGGGCCGGGCGGCGCGCGGCGGGGCCGCGGCGCACACGGCGCAGCCGGGGTCCCGGGTGAAGGGCACCCGGGTGGCGGCCAGGCCGTCGCGCAGGTCGACCACGACGCGGCAGCCGGCGGCCTGCGGCGGTTCGAAGCCGGTGAGGTAGCGCAGGGCCTCGTAGGCGACGAGGGAGCCGACCTGCATCGCGACGGGGGCGATCAGGGGGTTGCTCTGGGGCATCGCGGCGGTCAGGCGCATGGCCCGGCCCGCGGTGCTGCCGGGGTCCGGATCCCCCGCCCGGTCGCAGGCCAGGCAGGGGCTCGCGCCGGGATCCACGGAGGCGTACGAGAACTGGGTGCGCCCGGCGCCGCCGAAGACGTAGGGGACGCCGGCCCGTACCGCCGCCTCGTTCACCCACAGGGTGGCGTCGGGGTGGCCGTCGAGGCCGCCGGCGACCAGGGTGACGCCGTCGGTGAGGTCGGCCAGGTCCTCGGGTCCCGAGACCCAGCGGTCGACGGTGTGGACGCGGATCGCGGGGTCGTAGGCGGCGACCCAGGCGGCGGCGCGCTCCACCTTGGAGCGGCCGATGTCGTCGTGCCGGTAGAGGAACTGGCGGGAGAAGTTGCGTCGTTCGACCCGGTCGTGGTCGAGGAGGGTCAGCCTGCCGACGCCCAGCCCGGCGAGGCACTGCACCAGGGACGAGCCGCCGCCGCCGACCCCGAGCACCAGCACGTGGGCGTCCGCCAGCCGGCGGACGTAGTCGCGCCGGGACCGCTCCAGGGAGGCGTGGGCGCCGAAGAAGGCGAGGTTGGAGAACTGCCGCTCGACCTCCTGCGGGTCTGCCGGGGCGCGGTGGTCCGTGATCTCGACGAAGCCGAGCGAGTCCAGCCCCTCCAGGCCGGCGCGCACCTCCGCCTCGGTGACCGGGAAGCCGCGGGCGGCCAGGGAGTCGACGAGTTCCGCGGGGGTCTGCGGCGCCCGGTCCAGTTCGGTCAGGAGGGCCGTGATCCGGCCGTCCGGGTCGCCGAGGGTGACGGCCTCACGCGGGTCGAAGACCACGACCAGGTCGTCCCCGGCCCGTTCCCACAGGCATTCCTTGAGGCTCACGCGCACGGGCTGCTCTCCTCGAAGTGACGAAGGGGAGTCCCCCGCGGCGGAACCCGCGCGCGGGGGACGAGGCCAGGTCGTGGCTCAGACGTAGAACACGGTGGCCTTGACGGGCTCCACCTTCTGCACCTTGATCTGCATGGTCCGGCACCTCCCCTCCGCACTCGGTGTCGAAAGGCTGTACCAGCGGGCTGATTTCAGGCTGATTTGCGACTGATTCAGCAGGTAGATTGATCTTCTTCCGGAACGGGAAGGGGTGTTCGATCGTGCCGGACCGGGTCGAGTTGCGGGTGCTGGGACCGGTGGGGGTGTGGGCCGGGGGGCGGCGCCTGGGACCCGACACCGCGCAGGACCGGGCGGTGCTGGCCATGCTGGCCCTGGAGGCCGGGCACGTGGTGCCGGTGGCACGGCTGGAGCGGGCCCTGTGGGGCGGGACGCCGCCGGCCTCCGCGCGCAACGCCGTGCAGGGCCGGATCTCCTCGCTTCGGCGGCTGCTGCACGCGGCGGCGCGGGAGGACGCGGCCGGGGACGGCGACGCCGAGGAGGTGGGCCTGACCACGACGGGGGCGGGCTACCGCCTGCGGGCGGCCGGGGCGCGGATCGATCTGCACCGCTTCCGGACCGGGGTGCGCCGGGCGCGCCGCCTGAACGGCTCCGGGGCCGCCGAGGAGGCGCTGACCGCCGCACTCGCCGAGTGGCGCGGCACGGCCCTGGCGGACGTCGCCGGCGACTGGCTGCCGGACGCGGTGGTCCCGGCGCTGGAGGAGGAGCGGCTGGCCGCGGTGGAGGACCTGGCCGCGCTCCGGACCGCGGCCGGACGGCACGAGGAGGTGGTGTCGGCGCTGACGCCGCTGCTCGCCGAGCACCCCCTGCGGGAGCGCCCGGCGGCGCTGCTGCTGACGTCGCTGTACCGCGGCGGGCGGCGTGCGGAGGCGCTGGAGACGTACGGGCGAATACGCCGCCGGTTCGTGGCGGAGCTCGGCATCGAGCCCGGCCACGAGCTGCGCCGGGCGCATCAGGCGGCGCTACAGGACGCGCCGGTGGCCGCGGGCGGCACCGGCCCGGAGGAGGGCCCGCCGGCAGCGGCTCCGGTGCCGCGTCAGCTGCCGCCCGCCACCGCGTACTTCACGGGCCGGCAGGAAGAGCTGGCCGCGCTGGACCGGCTGCTGCCCGCGCCCGGCGGCCGGGCGCGGGCCGTCCCCGTGACGGTGGTGGTCGCCGGTACCGGCGGGGTCGGCAAGACGGCGCTGGCGGTGCACTGGGCCGCGGCCCGCGAGGAGCACTTCCCCGACGGCCAGCTCTACGTCAACCTGCGCGGGTTCGGCCCCTCGGCGGCGCCGCTGGAGACCGGCACCGCGCTGTGGGGCTTCCTCGAAGCGCTGGGCGTCCCCCGCGAGCGGGTGCCGGACAACGCCGAGGCGCGGGTCGGCCTCTACCGCAGCCTGCTGGCGGGCCGGCGCATGCTCGTCGTACTGGACAACGCCCGGGAGGCCGAGCAGGTACGGCCCCTGCTGCCGAACGCGCCCGGCTGCCTGACGCTGGTGACCAGCCGCCACGACCTCCTCGGCCTGGTGGCCGCCGAGGAGGCGCGGCCGGTGCGGCTGGGCCCGCTGCCGCCCGCGCAGGCGCGGGAGCTGATGGCCCGCCGGCTGGGGGACCAGGGCGTCGCGGCGGAACCGGAGGCGGTGGCCGAGTTCATCACCCACTGCGCGGGGCTGCCGCTCGCCCTGGCGATCGTGACGGCACGCGCCGTGGCCCGCCCCGGCATGCCGCTGTCCGCGATGCTCCCCGAACTCGGCGGGGCGGACGGGGCGGACGGGGCGACCGCGCGGCTCGACGCGTTCGACGGCGGGGACGCCCGGACCGACCTGCGGACCGTGCTGTCCTGGTCCTACCGCTGCCTCAGCCCGGCCGCCGCCCGGCTGTTCCTGCTGCTGGGGACGCACCCGGTTCCCGAGATCGCGCCGGCGGCCGCGGCCAGCCTGGCGGGGGTGACGCCGGTACGGGCGCGGCGCACCCTGACGGAGCTGTGCCGGGCGCACCTGCTGGAGGAGTCCCCGTCCGGCCGCTACACCTGGCACGACCTGCTGTGGAGCTACGCCCGGGAGCGGGCGGACGACGAGCTGCCGGCGCCGGAGCGGCGCGCGGCGGCCGCCCGGCTGGAGGAGCATCTGCTGCACACCGCCTACCACGGCGACCGGCTGCTGAACCGGCACCATCAGCTGCCGGTCACCCCGCCGCCGGCGGCGGCCGACGTCACCGTCGTCCCGCCGCGCGACGAGCGCGAGGCCCTGGCGTGGTTCCGCCGGGAACGGCAGACGCTGCTCGCCGCGGTCGACGGCAGCGCACGCGCCGGCCGGGACGTGCACACCTGGCAACTCGCCCGCATGCTGCGCACGTTCCTCTACCAGCAGGGGCACCTGTCCGACGAGGCGGACGTCCACCGTGCCGGGCTCGCGGCGGCGGGGCGGCTGGCCGACCCCGCGGCGCGCGCGTACTGCCACTTCGGGCTCGGCCAGGCGCTGGTGCGGCTGCGCCGCGCCGAGGAGGGCGGGGCCGAGCTGCGCCGGGCCCTCCGGCTGTACGAGGACAGCGCCGACGCCGTCGGCCAGGCCGTGGTCCTCACCCAGCTCGCGGTGCTCGAAGGGCAGCGCGGCGACCCGGCCGGCGCCGAGCGGCACGCGGAGCGGTCCCTGGAGCTGTGCCGCGGGGCGGGGCACCGCCCGGGGGTGGCGCTGGCCCTGAACAACCTGGGCTGGTACCGCGCCCAACGGGGCGACCTGACGAGCGCGCTGCGGTGCTGCGAGGAGGCCCTGGGCATCCTCGACGACCTCGGCGACACGCTGGGCCAGGCCGCCACCCTGGACAGCCTGGGCTTCATCCGGCTGCGGCTGGACCGTCCGGAGGACGCCATCGCCAGCTACCGCCGGTCCCTCCGCCTGCTGTCCGGCCGGGAGGAGCGGGTGTACCGGGCGATCACGCTGCCCCAGCTCGCCGAGGCGCAGGAGGCGGCGGGCCGGCTGCGCGAGGCGCGCGACACCCTGTGCCAGGCGCTGCACCTGCTGGTCGGGCTGGCGCCGAGCGAGACGGCGGAGGTACGCGACCGGCTGGCGGACCTCGAACGGCGGCTCGCGGACGCGGCGCCGCGGGACCCGCGCCCGGCGCCCGGCCCGGCCTGACCCGCCGCCGGCCGGCGCGTCCGGGCCCGGCCGCCTTCCGTACGGCCCCCTCCCGGCCGCGCCCGCCGTGCCAGCGATCTCCCGGTCTCCCCTCCAGCGCGTACGGGAGGCGTACCGGCCGCCCCGGAGGGGCGTCAGGGCAGGTTGCGGGCCATGACGACGCGCTGGACCTGGTTGGTGCCCTCGTAGATCTGGGTGATCTTGGCGTCGCGCATCATGCGCTCCACCGGGTAGTCGCGGGTGTAGCCGTAGCCGCCGAGGAGCTGCACCGCGTCCGTCGTGGCCTCCATCGCCACGTCGGACGCGAAGCACTTGGCCGCCGCGCCCTGGAAGGTGAGGCCGGTGTCCCCGCCGCCGGCGGCGACCCGCTCGGACGTCGCGGCGGCGGCGTACGTCAGCTGGCGGGCGGCCTCGATCTTCATGGCCATGTCGGCGAGCATGAACTGCACGCCCTGGAAGTCCGCCACCGGCTTGCCGAACTGCTTGCGCTCGCGGACGTAGCCCTTCGCGTAGTCGAGCGCGCCCTGCGCGATGCCCAGGGCCTGAGCGGCGATGGTGATGCGCGTGTGGTCGAGGGTCTTCATCGCGGTGGCGAAGCCCGTGCCCTCGGCGCCGATCATGCGGTCCGCGGGGATCCGGACGTTGTCGAGGTAGACCTCGCGGGTGGGGGAGCCCTTGATGCCGAGCTTCTTCTCCGGGGCGCCGAAGGAGACGCCCTCGTCGGACTTCTCGACGACGAAGGCGGAGATGCCCTTGGAGCGCTTCTCCGGGTCGGTGACGGCCATCACGGTGTAGTACTCGGAGACGCCCGCGTTGGTGATCCAGCGCTTGACGCCGTTGAGGACGTAGGAGTCCCCGTCCCGTACGGCACGGGTCTTCATCCCGGCCGCGTCGGAACCGGCCTCGGGCTCGGAGAGGCAGTACGAGAACATCGCCTCGCCGCGCGCCAGCGGCGTCAGGTACGTCGCCTTCAGCTCCTCGGAGCCGGCCAGCATCACGGGCAGCGAGCCGAGCTTGTTGACGGCCGGGATCAGGGAGGAGGAGGCGCAGACGCGGGCGATCTCCTCGATGACGATGACCGTCGCCAGCGCGTCCGCGCCCGAGCCGCCGTACTCCTCGGGGACGTGGACGGCGTGCAGGTCGCCCGCGACGAGCGCGTCCAGCGCCTCCTGCGGGAAGCGCGCCTCCTCGTCCACCTCGGCCGCGAAGGGCTCGATCTTCGCCTCGGCGAGGGAGCGGACGGCGTCGCGGAGCATGTCGTGCTCCTCGGCCGGGCGGTACAGGTCGAATTCGGGCGCTCCTGCCAAGGCTCTCTCCATTCCCGCGCATGCTAATTACCGTTAAGTAGTGCCGATGGTATGCCGTGCGCGGCGGGCGCACCTACGTGACGTTGACGACAGGGGCCGTGGAGCGCGGCGGCGGGGGCTCAGGGGGCGGTGCTGCCCAGGCGGTCGGTCGGGTACTTCTCGACGTACCGCTCCATGGTGTCGTTCCGCATGGCCTCCCACAGCGGGGCGGCGGCGCCGTCGTCCAGCAGCACCACCGACTGGCCGTCGATCATGTCCAGACCGGCCACCGGCGCGTTCATGAACACCAGGTCGTCGGAGCGCACGCCCTTCATGTCCCACATCAGGTCGCGCATCGCGCCGTCCGAGAACCTGTCGTCGACGCTGACGGTGTCGGTGACCGCGTCCAGCAGGCGCTTGACCTTGAGCGGGTTGGAGAAGTTGTCCGAGGACATCGTCTCGGTGATGACGGCGCGCAGGAAGTTCTGCTGCCGCTGGGTGCGGTCGAGGTCGCCGCGGGGCAGGCCGTGGCGCTCGCGCACGTAGTCGAGGGCGGTCTCGCCGTTCATGTGGTGGGTGCCGGCGGTCCACTCGCCGCCGCCGTTGCGGCGCGGGGTGGTCTCGTCGATGGTGATGTCCACGCCGCCCACGGCGTCGGTGAGGCGCTTGAAGCCGCTCCAGTCGATCACCGCGAGGTGGTCGATCTTGACCTTCGTCATCCGCTGCACGGTGTCGATGAGCAGCGGGGGTCCTCCGTAGGAGAAGGCGGCGTTGAGCTTGGCCTCGCCCCGGCCGGGGATGGTCACCCAGGAGTCGCGGGGCAGGGAGACGACGTAGCCGCTGTCCCGGCCCTCGGGGAGGTGGACGAGCATCATCGTGTCGCTGCGCTGCGCGCCCGGCTCCCAGGTGTGCTCGCCGGCGCCGTCGCCGGTGAGCGGGAGGTCGGAGCGGGCATCGACACCGATGAGCAGGTACGTTTCGCCGCCCTTGGACGGCGCCGGCTGGTGCTTCTTCGGGACGTTGGTCGGGAAGGCGTTCGGGATGCGGTCGACGCGGCCGGTGTAGTGCTGGTACGCCCACCACAGGCCGCCGGCGGCCATGAGCACCCCGGCGACGAGCATGATCACGGCGCCGAGGAGCACCTTGCGGCCGCGGCTCATGCGGCGGCGGGGAGCGGCGGGCGGAGGGCCGTCGGCGGGGTCGCCGGGGTCGGCCGGGTCGCCGGGGCCGCTCGGGTCGTGAGGGCCGCTCGGGTCGTCAGGACTCTTCGGGCCGCTCGGGTCGTGCAGGTCGTTCAGGTCGGCCGGGTCGGTCGGACCGGCCGCCGGTTCCGGGGCGTACGGCGTACCGTGCTCGTCGGTTCCGCCGCCCGCTCCGTCCAGATGCCGCCTCGTCACGATCCCCCACCTCTATGAGTGCACGTTCATGAGTCAGACTCCGAACGCGGGCGCATGGTTGCCCAGGTGGACGTGTCGGAGCCCGCGGATATGCTCGGGCACATGACCTTGAAGATCACTGTGATCGGCACGGGGTACCTCGGTGCCACGCACGCCGCCGCGATGGCGGAGCTGGGCTTCGAGGTGCTGGGCCTGGACGTGGTCGAGGAGAAGGTCGAGCTGCTGTCCTCGGGCCGGGTGCCGATGTACGAGCCCGGCCTGGAGAAGCTGCTGCGCAAGCACGTCGCCGGAATCGAGGGCTCCACCGGCCGGCTGCGCTTCACCACCTCGTACGCGGAGGCGGCGGCCTTCGGCGACGTGCACTTCGTCTGTGTGAACACGCCGCAGAGGCACGGCGAGTACGGCTGCGACATGAGCTATGTCGACGCCGCGGTCGACGCCCTCGCGCCGCGTCTGGACCGGCCGTGTCTGGTGGTGGGGAAGTCGACGGTGCCCGTGGGTTCCGCGGCGCGGCTGGCGCGGCGGCTGGCCGAGCTGGCGCCGGCCGGGGAGCAGGCGGAGCTGGCGTGGAACCCGGAGTTCCTGCGCGAGGGCTTCGCCGTGGAGGACACCCTGCGCCCGGACCGCATCGTCGTCGGCGTGGCGAGCGAGCGCGCCGAGGAGACGCTGCGCGAGGTGTACGCGACTCCCCTGGCCGCCGGTACGCCGTTCGTGACGGCGGACTATCCGACCGCGGAGCTGGTGAAGACCTCGGCGAACGCGTTCTTGGCCACGAAGATCTCGTTCATCAACGCCATGGCGGAGGTGTGCGAGGCCGCCGGGGGCGACGTCGTCAAGCTCGCCGAGGCCATCGGCTACGACGACCGGATCGGCAGGAAGTTCCTGCGCGCCGGCGTCGGCTTCGGCGGCGGCTGCCTGCCCAAGGACATCCGCGCCTTCATGGCCCGCGCCGGCGAGCTGGGCGTGGACCAGGCGCTGACGTTCCTGCGCGAGGTCGACTCGATCAACATGCGCCGCCGCGCCCACATGGTCGAGCTCGCCCGCGAAGCCTGCGGCGACACCTTCCTGGGCCGGCGCATCGCCGTCCTGGGCGCCGCGTTCAAACCCGACTCCGACGACGTCCGCGACTCCCCCGCCCTCAACGTCGCCGGCCAGATCCACCTCCAGGGCGGCCAGGTCACCGTCTACGACCCCAAGGGCATGGACAACGCCCGCCGGGAGTTCCCCACCCTGCGCTACGCCGACTCCGCCGAGGACGCGCTGCGCGGGGCGGACATCGTGCTGCACCTCACCGAGTGGCCGGAGTTCCGCGACCTCGACCCCGGGCACCTGGCGGCGGTCGTCTCCCGGCCGCACCTGATCGACGGGCGGAACACCCTGGATCCGGCGCCGTGGCGCGCCGCGGGCTGGACGTTCCGCGCCATGGGCCGCCCGGCGGCGTAGCCCGTGCACGACGAGGCCCCCCGTTCCGCCGGAAACGGGGGGCTGCGCCGTACTGCGGGGGACCCTCAGAGAGAGACGCCGTTGTCGCGCAGGTACGCGACCGGGTCGACGTCCGAGCCGTAGTCCGGGCGGGTGCGCACCTCGAAGTGCAGGTGCGGGCCGGTGGAGTTGCCGGTGGAGCCGACCAGGCCGATCTGCTCGCCGGCGCCCACGGTCTGGCCCACGCTCACCGAGACGGACGACAGGTGGGCGTACTGGCTGTAGCGGCCGTCGTCGTGCTTGATCACGACGGCGTTGCCGTACGCGCCGCCGTCGGCGCCGTTGCCGGCCTTGACGACGGTGCCGGAGGTGACGGCCTTGACCGGGGTGCCGGTGCCGGCGGAGAAGTCGACACCGGTGTGGTAACCGCTGGACCACGAGCCGCCGGCGGCCCGGTACGCGGTGGACAGACCGGCGTCGATCGGGGCGGAGAACCCGCCCGCCGAGGCGTCGGCGGCCGGCTGCTCCTGCTCCTCCTGCTGCGGCTCCTCGGCCGGCTGCTCCTCCTGCGCCGCGGAGGGCTGCGCCGGAGCGGACTCCGGCTCCTCCAGGGTGACCTCTTCGCCGCCGTCGAACTCGTACTGCTGGCCCGGGAAGATCAGGTCCGGGTCGCCGCCGATGACGTCCTTGTTGGTCTCGTAGATCGACTGCCAGCCGCCCGCGATGCCGTGCTTGCGAGCGATGTCCCACAGGGTGTCGCCGGAGACGACGGTGTAGGTGCCGGCCTTGTCGTACTTCTTCTCCGGCGCCTGCTCCTGCTGCGGGGCCTCCTCCTTGGCGGCCTGCTCCTGCTGGGCGGGCTGCTCGGGCTGCGCCTCGGGCTCGCTCTCCTGCTGAGCCTCCTCGCCACCGCCGGTGGAGAGGTCGGGGGCGGGGCCGCCCTGGGTGAGCCCGGCCTGGACCGAGCAGACCGGCCAGGCGCCGGGGCCCTGGGACGCGAGCACCTTCTCGGCGATCTCGATCTGCTGCTCCTTGGTGGCCAGGTCGGCGCGCGGCGCATACTGCGTGCCGCCGTAGCCCTCCCAGGTGCTCTGCACGAACTGCAGACCGCCGTAGAAGCTGTTGCCGGTGTTGATGCTCCAGTCGCCGCCGCTCTCGCACTGGGCGACGCGGTCCCAGGTGTCGACGGAGGCGGCCTGGGCGTGGCCGCCGGCGATCAGGGGGATGGCGACGCCGGCGCTGCCGGCGGTGATGACGAGGGCCCTGCTGCCCCGGGCTATCCGGCCCAGGCGACGGTGACGTCCGCGTGCGGACATGGACATGCTCCTCTCCGACGCCTGCGAGGTGAGCTGTCGGGTTCGAGCTGGAGATGCCCGGCCATGCGGAGCATGGCTTCACCCCAAGCCGTCCCGTGCGTGCGCACGGTCCGGCACTTACCTGGGTCCCCCGCTCCTGCCGTGAAAGCTGAAGTGTCCGCCCGTCGCCGCCGACAGGATTCGGCGTTACGGCGACGAGGTACCCGCATCGGTGGCGCGAGCACGGCGAGCACCGTAAACACACAGCCGAAAACAGAACAAGCTGTGAAACGTCGTCAAGGCCGTTTCCCACGTCACACCGGAACCAGCCCGACAATCACCCCATCCCGCGCGGGTCCTCAATTCCTCCCCCGAGGTGGAGACTTGCCGATTCCCGAGGAGTCGGACACATCGCCCCCTCGTATGAGAATTCCGTGAGTGACTTATGTCACGCGGCTCAACCCCGACCGCTCGCGGGCCCGTCGAGCTGTTCGATGGTCGCGATCGACGGGCCCCGCCGCCCGGCCGCGTCGCGGGCCGCCGCCTCGGCGTCGCGCAGCACCCGCACCGCGTTCCCCCACAGCAGCCTGGCCAGGTCTTCTTCCGACCAACGGCGGCTCAGTAGCTCGGCGACGAGGTGCGGGTAGCCGGCCACGTCGGCGAGGTCGGCGGGGACGAAAGGCGTGCCGTCGAAGTCGCCACCGATACCGATATGGTCGATTCCTGCCACTTCGCGCATATGGTCCAGATGGTCCGCCACGGTGGCGGCGGTCGCCTCCGGCCGCGGGTTCGCCTCCTCGAACGCGCGGCGCACGCGGACCGCTTCGTCGCCCGCGTCGAACGGGTCCAGACCGCGGGCGCGCATGTGCGCGTCCACCTCCTCCGTCCACGCCACGGCGGCCGGCAGGACGAACTTCGGCACGAACGTGGCCATCGCCACACCGCCGTTGCCGGGCAGCATTTCCAGCACATCATCAGGAATGTTGCGCGGGTGGTCACATAGGGCGAGAGCGGACGAATGGGAGAAAACGACCGGCGCCTCGGTGACGCGCAGCGCGCCGCGCATCGTGGCCGGAGCCACATGCGACAGGTCGACGAGCATGCCGACCCGGTTCATCTCGCGCACCACCTCCTCGCCGAAGGCGGTGAGCCCGCCGTGCCGCGGCTCGTCGGTCGCGGAGTCGGCCCAGTCGGTGTTGTCGTTGTGCGTGAGCGTCATGTAGCGCACGCCGAGGCGGTGCAGGGCGCGGAGGGTGGCGAGCGAGTTGGCGATGGAGTGCCCGCCCTCGGCGCCCATCAGCGACGCGATCCGCCCGTCGGCCCGGGCCGCCTCCACCTCGTCGGCGGTCGTGGCCAGCCGCAGGTCCCCGGGGTAGCGGTCGACGAGCTGCCGCACCACGTCGATCTGCTCCAGACACGCGCTGACGGCGGCGTCCCCGGCCAGCGCGGTGTCCACGTACACGGACCAGAACTGCGCCCCCACCCCGCCGGCCCGCAGCCGCGGGATGTCGGTGTGCAGCCGCGCGCTCTGGTCGGCGGCGATGTCGCGCTTGTCGATGTCGTACGTCACCTGCTGGCGCAGCGCCCAGGGGAGGTCGTTGTGCCCGTCGACAACGGGGTGCGCCCGCAGCACGTCGCGCGCACGCGCGAGCAGTT
>NZ_JBMDLF010000006.1:0-560731 GCF_048656465.1 Streptomyces sp. MAR4 CNX-425 | reverse complement strand
CACGAGGAGGAACCACCGTTGACCTCTCCCCCGGCTGAAGCAGGGGGATTCAGCCCTCGCGGGTTGAGCTTTCTGCTTCATCGACAGCAGCTGCCCCGAACTAACGGCGGGGGACGTGGGTACGCCCAGCAGTCTTACGCCAGCTCCACAGACCTGACATCCCGCCAGCCCGGCGGTAGGCCCCGCCAGCTTGGTTGCCGCCGACCGGGCGGCGCCGATGCTACACGCCTGTTCACCCGAGGGGCGAACCGGCTTTTCCTGCCCTGCTCTGCAGGGGTCCGATTCTTCCCCCGCCTGGAGGCGGGCGTATCCACGGAGGAAACCCGATGACCCGCCCCGTCCTCGCCGTCACCCTCGGCGACCCCGTCGGGATCGGCCCGGAGATCACGGCGCGCACCCTCGCCGAGGTCGCCGGGCAGACCGGGCACCACGGCGTCGCCGTCGGCGACGCCGAGGCGCTGCGCCGCGGCGCCCGCGCCGCCGGCCTGGACGTCGAGGTACGCCCGGTGACCGGCTTCGACGCCGAGCCCGCGGGCCCCGGCGTCATCGACGTCCACGACACCGGCGAACTCGGCGCGGACGTACCCGAGTGGGGCCGGGTCGACGCCCGCGCCGGCCGGGCCGCCGTCACCGCCATCGAGGTCGCCACCCGCGCCGCGCTCGACGGACGGGTCTCCGGGATCGTCACCGGCCCCATCAACAAGGAGGCCATCTGGCAGGCCGGTTCGAAGCACCTCGGCCACACCGAGATGCTCGGCGAACTGACCGGCGTGACCCGCCAGGACACCATGTTCGTCGTGCGCAACACCGCCGCCGAGGGCCACCACCTGCGCATCTTCTTCACCACCCGGCACGTCGCCCTGCGCACCGCGCTCGACCAGATCACCGCCGAGCGGGTCGGCGCGTCGATCCGCGAGGCCGTCACCGCGCTCCAGGTCTTCGGCACCGAGTCGCCCCGGCTGGCCGTCGCCGCGATCAACCCGCACGGCGGCGAGAACGGCGCGTTCGGCGACGAGGAGATCGTGCACATCGGCCCCGCCTGCGAGGCGGCCCGCGCCGAGGGTCTGGACGTCAGCGGCCCCGTCCCCGCGGACTCGGTGTTCCACCAGGGCCTCGTCGGCCGCTACGACGGCGTGCTGTCCCACTTCCACGACCAGGGCCACATCCCCGCCAAGACCTACGACTTCGACGGCACCATCTCCGTCACCGTCGGCCTGCCGATCCTGCGCACGTCCGTCGACCACGGCACCGCTTTCGATATCGCGGGCACCGGCCGCGCCGATCACGGCACAATGCTCTCGGCGTATCTCGCGGGCGTGGACTACAGCCCGTTCGCGGAGCGGATCCGCCGGACGTACGGCTGACCCACCCCGCCCGCCGCCGGCGTGGCGCGCGGCGGGCGGACCCGATGGACGGAGGCACGTGTGGCCCACCCGACGGCGCGGCGCGGCACCCGCGAGCGGCACGAAGCCCTGCTGCGGCTGCTCCGCGAAGGCACCACGCAGGTGGAGGAGCTGGCCGCGGCGCTCGCCGTGTCACCGTCCACCGTGCGGCGCGACCTCGGCCGGCTCACCGAGGGCGGCCGGGTGACCCGCACGTACGGCGGCGCGGTGGTGCCCGAGGCGTTCGCCGAGCGCCCGGTCGGGGAGAGCGCGCTGGTACGGCTGCACGCGAAGGCGGCGATCGCCGAGTCCGCTTTGGCGCTGGTGCCGGAGAGCGGCGCGGTGTTCGTCGACGCGGGCACGACCTGCGCGGCGCTCGCCCGCCAGCTCCTCGACACCGACGTGCCCGCGGGCGGCGTCGTCGTCACCCGCGGCCTGGAGACCGCGCAACTGCTCGCCGGCGCCCCGGACGTCGACGTGGTGATGCTCGGCGGCAGCGTCCGGCCGCTGAGCCACGGCCTGGTCGGGCCGCTCACCGACCTGGCGCTGGAGCGGCTGTCGTTCTCGGTGGCGTTCCTCGGCGCGGACGCGGTCGACCCCGGACGCGGCGTCGGCGAGCCGACGCTGGAGGAGACGGCGGTCAAGGAGCGCGTCGCGGCCCGGGCGCACCGCGTCGTGGTCCTGGCCGACGCCACGAAGCTCGCGGTCGCCGACGCGCCCGCCTGGGCCCGGCTGCCCGCCGGCTGGACCCTGGTGACCGACGCCGAGGCCCCGGACGGGCTGGACGCCCGCTGCGCGGCGGCGGGCGTCACCCTCGTCCGGGCCGGCTGAGCCGGCGCGGCCGTACGGGCTCAGCCCGCCCGGCGCAGCAGCGCGCCCGCGTCGGCCAGCACCGCGCCGATCCGCTCCAGCGTGGCGTCGTCCCGCGCCACCGGCTCGTACGCCCGCCCCTCCGAGGTCGACCAGCGCCGCGCCACCGCCGCCGGGTCCTCGTTCAGCAGCAGCCCCGCCGCCTGCGCCGCCGCGCCGAGCGCCACCAGCTCCTGCGCCCGCGGCACCTGCACGGCCCGCCCCGACAGCCGCCGCACCGTCTCGCGCCACGCCGAGCCCTGCGCCCCGCCGCCGATGAGCAGCAGCGGCGCGTCCGGGTCGGCGTCCGGCCCGGAGACCTCCGCCAGCGCCGTCAGCAGCGCGTGCACCGCCCCGTCGTACGCGGCCTGGAGCACCTGCCCGGGGGTGGTGTCGTGGCGCAGCCCGTGGATCACGCCGGAGGCGTGCGGCAGGTCGGGGGTGCGCTCGCCGTCGAGGAAGGGCAGCACGACGGCCGAGCCGCCCGGGCGCACCTCCTCGCGGAAGCGGCCGAGCAGCGCGGCGATCCGGTCCACGGCCTGCGTGCAGTTGAGGGTGCAGGCCAGCGGCAGCCAGTCGCCGCGGGCGTCGGCGAAGCCGGCGACGGTGCCGGTGGCGTCGGCGGGACGGTGCCGGGAGACCGCGTAGACGGTGCCGGAGGTGCCGAGGCTGAGCACCGGCTGCCCGGGCTGGAGGCCCAGGCCCAGCGCGGCGGCCATGTTGTCGCCGGTGCCGGCGGCGACGAGCGCGCCGCGCGGGACGGGCAGGTCGTCGCCGCGGACGGTGCCGGCCGCCTCGCCGGGCCGCAGCACCCGCGGGAGCAGGGCGGGGGAGAGGCCGACGCGCTCCAGCGTCGCGGCGTCGTAGTCCTCCGTCCCGGCGTCCCACCAGCCGGTGCCCGAGGCGTCGCCGCGGTCGGTGACGGCCGCGCCGGTGAGCCGCTCGGTGAGGTAGTCGTGCGGCAGCCGCACGGCCGCCGTGGCGGCGGCGGAGTCCGGTTCCTGGGCGGCGAGCCACGCCCACTTGGTGACGGTGAACGAGGCGGCCGGCACGCTGCCGGTGCGTTCCGCCCAGCCCTTCGGCCCGCCCAGCTCCGCGACCAGCCGGTCGCGCTCGGCCGCGGAGCGCACGTCGTTCCAGAGCAGCGCGGGACGCACCGGACGCCCGCGGGCGTCCAGCGTCACCAGCCCGTGCTGCTGCGCGCCGACGGCGACGGCCGCGGCCTCGCGCGCCGGGTCGCCGCAGGCGGCGAGGGCGGCGCCGAGCGCCTCCCACCACTGGTCCGGATCGCTCTCCCGCCGGCCGCCGGTGCTGACGGCGTGCGCGGCCTGGCCGTGCGCCACCACCTGCCCGGTCTCGCTGTCGACGACCAGCGCCTTGGTGGACTGCGTCGAACTGTCGACGCCGATGACGAGGGGCCCCATGCTTTGTCCTCCGCGACTCGTGGGCCGGCTCTTCCCTCCGGCCCGGTCGGCATCCTATTTTGTAAAGCGGCCTTACGAAATAGATCCGCCGAAGGAGCCAGCATGTCGTACACGCCTACCCCCGAGGACAGGTTCAGCTTCGGTCTGTGGACCGTCGGCTGGCAGGGGCGCGACCCCTTCGGCGACGCGACCCGCGCGGCCCTCGACCCGGTCGAGAGCGTGCAGCGCCTCGCCGAGCTGGGGGCGTACGGCGTCACGTTCCACGACGACGACCTCATCCCCTTCGGCGCCTCCGACACCGAGCGGGAGTCGCACGTCAAGCGCTTCCGGCAGGCGCTCGACGCCACCGGGATGGCCGTCCCCGCGGCCACCACGAACCTCTTCACCCACCCGGTCTTCAAGGACGGCGCCTTCACCGCCAACGACCGCGACGTCCGCCGCTACGCGCTGCGCAAGACGATCCGCAACATCGACCTGGCGGTGGAGCTGGGCGCCAAGGTCTACGTCGCCTGGGGCGGCCGCGAGGGCGCGGAGTCCGGCGCCGCCAAGGACGTGCGCGTCGCGCTCGACCGGATGAAGGAGGCGTTCGACCTCCTCGGCGAGTACATCACCGGCCAGGGCTACGACCTGCGCTTCGCCATCGAGCCGAAGCCCAACGAGCCGCGCGGCGACATCCTGCTGCCCACCGTCGGCCATGTGCTGGCCTTCGTCGAGCGGCTGGAGCGCCCGGAGCTGTACGGCGTCAACCCCGAGGTCGGCCACGAGCAGATGGCCGGGCTCAACTTCCCGCACGGCATCGCCCAGGCGCTGTGGGCGGACAAGCTGTTCCACATCGACCTCAACGGCCAGAACGGCATCAAGTACGACCAGGACCTGCGCTTCGGCGCGGGCGACGTGCGGGCCGCGTTCTGGCTGGTGGACCTGCTGGAGTCGGCCGGCTACGCGGGCCCGAAGACCTTCGACTTCAAGCCGCCGCGCACCGAGGACAAGGAGGGCGTGTGGGCGTCGGCCGCCGGCTGCATGCGCAACTACCTGATCCTCAAGGAGCGCGCCGCCGCCTTCCGCGCCGACCCCGCCGTGCAGGAGGCGCTGCGCGCCTCCCGCCTCGACCAGCTCGCGCAGCCCACCGCCGACGACTCGGGCCTCGCCGGGCTGCTCGCCGACCGCGGCGCGTACGAGGACTTCGACCCGGAGGCGGCGGCGGGGCGCGGGATGTCCTTCGAGCACCTGGACCAGCTGGCGATGGACCACCTGCTGGGCGTCTGAGCCACGCACGCCGCGGCCCGTCCCCGGACCGCGCACGGGCGCCGCCCCGGACCGCGCACGGACTGATCCCACCCCACCCGTCCCCTCACGCCCGCCCAAGGGTACGAGCCCCCACTGACAAGGCCGGGCGGGCCCGTACGCGGCCGTGGGCCCGCCGTTACCGCCCCCGGGCCGCCGTACCGCCCAGGGGCCGCCCCGGGCCGCGTACGGCGCCGTGGGCCGCCCCGCGGGCGGCCCGACCCGCTCTGACCGGCGGCGGAGTGTCGCAACCCTGTCACGACCCCGGCGGAGCCGTCCCTTCCGCCGCTGCGCCGGGTGAAGCTGGGGCCATGAGTTTCCCGCCGCCCGAAGACACGCCGCCGCCGGGCCACACCCCGCCGGACGGCAGCACCCAGCAATGGCCCGCGCCGCCCCCGCCGCCGCCCGTGAGCGGCGGCAGGAACCGGAACAAGCTGATCCTGGCTGTGGCCGCGTCGCTCGTCGTGCTCGGCGGCGGCGTCGGCCTGACGTACGCGGTCGTCGGCGGCGGCGGCGAGGACGACGACCCGCCGTGCGCGTGCACGCCCGCGCCCACCGAGAGCCCCTCCGCCGGTACGGACGACCTGCCCAGCGGGCTGGACCCCGAGGACATCCCGACCGAGCTGCTGCCCAGCGGCCTGGACCCCGAGGACCTGCCCAGCGGTCTGAACCCGGAGGACATCCCGACCGAGCTGCTGCCCAGCGGCCTGGACCTCG
This sequence comes from Streptomyces sp. MAR4 CNX-425, assembly GCF_048656465.1. Taxonomy (NCBI): domain Bacteria; kingdom Bacillati; phylum Actinomycetota; class Actinomycetes; order Kitasatosporales; family Streptomycetaceae; genus Streptomyces; species Streptomyces sp. MAR4 CNX-425. The sequence goes on along the minus strand of NZ_JBMDLF010000006.1, from coordinate 555,075 downwards.
ACGAACTGCCCAGCGGCCTGGACCCCGAGGACATCCCGCCCGGGCTGCTGCCGGAGGAGGTTTCCTAGACCGCCGCGGCCCGCCGCCCGTACCCCGCCGTAGGATCGATCGTCATGACCACCCCGGCGGACATCGTACGGCGTGCCGAGCGGCACGAGTTGACGTTTCGCGGGCGCCGCCGGCGCTTCCTGCTGCTCCGCCCCGGGCCCGGCAGCGGCACCGCCGCGCGGCCCGCGCCGCTCGTCGTCGACCTCCACCCCAGCGCCCTCGGCCCCGCCGCCCAGCTGCGCGGCAGCGGACTCGGGGAGCTGGCCGCGCGCGGGTACGCCGTGGCGGCGCCGCAGGGCGCCCTGCCGTACCTCGGCGGCTGGGCCTGGTCGCTGCCCGGGGTGCCGCTGGCGGGCGAGGAGCGGATACGGGACGAGGCCGCCGGCGTCGACGACGTGGCGTTCCTCGGCGCGCTGCTCGACACCCTCGACGGGATGCTCCCCGTCGACCCCGCCCGCCGCCACCTGGCCGGCTTCTCCGGCGGCGCCCGGCTCGCCGGCCACGCCGCCGCCCGCTTCGGCGACCGCCTCGCCTCGGTGGCCTGCGTCGGCGGCGTCCGCCGGCCGGGCGGCGCCGACGACCCCGCCCCGCCGCTGCTCGCCGTCCACGGCCTGCGCGACGACACCAACCCGTACCGCGGCGGCGCCGGTCCCCGCTGGGACGAGCCGGTGCCGGACGCCGTCGCCCGCTGGGCCGCCGCCGCGGGCTGCGCGGCCGATCCCGTACGGACCGAACCCGCCCCGGGCGTCACCGAGTTCCGGTACCGCGACGGCGCCGGGCGGGAGCCCGTGCGCCTCGTCGCCGTCGCCTCGCTGGGCCACGCCTGGCCGGGCACGCCCGACCCGCTGCTCGGCGGGCACCTGAGCGGCGCGGGCAGCGACGCCTACGACGCCTCCGCGGCCGTGCGCCGCTTCTTCGAGGAGACCGGCCGCGCGCCGGCCGCGGGCACGCCCTGAGCCGTACGGCCGCGGCGGTGCACGCCCGCGCCCGTACGCCCCGCCCCTACCGCTCTCCGACCTCCGCCGCCGCCGGGTCCAGCACCCGCGCCAGGAACGTCCGCGTCCGCCGGTGCTGCGGGCTGCCGATCACCTGCTCCGGCACCCCCTGCTCCACGATGGCGCCCTCGTCCATGAACACCACCCGGTCCGCCACCTCCCGCGCGAAGCTCATCTCGTGCGTGACCACCAGCATCGTCATGCCCTCGTCCGCGAGGTGCCGCATCACCGCCAGCACGTCGCCGACCAGCTCCGGGTCGAGCGCCGAGGTCGGCTCGTCGAAGAGCATCAGCTCCGGCTCCATCGACAGCGCCCGGGCGATCGCCACCCGCTGCTGCTGCCCGCCGGACAGCTGCGCCGGATAGGACTTCTCCTTGTCGGTGAGCCCGACCCGCACCAGGTTGGCCCGCGCGACCTTCTCCGCCTCCGGCCGGCTGCGGCCGAGCACCCGCCGCTGCGCGATGGTCAGGTTGTCCAGCGCCGTCAGGTGCGGGAAGAGGTTGAACGACTGGAAGACCATGCCGATCCGGCGGCGCACCCGGTCGATGTCGACGTCCGGGTCGGTGACCTCCGCGCCGGCCACGAAGATCCGCCCCGCGCTCGGCTCCTCCAGCATGTTCACGCAGCGCAGCAGCGTCGACTTGCCCGAGCCGGAAGGGCCGATCACGCAGACGACCTCGCCGCGCGCGACGGTCAGGTCGATGCCGCCGAGCACCTCCAGGTCGCCGAAGGACTTCCGCAGCCCCTCGATGCCGATCGCCGGGGCGTCCGGGGCGGCGGCCTGCGCCGCGTCCTTGTCCAACGAGGTCACTTGGCCTTCGCCGCCTTCGCCTCTAGCCGCCGGACGAGATGCCCGAGCGGAATGGTGATGATGAGGTAGCACAGCCCCGCGACGAGGATCGGCGTCAGGCTCAGGTTGTCGTTCAGCGCGTCGCGCCCGAACTTCGTCAGCTCCTGCTCGTCCACCGACAGCCCCAGCACGTAGACCAGCGACGAGTCCTTGGTGAGGAGGATCAGCTCGTTCGTCAGCGGCGGCAGCACGATCCGGAACGCCTGCGGGATCACGATCGTGACCATCGCCCGCGTCTGCGACATCCCCAGCGACCGCGCCGCCTCCAGCTGCCCCTTCGGCACCGCCTGGATGCCCGCGCGGATCGTCTCCGCCATGTACGCGGCCCCGACCAGGCCGAGCGCGAGCATCGTGGTGAAGAGCAGGTTGATGTTCACCTGGAAGGCCAGCGGCACGCCGTAGCCGAGGGCGATGAACACCAGCAGCGCGGGCACGCCGCGGAAGAACTCGATGTACACCGTCGCCAGCCACCGGTTCGGCGGCACGGACGACAGCTTCATCAGCGCCAGCAGCAGCCCGAGCGCCAGCCCGAAGGCGAAGCCGAGCGCGGTGTACGTGACCGTGTTGACCAGCGCGGTGGTGAGGACGTCGGGGAACTGGTCCCGGGCGACGTCGAGGTTGAAGAACGCGTCCTTGACCTCGCCCCAGTCCGCGAGCAGGCCGACGGCGGCCGCCGCCGCGAGCAGCACGCCGTACTGCGCGCCGCGCGCCGCCTTCGCCCGCTGACGGGGGCTGAGGGACCGGCCGCGGCCGCCGTCGCGCTTGGTGCCGGACTCCTTCACTGCGGCGCCTCGCCGAACCACTTCTTGTAGATCTTGTCGTAGGTGCCGTCGTCCTTCGCCTTCGCGAGCACGTCGTTGATCACCTTGAGCAGTTCCTTGTTGTCCTTGCCGACGCCGATGCCGTACTGCTCGCCGGTGTCGAACTCGGTGGAGACCTCGAAGTCCGGGCGGTCCTTGACCCAGTCGTAGAGCACGCCGTTGTCGTTGATCGCCGCCGGGATCTGCCCGCCCTCCAGCGCCTGCAGCAGCAGCCCGAGGTCCTCGTAGTCCTTGACCTGGACGTCGTCCGCGTTGTCCTCCGCGTACTCCTGGCCCGTGGTGTCCATCTGCACACCGAGCCGCTCGCCCTTCAGCGACTCCAGCGAGTCGAAGCCGGAGCCCTTCTTCGTCGCCAGCGCCTGCGTGGCCTCGAAGTACGGGTCGGAGAAGGCGAACTTCTTCTTGCGCTCCTCCGTGATGGTCATGCCGGCCGCGGACAGGTCGCACTTGTTCGAGGCGAAGACCGCGCCGGACTCGATGCCCTCGAAGGGCGTGTCGATGACCTCCTGCTCGACGCCGAGCTCCTCCGCGACCAGATCCATCAGCTCGATGTCGAAGCCGACGATGTCACCGCTCTCCTTGTCCTTGAACTCGAAGGGCTCGTACGGCAGTCCGGTGCAGTTGAGGAGCTTCCCGTCCTCGACGAGCGACACGTCGCCGCTCGATCCGGACTTCTCCGTGCTGCTGCACCCGGCGAGGAGTACGGCCGCCGCGCCAATGGCTATGAGCGGCAGCGGGGGGCGGTACGACACGATGCCTCCTGGGCAGGGCGGCGCTGGTTGCGCGCTGCTGGAATGCGCATCCTGCCACCGGTCTACGCGCGTGTCTCCGCCCCGGTCATTTCGAGCGGGTAACGGACCCGGGCGCATGATCCCGAACGCTCCCTATGGGAGGGGTTGTGCGGGGGCGGCGGGCCGTGCGGTGCGGGTCAGCCGTCCTCCAGCACCGCCGCCAGCGCCGCCGCCGGGTCCGGGGCCGGGGGGCCCGCCGGGGACCAGGCGGTGCCCTCCTTGCGGTACGGCCACCAGCGGCCGTCGCGGCCGTAGCGGAGCTGGGCGCCGGTGCCCACCGCCGTCCAGCGGGCGCCGGCCGCGCGGAGGCGGGGGCGGGTGCCCGGCTCCCAGGCGGCGGCCAGCTGGTCCGTGGCGCGGGCCAGCGCCGCCGCGTCCGGCGTCCAGTCGTCCTCCAGCACCGCGAGCCCCGCGGCGCCGCCGTGCCGCCAGGCCCGTACCGCCCGCTCCATCGCGCCCCGGTCGCGCCCGCTGCCGCGGGCGAGCCGGACGGCGATACGAGCCCCCGCACCGCCGCCCGCCGCCGCTCCGGCCCCGGCCCCCGCTCCGGCCGCCCCGCCGTCGTCGGCGCCGCCGCCCGCCGCGGGCGGGGTCGCGGGCCGTGCCGCCGCCGCCATCCGCACCGCGTCCTCGGCCACCGTCAGCTCCCCCGGCGGCGGCGCCCCGGCGTGGCCCGGGGCCAGCGCGTCGGCGAGCAGCCGGCGGGCCCGTACCGCCGTGTCCGCGACCAGGAACTCCAGCGCCGCCACGTCCACCCCCGGCGCCGGCTCCGCGCCGCCGGTGAGCACCGGGGGTGTCCCCGGCTCCGCGACCGGCCCGAGCGGCGGCGGCACCGGCGGCAGCGAACCCGCCGCCGCGTACGCCTCGTCGGCGCGCACGCCCGGCGGCTTTGGCCGCGCCCCCACGGCACCCGCGGGCACCGCGGAAGCCCGCGCCGAGCTCCGCTCCTGGAGGTCCGTCAGCAGCCGCGCCTCGCCCCGCCCCCGCATCAGCAGCAGCACGAACGGATCCGCGTCCAGCAGCCGCGCCACGTGGTAGCTCAGCGCCGCCGTGTGCGCGCAGTGGTCCCACTCCCCGCAGCCGCACTCCGGGTGCAGGTCCCCGATCCCCGGCAGCAGCGCCACCCCGGCCGCCGCCGCGTCCTCGTCCAGCTCCGGCGGCATGTCCCGGTCCAGCAGCGCCGCGATGTGCCCGGCGCGGTCCGCGATGGTGTCCAGCAGCCGATCCCAGTCGGCGTCGTCGAGCTGCTGCACCAGCACGTCCGTGCGGTACGGGGTACGGTCCGCGCCCAGCACCCGCGCCGTGATCCGCCCCGGCCGCACCGCGACGGCGCCCACCGCGCCCGCGCGCGCGTGTCCCCGCCCGCGCCGCAGCAGCGTGCCGTCCAGCACCGTGTCCTCCAGCGCCTTCAGCCACGCCCGCCCCCACCAGGTCCGGGCGAACCCGCGGCCCCGGCTCGGCGGCAGCGCCTCGAACGTCAGCTCCTCCGGCTCCGTCATCACTCGCCCCCTCGCGGCCCGGCCAGCCGGACCAGCTCCGCCAGCTGCTCGTCGGACAGTTCGGTGATCGCGGCCTCGCCCCCGCCGCCGAGGACGGCGTCGGCGAGGCCCTGCTTGTGCTGAAGCATCCGGGCGATGCGGTCCTCGATCGTGCCCTCGGCGATCAGCCGGTGGACCTGCACGGGCTGGGTCTGCCCGATGCGGTACGCGCGGTCGGTGGCCTGCGCCTCGACCGCGGGGTTCCACCAGCGGTCGTAGTGCACGACGTGGCCGGCGCGGGTGAGGTTGAGGCCCGTGCCGGCGGCCTTCAGCGAGAGCAGGAAGACCGGCGGGGCCTCGCCCGGGGGGCTGTCCTGGAAGCGCCGCACCATCTCCTCGCGCTCCGGCACCGGTGTGCCGCCGTGCAGCAGCTGGGTGTTCACCCCGCGGGCCGCGAGGTGGGCCCGGAGCAGCCGGGCCATCTGCACGTACTGGGTGAAGACCAGCACGCCGCCGTCCTCGGCGAGGATCACGTCCAGCAGCTCGTCGAGGAGTTCGAGCTTCCCCGAGCGGCCGGGGATGCGCGGATCGTCCTCTTTGAGATATTGCGCGGGATGGTTGCAGATCTGCTTCAGCGCGGTCATCAGCTTCATGATCAGTCCGCGCCTGGCCATGTCGTCCGCGCCCTCGATCGCCGCGAGCGTCTCGCGCACCACGGCCTCGTACAGCCCGGCCTGCTCGGCCGTCAGCGCCACCGCCCGGTCGGTCTCGGTCTTGCGCGGCAGCTCCGGCGCGATGCCCGGGTCGGACTTGCGGCGGCGCAGCAGGAAGGGCCGGACGAGCCGGGCGAGCCGCTCCGCGGCGTCGGCGTCCCCTTCGCCCCCTTCCACCGCGTCGGCGTAGCGCGTGCGGAACCGCCGCAGCGGGCCCAGCAGTCCGGGGGTGGTCCAGTCGAGGATCGCCCACAGCTCGGAGAGGTTGTTCTCCACCGGCGTGCCGGTCAGCGCGACCCGCGCCCGGGACGGGATGGCGCGCAGCGCCTTCGCGGTCGCGGAGAAGGGGTTCTTGACGTGCTGCGCCTCGTCGGCGACGACCAGCGACCAGCCCGCCTCCGCCAGCCGCTCGGCGTCGAGCCGCATCGTCCCGTACGTCGTGAGCACGAACCCGCCGTCCGCCGCGTCCGCCAGCGACCGGCCGGCGCCGTGGAAGCGGCGCACGGGGGTGCCGGGGGCGAAGCGCTCGATCTCCCGCTGCCAGTTGCCGAGGAGGGAGGCCGGGCAGACCACGAGCGTCGGGCCCGCGGTCTCCTCGTGCTCCTGCCGGTCGAGGTGCAGGGCGATGAGCGTGATCGTCTTGCCCAGGCCCATGTCGTCGGCGAGGCAGCCGCCGAGGCCGAGGGAGGTCATGCGGCGCAGCCAGCCGAGGCCGCGCAGCTGGTAGTCGCGCAGGGTGGCGGCGAGGGCCGCGGGCGGGGCGGCCGGCCCGTCCGTGCGCTCCGGGTCGGCGATGCGCTCGCGCAGCGTGTCCAGCCAGCCGCTCGCGGCGACCCCGACCCGCCCGCCGGGCACGGCCGGGTCGTCGACCTCGCCGGTGAGCGCCGCGCCGAGGGCGTCGACGGGGGTCAGCTCGGCGTCCTTGCGGTCGAGCGCGCGGCGCACCGACTCCGGGTCGACCAGCACCCAGCGGTCGCGCAGCCGCACCACCGGGCGGGCGGCCTCGGCGAGCCGGTCCAGCTCCGCGCGGGTCAGCTCCACGTCGCCGACCGCGTAGCGCCAGCCGAACGCGACGAGGGCGTCGGCGGACAGGTAGGAGGGCCCGGCGGACCGGCCGGCGGGATCGTCGGTCCCGCCGGCGGGGCCGACGACGGCGCGGGCGGTGAGGTGGCGGGTGAGGTCGCGGGGCCAGTGGATCTCGACGCCGGCGGCGGCCAGGCCGCGGGCGCCGGGGCCGAGGAGGGCGGCGAGGTCGTCGTCGCCGAGGTCGACGGCGTCCGGTACGGCGGCCGAGAGCAGCGGGGCGAGGGCGTCCCAGGCGTGGGCGGCGCGGCGCAGGGTGAGCAGGGCCTGCATGCGGGCGCCGGGGCCGAAGTGCGCGGCCGTGCCGGCCCACACGTCGGCGGCGTCGGCGAGGAGGGTGGGGTCGGCGGTGCCGTGCAGCTGGACGACGGCGCGGAAGGCGGGCCGGGCGCCGGTGGTGTCCATCTCGACGCGCAGCGAGACCCGTACGCCCGCGTCGTGCCCGGCGGCCACGTCGTCGGCCCAGGCGCGCTGCTCGGGGACGTGCCGCGGCTCGGGCGCGGCGAAGGCGCGGCCCCCGGCGGCGAGGACGGCGGCGGGGGAGCGGGGGAGGCCGTCGGCGACGGCGTCGAGGAAGGCGCGCAGCAGCAGTCCGGGCTCGGGGAGGAGTACGGGGGTGTCCGCGCCGGAGCGCGCGCCGTGCGCGCTTCCGCCCGCCGCCTCCGCACCGTACGGGCCGGGCGCTCCGCCCGCCGCCGCCTCCGCCTCGGCCGCCGGCCGCGGCGCCGCGTGCGCCTCCGGCGGCATCGCCGCCGCCAGCTCCCGCAGCTGCCGCACGTCGTCCTCGCCCAGGGGGCCGCAGCGCCAGGCGTCGTAGCTGCCCTCGCTCAGCCCCGGCAGCAGCTTGCCGCGAGCCGCGAACCGCAGCGCCAGCAGCGCGGCGGTGCCCCAGAACACCGCCGCCGGGTGCACGCCGTCCGCGCCGGCGGCGTGCGCCGCCCGGGCGCGGGTGAGCACCGGAACCGCGTCCGCGGCGGGCAGCAGCAGCGCGGGCACCTCGCGGGTGCCGCCGCCCGGGACGGCGACGGTCAGCGGGGCGCGGGTGCCGCGGGCGTGGCCCGGCGGCCCGGCGGCGGAGGCGCCGTCCGCCGCGGGGCCGCCGCGTCCGCCGGGCTCCGGGAGCCAGAAGGCCATCCGGCCGGTGCGGGCGGGGTCGGCGGGCAGGAAGACGGCGGCACAGCGGGAGAGCGGGGGAAGGGCGGTCACGAACGGACGCACTCCTCAAGTTTGACTACCGGGCGGTCGAGAGTACCCCAGGCCAGGCGGCCCCGGACGCCGTCCCGGCGTGATCAACTTCACTTTTCCGCGAGCGTTTCCGCAAGGGGTGTATCTGGCACTACCTTGTGCCGGGTGGATTGCACCCGGGCGTTCCGGGTGCTGACGTCATCGCGCCGCGCTGTCCGGTTCCCGTAGCGTCGAGGTCCTCGCACCGAGAGACCGGAGGCGCCATGCAGCAGGCCACTGCCACACCGTCCGCCAAGGGGGCACCGAACCGCAGGAGTTCGGAGTTCACCCCGCTGCTGCGGGAGGTGAAGGCCGCCGGGCTGCTGCGGCGGCGCCGTGGCTGGTACGCCCGCTGCACGGTGCTGACGCTGCTGGCGCTCGCCGCCACCGGCGTCGGCGTCCACCTCGTCGGGAACACCTGGTGGGTGCTCCTCCTCGCGGTGCCGGCCGCGGTCTTCTCCACCCGCGCCTGCTTCATCGGCCACGACGCGGGCCACGCGCAGATAGCGTCGACCCGGCGGGTGAACGGGCTGATGGGCCTGCTCGGCGGCAACCTGCTGATCGGCATGAGCCGCGGCTGGTGGAACGACAAGCACAACCGTCACCACGCCAACCCCAACCACACCGACAAGGACCCGGACGTCGGCGTCGGCGTCCTGGTCTGGACCCAGCGCCAGGCCGCGTCGCGCGAGGGCTTCTCCTGCTGGCTCACCAGGAACCAGGCCCGCCTGTTCTTCCCCCTGCTGCTCCTCGAAGGCATCAACCTGAAGGTGTCGAGCTGGCGCGACCTGCGGCGGCAGAAGCCGGGCGAGCGCTGGGTCGAGGGTCTGCTGCTGGGCGCCCACCTCGTCGGATACGCGGCCCTGCTGCTGACCGCCATGTCGCCCGGTAAGGCGGTGGTCTTCGCGCTGGTGCAGCACGCCCTCTTCGGCCTGCACCTGGGGATGTGCTTCGCGCCCAACCACAAGGGCATGGAGATGCTCGACGACGGCGACGACTGGGGCTACCTGCGCAAACAGGTGCTGACCTCGCGCAACGTGCGCGGCGGCGCCGTCACCGACTGGCTCATGGGCGGCCTGAACTACCAGATCGAGCACCACCTCTTCCCGAACATGCCCCGCCCCCACCTGCGCCGCGTCCAGCCGCTGGTGCGTGCGCACTGCGCGGCGCTCGGGCTGCCGTACACGCAGACCAGCGCCGTGGAGTCGTACCGGCTGGCGCTGGAGCACATGCACGAGGTCGGCGAGCCGCTGCGCACCCCTCCCGTCCCGTAATGGGTCCCTCATCCACATGTATGACGCCCTCCGGCTCCGGTCATGGGATAAAGGAACCGGGGGAGCGGCGCGACCGTTCCCCAGTCGAGGGCGGTGTGCCGCCGCCGTGGGAGGCAGGAAGATGTCGAATCGAGGAAAGATCGCGGCCGGCGGGGTGGCGGTCGGCCTGCTGCTGTGGGTGCTGACCTCCTTCTGGATCGCCGTGCTGGTGATCGTCGGTGTGCCGGTGGCCGCCTACCTGACCCTGGACTCCGGGCAGCGGCGCCGGCTGCGCCGGGTGACCCGCAAGGAGCTGGGCCGCTGACCGTCGGCGCCGTGGCGCCGACTGCGCCGAGGTGGCCGACGGCGCTGATGGCGCTGGCGGCGCCGTAAGAAAACCGGCAGGGATGTGCCTGATGAGGCCGGTCCTGATCGGCCGAGGGTATGACTCTGTCAAATTCAGTCAGGTTTGGGCGGTGGCCCGGTCATACGCCCCCAACCGGACTAGCGTCCCTGAAATATGGGACACCTCGACCACGCAGCCTACGGGTGGCTGACGCCCGTCCTCTCGTACGGGATGGCGTGCATCGGCGCCGCGCTCGGGCTGCGCTGCACCATCCAGGCGCTGGCGGCCCCCACCGCCCGCTCCCGGCGCAACTGGCTGCTCACCGCCGCGTCCGCCATCGGCACCGGCATCTGGACGATGCACTTCATCGCCATGCTGGGCTTCACCGTCAGCGGCACCGAGATCCGCTACGACATCCCGCGCACGGTGCTCAGCCTCGTCGTCGCCATGGCCGTCGCCGGCGCCGGTGCCTTCGCGATCGGCCACGGCGGCGCCCGCGGCCCCGCCATGGTGGCCGCCGGCCTCGCCACCGGCCTGGGCGTGGCCGCCATGCACTACATCGGGATGTCCGCCGTGCGGCTGCACGGCTCGATCGGCTACGACCTCCCGGCCGTCTCCCTCTCCGTCCTGATCGCGGTCGCCACGGCCACCGCCGCGCTGTGGGCCGCGCTCAACATCCGCACCCCGCTCGCGGTGGGGCTGGCCTCCCTGGTCATGGGGGCGGCCGTCACGAGCATGCACTACACCGGGATGGCCGCCGTGACCGTCTCCGTCGCCCCCTCGGCCGCGGCGCTGGGCGGGGCCACGGCCACGCAGTTCGTCTTCCCGCTGACCGTCGGCCTGGGCTCGTACCTCTTCCTCACCTCGGCGTTCGTCGCGCTCACGCCGACCGCCGCGGAGCGCGCCGCGAGCGTCTCCGCGCAGCGCCTGACCAGAGCGCCCGGCGCGGGCTAGCAGGCCGCGCCGCGCCCGCACACCGGCCGGAACGGACCCGCGGGTCGGACCGGTCCCCGCAAACCCCGACAAGAGGTGGCCATGCGAACACCGGACAGCAACCCGCCGAGCGGCCCGTCCGGTTCCCCGTCCGAGCGGCCGGGCGGGCGCCCCGCGGGCGGGGCGGCTCCGCCGGTGCCGGCGCCGCCGCGGGGCCGCCGGGCGCACGCGGGGCCGCCCGCCGACGAGCCCGGGCCGGCGGGGCCGGGCGTCTGGGAGCGGGCGTATCCGCCGGACGGTCCGGACGGTCCGGGCGCGCAGGACGGGCGGGGCGCGCCGGGCGGCGCGGGGGACGCCGGCGGCCCGGGTACCGCGGCGACGGCCCCCGCGCCCGGGCCCCCCGCGCCCGGGCACCGCGGGCGGCGCCGGCGCCTCGGGCCCCGTACCGTGCGGGCCCGGGTCATCTGCCTGCTGACCGTGCCCGTCGTCTCGCTGATCGCCCTCTGGGGCTACGCCACCGTCGGCACCGCCCAGGACGTCTCCCGGCTCCGCCAGCTCGAACAGGTCGAGCTCCGGGTCCGGCAGCCGCTCGTCGCCGCCGTCGCGGCGCTGCAGGACGAACGCCGCGCCGCCGCGAGCTACCTCGCCCGCCCCGGCGACGACCACCGCGGCGCCTACGGCGAGGCGGCCGCCCGCACCGCCCGGGCCGTCGACCGGCTGCGGCTCGGCGACGGCCACACCGTCGCGGACGGCATCGCCCTGCCCCGGGACGCCGGCCGCCGGCTCGACGAGTTCGTCACCGGGGCGGATTCGCTGGCCCGGCTGCGCGGCGAGGTCGAGGCGGGTACGGCGGGCTGGCGCCGGACGTACGCGCGCTACAGCGGAGTCGTCGACGACGCCTTCGACGTCTCCGGCGCGCTGACGGACGTCCAGCGCGGCGGGTCGGGGTCCGAGGCCCGCGCCCTGCGGGAGTTCGCCCGGTCCGGCGAGATGCTCGCCCGCGAGGACGCGCTGCTGACCTCCGGGCAGCTGCGCGGGTCGCTCAGCGCCGCGCACCACCGCGCCTTCGCCGACGCCGCGTCCGCCCGCGCCGTGCTGGAGCAGGGCTCCGCCGCCGACCTCGACGGCGCCCAGGCGGAGGTCTGGCGCGCGGTCCGCGGCAGCGACGCGTACCGCGTACTCGCCGGGCTGGAGGAGGCCGTGGCCGCCGCGGACTCCGGCGACGCCGCCGTCGCCGCCGCCCCCGCGGGCGCGTGGGCGGGCCCGTACGCCGAGGTGGCCGGCGCCTTCCGGGAGGTGGAGCGGGAGACGGCCGCGGCGGCCGGTGACGTCGACCCCTTCGCGGACGGCGTGCTCACCCCCTCGGGCATCGCCGCGCTCCTCGGCCTCGTCGCGGTGGCCGGCGCGCTCGTCATCTCGGTGCGGATAGGCCGGGAGCTGATCGTCGAGCTCGTGGACCTGCGCAACTCCGCGCTCGAACTCGCCCGCCGCAAGCTCCCGTACGCGATGCGCAGGCTGCGCGCCGGGCAGGAGATCGACATCGCCGGCGAGGCGCCCCGCGGCGAACCGGGCGACGACGAGATGGCGCAGGTCCGCGGGGCGCTGACCACCGTGCACCGGGCGGCGCTGCGCGCCGCCGTGGAGCGCGCCGAGCTGGCGAACGGGATCTCCGGGGTGTTCGTCAACCTCGCCCGGCGCAGCCAGGTCCTCGTCCACCGCCAGCTCGCCCTGCTGGACAGCATGGAGCGGCGCGCCGAGGACCCCGAGGAGCTGGACGACCTCTTCCGGCTCGACCACCTCACCACCCGCATGCGGCGGCACGCCGAGAGCCTGATCATCCTCTCCGGCGCCGCCCCCGGCCGGGCCTGGCGGATGCCCGTGCCGTTGCAGAGCGTGGTGCGCGCCGCGGTCTCGGAGGTGGAGGACTACGCGCGGATCGAGGTGCGGGCGCTGCCCGACACGGCCGTGGTGGGCGCGGCCGTGGCGGACCTGACGCACCTGCTGGCGGAGTTGGTGGAGAACGCGGCGCAGTTCTCGCCCCCGCACACCAAGGTGCGGGTCTACGGCGAGCAGGTCGGCAACGGGTTCGCGATCGAGGTCGAGGACCGCGGGCTCGGCATGGGCAAGGAGGCGCTGACCGCCGCGAACCAGCGGATCCGGCAGTCGGAGGCGCTGGACCTCTTCGACAGCGACCGGCTGGGGCTGTTCGTCGTGAGCCGGCTCGCGGCACGGCACGGCATCCAGGTCAGCCTGCGCGAGTCGGCGTACGGCGGCACGACCGTCGTCGTGCTCCTGCCCACGGCGCTGTTGCAGGCGCCGGTGGAGGGGCCGGCGGAGCCGCCGCCGGGGGCGCCGGGACGGGCGCCGGCGCGGCCGTTCTCGCCGGTGCCGGGGAGTGCGGGGACAACGGGGACTCCGGGGGTCCCGGGAGGGCCGGCGCGCAACGGGGGCGGGGGCACCCGGGTCACGGAGAACGGGCTGCCGGAGCGGCGGTCCGGCCGGGCGCTGCCGGGGCCGCGGAGCGCGCCGCCGGTGCCCCGCGGGCTGGCCGTCGGCCCGGTGGGCGACCGGCCGGCGCTGGCGTCGCGGGAGGACGTCGTGCTGCTGCGGGCCCGCCTCGGCGCCGAGCCCGCCGGCGCCGCGGGGGACGGGCCGGCGGAGGGCGCCGGGGACGGCGCGGAGAGCGCCGCGGAGAACGGCGCGGGGGAGCGTACGGGGGACTGCGCGGTGCCCGGGGCCGGCGCGGGGGCGCTCCCGGACGGGGCGGCGGAGGCGGACGCGTGCGAGACGTACGCGGGCCGCGCCGGGCAGGAGGCCGCCGCCGTCCAGTCGCCCGGGGACGTCAGGCACCTGCCGCGCCGGGTACGGCAGGCGAGCATGGCGCCGCAGCTGCGGCTGGAACCCGCCCCGGCCGACGCGGACGCGGAGGCCGGGGACCGGGTGGCGAACGGAGCGGGGAACGGGGCGGAGAACGGCGACCGGGACGCCGGACCGCGCGGGGAGCCCGGCGCCGCCGGTCCGCCCGCGCCGCGGGAGCGTACGCCGGAAGAGGCGCGCGCACGCATGGCCGCCTATCGCAGCGGCTGGTTACGCGGCGGCGGGCTCCCCGCGGGCCGCCCGTCCGGCGGCGAACCGGACGGCGGGCGCCGGGAGCCGGACGAGACCGCGCACACGTCGACGGAAGGAGATCGCCCATGATCGAGCCGGACACCGTGAACACGCAGAGATCCGGAGGGCTCGACTGGCTGCTGGACGACCTCGTGAAGCGCGTCGCCCACGTGCGTCACGCCGTGGTGCTCTCCGGCGACGGCCTCGCCGTCGGCAACTCCCGGACCCTCGCGCGCGAGGACGCCGAGCACCTGGCGGCGGTCGCCTCCGGCTTCCACAGCCTCGCCAAGGGCGCCGGCCGGCACTTCCGGGCCGGCGGCGTACGGCAGACGATGGTCGAGATGGACGACGGCTTCCTCTTCGTGGCCGCGGCCGGCGACGGCTCCTGCCTCGCCGTGCTCAGCTCCGCGACCGCGGACATGGGTCTCGTCGCATACGAGATGGCCCGTCTGGTCACCCGTGTGGGTGAGCATCTATACACCCCGCCGCGAACGGCCGCAGCGAAGCCGCGGAATCCGGGCTGAGCACGGCGGTGACACGTTATGACTGAAGATATGAGTGGCACCCCTCCGCACCACGGCAGTCACTGGTACGACGCCGAGGCGGGCCCGCTGGTCCGCCCGTACGCGATGACCGGCGGCCGGACCCGGCCGGTGACGACCACGGTGCGGTTCGACCTCATCGCCCTCATCGACCTGGAGGAGGAGACACTTGAGGTCGCGGGGAAGGAGGTCGAGACGCTCGGGCCCGAGCACCGGGCGCTCGTCGACCTCTGCCGGATCGAGACCCAGTCCGTCGCCGAACTGGCGGCGGAGACCGATCTGCCGGTGGGGGTGGTGCGGGTGCTCCTCGGCGACCTGGTCGAACTCGGCTGCGTACGGGTGAGCAGGCCCGTGCCGCCCGCGCAGCTTCCCGACGAGAAGATCCTGAGAGAAGTGATCGATGGACTCCGCGCCCTCTGACCGCAGGGTCGACGACGCGCTGGCGCTGAAGATCCTCATCGCCGGCGGCTTCGGGGTGGGCAAGACCACCCTGGTCGGCTCCGTCAGCGAGATCCGTCCGCTGCGCACCGAGGAGCAGTTGAGCGAGGTCGGCACGGCCGTCGACGACACCGGCGGGGTGGACGAGAAGGCCACGACCACCGTGGCGATGGACTTCGGCAGGATCACGATCCGCGCCGGGCTCGCGGTCTACCTGTTCGGCACGCCCGGCCAGGACCGCTTCTGGTTCCTCTGGGACGAGCTGGCCACCGGCGCGCTGGGCGCGGTGGTGCTGGCGGACACGCGCCGGTTGCAGGACTGCTTCCCGGCGGTGGACTACTTCGAGCACCGCAGCATCCCGTTCATCGTCGCGGTGAACTGCTTTCCCGAGTCGCGCAGCTACGGCGCCCACGAGGTCGCCCGTGCCCTCGACCTCGATCAGGGCACGCCCGTCGTGCTGTGCGACGCCCGCGACCGGGACTCCGGGAAGGAGGTGCTGATCCGGCTGGTCGAGTACGCCGGACGGGTGCACAGCGCCCGGCTGCTCGACACCGTCGGCACGGAGCCGGTGGGCTGAGCCGGGGCCCGCGCGCCGGCGGGCCGGCGGGAGTCAGTCGGCGACGCGGCTCTCGGAGACCACCTTGTCGATGCCGACGCGGACAAGGAGTTCCCCGGGGACGGCGTTGCGCGCGCCGAAGCTCTCGGCCTGCTCTTCGCCCATGTAGCGGGCGGCGATGGCGGTGGCCCAGCGGCGCATCTCGGCGAGGTCCTCGGTGATCCTTGCGCGGCCGGAGAGCACGGCGAACGAGAACGGCGGGTGCTCGTCGTCGACGCAGAGGGCGGCGCGGCCGTCGCGCGCGAGGTTGCGGCCCTTGACGGTCTGCGCGCCGGTGTTGAAGACGAAGTCGTCGCCGTCGAGCAGGTACCAGATCGGGGCCACGTGCGGGCTGCCGTCGGCGCGGACGGTGGCCAGCTTGCCGGTGCGCGTACCCGCGGAGACGAAGGCACGCCACTCTTCTTCGGTCATCTTCTCGCCCATGGGAGCAGGTTATCCACAGGGGGAGGCGGGGAGGGTCGCGACGCGCTAGGCTCGTCACCGAGAGTAATCGAAACGGGTTTTCGAGTGACGACGGGGGAGATGGTCATGGCGGTACGGGCTGATGCGGCCGCGGGTGCGGAGCTGCTGCCGTTCGGGCGCGCGGCGACGGAACTGGGGCTGCTGCCGCGGGAATTGGCGCTGGCCGTGCAGCTGGGGCTGGTGCTGACGGAGCCGCCGCAGCGGGCCGGCGGGCGGCGCCGGGTGGCGCAGGCCGAGGTGGCGCGGCTGCGGGCGGCGGAGGGCGCCGGCGGCTCCGGGGCGGCGGCGGTCGCGCTGCGCGAGCGGCTGCGGCTGGTGGGGACGATGTCGGGGGCGGAGGAGCTGGGCGTCTCGCCCGCGCGGTTCACCCGCCTGGCGCGGGCGGGGTGCTGCACGCCGGCCCGGTTCTACGTGAACCGGTATCGCCGCGTCGTCTGGCTGTATCTCGCGGTGGAGGTGGCGGAGTTCGGGGACCGGGAGCCGGGGCTGCTGCGGGGGCCGCTGCCGCCGGCGATGCGGGCGGAGCTGGCCGACGGCGCGGACGCCCGCGCCCGCGGGTGGCGGCAGCGACGGGTGGAGCAGCTGCTCGCGGAGCGGGTCGGCCCGTGGGAGCGGGCGGGCGCGTATGCGGCGGTGCTGGGCGACGAGGAGCTGGCGGAGGAGGTACCCGACGCCGGGGAGCGGGCGCGTGTCGTCGAGCGGCGGGCGGAGCTGGTCACCCCGGTGCGGGGAGGCAGCGAGACGGCCCGCCGGGTGGTGGAGGGCCTGCTGCTCGCCGGGACCGACGAGGAGTCCCTGGGCTACCGGCTGGGCCTGGCGGTGGAGCTCCAGGCCGCGCGGGCCGAGCACGCGACCCCGCCCGCGAGCCCGGTCCCGGTCCGGGCCCCCGCCGCGGTCGCGCCACCGGGAGGCGCGCCACCGGGGGGCGCGCCGCCGGCGCGGCCGGCGGGTGCGACGCGGCCACGGCGCGGCAGCCTCGCCTGGCTCCGGCGCGGCCGCCGGCGCCGCACGGGGCTGCCCCGCTGAGGCGGGCCCCGGTGCCCGGGGCACGGGTGCGCGGCGTGGAGGCGGCGTTCCAGGGGCCCGCCGGACGGACCGGCCGGGACGCCGGCCCGCGGCGCCCCGCCCGGGGACGGTCAGCTCGCGGGCCTGCCGGCCGGCGGCGCCCCGGGGACGGTCAGCTCGTCGCGCCGCTCAGCGGGCCGACGCCGGTGACGCGGACGACCGCGCGGCCCTCGGCGTCGGAGGCGGTCAGGTCCACCTCCGCGGAGATGCC
Source organism: Streptomyces sp. MAR4 CNX-425 (assembly GCF_048656465.1). Taxonomy (NCBI): domain Bacteria; kingdom Bacillati; phylum Actinomycetota; class Actinomycetes; order Kitasatosporales; family Streptomycetaceae; genus Streptomyces; species Streptomyces sp. MAR4 CNX-425. The sequence goes on along the minus strand of NZ_JBMDLF010000006.1, from coordinate 538,098 downwards.
CCAGTCGTGGTCGCCCTCCGGGTCGGCGAAGGTCTGGCGGACGCGCCAGAGGGCGTGCTGCGGGTCCTCCTCGATCCGCAGCAGCCGCGGTCCGCGGGCGTCCGGGCCGGTGCCGATGTCCTCGTACTCCTCCCAGTACGCGTCCAGCGCCTCGCCCCAGCGCTCCGCGTCCCAGCCGGACTCCTCGTCCAGCGCGCCCAGCTCGTCCGCGTCGTCGAGCGCCGCCAGCTCCACCCGGCGGAACAGCGCGTTGCGGACGAGGACCCGGAAGGCGCGCGCGTTGGTCGTCACCGGCCGCACCTGGTCGGCGTGCTCCAGGGCCTCCTCGGCGGTCTCCTCGGCCGGGTTGGCCAGCTGCTCCCACTCGTCCAGGAGGCTGGAGTCGACCTGGCGGACCATCTCGCCGAGCCAGGCGACGATGTCCTCGAAGTCCTCGGACTTCCGCTCGTCCGGCACGGTGTGGTCCAGCGCCTTGAACGCGCTCGCCAGGTAGCGCAGGACGATGCCCTCGGTGCGGGCGAGTTCGTAGAAGGAGACGAACTCGCCGAAGGTCATGGCCCGCTCGTACATGTCACGGATGACCGACTTCGGGGAAAGGGGGTGGTCGCCGACCCACGGGTGGCTCTTGCGGTACAGCCCGTAGGCGTGGGACAGCAGCTCCTCCAGCGGCCTGGGGTAGCCGATGTCCATCAGCCGCTCCATCCGCTCCTCGTACTCGACGCCGTCCGCCTTCATCTGGGCGACCGCCTCGCCGCGCGCCTTGTTCTGCTGGGCGGCGAGGATCTGCCGCGGGTCGTCGAGGGTGGACTCCACCACGGAGACCATGTCGAGCGCGTAGGAGGGGGACTCGGGGTCGAGGAGGTCGAAGGCGGCCAGGGCGAAGGTCGACAGCGGCTGCTGGAGGGCGAAGTCCGACTGGAGGTCGACGGTCAGGCGCACGATGCGCCCCTGCGCGTCCGGCTCGTCGAGCTGCTCGACCACGCCGCCGTCGAGGAGGGAGCGGTAGATCGCGATGGCGCGGCGGATGTGCCGCAGCTGCTTCCTGCGCGGCTCGTGGTTGTCCTCCAGCAGCCGGCGCATCGCGGAGAAGGCGTTGCCCGGGCGGGCGATGACCGACAGCAGCATGGCGTGGGTGACGCGGAAGCGGGAGGTGAGCGGTTCGGGATCGGCGGCGATGAGCTTCTCGAAGGTGTTCTGCGACCAGTTGACGAAGCCCTCCGGCGGCTTCTTGCGCACCACCTTGCGGCGCTTCTTCGGATCGTCCCCGGCCTTGGCGAGCGCCTTCTCGTTCTCCACCACGTGCTCCGGCGCCTGCGCCACCACCAGCCCGGAGGTGTCGAAGCCGGCCCGGCCGGCGCGCCCGGCGATCTGGTGGAACTCGCGCGCCCGCAGCGTGCGCACCCGGCTGCCGTCGTACTTGGTCAGCGCGGTGAACAGCACCGTGCGGATGGGCACGTTGACACCGACGCCGAGGGTGTCGGTGCCGCAGATGACCTTCAGCAGCCCGGCCTGCGCCAGCTTCTCCACCAGCCGCCGGTACTTGGGCAGCATGCCGGCGTGGTGGACGCCGATGCCGTGCCGGACGTAGCGGGAGAGCTGTTTGCCGAACCGGGTGGTGAAGCGGAAGTTGCCGATGAGGGCGGCGATCTCGTCCTTCTCGGCGCGGCTGCACATGTTGATGCTCATCAGCGCCTGCGCCCGCTCCACCGCCTGCGCCTGGGTGAAGTGCACGATGTACACCGGTGCCTGCCGGTTCTCCAGCAGCTCCGTCAGGGTCTCCGTGAGCGAGGTCGTCCGGTACTCGTACGACAGCGGCACCGGCCGGGTCGCCGAGCGGACCACCGCGGTGGACCGGCCGGTGCGCCGGGCGAGGTCCTCCTCGAAGCGCGAGACGTCGCCGAGCGTCGCCGACATCAGCACGAACTGCGCCTGCGGCAGCTCCAGCAGCGGGATCTGCCAGGCCCAGCCCCGGTCCGGCTCGGCGTAGAAGTGGAACTCGTCCATCACCACCTGGCCGACGTCGGCGTCCCGGCCGTCGCGCAGCGCGATGGACGCCAGCACCTCGGCGGTGCAGCAGATGACGGGTGCGTCGGCGTTGACGGAGGCGTCGCCGGTGAGCATGCCGACGTTCTCCGTACCGAAGATCTTGCACAGGTCGAAGAACTTCTCGGACACCAGCGCCTTGATCGGCGCGGTGTAGAACGAGACCTCGTCCCGGGCCAGGGCCGCGAAGTGCGCACCGGCCGCGACCAGGGACTTCCCGGAGCCGGTGGGGGTGGACAGGATCACGTTCGAGCCGGAGACGACTTCGATCAGGGCCTCTTCCTGCGCCGGATAGAGGGAGATGCCCCGCTCCTCGGTCCAGGAGGAGAACGCCTCGAAGAGGTCGTCGGGGTCGGCGGCGGGCGGCAGCTGATCGATAAGGGTCACCCGTCCATACTGCCTTCCGCCGCCCCCGAAGTGTGAACCCCGCGAACGTCCGAAGATCAACCGCGCTAGGCTGTGCCGCCGACGGGCGGTGTGCGTGGGGCCAACGGACGTTCACCACAGGGGCGTACGAGGGGTGGGGGAGCGTTCATGATGGGTCCAGCGCACTCGCTTTCGGGGGCGGCGGCGTGGCTGGGGGTGGGCGCGGCGGCCACCGCGGCGGGCCACGAGATGCCCTGGCCCGTGCTCGTCGTCGGCGCCCTCATCTGCGCCGGCGCGGCCCTCGCGCCCGACCTGGACCACAAGTCCGCGACCATCTCCCGGGCCTTCGGCCCGCTGTCCCGCCTCCTGTGCGAGGTCATCGACAAGCTCTCCGCCGCCGTCTACAAGGCGACGAAGAAGCCCGGCGACCCGCGCCGCACCGGCGGCCACCGGACCCTGACGCACACCTGGCTCTGGGCAGTGCTGATCGGCGTCGGCTTCGCCGCCCTCGCGGCGCTCGGCGGCCGGTGGGCGGTCCTCGGGATCCTCTTCGTCCACATGGTGCTGGCCATCGAGGGGCTGCTGTGGCGGGCCGCCAGGGTCTCCAGCGACGTGCTCGTGTGGCTGCTCGGCGCCACCAGCGCGTGGATCCTCGCCGCCGTCCTCGACGAGCCGGGCAACGGCTCCGGCTGGCTCTTCACCGAGCCCGGCCAGGAGTACCTGTGGCTGGGCCTGCCCATCGTCCTCGGCGCGCTCGTGCACGACCTCGGCGACGCGCTGACCGTCTCCGGCTGTCCCGTCCTGTGGCCGATCCCGGTGGGCCGCAAGCGCTGGTACCCGATCGGCCCGCCGGACTTCATGCGCTTCCGCGCCGGCAGCTGGATCGAGCTGAAGATACTGATGCCGGCCTTCATGGTGGCCGGCGCGGCCGGCGGCCTCACCGCCATGGGCGTCATCGGCTGACGGCGCCCGGCTGACGGCGGCCCGGCCGCGGCGGCGCCCCGCGGCCGGGGGCCGCCGGACGCGCCGGGCCCGTCAGCCGTGCCAGGAGCGCCACAGCGCGGCGTACGCGCCGTCCGCCGCCACCAGCTCCTCGTGGCTGCCCAGCTCGCTGATGCGGCCGTCCTCGACCACCGCGATCACGTCCGCGTCGTGCGCGGTGTGCAGCCGGTGCGCGATGGCCACCACCGTCCGGCCGTCGAGCACCTTCGCCAGCGAGCGCTCCAGGTGCCGCGCCGCCCGCGGGTCGAGCAGCGACGTCGCCTCGTCCAGCACCAGCGTGTGCGGGTCCGCCAGCACCAGCCGGGCCAGCGCGATCTGCTGCGCCTGCGCCGGCGTGAGCGCCTCCCCGCCGGACCCGACCTCCGTGTCCAGGCCGTCGTCCAGCGCCCGCGCCCACTCGCCCGCGTCGACCGCGGCCAGGGCCGCCCACAGCTCCGCGTCGTCCGCCCCGGTACGCGCCAGCCGCAGGTTGTCCCGCAGCGAGCCGACGAACACGTGGTGCTCCTGGTTGACCAGCGCCACGTGCTCGCGCACCCGCTCGGCCTGCATCCGCGCCAGCTCCGCGCCGCCGAGCCGGATCTCGCCGCGCCGCGGCGCGTAGATCCCGGCGAGCAGCCGGCCCAGCGTCGACTTCCCCGCGCCCGAGGGCCCGACCAGCGCCAGCCGGCTGCCCGGCCGCAGCCGCAGCGAGACGCCGTGCAGCACGTCGGCCCCGGCGCGGTAGCCGAAGCGGACCTCGTCGGCGTGCACGTCCCGGCCGCCCGGCCGCAGCGCCGCGTCGCCGGGGTCCGCCTCGATGTCCCGTACGCCCACCAGCCGGGCCAGCGACACCTGCGCCACCTGCAACTCGTCGTACCAGCGCAGGATCATGCCCACCGGCTCGGTGAGCATCTGCGCCAGCAGCGCGCCCGTCGTCAGCTCGCCGACGCTCATCCAGCCCTGGAAGACGAAGGCGCCGCCGAGGAGCAGCACCGAGCCGAGGACGACGATGTGGGTGGCGTTGAAGACGGGGAAGAACATGCAGCGCAGGTAGAGGGTGTACCGCTCCCACGCCACCCACTCCCTGACCCGCCGGTCGGACAGCGCGACCCGGCGCGCGCCCAGCCGGTGTGCCTCCACCGTCCGGCCGGCGTCGACGGTCTCGGTGAGCGCCGCGGCCACGGCGGCGTACCCGGCGGCCTCCGAGCGGTAGGCGCGGGGGGCCCGTTTGAAGTACCAGCGGCAGCCCGCGAGCAGCACCGGCGCGGCCAGCACCACCGCCACCGCCAGAGGGGGCGCCATCACCACCATGCCGCCCAGCACCAGACCGACCCACACCACCGCGATCGTCAGCTGCGGCACGGCCTCGCGCATCGCGTTCGCCAGCCGGTCGATGTCGGTGGTGATACGGGACAGCAGGTCGCCGGTCCCGGCCCGCTCCAGCACGCCCGGCGGCAGCCCCACGGACCGGACGAGGAAGTCCTCGCGCAGGTCCGCGAGCATCCGCTCGCCCAGCATCGCGCCGCGCAGCCGCACCAGCCGGATGAAGACGGCCTGGAGCGCCAGCGCGACCGAGAACAGCACCACCGCGCGCGTCAGGGGGAGGTCCTCCACCCCCGCCGACAGGTCCTCGACCAGGCCGCCGAGGAGGTACGGGCCGGCCATCGAGGCGATGACGGCGACCGCGTTCACCGCGATGAGCAGCAGGAACGGGGTCCGGTGCCGGCGCAGCAGCTCGGCCACGTAGCCGCGGACAGTCGCGGGCGCGCCCACCGGCAGGGTGGTCGCGGTGCGCGGTGCGGCCGGGTCGTAGTCGGGCGGTCGCACGCCGATCATGCGGTCTCCTCCATCATCCGGGGCACGCCGCCCCCGTCGCGTACGGCGGGGCCGCCGTCGGCTCCGCCCGGTACGCCCCCGGCCGCCGCGGGCGCCTGCTTCTCGTCGTCCGTCTCCCTGGTGACCACCGCGCGGTACGCGGCGTCGCCGTGCAGCAGCTCGCGGTGCGGGCCCTCGGCCACCACCGCGCCGTCCTGGACGAACGCCACCGTGTCGGCCCGGTCCAGCAGCAGCGGGCTGGACGTGAACACCACCGTCGTACGGCCCGCGCGGATCTCCCGCAGGCCCTCGGCGATACGCGCCTCGGTGTGCGAGTCGACCGCCGAGGTCGGCTCGTCGAGCACCAGCACCTCCGGGTCGGCCACCAGCGACCGGGCCAGCGCGAGGCGCTGGCGCTGGCCGCCGGAGAGCGACCGGCCGCGCTCGGTGATCGGCGCGCCCATCGGTTCGCCGTCCGCGTCCGGCACCCCGGCCGCCGCCTGCGCCAGCGCGGCCAGCACGTCGCCGCACTGGGCGGCGGCCAGCGCCGCGGCGGGCGTGACGGCGCCGGAGGCCGGTACGTCCAGCAGGTCGGCGAGCGTCCCGGACAGCAGCATCGGGTCCTTGTCCTGCACCAGCACCGCCGCCCGGGCCCCGGCCAGCGGCAGGTCGTCCAGCGCCGTGCCGCCCAGCCGCACCGACGGCAGCCCGCCCGGCTCGCCCGGATCGGCCGGGTGCCCGCCGAGGCGGTCGGCGAGGCGCCCGGCGGTGTCGGGGTCGCCGCAGACCACGGCGGTCAGCCGGCCGGCCGCGGCGCGCAGCCCGGTCGCCGGGTCGTGCAGCTCCCCGCCGAGCGCCCCCGCGCCGGCGGCACCGTCATCGGCGTCGTCGTCGCCGTCGTCGGTGCCGGTGCCGCCGGTCGCGGTACGGGCCAGGCCCAGCACCCGCGCCGCGCGCTTGGCCGACGGCCGGGAGAAGGAGTACGCCATGGCCAGCTCGGCGAAGTGGTGCATCGGGAAGAGCAGGAACGTCACGGCGCCGTACACGGTGACCAGCTCGCCGACCGTGATCGTCCCGCGCTGCACCAGCCCCACCCCGTGCCCGACGACGACCACCAGCAGCACGCCCGGCAGCGCCACCTGCACGGCGTGGATCAGCGCCCACATCCGCGCGCTGCGCACCGCCGCGGTCCGCACCTCCTGCGACGCCGCCCGGTAGCGGTCCAGGAACAGCTCCTCGCCGCCGATGCCGCGCAGCACCCGCAGCCCCGCCACGGTGTCCGCGGCCAGCTCGGTCGCCCGGCCCGCCTTGGCCCGCTGGTCGTCGGCGCGGCGGGTGGCGTACGGCAGCAGCGGCAGCGGCGCCAGCGCCAGGACCGGCAGCGCGACCGCGACGACGACGCCCAGCTCCGGCGCGTAGACGACCAGTCCGGCGGTGACGGCGAGCGCGGTGACCAGCGCGGCGGTGAACCGCGAGAACGACTCGACGAACCAGCCGATCTTCTCCACGTCGCCGGTGCTCACCGCGACCACCTCGCCGGCCGCCACCCGCCGGGTCAGCACCGAGCCCAGCTCGGCCGCCTTGCGCGCGAGGAGTTGCTGCACGCGCGAGGCGGCGACGATCCAGTTGGTGACGGCCGCGCGGTGCAGCATGCTGTCGCCGAGGGCGATGAGGGCGCCGAAGACGATCAGCAGCGCGCCGGACACCGCCAGCCGCCCGCCGTCCCGGTCCACGACCGCCTGCACCGCCATGCCCACCGGCAGCGGCATCGCGCCGATCGGCAGCATCCACACCAGCCCCCACAGCAGCGCGGCGAGCTGCCCGCCGAGCTGCATGCGGCCGAGCCAGACGAGGAAGTGGCGGCCGGACCGGACGTCCGGTTCTCCGGGGTCCGTATGCGGCAGGTCGCGCAGCTGCATGGCATCCCAACGGGTCGTCTCGGACGGGGGTGAGCCGTGCAAGGCTGTCGGTTTTCGGGGCGTGAATTCAACCCGTTTTCGCCTGTGAGGCGACATGGAGGCCATGCTCGGGGGCGGGTCCGGGCGGTCCCGCCGGTTCCGCCGGACCGCCCGGCCCGCCGCGCGGCGGGGCGTGTGACCATGGGCGTATGGGCGCGTACGGGACGAGGGCGCGGACGGCCGCCGCGGCCGCCGCGCTGCTCCTGCTGGCCGGCTGCGGCGCCGCCGGCGGCGGCGGCGATTCCGGCGGACGTACGGGCGCCGGCGGTGGCTCCGGCGGCGCGAGCGCGTCGCCGAGCGCCCCGCCCGGCCCCCCGCCCGGTGGCCTTCCCGGCGTCGGCGCCCGGCTCAACGACGAGGTGCCCGCCGGCTCCCGTCAGGCCGTCGCCGTGTACGGCGAGGGCCCCGACTCCCCGGACGCCACCGTCGTGCTCTACGAGAAGAGCGGCCGCGACTGGCGGCGCCTGGGCAGCTGGCCCGGGCACAACGGCAAGAAGGGCTGGACCCCCGACCACCGCGAGGGCGACAAGCGCAGCCCGGTCGGGGTGTTCACGCTCTCCGACGCCGGCGGGGTGCTCGCCGACCCGGGCGCGAAGCTGCCGTACACCCGCTCGCCGGCCTTCGCCGCGCCGCGCTCCTGGCCGGAGTCGTACTGGAACGACTTCGACCTCGTCATCGCCATCGACTACAACCGCGTCCGGGGCACCTCGCCGCTCGACCCCACCCGCCCGCGCGGGCAGGAGGAGGGCGGCTCGATCTGGTTCCACCTGGACCACGGCAGCGGCACCTCCGGCTGCGTCAGCATCCCCAGGGCCGGGATGACGGAGCTGCTGACCACGCTGGACCCGGAGAAGGACCCGGTCGCCGTGATGGGCGACCGGGCCTCCCTCGCCGGGTGAGCGGTGGGCTCCGCTCAGCCGGCGGCGCTCACGCCTCCTCGGGCTTCTCCGAGTCGATGCCGGGGCGCTCGTGCCTCCACCCGCCGCGGGTGAAGTCCGGGATCCGCTGCGGCCGCCCGCCCGCCTTGATCGACCGGTGGCTGAGCGGCACCGGCGCGGTCCACACCGCGGCGTCGTAGACGTCGAAGTCGGGGACCAGCCCGAGGCGCATGCACTGCATCAGCCGGAAGACCATGATGTAGTCCATGCCGCCGTGCCCGCCGGGCGGGTTGGAGTGCTCCTTCCACAGCCAGTGGTCGTGGTCCGCGAACTCCGCGAAGTCGTGCCACCGGTCGTCCGTGTGCGCCGGCTCCAGGTAGATGCGCGGCTCGTAGTCCTCGAAGACGCCCTTCGTGCCGCCGAGGGAGTTGATGCGGCTGTACGGGTGCGGGGTCGAGACGTCGTGCTCCAGCCGGATCACCCGCCCCCGGGCCGTCTGGATCATGCTGAAGGTGCGGTCGCCCTTGATGTACGTCTCCTTCCAGCTCGGGTCCCCGGGCGGCATGTTCGCCTCGCGGTACTGGGCGAGGGTCAGGGCCGGGGTGCCGAAGCTGGAGATGTGCGTGACGCGGTCGCCGCGGTTGACGTCCATGTAGTTGGCCGTCGGGCCGAAGCCGTGGTTGGGGTAGAGGTCGCCGAGCAGGCGGGTGTGCCACAGTCGGCGCCAGGGGCCCTCGTAGTAGTCGGGATCGAACATCAGCCCGCGCAGGTCGTGGTTGTACGCGCCGGCGGCGTGCAGCAGGTCGCCGAAGAGCCCTTCGTGCGCCATGCGCAGCACCCGCATCTCGTTCCGGCCGTACGCGCAGTTCTCCAGCTGCATGCAGTGCCGGCGGGTGCGCTCGGAGAGGTCGACCAGGTCCCACAGCTCGTCCAGGCGCATCGCGATGGGGCACTCGACGCCGACGTGCTTGCCGTGGGTCATCGCCGTCTTCGCCATCTCGAAGTGCCAGTCCCAGGGGGTGGCGACGTAGACGAAGTCGATGTCGTTGCGGGCGCAGAGCTGCTCGAAGTCGTGCTCGCCGTTGGTGTACGTGGCGGGCGCCGGCTGGCCGGCCTCGACGACCTTCTTCGCGGCCCGCTCCAGCTTGTCCACGACCGGGTCGCACAGCGCGGTCACCCGCACGCCCTGCTGGGCGAGGAACAGGTCGATCATGCCGCCGCCGCGGTTGCCGAGGCCGACGATCCCGACCCGTACGGTGGCGTGGCGCTCGAACGGCACGCCGATCATCGTCCTGCCGCGCCGCGGGCGTTCGGCGTCGGCGTCGGTGTCGGCGCCGGCCGCCGCCGCGGTCCCCGCGGCCCCGCCCTCCGCCGCGTGGGCCTGCGAGGCGCCGAAGGCGCCCAGGCCGAGCCCGGCGCCGGCGACGCCCGCCGAGCGCAGGACCGATCGGCGGGAGTAGCCGTCGTCGGTTTCGCCGGATCTCGGGGTGGCGTTCTCCTCGCGCATGCGTCCTCCGGATGGTGTGCGGTCGGTTCGCCGCCACCCTCGCCGGACCCGGACGCGTCGACAAGAGGTCTGCACCACTGGGAGGTTGGACTTACGGCGCGGGCCGGATGGACTTCTCGCCGGCCCGGTCCCCGGCCCTATCGGGTGGCCCGCTCCAGCTCCAGCAGCACGGAGCGGTACGAGCGGCCGGTCGCACGGTCCATGCCGATCTCGCACATCCGGTTCGCCGACAGGTGCGCGCCGAAGTCGCGGGCGGTGACCTCCGCGGCCTCGCGCGCGGTCGCGGACGCGGTCAGCTCCTTGTGCAGCATGCCGCGGTCGCCGGCGAAGGCGCAGCAGGCGGCGTCGTCGGGCACCACGACCTCCTCGGCGACCGCCGCGGCCAGCGCGGTGAGCCGGCCGGTGTTGCCCAGGTGGCGCATCGAGCAGGTCGGGTGGACCACGGCGGAGGCGGTCCGCCGCCCGATCGTCAGCCGGGGCAGCAGCTCGTCGGCGGCCCAGTCGAGGGAGTCCAGCACGGTCAGCCGCGCGTGCAGCTTGCGGCTGGACTCCGTCAGGTACGGCACCACCTCGTGCGCCAGGCCCAGCGTGCAGGACGAGGCGTCGACGACGACCGGCAGCCGGGCGCCGTCCGTCCACCGCCAGGCGGCCTCGACGATCCGGTTGGCCATCAGCCGGGTGCCGCCGTCGTAGCCCTTGGAGTGCCAGATGGTGGCGCAGCAGGTGCCGGTGACGTCGTCGGGGATCCACACCGGGCGGCCGGCGCGGGCCGAGACGGCGACGACCGCCTCCGCCAGGTTCGGGCCGTGCGCGTCGCCGGGGCCGCCGAAGATGCGGTTGACGCACGCCGGGAAGTAGACGGCGGCGGCGCCCTCGCGGACGGTGCCGGGCAGCCGGCGCGCGGCCGGGCCGGGGATCTCCGGCAGCCACTCCGGTACGAGGTCGGGGCGCACCGCGCGGCGCGCCAGCCGGGTCGCGGCGCCCGGCACCCGGTCGCCGAGCCGGTGCGCCGCGGCGACGGCCAGCCGGGCGGCGCGCTCGACCCGGCCGAAGCGGCGGGCGGCGGCGGTGGCGGCGCGCTCCTCCCGGGCGGAGTGCCGGGCGTGCCGGAAGTCCTTCATCAGCTGTCCGGTGTCGATGCCGACGGGGCAGTCCAGGCTGCACGTCGAGTCGCCGGCGCAGGTGTCGACGGCGTCGTACCCGTACGCCTCCAGCAGGCCGCGGGTGACCGGCGCGCCGGGCGGCTGGCGCAGCATCTCCCGGCGCAGCACGATGCGCTCCCGCGGGGTGGTGGTCAAATCGCGGCTGGGGCAGGTGGGTTCGCAGAAGCCGCACTCGATGCACGGGTCGGCGATGTCCTCGATCCGCGGGATGGTCTTCAGCCCGCGCAGGTGCGCCTGCGGGTCGCGGTCGAGGAGGACCCGCGGGGCGAGGATGCCGCGCGGGTCGACCAGCTCCTTGATCCGCCACATCAGCCCGGTGGCCCGCTCGCCCCACTCCAGCGCCAGGAACGGGGCGATGTTGCGGCCGGTGGCGTGCTCGGCCTTCAGCGAGCCGTCGAAGCGCTCGACGGTCAGCCGGCAGAAGTCGTCCATGAAGGCCGCGTAGCGCTCGACGTCGGCGGGCCGGGCGGCGTCGAAGGCCAGCAGGAAGTGCAGGTTGCCGTGGGCGGCGTGGCCGGCGACGGCGGCGTCGAAGCCGTGCTCCGCCTGGAGTGCGAGCAGCGCCTCGCAGGCGTCGGCGAGCCGGGCCGGCGGCACGGCGAAGTCCTCGGTGATGAGGGTCGTACCGGCCGGGCGGGAGCCGCCGACGGCGGTGACGAACGCCTTGCGGGCCTTCCAGTAGCCGGCGATCCGGCCCGGGTCGCGGGTGAAGGCGTTGCCGCCGTCGGCCACCGACCCCACCGGCGCCACCAGGTCCAGCCCCGCCAGCACCCGGGCGGCCGCCTCCTCGTCACGCTCCTGCGCCGCCTCGTCGGGCGCCCGGAACTCCACCAGCAGCGCCGCCGTCTGTTTCGGCAGCTCCGCCCAGTCGGCGGGCACGCCGGCGACGCTCACCGAGGCGCGCAGCGTGTTGCCGTCCATCAGCTCCACCGCGCGCGCCCCGGCCTCGTTGAACGCCGGCACCGCGGCGGCGGCCGCGTGGAGGGTGGGGAAGAACAGCAGCGCGGTGGAGGTGTGCCGGTCCAGCGGCAGGGTGTCGAAGACGGTGTCGGCGATGAAGCCCAGCGTGCCCTCGGAGCCGACCATCAGCCCGCGCAGGATCTCCACCGGGGTGGCGCCGTCGAGGAAGGCGTCCAGCCGGTAGCCGTTGGTGTTCTTGATCTCGTACTTCGCGCGGATCCGGGCGGTAAGCTCCGCGTCCGCCTCGACCTCCGCCTTGAGCGCGAGCAGTCCGCGGCACAGCTCCGGCTCGGCCGCGGCCAGCCGCTCGTCGGCGTCGGCCGCGGCGGTGTCCACGACGGTGCCGGAGGGCAGCACGAAGGTCAGCGAGGCGAGGGTCCGGTACGAGTTCCGGTCGGTGCCGGCGGTCATGCCCGAGGCGTTGTTGGCGACGACGCCGCCGAGGGTGCAGGCGAGGGCGCTGGCCGGGTCGGGGCCGAGGACGCGGCCGTGCCGGGCGAGGGTGGCGTTGGCCCGTACGACGGTGGTGCCCGGGCCGACCCGGGCGCGCCGGGCGTCGCCGAGGACCTCGACGCCCACCCAGTGCCTGCGGACGTCGACGAGGATGTCCTCGCCCTGCGCCTGGCCGTTGAGCGAGGTGCCCGCGGCCCGGAAGACGAGCTTGCGGCCGTGTTCGTGGGCGAACCGGAAGAGCGCCGAGACGTCCGCGACCGACTCGGCGACGGCCACGGCCCGCGGCACGAACCGGTAGGGGCTGGCGTCCGAGGCGTACCGCACCAGGTCGCTCACGCCCGTCAGCACCTTCTCCGCGCCCAGCAGCGCCGTCAGCTCGCCGCGCAGCGGCTCGGGCGTGCCCGCGGCGAGGTCGTCGGCGACCCGGTCCGGCGCGGGCGCCGCCCCGCGGCCGGGGCGCAGGGCCGAGGGCTTGGGCTGGAGCAGCGGCATGGGAACGGACTCCTCAGCGGGTGTGGCCGTGCGTGTCGACCAGGGGGGCGATGAGCTCCAGCAGCTTCGCACGCTGCTCTTCCGACAGCGGCTTCAGCACGTCCGCGGCGGCGGCGAGCCGCGCCCGGTGCAGCTCGGCGAGCGCGGTGCGGCCCGCCTCGGTGGTCTCGACGCGGATCACCCGCCGGCTGGCCGGATCGGGTACGCGCCGGACCAGGCCGCCCGCCTCCAGCGCGTCCACGTGGGTGGTGACCGCGCGGGGCACGACGCCGAGGTGCTCGGCGAGGTCGGCCATGCGCGGCGGCTCCTCGTGGCGCTCCAGGGTGCGCAGCAGCCTGGACTGGGCCGGGGTGATGCCCAGGGGCTTGAAGTAGCGCTTCTGGGCGTGGTGGATCCGGCGGGTGAGCAGCAGGAGCTGCTCGGCCAGCTGGCCGGTCACGTCTGCGGGGGGCGGGGGCGACTGGGGCACGCCCCGAGACTATCAGGAGGATATTCAGTGTGCATATAGGTAACAGTGAGCTACGCTCTCTTATAGGTCGTATCTTCTGAGGAGGCTCATGCCGCACGATCCCCTCGACGGGTGGACACCCCCGCCCTCCGATCCGGAGCAGCCCGCGCAGGTGCGCCGGATCGTCGCGCTCTTCCGCCCGTACCGCGGCCGGCTCGCCGTGGTCGGGCTGCTGGTGGCCGCGTCCTCGCTGGTGTCGGTCGCCTCGCCGTTCCTGCTCCGCGAGGTCGTCGACACCGCGCTGCCGCAGGGCCGCACCGGCCTGCTGACGCTGCTCGCGCTCGGCATGGTCGGCGTCGCCGTCCTCGGCGGCGTCTTCGGCGTGCTCCAGACCCTCATCTCCACCACCGTCGGCCAGCGCGTCATGCACGACCTGCGCACCGCCGTCTACGCCCAGCTCCAGCGCATGCCGCTGGCCTTCTTCACCCGCACCCGCACCGGCGAGGTCCAGTCCCGCATCGCCAGCGACATCGGCGGCATGCAGGCCACCGTCACCACCACCGCCACCTCGCTGGTCTCCAACCTCACCAGCGTCGTCGCCACCGTCGTCGCCATGCTCGCGCTCGACTGGCGGCTCACCGTCGTGTCGCTGCTCCTCCTGCCGCTCTTCGTCTGGATCGCCCGCCGCGTCGGGCGCGAGCGCAAGCAGATCACCTCGCAGCGGCAGAAGCAGATGGCCGCCATGGCCGCCGGCGTGACCGAGTCGCTGTCGGTCAGCGGCATCATGCTCGGCCGCACCATGGGCCGCTCCGACAGCCTCACCCGGGGCTTCGCCGAGGAGTCCGAGCGCCTGGTGGACCTGGAGGTACGGGCCAACATGGCGGGCCGCTGGCGGATGGCCGTCATCGGCGTGGTGATGGCCGCGATGCCGGCCGTCATCTACTGGACCGCCGGACTCGCCTCCGCCACCGCCGGGCACGGCGTGTCCATCGGCACCGTCGTCGCCTTCGTCTCGCTCCAGCAGGGGCTCTTCCGGCCCACCGTCAGCCTGCTGTCCACCGGTGTGCAGATGCAGACCTCGCTCGCCCTCTTCCAGCGCATCTTCGAGTACCTCGACCTGCCCGTCGACATCGCCGAGCCCGAGAACCCGGTGCGGCTGGCGAAGCCCCGCGGCGACGTGCGCTTCGAGCACGCCGGCTTCGCGTACGAGCCGGGGCGGCCGACGCTGCGCGACGTCGACCTCACCGTGCCCGCCGGCACCAGCCTCGCGGTCGTCGGCCCCACCGGCGCCGGCAAGTCCACCCTGGGCTACCTGGTGCCGCGGCTGTACGACGTCACCGGCGGCCGGGTCACCATCGACGGCACCGACGTGCGCGACCTCGACTTCGACTCGCTCGCCCGCGCCGTCGGCGTCGTCGCCCAGGAGACGTACCTCTTCCACGCCTCCGTCGCCGACAACCTGCGCTTCGCCCGCCCGGACGCCACCGACGCCGAGATCGAGGCCGCCGCCCGCACCGCGCAGATCCACGACCACATCGCCGCCCTCCCCGACGGCTACGACACCCTCGTCGGCGAGCGCGGCTACCGCTTCTCCGGCGGCGAGAAGCAGCGCCTGGCCCTCGCCCGGACGATCCTGCGCGACCCGCCGGTGCTCATCCTCGACGAGGCCACCAGCGCGCTGGACACCCGCACCGAGCGCGCGGTGCAGGAGGCGGTCGACGCGCTGGCCGAGGGCCGTACGACGATCACCATCGCGCACCGCCTGTCCACCGTCCGCGACGCCGACCAGATCGCCGTCCTGGACGACGGCCGGGTCGCCGAACTCGGCACGCACGACGAGCTGATCGCCGCCGGCGGGCGGTACGCCGCGCTCGTCCGGCGCGACGCCGACGCGGCCGCCGGCCACGGCGGCGCACCGGTCGCACCGGACGCGTCGGTCGCGGTCTGACCACGAGGCCACGGGCCGCCGGGACTTCGACGAGGTGCGGCTCGTCCACGTCGGCGACCGGACGTACGAGGCGTTCGTCCGGCGGCCCGGCCGACGGCCCCGCGGCCGGGGCGCCGCTCCGGGCGGCGGCGGGGACTGCCATCCTGGCGTCGTGCAGAAACCCGCGTCCGTCACGCCCGTCGCCCCGCACACCGTACGGTTTCCGCTGCTCACCCAGGAGTGGCTGGACCTCGCCTTCGTCCACTGGGCCGTCGACCCGGCCGCCGTGGCGCCGCTGCTGCCCGGCGGGACGGTGCCCGACACCCACGACGGGGTCACCTACGTCGGGCTCATCGCGTTCCGGATGCACCGCGTCGGGTGGCTCCGGCTGCCCGGCGTGCCGTACCTCGGCACCTTCCCGGAGACCAACGTGCGGCTGTACTCGGTCGACGCGCACGGGCGGCGCGGCGTCGTGTTCCGGTCGCTGGACGCCGCGCGGCTGATCCCGGTGGTCATGGGCCGGGCCGGCTTCGGGCTGCCCTACCTGTGGTCGCGGATGACGGTCCGCCGGGCCGGCGACACCGTCCGCTACACCAGCTCCCGGCGCTGGCCGGGACCGCGCGGCGCGTACAGCCGGCTGGTCGTCCGCCGGGGCGAGCGCATCGCGGAGGCGACCGACCTGGAGCACTTCCTCACCGCGCGCTGGGGCCTGCACAACGTGTTCTTCCGCGGCACGGGTTACCTGCCCAACGACCATCCGCGCTGGCCGCTGTACCGCGCCGAGCTGCTTGAGTGCGAGGAGAACCTGATAGCGGCCGCCGGGCTGCCCGCTCCGGCCGGCGCCCCGGTCAGCGTCCTGTACTCGCCGGGCGTTCCGGTACGCCTCGGCCTCCCGGCCCGGCCCGCCGGCATCCCCACGCCGTAGCGCCCGGGGCACCCCGCGCGGCGGGGTGCCCCGGCGGCGCGGGGGTCAGTAGTAGCAGCGGTCGAGCATGCTCTGCACCGCGGACTTCTCCGCGGAGTCGATCGTCAGGTTCCAGCGGTACTTGGTGTGGATCCAGAACTTCGCGTAGCCGCACCAGGAGGAGGTGCGCGGCGGCCGCCAGTCGGACGGGTCGCGGTCGCCCTTGGAGCTGTTGACCTCGGTGGTCACCGCGATCAGCTGGGGGCCGGTGACGTCGTTGGCGAACGCCTCGCGGCGGGAGGTGCTCCAGCCGCGGGCGCCGGAGCGCCACGCCTCGGCCAGCGCCACGATGTGGTCGATGGAGATCTGCGAGGGCGCGGTGCGGGTGACGCCGTCGAAGTAGCTGTACCAGCTGCCGGAGTCGGGGTAGCAGTCCGCCCCGGTGGTCACGTCGTCGCCGTCGCGGCGGAGGACCCACTCGCGGGTGTTGCAGTTGCCGGAGACGGCGTTCCAGTGGGGGAACTTCTCGCGGTCGTAGCCGGTCATCGAGCCTTCCCGGGCCACGGTCAGGCGGTCGAGTTCGTACTGCACCCGGGCCTTGGACGGCACGTCCGGCGGGAACGCCGACGCCGGCGGCGCCGCGCCGAGCGCGGCGCCGAGGACGAGCGCCAGAAGGGCGAGCACCGCGGTCCAGCCGCGGGGGGATATCGCTGACGATCCGAGCGACCTGAACAAGCTGGCCTCCGAGGGGTGAGGACGAGCACCGGGGGCCGGGCGCGCGCCGGCGGGCCGCGGGCGAACCGCCCCGCGGCGGACACGGGTTGGGCGCACAGGCCCGACTGTCGACGCGTGTAGACATGCCCACGACAAGGGCCTCTATGCACGAAAGTTCGACAACCGCGAGCTGTCGCGCAGGTGTACGGCAGCGCCCCCGGGCGACGGGAGCGGGCCGTCGCGCGGGGGCGCGGGTGCGGGGCGGGCGGTCGGCGGGCGCGGGTGGCGGTGGCGGTGGCGGGTCCGGCGGGGCGGGTGGCGTGGTGCGGTGGGGGCGGACGGGTCAGCGGACGCCGCCGATGATCGCGTCGATCCGCGACTTCACGGAGGTCACGTCGCCGTAGATCGCGGGGGAGACGGCGCAGGTGCCGGCCGTGCCGCGGCTGGTGGCGCCGACGAGCCGCCAGTCGCCGGGCCCGCCGACCACCGCCGGGCCGCCGGAGTCGCCGTAGCACGCGCCCCGGCCGCCGCCGCCGTTGACGCACAGCTCGTACGTGCCCCGGATGCCGGCGCAGGAGAAGTCACCGAGGATCGTGGTGTCGAGCTGGCGCAGCCGCACCGGCGGGGCGCCGCAGCCGCGGGTCGGGCAGGTCTGGCCCCAGCCGATCAGCCGGGTCGCCGCGCCGGGCGGCGCGGAGCCGGCGATGGGCACGGGCGTCTGCGCCGAGGGAGAGGCGAGGCGCAGCAGGGCCATGTCGGCGGCGACCTGGCGCCGTTCGACGACCCGGCGGACCTCGCCGCCCGAGGTGCGGTCGGTGGTGCCGATCCGCACCTGGTACGGGGTGCCGCAGTGCGCGGCGGTGACGACCCAGCGGGGGTGCACCAGGCTGCCGCCGCAGGTGTGGCTCCCGGACGCGCTCTGCAGGGACGCCATGAAGGAGTACGTCTCCGAGGCCGGCTGGCCGCCCACGATCTTGGTGCCCGGCGGCGGCGTGGGCTGGGCGGAACCGGCGGCCGCGGCCGCACCCGACATGGACAGGACGGCGGCGACGGCGGTGGCTAACCCGCCGAACCGCATAAGGGCGCGTATTCGTCTCTTCATTTTGCGTGTTCCTCCCATGGGGGCTTCGGTGTGTTCATGCCGAAGGGGGCCGCACGAGCGTAAGCGCGCATCCCGGGACACGTAAACAGTGCGCCGGGCCGGCACGCGAATTCACGTACCCGCAACTAAGCGCTCTGACCTGGACGTTCATCATCCGGAGTCAACGTCTCCGGGTCCGCTCGAAGAAATCGCTTGCATAGCGCGGTGATATGGCCGTCGAATAATGGAAAGGTGTCTGGACGCCGGGAATTGCGTCGCTCAGGCGCGGGGTGAAGGGTCCGGAAGCCAGCCGCGGCGCTGCGCCAGAATTCCCGCCTGGAAGCGGGTGCGGGCACCCAGCTCGTCCAGCAGCTCCGCCACCCGGCGGGTGACCGTGCGCGGGCTCACGCCCAGCTGCCGGGCGATCGCCTCGTCCTTCACCCCCGCCGCGAGCAGCGTCAGCAGCCCCAGGTCGGAGCACGACGGCCGGTCGGGCCCGGCCTGCGGCAGCAGCGGCGCGGCCTGCTGCCACAGCAGCTCGAAGAGGCCGACGAGCGCGTCCAGCAGCGCGCACGGGCGGATCACCAGCGCGCTGTCCACCTGGTCGTCGAGCGCGATCGGCAGCAGCGCCAGGGCCCGGTCGGCGACCGCCAGCTTCATCGGCACCTGCGGATGGACGCGCGACCGCTCGCCGTTGGCCGCCGCCCGCCGCGCCGCCGCCAGCGCGCCGGGGTACTCCAGCGACTCCGGGGCGTAGATGCCGCGCACCACCACGTCCTCGTGCAGCCGCGCCGTCACCCCCTCCTCGGAACCGGTCGCGTCGGCGGCGTAGGGCGGCCGGTCGAAGACCAGCAGCTCCCGCTCGCAGCCGCGGACGAGCTGGGCGAAGCGCTCCGCGATGGCCTGCCGGCCGGTGAGGATCTCCAGCAGCTCGTCGGGCTGCCGGCCGGTGCTCAGCGTCGCCGCCAGCGCCCGTGCGTTGCGCTGCAGTTCGCCCAGCTCCCGGCGGCGCCGGGCGACGAGCAGGTCGACGGCGGTGTCCGGGCGGGTGGCCAGCAGCCGTACCGGACGCCCCGGCAGCCGGCTGACCAGGCCCAGCTCCGCCAGCTCCGTCACGCCGCGCCGCGTCGCGCGCTCCGAGCGGCCCAGCCGGCCGGCGAGCTCGGCGACGGTCCGGCCGGGCGCCGCCAGCAGCGCGCGGTAGACGGACTCTGCGTACGACGGTACCCCCAGGACCTCAAGCATCCGGCCATCGTGGCCAGTTATAGACGTGGCGACAAGACGCCACGGAGATCCGTTCCGCGGCGCGGCCGCCCGCGGTAAGACCTGATCATGTCCTCTCGACGGCTTCCCCAGCACCTCCGCGCTGCCGTGACGGCCCTCCTCCTCGGCGGGCTCACCCTCCCGGCCCTGTCGGCCACGCCGGCCGCGGCCGGCCCCCCGCCCCCGGCCGCGTCGCCCGCCGGCGGCGCGGCGGCTCCGGCCCCGGCCGCCTCCGCCACGGTCACCCTGATCACCGGCGACGAGGTCACCCTCGACGAGACGGCGGACGGCCCGCCCGCCGTCTCCGTCACGCCCCGGCCCGACTCCGCCGGTACCCGCTCCTTCACCACCCTGCGCGACGGCGAGGACGTCTACGTCGTCCCCGACGACGCCGCCGGGCTCGTGCCCGAGGTACTCGACCTCGAACTGTTCAACATCACCGCTCTCGTCGACATGGGCTACGACGACGCCACCACCGGCGCGCTGCCGCTCATCGTGCAGGGCCCGCGCCCGCTGGCCGCCACCGGCACCGCGGCGCGCGCCGACGCGCTGCCGCTGCCGAGCATCGGCGCCGTCGCCGTGGAACTGCCCAAGAAGGACGCCGACGGCTTCGCCGCCACGCTCGCCCGCCCCGCCGGGCCCGCCGCGGCCGGGGTGCGCCGGGTGTGGCTGGACAGCCGGCTGGAAGCCGCCGAACTCGACGGCAACCTCCGCCAGATCGGTGCCCCCGAGGTGTGGGACGCCGGGCTGACCGGCGCCGGCGTGGACGTCGCCGTCCTCGACTCGGGTGTCGACGCCGACCACCCCGACCTGCGCGGCAAGGTCGCCGAGGCCGCCGACTTCACCGGCGAGGGCACGACCGCGGACCGCAACGGCCACGGCACCCACGTCGCCTCGCTCGTCGCGGGCAGCGGCGCCGCGTCCGGCGGCGCCCGCCGGGGCGTGGCGTACGACGCCCGGCTGCTGTCCGGCCGGGTGCTGGACGGGGCGGGCCAGGGCCGGGCGTCCTGGGTCATCGCCGGCATGCAGTGGGCCACCGAGCAGGGCGCCGACGTCGTCAACCTCAGCCTCGGCGGCACCGCGCCCGAGCGCCCGGAGAACGACCCCGTCGCCCGAGCGCTGGACAGCCTGGCCGCCGAGACCGGCACCCTCTTCGTCGTCGCCGCGGGCAACTCCGGCCCGTACTCCGGCACCATCGGCACCCCCGGCGTCGCGGAGAGCGCGCTGACCGTGGGGGCCGCCCGCGCCAACGGCGGTACGCCCCGGTTCTCCAGCGTCGGGCCGGCCACCGGCACGTTCCTCGCCAAGCCCGACCTGACCGCCCCCGGCGTCGACATCACCGGCGCCCGGGCCGGCGGCGGCACGGCCGACCCGTACACCGCGATGAGCGGCACCTCGCAGGCCACCCCGCACGTCGCCGGCGCCGCCGCGCTGCTGCTCCAGAAGCACCCCGGCTGGGACGGGCCGCGGCTGAAGACCGCCCTCATGACCACCGCGGACGGCGACCCCGCCGAGCCCCGGCCGCACGTCGCCGGCGCCGGCGTCCTCGACCTGCCCGGCGCCACCGGCCAGACGCTGCGGCTGAACCGCGGCAACGTCGACTTCGGCTACCTGCGCCACCCCGACGGCGACCGCCCGGCGACCGTCGGGCTGACCCTGACCAACACCGGCGCCGAGCCCCGCACCGTCTCCCTCACCGACCTCGCCGCCGAGCGCGCCGGCGCCCCCCTCGCGGACGACGCCGTCACCGTCAGCCCCGGCACGGTGACCGTCGCGCCCGGCGCCACGGAGGCGGTGACGGTCACCCTGCGGCCCGCGGACGTCGCGCCCGGCGTCTACTCCGGCGCCGTCGTCCTCACCGAGAGCGGGCACGACACCGTCACCCTGCCGCTCAGCTTCTACCGCGAACCGCCCCGCCACGACGTGCACCTGACCGTCCTCGACCGGCACGGCCGGCCCTGGGCCGGCGGCAGCCTGTGGCTGCTCAACATGGCCGAGACCTACCCGGAGACCGGCGGCGGCTTCCGCACCGTCCACCTCGACGGGAACGGCCGCGCCACCGCCCGTATGCTGCCCGGCCCGCTGACGATGCTGGCCAAGGTGGAGACGCCCGCCGCGGACGGCGAGCCCGCCACCGTCGCCTTCGCCGGCTCCCCGGAGGTGCGGGTGGACGCCGACATGGCGTACACCATCGACGCCCGCAAGGCGCTGCCGCTGCGCCCCGCGACGGTCGCGGGCGCGGACACCCGGGTGCGGCACGCCTCCGTCCACTACGCCCGCCACGACGAGGCCGGCACCGGCGGCATGGACGAGGGGATCTACGCCACCGGCGAGGAGATCGAGCAGGGCCGGGTCTTCCTGCAGCCGACCCGGCCGGTGCGGCACGGCACCGCGGCGTTCGAGACCCGCTGGCGCCTGGAGGCCGACGGCCGGACGCACGGGCGGCAGGCCGACGTGTACGAGCTGGTGCTCGGCCGCGGCGAGACGATCCCCGACCCACCGCGCTACCACGTCACGCGCGCGGAGACGCGCAGGCTGGCGCGGGTCGAGGCGGACTACCGTTCGCTGCTCGGCCGCGACGACACGTACATCGAGACCCGCGAGGCGCGCAGCGACGGCGTCGAGACCGCCATCGTCTTCGAGCACCCGATCGCGGTGCCGCAGCGCCGCGTGGAACTGGTCACCGCGCGGCCGGACGTCAGCTGGCGCCACTGCGTCCGCGGCCCCGGGACGGCGCTCGCGCGCCTGTGCGCCCCCACGCTGCCGTACGAGCCGGGGGAGCGCGCCGCACCGGTCTGGTTCGGCGCCCCGGCCCCGGCGGTCATCTCCGGGGTGCACTACGGCGACCTCCTCGACCTGCCGGTCTCGCTGAGCGACGGCGAGCACCAGGGATCGGTGTGGAACGTGCCGGCCGCCGGCAACGAGAGCCTGCGGCTCTTCCGCGACGGCGCCGAGATCCCGGCCCGCCCCGGCACCAGCTACTTCCCCGTCACGCCGGAGCCCGCCACGTACCGGCTGGAGCACATCTCCCGCCCCGACCGCGAGGCGCTGCCGATCGGCAGCGAGACCCGCACGAGCTGGACGTTCCCCGCCCGCGGCCCGGCGGATCCGGCGACGGGGCAGGAGCGGGTGCGGCTGCTGGGCGTCGACTACGCGCCCCGCACCGACCGCGACGGCGACGTCCCCGCGTACCGGCCGCTCACGGTCGGCCTGCGGCTGACCTCCACCGCGGGGCCCGAGGACGCGATCAGGACCGAGCGCGGCGGCGTGCGGTTCTGGGCCTCCACGGACGGCGGCCGGCGGTGGCGCGAGGGGGTGGTCCTCGGGGGCCGGGACGGGGAGCTGACCGCGCTCGTCCCGGGGGTGTGGCCGCGCCCGGGCCAGGAGGTGTCCGTGCGGGTACGTGCCACGGCGGCGGAGGGCCGCGCGATCGACCAGACGATCGTCGACGCCTACCGCGCCGGCTGAGGCGCCGCCCCGCTCCCGCGCCGGCCCCGGGTCGAACCCGGGGCCGGCGCGGTGTCCGGCGCGGTGTCCGGCGGCGGAGAGGAACCCCGCCCGGCCAAGAAAAGTGAGCGAACGGTCGTGCTATATTCTGAGCCATGAAGCCAGCCGCCACCGCCCTCATAGCCAGGGTCCTCAACGCCACCGCCGCCGTCCTCCCCGGCCTCGCGGGCCGCGGCGCCCTCGTCCTCTACCGCTATCCGCGCGCCGACCGGACCTTCTCGGACGCCGAACGCCGGCTGCTCGCCGGCGCGTTCACCGGCAGCCTCACGGTGGCCGGCAAGAACGTGGTCACGTACTGCTGGGGCGACGGCGAGCGGCCGGTGCTGCTGGTGCACGGCTGGCGCTCGCGGGCCGCCCACTTCGCGCCGTACATCGCCGCGCTGCGCGCCGCCGGCTACACGCCCGTCGCCTTCGACGCCCCCGCCCACGGCGCGTCCGAGGGGCGCCGCACGACCGTGCTGGAGTACCGCGAGATCATCGCCCGGCTGTACGAGGAGCACGGCCGCTTCGAGGCCGTCGTGGCGCACTCCCTCGGCGGCTCCGCCGCCTTCCTCGCGCTGCGCGGCGCCGCCGCGGCCGACCGGCTGGTGGTCGTCTCCGGCGTCGCCGACTTCGACCACGTCGTCGACGTGTTCTGCGCCGGCCTCGGGCTCGGGCCCCGGGTGAAGGCCGCGCTCCGGCGCCGCATCGAGACCGACATGTTCCCCGGCGAGCACGACCTGTGGCGGCGCTTCGACGTCACGCACCGGCCGGACGAGGTCGTGCTGCCGATCCTGCTCGTCCACGACGAGAAGGACCGCATGGTCTCGGCCCGGCAGGCCGACAAGACCGCCGCGGCCTACGGCGACCGCGTCCGGCAGCACCGCACCAGCGGCCTCGGCCACCGGCGGATCCTGGCGGACCCGGACGTGGTGCGCACGGCGCTGGAGTTCGTCTCAGCCGGAGAGCGCGTCCGGGACTGAGTCCGGGTCCGTGGCCGACGCGCGCAGCCGGCTCACGACGGCGGTGTCCGCCAGCTCGTACGCGTCCGGGGCGCCGTGCAGCAGCGACAGCAGGTTGGCGTGCTCCAGCAGCGCGATCAGCTCGAACGCGAGCCGGCCCGGGTCGGTCTCCGGCCGCAGCTCGCCCGCCGCCCGGGCCTCCTCGGCCGTCTGCGCCACGTACGCCGTCCAGTCGCGGAGCGCCGCGGCCACCGCGTCGTGCACGGGACCGCCGCGGGAGGCGAACTCCGCCGCCGCGCCGTAGAAGAAGCAGCCGCCGGGGAAGACGCGCTCGCGCGAATAGGCCAGCCAGCGGTCGCACAGTGCGCGCAGCCGCCCGACGCCCGGCGGCAGGTCCGCCACCGGCACCACCACGGTCCGGGCGAACACCGCGCCCGCCGCCCGCACGGTCGCCAGCTGCAACTCCTCCTTGGAGCCGAAGAGCGCGAACACCCCGCTCTTGCTCAGCCCCAGCTCGCCCGCGATCCGGCCCAGCGACAGGCCCTCCAGGCCCTCCACCGAGGCGATGTCCATCGTCCGCCGCAGCACGAGCCGGCGCGTCTGGTTGCCGCGCTCGACCCGCCCGTCCACCCGCGTACCGGCCACCGTTGCTCGCCTCCTTCACCTACCCGCCAGTCTATGACCAGCGCCGTCCCCGCCGCGGCCGGCGGAAACGGGAACCGGGCGTCCGGGCCGGGGCCGTTGCCGGTGCCGCCGGGCACACTGGTCGGTACGGGTGACACGCGGACCGCGATCGAGGAGCTGACGGTGCTGTGGTTCTCCAGCCGCGACGAGGACGGGCCGATCGCCACGCGCGCGGGCACACCTCCCGCGGGCGGATGCCGCGGGGACCGCGGGTCATAGCGGCCGGCGCCGCGGTCGCCGGGGCGCTGCTGGTGAGCGGGGTGTGGGCGGTGCTGGGGGACGCGGAGCCGGGCGCGGAGGAGCGGGTGCCGGACGCCGACCTGGTGCACTTCGCGTCCGGCCACGGCTACGGGCCGGTGCGCACGGTGCTGCGCTCCCGCGCGGACGTCGCCGCCTTCGCGGAGCGGTTCCCCGCGCCGGCGCTGGGCGACGGGGCGGCGGCCCGGCTGGCCCGGCGGGACTTCGGCGCCGAGGCGCTGGTCGCGTTCGCCTGGCGCACCGGGTGCGCCCGCGCCGGCTCCGCCGCCCTGCGCAGCTCCGCGGAGCAGGGCCTCTTCGCGGTGCCCGCCGGCACCCCCTCGTACCGGAAGTGCGCGGAGCCCTTCGACGCGCTCGCCGTCTTCGCGGTGCCGCGCGAGCGGGCGCCGCGCGGCGTCGAGCTGCGGGGCGCGGCGCCGGACCCGCCCGGCCCGGCGCCGGCGACGGCGACCGGACCGTGACGGTACGTCAGAAGAACTCGTCCAGCGGGGTGGCGAACCCCCTCCGCGCCGGGCCGGCGCGGACCCCGCCCCCGGCGTCCCCGCCGGCCGCGCCGTACGCGCGCGGGAAGCGCTCCGCCGCCGGCTCCCGGGTCCGCGGCCCGGCCGTCAGCGCTCCTCTTCGAAGACGCAGAACTCGTTGCCCTCGGGGTCGGCCATGACGTGCCAGGAGATCTCGTCGTCCCGCCGGCGGACCAGCTCCGCGCCCAGCTCCCGCAGCTCCGCCGGGTCGCCCCAGACGTCGAGGTGCATCCGGTTCTTGACCGTCTTGGCCTCCGGGACCGGGTTGATCCAGATGACCGGTCCGCGTCCGGCGGGGTCGTGGATGGGCACCGGCCACTCGGCCGGCCGCGGCTCGCCGTGATAGGTCCGGCGGGCATAGCCCAGGGCGGTGCACCACCAGTCGGCGAGCGCCTGGTGGTCGTGGGCGTCCAGCGCGAGATCCTTGAAACGTGCGGGCATGGAGGCGATCCTAGCCCTCGGCTCCGCCCTCCTCCGGCGCGTGAAACGCCGCGCCGACCGGGGAGACCCGGGGGTCCCCCGTCTAGTCCCTGAGGCGGATGCGGGGATATCCGTACGCAGGCGGACGCGGGGGCCGAGACCGTCCGCATACCGTTCTCGGCGTGACCGAGACCTTCCGTAAGACGATCCAGGACGGCCTGGCCGTGCTGCGGCACGAGCTGATCTCCGGCGCGGCCGGGGTCCGGCCGCTGCCCCCGCTGTCCACCGACGGACCCGGCTGGGCCGTGTTCCCCGTGGAGGTGCGGCGGGCCCTGGTCTGGCTGGTGCACGGCGTGGTCGTCCTGTTCGCCGTCTCGATGTTCTGGCTGAGCTACGCGGTGTACGCGGGGCGGCACTCCTACGACGGTCCCGACTGGAGCACGGGGCTGACCCTGCTGCTGGGCCTGACGGCGGCCGTCCCGCTGCTGCTGGTGCTGATCCAGCCGATCGCCGCCTGGTGGCTGTCCCTCGCGGGCGTGGCCGCCGTGGGGGTGGCCGGGCTGGACGTCGACCCGTGGCCGTTCGCGGAGCCGACGTTCCCCTCGCACCTGACGGTGATGGTGGTGGTGGCGCTGCGCAGCCGTCCGGTGGTGGCGGCCGCGGTCTGGGCGGGCACCGTCGCCGTGGGCGTCCTGCTGGCGACCGTCGCCTCCCCCCGGTCCTGGAAGAGCGACAACGTCACGGCCTTCGCGGTCTGGTCGGCCGTCGCGCTCGGCGGGGCGCTCCTGCTGCGGGCCTGGCTGGAGGCGCGCAACCGGCTGGCCGCCAGCGACGACGCCACCCTGGCGGAGAGGTCGAAGCGCACCGTGCTGGAGGAGCGCACCACCATCGCGCGCGAGCTGCACGACGTGGTCGCCCACCACATGTCCGTCATCGCCATCCAGGCGGAGGCGGCGCCGTACCGGGTGGAGAACATACCGCCCGAGCTGGCCGCCTCCTTCGGCACCATCCGCGAGAACGCGGTCGCCGCGCTCGCCGAGCTGCGCCGCGTGCTCGGGGTGATCCGCGTCGCCGACTTCGAGGGCTACGACGCGCCGGAGGCCCCCCAGCCCACCCTGGACGCCCTCGACGCCCTGCTGGACAACGTCCGCGAGGCGGGGCTCCCCGTGGACAAGGTGGTCACCGGCGCCCGCCGGGACCTGCCGCCGGGCGTCGAGCTGTCCGCGTTCCGCGTCATCCAGGAGGCGCTCAGCAACGCGCTCCGGCACTCGCCGGGCTCCGCCACCCGCGTCGAACTCGCCTATGTCCTGGGCGGCCTGGGGCTGCGCGTGGTCAACGGGCCCGCGGTCGCCGACGAGGCGTCCGGGACCGCGTCGGTGCCCGCCGGAAGCGGCTCGGGGCACGGCATCACCGGGATGCGTGAGCGCGTCGCCGTGCTGGACGGGGAGATGACGGCCGGTCCGACGCCGGACGGCGGCTACGAGGTCGTCGTCTTCCTGCCCGCTCCCGCCCTCGTGGAGTCGCCGGCCGCGACCGAGGAGGACGCGTGACCATCCGGGTGCTCATCGTCGACGACCAGGAAATGGTCCGCGAAGGCTTCTCCGTTCTGCTCGGCGCCCAGCCGGACATCGAGGTCGCCGGAGAGGCCGGCGACGGGCAGCAGGCCGTCGCGAAGGTCGCGGAGCTGCGGCCGGACGTCGTGCTCATGGACGTCCGGATGCCGAACGTCAACGGCCTGGAGGCCACCCGGCGGATCGTCGCCGCCGACGCCGACGCCAAGGTCCTGGTGCTGACCACCTTCGACCAGGACGAGTACGTCTACCAGGCGCTCCGCGCCGGGGCGAGCGGGTTCCTGCTCAAGGACGCCTCCGCCGGCCAGCTCGCCGAAGCGGTGCGGATCGTCGCCGCGGGCGAAGCGCTGCTCGCGCCCACCGTCACCAAACGCCTGATCGGCACCTTCGCCGGAACCGCCGCCGCCAGTGCCGTCCCGGCGCCGCGCACCCGGATCGCCGACCTGACCGAGCGCGAGACGGAGGTGCTCACCCACATCGCCCGCGGCCTGTCCAACGCGGAGATCGCCGCCCGGCTCGTCGTCGCCGAGTCGACCGTCAAGACCCACGTCGGGCGCATCCTGGAGAAGCTCGGCCTGCGCGACCGCACCCAGGCGGCGGTGTACGCGTACGAGGCCCGGCTGGTGACGCCGTCGCCCTGACGCCCGCCGGGCGCTGACCGGCCGCGCTCTCCTCCCCACCCCCCGCACCCTTCACCTTCACCCCGGCCACCGGCCGCTTCCCCGCCTCCGCCATGCCGAAAACGGCACCGAGGCGACCCCGGGCACGCGCCCCGGGCCCACGGCCCGCGCGATGCCCGCCGACTCCCATGCCCTGACCGAGGAGGCCGTCATGGCCGTCGACCACCGTCCGCGCACGCCCGCGCCCCGTCCCGCGCCACCGGCCCGCGGGGGCGCCCCGGCGCCCGCCCGCCCGCGCAGGGCGGCGGCCGTCCTGATCCCCGTCGCGCTGACCCTGGCCCTCGGGCTGTGGGGGCTGCGCCGGCAGGGCACGCTGTGGCGCGACGAGGCCGTCACGTACGACATGGCCCGGCGGGACCCCGCCGGACTGCTGCGCGTCCTGGACGACTACGACATCGTGCACGGCCTGTACTACCTGCTGATGCAGGGGGTGTTCGCGGTGTGCGGCGACGGCCTCGTCCCGCTGCGGCTGCCGTCGGTGCTGGCCATGGCGGCCGCCGCGGCCGGCGTGGCGGTGCTCGGCCGCATGCTGGCCGGCCCGGGCACCGGCCTCGCCGCGGGCGCGGTCTTCGCGCTGCTGCCCGACGTCCAGCGGTACGCGCAGGAGGGGCGCTCGTACGCGCTGGTGTGCGCCGCCGTGGTGTGGGCGACCGTGCTGTTCGTACGCGCCGTGGACGAGCGGCGCACCGGCCTGTGGGCCGGCTACGCCGCGCTGTCGCTGGCGGCGTGCCTGCTGCACGAGTTCGCCTTCCTGGCCGTGCTCGCCCACGGGGTGACGGTGCTCGCGGCCCGGGCACCGGCCGGGCAGCTGCGCGCCTGGGGCGCGGCGGCGGGCGGCGTGGCCGCGTGCCTCGCGCCGCCGGCGGCGATCAGCGCCGGACAGACCGAGCAGGTGGCGTGGATCGGCCCGCCCGACGTGCGCACCTCGCTGGGCATTGTCGCGCTGGCGGCGGTGGCCCTGGCCTGTGCGGCGGCGGTGGGCGGGCGGGTGGCGGCGGTGGCGCTGCCGCTGGCGCTCGTCCCGACGGCGGCCCTCCTGCTGGCGTCGCCCGTCACGTTCCTGTTCGTGGACCGCTACGTCGTCTACTCCGGCGCCGGAGTGGCGCTGCTGACGGGTGCCGCGCTGCACGCCGGGTGGCGCCGCGGCGGCCCGCCGCGCGTGGCGGTGGCGGCCGTCGCGGCGGTGTCGGCGGCGGCCCTGGCGGTGCCGGTCGGCCAGCATCTGCGGTCGCCCGAGAGCCGGCCGGACGACCTGGCCGCGGTCGCCGCCGCCGTACAGGCGCGGTCGGCTCCGGGCGACGGGCTGCTCTTCTCCCCGGCCCGCCGCCGGGCCTGGACGCTGTCCGGCGACCCCGCCTACCGCGGCCTGACCGACCTGGCCCTGCGCGCGGACCCGCGCGCCTCCCACACCCTGTACGGCACCGAGCTGCCGCCGGCCGCGATCCGGGCGCGCATGCTCGGCGCCCGGCGCATCGTCGTGCTCCACGACCCGGCGGGGCAGCCCCTCGACGGAAGCCCGGCGGAGCGCGTCAAACGGGCCACCCTCCGCACCGGCTTCGAACGCTGCGCCACCACCCGCGTCCACGGCGCCCGGGTCACCCTGTACGCGCGCCCCGGCGCGTGCTGACGGCACCGGACCGCCCGCGAGCGGTCAGCGGTAGAGCAGGTAGCGCCGGCGGCGCCGGGTGAAGTCCGCCAGCTCCTCCCGCCAGGCGCCGACGACCTCGGCCGCGTCCCGGCCCTCGTCGATCATGGTGCGCAGGCGCGGCGAGCCCGACAGCTTGTCGATCCAGAACGGCCGCCCGGGGTCCCAGCTGTCCTGCCGCCAGGCGAACTCCGGGTAGCGGCGGGCCTCGACGAGCATCGCCACCGCCGTCGGCACCGGCTCGTAGCGCCGCCGGTCGACGACGTGGACCTGCACGCCGGCGCACGCGACGCCCTCGTGCTTGCCGAACGTCGGCACGAAGTACGCCTCGCGGAACTCCACCCCGGGCAGCCCGCGGGCGTTCAGCCGGTCGCTGTAGTGGTAGTCGAGGTACGGCGCGGCGATCCACTCGAACGGGCGGGTGGTGCCGCGCCCCTCGGAGAGGTTGGTGCCCTCGAAGAAGCAGGTGCCCGCGTACGCCAGCGCCGTGTCGGCGGTCGGCATGTTCGGCGACGGCGGCACCCAGGGCAGGTCGCCGTCCTGGGCGTACGACTCGGGGTCCCAGCCCCGTACCCGCACCACCTCCAGCTCCACCCGGCCGCCCGCGCCCTCGTCGGGCAGCAGCTCGCCGTTGAAGTAGCGGGCCAGCTCGCCGACGGTCATGCCGTGCTGCTGGACGATCGGCTTGAGGCCGACGCCGGAGGTGAACCCGGGGGTCATCATGGCGCCGTCGGCGCGCCGGCCGATCGGGTTGGGCCGGTCGAGCACGACGAAGGCGGCGCCGGTCTCGCGGGCGGCGACCATCGACCGGTACATGGTCCAGATGTAGGTGTAGAAGCGGGCGCCGACGTCCTGGATGTCGAAGACGATCGTGTCCGCGCCGGCCTTGGTGAACAGCTCGGCCATCTTCGCCGCGTCCGCGCCGTACGCGTCGTAGACCGTCAGGCCGGTGCGCGGGTCGATGGTCTCCGGCTCCGCCTCGCCGGCCTGCGCGCTGCCGCGGAAGCCGTGCTCGGGGCCGAAGACGCCGGCGATGTCGAGGCCGCCGGCGGCGTGCATGGCGTCGACGACGTGGCGGGTGTCGCGCAGGACGCCGGTCGGGTTGCTGACGATGCCCACCCGGCGGTCGCGCAGCAGGGCCCAGCCCTCGGCGGCGGCGGCGTCGGCGCCGGGCAGCACCCGGCGCGGGTGCCGTCCGCCGGCGCCGGCGTGCGCGGGGGCGGCGAGAAGGGGGACGGCCACGCCCGCGGCGGTGCCCGTCAGGAGCGTACGGCGGGACGGTGCGGTAGGTCTCGGCATGGCGGAGAAGCTAACCGACGGCGGGGGAGCGGAACAGGGCCCGGGCCGGTTGCCAGTGGTGTACAACTCTGGTGGCCGGGGCGGCCGGCGCGGCGTCAGGCGGTGGCGAGCACGACCTCCAGCGTCCGCGGCCCGTGCACGCCCTCCACCCGGTCCAGCTCGATGTCGCTGGTCGCCGAGGGCCCCGAGATCCACGTCAGCGGCCGGGCCGGGTCGAGGCGCTCCATCGCCTGCGGCAGCGAGTCCACCACCTGCTCCGGCACCCGCACCACGCACACGTGGTGGTCCGGGATCAGCGTGATCCGCCGCCGGCCCTGCCCGGGCCCGGCGTCCAGCACGAGCGTGCCGGTCTCCGCGATCGCCAGCGCGCAGCCCGTCAGCACGCTGTCGACGGCGTCCAGGTCGTCCGGCGTGCTCGCGGCCCGGTCGGGGATCCGGGTGGCGTCGACGGCCGCCGGCCACTCCGGCGGCAGCCCGTCCGGCACCAGCAGGGTGTCCGTGCCGCGTGCGGCGAACAGCCGCCTGAGCAGCTCCGGCAGCCCGTCGGCGTCCGTACGGTGCACGCGGGCCCGGTAGTCGGCGAGGTTCTCCGCGAGCAGGTCCGCGGACTCGGCGGGGGAGCGGTCGCCGTGCACCCGCAGGTAGTCGCGGGGCACCGGCGGCGCCGGGGTGCCCGCGGTGTCGCGGGTGGCGGCCCGTACCCGCGCGAGGATCGTCTCCCGGCTGCTCATGTCGTCCGCCTTCCGCTCACGATCCCTCGCCCCGGGTGCGCTTCCACCACGCGCGGAACGACTCCCGGGGCACCGGCGGCAGTTCGCGCGTCGCCGACCACGCCCGCCCCGGGCCCGGCAGCCGGCGCGGGTGCAGCCGCCGGGTGCCGGTGGTGGCGCGCAGCGCCGCGCCGTAGGCGCGCGGGTGTGCCATCGTCCAGCGCGCCGCCCGCATCGCCGCGCGCTCCGCGGCGTGTCCCCTCGCCGGCCTGATCACCGTCTTCGTGCCGCGCACCGTGTACGCGCCGCCCTCCGCGACCCGGGTGCGCAGGTGCACCAGCACCTCGGGGATGTCGATCGCCACCGGGCACACCTCGTAGCACGCGCCGCACAGCGTCGAGGCGTACGGCAGCGAGGCGTCCAGCGCGCTGGCCGTGCCGCGCAGCTGCGGGGTGAGGATCGCCCCGATCGGGCCCGGGTAGGCGGAGCCGTACGCGTGCCCGCCGGCGCGCTCGTACACCGGGCAGACGTTCAGACACGCCGAGCACCTGATGCACCGGAGCGCCTGGCGTCCGACCTGGTCGGACAGCGTGTCGGTGCGCCCGTTGTCCAGCAGCACCAGGTGGAAGTCCCGGGGCCCGTCGCCCGCCGCGGGCCCCGTCCAGGTGCTCGTGTACGGGTTCATCCGCTCGGCGGTCGAGGAGCGCGGCAGCAGCTGGAGGAAGACCTCCAGGTCCCGCCAGGTCGGCACCACCTTCTCGATGCCCACCACGGAGATCAGCGTCTCCGGCAGCGTCAGGCACATCCGGCCGTTGCCCTCGGACTCCAGCACCACCAGCGTGCCGGTCTCGGCGACCATGAAGTTCGCCCCGGAGATCCCGACCCGGGCGCGGAGGAACTTCTCCCGCAGGTGCAGCCGCGCCGCCTCGGCCAGCTCGGCGGGCCGGTCGCCGAGTCCGGCGGGCGCGGGCCGGCCCCGGTCGCCCATGCGGTCGCGGAAGATGTCGCGGATCTCGCCGCGGTTCCGGTGGATGGCGGGCACCAGGATGTGCGACGGCAGGTCGTCGCCGAGCTGCACGATCAGCTCCGCGAGGTCCGTCTCGTACGCGCTGATGCCGGCCGCGGCCAGCGCCTCGTTGAGCCCGATCTCCTGCGTGGCCATCGACTTGACCTTGACGACCTCGTCCGCGCCGGTGTCCCGGACCAGCCGGGTGACGATCGCGTTCGCCTCCGCGGCGTCCACGGCCCAGTGCACGTGCCCGCCCGCGGCGGTCACCGCCGCCTCCAGCTGCTCCAGATAGCGGTCCAGGTGGCGCAGCGTGTCGTCCTTGACGGCGGCGCCCGCGGCACGCAGCCGGTCCCAGTCCGGCAGCTCGGCGACGGCCGCCGCGCGCTTGGCGCGGATGGTGTGCGTCGCGTGCGTGAGGTTGCCGCGCAGCGTGGCGTCGGCGGTGGCCTCGGCGGCGGCCCGCGGGAAGGTCGCGGGGCGCCGGCGCGGCATGCCGAGGAACGTACGGGCCGCACCGGGCCCGGGGTCGTCGGTCACCGGACCGCTCCTTCCGTGCTCGCCAGGATCTCGGCGATGTGCACCGGCCGGACCGGCGAGCCGCGGCGCGCCAGCGTGCCGCCGATGTGCATCAGGCAGGAGTTGTCCGCCGCGCACACCGCCTGCGCGCCCGACTCCTCCACGTGCCGCGCCTTGTCGGCGCCCATCGCGGCCGAGACCGCCGGGTTCTTCAGCGCGAACGTGCCGCCGAACCCGCAGCACTCCTCGGCGCCGTCCAGCTCCCGCAGGGTCAGCCCCTTCACCCGCTCCAGCAGCCGCCGCGGCCGGTCGCCCAGCCCCAGCACCCGCAGCCCGTGACAGGTCGGATGATAGGTGACCGTGTGCGGGTAGTACGCCCCGACGTCGGTCACGCCGAGCACGTCGGTGAGGAACTCGGTCAGCTCGTACGCGCGCGGCGCGACGGCCGCCGCCGCGGGCTCGCCGAGGCGCGGGTAGTTGTCGCGGACCATCGCCGCGCACGAGCCGGACGGCACCACGACGTACTCGTAGTCCTCGAAGACGCCCGCGAAGCGGCGCGCCAGCGGCACGGTCTCGCGCCGGTAGCCGGTGTTGAACTGGGCCTGCCCGCAGCACGACTGGGCCGCGGGGAAGTCGACCGACACCCCCAGCCGCTCCAGCAGCGCCACCGTCGCCCGTCCGGTGTCCGGGTAGAGCGTGTCGTTGACACACGTCACGAAGAGCGCAACGCGCATTCCGCTTCCTCCCACGCCGATTCGCCGCCGCCGGGTTCATACTCCCTCAGCGACTGCGTTCTGTGAAGCAGAGATCGGATGTCTGACAGGGTGCCGTCGATCGCGCCGGCCGCCCGCGCCTGGACCAGGACGTTGCCGAGCGCCGCCGCCTCGACCGGGCCCGCCACCACCGGCAGCCCGCAGGCGTCCGCCGTCAGCCGGCACAGCAGCTCGTTGCGGGCGCCGCCGCCGACGACGTGCACCACGCGCACCGTACGCCTCGACAGCCGCTGCGCGTCGGCCACGGCGCGGCGGTGCGCCAGGGCGAGCGAGTCCAGCACGCAGCGCACGGTCTCCGCCGCCGTGCGCGGCTCCGGCCGCCCCGCCCGCCGGCACGCCGCCGCGATCCGCTCCGGCATCCGGCCCGGGGCGAGGAACTCCGGGTCCCCGGCGTCCACGTACGAGCGCAGCCGCGGCGCCGCGGCGGCCCCGGCCAGCAGCGCGTCCAGCTCGTACGCGTGCCCCTCGGCCGCCCAGGTGCGCCGGCACTCCTGGAGCAGCCACAGGCCCATGATGTTGCGGAGGTAGCGCACGGTGCCGTCCACGCCCAGCTCGTTGGTGAAGTTGGCGGCGCGGCCCGCCTCGGTGAGCACCGGCGCGTCCAGCTCGACGCCGGCCAGCGACCAGGTGCCGGTGGCGATGTACGCGAAGTCCGCGTCCCGCGCCGGGACGCCGACGACGGCCGAGGCGGTGTCGTGCGAGCCGACCGCCCTCACGGGCACCGGGCCGGTCAGGCCGGTCTCCTCCAGCACCGCGGGCAGCAGCTCGCCCGCCGGGTCGCCGGGGCGGCGCAGCGGGGGAAAGAGCCCGAGGTCGACGCCGGCGGCCTCGGCGACGCGCCGGGAGAAGGTGCCCGTGCGCGGGTCGAGCAGCGCGGTGGTGGAGGCGTTGGTCAGCTCGGTGCCGGCCTCGCCGGTCAGCCAGTACGCCATGAGGTCGGGGATGAGCAGCAGCCGCCGGGCCGCGGCCAGCGCGGGCGTGCCGCGGGCGGCGAGGAGCTGGTAGACCGTGTTGAACGGCAGGTGCGCGAGGCCCGTCGCCCGGTACAGCTCCGCCGGCGGCAACGTGGCGGCCAGCTGCGCCGCCATGCCCTCGGTGCGCGTGTCGCGGTAGTGCACCGGGTTGCCGATGAGCGCGCCGGAGGCGTCGAGCAGCCCGTAGTCGACGGCCCAGGAGTCGACGCCGACGCCGGCGAGCTGTCCCCCCGCGCGCCGGCCCGCCGCGCGCAGCCCGTCGAGCACGCCGGCGTAGAGGGCGAGGACGTCCCAGTGGAGGGTGCCGGCCAGCCGCACGGGGCGGTTGGGGAAGCGGTGCACCTCCTCCAGGCGCAGCTCGCCGCCGCCGGCCCGGCCGAGCATCACGCGCCCGCTGGCGGCGCCGAGGTCGACGGCCGCGAACGGCGGCGCGTCCCCCGCCGCGCCGCCGCCCGGCCCCGGCCCGTACGTCCCGCTCACCGCAGGAACGCCGCGGCCACGCCCGCGTCCACGGGGATGTGCAGCCCGGTCGTGTGGCTCAGCTCGCCGGCCGTCAGCGCGAACACCGCGTTCGCCACGTGCTCCGGCAGCACCTCCCGCTTCAGCAGCGTCCGCTGCGCGTAGAACTCGCCGAGCTTCTCCTCCGGCACCCCGTACACCGCCGCCCGCTGGGCGCCCCAGCCGCCGGCGAAGATGCCGGAGCCGCGCACGACGCCGTCGGGGTTGACGCCGTTGACGCGTACGCCCAGCCCGCCCAGCTCGGCGGCGAGCAGCCGCACCTGGTGCGCCTGGTCGGCCTTGGCGGCCCCGTACGCGATGTTGTTCGGCCCGGCGAACACGCCGTTCTTGGAGGCGATGTAGACGATGTCGCCGCCCATGTCCTGCGCGGCGAGCACCCGCGCGGCCTCCCGGGAGACGAGGAACGAGCCGCGCGCCATGATGGCGTGCTGGGTGTCCCAGTCCGCGGCCGTGGTCTCCGCCAGCGGCTTGGAGACCGAGATGCCGGCGTTGTTGACGACGAGGTCGACGCCGCCGAACGCGAGCGCCGCGGCCCGGAACGCCGCCGCGATCTGCTCCTCGTCGGTGACGTCCACCACCGCCGCGACGGCCCGGTCCGGCCCGCCCAGCTCCGCGGCGACCGCCTCGGCGCCGTCGGCGTCCCGGTCGGCGACGACGACGCACGCGCCCTCCGCGACCAGCCGGCGGGCGATGGCCCGGCCGATGCCCGAGCCGGCGCCGGTGACCAGCGCCACCCGGGTCGCGAGCGGCTTCGGCGGCGGCATGCGGCGCAGCTTGGCCTCCTCCAGCTCCCAGTACTCGATGCGGAACTTCTCCGCCTCGGGGATGGGGGCGTAGGAGGACACGGCCTCGGCGCCGCGCATCACGTTGACCGCGTTGACGTAGAACTCGCCCGCCACCCGCGCGGTCTGCTTGTCCTTGCCGAAGCTGAACATCCCGACGCCGGGCACGAGGACGATCGCCGGGTCGGCGCCGCGCAGGGGCGGCGAGCCGGCGTCGGCGTGCCGCTCGTAGTAGGCGCGGTAGTCCTCGCGGTAGGCGGCGTGCAGCTCCCGCAGCCGCGCGACGGCCTCGTCGAGCGGCGCGTCCGGCGGCAGGTCGAGGACCAGCGGGCGGACCTTGGTGCGCAGGAAGTGGTCGGGGCAGGAGGTGCCGAGCGCGGCCAGCCGCGGGTGCGCCTCGCGCGCCAGGAAGTCCAGCACGGCGCCGGTGTCGGTGAAGTGGCCGACCTGCGGCCGGTCGGCGGAGGCCAGCCCGCGGATCACCGGCGCCAGCGCCGCGGCCCGCTCCCGGCGTTCGCCGGTGGGCAGCGGCCCGTAGCCCTCGATCAGCGGGCCGAACGGGTCGGGGCGCCCCTGCTCGGCGAGGAACCGCTCGGCGGTGCGGATGATCTCCAGCGAGTTGCGCTCGCACTCCGCGGAGTCCTTGCCCCACGCCGTGATGCCGTGGCCGCCGAGGACCACGCCGATCGCCTCCGGGTGCGCCTCGTACACGGCCGCGATGTCCAGCCCGAGCTGGAAGCCGGGCCGCCGCCACGGCACCCACACCACCCGCTCGCCGAAGCACCGCCGGGTCAGCTCCTCGCCGTCCGCGGCGCAGGCCAGCGCGATGCCGGAGTCGGGGTGGAGGTGGTCGACGTGCGGGGCGCCGACGAGGCCGTGCATGGCGGTGTCGATCGAGGGCGCGGCGCCGCCCCTCCCGTGCAGGCAGTAGTCGAACGCGCCCACCATCTCGTCCTCGCGGTCCACCCCCGGGTACGTGCCCGCCAGCGCCCGCAGCCGGTCGAGGCGCAGCACCGCGAGGCCCGCGGCCGTCAGCGTGCCGAGGTCGCCGCCGGAGCCCTTGACCCACATCAGCTCCACGTCGCCCCCGGTCACCGGGTCGGCCGCGGTGCCCTTCGCGGAGGCGTTGCCGCCGGCGTAGTTGGTGTTGCGGGGGTCGGCCCCCAGCCGGTGCGCCCGCTCCAGCAGCGCGTCCACCGGGTCGTACGCGCCCTGCGGTCCCCCGCTCACGCGCCCCACCCCGCCTGCGTGCCGCCGACCCGCTCCGCGACGATCCGCTCGGCCCACCCCGAGCGGCGGTACGCGGCCACCGGGTCCGGGTCGAGGCCCATCTCCTCGCGCACCTCGGCCAGCAGCGGCCGCACGTCGGTGTTGTAGGCGTCCATCAGCACGGCGTTGGCGCCGAGCACGTCGCCCTCGCGCTGGGCGGCGGCCAGCGCCTCGCGGTCGACCAGCAGCGCCTTGGCCGTGGCCTCCTGGACGTTCATCACCGAGCGGATGATCGCGGGGATCTTCGGCTCGATGTTGTGGCACTGGTCGAGCATGAACGCCACGTCCGGCCCGAACCCCCCGCCGCGCACGACCTCGTACATGAGGCGGAACAGCTGGAAGGGGTCGGCCGCGCCGGCCATCAGGTCGTCGTCGGCGTAGAAGCGGGAGTTGAAGTCGAAGCCGCCGAGCTTCCCCTCCCGCAGCAGCAACGCCACGATGAACTCGATGTTGGTGCCCGGCGCGTGGTGCCCGGTGTCCACCACCACCTGCGCCCGGTCGCCCAGGCGCAGGCAGTGCGCGTACGCCGTGCCCCAGTCCGGCACGTCCATGTGGTAGAACGCCGGCTCGAACAGCTTGTACTCCAGCAGCATCCGCTGCCCCGCGCCGAGCCGCTCGTACACCGCGGCCAGCGCCTCGGCCAGCCGGTCCTGGCGCTCGCGCACGTCGTCCTGGCCGGGGTAGTTGGTGCCGTCGGAGAACCACAGCTTCAGGTCCCGCGAGCCGGTGGCGTCCATGATGTCGACGCACTCCATCAAGTGCGCCAGCGCCTTGCGCCGCACCGCCGCGTCCGGGTGGGTGACCGAGCCCAGCTTGTAGTCGTCGTCCTGGAAGACGTTGGCGTTGATCGCGCCGAGCCGGAGCCCCCGCTCCTCCGCGTACGCCGCGAGCCCCGCGTAGCCGTCGGCGCCCTCCACCCGGTCCCAGGGGATGTGCAGCGCGACGGACGGCGCCACGCCGGTGTGCGCGTGCACCCGGGCGGCGTCGTCCAGTTTCTCCCGGGGCGTGC
This sequence comes from Streptomyces sp. MAR4 CNX-425, assembly GCF_048656465.1. Classification (NCBI taxonomy): domain Bacteria; kingdom Bacillati; phylum Actinomycetota; class Actinomycetes; order Kitasatosporales; family Streptomycetaceae; genus Streptomyces; species Streptomyces sp. MAR4 CNX-425. The sequence goes on along the minus strand of NZ_JBMDLF010000006.1, from coordinate 500,058 downwards.
GCGGCACGCCGGGCTGCGCGAAGACCTTGAAGCGTGTGCCTGAGTTTCCGTACGCCCAGGACGGTGTTTCGACTGCCTGGGACCTGAGTGCCGCTTTCACGGTCATCGCGAAGCCTTTCCGCGCGGGTGTCGCTGGTCGTTGGGGGCCGTGTGGGGTGGGGTCAGTTGGCGAAGCGGTGCGTGCCCGCGTCCGCGGCGAAGACGGCGCAGCCGTCGTCCATCCGCAGGAAGCGGGCGCGGCCGTGGGAGACGTCCGCCGCGGACCGGGCCGGGATCCAGACCTCGGCGGAGGTGTTGAAGGGCAGCGTCACGGTGAGGCGCAGCCGGCCGCCGCGCTCCCGCCAGTCGGTCGTGACCGGGCCGTAGAGCGTGGTGAACCGGCCGCGCGCGCGGCCGACCTCGCCGCCCGGGCGCGGGCGGATCAGCAGCTTGCCGAAGCCCGGCTCGGCGGCGGCGATGCCGGTGATGTGGCGGTACATCCACTCGCCGACGCAGCCGTAGGCGTAGTGGTTGAAGGAGTTCATGCCCGGGTCCTGGAAGGAGCCGTCGGGCTTGATGGAGTCCCAGCGCTCCCACATCGTGGTGGCGCCGTTGGCGATCTGGTAGCCCCAGCCCGGGAACGTGTCCTGGTGCAGCAGCCGGTACGCGACGTCGGTGTGGCCGGTGGCGGTCAGCACGGGCAGCAGCCGGGGGGTGCCGAGGAAGCCGGTGGACAGGTGGTCGTCGCGGGCCTCGATCAGCGCGACGAGGCGGTCGGCGGCGCGCTCCCGGGCGTCGTCGGGCAGCAGGTCCATGGAGAGCGCCAGGACGTACGCGGTCTGCGTGTCGCCCTTGATCCTGGCTCCGCCCTCGGACACGTACGCGCCGGTGAACGCCTCGCGTACGGCGCGGAAGAGCGCGTCGTACGGGGCCGGGTCGCGGCCGAGGACGCGGGCGGTGCGGGCGACGAGGTCGGCGCTGTGCGCGAAGTACGCGGTGCCGATGACGTCCTTGGGGGTCTCGTCCTCGGTGTTGAGCCAGTCGCCGTAGCCCTCGGCGGGACGCAGGTGGCCGGTGCTGTTGCGGCGCAGGTAGTCCAGCCACGCCAGCATCGAGTCCCACGACTGCTCCAGCACCCGGGTGTCGCCGTACGCCTGGTACAGCGCCCACGGCACCGTGGTCCCGGCGTCGCCCCAGCCGGCGACGCCCTTGCCGACGGGGCCGACCCAGGGGGCGACGTCGGGGTAGGCGCCGTCGTCGTCCTGGTCGTCGCGCAGGTCGTACAGCCACTTGGTGAGGAAGCGCGCGGACTCCATCGTGTACGCCGCGGTGGGCGCGAAGACGTTGATGTCGCCGGTCCAGCCGAGGCGTTCGTCGCGGGCGGGGGTGTCGGTGGGCACGGACAGGAAGTTGCCGCGCTGGCCCCAGGTGATGTTGGAGTGCAGCTGGTTCAGCGTCGGCACGTCGGTCTCGAACTCCATGGTGAACGGCGCGGCGGTGTGCATCACCCGGCCGGTGACCGCGCTCCTCCGCGGCCGGCCGGGGTAGCCGGTGACCTCGACGTAGCGGAAGCCGTGGAAGGTGAACCGCGGCTCGTAGACCTCGCCGTCGTCGTCGCCGCGCAGGGTGTACGTGTCGGTGGCGCGGGCGGTGCGCAGGTTGGCGGTGTACAGGGTGCCGTCGGGGTTCAGCACCTCGGCGTGGCGCAGCGTGACGACGGTGCCCGCCTCGCCCCTCACCCGCAGCCGGACGGCGCCGACCATGTTCTGGCCGAGGTCGAAGACGAACACCCCGGGCGCGGGCTCGGTGACCTCCCGCGCGGGCAGCTCGGTCTCCACCCGGGTGGGCCCGTCGACCTGGGCGACGACCGCGGTGCCGCCCGCGTCCGCGGCCTCCGCCGGCCGCCACCCGGAGTCGTCGAAGCCGGGCGCGGTCCAGCCCGGCGTCTCCAGGCGGGCGTCGTACTCCTCGCCGGCCATCAGGTCCGCGGCGGTGACCGGGCCGCCGGCGGCGCGCCAGCCGGTGTCCGACAGGATCCGCTCGACGCCGCCGTCGGCGTACGTCACCTCCAGCTGCGCCAGCAGCGCGGGGCGTTCGCCGTAGTGGTGCGGGCCGAACCAGCCGAGGTTGCCCGCGTACCAGCCGGCGGCCAGGTCGACGCCGACGGCGTTGGCGCCGGGCCGCAGCAGGCCGGTGACGTCGTACGTCTGGTACTGCACCCGCCGGTGGTAGTCGGTCCACCCGGGGGCGAGCACGTCCTCGCCGACCCGGCGGCCGTTGAGGTGCGCCTCGTACAGCCCGAGGGCCGTCGCGTACAGCCGGGCACGGGCAATGCGCCGGTGCGGCAGCCGGAACTCGTGCCGCAGCCGCGCGGCGGGCAGCGAGACGGGCACGGCGACCTCGCCCCACGGCCCGGCGCCCCAGGGGGCGAGGACCTGCGCGGCGGGCCACGCGGAGTCGTCGAAGTCCGGCGCGGTCCAGCCGTCGGCGGGCTCGGTGTCGGCGGCCTTCCAGCCCGGGCCGGTGACGCGGGTGGTCACCCCGTCGGCGGTGGTGAGTTCGAGGGCGCCGAGCAGCCCGGCGGGGCCGACGGCGCCGTTGGCGGCGGCGACGGCCACGACGACCGAGCCGGCGGTGCCACCGGTGCCGGCGGCGAGCAGCCCGGTGACGTCCACGACGTCGGGGCGGTTCCAGGCGGTGCCGGCGGCGACCTCGGTGCCGTCGACGTACGTCGTGTGGCGGTCGTCGGCGGCCACGACCAGCCGGGCCCGGGTGACGCCCGCGGGCACGTCGAGCCGGGCGCGGAACCACCGGGTCTCGGCGGGGGCGCTGCTCGCGGGGTCGCCCTCGGGGAACCAGATCCACGAGGCGCCCGCCAGGTCGGGCGCGTCGGTGGGCAGGTCGGGCGCGGCGATCCAGCTCGCGGCCCACTCCTCGCCGCGCAGCCCGGTCTCCCACCAGGAGGGCTCGCTCCAGTCCGACGCCGTGCCGTCCCGGTCCCAGACCCGCACGGTCCAGTAGTAGCGGGTGCGGGGCCGCAGCTGCGGCCCGCCGTACGGCACGAGGACGGAGTCGGCGGACTCGACCCTGCCGCTGTCCCACACGTCCGGGTCGGCCAGCAGGTGAGGGCCGGTGGCCACCCGGACCTGGTACGCGCTCTGCGCCCCGCCCGGCGCGCCCGACTCCACGGGCCAGCTCAGCCGGGGGCGGTCGGCGTCGAGGCCGAGCGGGCGGGGGGCGTACTCCACGGACGGACGGGTGACGAGGGCCCGGCGGACCGCCGCATCCGTCGCGGGTGCGGCGGCGCGGGCGGCGGGCGCCGCGCCGGCGGCGGTGGCGGCGGCGGTACCCAGGGCGGTGGCGGTGCCGAGCAGTCGACGTCTGCTGATCACGGGGTCCTCCGGGACGACTCGAACGTGAATCGTTTCAGAGAGTGAAGTTAGGGAGGTGTGGGCAGGGTGTCAAGAGGTCGCGGAGAAGGCGGCGTTGGTCGGAAGGTTTCCACGTCTGACCCATTGACTTGCCTGCTGGGAGGGGTCTAGCTTCCGTGAAACCTCATTGAATCCTTTCATGAACGCCAACCGCAACGGTGCTGACCATGACAGAAGTGCCCGTCCTGGCCGCGCGCGGCCTGAGCAAGTCCTTCGGGGCCGTACGCGCCCTCCAGGACGTCTCCCTCACGCTGCACGCCGGCGAGGCGCACGCCCTCGCCGGCGAGAACGGCGCGGGGAAGTCCACCCTCATCAAGACCCTCGCCGGAGTGCACCGCCCGGACGCCGGCCACCTGCTCCTCGACGGCGCCCCGGTGGCCTTCCACGGCCCGGCCGACGCCCGCGACGCGGGCATCGCGGTGATCTACCAGGAACCCACGCTCTTCCCCGACCTGTCCATCGCCGAGAACATCTTCATGGGCCGCCAGCCCCGCCGGACGCTGCGCCGCATCGACCGCGCCGCGGTCCGCGACGCCACCGCCGCGCTCATGCGCCGCCTCGGCGTCGACCTCGACCCCGGCCGCCCGGCGCGCGGGCTGTCCATCGCCGACCAGCAGATCGTGGAGATCGCCAAGGCGCTGTCGTTCGACGCCCGCGTCCTGATCATGGACGAGCCGACCGCCGCGCTCACCGGCAGCGAGACCGCCCGGCTCTTCGCCGTCGTCGAGGCGCTGCGCGCCGAGGGCGCCGCCGTGCTCTTCATCTCGCACCGGCTGGAGGAGATCTTCCGGCTCTGCCGGCGCGTCACCACCCTGCGCGACGGCCGCGGGATCGCCACCGACGACGTCGCGGCGCTCACCGAGGACGACCTCGTCCGCCGCATGGTCGGCCGCGACCTGGACGAGCTGTACCCCAAGCAGGACGCCGAGCTGGGCGCGACCGCGCTGTCCGTGCGGCGCCTCACCCGCGAGGGCGTCTTCCACGACGTCTCCTTCGACGTCCGCCGCGGCGAGATCGTCGCGCTCGCCGGCCTCGTCGGCGCCGGCCGCAGCGAGGTCGTCCAGGCCGCGTTCGGCGTGGACACCCCCGACGCCGGCGAGGTGCACCTGGCCGGCCGCCCGCTGCGCCGCGGCTCACCCACCGCCGCCATGGAGGCGGGCGTCGCCCTGGTCCCCGAGGACCGGCGCCAGCGCGGCCTGGTCATGGAGATGTCCATCGAGCGCAACATCGGCCTCACCGGCCTCGGCCGCCTCGGCTCCGCCGGCCTGGTCAAGCGCACGCTGGAGCGCGGCCGGGCCGCGGACTGGGCCGCGCGGCTGCGGCTGAAGTACGGCAGGCTCTCCGACGACGTCGGCGTGCTCTCCGGCGGCAACCAGCAGAAGGTGGTGCTCGCCAAGTGGCTGGCCACCGAGCCGACGGTGCTCATCGTCGACGAGCCGACCCGCGGCATCGACGTCGGCACCAAGGCCGAGGTGCACCGGCTGCTCTCCGAACTGGCCGCCGGCGGGCTGGCCGTCCTCATGGTCTCCTCCGACCTGCCCGAGGTCCTCGGCATGGCCGACCGGGTGCTCGTCATGCACGAGGGCCGCCTCGTCGCCGAGATCCCCCGCGCCGAGGCCACCGAGGAGTCGGTGATGACGGCCGCCACCGGCCGCGGCACCGGGGAGGCGGCGGCATGAGCGCGACCGTGCAGAAGACCGGGCCCGCCCGGCCGAAGGACCCGGAGCGGCCCGCGCGCTCGCTGGCCGAGACCGTCCTCCGCGCCCGGGAACTGTCCATCGGCGGCGCCCTCGCCCTGCTGATCCTCTGCACCTGGATCGCCAACCCGAGCTTCCTGGACGACCAGGGCGTCGAGGACCTGCTGCTCAACTCCTCCATCCTGGTGCTGCTCGCCGTCGGCCAGTCCGTCGTCGTCATCACCCGCAACATCGACCTGTCCGTCGGCTCCGTCGTCGGCCTGACCGCCTTCGCCTGCGGCGACTTCGTCTCCGGCACCGACCACAGCGCGGTCACCGCCGTCCTGCTCGGCATCGCCCTCGGCACCGCCTGCGGGCTGGTCAGCGGCCTGCTGGTGAGCTTCGGCAGGGTCCCGGCGCTGGTCGTCACCCTCGGCATGCTCTACGTCATCCAGGGCCTGGACTACTGGTGGGCGGGCGGCGAGCAGATCAACGCCGCCACCCTCCCCGACGACCTCCTCTCCCTCGGCACCGGCAGCGTCCTCGGCATCCCGTACCTGCCGCTGATCACCGCCGTCGTCCTCGCCGGCACCGCCTACTACCTGCGCTGCTACACCGGCGGCCGGGAGCTGTACGCCATCGGCTCCAACCCCGAGGCCGCCCGGCTCGCCGGCATCCCCATCCGCCGCCGCGTGCTCGGCGCGTACGCCTTCTCCGGCGCCGTCGCCGGCTTCGCCGGCGCGCTGTGGCTCGCCCGCTTCGGCACCGTCGTCGCCGACGCCGCGAACGGCTGGGAGCTGACCGTCGTCAGCGCCGTCGTCGTCGGCGGCGTCGCCATCACCGGCGGCGTCGGCTCGGTGTGGGGCGCCGCGCTCGGCGCCGCGCTGCTCACCACCATCGGCAGCGCGCTGGTCGTGCTCAAGGTCAGCTCCTTCTGGCAGCAGGCCATCACCGGCGTGCTGCTGCTCGCCGCCATCACCACCGACCGCATCGTGCAGCGGCGCAGTACCAGCGCGCTGCGGAAGAGGAGGCGGCAGTGAAGTCGCTCGGCACCTACCTGCGGTGGGACACCGCCGTCGGCATCCTGCTGATCGCGGTGTTCCTGGCCGGCACCTCGTCCACCGACGGCTTCGCCTCCACCGGCAACCTGTCCGCCGCGCTCAACGACACCGCCGAGATCGCCCTCATCGCGCTGCCCATGACGCTGCTCGTCGTCGCCGGCCAGGTCGACCTGTCCGTCGCCTCCATGCTCGGGCTGTCCAGCGCGCTGGCGGGCTCGCTGTGGGACGCCGGGTACGCCTTCGAGCTGATCGTGCCGCTGTGCCTGCTCGCGGGCGCGGCCGGCGGGCTGCTCAACGGCTGGCTCGTCACCCGCGTCGGGCTGCCGCCGCTGGCCGTCACCATCGGCACCCTCACCCTCTACCGCGGCCTCGCCTCGGTGGTCCTCGGCGACAAGGCCGTCGCGGGCTTCCCCCACGACTACGCCAAGTGGGCCGCCGCCACCGAGACCGTGCCGGGCACCTTCGTGCCGTACCCCATCGCGCTCTTCGCGGTGCTCGCCGTGCTCGCCGCGGTGCTGCTGCACATGACCGGCTTCGGCCGCTCGCTGTACGCCATCGGCGCCCAGGAGGAGGCCGCCCGGTTCGCCGGCATCCGCGTCAAGCGCGTCAAGCTCGCGCTGTTCGTCGTCTCCGGCCTCATGGCGTCCTTCGCCGGCATCGTCTACACCCTGCGCTACGGCAGCGCCCGCGCGGACAACGGCCTCGGCCTCGAACTCGTCGTCATCGCCTCCGTCCTCCTCGGCGGCGTCGACTTCAACGGCGGCAAGGGCACCCTCGGCGGCGCCGTCGCCGGCGTGCTCCTCATCGGCCTGCTCAACAACCTGCTCACCCTCAACGACGTGGCCAACGAGATCCGCGTGATCGTCACCGGGCTGCTGCTCATCGCCTCCGTCCTCACCCCGCGCGCCGTCTCCGCCGTCGCGGAACGCCGCAACCGCCGCCTCGCCGCGGCCCCCTGACCCCGCCGACCCCCATCAGCCCCCGCTCCGCGGACTCGCGGAACCGAACGCGAAAGGTTCACCCGCATGCGTAACAAGAGCCGCACCCTCGCCGCTACCGCCGCGCTGTGCGCCCTCACCCTGGCGGCCGGCGCCTGCTCGGGCACCACCAAGGACGACGCGGAGGAGGACGCCGGGAAGCGGGTCTCCGACGCCACCGCGAACCCGGACGCCCCGCTGAAGAAGGGGCTGAAGATCGCGTTCCTGCCCAAGCAGATCAACAACCCCTACGAGCAGATCGTGGACGAGGCCGGCATCGAGGCGGCCGGGGAGTTCGACGCCGAGGCCAAGGAGGTCGGCCCCTCCGACGCCAAGGCGTCCTCCCAGGTCTCGTACATCAACACGCTCATCCAGCAGCGCCAGGACGCCATCCTCATCGCCGCCAACGACCCCAACGCGGTCTGCGGCCCGCTGAAGACGGCCATGCAGCAGGACATCAAGATCGTCGCCTACGACTCCGACACCGCCAAGGACTGCCGCCAGCTCTTCATCAACCAGGCCAGCTCCGAGGAGATCGGCCGCAGCCAGGTGCGGCGCATCGCCGAACAGCTCGACCACAAGGGCCAGATCGCGATCCTGTCGGCCACGCAGAACGCCACGAACCAGAACACCTGGATCGACTACATGAAGGACGAGCTGAAGAAGCCCGAGTACAAGGACATGGAGCTGGTCAAGGTCGCCTACGGCGACGACGACGACCAGAAGTCCTTCCAGGAGACCCAGGGCCTGCTCAAGGCGTACCCCGACCTGAAGGGCATCATCTCGCCCACCACCGTCGGCATCGCCGCCGCCGCCCGCTACATCAGCACCTCCGACTACAAGGGCGAGGTCGTGCTCAACGGCCTCGGCACGCCGAACCAGATGCGCAAGTTCGTCAAGGACGGCACCGTCGAGGAGTTCTCCCTCTGGGACCCCAAGGACCTCGGCTACCTCGGCGCCTACGCCGCCGCCGCGCTGGCCTCCGGCCAGATCACCGGCAAGGAGGGCGAGACGTTCGAGGCCGGGCGGCTCGGCGAGTACACCGTGGGCAAGGACGGCGAGGTCATCCTCGGCCCGCCGACCGTGTTCAACGAGAAGAACATCGACGACTACGACTTCTGAGAGGGCGGGCGCGATGCCCCGCGTGTGCTTCCTGCTGAAGGTGCGCGCCGGCCGGCTGGCGGAGTACCGCGAGCGGCACGAGGCCGTGTGGCCGGAGATGCGCGCCGCGCTCTCCGCCGCCGGCTGGCGCAACTACTCGCTCTTCCTGCGCGACGACGGCCTCCTCGTCGGCTACCTGGAGACCGACGACTTCGCCGCCGCGCAGGCCGCGATGGCCGCCACGGACGTCAACGCGCGCTGGCAGGCCGAGATGGCCCCGTACTTCGAGGCTCTCGACGGCGCCGCGCCGGACGAGGCCGTGCAACCGCTGACAGAGATCTTCCATCTCGACTGAGGACCCCCCATGAGACGGCTCTCCCGCTCCCTCGGCCGGCCCGCGCTCCTGGCCGCCGCCCTGCTGCTGACGGCGCCCGCTCTCCCCGCCGCCGCGGCGGACCCCGGTCCGGCCGCGGCGCCGGGTCCGTCGCTGACCCGGATCGCCGACACCGAACCCGACCCGGAGGCGATCTACTTCGTCTCGTACGACGGGCTGGTCAACAACAACTCCTTCACCAAGAACGGCATCCTCACCCACCGCGGCCACCAGTACGCCGCCTGGTACACCGCCGACCGCAGCGCCGTCCTCGGCCGCCGTGCGCTCGACGAGCGGCGCTGGGAGACCCTCACCCTGGACCACAGGCTCAAGGCCGACGACTCCCACAACGTCATCTCGCTCGGCGTCTCCGCCGCCGACGGCCGGCTGCACGTCAACATGGACTCGCACTCCGACGGCTTCTTCTACGTCAAGTCCGAGCCGGGCCTGATGAACCGGCCGCAGGCGCACGACTGGACGGCGGACGCCTTCGGGCCGATAACGACCTCCCTCGACGGGCTCGCACTCACCGACCACTTCACCTACCCCCGGTTCGTCGCCACCCCCGCCGGCGGGCTGCTCCTCAGCTACCGCGACGGGTTCTCCGGCAACGGCCGCAACGCCCTCGCCGCCTACGACGGCACCCGCTGGCGGGCGCTCGGCCCGTGGTCCGGCAGCACCGGCACGTACACCACCGCGCACGGCAGCAGCACCTCCCGCAACATGTACCTGCACGGCATCGACTACGGGCCCGACGGCACCCTGCACGCCTTCTACACCTGGCGCGAGCGGAACCCCGCCGTCATGTGCGCCCCCGGCGGCCTCAGCAACCACGACACCGGCTACGTCCGCTCCACCGACGACGGCCGCACCTGGACCAACGACGCCGGACGGACCGTCGGCACCACCGGCGGCCCCGACCTCGTCGACGTCCACGACCCCGGCACCGTCGTCGACCCGCTGAACCCGGACCACGCGCTGATGAACCAGGAGCACCAGGCCACCGACTCCGCCGGCCGCCCGCACGCGCTCATCAGCTACGTCCCCGGCCGCTTCGGCCAGTGCGCCACCGACTACGTCGCCGACCGCAAGGCCCACGCCCGCGTCTTCCACGTCCACCGCGACGACGCCGGCCGCTGGCACAAGACCGAGATCGACGTGCCGCCGGCGTCCAGCCAGCGCTCCAAGCTCGCCTTCGACCGCTACGACAACGCCTACGCCGTGCTGCCCTACGGCCGCGTCGTCGCCGCCTCCGCCGCCTCCGGCTGGACCGACTGGCAGGTGCTCTTCGACGGCGCCGGCCTCGACGCCTTCGGCGAGGTGGTTCTCGACGAGACCCGGCTCGCCCAGGACGGCGTCCTGTCCTTCATGTACCAGCAGAAGTCCACCGGCACCACGCCCTCGCCGCTGCGCACCGTGGACTTCGCCCTGCCCGGCAAGGCGCAGGCGCAACCGGCAAGGAGCCGCCCATGACGACCGCACACCTCCCGCGCATCCCCGCCACCGCCCGCCGGCCCAGGGTCGGCCTGGTCGCCGGCGGACTCGGCGCCTACTGGCCGCAGTTCCCCGGCCTGCTGCCGCAGCTGAAGCGCTCCGCCGCCCGCGTCGCCGAGCGGATGGCGGGCTTCGACGCCGAGGTCGTCGACGTCGGCTTCATCTCCGACGCCCCCGAGGGCGCCGCCGCGGCGGAGAAGCTGCGCGCCGCCGACTGCGACCTGATCGTCGGCTTCCTCACCACGTACATGACCGCGACCATGCTCGTGCCGGTCGCCCAGCGCAGCAGCGCGCCGGTGCTGCTGATCAACCTCCAGCCCACCGAGGCGATGGACCACGCGAGCTTCGACACCGGGCAGTGGCTCGCCTACTGCGGCGCCTGCCCGCTGCCCGAGATGGCCAACGCCTTCGAGCGCTGCGGCGTCCCCTTCCGCTCCGTCTCCGGGCACCTGGAGGACGAGCGGGCGTGGGCGCGCATCGGCCGCTGGATCCGGGCGGCGGGGGTGCGGGCCGCGCTGCGCGGCGGCCGGCACGGGCTGATGGGCCACCTCTACCCCGGGATGTACGACGTCTCCACCGACCTCACCATGGTCACCGCGAACCTCGGCGGCCACGTCGAGGTGCTGGAGTTCGACGACCTGCGGGTACGGGCCGAGAAGGCCGGCGACGACGAGGTCGCGGCCAAACTCGCCGAGACCCGCGAGGTCTTCGACCTCGACGACACCGTCGACCCCGACGACCTCGCGTGGGCGGCGCGGGTCTCGGTGGGGCTGGACCGGCTCGCCGCCGACTTCGACCTCGACTCCCTCGCGTACTACCACCGCGGCCTCGACGGCGAGACGCACGAGCGGCTGGGCGCCGGCATGATCCTCGGCGCCTCCCTGCTCACCGCCCGCGGCATCCCCGCCGCCGGCGAGTACGAGCTGCGCACCTCGCTCGCCATGCTGGTCGCCGACCGGCTCGGCGCCGGCGGCTCCTTCACCGAGATGCAGGCGCTCAACTTCCGCGACGGCGTGGTGGAGATGGGCCACGACGGGCCCGGGCACCTGGCGATCAGCGAGGGCCGGCCGCTGCTGCGCGGCCTCGGCGTCTACCACGGCAAGCGCGGCTGGGGCGTGTCCGTGGAGTTCGACGTACGGCACGGGCCCGTCACCGCCGTCGGCCTCGGCCAGACCCGCGACGGCCGCTACCGGCTCATCGCCTCCGCCGGCACCGTCACCGCCGGACCGCTGCTGGCCATCGGCAACACCACCTCCCGCGTCGACTTCGGCCGCGACCCCGGCGAGTGGTGCGACGAATGGAGCGCGAGCGGCGTCGGCCACCACTGGGCGCTGGCCACCGGCGACCTCCGGCCCGAGCTGCGGGCGCTCGCCGACCTCGCCGGGCTTGAGCTGGTGGAGGTGGCGGGGACCGGCGCGCGCGATGCGTAGCATGAGCGGCGGGCCGCGGCCGGGGCGCGCCGCGTACGACCGGCTGGACGGCTGAAGGGGAACGCGCGTGGGGCGCATGGTGGGCATCAAGGACGTCGCTCGGCACGCGGGCGTCTCCGTCGGCACCGTGTCGAACGTCATCAACCGGCCCGACAGCGTGGCCGCCGCCACCCGCGAGCGGGTGCAGGCGGCGATCGACCGCCTCGGCTACGTACGCAGCGAGTCGGCGCGGCAACTGCGCGCCGGCCGCAGCCGCATCATCGCGCTGCTCGTGCTGGACATGACGAACCCGTTCTTCGTGGACGTCGCCACCGGCGCCGAGCGCGCCGCGCGGGACGCGGGACTCGGCGTGATGCTCTGCAACAGCGCCCAGAGCCCCGCCGAAGAGGCCGAGTACCTCGGCCTCTTCGCGGAGCAGCGGGTGCGCGGCGTCCTCGTCACCCCCGCCGACACCAGCGGGCGGACCCTTACGTCCTTCGGCCGGCACGGCATCCCGTACGTCTTCGTGGACCGCACCGTCGCCAGCGCCGACGCCTGCTCGGTCTCCCTGGACGACATCCAGGGCGGCGCCCTCGCCGCCCGCCACCTGATCGGCGCCGGCCACCGCTGCCTGGCCTACGTCAGCGGCCCCATGCAGCTCCCGCAGTGCCAGGACCGGCACACCGGCGCGCTGGCCGCCCTCGCCGAGGAGGGCCTCGGGCCCGAGGCCCTGGTGCACGTCGAGACCGGGCAGATGGACGTCGCCGCCGGGCGCGACGCCGGGGCCCGGCTGCTGGGCATGTCGCCCCGCCCGTCGGCGGTGTTCTGCGCCAACGACCTGCTGGCGCTGGGCGTGCTCCAGACGCTCTTCGCGGCGGGGGTGCCGGTCCCGGACGACATGGCGCTCGTCGGCTACGACGACATCGAGTTCGCCGCCGCGGCGGCGGTGCCGCTGACGTCGGTGCGGCAGCCGGCGCGCCGGATGGGCCGGGAGGCGGCGGAGCTGCTGATCGAGGAGACGGGGGAGGGCGTGGAGCGGCACGAGCACCAGCGGATCGTGCTCCAGCCGGAGCTGGTCGTACGCAGCTCCAGCCTCAGCCGGCAGCGCTGAGGGCCGCGCGCCCGGCGGCGCCGCCGGGGCCGGTGCCCCCGGCGTCCGCGGGCGCGGGGTCCGGGGCGTCGGCGAGCAGCCGGGTCAGCTCCCGGACCGCCGCGCGGCCGGCCCGGTTGGCGCCGATGGTGCTCGCCGACGGGCCGTAGCCGACGAGGTGGATCCGCGGGTCGCGGGCCGCGCGGGTGCCGTCCATCCGGATGCCGCCGCCCGGCTCGCGCAGCTTCAGCGGCGCCAGGTGGTCGACGGCGGCGCGGAAGCCCGTCGCCCACAGGATCGCGTCCGCCCGGAAGACCGTCCCGTCCGCCCAGGCCACGCCCTCCGGCATGATCCGCTCGAACATCGGCCGCCGCGCCAGCACGCCCGCGTCCCGCGCCGCGCGCATCTCGTCCGTCAACGGCAGCCCCGTCTCGCCGACCACGCTCGACGGCGGCAGCCCGGCCCGTACCCGCTCCTCGACCCTGGCCACCACGGCACGGCCCCAGTCCTCGTCGAACGGCCCCTCCCGCCACACCGGCGGACGGCGCGTCACCCAGACGGTCTCCGCCGCCGTGCCCGCCAGCTCCAGCAGGTGCTGGGTGCCGGAGGCGCCGCCGCCGACGACCACCACCCGCTGCCCGGCGAACTCGTCCGGGCCGCGGTACTGCGCGGTGTGCAGCTGGCGGCCGCGGAACGTCTCCTGGCCCGGGTAGCGCGGCCAGAACGGCCGGTCCCAGGTGCCGGTGGCGTTGACCAGCGCCCGCGCCGACCAGGTGCCCGCGTCGGTGACGACCAGCAGCCGCCCCGCCTCCGGCCCCTCGCCCTCGCGGACCTCGGCCACGTTCACCGGCCGCCGCACCGGAAGCTCGAAGGCGCGCTCGTACGCGGCGAAGTACTCCGCGACGACCTCCGCGGCCGGCCGGTCGCCGTCCGCCGCCGCGGCGGCCAGCGGCATGCCCGGCAGGTCGTGCACCCGGTGGGCCCTGCCGTACGTCAGCGTGGGCCAGCGGAACTGCCACGCGCCGCCCGGGCCGGGGGAGTGGTCCAGGACGACGAAGTCCAGGCCGGCGCGGCGCAGGAAGTACGCCGCCGACAGCCCCGCCTGGCCGGAGCCGACCACCACCACCCGGGTCCTCGCGATGCCGCTCATGTGTGCCCCAACGCCCGTCGCGGCGCGGATCTTCCCCGTGCGCGATGCTGGCCCCATGACCGACATCTTCACCACGCATTCGCTGCGGATCACCACCGGCGCCGGAGAGACGGTGCACGACCTCACCGCCGACTGCGACGCGTTCCTGCGCGAAGCCGCCGACGGCCGCGACGGGCTGCTCAACGTGTTCGTACCGCACGCCACCGCCGGCGTCGCCGTCATCGAGACGGGCGCGGGCAGCGACGACGACCTCCTCGCCGCGCTGCACGACCTGCTGCCCGCCGACGACCGCTGGAACCACCGGCACGGCAGCCCCGGGCACGGGCGCGACCACGTGCTGCCGGCGCTGGTGCCGCCGCACGCCACGCTGCCGGTGCTCGGCGGCCGGCTGGAGCTGGGCACCTGGCAGTCGGTGGTGCTGGTCGACACCAACCGCGACAACCCGCACCGCAGCGTGCGGCTGTCGTTCCTCGGCTGAGGGACGGGCCGTCCGGCTCCGCTCGGGGACCTCACCCCCCGGCCGTCACCCACGCGAACGCCCGCTCCGCCGAGAACTCCCGCTGCCCGCCCCGGAACACCAGCCCCGCCCCCGCCGCGACCGCCTCGTCCGCCTGCTCCGGCAGATACGGCACCGCCACGCACCGCATCCCCGCCCGGCGCGCCGCCTCCCACCCCGGCGGCGCGTCCTCCACCACCACGCAGTCCGCCGGCCGCACGCCCAGCCGCCGGGCCGCCTCCAGGAACACGTCCGGCTCCGGCTTGCCCCGGGCGACCTCCTCCGCCGAGACCAGCACGCCGAACAGCCCGTCCAGCCCCGCCGCCGGCAGCACCGCCTCGATGGCGGCGCGCGAGGAGCCGGACGCGACGGCCGTCGGGCACCCGGCCTCGTGCAGCATCCCGGCGAACTTCCGCATCTGCGGAAACGGCTCCGTCGACGCCCGCGCCAGCCGCACGTACTCCGCGTTCTTCTCCGCCAGCAACTCCTCCACCGGCGCCGCCAGCCCGTACCGCGCGCGCAGCGTGCGGAGCGTCTCCCGGGTGCCCACACCCAGGAACTCGCTGTGGTCCTTCCAGGTGAAATCACCGACGCCGTGCCGCTCCAGGACACGGCGCCCGGCCTCGTAGTAGTTCGGTTCGCTGTCGACGAGGGTGCCGTCGAGGTCGAAGACGACGGCGGCGGGACCGGGGGAACTCATACCGGCAAGCATGCCAAGGCCGGTACGCCGCGAGCGGTGCGGGGCGCTCTCGCCGGAGCCGTACCGGAGACGGCCGGACGGGCGGGAGATCGTCCGGTAGGGTCGCCCGGACCGGCTCCGGACCTGCTGGAAGGGGAAAGCGCATGGGTGAATCGGTTACTCGGGCCTGCGTCGGCTCGTTCTCCAGCGGCGGCGGCGCCGGGATCACCGTCGCCGATGTCGAACCGGGCACGGGCGCCCTGATCCCGCGGCACTCGACCGACGCCGTCCCCGACCCGTCGTTCCTCGCCGTCGCCGACGGCGGCGACCTGCTCTACGCCGTCAGCGAGACCGAGGGCGGCCAGGTCGCCGCGTTCCGGCTCGTCGACGACAAGCCCGAGCCCGCCGGCGCCCCCGTGCCGGTCAGCGGCGACCACCCCACCCACCTCGCGCTCGCCGGCGGCCACGTCATCACCGCCAACTACGCCTCCGGCAGCTTCAGCACCGTGCCCGTCAACCGTGACGGCACCCTCGCCGGCCCCGCCGCCCTGCTCCAGCACGAGGGCGGCGGCCCGGTCGCCGAGCGCCAGGAGGGCCCGCACGCCCACCAGGTCGTGCCCGACCCCGGCGGCCGCTGGATCCTCGGCGTCGACCTCGGCACCGACTCCGTGCTCGTCTGCGCCCTCGACACCGACCGCGGCGCCCTGCGGCTCAACCACGAGGTCCGGCTGCGCCCCGGCACCGGCCCGCGCCACCTGGCCTTCCACCCCGACGGCCACCGCGTCTACGTCGCCTGCGAGCTGGAGCCCGTCCTCACCGTCTGCTCCTGGGACGCCGCCGCCGGCACCCTCGAACCGCTCGCCGAGGCCCCGCTGCTGACCGCCGAGCCGGACGAGACCCCGTACGCCTCCGGCATCGCGGTCTCCCCGGACGGTCGCTTCTGCTGGACCGCGGTCCGCGGCCCCGACGTGGTCGCCACCCACGCGCTCGACGGGGACGGCGGCGTCCGCGAACTCGTCTCCCACGTCCCCTCCGGCGGCACCTGGCCGCGGGACATCGCGCTCGACCCGGCCGGCCGGCACCTCTACGCCGCCAACGAACGCTCCGGGGACGTCACCTGGTTCGAGATCGACGCGGAGAGCGGCACCCCGCGCCGCACCGGCTCGACCGCCGTGCCGGGGGCGTCCTGCGTGGTGTTCGCCTGAGCCGCGCCTCCGCCGGGCGCCCGCGGCCGCGGGCGCCACACCGCGCAGCTGCGGGCGTCACACGGCAGAGCCGCCGGCGCGCGCGCCGGCGGCTCCCGAGGGTCCCGCGCGGGGCCGCGGCCCCGCCCGCACGTCCGCGTCAGCGCACCGGCGCCCCGGCGGGCTGCGGCGCGATGCCCAGCGTCGTCGTGTACTGCGTCAGCGCCAGCTGCCCCACCGACGGGTACGGCCCGAGCGGCTCCGCCGCCTCGCACTCCGCCTCCCGCGCCGCGGTGGCCAGCGTCTCCGCCGGCAGCTCCGGCCCCAGCGCGTACGGCGCGAGCGCGAGCCGCGCCGAGCCCGCGGCCCGCAGCGACTCCGCGACCTCGGCGACCGCGCCCGGCCGGTCCAGCGGCGCCGCCATCACCGGCACCGCCAGCCGCGCCGAGAGCAGCATGCCCGTCACCCCCGCCGCCTGCACGGCCTCCTCGCCGCCCACCGCGCCGAGGATGATCCCGTCCGCCGCCGTCGCGACGGTGAACAGCCGCGCCCGGTCCGCCCGGGCCAGCCCCGCCTCCGAGAGCCGCACGTGCAGCGCCTCGGCGAGCAGCGGGTGCGGCCCGAGGACGTCGGTGAGCTCGACCGCCGCCCCGCACGTCGTGATCGTGTCGCGGACCCGGTCCAGCAGCACGGGGTCGGGGCCCGCGAGCAGCGGCACCACGACGGCCACCGGCACGTCCTCCGCCACCTGCAGCGTCCCGGCCTCGGCGAGCGCGGCGCGCTGCTGCGCGGCCTGCGCCAGCACCGCCGACAGCGGCGGGAACTCCTCGCTCCCGCCCTCGACGTAGGCGACCCGGCCGTCGAGCCCCGGCAGGTCGGAGCGGGCGATGCTCAGCACCTCCTCGGCCATGCCCCGGACCGACGCCTCGGGCGCCCCCGGCACGGCCAGGACCAGCGCCGGCGCGCCCTCGGGCGCGCTCGGCCGCTCCGGCTTGCGGTGCCGCCCCGGCTGACGGCGGGGCATACGTACGGGCAGACCGGCTGCGTGTCCATCGGCAGAGCTCATGGCGCCGCATGTTAACGCGTCGCCGCGGCCCGACACATGCCCGGGGTGGGCATTCGCCCGCCGGCGTGACCACCGGAGCACGCGGACGGACAGGGGGTGACCGCGCCCCTGCGAACCGTCCCGCTGCCGATACGCACGGTAGCCGCACCCGTGCGGGCCGCGGCCCGTACCGGCGCCTGCCGCCTGCCCCCGCTCCGGGCTACCAGACGTCGAGCATGCCCCGCTCCACCGGCAGCAGCAGCTCCTCCGCCGCCAGCGCGGCGGCGATCCGCACCGCCCCGGCCAGCGGCGACGCCGTCGCTACCGCCACCCGGGTACGCGGCAGGCGCTCCGCCAGCTCCGCGCGCAGCGGCGCCAGCAGCGGCTCGCCGATGCCGAAGAGCCCGCCGGTGAGCGCGACCGTGCTGCCCGGGTCGGCCGGGCAGACCGCGACGGCCGCGGCGGCGATGTGCCCGCCCGCCTCGGCGAGGATCGCCGCCGACACCGGGTCGTGCGGGGCGCAGCGGGCGACCTCGGGGGCGAACGACGCCAGCACCGCCGGCCGGTCCGGCCGCGGGTACAGCAGCCCCGGCATCTCCGCACCGGTGCCGAACACCGCCTCCATCCGGGCCAGCAGCGCCGCGGAGCCGCCGCGGCGGCCGTCGTGCGCCCGCATCGCCGCCTCCAGCCCCGCCCGCCCGATCCACGCGCCGCCGCCGCAGTCGCCGAGCAGGTGCCCCCAGCCGTCGGCGCGCCGCCAGCCCGCCGCGTCGAGCGCGGTGCCGACGGCGATCATGCCGGTGCCGGCGGCGACGACGGCGCCGGGGTGCTGGCCGACCGCCCCGGCGTACGCGGTGACACCGTCGGCGGCGAGCGCCAGGCGGCGTACGCCGAGGGCGTCCGGCAGCGCGCGGGGCAGGCTGGCGCGCAGCCCGTCGCCGAGCGAGGCCATCCCGGCGGCGCCGACGCAGACGGCGTCGAAGGACTCGGCGCCGGCGTCGCGCAGGAGCGTCCGCGCGGCGGGCAGCACCTTGCCGAGGAGGTCGTCGGCGTCGAGCCCGTCGTCGCCGGTGCCGACGGGCGGTGCGGTCGCGACGGCGGCCTCGTCCCCGGCCGGGTCGCCGCCGGCCGGCGGGACGGCAGCCGCGGCGATGCGCAGCCCCGAGCCGCCGGAGTCGATGCCGAGCACCCATCGGGCCGTGTCGCTGGTCATGCGGCTATCCGTTCGTCGGCAGCGTCCAGTCCACCGGCTCCGCGCCCTGCTTCTGCAGCAGCTCGTTGGCCCGGCTGAAGGGGCGGGAGCCGAAGAAGCCGCGGTCGGCGGACATGGGGGAGGGGTGGGAGGACTCGATGGCGGGGTAGTCGCTGAGCATGGGGCGCAGATTGCGCGCGTCGCGGCCCCACAGGACCGCCACCAGCGGCCGGCCGCGCGCGGCGAGCGCCCGGATGGCCTGCTCGGTGACCTCCTCCCAGCCCTTGCCGCGGTGCGCGGCGGGGCGCCTCGGCGCGGTGGTGAGCGCCCTGTTGAGCAGCAGCACGCCCTGCCCGGTCCAGGGGGTGAGGTCGCCGTTGGCGGGGCGGGCGTGGCCGAGGTCGTGGTGCAGCTCGCGGAAGATGTTCTCCAGGCTGCCGGGCAGCGGGCGCACGTCGGGGGCGACGGAGAAGCTGAGGCCCACGGCGTGGCCCGGGGTGGGGTAGGGGTCCTGGCCGACGACGAGCACCCGCACGTCGTCGAAGGGTTGCTGGAAGGCCCGTAGCACGTTCGGTCCCGCGGGCAGGTATGTCCGCCCCGCCGCGATCTCCGAGCGCAGGAAGTCGCCCATGGCGGCGATCTGTTGGGCGACCGGCTCCAGGGCCTTGGCCCAGCCGGCTTCGACGATGTCGTGGAGAGGACGTCCAGCCATGGCCGGTCACTCTACTGGCTCCGCGGACCCCCACCGCCACGCTTCGGACACCCGGCCCGCCGCGGCCGCCGGTCCCGGGCGGGCCGGGGGGGCGGACCGCCGTACGGGCCTCAGACCGCCGCGGCCCGTACGCACAGCACGTCCGGCAGGTGCGCCGCGAGCTGCGTCCAGCTCTCCCCCTCGTCGGCGCTGGCGAAGACCTCCCCGTTGCGGTTGCCGAAATACACCCCCGCCGGGTCCGCGTCGTCGGTCCACAGCGCGTCCCGCAGCACCGTGCCGTAGTGGTCGTCCTCCGGCAGCCCCGCCGACAGCGGCTCCCACGTCACGCCCGCGTCCGACGTGCGGTAGACCCGGCAGCGGTTCTCCGCGGGCACCCGGTCGGCGTCGGCGGTGATGGGGAAGACGTACGCGGTGCCGCCGCGCGAGGGGTGCGCGGCGACGGCGAAGCCGAAGTCCGAGGGCAGGCCCGCGCCGATGTCGGTCCAGGTGGCCCCGGAGTCGTCGCTGCGGTACACGCCCCAGTGGTTCTGCAGGTAGAGCCGGTCGGGGTCGGCCGCGTCGCGGGCGACCTTGTGCACGCACTGGCCGAACTCCGGGAACCTCTCGGGCTGGAAGACCACCTGCACCCCGGTGTTCGACGGGGCCCAGCTGGCGCCGCCGTCCCCGGTGCGGTAGACGCCGCCGGCGGAGACCGCGACCGTCACGGAACCGGCGTCCCGCGGATCGGTGACCACGGTGTGCACCGCGAGCCCGCCGCCGCCCGGCTCCCACTTCTCCCGCGTCGGGTGGTCCCACAGCGCCCGCACCAGCTCGTACGTCTCGCCGCCGTCGGCGGAGCGGAACAGGCCGCCGGGCTCGGTGCCCGCGTACACCACGCCGGGGGCCTCGGCCCCGGCGGGCTGGAGCTGCCACACCCGCTCCAGCGAGGTCCCGGTGTCCTTCGGGTACGTCACCGGCTGCCGCCGGGGCTCCTCCCAGGTGGCGCCCAGGTCGTCGGAGTGGAAGACGGACGGGCCCCAGTGCGCGCTGTCGCCGCCGGCGAGCACCCGCGGCGCCGGGCCCCGCGTGTCGATCCCGACCGAGTAGACGGCCTGGGCCTTGAAGTGCGGCCCGGCCAGCTCCCAGGTGCCGCCCCGGCGCCGCCCCAGGAACAGCCCCTTACGCGTGCCGACCGCCAGCAGTACGTCCTGCATCGGGATCCACCTCCGTGCGACCTCGTCGTCGAGTACCGGCCAGTCTGCACCCGGCCACTGACACCGCCCACCGGACGCGCGGAACGCGGGCCGTCGCGCTACCGCCGGTGGGCGGCCCGCACGGGCGTCCCGTCGGAGGGCAGCACGCCCTTCGGCGGGACGCCGAGGTGCCAGTCCAGGCCGTAGCGCCGGAACAGCTCGCCGCGCAGCCGGTCGAGCGGCATCGGCACGCCCGGGAGCAGCAGCGCGAAGACCGCCCCCATGAGCTGCGCGCGCAGCATCGGGTACTCCGTGTCCGGGTCGGGCGAGCCCCAGCGCGCCACGGTGTCGTGCAGCAGGTGCGCGAGCTGCTGCTGCTCCGCGCACTGGATGAACCCGTCCGCCTGCAGAATTCCGGCCATATGGTGCCGCATGAGCACAGGGTGGTCCTGCGACAGGCCGAGGACCGCGTCGATGGCGCGGGCCATCCGCTCCTGCCCGTCCTCCGTCCGCGGGGCCCGCTCCAGGGCCGCGCCGAGCGTAAGATGCATCAGCCGGTGCACGGCGGACTGCACGAGCTGGCGTTTTCCGGGGAAGTAGTACGAGACGAGACCGCGCGCGGAGCCGGCGCGTTCGGCGATGTCTCCCAAGGTCGTGCCCTCGAAGCCCCGTTCGTCGACCAGCTCCACCGTGGCTTGCAGCAGACGCTCCCGGGAACGGCGTCGGAGTTCTTCATTGACTGCGGGCCTGCGGGGGGACATCCTGTAACTCCTGCCTTCACTGGCTGCGAGCCAGTATACTCAGTGAGGCTTCCGGCCCCGGGGTCAGCACCCCGGGTGCCGGGGGAGCGGTGGGCTCGGGCGATGCGGGGGATCGCCTGAGCCCACCATGCCTCTGCGCGGAAAATCTTCCCGGCCCGGGGAACCCGGGGCCCACGTCGGCCGTTCGACGATATGAGGCCCCGCGCTCCCCCGTCGCGGGGCCTCACCAATTGCCGTGCCGAGGGGGATCGCGCAGGGGAGACGGGGCATGCTGACACCGGGCAGCGAGGTCGAGGTCACGCTGGTCAAGCAGCAGCGCCCGGGTCTGAGCTACCCGGCGGTGGCCCTTCGTGACGACGGCAACCACGCCGTCGTACGCGCCCCCTGGGCGGGCCCGCCGGAGCGCGACGCGGGGTATGTGCGCTTCGAGCGGGGCGACGTGTGGACGGAGCACTTCTGGCGCGACCGGTGGTTCTCGGTGAAGGAGATCCACGCCGGCGACGGCCGCCTCAAGGGCTGGTACTGCGACGTGGCCCGCCCCGCCCGCGTCGACCCCGACCGCGTCACCGTCCACGATCTCGACCTCGACCTCTGGCTCTCCGGCGACCGGCAGACCCTCCTCCGGCTCGACGAGGACGAGTTCCTCGCCAGCGGCCTGCCCGAGCGGGACCCCGAAACCGCCGCCCGCGCCCGCGCCGCGCTCGACGAGCTGGAGACGCTCGCCCGCACCGGGCTCGGCGCGCTGCTGGCCGCCTGACGTGGCCGGAAGCGACGCCGCCCGCCCGCTGCTCGACCGCTTCCGTGCCGCCCTGCACGACGCCGTGCCGCTGACGGCGCTGTGGGCGCACGGCTCCCTCGCCCTCGGCGACTACCGCCCGTACCGCAGCGACCTCGACCTCATCGCCGTCGTCCGCGAGGACCCCGGCGCCGACCCCGCCGCCCGCCGGCGGCTGCACGCCCTGCACACGAAGCTGCACCGCGAGGTGCCGCTGGCCGCCGGGCTGCACTGCTCGTACATGGCCGCCGACCGCCTCGCCGAACCCGGCCTGGACCACGTCACCTGGGCCCACGCCGAGCTGTACCGCCGCCCCGTCAGCCCGGTCACCCGCCGGGAGCTGCACACCGGCGCGCTGGTGCTGCACGGCCCCGGGCCCGGCGGGCTGCTGCCGCCGCTGCCGGACGAGGAGCTGACCGCGTACATCCGCCGGGACCTCGGGGAGTTCTGGCTGCGCGCGACGGCCAAGCGCCGGCTGTGGCTGCGCGACATCTGGGTCGACCTCGGCACCCTCACCGTCGCCCGGGCCGGCGTCACCCTGCGCGAGGGCCGGCTGATCACCAAGGGCGAGGCCCTCGACGTGCTCGCCGCGAGCGGTGCCCCCGCCCGCCTCGTCGCCGACATCCGCGACCGGCGCTACGCCGAGCACCCCGCCCGGACCGCGCCGCACTGGCGGCTGCGCCGGGCCGCGCTGGCGCGGGCGTACGTCCGCGCGCGCATCCCCGTCACGCTCGCCGAGGCCGGACCGGCCGCTTGACGCGGGCCGTTCGACACGGACCGGTTGCGGAGTCCGTCGTCCCGTGCCGCCGGGCCGGGGCGGGTCCGGCCCGTCAGCCGACGAGCCCCAGCACCGGCCGCAGCCCGTCCGGCCGCTCGCCGGCCGGCAGGTGGTCCACCGGGAAGTAGCCGCACCCGAGCGCCGCGGCGCCGCCGTCGGCGCGCCGGTCGTCGCCGACCATCAGCACGTCCCGCGGCGCGCGCCCCAGCGTCGCGCACGCGGTCCGGAACAGCCGCGCGTCCGGTTTCTGCACCCCGTGCTCGTACGACAGCGTGTACGCGTCCACGTACCCGTCGAGGCCGTGCGCCCGGAACACCGGGCGCAGGTCCCAGCCGATGTTGCTGACGACCCCCACGGCCACGCCGCGCTCCCGCAGCCCGGCGAGGACGTCCCGCGCGTCGGGGTACGGCTGCCACGCCGGGGGCGCCATGTGCCGCTCGTACAGCGCGTCGTAGACCTCGTCGGGCCACGGCAGCGGGACCTGCCGGGCCAGCGCCGTGTACGCGGCGCGGTGCCGCTCCGCGCTCCGGTCGCGGGTCCGCCACACCGCCGCCAGCGGCTCCGGCACGCGCTCGGGGAACGAGCCGCCCGGCAGCGCCCCCGCGCGCTCCAGCGCGGCGGCGTGGCGCGCGCACTCGGCGGCGTCGGCGGCCACGCCCGCGGCGTCGAGCGCGGCGCGCAGCCAGCGCTCCGCCGGCTCGATCCGGAACAGGGTCCCGGAGAAGTCGAAGAGCACCGCCTCGGAGCTCATCCGCGTGCCTCCGCCGGCTCGGCGCGCGGGGAGCGTTCCAGCGCGGTGTACGCCGCCGCCGCGAGCGCGGCGACCGCGCCGCCCATGAGCGTGCCGCCCACGACGTCGCTCATCCAGTGCACCCCGAGCCACACCCGGGTGAAGCAGACGCCGGCGACCGACACCGCCGCGGCCGTCCACGCGGCCCGCCGCAGCCGCGCGGGCACGCCGGCCGCGCGGCTCAGCACCCACAGCAGCAGCCCGCAGGCCAGCGCGACCGTCATCGCGTGTCCGGAGGGGAACGCGGCGTGCGAGGCGGAGTCCACCGGGTCGCGCCAGTGCGGCCGGTCGCGGCCGACCGCCGCCTTCATCCCGGCCTGCACCACCCAGCCCACCGCCACCGCACCGGCCAGCCAGAGCGCCAGCCGCCGCGCGCCGCGCCGGAGGAGCCAGAGGATCACGGCGACCATCAGCAGCCGCATCGTCACCGTGTCCCACACCCAGTCGGTGAGCACCCGGTTGGCCCGGGTCCAGCCGGGCTCGGAGACGGCGGCCGAGTGCAGCCGCCGGGCGATCCGCCCGTCCAGGTCGGTCAGCGGCCGCCAGGTCGCGGCCACCAGCGCGGTCAGCAGGGCGCTCGCGAGCGTCAGGGCGGCGGCGGTGG
The DNA here is from genome assembly GCF_048656465.1 of Streptomyces sp. MAR4 CNX-425. Classification (NCBI taxonomy): domain Bacteria; kingdom Bacillati; phylum Actinomycetota; class Actinomycetes; order Kitasatosporales; family Streptomycetaceae; genus Streptomyces; species Streptomyces sp. MAR4 CNX-425. Next base: position 476,129 of record NZ_JBMDLF010000006.1, on the reverse strand, counting down.
TGCGCAGGGCGGGAGAGGGGCGGCGCGGCGCTGCGGCGGTCACCCGGCCGACCCTACGCGAGCGCGCTGAGTCCGGGGCCGAAGGCGACGAGCAGCGGCACCGCGGGCGCCAGCAACGCCGCGACGGTCAGCCGCAGCCGGCGGGCCGGGGTGAACCGCGGGGCCGCCGCCAGCAGCCGGTCCACGCGCTGCGGGAGGTGGGCGTGGTGGCCGTGGCCGGATCCGAACACGCCGCGCTCCTCGTTGAGTTCGACCAGGGCGGTGGCGAACGTCATCCGGCCGAAGCGGCGCGAGGCGACGTCGTCGGCGGCCAGCTCGCACAGCCGGTGCACCTCGTCGCGGAACGCCCGGAAGACCGGCATGCGCGGCACCCCCGCGAGCGCGCCCGCGCAGTGCTGGAGCCAGTGGTGGCGGGCCCGGCTGTGCCCCCGCTCGTGCGCGAGCACCGCGTCGAGCTGGCGCCGTTTCAGCCGGCGCAGCGCGGCCGTGGTGATGACGAGCTGGGCCTGCCCGCCGGGCAGCCACCAGGCGTCCGGCCGCTCGCCCTCCAGCACCACCAGCCGCTCGGCGCCGACGTCCTCGCCGGGCAGCAGCGGGGCGCGGCGGCGCAGCTCCTCGCGGCGCCGGCGGCGCTGCGCGCGGGCGGTGCGGACCTCGCGGACGAACATCACGGCCGTCCACAGCCCGCCCGCCGCCAGCGCCACGGCGAGCGCCGCGGCCCACGGGGCGCCGGTGGTGCCGCCGTACGCGTCCCGCACCGCGGCCGGCGCCGGGGCGAAGACCCCGCTGTGCACCTGCGCCCAGGCCACGGCGGCGCTCAGGGACATGGCGAGCCCGCAGCACAGCAGCACGGCGGCGACGACGCACTGCCACACCCACAGCGCGACCACCGGCTCGCGGTCCGCCCACGCCGCGCGGGTCAGCAGCCGGGGCGCGACCGCGGCGGTCAGGGCGGCGAAGGCCAGCAGCGTGAGCGGGATCACCATGTGATCAGCGTACGGAGCGGGGGCGCCGGCCGGTACGGCTGCGCCCGTGAAGTGACGGACGACACCGGGGAGTCAGAGGGCGAGCAGCATCGCGGCCATGGCGGTCCCCAGGCAGACCCGGCAGGCGCCGGCCAGCTCCGGCGACGCCGTCCAGCCGCCCGTCCGGCCGCCGCCCGCCGGCGCCCCGGCCCCCGCCGCGTGCGGCCGCAGCCCGCCGTGCAGCACGTACAGCAGGTAGTACGCCAGCAGCGCCCCGGTCACCAGCGGCAGCCCGCCGGCCGCCCCGTGGCCGCCGTGGCCCCCGTGGTCCGCGGTCCCCATGGCCACCGCCATGTACACCATCGCCAGCGCGCCGACCGCGTGGTGCAGGTGGTGCGGGTGGTAGCGGTGGTGCCCGGCGGCGCGCGACGGCAGCAGGGCCCGTACGAACGCGGCGCCGAACACCGCCGCGAACGCCCCCGCGGTCCACGCCTCCGGCAGCCCGGCCGCGGGCAGCGCCATCGCCGCCATCCCCAGGCCCATCAGCGCGTCCTCGGCGGCGCCGCGCCGCTCCCCGGCGGCGACGGCCCGCATCCTCAGCAGGCAGAGCCCGCCGACGCCCGCGCACAGCGCGGCCAGCAGCAGGCTGGTGAGCGGCGGTCCGTGCATCCGCGGGCCCCCTCGGACGACGACGGCGTCGGCCCCGCGGCACGGGAGCGGGGACCGGCCGGCGCCGGCCCGGGGAGCGCAGGGCGCTGTCCGGCGGAGGCTGCCCGCGCCCGTACGCCCGTACCCGAGCGCACGGGCGCAAGGGGCGGGCGCAGGGGAGCGCGCGGCGGCGGCTCAGGCGGTGAAGCGCACCGCGTGCTTCATCCCGGGGAAGTCGGTCACGACGCCCTGGAGCCCCAGGCCGCGGGCGAGCTTCAGCTCCTCGGGGGTGTTCACGGTCCAGGCGATGACCTTCAGCCCCGCCGCGTGCGCGAGGTCGGCCAGCTCCAGCGTCAGCCGCCGGATGTTCAGCGACAGCATCCCGGCGCCGACCTGCTCGGCGCGTTCGACCACCCCGAGCCCGTAGTGGCTGGCGACCAGCACCCGCGGCACGTCGGGCAGCAGCCCCCGCATCTCCGCCAGCGCCTCGTCGTGGAACGACAGCACCTCGACGCGGCCGGCGAGGTCGTGCGCGGTCATGGCGTCGGCGAGGGCCCGGGCCGCGGCGACGTCCTTGATCTCGATCTGCAGCCGGCCCTTCACCGCCTCGGCGACCTCGTCGAAGGTCGGCACCCGCTCGCCCCCGCCGGCGTCCAGCTCGCGCAGCTCGGCGAGCGTGAAGTCGGCGACCGCGCCCTGGCCGTCCGTCGTGCGGTCCACGTCGGGGTCGTGCATGACGACCAGGTGGCCGTCCTTGCTCAGGTGCAGGTCCAGCTCGATGGCGTCCATGCCCTCGCGGTCCGCGCGGACGAAGGAGCGGAGGGTGTTCTCCGGCTCGACGCCCATCAGCCCCCGGTGCCCGATGGTCAGAAATGACACTGCGCTCTCGCCCTCCGTCGGCGGTCCGTCACAGACTGGCGCAAAGCCTAGGCCAATTCGGGGAGATCGACACCGGTCGTGCGGCGTCCTGACGGCGGGTCGCGGCACCGCCGCGCGCGGGGTCACCCGGAGGTGGGCGGGTCCTTCCGCGCGGCTGCGTTCACCCCCGTACATCCGCGAAAACGGGAAGGGCCAGGAGGTAAACCTCTGTTCGCCGAAAGATTTACGTTCTCGGTCCGTGGTCTACGCAAGGTTTCCCGGGGGCCCGCTTGAGGGAGATCGTCCTACAGCGATACGGTGGAGTGACAGGAAGTTCTTAACGTAGGAGTGGTCCATGACGGAAATTCTTGCTTCCGCGACCGCGGAAGGTGACGTTCTGTCCGCCGCGGACGCCCCGCGCGTAGTCGAGCACCCGGCCTGGGCGCGGCTGAAGACAGCCGTCGAAGAGATCCGCCCCTGGCAGGCCAAGGACGGTTCCGTCGACTTCGAGGCGGAGGGCGCCCCCGCGCGCGAGGCCGCCGAGGACGCCGTCGAGCGGGTCGCCGCCGCGGTCCGGGAGCTGTCCCCGCTGCTGCCGCACGACGCCGCCTACCACGACGCGGTCGTCGCCGACCTGCGCAAGTGGGCCGCCGGCGGCTTCGGCGTGCCCGACTTCCTGGACTCGGTGCTCGCCTTCCGCCCCGCCGACCACCGCGCCGACGGCCTCCAGCACCTCGTCGTCTTCCCCATGTACACCCAGAACGGCAACCCGGACCGCAACGTCGAGGCCGTCGTCATCCGCGTCGTCTGGCCCGGCTGGCTCGCCGAGCTGGAGCGCACCCGCTACGACAACCCCATGTTCCTCGGCATCACCTTCGAGGACTTCACCGCCGGGTACGACACGAACTCCGCCGTGCTCTTCCCCGAGACCATCGCCATGCGCGAGGTCCCGCCCCGCTTCACCTGGGGCGCCATCTTCTGCGACCGCGAGGCGGCCCGCTTCCGCCGGGTCAGCGGCGCGGCGATCGAGGCCACCGGCCTCAACCTGCCCGAGGAGGCCCTCGGGCTGCTCACCGACCAGGAGCGCGCCCAGGAGACCTTCGTGCTCTGGGACATGGTCCACGACCGCACGCACAGCCACGGCGACCTGCCGTTCGACCCGTTCATGATCAAGCAGCGGCAGCCGTTCTGGATGTACGGCATAGAGGAGCTGCGCTGCGACCTCACCGCCTTCCACGAGGCCGGGAAGCTCGCCGCGGACGGCTTCCCGCAGGGCCGCGACGTGCAGTACGCGGTGCTGATGGACCGGCTGTTCCGCTTCCCCGTCACCGGCGAGCGCAACCGCAACTACGACGGTCTCGGCGGCCAGCTCCTCTTCGCGTACCTGCACAAGCACGACGCGCTGCGCTGGACCGACAACCGGCTGTCCGTCGACTGGGACCGGGCCCGGGAGGTCACCGGCCGGCTGCGCAACGAGATCGAGACGCTGTACCGCGAGGGCATCGACCGCCCGAAGCTGGTGCACTGGTTCAAGGCGTACGACCTGGTCTCCGCCTACCTCGCCCCGCACCCCGGCTCCACCTGGGCCAAGGGCCCCGACGCCCTCGACCTCGACAAGCCGCCGCGCAAGCTCGTGGACGACGTGCTCCCCGACGAGTTTCCCCTCAGCATGTTCTATGAGGCCCTTGCCAAGAAGCTGCGCAAGGTGATCGAGTCGACGCGGGGCATCACGGCCGGGACCGCCGAGCGGGCGGAGGCCGCGTGACGGACCCCGCCGCCGGCAGGGCAGCCGAGGAGGAGATCGTCATGAGCCCCGGGGCACAGGGCAGGAACGGAGGCGGCGGCCCGCTGGACGGAGCCGTCGTCGCCGTCGCGGGAGCGGCGGGACCGGCGGGCCGGGCCGCGCTGCGGCGGCTCGCCGCGGCCGGCGCCGTCGTCGTCGGCTGCGACGCGGACGCCGAGCGGCTGGCCGGGGCCGTGGGTGCGGCGCGGGACGCGGCCGGCGGCGCGACCGTCACCGGCGACACCGTCGACCTGCTCGACCCGGCCGCCGCGCGGGCCTGGGCCGAGCGCATCGAGAGGGACCACGGCCGCGTCGACGGCCTGGTCCACCTCGTCGGCGGCTGGCGCGGCTCGCGCTCCTTCGCCGACACCGACCTCGACGACTGGGCCGTGCTGCACGACCTGCTCCTGCGCACCGTGCAGCACACCTCCCTCGCCTTCGACGAGCCCCTGCGGCGCAGCGACCGCGGCCGCTACGTCCTCGTCAGCGCCGCCGGCGCCGGGCAGCCGACCGCCGGCAACGCCGCGTACGCCGCCGCCAAGGCCGGCGCGGAGGCGTGGACGCTGGCCATGGCCGACGGCTTCCGCAAGGCCGGCCGGGCCGAGGACCCGGACGTCCCCGCCGCCGCGGCCGTCATCCTGGTGGTGAAGGCGCTGGTGAACGAGGAGATGCGGAAGGCCAAGCCGAACGCGCGGTTCGCCGGCTTCACCGACGTCGACGACCTCGCCGGAGACATCGCGGCCGTCTGGGACAGGCCCGCGGAGGAACTGAACGGAACCCGCCTGTGGCTCACCGCCCAGCCGGAGCGACGGCCGTGACGGCGCCCCCGCCCCGGACGGACGCCAAGCGCCGCCACGATCCCGGGGTACGCGGCTTCGCCAGCGACAACTACGCCGGCGCGCACCCGGAGATCGTCGCCGCCCTCGCCCTCGCCAACGGCGGCCACCAGGTCAGCTACGGCGAGGACGACTACACCGCCCACCTCCAGCACGTCTTCCGCGGCCACTTCGGCATGGACGCCGAGGTCTACCCGGTCTTCAACGGCACCGGGGCCAACGTCGTCGCGCTCCAGGCCGTCACCGACCGCTGGGGCGCGGTGATCTGCGCGGACACCGCCCACATCCACGTCGACGAGTGCGGCGCCCCGGAGCGCGTCGGCGGGCTGAAGCTGCTGACCGTACCGACGCCGGACGGCAAGCTCACCCCCGAGCTGATCGACCGCGAGGCCCGCGGCTGGGACGACGAGCACCGCGCCATGCCGCAGGTCGTCTCGATCGCCCAGGCCACCGAGTACGGCACGGTATACACCCCGGACGAGATCCGCGCGATCTGCGCGCACGCGCACCGCCACGGCATGCGGGTCCACCTCGACGGGGCCCGGATAGCCAACGCGGCGGCCTCCCTCGACGTGCCGATGCGCGCCTTCACCAACGTCGCCGGGGTCGACATCCTGTCCTTCGGCGGTACGAAGAACGGCATGCTGCTCGGCGAGGCCGTCGTCGTGCTCGACCCGGACGCCGTGCGCGCGATGAAGCACCTGCGCAAGCTGTCGATGCAGCTGGCGTCCAAGATGCGCTTCGTCTCGGCCCAGTTCGAGGCGCTCCTGGCCAAGGACCTGTGGCTCCGCAACGCCCGGCACGCCAACGCGATGGCCCGCCGCCTCGCCGACGGGGTGCGCGGCGTCGACGGCGTGGACGTGCTGCACCCGGTGCAGGCCAACGGCGTCTTCGCCCGGCTGCCGCACGACGTGTCCCTGGCGCTGCAGAAGGAGTTCCGCTTCTACTTCTGGGACGAGGCGGACGGGGTGGTGCGCTGGATGTGCTCCTTCGACACCACGGAGGAGGACGTCGACACCTTCGTCGCCGCCGTCGCGGAGGAAATGCGGAGGACGTAGCCCGCCGCATGCCTATACGCTCCCCTGCATGGAACTCCAGCAGGAGCGGCCCGACCTGTCCGCGTACCTCGCCGCCGACGCGGTCGTCGACCACGGGCACCCGCTCGTGGTCGACACCGCGTACCGGCTGCGGGAGGTCGCGGAGGAGCCGGCGGCGTACGCGAAGGGCGCCTACGAGTTCGTGCGCGACACGATCCCGCACTCCAACGACGCCGGGGACCTCCGCGTCACCTGCCGTGCCTCGGACGTGCTCAAGGCCCGCACCGGGATCTGCTACGCCAAGGCCCACGCCCTCGTCGCCCTGCTGCGCGCCCAGGACATCCCGGCCGGCTTCTGCTACCAGCGCCTCGGCGTGCTGCACGGCCTGGTCGCGCTGCGGCTGCCCGGAGGCGGCTGGGTCCGCCAGGACCCGCGCGGCAACAAGCCGGGGGTGGACGCGCAGTTCCGCCTGGTCGGCGAGCGGCTGGCCTTCACGCCGGATCCGGACGCCGGCGAGTACGACGACCCGCTCGTCCGCGCGGCGCCCCACCCGGCTACCCTCGAAGCCCTCCGCACGGCGGCCGACCGCCGCCATCTGGACCGCATCCTCCCCACCGCCCTGTAACCCCCGAGGCCTCGCACACCCGCCCCAGGGTAGGCCGCGCCACTGACGGCCGGCCGTCCGGCGAACCGCCCGGACCGCCGCGCAGGCCCCGGCAGCCGACCCCGACCCGCAGAAGGACCGCATGACCCTCCGCACCCACGTCTCCGACGAGGTACGCGCCCTCGCCCCCGGCTTCGCCCGCGTCGAGGTCGTCGCCCGCGGCCTCGCCGGCGGCCCCAGCGATGCCGCCGGCGCCGCGCTCCTCGACGACGCCGCCCGCCGGCTCGCCGAGCGCCTCGACGGCACCCCGCCGCAGCAGGACCCGCACATGCGGGCCTGGCGGGCCGCGTACGCCGCCTTCGGCGCCAAGCCGTCCAAGTTCCGCAACTCCGCGGAGGCGCTGGCCCGCCGCGCCCTCGGCGACGCCGGCCTGCCGCGCATCAACCGCCTGGTCGACATCTACAACGCCGTCAGCGTCGCCCACCTCGTCCCCGTGGGCGGCGAGGACACCGACCGCATCGCCGGCGACATGCGGCTCGTCCGCGCCACCGGCGAGGAGCGCTTCGACGAGGAGCACCCCGAGCCCGGCGAGGTCGTCTGGTCCGACGAGATTGGCGTCACCTGCCGCCGCTGGAACTGGCGCCAGGGCGTACGCACCCGGCTCACCGAGGAGTCGGCGAACGCGCTGTTCCTGCTGGAGCGGCAGGAGCCCATGACGTACGGGGAGCTGACCGCGGCGGCGGAGGAGCTGGCCGAGGCGCTGCTGAAGAGCTCGCCCGGGGCGACGGTCGAGATCCGCGACCCGGCCTGAGCGGCGGCCGCCGCTCCCGCACGTCCGGCCTCACCCTGACCCTCGACTCAAGGTCGAGGTCGAGGGTGAGGGTCAGGGAGTGAGGGGCGGGGCTCAGGTGCCGGGTGCCGGCGCGCTGCCGCCCAGGTGCGCGGGCTGCCACCAGTCGTCCTCCGGTCCCCGCGGCCGGTCCGGGTACGCGCGCTGCGCCGTCTCCAGCAGCTCCTGAACCCGGGCCTTCAGCCGCTCCGTCAGCTTCTCCGCGTCCTCCCGGGAGCCCTCGGCCGACGCGTCCGGCACTCCGTCCCCCGTCGGCACCGGCGGTCCCAGGCGCAGCGTGACCGGCAGGTGGTTCCGCCCGAAGTCGCGGGGGCGCCCCTTGGTCCATATCCGCTGCGTCCCCCACACCGCCATGGGCAGCAGCGGCACCCCCGCCTGCTGCGCCAGCCGCGCGGCGCCCGACTTGAACGACTTCAGCGTGAAGGACTGCGAGATCGTCGCCTCCGGGAAGACGCCGACCACCTCGCCCGAGCGCAGCGCCCGCAGCGCGTGCGAGAACGACTGCGCGCCCTGCGCGCGGTCGACCGGGATGTGCTTCATCGCGCGCAGCAGCGGCCCGGAGACGCGGTGCCGGAAGACCGACTCCTTGGTCATGAAGCGCACCAGCCGCTTCGCCGGCCGGGCCGCGTAGCCGCAGAAGACGAAGTCCAGGTAGCTGACGTGGTTGCTCACCAGGACGGCGCCGCCGCGGCGCGGGACGTGCTCCTCGCCCTTCAGGTCGATGCGCAGGTCCATCGCCTTGAAGGCCGCTCGGCACAGGCCGACGACGGGCGGGTAGACGAGGTCTGCCATGCCGGGCCGATCCCTTCTCCGGCCCGGAGGGTCAGGAGGCTCCCGGCGGAAGTTACGCGTGCGTAGGTACGTACTCCCCGATCGTGCCCGACGCGCGCGTTCCGCGCCAGACCCACCCCTTCGGGACGACGGGATCTTGTCACCCCGGCCGCGGCGGTGCTGCATGCTGGAGGGCATGGCGTACGGCACGGCGGAGCGACTGACGGCGGCGGAGCTGGGCGCGCGGGGGCTGGGGGAGCGGGCCACCCTCGTGCAGTTCTCCAGCGCCTTCTGCCGTCCCTGCGCGGCCACGCGGCGCATCCTCGCCGATGTGGCGGGCATGGTCGAGGGCGTGACGTACGTGGACGTGGACGCCGAGAGCCACCTCGGCCTGGTCCGCAGGCTGGCGGTGGAGCGGACGCCGACCGTGCTGGTGCTGGACGCGGACGGCCGGGTGGCGCGGCGCGCCACGGGCCTGCCGCGCAAGGCGGACGTCATCGCGGCGCTGGGGGCGGCGGTGTCCCCGGACGCCGGGGCCGCCGTAGGAAATGTCACAGCCGAGCGGCCTTGAACGAGGGGTGCGCGCACGGGTGTACTGGCGAGTAATAAACTGGCGGACGACCACCGGATCCGCCCGGTGGCAGCCGTGGATGGCGCCTATGCTGCCAGGACGGCAGTGTCTCGATACGAAGCGGTAGGAGAGCCGGCGTGAGCTTGAGGATCGTTGTCTGTGTGAAGTACGTGCCCGACGCCACCGGCGACCGGCACTTCTCCGATGACCTGACCACCGACCGCGAGGCCGTCGACGGCCTGCTGTCGGAGCTGGACGAGTACGCGGTCGAACAGGCCCTGCAGATCTCCGAGGCGGCGGACGACGCGGAGATCACGGTGCTGACCGTCGGCCCCGAGGACGCGCGCGACGCGCTGCGCAAGGGCCTGTCCATGGGCGCGGACAAGGCCGTGCACGTCGAGGACGACGACCTGCACGGCACCGATGTGATGGGCACCTCGCTGGTGCTGGCCAAGGCCGTCGAGCACGTCGGCTACGACCTCGTCGTCTGCGGCATGGCCTCCACCGACGGCACCATGGGCGTGCTGCCGGCGCTCCTGGCCGAGCGGCTCGGCGTGCCCCAGGTGACCCAGCTCTCCGCCGTCGCCGTGGCCGACGGCAAGGTCACCGGCCGCCGCGACGGCGACGCCGCCAGCGAGCAGCTGGAGGCGGCGCTGCCGGCCGTGGTCTCCGTGACCGACCAGTCCGGCGAGGCCCGCTACCCGTCGTTCAAGGGCATCATGGCGGCGAAGAAGAAGCCGGTGGAGACCCTGGACCTGGACGACCTGGGCGTCGACGCCGAGGAGGTCGGGCTGGCGGGCGCCTGGACGAAGGTCGAGGACGCCGCGAAGCGCCCGCCGCGCACCGCCGGCACGATCGTCAAGGACGAGGGCGAGGGCGGCAAGCAGCTCGCCGAGTTCCTCGCGGGCCAGAAGTTCATCTGAGCCCCCGCGCCCCCTTTCGCCGTTACGCCTTCCGCCCTCGTACCGCAGGAGAACGAGAACCATGACTGAAGTCCTCGTCTACGTCGACCACGTCGACGGCGCCGTGCGCAAGCCGACGCTGGAGCTGCTGACCCTGGCCCGCCGGCTCGGCGACCCGGTCGCCGTCCACCTCGGCGCCGGCGTCGACACCGCCGCGCCCGTGCTCGCGGAGTACGGCGCGGCGCGCGTGCTGACCGCCGACGCCGCCGAGTTCGCCGACTACCTCGTCGCCCCGAAGGTCGACGCGCTGAAGGCCGCGTACGACGCCGTGGAGCCGGCCGCCGTGCTGCTGCCGTCGTCGGTGGAGGGCAAGGAGATCGGCGCCCGCCTCGCGCTGCGGATCGGCTCCGGCATCATCACCGACGCCGTGGACGTCGAGGCCGGTGACGAAGGGCCGGTCACCACCCAGGCGGTGTTCGCCGCCGCGTACACCACCCGCTCGCGCGTCTCGCGCGGCACCCCGGTCATCACCGTCAAGCCCAACTCCGCCGCCCCGGAGACCGCCCCGGTCGAGAGCGCCGTGGAGCAGCTGACGGTCGGCTTCGGCGAGTCCGCGACCGGGACGAAGGTCGTGGGCCGGACCCCGCGCGAGTCGACGGGCCGCCCCGAGCTGACCGAGGCCGCGATCGTCGTCTCCGGCGGCCGCGGCGTCAACGGCGCCGAGAACTTCCACGTCATCGAGGCGCTGGCCGACTCCCTCGGCGCGGCCGTCGGCGCTTCCCGGGCCGCGGTGGACGCGGGCTGGTACCCGCACTCGCACCAGGTCGGCCAGACCGGCAAGACCGTCTCCCCGCAGCTGTACATCGCCGCCGGCATCTCCGGCGCGATCCAGCACCGCGCCGGGATGCAGACGTCCAAGACGATCGTCGCCGTGAACAAGGACAACGAGGCGCCGATCTTCGACCTCGTGGACTACGGCGTCGTCGGCGACCTCTTCGCGGTCGTCCCGCAGCTGACCGAGGAGGTCAAGGCCCGCAAGGGCTGAGCGCCGCCCGCCGCCGGCGACGGGCCCGCGGTGCCGCCTTCGCGGCGCCGCGGGCCCTTGCGCGTGCACGTGGGCGCCGTGGCCGGGGCGCGCGAGCGCGTGGGAGGATGCGGCACATGAGCGGGAGCGCGCGCGTGAGCCCGTACGCCTGGCTGCCCCGGGGCGCCCGGGAGTGGAGCCCCCCGTACGGCGGCGCGCCGTCCGCCTGGCCGCGGTTCACCGCGGCGTACGCCCTGCTGGTGCTGCTGCGCGTCACCGCCGACGTGCCGGTGCCGTGGCTGCTCGCAGCGGCGGCGCTCGTGGCGGCGGCGAGCGCCGCGGCGTACCGGCTGCGCCGGGTCTGCGCGCGGCCCCGGGGCGGCGGGTGGGTCGTCGCCGGGGCGGGCACGGTGGCGCTGGTGGCGCCGGGGGGTTCCGGGGGCCCGCGCGGCTCCGGCGCTACGGACGGAACGGGCGGTCCCGCGGTGCGTGCGACGGTCGCGGCCCGCGGCGGCCGGGTCCTCGGCGGCGCGGAGGCGGCGGACGCGCTGCGCGGGGCGGCGGAGCTGCTGCGCGCGGCGGAGCGGGACCCGGCGGCGCTGGCGGCGGTCGGCGCGGGGCCGGAGGAGGACGGCGGGGCGCGCTACGTCGTCCACGACGGGCGGTCGGCCTTCGTGCTGCGGGCCCGCGCCCCCCGGCCGCCGGGCGTGGGCGCGCCGGGCCGCGCGGCACGTGACCGCGGCGCCCGGCAGCGGCAGTTGCTCGCCGATGTGGCCGGGGAGCTGGGCGCCGAGGCGCCCCCGGACCCGGCGGACGGCGCGGGCCGCCCCGGTGAGGTGCCGGCCGCGGGGTCGCCCGCCGGGCGCGCCGCCGCGGCGCTGGCGGCGGCGGCCGCGGCGGCGGCAGGGAGCCCGCTGCCGGACACGGATCCCGACGTACGGGGCCTGCCCTGGCCCCCGCACCGCGCCGCCGCCGCGGCGGCGGACGGCGCGCTGCGGCTGGCGACGTTCGCCGCGCCCGTCGCGCTGTGGGCCGCCTGGCTCGCCGGCGCCTGGTCCTGAGCCGCCGCGCGCCCGCGGGCGCCGCCGGCCCGGGTGTGCGGAGGTCCGGTCACCCGGCCGGGACCTTGTGGACGGCGGTGTCGCCGGGACGCAGCCGCCGCCCGTCCGCCGCCCGCACCTCCAGCCCGCGCAGCGGGCGGCCCTCCTGCCGGTCGAGGAGCTGCGAGTGCGGTTCGCCGGGGGCGAAGAAGTTCTGTTCGCCCCACTGCCGCAGCGCCACGATGACGGGGAAGAGCGCCTCCCCCTTCGGCGTCAGCACGTACTCGCGGTAGGCGCTGCCGTCCGAGGCGGGGACGGACGCCAGGACGCCGCCGTCGACGAGGGCGCGCAGGCGCGCGGTGAGGATGTTCTTCGCCACCCCGAGGCTGCGCTGGAACTCCCCGAAGCGCCGGCTGCCGTCGAAGGCGTCCCGCACGATCAGCAGCGACCACCAGTCGCCGATGGCGTCGACCGACCGGGCGACGGGGCATTCGCTGTCGTCGAAGCGCGTCCTTGCCACCATGGCGTCCCTCTCTCGTGATGGTTGCAACATGCTACCAAATCCGGCTACCGTCCCTCTGGTAGCAAGATGCAACCAGAGGAGGGGTGCGCATGCCCGGCAGCGGTACGGCAGCGGCACGAGGGGCCGGGACCCGCGGCGGGGAGGAACCGGTCCTGTCCCGGGGTGTCGTCGTCCTGTTCGCCGTCGCCTGCGGCGCCGCGGTGGCCAACGTCTACTTCTCCCAGCCGCTCCTGGCGGCCATCGGCGACGACCTCGCCATGAGCCCGGGCCTCGTCGGCGGCATCGTCACCCTCACGCACGTCGGATACGGCCTCGGCCTCTTCCTCCTCGTGCCGCTGGGCGACATCGCCGACCGCAGACGGCTCGTCGTGACCCAGTTCCTGCTGCTGGTGGCGGCCCTGGCGGTGGTGGCGACCGCGCCCACGGCGGCGGTGCTGCTCGCGGGCATGGCCGCGACGGGGCTCCTCGCGGTCGTCACCCAGACGCTGGTGGCCTTCGCCGCGTCGCTGGCCCCGCCCGCCGCGCGCGGCCGGGTCGTCGGGCTGGTCACCGGCGGCGTGGTCATCGGTATCCTGCTCGCCCGTACGGTCTCCGGCGTCCTGGCCGACCTCGCGGGCTGGCGCTCCGTCTACCTCGCCTCGGCGTCGCTCAGCGCACTGCTCGCCCTGGTGCTGCACCGCGTGCTGCCGCGGCACGGCGCCGCCCCGCCGCCGGCCCTGCGCTACGGGCAGCTCCTGCGCTCCACCGTCACCCTGTTCGTCCGGGAGCCGCTGCTGCGCCTGCGCGCGCTGTTCGGCCTGCTGGTCTTCGCGGCGTTCAGCACCCTGTGGTCCAGCGTCGCGCTGCCGCTCGGCGAGCCGCCGTACTCGCTGTCCCACACCGCCGTCGGGGCGCTGGGGCTGATCGGCGTCGTGGGCGCCCTGGCCGCGTCCGCGGCGGGCCGCCTGACCGACCGGGGGCACGGCGGGCGGACCACGGGCGCCGCGCTGGCGCTGCTCGCCGTCTCGTGGCTGCCGCTGGCGTTCACGCGCGACTCGCTCTGGGCGCTGGTCGCCGGGGTGGTCCTGCTCGACCTCGCGGTGCAGGCGGTCCACGTGACCAACCAGACCCTGATCCACGCCCTCTGCCCCGGCGCGGGCAGCCGCCTCATCGGCGGCTACATGGTCTTCTACGCCGCCGGGAGCGCCACCGGCGCGCTCGCCGCGACCTCCCTGTACGCGGCGGCGGGCTGGGGCGCCGTCTGCGCCCTGGGCGCCGGGTTCAGCGTGCTGGGCTTCGCGCTGTGGGCGCTCACCCGGCGCGCCGAGCCGCCGGTGGCGGCGCCGCCCGCGGTCCGTTGACGCGCTCCGGGCACCCGGATACGTTCGATTCAACGTTTTGTTGAACTCCGGGAGGGTGCATGGTGGCGCAGGACGACCCGGCCGCGACGTCGATCGGCGCCCCCGCGCGCGCCCGGATCGCCGCCGCCCTCGCCCCCGTCGACGCCGAGCTGGCTCGCCGCTACCCCGGCGACCCCGGCACCCGGCAGCCCGTGCACACCGTCTACGTCCCGGCCGACGCCTTCGGCGCCCGTACCGTACGGGACTGGGGCCGCCGGGCGCTCGACGCGCTCGACGCGCACGCCCCCGACGCCGGCGCCTTCGCCGCCGCGGTCGGGCTGCCCGACCAGGCGGCGGGGGAGGTGTACGACCGGGTGCGCGCCAAGCTGGCGCGCGAGCCGGTCGAGGACCTGCGCGTCGACTTCGAGGACGGCTACGGACCGCGCCCCGACGACGAGGAGGACGCCGCCGCCCTGGCCGCCGCCCGGGTGGTCGCCGGCACCGCCGCCGCCGGCCGCGGCACCCCGTACGCCGGCATCCGCGCCAAGTGCCTGGAGGCCGCCGTCCGCGACCGCGGGATCCGCACGCTCGACCTCTTCCTCACCGCGCTGCTGCGCGCGGGCGGCGGCACGCTGCCGGACGGCCTGGTGCTGACGCTGCCGAAGGTCACCTACCCGGAGCAGGTGGGCGCGATGGCCGGGCTGCTGGGGGAGTTCGAGCGGGTGCACGGGCTCCCGGCCGGCCGGCTCGGGTTCGAGATCCAGATCGAGACGACCCAGGCGGTCCTCGGCGCCGACGGCCGCGCCACGGTCGCGCGGATGATCGACGCGGCCGGGGGGCGGGCGACCGGGCTGCACTACGGCACGTTCGACTACAGCGCGGCGTGCGGGGTGAGCGCGGCGTACCAGTCGATGGACCACCCGGTCGCGGACCACGCGAAGGCCGTGATGCAGGTGGCCGCGGCGGGCACGGGCGTACGGCTGTCCGACGGGTCGGTGAACGTGCTGCCGACCGGGGACGGGGCCCGGGTGCGCGCCGCCTGGCGGCGGCACTACGGGCTGGTGCGGCGGTCGCTGGCGCGGGCGTTCTACCAGGGGTGGGACATGCACCCCGGGCACCTGCCGACGCGCTACGCGGCGGTCTTCGCGTTCTACCGGGAGGGGCTGGACGCGGCGTGCGCCCGGCTGGCGGCGTACGCGGACGGCGGCCCGGGGGCCGCGGGCGCGGCGGTCCTCGACGAGCCGGCCACGGCGCGGGCGCTCGCCGGCCACCTGCTGCGGGGCCTGGACTGCGGGGCGCTGGACGCGGCGGAGGTCACCGGCCGCACGGGCCTGGGGCGGCCGGAGCTGGACGCGCTGGCCGGCCGCCGGCACCGGCACCCGCCGGGAGGCTGACCGCCGCCGGCGGCGCCGCGCCGGCGGCCGCGGCGCCTCAGCCCGTACGCTGCCGCACCCCCCACGGGTTCGCCGTGCGCAGCGGCTCCGGCAGCAGGTGCTCCGGCACCGACTGCCACGCCACCGGGCGCAGGAACCGGTCGATCGCGGCCGCGCCGACCGACGTCGTGGCCGGGGCCGTGCTCGCCGGGTACGGGCCGCCGTGCTGCTGCGCGGCGGAGACCGTGACGCCCGTGGGCCAGCCGCCCATCACCAGCCGGCCCGCGCGGCGGGCGGCGGTGCGCAGGAGCCGGGCCGCGAGCGCGTCGTCCGCCGGGTCCGCGTGCACGGTCGCCGTCAGACTGGGCTGCACGGTCCCCGCCAGGTCGAGCAGGTCGTCCTCGCCGTCGTAGGTGACGACCACCGACAGCGGCCCGAAGCACTCCGCCTCCAGCAGCTCCCGGTGCGCCCGGAACGTCGCCGCGCCGGTCTCCAGCAGCGTCGCCCCCGGCGCCTCGGGGGTGCCGGGGCCGGTGGTCGCCAGCACCCGTACGCCGTCGACGTGCGCCCGCTCGTCCAGCCCCGCGGCGAAGCCGCGCGCGATCGGCTCGGTCAGCAGCCGGTGCCCGCCCGGCAGCTCCGCCACCGCCGCCCGCAGCGGCTCGCCGAGGCCGTGGCCCGCCGGCAGGAACAGCAGCCCCGGCTTCGTGCACAGCTGCCCCGCGCTGCCGCTGAACGACGCCGCGTACCCGGCGGCGAGTTCGGCGCCGCGCGCGGCGACCGCCGCGGGCAGCGCGTAGACGGGGTTGATGCTGCCCAGCTCGCCGTAGAAGGGGATCGGCTCCGGGCGGGCCGCGGCGATGTCGAACAGCGCGCGCCCGCCCGCCTGCGAGCCGGTGAACGCGGCGGCCCGCACCCGCGGGTCCTTCAGGGCCGCGACGCCCTCCTCCCGGCCGTGGACCACCGCGAAGACGCCCGCGGGCGCGCCCGCCCCGGCCAGCGCCTCCGCGGTCACCCGGCCGAGCGCGTCGGAGAGCCGGGGGTGGCCCTCGTGCGCCTTGACGACGACGGGGCAGCCGGCCGCCAGCGCGGCGGCGGTGTCGCCGCCGGGGACGCCGAAGGCGAAGGGGAAGTTGCTGGCCGCGAAGACCAGCGTCGCGCCGAGGGGGACGTGGACGCGCCGGATGTCCGGCCGCGGGCCCATCGGCCAGTCGGGGTCGGCGCGGTCCACGGTGGCGCGCAGCTGGTCGCCCCCGGCGGCGACGCCGGCGAGGAAGCGGAGCTGGAAGGTGGTGCGGGTCAGCTCGCCGCGCAGCCGCCCCTCCGCCAGGTGCGTCTCCTCGCCGGCCAGCGGTATCAGCTCGCCGGCCGCCGCGTCGAGCGCGTCGGCGACGGCGCCCAGCCAGCCGGCGCGCTCCGCGGGGGAGGCGTCGGCGACGGCCTCCTCGGCCGCGGCCGCGGCGGCGAGCGCGTTCTCCACGAGGCGCGCGCCGCTCACCGTCCCCGCCCCCGTACGGTCGTGGCGGGCCGGGCCGTCGCGGCGGCGGAGACGTCGCGTACCTCGTACCGCCCGTCCGCGAAGCCGACGACCATCTCGTCGGCGATCCCGGTGAAGAGGCCGTTCTCGACCACCCCCGGGATCCAGTTGAGCTGCCCGTCCAGGGCCAGCGGGTCGGTGACGGCCTTGAGCCGCGCGTCCACGATGAAGTTGCCGCTGTCCGTCACCACCGGCTCGCCGTCCCGCTCGCGCCGCCGCAGCGCGGGGGCGCCGTAGCCGAGCGAGTCGAGCAGCCGCGCGATCGAACGGGTGGTGGACTCCCAGGCGTACGGGACCACCTCGACCGGCAGCGGGAACGCGCCCAGGGTGGCGACGACCTTGGAGTCGTCGACCACGGCGACCATCCGGTCCGAGGCGTCCGCGACGATGCGCTCCCAGAGCAGGCAGGCGCCGCCGCCCTTGATCATGGCGCCGTCGTGGTCGATCTCGTCGGCGCCGTCGACCGTGAGGTCGAGCCGCTCCACGTCGGCGAGCGTCGTCAGCGGCACCCCCACCTCGCGGGCCAGGTCGCGGGTGCCGGTCGAGGTGGGCACGCCGACGACGTCGAGGCCGTCGGCGACGGCCGCGCCGAGGGCCCGTACGAACCAGTGCGACGTCGTGCCCGAGCCCAGGCCCAGGCGCATGCCGTCGCGCACGTACGTCTCGATGGCGCCGGTGCCGGCGGCCCACTTGGCCTTCTCGGAGTCGGTGCGGGGCTGCATTCCGGTACCTCCAGGGGGAGTCGGGGCCGCCGGGGTGCCGGCGGCCAGCGCGGCGAAGTCGTCGAGGGGGGTGCTGCCGGGGACGGGCTCGCCCCAGGCGACGTGCCGGTACGGCACGCCGAGGCGGCGGGCGGTCAGGGCGTCGATCGCGGTGTCGCCGACGTAGACGGCCGCGCCGGGCGCGACGCCCAGGGCGGCGAGCGCGGCGGCGAGGTGGCCCGGGTCGGGCTTGCCCGCGGGGACGTCGTCGATGCCGACGACCGTGTCGACGAACGGCGCCAGGCCGGTGCCGGCCAGGACGGTACGGGCCAGGCCGCCGCGCTTGTTGGTGCACACGCCGACCGCGACCCCGCGCTCCTTGAGCAGCCGCAGCGCCTCGCGCGCGCCCGGGTACGGGACCGTGCGCGCGACCGGCGTGCGCCGGTACGCGGCGCTGTACGCGTCCAGCACCTCCGCCAGCAGCCCCGGACGGCCGCCGGCCGCCCGGAGCGCCCCGGCGACCAGTTCCCGCGCCCCGCCGCCGAGCAGGCCGCGCACCTGCTCGACGCCCAGGGGCGCGAGGCCGTGCGCGGCCAGGCCGGCGCCGAGCGCGTCGGCGATGTCGTCGGCGCTGTCGACCAGCGTGCCGTCCAGGTCGAACACGACGGCGTGCGGCGGCAGGTGCGGCCGGGGCGGCGGGGGCGTGTCCGTCACGGCGACACCGCCGGCTCGGCCGCCGCCGCGGCGCGCAGCCGCGGGTACAGCTGCCGGTGGTCGCGGAACACCTCGTCGTACGCGGCCGCCGCCTCGGCGTCCGGCAGGTAGGTGTCCTCCACCCGGACCGCCGTCAGCGCCTCGTCCAGATCCCGCCAGCGCCCCGCGCCGACGCCCGCGACCAGCGCGGCGCCGTACGCCCCGCCCTCTGCGGCCCCGGTGACGGTCACGGTCTCGCGGCCCAGCACGTCGGCGAGGGTCTGCAGCCACAGCGCCTCGACGGCCGCGCCGCCGGAGGCGACGACCCGCTCCGAGCGCACGCCCGCCGCGGTGCAGACCTCCAGGATCTCCCGCAGGTTGAGCAGCACGCCCTCCATGACGCTGCGGGACATGTGCCCCAGGTCGTGCATCGGGGTCAGCCCCAGCCAGGCGGCGGTGGCCTCCGGCGCCAGGTGCGGGGAGCGCTCGCCGAGCAGGTAGGGCAGGAACCGCAGCCCCCGCGAGCCGGGCTCGACCCGGGAGGCCAGCTCGGTCAGCCGCTCGTACGGCACGCCGCCGCCGGCGGCCGGGGCGAGGGCGTCGCGCAGCCACTGGAAGGCGCCGCCCGCGGAGAGCGAGACGCCCATGATGTGCCAGCGCCCGGGGGCGTTGCCGCAGGAGACCTGCACCCGCCCGTCGGGCGCCGCGGGGCACTCGGAGGTGCCGCCGGCGACGATGCCCGCGGTGCCGATCGTGAAGCCGACGGAGCCGGGGTCGACCAGGCCCATCGCGGTGGTCTGCAGCACGGCGTCGCCGCCGCCCCCGTAGACCCGCGTCCCGGCCGGCACGTGCCAGCACCCGGCCAGCTCCGGCAGCAGGGTGCCGGTCGGCTCGGTGGACTCCACGGCGTCGGGGAGCAGCGCCCGGTCGATGCCCAGCAGGCCGAGCAGCTCGTCGGACCAGGTGCGCCGGGCGACGTGGAACAGGCCGGTGCCGGAGGCGTCGGACACGTCGGTGACGCGGTCGCCGGTCATCCGCAGCCGCAGGTAGTCCTTCGGGTTGAGGATGTGCGCGGTGCGCCCGTACAGCTCCGGCTCGTGCTCCCGCATCCAGACGATCTTGCCGCCGGTGAAGCCGGGCAGCATGCGGTTCTGCGTCATGCGCAGCAGGCCGTCGAGGCCGCCCGCGCGCTCGGTGATCCAGTCGCACTGCGGCGCGGACCGCTGGTCGTTCCACAGGATCGCCCGCCGCAGCGGGGCGTCGGCGGCGTCGAGCGCCGTCAGCCCGTGCATCTGGCCGCACAGGCCGATGCCGGTGACCTCCCGGCCGCCCTGCGGCAGCCGGGCGACCAGGGCGCGCACGGCGTCGTCGGTGGCCGCCCACCAGTCGGCCGGGTCCTGTTCGGCCCAGCCCTGGCGGAGGTTGGTCATCGGGTAGCTGCGGCTCTCCTTGGCGACGACCTCGCCGGCCGCGCCGACGGCGATGGCCTTGCAGGCCGAGGTCCCGAGGTCTATTCCGATCAGCATCTCTGCTCTCCTATCCGCGCCTCATTGCGCGCCGTGGCGGAGCCGGATGTGCTTGGGGTGCAGGTACGAGGTCAGTCCCTCCGGTCCGTGTTCCGAGCCGAAGCCGCTCTCGCGGCGGCCCCCGTAGGGGGCGTTCATGATCCCGGCGTCGACGTTGTTGACGGCGACGTTGCCGAAGTCGAGTCCGCGGGCGAGCGCGAAGGTCTCGTGGGTGTCGCCGGTGTAGACGTACGCGGCCAGCCCGCCGGGCGTGCCGTTGGCGCGGGCGACGGCGTCGTCCAGGTCGGTGAAGGAGGCGACGCCGACCAGCGGGCCGAACGTCTCCTCGCGCATGACGAGCGCGTCGTCGGGCGTGTCCGCGACCACCGTCGGACGGATGAACAGCCCCGGCGCCAGGTCCTCGACCGGACCGCCGCCGGCGACCACGGACGCGCCGCGCTCGCGGGCGTCGGCGAGGTGCGCGAGCGTCCGCTCGTACGTCTCGTCGAGGGTCAGCGAGCCGACGTCCGCGTCCGGCTCGGCGAAGCCGTCGGCGACGCGCAGCGCGTCGGCCGCGGCGGCCAGCCGCTCGGTGAACTCGGCGCGGACGCCGTCCTGGACGTAGACGCGGTTGATCGCGATGCAGATCTGGCCGGCGTTGCGGAACGAGCGGCGGGTGGCGCCGGCGACGGCGGCGCCGACGTCCGCCCGGTCGGTGACGATCATGGGGCAGCTGCCGCCCAGCTCCAGGGAGAGGGCGGTGACGCCGGTGACGGTGCGGTAGAGGGCCTGGCCGGTACGGAGCGAGCCGGTGAAGCCGATCTTGACGATGCCCGGGTGGGCGGCCAGCGCGCGGCCGGTCTCGCCGTCCCCGTGGACGAAGTTGACCACGCCGGGCGGCAGCACCTCGGCGACGCACTCCGAGAGGACCTGGGCGGAGCCCGGGGTGTGCTCGGAGGGCTTGATCACGATGGTGCAGCCGGCGGCGGTGGCGCCGGCGAGCTTCCACCCGATCAGCTCGACGGGGTAGTTCCACGGCACGATGCCCGCGACCGGCCCGACGGGCTCGTACTCGACCATGCTGGTGAAGCCGTGCGCGTCGTTGGGGACGGTGCGGCCGTGGACGCGGGTGGCCTCCTCGGCGTAGTAGTGCAGCGCGGCGACGAACTTGCGCACCTCGCCGCGCGCCTCGTCCAGCGGCTTGCCCTGCTCGCGGGTGATCGCGGCGGCCATGTCGTCCACCCGGCCGGCGCAGACACCGGCCAGCCGGTGCAGCAGCGCGGCCCGCTCGGCGGGCAGCGTGCGGCTCCAGTGGCCGAAGGCGTCGGCGGCGGCGGTGACGGCCCGGTCGACGTCCTCGGGGGTGGCGCGGGGGGCGACGGCGGCGAGCCGCCCGGTGGCGGGGTTGTGGCGCTCGGCGGTGCCGCCGGCGGAGTCGTGCCAGGTGCCGCCGGAGAAGTTGCGGCAGACGATTTTTTCGTGGGGTGTCATGCGGCTCTGCCTCCTGGGCGGTCCGGCTCTGGTGCTACGTGCGGTTCGTACGGGCGGCAGCCGGGAGCGGCACCGGGGAGCGCAGCGGCTCCCCGAGCAGCGCGCGGCGGGCCTCGTCGGCGGCGAGCTGCTGGAGCCGCTCGACGGACTGCTCGGAGTAGAACGCCGCGTGCGGGGTGAGCACGACGTTCGGCAGGGAGCGCAGCTCGCTCGCGGCGGGCAGCGGCTCGTCCTCGACGACGTCCAGGCCCGCGCCGCCGAGCCGGCCGCTGCGCAGCGCGGCCACGACCGCTCCGGTGTCGACGAGGGAGCCGCGCGCGGTGTTCACCAGCACCGCGCCGCGGGGCAGCCGCGCCAGCGTCTCGGCGTCGATCAGGTGGTGGGTCTCGGCGGTCGCGGGGGCGTGCAGGGACACGGCGTGCGCGCGGGACAGCAGCTCGTCCAGCCCGACGGGCGCGATGCCCGCGCGTGCGAGAGCGGCGGGGTCGGCGTACGGGTCGTGGCCGAGGACCGTCATCCCGAACGGGGCGAGCCGGGCGGCCAGCGCCCGGCCGATGCGGCCGGTGCCGATCAGCCCGACGGTGGTGGCGTGCAGGGCCCGCAGCGGCGCCTGGTCGGAGGGCGCGCCCCAGCCGCCGCCGGCGATGGTGCGGTGGTACGCGGGCAGCTTGCGCAGCAGCGCGAGCAGCACGGCGGCGGCGTGGTCGGCGACGGTGTCGGAGCCGTAGTCGGTGACGTTGGCGAGGCGGACGCCGCGGGCGGCGGCGGCGCCGAGGTCGACGTTGTCGACGCCGATGCCGTAGCGCACGACGGTCGCGCCGGGCGCCAGCGCGGCGAGCACCGCGTCGGTGACGGGGGCGAAGTTGACCAGCGCCACGTCGGCGCCGCGCACCGCCCGGGCGGTTTCCGCCTCCCCGGTGCAGTCGTACCGGGCGTAGTCGGCGTCCGCGGCCGCCGCCGCGCGCCGCTCGGCGGCGTCGTCGGGGAAGGTCATGTCGGTGACGACCAGGAGCTTGCGGGCCGCGGTGCTCACGATGCCGCCTCCCGGAGCAGTCCGCGGCGGGCGAGGGAGGCGTACAGCTCCCGGATGCCCGCCTGCCAGGGCGGCGCCTGCTCGCTGGTGGTGACGGTGTTGCGCAGGGTGCCGAGCAGCGGGGAGGAGATCTCCACGAGGTCGCCCTCGCGGTGGGTGAAGCCGCTGCCGGGGGCGCCGCGGTCGGCGGTGGGCGCGAAGAGCGTACCGGTGAAGAGCACGACTCCGTCGGGGTACTGGTGGCGGCGGCTGACGGCCTGGGCGACCAGGGTCTCCAGCGGGCGGCTGATGCGCGCCATGTCGGAGGAGTCGCGCAGCGAGAAGCCGTCCTCGCCCCGCACGGACAGGCCGATCGCGGCGTCGCGTACGGAGTCGACGGTGAAGCCGTCGCCGACGAGGCGGACGAACGGGCCCAGCGCGGTGGAGGCGTTGTTGTCCTTCGCCTGGGGGAGCAGGAGGGCGCTGCGGCCCTCGACGTCGCGGAGGTTCACGTCGTTGCCGAGGGTGACGCCGGCGATGCGGCCGTCGGAGGCCACGACCAGGACGAGTTCGGGCTCGGGGTTGTTCCACTCGGAGACCTCGGCGACGCCGATCCGGGCCCCGTACCCGACGGCGGACAGCACCGGGCCCTTCGTGAAGATCTCCGCGTCCGGCCCGAGGCCGACCTCCAGGTACTGCGACCACAGGTCCTGCTCGCGCAGCCACGCCAGCAGCTCGACCGCCTCCGGGCTGCCGGCCCGCACCGTCTCCAGCCGGGTGCCGAGCCGGGCGCCGATCCGCGCCCGGATCTCGTCCGCGGCGGCGGCGACGCCGCCGGCGCGCTCCTCGATGACCCGCTCCATCATGCTGTCCGCGAACGTGACGCCGGCCGCCTTGAGGACCTGGAGGTCCACCGGCGCCAGCAGCCGCGGCCGGGCCGGGTCGCCGGCCGCGGTGGCGGCGAGCACGTCGGCGAGCGGCCAGCTCCGCGCGGTGGCGGCGGCCGCGGCGGCGCGGACGCGCGCCCCGGCGTCGGGGTGTTCCAGCAGGTCGGAGACGGTCGGCCCGAGGGCGGTGACGTCGACGAGAGCGTCCCCGCGGACGGTGACCAGGCTCGGGCCGCCGTCGGCCGGGTCGAGCAGGCGGCCGACCAGCAGGGCGGTGTCGGCGTCGGCCGGCAGGACGTCCGCGGGGGAGGAGGGGATCTCACGAGGAGCCATGCGGATCCGGCCCTTTCTGTGGGTGGCGGGGTGCTCGTATTGACTTCGTATGATGATCGGACGATAGTTGGGCCATGGCTGAATCGCAACCCCCGGAATCTGCCCCTCCGGGTCCGCCGCCCCGGCCCCCTGCTGATGCCCGGGTGCCGCCCCGCCCGCCCCGGCTCTCCGCGGTCGTCGCCGAGCAGATCCAGCACGACCTGCTGGCCCAGGGCATGCGCCCCGGCGACCGGCTGCCCACCGAACCGCAGCTGGTCGAGCGGTACGGGGTGAGCCGGACCGTGATCCGGGAGGCCGGGCGGATCCTCGACCAGCGCGGGCTGGTCGACATCCGGCCAGGGCGCGGCATGGTCGTGGCCCAGCCGGACGGCTCGGCCGTCGCCCGGCACTACGCGCTGATGCTCGGCATGAACGCGGCCACCTTCCCGCAGCTGATGGAGACCCGGCTGACCATCGAGGTCGAGGTCACGGCGCTGGCCGCGGAGCGGCGCGGCGAGGCGGACCTGGCGGAGCTGCGGGCGTGTCTGGCGCGTACGGAGGAGAGCCCCGGGGACTACGCGGCGTGCCTGGAGGCCGACATCCAGTTCCACGAGGCCGTCACCCGGGCCAGCGGGAACCCGTTCTTCTCCTGGTTCATGGACCCGGTCAACACCTGCCTGCGGGAGTCCTACCGCGACTCCTTCTCCTACCTCTCCAGCCTGCCCCGGACCGTCAAGGAGCACGGCGCGATCCTCCAGGCGATCGAGGACCGCGACCCGGACGCCGCCCGGCACGCGGCGAGCCGGCACCTGGAGCGGGTCCGGTCCGAGGGCGCCGAGCTGGTCTCCCGGAGGGCGGCGCGGGAGGAGTGAACCCCGGGGAGCGTCGCCTCGCGTGGCGGCGCTGCCCCGGACCGGCCGGCGCGGTGCCGCCCCTCGCGGGGAGCGGCACCGGCCGGAGGCCGGGCCCCCGCGCCCCATGCCGCACGGCGCGGAGGCGCGCGGGCGGTCGCGTACCGTCAGCCGGCCGGCGGCAGCTCGCCCGAGCCGCGGGCGACCAGGCGCGTGGGCAGCACCAGCCGCTCCGGGTCGCCGACCGCGCCGTCGAGCCGCTGGAAGAGCCGGGCGGCCGCGCGGCGGCCCAGCTCCGCGGGATCCTGGGCGACGACGGTGATCCCGGGGGAGAGCAGGTCCGCCAGCTCGAAGTCGTCGAAGCCGACCAGCGCCACCGGCCGCCCGCCCGCCGTCAGCGTCCGCACGGCGGTGACGGTGACCCGGTTGTTGCCGGTGAACAGCGCGGTGACCGGGTCCGGCCCCGCCGCCATCCGCAGGCACTCCGCCGCCACCCGCGCCGGCTCCGTACTGCCCAGCGAGGTCCACGCCCCCGCCACCGGCAGCCCGGCGTCGGCCATCGCCGCCCGGTAGCCGCGCAGCCGCTCGGCGGCGGTGTGGATGCCGGGGTGGTCGCCGATGAAGCCGATGCGGCGGTGCCCGTGCCCGACGAGGTGCTCGACCGCGCGGCGGGCGCCGCCGTAGTTGTCGGACAGCACGGTGTCGGCGCTGATCCGCCCCGGCGGCCGGTCGACGAAGACGGCGGCCACCCCCGCGGCCAGCTCCGGCTCCAGATAGCGGTGGTCGGTGCTCGCCGGCACCACCACCAGCCCGTCCACCCGGCGCGCGCACAGCGCGAGCACCAGCTCCTCCTCGCGCCCGGGGTCCTCGCCGCTGGAGCCGTGGACGAGCAGCGAGCCGTGCGCGCGGGCGACGTCCTCGACGGCCCCGCTCAGCGGCGCGTAGAACGGGTCGGCCAGGTCCTCCAGCACCAGCCCGACGGTGGCGGTGCGGCCCTTGCGCAGGATGCGGGCGCTGTCGTTGCGGCGGAAGCCGAGCGCGTCGATGGCGTCCCGCACCCGCCGCTCGGTCTCCTGCGTGACGCCGGGCTCGCCGTTGACCACCCGCGAGACCGTCTTGAGGCCGACGCCGGCGCGCGCGGCGACGTCCTTCATCGTCGGACGGCTGCCGTAGCGGGGCCGCTGCGGGCCGGGCAGGTGATCGGGCACGTGCCTGATGATAGGGGCTAGACAACGTTGTCAGGCTCCGGGCAGACTGACCGCGGACCGCATCCGCGACCCGTTCCGCACCTCAGGAGACGCCACGATGGCCGCCGCCCAGCCGACCGAGCTCGTCGCCGCGCTCGACATCGGCGGTACGAAGACCGCCGCGGCCCTGATCGACCCCCGCGGCCGGCTCCTCACCCGGGCCCGCCGGTCCACCCCGGCCGGCGCGGACGCCGGGGTGATCATGGCCGCCGTGGCCGGGGTGCTGCGCGAGCTGGCCGCCGCCGACCCCGCCGGGTGGGCGCGCGCGTCCGCGCTCGGCATCGGCAGCGCCGGCCCCGTGGACGCCCAGGTGGGCACCGTCAGCCCGGTCAACATCCCCGGCTGGCGCGACTACCCGCTGGTGGCCGCCGTGCGCGAGGTCACCGGCGGGCGGCCGGTGGTGCTCGTCGGCGACGGCGTCGCGATGGCCGCCGCCGAGCACTGGCAGGGCGCCGCCCGCGGCCGGTCCGCGGCGCTGTGCATGGTCGTCTCCACCGGCGTCGGCGGCGGGCTCGTCCTCGACGGCCGGCCCTACCCCGGTCCCACCGGCAACTCCGGGCACATCGGCCACATCTCCGTCGACCTCGACGGCGACCCGTGCGCCTGCGGCGGGCGCGGCTGCGTCGAGCGGATCGCCTCCGGCCCGCACATCGCCCGCCGCGCCCTCGCCGAGGGCTGGACCCCGGGCCCGGACGGCGACGCCACCGCCGCCGGCGTCGCCGCGGCGGCCCGCGCCGGCGACCCCGTCGCGCTGGCCTCCTTCGACCGGGCCGCGCAGGCGCTCGCCGCGGGCATCGCCGCCACCGCCACGCTGGTCGAGATCGAGGCCGCCGTGATCGGCGGCGGCGTGGCGGCGGCCGGCGAGCTGCTGTTCGCGCCGGTGCGGCGGCACCTCAAGACGTACGCCGCGCTGTCGTACGCCGCGGACGTGGAGGTGGTCCCGGCGCACCTCGGTACGGACGCGGGCCTGATCGGCGCCGCCGCCGCGGCGGCGCAGGAGCTGGGCCTGCGGAGGTTCACCGCGCCCGGCTGACGGCCGGGGCGGTACGGGGCGGCGGCCCGGCGTCTGTGGCAGCGGAGCTGCCGGGCCGGCCGCCCCGCGGGCGGGTGCGGCGCCGCGTGCGTCAGGCGCGGCGGCGCACCCGCCCTCCTGCGGGGGTGCGGGACGAGGCGTCAGCAGGTGAACTGCGCGTCGGCCCAGTCGGCGTGGTCGTAGTCCACGCCGTCGCCGCCGTCGGTGACGACCAGGCGTACGGTCTGCGCGTCCGCGACGTCCGCGGGCAGCGGCTGCGCCGCCTCGTCGTTCGTCACCACGCCGGACTCCGCGACCTTGGCACCGTCCGCCCAGACCTCGAAGGCCACCGAGCCGTTGGCGCCGGTCTCGTCGTCGAGACCGACCTGCGCGCTGAATGTCTCGCACTCCCCGCCGGTGTAGAACCCGATGTCGCTGACGGCGTGCACGCCCAGTCCCTTGGCGTACGTCTCGCCGCCGACGGTGAGCGGCCCGCCGTCGCCCGCGGCCTGCTCGCCGACGCTGGTGTCCCGCTCCACCGGACCCCAGCCGTTGCCGGCCTCCAGCCACTCCCAGTCGCTCGCGTACGTCGTCCCCGCGGGCGGGTTCGCGACCACGTACGCCGCCGCCGCCGAGGTCAGGGACACCTCCTCGCCGGACGGCGCGGCGTAGTCGGCGGTCAGCGGGAACTCCTGCCGACCGGTCGCGGCGTCCGCGGGGGCGGTGAGCTGCCAGGTGGTGGCCAGCGTGCCGCCCGGCGGCACCTGCTGCGCGGTGGTCGGCGACTCCGCCTCGACCTGCCAGCCGGCCGGTGCCTCGAAGCCGACGGAGACGTCCCTCGCCGGGGTGATGCCGGCGTTGCGGAACGTCGTCGTCACCTCGGCGGTGCCGCCCGCCTCGACGTACGGCGCGGACCCGGCGCCGACCTCGGCGGCCGGCGGGTACGAACCGGCGCCGTCGCCGGGCCAGACGCGGTAGAGCACGGTGCCGTGCCCGGGCACCGTCGCGGAGATCCCGCCGCCGGTGTTGAGGTCCTCGTGCTTCCACAGGTCCCGCATCCGGTAACCGTCCGCGGCCGGCAGGCCGACGGCCCCGGCGGTGGTGGAGATGCGCTGCGGCGTGTCCGACTCGTTGAACAGCGCCACGGCGCGGCTGCCGTCCGCCATCTCCTTGGCGACGACCCAGCGGCCGCCCTCCGACGTGACCACGGTGCCCTGCCTGCCCAGGGGGTCCTGGTCGACGGCGATGACGTCCCGGTTGCCCAGGATCTCGAACGTCGCCTCGTCGGCGGTGCGCAGGTCGCTGCCGATGAGCAGCGGCGCCGCCATGATGGACCACATCGAGAAGTGGGTGCGGTACTCGGTGTCGGTCATGCCGCCGTTGCCGACCTCCAGCATGTCCGGGTCGTTCCAGTGCCCCGGACCCGCGTACTCCGCCAGCGGCAGGTTCTGCTTCATGATGCCGAGCATGCTCGACCAGTTGTCGCTGATGTCACCGGTCGTACGCCACAGGTGGCCGACGTCCGCCGCCCACTCCCACGGCTCGTTCTGGCCCCACTCGCAGATGCTGTAGACGATCGGCCGGCCGGTGGTCGCGGAGGCGGCCTTCAGGGCGTCGCGCATCGTGGTGTAGCGCTCGATCGCGTCGACGCCCTGGTTGTTGCAGTTGTCGTACTTGAGGTAGTCGATGCCCCACTCGGCGAACTGCATCGCGTCGCTCTCCTCGTGCCCGAGGGCACCGGGGAAGCCGGCGGGGTTGCAGGTCTTGGTGCCGGCGCTGGTGTAGATGCCGATCTTCAGGCCCTTGGCGTGGACGTAGTCGGCCACCGCCTTGATCCCGTCGGGGAAGCGCTCGGGGTCGGGGACCAGCTTGCCGTCGGCGTCGCGTTCGGGCAGGGCCCAGCAGTCGTCGAGGTTGACGTACTCGTAGCCGGCGTCCTTCAGGCCCCGTTCGACGAAGATGTCGGCGATGCCCTTGACCATCTCGTGGTCGAACTCGGCCCGGCAGTGGGTGGAGTTCCAGTTGTTGAAGCCCATGGGCGGGGTCTCGGCCAGCCCGTCGGGCAGCCGGAGGGCCGGCCCGCCGGCCGGGCCGGCCGCCGTCCCGGCCGTGGCGGTCGCGCTCTGCGTCTGCGTGCCCGGGTGCGCCGCCACGGCCGGCGCGGCGAGGACCGCGGACAGCGCGACCGCTCCCGCGGCGGCGGTCACCGCGCGCGCGTAGGTTCCGGCGGCTCTTCGTGCGGAGAGCAGTTTCCGCATCGGATCCACTCCTCTGGTGGGGCTGTGAACGGATTGGGTCATGGACGCGTCACACGAGCGTTTACGGTAGAGCTTGTTGGAGTCTGTCGGAAGAGATGCGGTAACAGTTGACCGAGACACGGTCAAAACCCTTGACAGTGCCCCTGGGTGGAGGTGTGATCCCACAATCTTCGTTCGGTTGTGTTTGGTTAACACTCCACGGAAGGGTTGCGATGAGCGCCTCATCTTCTGCCGGCAGGACTGTAGGCCGCCCCACCACCGCGCCGCCGATGACGCGCCGGAGTCTGCTGCGAGGAGCCGCCGTCGGCGTCGGCGCGGTCACTCTTCCGGCGCTGCTCGCCGCCTGCGGAAGCGGGCCGGGCGGGGACGGCAAGACCGTGACGATGGGATCGAACGCCTCCGACGAGGTGCCCCGGAAGGCGCTCCAGGACGTGCTCGACGCGTTCGAGAAGAAGTCGGGGAAGACGGTCGAGGTCAACACCGTCGACCACAACACGTTCCAGGAGAACATCAACCGCTATCTGCAGGGACGGCCGGACGACGTGTTCACGTGGTTCGCCGGCTACCGCATGCAGTTCTTCGCCGAGCGCGGGCTGCTCGCCGACATCAGCGACCTGTGGAAGGGCTTCGACGGGTTCTCCGGCGCCCTGAAGGACCAGTCCACCGGCGCTGACGGCAAGCAGTACTTCGTGCCGATGTACTACTACCCGTGGGCGGTCTTCTACCGCAAGAGCGTCTTCGAGCAGGGCGGCTACGAGATCCCGGAGACCTTCGACCAGTACACCGCCCTGGCCAAGCAGATGCAGAAGGACGGCCTGGTCCCCTTCGCCTTCGGCGACAAGGACGGCTGGCCGGCCATGGGCACGTTCGACTACCTCAACATGCGCGCCAACGGCTACGACTTCCACAAGTCGCTGATGGCCGGCGAGGAGTCCTGGACCGGCCCCCGGGTGCGCGAGGTCTTCGACCTGTGGCGCGGCCTCATGCCGTACCACCACGAGGGCGCCAACGGCCGCACCTGGCAGGAGGCCGCCCAGTCGCTCGCCCTGAAGAAGACCGGCATGGGGGTGTTCGGCCTGCCGCTGCCCGGCCAGCAGTTCTCCGAGGAGGACCGCGCGGACCTCGACTTCTTCCCCTTCCCCGAGATCGCTCCCGAGCACGGCCGGGACGCGGTCGAAGCCCCGATCGACGGCTACCTCATGTCGTCCAAGGCCAAGAACGAGGAGGTCGCGCGGGAACTGCTGAAGTTCCTGGCCACCCCGGCGGCCGAGGAGACGTACCTGAAGTCCGACCCCAACAACGTCGCCGTCCACTCCGGCGCCGACACCTCCTCCTACGGCCCGCTGCAGAAGAAGGCCGCCGAGTTGGTCTCGGGCGCCAAGCAGATATCCCAGTTCCTCGACCGGGACACCCGCCCGGACTTCGCCTCGACGGTCATGATCAAGGCGTTCCAGGACTTCATCGACGACCCCGACGACATCGACGGACTCCTCAACGGCATCGAGGCGCAGAAGAAGACCATCTTCACCGAGAACCAGGAGTAGCCCGCCGTGCCGCCCGCCACCGCTCGCGAACGGCGCACCCGGCGGCGGGGTCTGCGGCGGTTCTCCGCCCGCGACCTCGCCGTCACCGGGGTGCTGCTGGGCTTCGCCATCCTGCTGGACCTGTTCATCATCTGGGGGCCGACTGTCGCCTCCGTCACCCTGTCCTTCTCCTCCTGGGACGGGCTGTCCGACCTGCACTGGGTCGGCGGCGACAACTACGACACGCTCGCCGGCGGCGACTACCCGGCGTTCTGGCCCGCGGTGCGCAACAACCTGCTGTGGATCGCCTTCCTGGGGCTGGTCGCCACGCCCTTCGGGCTGCTGCTCGCGGTGGTCATCGACCGCGGGGTGCGCTTCTCGCGCTTCTACCAGTCCACGATCTACCTGCCGGTCGTGCTCTCCCTCGCCGTCGTCGGCTTCATCGCCCAGCTGATCTTCTCCCGCGACCAGGGCGCGCTGAACGCCATCCTCGGCAACCAGGACAACCCCACCGACTGGCTCGGCGACCGGGACCTGAACATCTGGATGGTGCTGCTGGCCGCCGCCTGGCGGCACACCGGCTACGTGATGATCCTCTATCTGGCCGGGCTCAAGGCCGTGGCGCCGGAGCTGAAGGAGGCCGCCGCCATCGACGGCGCGAACGAGCGGCAGACCTTCCTGCGCGTGGTCTTCCCCACGATGCGGCCGGTCAACGTCGTCGTCCTCGTCATCACCATCATCGAGTCGCTCCGCGCCTTCGACATCGTCTACGCCATCAACAAGGGCAGAAACGGCCTGGAGCTGCTGTCCGTGCTCGTCACCGACAACATCATCGGCGAGGCCAGCCGCATCGGCTTCGGCTCCGCCATCGCCGTGGTGCTGCTCACCGTCTCCCTGGGGTTCATCGTGACGTACCTGGTGCAGGAGATGCGCGGGGAGGAGAGCCGATGACCGCCGACATACCCACCACCGCCGGGCCGCGCCCCGGCACCGCGCCGCCGGCCGCCAAGCCGGACCGGGCGGCGAAACGGCCCCGCCGGGGCCGCTTCGGCGTGCACATCTTCCTCGGCGGGGTCTCGCTCGCCTTCCTGGCGCCGCTGCTCCTCGCCGTCTACGCCTCGCTGCGCCCGTACGAGGAGACCGCGGAACACGGCTACTTCTCCCTGCCCCGCAGCCTGTCCTTCGACTACTACCGGCAGGCGTTCTCCGACTCGGAGATGAGCAAGTACTTCATCAACTCGATCATCATCGCCGTGCCCGGCGTGCTGATCGTGCTGTTCCTGGCGTCGTTCGTCGCCTTCGTGGTGGCCCGGCTGCGCATCCGCGGCGGGCTCTTCCTGCTCATCCTCTTCACCGCGGGCAACCTGCTGCCCCAGCAGGTCATCGTCACCCCGCTGTACGTGATGTTCAACCGCATCGAGCTGCCGTACTGGATGTCCGAGTCGATGCTGCTCTACGACTCCTACTGGGCCGTCATCCTCGTCAACGTCGGCTTCCAGATGGGCTTCTGCGTCTTCGTCCTGGCGAACTTCATGCGCGCGCTGCCCAACGAGATCCTGGAGGCCGCCATCGTCGACGGCGCGGGGGTGTGGACCCGGTACTGGCGGATCGTCCTGCCCCTGTGCCGCCCGGCGCTGGCGGCGCTGGGGACACTGCAGTTCACCTGGATGTACAACGACTTCCTGTGGGCGCTGGTCTTCATCTCCGACGGCGACAAGCTCCCGATCACCTCGGCGCTGAACAACCTGCGCGGCCAGTTCTTCACCGACTACAACCTGCTCGCCGCGGGCTCCGTGCTGGTCGCGCTGCCGACCATCGTCGTCTTCCTGCTGCTCCAGCGCCACTTCATCGCCGGGCTGACGCTCGGCTCCACGAAGGGGTGAGGAGGCGGCGGCCCGGGGGGAGCCGTCGATCAGCCCTTCTGATCACCGGACCGGGCCGCCGTACCCCGCCCGCGCGCGACGGGCGGCAGACGCCACCCTGCCCGGCCGCGGGGGCGCGGTGCAGGGGCCGAACGGCCCCCCGCCGGACCCCGGACGGCCCGGTTCGGCCGCGCAGCGCCGGTGCACGGGCCCGCGGGCGGCTCGAATCGGTCGGCGACCCGATGCAATCGCGCCGGGTCGCGGGCGTGCAACGTAGCCGGGCGGCCAAACTCTTCGCGCGGAGTTTCCCCGGGAGCAGGTAGCGGGCAACTCTCTGGGGGCGGCTGAGAGGGGGAACATGTGATCGTCTGGCTGAACGGCGCATGGGATACGGGTCTGCGCCGCGTCGCGCGCGAGCTGGTGGAGCTGACGCCGGGGAGCATCCTCTACGACCCGGAGCTGACCGGCGGACAGCTGCGCCGGCTGCTGCCGCAGAAGCGGCTGGAGGAGGTCGACGACGAGCAGGAGCTGCCGTCGTGGCGGCGGCTGGTGGTGGAGACGGCGGCGGCGCTGCTGGCGGAGGCGGACGGGCCGCTGGTGGTGCCGGCTCCGCTCTGGCGGCAGGAGCACCGGGACGAGATCTTCGGGCGGCTGGCCTCCCGCCGCTGCGAGGTGCGGCATGTGCTGGTCTCCTATGACGAAACGATCCTGCACGCCGGTCCCTTCCCGCGGTGGCTCACCGACGACGCCCACCTCGTCGACGCCGTGGGCCTCACCCCCCGCGAGGCCGCCGAAGAGGTCGCGGCCCGCCTGCGCGCCGGAGCCGGGCGCTGCGACATCGTGCAGAACTCCGAGCCCACCCGCGAGACGCTCGCCTCCGGCGTGCTGCTCTTCGACGACGCGGACCGGGTGCTGCTGGTCGACCCCACGTACAAGCCGGGCTGGGAGTTCCCCGGCGGCGTCGTCGAGGCCGGCGAGGCGCCGGCCCGCGGCGGCGTCCGGGAGGTGGCGGAGGAGCTGGGGCTGAGCCTGCGCCGGCCGCCCCGGCTGCTGGTGGTGGACTGGGAGCCGCCCCGGCCGCCCGAGTACGGCGGGCTGCGGCTGCTCTACGACGGCGGCCGGCTGCGCCCCGCCGAGACGGCCGGCGTCCTGCTGCCCGGGCCCGAGCTGCGCGCCTGGCGGTTCGTCACGGAGGACGAGGCGGGCGGGCTGCTGCCGTCGGTGCGGTTCAGCCGGCTGCGCTGGGCGCTGCGGGCCCGCCGCCGGGGCGCGGCGGTCTACCTGGAGGGCGGCACGCCGGTTGGCGACGGGGCGTAGCAACCCTATTGGCCCCGCCATTGCCCCGTTCGGCAGTTTCTGAGTGCGTGTCACCACCCATGTCTGCATAGCGTCTCTGCTAGCGGCGGCCCACGTCGCCGCGTCCCCCCACTTCAGGAGTTGACGACCGATGCGGATCATATCCACGGCGCTGGCCGCCGTGGCCGTCGGCGCGGTCGCCGCCGGCCTCACGGCCACGGTGGCGACGGCGCGGGACAACGACACCAACATCACCTCCTTCGGGTTCACCGTCACCCCCGAGACCGTCAAGCCGGGCGGCAAGGTCGATCTGACCGTGACGGAGTGCGACAAGGAGGCCACGGCCTCGTCGGCGGTCTTCGGCAAGACGACCCTCGGCATGGGTGGCGGCACCCAGAGCGCACAGGTGAAGGTCGACTGGGACGCCAAGCCGGGCGCCGCCTACGACGTGACCTTCACCTGCGACGACGAGTCCGGCACGGCGCCCCTGACCATCGCCGGCACCGGCGGGAACGGGGAGTCGGCGGTGGGCGGGGCCACGTCCCGGCCGCGGCAGCAGGCGGACGGGGACGCCACCCGGAAGGCCGAGCCCGCCCGGCCCGGCAAGGAGGCGCAGCCGGGTAAGGAGGCGGAGCCGGGTAAAGAGGCACAGCCGGGTAAGGACGCGCAGCCGGGCAAGGACGCCGTCCGGCCGGCGCAGCCGGCGAAGCCCACCCTTCCGGCCCGCGGCGGCCTGGGCGGCTCCCAGGACGGCGGCACCGCGATGCTCGCCGGCGGCGCCGGGCTCACGGCCGCCGGTGCCTTCGGCGGGGTCCTGCTCCTCCGGCGCCAGGAGGCGCCCGGGCGCGGCTGACCCGCGGCGCAGGCACCGGTCCGCATCGCGCGGCGCCCCGCGGCCCCTGGCCGCGGGGCGCCCGTCGCGGTCCGTACCGACTCCCCGCACGCCCACCCGCGCGGTCTCCCCGCGCTGCCCCGCGCAGCTCTTTCGCGCAGAAACGGTCCGCACCATGCACGAGCACCGCACCGACGACCCGTACGCCGCCATGCCGTACGGCATGACCCCGCACGGCGCTCCGCCCCACGACACGACCGGGTACGGGGCCGTCCCCCACGGCACCGCGCCCGGCGGCCCGCCGGCGGACCCCGGCGGCGACGGCGAGGGCGGCGGGAGCGTGGCCGCCGCGCTGCGCAACCGGTTCGCCGCGGGCGCCGTCGTCTGCGTGACGCTCCTGGGCATCGGCATGATCCACACCGCCCTCACCGGCGGCTTCGGCCCGCCACAGCCCTCCGCGCAGCACGCGCTCGCCGACGGCGGGCCGCCCGCGCACGCGCCGCTGCCGGTGTCGCCGCCCGTCGGGATCCGCATCCCCGCCGTCGGCGTCGACGCCCCGCTGACCGACGTCGGTCTCGACCCGGACGGCTGGCTGGCGGCGCCGCCCGCGGGCGTGCGCAACCTGGCCGGCTGGTACCGCGACGCCGCCACCCCGGGCGCCGCGGGCACCGCCGTGGTCACCGGGCACGTCGACGACGCCGCCGGGCCCGCGGTCTTCTACCGCCTCGGCGGCCTGGAGCGCGGCGAGGCGATCAAGGTGGACCGGAAGGACGGCCGCACGGCGGTGTTCACGGTCTACGCCGTCGAGTTCTTCGACGCCGAGGACTTCCCCGACCGGCGCGTGTACGGCGACACCGACCGCGCCGAGCTGCGCGTGCTCACCTGCGGCGGCGACTACCGGGAGGACGCGGCGGACCCCGGCTACGCCGGCAACGTCGTCGTCTTCGCCCGGCTCACGGCCGTCGGCTGACGGCACGCGCCGCGGCACCCGTCCGCCGGCGCCGCCGGCGCCGGCCCCGCGGCGTCAGCCCGCGCGGCCCTCCGCGTACCGGCGCAGGAACAGGGCCTCCGCGAACGACAGCCGCTCCAGCTCCTCCGGCGACACGCTCTCGTTGACCGCGTGGATCTGCGCCGCCGGCTCGGAGAGCCCGATCAGCAGGATCTCCGCCCGCGGGTACAGCCCGGCGAGGGTGTTGCACAGCGGGATCGTGCCGCCCTGCCCCGCGACCTGCATCTCCTCGCCCGGGTACGCCACGCGCATCGCCTCGGCCATCGCCCGGTACGCGGGGCTGGTGACGTCGGCGCGGAACGGCTGCCCGTCGCCGTACGGCTCGGTGCTCACCCGCGCGCCCCACGGCGCGTGCGCCTCGAAGTGCGCCCGGAGCCGCTCCGTCGCCTCGGCCGCGTCGTGGCCCGGCGGCAGCCGCAGGCTCACCAGCGCCGCCGCGCCGGCCTGCACCGACGGCGTGGCCTCGGCCACCGACGGGACGTCCATGCCGATCACCGTCACCGCCGGCCGGGCCCAGATGCGGTCCGCGACGCTCCCCGAGCCGATCAGCTCCACGCCGTCCAGCACCTTGGCGTCCCGGCGGAAGTCCTCCTCCGGGTACGCCAGGCCGTCCCACCCCGGGCCGGCCGCCAGGCCGTCCACCGTGGTCGAGCCGTCGGCGTCGCGCAGCGAGTCGAGGATCCGGATGAGCGCGCCGAGGGCGTCCGGGGCGGCGCCGCCGAACTGGCCCGAGTGCAGGTTTCCCGCCAGCGTGTCGACCTGCACCCGCAGCATCGTCATGCCGCGCAGGGTCGCGGTGACCGTGGGCACCCCGGCGCGGAAGTTGCCCGCGTCGCCGATGACGACCGCGTCGGCCGCCAGCAGCTCCGGGTGCTGCTCGGCGTACCGTTGCAGGCCGCCGGTGCCCTGCTCCTCGGAGCCCTCGACGACGACCTTCACCGAGACCGGTATGCCGCCGTTCTCGCGCAGCGCGCGCAGGGCGGTGAGGTGCATGAGGACGCCGCCCTTGCAGTCCGCCGCGCCCCGCCCGTACCAGCGGCCGTCGCGCTCGGTCAGCTCGAACGGCGGGCTGAGCCACGCCGATTCGTCGAGCGGCGGCTGTACGTCGTAGTGGGCGTAGAGCAGCACCGTCGGGGCGTCCGCCGGGCCGGGCAGGAACCCGTACACCGAACGCGTCCCGTCCGGGGTGTCGAGCAGGCGCACGTCCGTGAAGCCCTCGGCGGTGAGCGCGTCGGCGACCCAGCGGGCGGCGGCGTCGGACTCCGACGCCGGGAAGCGCTCGGGGTCGACGAGGGCGACCGAGCGGAAGGAGACCAGCTCGGCCAGCTCGGTACGGGCGCGCGGCAGCAGGCCGGCGACGGTGCCGGCGAGCCGATCGGTGTCCATGGGAACGCTCCTCGGGCGAACTGCGTTGTGTCCTGCGGTGCCGGTCCCGGAATCGGGGCGAGCGGTGACGATCATCGCACAGCGGTGCGCCGTTCTAGGATGCGGCAGATGGACGCCCCGGGCGGGGGCGGCCGGGAACAGGAGCAGAGAGCCAACGTGACCAGCGAGAACCCTCCAGAGCTGCCCGAAGAGACGCCGCGGCCCGCGGCCGACGGGGCGCCGGCCGGCCGGTCCGGTGCCGAGGCCGGCGGGGACCCGGACGTCTGGGACGTCGTCGTCATCGGCGCCGGCCCGGCCGGGGCCTCGGCGGCGTGCGCCGCCGCCGGCCAGGGGCGCCGCGTCCTGCTCCTGGAACGCTCCGCGCTGCCCCGCTACAAGACCTGCGGCGGCGGCATCATCGGCCTCTCCCGCGAGGCGCTCCCGGACGGGGTCGAACTGCCGCTGCGCGACCGGGTGAACGCCGTGACGTTCACCATGCGCGGGCGGCTCGGCCGCACCCGCCGCTCCCGCCGCACGCTGTTCGGGCTCGTCAACCGCGCCGAGCTGGACGCCCGGCTGGCCGAGGCCGCCCAGCGCGCGGGCGCCCGGCTGCGTACCGGCGTCACCGTCGCCCGGGTCGAGCAGCACGGCCCCGACGTGCCCGACCGGCGCACGGTCGCCGTCCACCTGGCCGACGGCGAGAAGGTGCTCGCCCGCGCGGTGGTCGGCGCGGACGGCAGCGCCGGGCGGACCAGCAGCCACGTCGGGGTGGAGCTGGAGCAGGTGGACCTGGGGCTGGAGGCGGAGATCCCGGTGCCGCCGGAGGTCGCCGACGACTGGCGCGGCCGGGTGCTGATCGACTGGGGCCCGCTGCCCGGGAGTTACGGCTGGGTCTTCCCCAAGGGGGACACCCTGACCGTCGGCGTCATCTCCGCCCGCGGCGACGGCGCCGCGACGAAGCGGTATCTGGAGGAGTTCACCGCCCGGCTGGGCCTGGCGGGCTTCGAGCCGAGCCTGTCGTCCGGCCACCTCACCCGCTGCCGGGCGCACCACTCGCCGCTGTCCCGCGGCCGGGTCGTGGTCTGCGGCGACGCCGCCGGGCTGCTGGAGCCGTGGACGCGCGAGGGGATCTCGTACGCGCTGCGCTCCGGCCGGCTGGCGGGGGAGTGGGCGGTGCGCATCGCGGAGGCGCAGGACGCGGTGGACGCGCGCCGCCAGGCGCTCAACTACGCCTTCGCCGTCAAGGCCGGGCTGGGCGTGGAGATGGCGGTCGGGCGGCGGATGCTGGCGGCCTTCGAGCGGCACCCGGCGGTGTTCCACGCGGCGCTGACCGGGTTCCGGCCCGCGTGGCACATGTTCACGAAGATCACGCAGGGGTCGACGACGCTCGGCGAGATCGTCCGCACTCACCCGGTGGCGCACCGGGCGCTGTCGCTGCTGGACCGGAAGGGCGCCGCGCTCAGCGGGTCTCGGTGAGCCGGAAGACCGGGTGGTCGGGGGCGGCGGCGAGCAGCTCGTCGTCGGAGGAGGCGGCCGTCACGCCCTGGAAGTACTGGTTGACCTCCCAGCCCCAGCGCTTGAGGTAGCTGCGCAGCACGGGGACGGCGGTGGCGGGCGGCAGCTCCTCGACGGTGAAGCGGCGCACCTTGCGCCCGACGCGCAGCTCGCCGCCGCCGGCCGCGCGCATGTTCCGTACCCACTGGGAGTGGCCGCGGGCGGAGACGAGGTAGTGCCCGCCGTCGTGGGTGTGCGGGTTGACGGGCAGGCGCAGCATCCTGCCGGAGGTGCGGCCGCGCACGGACAGCTCGGCGGTGCCCAGCACGCTCACGCCGCGGCGCGCGAGCCAGCCCACCACCTTGTTGAGCCGCGAGGCGACGGGGCCGGCCTTGAGGTAGTACGGCTGCGAGGTCATCGGGTCCTCCCGGACTGTGAGAGCGGTGATCTGTTTCGAGAGCGGTGCTCTCGACGGCTCCCAGTGTGCCGCAGAGTGGTGCGCCATGGCAAGAGCAGTGCTCTCGATTGTGTGCACTGATCTCGCGGTGGCAGACTGGCCCCATGACGAAGGTCACCGGAGCCAGGCAGCGCGCCCGCGGCGAGATCGCGGAGACCATCAAGGCGGAGGCCAGACGCCAGCTCGCCGAGGCGGGCGCCGCCCGGCTGTCGCTGCGCGCCGTCGCCCGCGAGCTCGGCATGGTCTCCTCGGCGCTCTACCGCTACTACCCCAGCCGCGACGACCTCCTCACCGCGCTCATCATCGACGCGTACGACAGCGTGGGAGCCGCCGCCGAAAGCGCCGTGCCCCCCGCCGACTCCGCCGCCGACCCCGCCGGTGCCTACCCCGTCGCCCGCTGGACCGCCGTCTGCCACGCGGTACGCCGCTGGGCGCTGGCCCACCCGCACGAGTACGCCCTGCTCTACGGCTCCCCGGTCCCCGGCTACGCCGCGCCGGCGGACACCAACGCCCCCGCCTCCCGGGTCGCCCTCGCGCTCATCCGGATCGTCGAGGACGCCGCCGACGCCGGGCTGCTCGACCCCGCGGCCGTCGGGTCCGCCGCCGTGCTGCACGACGCGGAGCAGCTGGTGCGGCGGCTGGACGTGCGGCTGCCGCCCGCCGCGATGGCGCGGGTGACCGCGGCCTGGGCGCAGCTCTTCGGGCTCGTGGGCTTCGAGGTGTTCGGCCAGTTCCACCAGGTCGTCGACGCCCGCGAGGAGTTCTTCGGCCTGACCGCGGCGGACCTGGGCCGCGGTGTCGGCCTCCGCACCCCCGCCGGCCGACCCGCGCCGGCCCCGCCTGCGCCCGGCGGCCACACCCACCGCTGAGCAGGTACTCCGCCGGGAGTACACCGGGTGTCCGCGCAGGGCTGACGCCCGGGGGCACCGCCGCCGGTTAGCGTTTCAGCCATGCGACGCGGAGGACCCCCGTGGCGGGCACGGGACGACGAGGCCGGCGGCCGGCGACGGCCGCCGTTCGCCGGGCCCCACGCCCCGGGCGGCCCGCCCGGGGCCGGCGGCGACCCGGACGACCCCGACGCCCGGCCGCTGCCGGGCCTGCTGCGCTGGCTGCCCAGCCGCGACCGGCTGCCCTGGCGCTCCACCCTCTTTCTGACCCTCTTCATGATCGTCGGCACCCACGGCGCCTCCCGCGGCTCCGACCGGGTCGGCGCCTTCCCCGGCACCCTCGGCTTCCTCCTCGCCGCCGCCGTCCTGTTGCTGCTGCGCCACCGCCACCCGCGCACCGCGGCCTTCGGCACCGCCGCCGTCTGCCTGGGCTACCTGGCCGCCGGCCTCCCGTACGGGCCGATCTTCCTCAGCGCCGCCGTCGCCTGCTTCGCCGCCGTCTCGGTGGGGGAGCGGCACGCCGCCTGGGGCGCGCTCGCGCTGCTCTTCGCCGGCCACGTCACGTACACCTCGCTCCTCTACCGCTGGCTGCCGCCC
Source organism: Streptomyces sp. MAR4 CNX-425 (assembly GCF_048656465.1). Taxonomy (NCBI): domain Bacteria; kingdom Bacillati; phylum Actinomycetota; class Actinomycetes; order Kitasatosporales; family Streptomycetaceae; genus Streptomyces; species Streptomyces sp. MAR4 CNX-425. Next base: position 436,197 of record NZ_JBMDLF010000006.1, on the reverse strand, counting down.
GGCGGGGACGACGGCGGCCACTGGGGCCAGGTGCTCTTCGTCGCCGCCTGGGCGGCGGCGGTGCTCGCGGGCGGCGAGCTGATGCGCACGCGCCGCGAGCAGTGGGCCGCCCTGCGCGCCGAGCGCGAGCAGGCCAGGCGCCGCCGCGCCGACGAGGAGCGGCTGCGCATCGCGCGCGAACTGCACGACGTGCTGGCGCACAGCATCTCCGTGATCAACATCCAGGCCGGCGTCGGCCTCGCCCTCCTCGACCAGCAGCCCGAGAAGGCCCGCGAGGCGCTGACCACCATCAAGTCCGCCAGCAAGGAGGCACTCGGCGAGGTGCGCCAGGTGCTCGACGCGCTGCGCACCCCCGGCGGCGCCCCGCGCTCCCCCGCCCCGGGCCTCGACCGGCTCGGCGAGCTGCGCGAGCAGGCCGCCGCGGCCGGTCTGACCGTGGACGTCACCGTCGACGGCACGCGCGTCCCGCTGCCGCCGGGCACCGAGCTGGCCGCGTTCCGCATCGTCCAGGAGGCGCTGACCAACGTCGTCCGGCACTCCGGCTCCCGCACCGCCCGCGTCGTGGTCGCTTACGCCCCGGCCGAGCTGGAGCTCCAGGTCGACGACGACGGCCCGGCCACCGCGGGCGGCCTCACCGGCGGCGGCAACGGCCTGGTCGGCATGCGCGAGCGCGCCGCCGCGCTCGGCGGCACCGTCGAGGCGGGGACCCGCCCCGACGGCGGCTTCCGGGTGCGGGCCCGGATCCCGCTCCCGGCGGATACGGTGAACGCCGGCCGCGAGCCCCGCGGCCGCGACATCCCAGAGGAGCGCCAGTGATCCGCGTGATGCTCGCCGACGACCAGGTGCTCGTACGGGCCGGCTTCAGCGCCCTCCTCGACGCCCAGGAGGACGTCGAGGTCTGCGCCGAGGCGGCCGACGGCGGCGAGGCCGTCGCCCTCGTACGCGAACAGCGGCCGGACGTCGTCCTCATGGACATCCGCATGCCGGTCCTGGACGGCCTGGAGGCCACCCGCCGCATCACCGGCGACCCGGATTTGACGGACGTCAAGGTCGTCATGCTCACCACCTTCGAGCTGGACGAGTACGTCTTCGAGGCGATCCGCTCCGGCGCGTCCGGCTTCCTGGTCAAGGACACCGAGCCGGAGGAGCTGGTGCGCGCGGTACGGGCCGTGGTCGAGGGCGACGCGCTGCTCTCGCCGGGCGTCACCCGCCGGCTGATCTCCGAGTTCGCCGCCCGTTCCAAGGAGCCCGCGGCGGCCGCGGCGCTGGACGAGCTGACCGAACGGGAGCGGGAGGTGATGGCGCTGGTGGGCATGGGCCTGTCCAACGAGGAGATCGCCCGCCGGCTCGTGGTCAGCCCGCTGACCGCCAAGACGCACGTCAGCCGGGCGATGGTCAAGCTCGGGGTACGGGACCGGGCGCAGCTGGTGGTGCAGGCGTACGAGTCGGGGCTGGTCCGCCCCGGCTGGCTCGGCTGACACCGCCCCGTGCCTCACCCGGCCCACGCTCACCCGGCCCACGCCGCCGGCCGCGCCGCCGCCGTGCCCAGCCCCGCCGGCGGCCCGCCCGGCAGCCCCGGGCCGCCCGCGTCCTCCGCCAGCTCCGCGGCCCCGTACCGCCGTACGTGCCGGTGCCAGTTGAGGATCCCCGCCATCCAGTTCTGCAGGTCGCGTACGTAGCCCTCGACCGCCGCGCGCGTCCCGGCCGACGCCCCCAGGTCCTCGAACAGCACCGGCAGCCCGGTCGCCAGCACGTGCTCGAACTGCCGCATCCGCCCCGTCGTCAGGTCGTGCACGATCCGTACCGCGTCCGCATAGCCGACGTCGAAGAAGTTCTGCACCACCAGCACGCCGTTGTGGATCTCGCCCTCGTACTCGATCTCCTTCTGGTACGAGAAGAGATCGTTGAGCAGGCAGGCGTAGTCCATGGCGGAGTTCTCCAGCGCCGCCACCGGCCCGCTGTCGTAGACCTCCGGCGGCACGGCGTCCCCGCGGCGCAGCCGGCACAGGTACTTCGTCATGTCGGACCCGAACGTCGCCCGGCGCATCTCGACGTAGTCGACCGGGTCCGGGACGCGGTGCTGCGCCTGGTTGGACAGCTCCCACAGCCAGGCGTCGAGCATCACGTCCACCGCCGCCCGGAACCGCGCCCGCTGCTCCGGCGCCATCGGCCCGGCCGTCCGCCGCCACAGGTCGGCCAGCCCGCGCTCCAGCGCGTTCGCCGGCGGTGGCGCCGCCGCCCCGTCCTCGACCGGCATGCACCGCTTCAGCCGGTCGTTCGAGGCCCGCGCCCCCGCGAGGTCGTGGACGCGGCCGAAGACGGCCGGGTAGTAGTCGTCCCCGTACGTGCCCCAGGCCAGCCAGAGGGAGGCCAGGACCAGCTCCTCCTCGCCGGCGTCCGGGTGCAGCCCCGCGGCGCACAGCGGGAGGTCGTAGCCGCGCACGCGGCGCGCGTCCCACACGTGCGAGCCCGGCACGCCGGGCTGGGGCCCGAGGGCGCCCGTCTCGCGGCACCATTCGAGGGTCCGGGTCCGGGCCGTGTCGAGGTGCCCCGAGAGCCGCAGCCGGTACGGCATGTGCATCCCAGGCACCACCGACGGGCCGGTGCGCCGGTGCGGCGCGACCGCGTACGCGCGCAGCCGCGTCGCCCCGGTGGCGGTCGCCGGGCCGTGCGCGCCCGCCCCCGGCTCCGCGGGCGTGGACAGCAGGGCGGGCGGCCCGGCCGCGGCGCCCTCGTTCATGTACCGGCTGGAGCGCAGATGCCACTCGTGCCCGCCGGACTGCCAGTCCTGCAACCCCTTCGCGTACGCCGTCACCCGCGCGCACTCGGCCGGCGTCAGCCCCTCCTCGGCCAGCAGCGCGGGCAGTTCGGTCAGCGCGGTGTGCTCGAACTGCTGCATCCGGGAGGTCAGCAGGTCGTTGACGCGCTCGGCGGCCTCCTGCGTGCCGCAGCCGAGGAAGGTCTCCAGCACCAGCACGCCGTTGCTCAGCTCGCCCTCCTCCTCGACCTCGCGCCGGTAGGAGAAGAGGTCGTTGCGCAGGTGCACGGCGTCGGAGAAGGTGTCGCGCAGCACCAGCAGCGGCCGGGACCCGGCCACCTGATCCGGCACCTCCGCCGCCGCGGCGTACTCCACCAGCCCCGCGGACCACGGCGCGCCGCCGACCTTGCGCCGCATCTCCACGTACTCCACGGGGTTGGCCACCCGCCCCTCGTCGATGTTGGCCAGCTCCCACAGCGACTCGTCCAGCAGGTTCACGGTGCTCCGCGCGAACCGCCGCCGCCACCCGGCCGACATCGCCGGCACCGTGCGCGCCCACAGGTCCGCGAGCCCCGCCTCCACCGGGTTGCGCGGCTCCGGCATGGCGGCCGCGGCCGGCTCCACGGGCATGAACGCCGGCAGCCGGTCCAGATACGCCTTGGCGCCGGCCCGGTCGCGGTCGCGCTTGAACGCCTCCACGAAGTGGTCGTCGAAGAAGAAGACCCACACGTACCAGTCGGTGACCAGCGAGAGCACGTCCGCGGAGCAGTCGGGGTGGGTGTACGCGCACAGCAGCGCGTAGTCGTGCGCGTCGAGGTCGGCGGTGTCCCAGATGCCGGAGCCCTCCAGCATCCCCATCCCGCGCGCCCAGGCCCGGGAGTGCGTCCGGGCCTGCTCGACGTGCGGGTTGAGCCGCGCGGGCCACGGCAGGTAGAAGGCCGGCAGTTCGAACGGCTGCTTAGGCGGCATCCGCCCTCCCCTTCGTTCGTTCGCGTTCGGCGCCGGGGGCAGCACTACCCCCGGGCCCGCCGCCGCACCCGGGGAAGCACCCGTGGGGGTGACGTCCGGGGCGCGCGTGCGGATCGGCGTACGGGCGGGGCGCGCGGGCGTACGGGCCGGGGGCCCCGGCGCGTACGGGCTCAGCCGGCCCAGCGGTAGCGGTGCTCGGGCCGCCCCGTGCCGCCGTACTTCAGCGACAGCTCGGCGCGGCCGGACTCCGCGAAGTGCTCCAGGTAACGCCGCGCGGCCACCCGGGAGAGGGCCGCCGCCTCCGCGCACTCGGCCGCCGACAGCCCGCCCGGGTGCCCGCGCAGCACCCGTTCCACCAGCTCGGCGGTGCGGGCGTTGAGCCCCTTGGGCAGCGCGCCGGACACGGTGGGGCGGGCGCCGAAAAGCCGGTCGACGTGCGCCTGCTGCACGCCGTCGGCGGCGTCGAGGGCGTCGAGCCGGGCGCGGGTGGCGGCGATGTGGCGCAGCTGCTCCTGGAGCGCGGCCTGCGTGAACGGCTTGATCACGTAGTGCAGGGCGCCGCCGTGCAGCGCGCCGCGGATGGTCTCGGCGTCCCGGGACGCGGTGATGACGAGCACGTCGGTGTCCGCGTGCTCCCCGGCGCGCAGCCGCCGCAGCACCCCGATGCCGTCCATGTCCGGCAGGTACACGTCGAGCAGCACCAGGTCGGGCCGCAGCCGCGCCACCGCGCGCAGCGCGCCGGCGCCGCTGTGCGCGACGCCGGCCACCTCGAAGCCGTCGGTCGCCGTGACGTAGCGGCTGTGCAGCCTGGCCACCATGAAGTCGTCGTCGACCACCAGTACCCGGATCACGGCGGTCAGGCTAGCGCCCCGGGCCCGCCCGCACCGGGACCAGAACGACCAGAACTTTCCTTGCGTTCACAAGCGCGACACCCCGCGGTCACGGCGGGAGCATGTGGCGACGCCCGGACCCCAGTGATCGTCCACGGCTCCGCGGAGCCGGATTCCCGAAGAAGAGGCGGTGAACCGAACCGTGCGCCTGCCGACCACTCTACGCACCCCGTTCGCGCTCGCGGCGGCGGCGCTGCTGGTGCTCCTCGGACCGCCGCTGATCACCGAGGGGGACGGCGCGGCCGGGGGCAGCCGGATCCCCGGCCTGGAGCTGATGGTGCCCAACACCCCCGGCGGCGGCTACGACATCACCGCCCGCACCCTCGCCCGCACCATCGAGGAGGCCGACCTCGGCAGCAACGTCGAGGTCTTCAACCTCCCCGGCGCCGGCGGCACCGTGGGCCTGTCCCGGCTGGTCGGCGAGCACGGCAACGGCAAGCTCGCGATGTCCATGGGCCTCGGGGTCACCGGCGCGGTCCGGACCAACACCACCGACCACACCCTCGCCGACACCACCCCCCTCGCCCGCGTCACCCAGGAGCCCGACATCGTCGTGGTCCCCGCCGACTCCCCGTACCGGACCTTCGAGGACCTGCTGGCCGACTGGAAAGCCTCCCCGGGCAAGACCCCCGTCGGCGGCGGCTCGTCCCCCGGCGGCCCCGACCACCTGGCGCCGATGCTGATGGCCCGGGCCGCCGGGATCGTGCCCAAGGAGGTCAACTACGTGCCGTACGACGGCGGCGGCGAACTGCTCGCGTCGATCCTCGGCGGCAAGGTCGCCTTCGGCGTCTCCGGCGTCGGCGAGTACCTCGACCAGATCAGGGCGGGCGAGCTGCGCGTCCTCGCCGTCACCGGCGGCGAGCGGCACCCGGGCCTCGACGCGCCCACGCTGCGCGAGGTCGGCATCGACGTCGCGTTCACCAACTGGCGCGGCTTCGTCGCCCCGCCGGGGCTGTCCGACACCGAGCGGAAGAACCTCATCCACCTCTTCGAGAAGCTGCACGACACCGACGAGTGGCGGCAGGCGCTGAAGAAGAACGGCTGGACCGACGCCTTCCTGACCGGCGAGAAGTTCGGCGACTACCTCGACGGGCAGGACCGGCGCGTGGTCTCCGTACTGAAGGAGCTGGGCCTTTGAATCCTCCCCCAGCTGAAGCAGGGGATTCCTGGCTCACACTGCCTGCGAGTCAACGACCCGACAGGTCTTCCGCGATCAACACCAGCCGGGTTGAAACCAGCCCGGGTTTGGTATGGCGATGTTCTGAGAGGTGCATGTGCCGTCTTGGTTCTCGAGCAGCACGCGCGGGAGGCTTGGTTCTCGCAACCCGCGCCCGGAACGCTACCACTTCCTCGCCCTCCTGCGCGGCAGGTCCGAACTCGGCGTCTGCGTCCTGCTGCTGGCGATCGGCGTGCTGGTGCTGGTCGACGCGCTGCGCATGGACACCGACTTCGCCCAGCGCGGCCCGGTCGGCCCCGAGGCCGCGCCCACCGTCGTCGGCATCGCCCTCCTCGTCGTCGCCGCGCTGCTCGCCGTCGACGTGCTGCGCGGCGGCAGGGGCGAGGCGGAGGGCGGCGGGGACGTCGACCTCGACGCGCCCTCCGAGTGGCGGACCGTGCTGCTGCTCGCCGGCGTCTTCCTGGTCACCGCCTTCCTCATCTCCCCGTTCGGCTTCCCGGTTGCCGGCGCACTGCTCTTCTGGGGCGCCGCGTTCGCCCTCGGCAGCCGCGCGTACACCCGCGACCCGCTCATCGCGGCCGTGCTGTCGGTGGCCACGTACGCCGTCTTCGACAACCTGCTGGGCGTCCCGCTGCCCGGCGGCCCGCTCATGGAGGTGCTGTGAGATGGACTCCCTGACCTCCCTCCTGGACGGCTTCGGCACCGCGCTGACGCCCGTGAACCTCCTCTGGGCCGCCGTCGGCGTCCTGCTCGGCACGGCCATCGGCGTCCTGCCCGGCATCGGCCCCGCGATGGCCGTCGCGCTGCTGCTCCCCGTGACGTACGGGCTGGAGCCCACCGCCGCGCTCATCATGTTCGCCGGCATCTACTACGGCGGCATGTTCGGCGGCTCCACCACCTCCATCCTGCTCAACACCCCGGGGGAGAGCGCCGCGGTGGTCGCGGCCATCGAGGGCAACCCGATGGCCAAGTCCGGCCGCGGCTCGCAGGCCCTCGCCGCCGCGGCGATCGGGCACTTCGCCGGCGGCATGATCGGCACGATCCTGCTGGTCGTGCTCGCCCCGGTGATCGCGGACCTGGCCGTCGACATCGGCGCGCCCGACTACTTCGCGCTCATGGTCCTCGCGTTCATCGCGGTGACCTCCGTGCTGGGCCGCTCCCGCGTCCGCGGCTTCGCCTCGCTGCTGATCGGGCTGACGCTCGGCCTGGTGGGCCTGGACCGGATGACCGGGCAGGAGCGGCTGACGTTCGGCTCGCTGCAACTCGCCGACGGCATCGACGTCATCATCGTCGCGGTCGGCCTCTTCGCCGTCGGCGAGGCGCTGTGGGTGGCCGCGCGGCTGCGCTCCGGCCCGCAGGGCCCGATCCCCGTCGGGCGGCCGTGGCTCGACCGCTCCGACGTGCGGCGCACCTGGAAGCCGTGGCTGCGCGGCCCCGCGATCGGCTTCCCGTTCGGGGCGATCCCGGCGGGCGGCGCGGAGATCCCCACGTTCCTGTCGTACGTGACGGAGAAGCGGCTGTCGAAGCACAAGGACGAGTTCGGCAAGGGCGCCATCGAGGGCGTCGCCGGGCCGGAGTCCGCGGCGTCCGCCTCCGCCGCCGGGACGATGGTGTCGATGCTCACGCTCGGGCTGCCGACCACCGCGACGGCCGCGGTGATGCTGGCCGCGTTCCAGCAGTACGGCATCCAGCCCGGCCCGCTGCTCTTCGACCGGGAACCCGACCTGGTGTGGGGCCTGATCGCCTCGCTGTTCCTCGGGATGCTGCTGTTGCTGGTGGTCAACCTGCCGCTGGCGCCGGTGTGGGCGAAGCTGCTGCGTATCCCGCGGCCGTACCTGTACGCGGGCATCCTGTTCTTCGCGGCGGTCGGCGCGTACGCCGTCAGCGGGGAGGCGGTCGACCTGGTCGTCCTGCTGGTGATCGGCCTGGTCGGGCTCGGCATGCGGCGCTACGGGCTGCCGGTGCTGCCGGCGATCATCGGCGTCATCCTCGGGCCCGCGGCCGAGCAGCAGATGCGCCGGGCGCTCCAGCTCAGCGACGGCAGCCTCAGCGGGCTGGCGAACACCCCGTTCTCCGTCACGCTCTACGCCGTCATCGCGCTGATCCTGCTCTGGCCCCTGGCCCGGCGGCTGGTCACCAGCGGCGCAGGACGAGCCCGACGCGGATCACGAACACCGTAGCCCCCGCCGCCTGCGCGGCCGTGACCAGCCCCGCCCGCGCGTCGCCGTGCACCGCGCCGAAGAACAGCGCGGGCGCGGCGACGGCGAGGAACACCGCGCCGCCCAGCAGCGCCGCCGTGACGGCCGCGTACACGATCTCGACGGTCGCGGCGTCCCGTTGGCGCTGCGTCCTCGGTCCCCTCATGTCGCCCCCTTCCGCCCCCGAGACTATCCGGGCCCGCCCGTGTTCAATCCGTTGCACACCGGCCGTCACATCGCGCTCACGGGCTGGTACGGTGCCATGCCATGGCAACGGGGAGCGCCGAGGGCGCGGTCGTTTCTCAGTGGCGGGAGATCCGCGCGGTGCACGCGCGGGCTGTGGGCGAGCTGGACCGTGAGCTGCATCGATACGGCATCGGGGCCAGCGACTTCGAGGTGCTGGACGTGCTCCTCGGCATGGTGGACGCCGGCGACGGGGCGAGCCTGCGGGTGCAGGAGCTCGCGGACCGGGTGCACCTGAGCCAGAGCGCGCTGTCCCGCCTCGTCGGCAGGCTGGAGAAGCACGGGCTGGTGGCCCGCGGGATGTGTCCCGAGGACCGCAGGGGCGTCAAGGTGTGCGTCACCGACGCGGGCCGTACGCTGCACGCCGAGGCGCTGCCGGTGCAGCGGGCGGTGCTCGCCCGCACCGTCGGCATCAGATGACCCGCCGCCCCGGCCGGGTCCTCAACTCGGGCGCGGGCGCGTCGCGTACTGCATCGCGTACGCGATGACCGACGCGGCCCCGGCGAGCAGTGCCACCGTGCTCAGCGCGGCGCGCAGCGAGAACCAGTCGGCGAGGAAGCCGATCGCGGGCGGGCCGAGGAGCATGCCGCCGTAGCCGAGGGTGGACGCGGCGGCCACGCCGTGCGGCCCGGCCAGCTCGCCGGCGCGGCCGATGGCGATGGGGAAGATGTTGGCCAGGCCGAGCCCGGTGAGGGCGAAGCCGGCCAGCGCGCCCCAGACGGACGGGGAGAACGAGCCGAGCAGCATGCCCGCGCAGGCGGTCGCGCCGCCCGCGACCAGGGCGCGGTTCTGGCCCAGCCGCAGCAGCAGCGCGGTGCCGGAGAGCCGGCCGGCGGTCATGGCGAGGGCGAAGACGGAGTAGCCGGCGGCGGCCAGGCCCGGGCCGGCGTCGAGGGACTCCTTGAGGTGCAGCGCGCTCCAGTCGGCCATGGCGCCCTCGCCGTACGCCGTGCACAGCGCGACGAGGCCGAGCACGCCGACGAGCAGCCGGACGCGCCCGGCGGGCAGCGCCGTACGCGCCCCCTCCGCGCCCGGCGCCGCGGCCGGCTCTCCGGCGCCCGAGGCGGCCGGCGGGGGCTCCGGCGCCGGGAGGGCGAGCAGCGCGCGCCCCGCGAAGGCGGTGACGGCCAGCCCCAGCAGCGCGAGCAGCAGCAGGTGCCGGGTGGGGGAGAGGTGGCCGGCGACGAGCGCCCCGAGCCCGGCGCCGAGCATCCCGCCGAGGCTGAACGCCGCGTGGAAGCTGGGCAGTACCGGCCGGCGCATGGCGGCCACCAGGTCGACGGCCGCGCTGTTCATGGCGACGTTGATGGAGCCGAACGCGGCGCCGAAGACCAGCAGCACCAGCCCGAGCGCGACGGCGGAGCGGGTCAGCGGCGGCAGCATGACGCCGGCGCAGAGCAGCACGGCGGTGGCCACCGTGACCACGTGGGCGCCGTAGCGGCGGATCAGCCCGCCGGTGAGCACCATGGTCGCCACCCCGCCCGCGGACACGCCGAGGAGCGCCAGGCCCAGCGCGCTGGGCGAGGCGCCGGTCTGGTCCTTGATGTCGGGGATACGGACGACCCAGCCGGCGAAGACGAAGCCGTCGAGGGCGAAGAAGACGGTCAGGACGATACGGAGTCGGGTGAGCCGCGCTCCCGCGGCGCCGCCGGGCGGGGTGGTGCCGCGGAGTCGTCGGGGGAGGGCGGCCCGTATTTTGTTTAGCGTCGGCACAAAGACAGAATAGGAGGGTGACGCCGACTCGTACAAGGCCCGCGGGACCCGAGAGAGGCCGCAGCGCGCTGGGGCCCGCGCTGGAGCTCGTCCACACCGGCCGCGCGCCCACCCGCGCCGTGCTCACCTCCGAGCTGGGGGTGACGCGCGCCACCGCCGGCGCCGTCGCCGCGGAGCTGGCGGCGCTCGGCCTGATCACCGTCGACTCCCGCCCCGCCGCCGCGCCCGGCCACCAGGGCCGGCCCTCCCACGGCCTGGCCGTGAACCCCGACGGCCCCGTCGTGCTGGCCGCGCAGGTGCACGCCGACGGCTTCCGGGCCGCGCTCGTCGGGCTCGGCGGGCGCATCGTCGCCACCGCCCCCGGCTGCGGCACCGTCCCGGAGGACCCCGGGCACGTCCTGGCCGCCGTCGTCGCGGAGGGCGCCGAGCTGCTGCGCGCCACCGGGCGCCGGTGCGTGGGCGCCGGCCTGGCCGTGCCGTCCGCGGTCGCCGAGCCCGACGGCGAGGCCCTCAACCCGCTGCACCTCGCCTGGCCCGTGGGCGCGCCCGTGCGCCGGATCTTCCACGAGTGCCTGGCCGACTCCGGCATCGGGTTCACCGCCGCCCCGCGGGCGTTCACCGGCAACGACGTCAACCTCGCCGCCCTCGCCGAGCACCGCCACGGCGCCGGCCGCGGCTCCGCGCACCTGCTGTGCGTCGCCACCGGCCACCGCGGCGTCGGCGGCGCGCTCGTCCTCGACGGTCGGCTGCACACCGGCAGCGCCGGCCTCGCGCTGGAGGTCGGCCACCTGACCGTCAACCCCGACGAGGGCCTGCCCTGCCACTGCGGCAGCCGCGGCTGCCTCGACGTCGAGACCGACCCGCTGGCGCTGCTGACCGCCGCGGGCCGGGCGCCGGGGCCGGAGGTCTCGCTGCTGCGGCAGGCGTGCGAGCTGGTGCGCGACGAGTACGCGGACCCGGCCGTCGCCGCCGCCGTCGCGGTGCTCGTCGACCGCCTCGGGCTCGGCCTCGCCGGCCTCGTCAACATCCTCAACCCGGACCGCATCATCCTCGGCGGCCTGCACCAGACACTGCTGGCCGCCGCCCCGGAGCGGCTGCGCGCGGTCGTGGCGGACCGCAGCCTGTGGGGGCGCAGCGGGGAGGTGCCGGTGCTGGAGTGCGCGCTGGACCACAACAGCCTGGTCGGCGCCGCGGAACTCGCCTGGCAGCCGGTGCTCGACGACCCCCTGGGCGTCCTGGAGCCGTAGCCTACGGCGGGGTCACAGCGGGGACGGGTCGCCGCGCAGCCGGCTGAACATGTGGCCGTCGCGCCACTGCCCGTTCCGGAACTCCGCGGCGCGGATGACGCCTTCGAAGGTGAACCCGGCGCGCTTCAGCGACCCCTGCTCGGCGAGGTTCTCCGCATGCGTGGCGGCCTGGATGCGCTGCACGGGCGTGTGCCGGAAGAGGTAGTCGCAGAGCAGGGCCTGCGCCCGCCAGCCGATGCCGCGCCCGCGCCACTCCGGCAGCAGCGCGATGCCGATCTCCCAGTACTTCCCGAGCCCGGCGTACCCGCCGCTGTGGTAGCTGACCAGGCCGGCGGCCCCGCCCTCGGCGCCGACGTCGACCATCAGCCGGCTGTCGTCCGCGCCGAGCCACCCGTCCGCGGCGAACCGCCTCGCCGCCGCGGCCGCGTCGCGGAACCCGGCCCAGTCGAGGCCGACGAGGCCGGGCTCGACGGCGAAGCGGCGGAACATCTCCAGATCGTCCTCGCGGACGGGACGCAGACGTACGGTCAGCCCACCGACCACGGCCGAGGGCTCCGCGGGCATGCCGGTCGTCATGCCGGCCGACCCTACCCGCCGGCACCGCACCGCCTTCCGGCCGCCCGTCGCCGGGCAGCGGCCGTACGGCCCCTCGCGCCCCTCCCGCCCCGGTCGCGGACGTCCGCGGGCCGGACCGCCGTCCGGTCCGCGGCGCCCGCGCCGGTGGGGGGTTGCCGCCCGCCCGGCCGGCCGGGTGCCGGGTCCGGCACGGCCGGGCGGAGCGGCTACGGAACCGCCGCCAGGCTGCGGGGAAGCGAGCGGACCCGATGCCGCACAGTCAACTCGCCACCCGTGCCCACCGGGAGGGCGCACACGCCACGACCGCGGGCGCGCACTTCACACCCCGTGTGAAACGCCCTCGGCTACGCTGGCGAACACCCTGCACGCAGGAGGGCACATGGAGCCCAACACCCTGCTCGACGCGGCCCTCGACGAGGCCGGGATCTCCCACGCCGGGCTCGCCGCCCACGTCAACCGGGCCGGTGCCGCCCGCGGTCTGCGGCTGCGCTACGAGCACACCGCCGTCGCCCGCTGGCTGAAGGGCCAGCGACCGCGCGGCCAGGTCCCCGACCTCATCTGCGAGGTGCTGGCCGAACGCCTCGACCGCCCGGTCACGCTGGACGACATCGGCTTCGGCTCCGCCGCCGGCACCTCGTCGGGCGGCGCCCCGCTCGCCCGCTTCGTCGAGCGGGCCACCGCCCTGTGGCGCTCCGACGAGCAGCAGCAGCCGCACGTCGTCGGCGCCCGCGCGCTCACCGGCACCCCGGCCGTCATCCCGGTCTGGGAGTGGGAGAACCCGCCGGAGGACGGCGACGTCTCCCGGACCGGGCCCGTGCACGTCAGCGAGGCCGACGTCACCACCCTGAAGGCCGCCCGCGCGCACTACGAGCAGATGTACCGCAAGGCCGGCGGCATGGCGACGCGCGCCCGCGTCGTGCGCTTCCTCAACTCCGAGGCGGCGCCGCTGCTCCGCGGCTCGTACGGCGACGAGGTGGGCCGCCGGCTGCACCGGGCCACCGGCGGCCTCGTCGCCGTCGCGGGCATCTGCGCGTACGACTCGGACGCCCTCGGCCTGTCGCAGCGCTACTTCCACCAGGCGCTCCGGCTGGCCAAGGCCAGCGGGGACCGCGGCTTCGGCGCGTACGTCATCGCGATGCTCGTCAACCAGTCGCTGTTCCTGCGGGAGTACCGTCAGGCCGTGGCGTTCGCGGAGGCCGCGCTGCGGGCCGCGGACCAGGACGTGAGCCCCGCCCTGGCGGCCGATCTGTACGCGATGCAGGCCAAGGCGTACGCCTTCCTCGGCGACCGCTCGGGCACCCTGGGCTGCATCCGCCGCGCCGAGTCCGCCGCCGGGCGGATCAGCGCCCGCCAGGAGCCGGCCGAGACGGACTACGTCCAGCCGGGTCTGGTCAATGTGCAGGTCGCCGAGGCGCTCTTACGCATCGGGGACCTGCGCGCCGCCCGCGAACAGGCGGCGGCCGCCGTGCACCGGCCCGCCCACGACCGGGGGCGGGTGCACCGGCTGGCGATTCTGAGCCACGTCGAGCTGCGCCAGGGGGACGCCGAGGAGGCGGCGCAGGCGGCGCTGGAAATGGCACGGGCGGCCAGAGGGATGGAGTCGCAGCGGCTGCGGGACAGGTTGCGCGCGGTCCGTCGCCATCTGACCGAGACCGGCGGAGGGGGGACCGCCGAGGCGGCGGAGCTGATCGACGCGGCGTTGCGCGTTCCGCTCTGAGCCGGGGGCCGTCACCGCCACTGGACGGCGACAAGGGGGATGGTACGTGCGATGGAGGAACCTCAGGGAGCACACCGTGTACGAAAACCGCTGGTTCCGCGTCAACCTGGCCGACGTGGAACTCCCGGACGGGCGCCACCTTGACCACTATCTGATCCGCCTGCGACCCGTCGCCGTGGCGACCGCGGTCAACGAGGCGAACGAGGTGCTGCTGCTGTGGCGGCACCGTTTCATCACCGACGTCTACGGATGGGAGCTGGCCGCCGGGGTGGTGGAGGACGGGGAGGACCCCGAGACCGCCGCCGCCCGCGAGATGGAGGAGGAGACCGGCTGGCGGCCCGGCCCGCTCACGCACCTGATGACCGTCGAGCCGTCCAACGGCCTGACGGACGCCCGCCACCTCATCTACTACGCCACGGAGGCGGTGCAGATCGGCGACCCCGAGGACGACTTCGAGTCCGACCGGCGGGAGTGGGTGCCCCTGAAGGGGGTGCCCGACATGGTCGGCCGCGGCGAGGTGCCCGCCGCGAACATGGCCGCGGCGCTGCTGATGCTCCACCACCTGCGCCTCGGCGCCTGATCCGGACGGCCCGGGCCGCCGGCCCCGCGCTACGTGGGACCGGCGGCCGGTGGGCCGGGTCTGCCGCTCGGCGCCGCTCAGCGGCCCAGCGCCTGCCATAACGCCAGCGCCATCGCCGCCGCGCCGGTGAGCGCGGCGATCGAGGGCAGTGGCCAGCGCGAGTGCTCCAGCGAGGTGACGCGTGCCGTGAGTTCGTCGATCTCGCGCTCCATCTGCTGACTACGCTGCGACAGCAGTGCGAGCCGCCCGTCGATGCGGGCCAGGCCCACGTCGAGGGAGCGCCGGATCTCGGCGAGCTCGGACACGACCGCACTCGTGTCGGGTTCCGTGGCCACGGTTCTGCTCCTTTGTCCCGTCCGTGCCCCGCGTCCACCGTCCATGGAAGGCCACCGGGGGCGTACGCGGGAGCGTGTGGAGGGTGCATATGCACGTGCCCCGGGCGCACCCCGTGTGAATTCGTCACGCACAGTGACCGCGGGCGGGGCGCCGGGAGCAGCCGGAGACCGCCCGGGTACTCCGCCGGGAGCAGGCCGGGTGCCGCTGGCCGTACGACGACCCGGACCCCCTCCGAGCGGGAGTCTCGATGGTGTCAGCACCACGGAAACCATCGAGGAGTTGAGGACGATGAACACCCTGGCGCACTGGAACGACGGCGGGCCCGGCCCCTGGGTCCTGCTCTTCCCGCTCATGTGGGCACTGGTGATCGGCGGCCTGTTCTTCTTCGTCCGCCGCGTCGTCGGGCGCGGACGCGGCGCCCCCTGGCAGCGCTTCCGCGGCGGCCCCGGCGGCACCGGCTACGGCGAGCAGTCGCCGATCGCCGTGCTCGGCCGGCGCTTCGCGGCGGGCGAGATCGACGAGGACGAGTACTGGCGCCGGCTGTCCGTGCTGAACGAGGAGTTCGGCCACCGGACCGAGGGCAAGGGCGGTGCGGCATGACGCACGCGACCGGCACCGCCCCCGTGATCACCGGCGCGGCCGCCCGCGTCGTCGACGCCGCCAAGGTTTACGGCAGCGGCGACACCGAGGTCCGGGCGCTCGACGGCGTCGGCGTCGCCTTCCCGGCCGGGAGGTTCACGGCCATCATGGGCCCCTCCGGGTCCGGGAAGTCCACGCTGATGCACTGCGCCGCCGGCCTGGACACGCTCACCTCCGGCGCCGCCTTCATCGGCGACACCGAGCTGGGCGCGCTCGACGACAAGCGGCTGACCAAGCTGCGCCGCGACCGGATCGGCTTCGTCTTCCAGGCGTTCAACCTGCTGCCGACGCTGACCGTGGCGGAGAACATCACCCTGCCCATGGACCTGGCCGGCCGCCGCGGCGACCCCGCCTGGATCGACTCGCTCATCGACGTCGTCGGCCTCCGCGACCGGCTGCACCACCGGCCCGCGGAGCTGTCCGGCGGCCAGCAGCAGCGCGTCGCCGTGGCCCGCGCCTTCGCCGGCCGCCCCGACGTCGTCTTCGCCGACGAGCCCACCGGCAACCTCGACTCGCGCTCCGGCGCCGAGGTCCTCGGGCTGCTCGCCGACACCGTGCGCGACCTCGGCCGCACCGTGGTCATGGTCACCCACGACCCGGTCGCGGCGGCCTACGCCGACGAGGTGGTCTTCCTCGCCGACGGCCGGCTGGTCGACCGCATGGCGGAGCCCACCGCGGACCGCGTGCTGGACCGCATGCAGCGCTTCGTCGGTGACAGCCCCCGCCCGGCCCGTCCCCTGAACGACCCCGCGGAGAGGAAGAGTTCGTCATGAGCGGCACCCGCGCGTCGCTGCGGCTGAGCATGGCCGGGCTGCGCACGCACAAGCGGCGGTTCGCCGGCACGTTCTTCGCCGTGCTCCTCGGCGTCGCGTTCCTCGGCGGCACCCTCGTCATGGGGGACACCCTGAGGTCCAGCTTCGACGCCATGTTCGGCCGCGCCACCGGCGGTACGGACGCGGTGGTACGCGGCGACGACATGATCACCACCCCCGGCGAGTCGTTCGGCACCCGCCAGACCGTCCCCGCTCGGCTGGCGGACGAGATCGCGCAGCTGCCGGGCGTCGCCGCGGCCGAGCCCCGCATCGAGGGCCCCGGCCAGATCATCGACGAGGACGGCGAGCCGGTGGGCGGCGGGGGCCCTCCGACCCTGGCCGGGAACTGGATCGCCGACGAGGAACTGAACTCGTACCAGATCGCCGACGGCCGCGCGCCCGAGCGCTCCGGTGAGGCCGTGATCAACCGCGGCGCCGCCGACGCCGCCGGCCTGGAGATCGGCGACACCGCGACCGTGCGCACCCCCGACCCGCTGCGGATCGAGATCGTCGGCATCTCCACCTTCGGCGGCGAGGACGGCATGGGCCAGACCACCTTCACCGCGCTGACCCGCGCCGACGCGGAGAAGTACCTGACGCCGGAGCCCGGCCGGGCCACCAGCATCCAGGTGCGCGCCGACTCGGGGGAGAGCCAGAGCGGGCTGGTCCGGGCGCTGGCCCCGGCGCTGCCCGACGGCGTCGAGGCCGTCACCGGGCAGGAGGTCACCGAGGAGAACCAGGACCAGATCGCCGGTCAGTTCCTCAGCGGCTTCACCGCCGGCCTGCTCGGCTTCGCCGGCGTGGCCATGCTGGTCGCCACGTTCAGCATCTACAACACCTTCGCGATCGTCGTCGCCCAGCGCACCCGCGACAACGCCCTGCTCCGCGCGATCGGCGCCACCCGGCGCCAGGTCGTGGCCCAGACCATGGCCGAGGCGCTGGCCGTCGCCGTGCTCGCCTCGCTCGCCGGACTCGCCGGCGGCCTGGGGATCGCGGCCGGGCTGCAGGCGCTGTTCCCGGCGGTCGGCTTCCCGTTCCCCGACGGCGACCTGGTGGTCAGCGGGCTGTCGCTGGCCCTGCCGTTCGCCACCGGCGTCCTGGTGTGCCTGGCCTCCGCGCTGGCGCCCGCCGTCCGCGCCGGCCGCACGGCGCCGCTGGCGGCGCTGCGCGAGACGGCCGTGGACGACTCGGGCTCCTCCCGGGTACGGGCCCTCGTCGGCGGCGTCCTCACCGCCGCGGGCGCCGGGCTGACGGTGTACGGCGCCTCGTCGGGCCCGTCGGTGCTGCTGACGGTCGCCGGCGCGGTGATCACGCTGGCCGCGTTCGTGGTGCTGGGCCCGGTGGCGTCCGCGTACGCCGTACGGATCCTCGGCGCCCCGCTGCGCCGCATGAACGGCCGGCTGGCCCGCCGCAACGCGCTGCGCAGCCCCAAGCGCACCGCGGCCACCGCGACCGCGCTGATGATCGGCGTCGCCGTGGTGTCCCTGTTCACCGTCTTCGGCGCCTCGCTGAAGTCCACGATGGACCAGACCGTCTCGCGCGCCTTCGCCGGCGACGTGGCGGTGCGGGTGCCGGCCTTCGGGCCGGAGAGCGGCGCGCTCAGCCCGAAGGTCGCCCCGGCCGTGGCGCAGCTGCGGGAGGTGGAGCACGCGCTCGGCCTGGGCAGCGGCGTGGCGCGGGTGGACGGCGACGGCAGGGCGCTGACCGTCACGGATCCCGGGCGGATGGGCGACGTGCTCGACCTCGGCGCGGTCGAGGGCAGCCTGGCGGACCTGGGTACGAACGGCGTCGCGGTCTCGGAGAGCGAGGCGGACGACCACGGCTGGGAGGTCGGCAGCACCGCGCGCTTCACCTTCACCGACGGCGAGAAGCAGCCCTTCACCGTGCGGGCCGTCTACGACCAGGCGGATCTGGCCGGGGACTACGTCCTCACCCGCGAGGCGTGGGAGCCGCACCGGATGCAGGACTCCGACACGCTCGTCGCGGTCGCGTTCAAGGACGGCGTGTCCGAGGACGGCGGCAAGGCGGCGGTGGAGAAGGTCGCCGAGCGGTACGGCAGCCCGGAGGTGCAGACGCGGGACGAGTTCGCCGAGTCCTCGGCGGCGGGCGTCGACATGATGCTGACGCTGGTGTACGCGCTGCTGGCGCTCGCCGTGGTCATCGCCCTGCTGGGCATCGCCAACACCCTCACCCTCGCCGTGCACGAGCGGACCCGCGAGCTGGGCCTGCTGCGCGCGGTCGGGCAGACCCGGGCGCAGCTGCGCGCGATGGTCCGCTGGGAGTCGGTGCTGGTGGCCGCCTTCGGCACGGCCGGCGGGCTGGTGCTCGGCGGGTTCCTCGGCTGGGCCATGACGAAGGCCACGGACTCCTCCGGCGACGGGGTGTTCACCGTCCCGCCGGTGCAGCTGACGATCGTGGCGCTGGTCGGCCTCACGGCAGGCGCGCTGGCGGCCTGGCGGCCGTCCCGCAGGGCGGCACGGCTGGACGTCCTGGGCGCGATCGCGACGGAGTGACCCGCGGTCCGCACCGTCGGCCGGTGGCCCGTTCCGCCCCCTCGGGGAGCGGGGCGGGCCACCGCGGCGGTGACCGCCCCCGCGCAGCGGGCGGCCCGGCGGCCGCCGGCCACTGCGGTGACCGGCCCCGGACATCCCCGCCCGCCCCGCGGGCGGGGTGCGCTCAGCCGAAGTCCGCCGTGCCGTTCCCGCGGCCGCGCGCGGCGCGTACGGCTTCGAGGAAGCGGCCGACCGCCTTCGTGCCCGACTCCCTGCCGCCGCCCCGCTCGCCGCCGAGCGTCAGGACGTACTGCCGGCCGTTGACCGACGCCAGCGCCCGGTCGCCGCGGCCGAACCACGGCCGGCCGGCGCGCACCTGGCGCACCGGAGCGCTGTCGATCTGGGTGCCGTAGCTGGTGAGCAGCTCCAGCCGGCCGTCCTTGATGTGCACCTGCCCGGCCCGGGTCAGTGAGCGCACCCAGCGCCCGATCCGCACCCCGCGAGCCGTGTACTCCGTCTCCGCCACGCCGACCCTCCTCGGCTCCCCCACAGCGCTCCCCCTGGAGCGATGAGCGCGCATGGGCGGCACCGCCCGGCCCGCGGGCGGTACCCGCACTCCTGCCAGTGTGCCCACGACCGGCCGGGGTGACCAGAGCCGCGCATATGATCGGGGCGTGACCGCCAGCGCACAGCACCCGGCCGCCACGCCCGGCGGCGCCCTCCCCACCCTCGACGTCGACCGCAGCGACCCCGCGGCGCGCGCCTGGCTCAAGGAGGCCGTCCGCAAGGTGCAGGCCGACGCCAACCGCACCGCCGACACCCACCTGCTCCGCTTCCCGCTGCCCGAGCGGTGGGGCATCGACCTCTACCTCAAGGACGAGTCCACCCACCCCACCGGCAGCCTCAAGCACCGCCTCGCGCGCTCGCTGTTCCTCTACGGGCTGTGCAACGGCTGGATCCGCCCCGGCAAGCCCGTCATCGAGGCGTCGTCCGGGTCCACCGCCGTCTCCGAGGCGTACTTCGCCGACCTGATCGGCGTGCCCTTCATCGCGGTGATGCCGCGCACCACCAGCCGGGAGAAGACCCGGCTCATCGAGTTCCACGGCGGCAGCTGTCACCTGGTGGACGACCCGCGGACGGTGTACGAGGTGTCGGCCCGGCTGGCCGAGGAGACCGGCGGCCACTACATGGACCAGTTCACCTACGCCGAACGGGCGACGGACTGGCGCGGCAACAACAACATCGCCGAGTCGATCTACACCCAGCTCCGCCTGGAGCGGTTCCCCGAGCCCGCCTGGATCGTCGCCACCGCCGGCACCGGCGGCACGTCCGCCACCATCGCCCGCTACGTGCGCTACCTGCAGTACGACACCCGCGTCTGCGTCGCCGACCCGGAGAACTCCTGCTTCTTCGACGGCTGGGAGAGCGGCGACGCCGGCGTCACGGCCGACAGCGGCTCCCGCATCGAGGGCATCGGCCGCCCGCGGATGGAGCCCAGCTTCCTGCCCGCGGCCATCGACCGGATGATGAAGGTCCCTGACGCGGCCACCGTGGCGGCCGTACGCGCCCTGGAGCGGGCCATCGGCCGCCGGGCCGGCGGCTCGACGGGCACCGGGCTGTGGGGCGCGCTGAAGATCGTCGGTGAGATGGTCGACGCCGGCCGGCACGGCAGCGTCGTTACCCTGATCTGCGACCCCGGCGACCGCTACCTCGACAAGTACTACTCCGACGACTGGCTCGCCGGACAGGGCCTCGACGTCGGCCCGTACGCCGCGCACCTCGACGGCTTCCTGGCCACCGGCCGCTGGACCTGCTGAGCGCCCCCGGCCCCGCGGCCGCTCAGCCCTCCGCCGGCGCCTGCGGCCCGCCCGCGACCACGACCTCCGGCAGGTGCTCCGCCATCTCCGCGCGCGCCTCCGGGCGCACCCCCGGATCCGTCACCAGCGCGTCCACCGCGTCCAGCGAGGCGAACGAACTCAAACCCACCGTGCCCCACTTGGTGTGGTCGGCGACGACCACCACCCGCCGCGCCGCCCGCACCAGATGGCGGTTCGTCTCCGCCTCCGCGAGATTCGGCGTGGAGAGCCCCGCCTGCACCGATATGCCGTGCACCCCGATGAACAGCACGTCGAAGTGGAGCGTGCGGATGGCCTGGTCGGTCACCGGGCCGACCAGCGAGTCCGACGGGGTCCGCACCCCGCCCGTCAGCACCACCGTCGCGCCGCGCGCGCCCGGCTGCTGGGCGGCGTAGAACACGTCGGCGACGCGCACCGAGTTGGTCACCACCGTCAGCTCCGGCACCTCGACCAGCTCGCGCGCCAGCGCGAACGTCGTCGTCCCGCCGGAGAGCGCGATCGCCGCGCCCGGCGCCACCATCTGCGCCGCCGCCCGGGCGATCTCCTCCTTCGCGCCCGTCTCCCGCGAGGACTTGGCCTCGAAGCCGGGCTCGTGGGTGCTCGCCTCGGCCAGCGGCACGGCGCCGCCGTGGACCTTCTCCACGACCCCCTGGCGCGCGAGCGCGTCGAGGTCGCGCCTGATGGTCATGTCGGAGACGTTCAGACGGCGCGTCAGCTCGTTCACCCGCACCCCGCCGCGGCGCCGGACCTCGTCCAGGATGAGGGCCCGGCGCTGCTCCGCGAGCAGGTTCTGGTTGTCGCTCACGCCGTCCGCCTCTCGTCCCCGGGGCCGCTCGTCGGGGTCATCCTCCCATGCGGAGACGGGCCGCGGCCTCGGGTGTCCGGCCACCGGGGGAGACCCCCGCGTCACGATTCTGCTTCGCCTCCCGCGCGGGAAGCTGCACGGAAAGCCCGATCCCGGGATGCTGGGTCACGGCATCGACGAATGGCGGCACGGGGGGCGAGTGGCATGCAGCCGGAGGCGCTGAGCGCCAGGGGGACAACGGACGGACCGGACGACGCGGCGCCGCAGCCGGCGCTGGAGCTGCTGGTGCACGGCGTGGGCGGGGCCACGCCGCAGGAGATGCTGGGGGACCCGCGCACGGAGCTGGTCACCGGCGACCGCACGGCCGGGATCCACCGCCGCACGCAGGACGTGCGGGACGCGCAGGAGCCGGGGGACGAGCGCGGGGAAGCCGGCGGATCCCGTACGGAGCCGGTGCAGGAGGCGTACTGCTGGTCGAACCTGACCTCCGGCAACGGCGCCCGCGCGCTGTGGCTGGTCCTGCTGCCGTTCATGGTCGCGAACCTCGCGCACTGGATGCGCCCCGCGGCCCCGTCGCGGCACGGCGCGCAGCGGGCGTACGACGTGCTGGTGCGGATCCTCGCGCTGACCCTCACCGTGCAGCTCGTGCTCGCCGCCGGCGAGGTGACGCTCGACCTGCTGGCCTGGCAGTGCGCCGGCAGCGCGCACTGCGTCGACGGCAAGTCGTGGCTCGGCTTCATGTCCGCCGGGTCCGGCGGCTGGTTCGGCGCCCCCGGCCGGCGGCTCGCGCTCGCCGCGCTGGTGCCCGTGCTGCTGACGGCGCTGCTGTGGTGGCTGTCCCGGCGCACCTGGAGCATCTACGAGTCCGCCAGGCCCGCGCCGCGCACCACCCCGGCCGGCGGCGCCGCCGGCGAGCAGCCCGCGCTGTCCCTGCCCGGCTTCTGGTACGGGCGCCGCCTGGTGGCCCGGCTGCGCGCGGCGCACACCGCCGCCGGGCTGCTCGCCGTGGCCTCCGCGCTGCTGCCCGTCACCGCGGCGGCCGACGACGGCACCGGCGGCGGCCTGCGGGCCGCCGGCTGGGTGCTCGCGGCCCTGGTCGCCGCCGGCTGGGCCGCCGTCGTCCTGCTGGTGTGCCGCTCGGGACGTACCGAGGCGGAGCCGGACCTGGGCGAGGACCGCCGCACCGTACGGGCCCTGCCGCTGGCCGCGCTCGCGCTGCTGGCGGCCGTGCTCGTGCACACCGCCTGGTCCCGCCCCGGCTGGGTCTCCTCCGGCCGGCTGCCCGGCACCTCGGTCTTCGGCGGCCTGGCCGTGGCGCAGGGCGTGCTCGCGGCCGGGCTCGCGGTCGCCGGGCTGGTGCTCCAGCGGCGCGCTGCACACCCCGACGAGGCTGCCCCGCCCGCCCTGCGCGGCCTCGGCGGGGCGTGCGTGGCGCTGCTGGCCGGCGCCCTGGCCGGGGTCTTCTCCGGCGGCGTCGCCCAGCGCGTCGCCGACTGGCTGGACCGCGGCGCCACCCCCGGCGAGGGCGGTCCGCTCGCCGGCCCGCCCGTGGTGCTGTCCTGGCAGGCCACGGTCATTCCGCTGGTCGCCCTGCTCGTGCTGCTGCTCGCGCTGGCCGGCGCCTGGCGGCTGTGGGTGCTGCGCCGCCGGCTCACCGCCGAGGTGGCCGGGCTCTACCCGGCCGAGCACCCCGCCACCGCGGCCAACGACCCGCGCACCGGCCGCATCGCCGGCGCCATCGCCCGCGCCCGGCTCACCGACGACGCGCCGACCGCCATCGGCGCCGCGGCGCTCGCCACCCTGGTCCTCGGCGCGGGCGCCGTGCTCGGCGCCTGGCTCACCGACGAGGTCCCCGGCCGGGCCGCCGACGGCGCCCCCGGCCCGCTGCCCGGGCTGGCGCAGACCGGGCAGGCGCTCGGCTCCTGGATGATGGGCGCCGGGGTCATCCTGCTGCTGGCCATGGGCCGGCAGGCGTACCGGGACCCCAAGTCGCGCCGTACGGTCGGCATCCTGTGGGACGTCGGCACCTTCTGGCCGCGCGCCGCCCACCCGTTCGCGCCGCCCTGCTACGCCGAGCGCGCCGTGCCCGACCTCGCCTGGCGCACCAGCACCTGGACCACCCGCACCGGCGGCTGCCTGGTCATCTCCGGGCACTCCCAGGGCAGCGTGCTCGCCGCCGCCGCGGTCTGGCAGCTCGACCCGGACATCCGCGGCCGGGTGGCGCTGCTGACGTACGGGTCGCCGCTGCGCCGGCTCTACGGGCGGTGGTTCCCCGCGTACTTCGGCGACGCCGCGCTGGCCGCGCTCGACCGGGAGACCCACGCCTGGCGCAACCTGTGGCGGCTGACCGACCCCATCGGCGGGCCGGTGCGGCCCACGTCGCCGGACGGGCGGCCCAGCGACGTCGACCGCAAGCCGCTGAAGGACCCGCTGGCCTTCGAGCGCACGCCCGAACACCCGCTCCCGGCGGCGATCAACGCGCACTCCGACTACCAGGCCGACCCGGCCTTCGCCGCCGAACGCGCCGGGCTGCTCGACCGGATCGCTGTCGTCCCCGCGGCGGCCCCGGAGGAGTGGCCGCGGCGGGTTCCGCGGCCCGCGGGGGAGCCGGAGCCCGCCGGGGAGCCGGAGACGGCGGGCGGGCCGGGGGACGCGGGCGAGGCGGCGGCTCAGGGCAGCGCGGGGATGTCGTCCGCGTAGAGCAGCGTCAGCTCGTCGGTCGTGGGGTCCGGAAGCTGGGCCACGCGGCCGGCGTGCCGCTCGACCATCGCCTCGAACGTCTGCCGCGCGGTACGGCCGTTGCCGAAGCCGGCGCCCTTCGGTATCACGGTGAAGTACTTGAGCAGCGCCTCGCTCGTGCCGTCGCCGAGCCGGTACTCGTGCTCCTCGGCCTGCTGCGAGACTATGCGCAGCAGCTCCTCCGCGGTGTAGTCGCCGAAGGTGATGGTGCGTGAGAAGCGCGACGCCACCCCGGGGTTGACGGCCAGGAACCGCTCCATCTCCGTGGTGTACCCGGCGGCGATCACCACGACCGACTCGCGGTGGTCCTCCATCAGCTTCACCAGGGTGTCGATGGCCTCGCGGCCGAAGTCCCGGCCGGAGTCCTCCGGCGCCAGCGCGTACGCCTCGTCGATGAACAGCACGCCGCCGTGGGCCCGTTCGAACGCCTGCTGGGTGCGGATCGCGGTCGAGCCGATGTGCTCGCCGACGAGGTCCACCCGGGAGACCTCCACCAGGTGCCCGCGGTCCAGCACGCCCAGCGAGGAGAGGATCTCGCCGTACATCCGCGCCACCGTCGTCTTGCCGGTGCCGGGGGAGCCGGTGAAGACCAGGTGGCGGCGGACCGAGGCGGCCTTCAGGCCCGCCTGCCGGCGCCGCCGGCCGACCTCGATCATGTCGGTCAGCGCCCGCACCTCGCGCTTGACGTTCTCCAGCCCGACGAGCGTGTCCAGCTCCGCCAGCACCTCCCGGGCCGGCCGCGCCTCCGCCTGCGCCTCGGCCGCCGGCCGCGCGCCGCCCGCCGCGCCCGCCGGCTGCGGCGCGAACGCGCCGAGCAGGCCGTCCGGTTCGGGCTCGGTGCGGGCGGCGGGCACCGTGGGGCGGGCGGAGGCCGTCTCGGCGCTCTCGTCGCTCGTGCAGTCCTCGACGACCGGGCCGCCGGAGCCCTCGGGGGCGGCGGGGCCGGCGTCGGCGAACTCGTAGCCGCCGCGCGCGCAGCGCTCCGTCCGGCAGCGGGTCAGGGCCGTACGGCAGCCGTCGATGACGTGGAAGCCGTAGCCGAGGCTGCCGGTGACCCGGCAGCCGGTGAACGACCCGCGGCCGGCCGCCGAGACGAACACCCCGGCCTCGGTGGGGGAGGAGATCGTGCAGCCCTCGACCGCGGGGTCGGCGCCCTTGGTGACGATGATCCCGGAGGCGACGGAGTCCACGGTGGTGTCCCGTACGGTGCCGCCGCTGCCGTGGTCGCGGAACCACGCGCCGGTCGCCGCGTCCCGGATCCGGCACTGCTCCAGCGCGACCGTGGCGCCGTCGCTCACCGACACCGCCGTGCCGCGCACCTGCGCGAGGTCGGTGTCGTCCGCCTCGACCGCCGAGCCGCGGTCGAGGACGACCAGCGCGTCGGGCACGTCGTGCACCCGGCAGGAGGTGAACGTCGCCGCCGCGCCGTCGCTCACCCACACCGCGGGGTAGTCGCCGGTGCTGTCGTGGACCTCGCACTGCACGGCCTCGGCGCGCGTGCCCGCGTCCCACACCGACAGGCCGTTGCGGCCGAACCGGCGCACGGTCACCCGCGTCAGCCGCGCCTGCGCGCGCGACCGCAGGTCCACGGCGTTCTCCGGGACGTCGTGGACCTCGCAGCCGGTGAGCCGCACGACGGCCTCGGTGTCGAGCGAGATGCCGTCGCCGGAGGTGCGGTGCACCGTGCAGTCCGTCAGCTCCCCGGAGGCGCGGGACGTCAACTGCACGCCGGCGCCCTTGATCTCGTAGACCTCGCAGCCCACCGCCTCCACCGTGCTGCCCTCGCCGGTGAGCAGCAGCCCGGCGCCGCCCGCGTGGTGGATACGGCACTGCGACAAATGGGCGCTGGAGCCGCCGCGCACCGCGACCCCGCTGCGCCCGGCCGCCAGCACCTCGCAGCCCTCCAGCACGCCGCCGGACCCGTCGGCGAACGTGACCCCCGTGCCTCCCGGGTTGTCCACGGCGCAGCGGCGGACCGTCGGCCGGGCGTCGCCGCGCACCTCGATGCCGGCGGCGGAGCGGGTGACGACCCGCAGCCCGGTCAGCTCCGGCCGGCCCGTCTCCACGAGTACCGCCGGGACCGCCGCGTCCTCCCCCTCGACGTGCAGCCCCTCGACGACCGCGGACGCCCGGACGGTCAGCGCCACGCCGTCGGCCGGCGCGATGCGCACGGAGCCCACCGCGCCGCCCGGTCCGCGCAGCGTCACCGCCCGCTCCAGTACGACGTTCTCCCGGTACGTGCCCGGGGCCAGCGACAGCACGTCGCCGTCGGCCGCCGCCTCCAGGGCGGCGGCGAGCGACCCGTACTCCCCGGTGCGCCGACGCCACCGGCCGGCCCCCCGTGCGGTACCGGTGTGCGTGACCTGGACGGAGCCCTGTGCCATGTCCTGCTCTGCCCCCACCTCGTGCGTCGGCTTGGCTGAGGCACCACCGTAGCGCGCGCGGCGAGGTCGGCCGGCCACCGTTCAGGGCCAGCCCGTGCTCAGTAGCGCTGTCCGTCCTGGTAGTACGGGCGGGCGTACTGGTCGGCGTACGTCTGCGGGGACGCCGGCCGGGCGGGCTGCGCCTGCTGCGGCGGCGCCGGCCGCGGCGCGACGGGCCGCATCGCCTCGTACCCGGGCGGGGGCGCCGACTGCTGCTGCGGGCGCGCCTGTTGCTGCGGGGGCCGCGGCTGCTCGTAGCCCTGGTCCCAGCGGGGCTGCGCCTGCTGCGGGATGAACGGCTGCGGCGGGGCCGGCTGGGGCGCGGGCTGATGGCCGCCGTAGCCCGGGTTCTGGGCGGTGTGCGGATGGTGCGGCACGGGCGGCCCGGGTGCCGGGGCCGGTACCGGGGCGGGCGGCAGGGCGGCGCGGGGCGCGGGCAGGGCCGGGAGGTGGTGGCCGGTGTCGTACGAAGGAACCCTGATCGGGGCGATCTGGGGGGTACCCCGCTCTTCGACCAAACTGTCGTAGATCGGGGTGTCCGGGAAGGCCGGCGCGGCATAGTAGCCGCCGCCGTACGGGCGGGGGGAGGTCATACCGCATAAGTTAAGCCCACGATGTGGTCGTTGGGGAGACCGATAAGAAGGTTGTTTTGCGTGTTCGAAGTGACCGAACCTCATCAATACGAGTGAACGTGGGGAAATCGGGCCTCTCGTGGTGTTGAGATTCTGTAAAGGCCAGGTGGACGGGGAGGGTCGAGGCTACCCGCGCGTAGGAAATGCGTACCTCACGCGTACACACGTCCCTTCCACGCGGCGCCCCTGCCGCGGTGGTGCCGTACGGCCGAGTCCACCGTCATGAGCAGGTACAGCCCGGCGGTGAACGGCAGCAACGCCGCGGCCCACGGCGGCTGTCCGTAATAGCGCAGCACGGGCAGGTACGTCCCCGCCATCACCGCCCACGCCAGCGCCCCCGCGACCGCCGCGGCGGGTGCGCCCCCGAGGAGCCCGGCGGCGAGCGCGAACGGCGGCACCAGGTACACCAGCGCGAGCCCGGCGACGGCGGCGGCCAGCAGCAGCGGGCTGTGCCGCAGTTGGGCGTACGCGCTGCGCGCGACCATCGCCCACAGCTCCGCCAGCCGCGGGTACGGACGCACGCTGTCGACCCGCTCCGCGAGCCCCAGCCAGATCCTCCCGCCGGCGCGCTTGACGGCGCGCGCCACGGACACGTCGTCGATCAGCGCCCCGCGCACCGACTCGGGGATGCCCGCCCGGCGGGCCGCGTCCGCCCGGAGCAGCACGCAGCCGCCGGCCGCGGCGGCGGTCCTGCCGCCGGCGCGGTTGACCCGGCGGAAGGGGTAGAGCTGGGCGAAGAAGTAGACGAACGCGGGCACCACGAGCCGCTCCCAGCCGGTGGCCGTACGCAGCCGGGCCATCTGCGAGACGAGGTCGTACCCGCCGGTCTCGGCGGCCGCGACCAACTCGCGCAGGCTCTGCGGCCCGTGGGCGATGTCGGCGTCGGTGAGCAGCAGGTACTCGGCGCCCGCGGCGTGCGCCTGCCCGATCCCGTGCCGCAGCGCCCAGAGCTTCCCGGTCCACCCGGGCGGCGGTTCGCCGGGCGACGACACGGTGAGCGGCAGCGCGCCGTCCCCGGCCCGCGAGGCGAGCGCGCGGGCGGTCGCGGCGGTGCCGTCGGTGCTGCCGTCGTCGACGAGGAACACCTGCGCCGGCCCCGGATACGCCTGCGCCAGCAGCGACGGCAGGCTGTCCGGCAGCACCCCGGCCTCGTCCCGCGCCGGTACGACGACGGCCACGGAGGGCCACCGCCCGGGCGGGGTGCGCACGGGCAGGCGTACATCGGTCCGCCAGAAGAGCCCCTGCCCGAGCAGGAGCCAGGCCCAGGAGAGGAGGGACAGCACGGCGCACCACGACACGAGAGTCACGCGGGCAAGTCTCCCGCGCGAACCCCCGCGGGGCGAGCACCGCGGGGGCTCGCGCGGAGTCGGGGGAGGGCCGGGGCGGGGCGGGGCCGCGGCGGCGGGCCGGGCCTTCCCGGCGTCCCCCTCGCCGCCGTCCGCGCCCAGGCGCCCGGTGCTCCCGTCCAGGGCCCGGCCGCGTCCGGCCGCGGCGGCGACGTACCGGCCCCGCCCGGCGGGACCCGGCGCCGAGCCCCCCTGCGGCCGGGCCGCGGGCTAAAGTGACCGCGTGAAGATCGCGCTTGTGGACTCCGGGCTCGGGCTGCTGCCCGCGGCCGCCGCCGTGCGGCGGCTGCGGCCCGACGCCGGCCTGGTGCTGTCCTCCGACCCCGACGGCATGCCCTGGGGGCCCCGCGAGCCCGCGGACCTGGGGGAGCGGGTGCTCGCCTGCGCCCGGGCCGCCGCCGCCCACGGGCCGGACGTGCTCGTCGTCGCCTGCAACACCGCCTCCGTGCACGCCCTGCCCGCGCTGCGCGCGGAGCTGGAGCCCGCGCTGCCCGTCGTCGGCACCGTGCCCGCCGTGAAGCCCGCCGCCGCCCGCGGCGGGCCGCTCGCCGTCTGGGCGACGCCCGCCACCACCGGCAGCGACTACCAGCGCCGGCTGATCCGCGACTTCGCCGGCGGCGCGGCCGCCGCCGAGGTGCCCTGCCCCGGCCTCGCCGACGCCGTCGAGCACGCCGACGGGGCCGCCGTCGACGCCGCCGTCGCCGCGGCCGCCGCCCGCACCCCCCGCGACGTCGGCGCCGTCGTCCTCGGCTGCACCCACTACGAGCTGGTCGGCGAGCGCATCCGCGCCGCCGTGCAGCGGCCCGGCGCGCCCCCCGTGGCGCTGTACGGCTCCGCCGGCGCCGTCGCCGGGCAGGCGCTGCGCCGTATCGGCGCCGGGCCGGACCCCGGCGCCGCGCCCTCCGGCTCCCTCACCGTCCTCCTCAGCGGCCGCCCGGGCGCCCTCCCGCCCGCCGCCCTCGGGTACGCGGAGGGCCGGCTGCTGCACGGCGCCCCGGCCCGCTCCGGGGCCGTACCCGGATAGCCGCGGGGGGACTGCCGGGACCGCCCGGGCGGCGTACTCTCGGGGACATGAAGGACGACCGCCCCCGCGTCTGGACCGGGCGGGCCACGAACCGGGTGCAGTGGCTGCTCGCCCTGATCGGCGCTGCCTGCATGGCCCTCGGCATCGAGCTGGCCGTCGCCGCGCCCTTCACCGGCGGGCTCGCGCCCCTGGTCATGTCCGTGGTCGGCTGCATCGCCGCCGGCCTGCTCGTCCTCGCCGGCACCGTCGCCTTCGTCCACGTGGCCGTCAGCGTCGACGACGACGCCCTGGAGATCCGCTGCGGCCACCTCGGCCTGCCGCGTCGGCGCATTCTGCTCAGCGACGTGCTCGCGGCGGACTTCGCGCCCCTGGTCACCCCCCGGCACTGGGGCGGCTGGGGCTACCGCTGGCGCCCCGGCAAGGGCACCGCCGTCGTCGTCCGGCGCGGCGAGGGCCTGGTGCTGCGGCTGGTGGACGACCACGACTTCACGATCACCGTCGACAACGCCGAAGAGGCGGTACGGGCCATCCGCGACCGCCTGCGCCGTCCCCTCACCGGCGGCGCCGCCGAGGCGTAGCCCCCGGGTCACGGCGCGTTTCCCGGCGGCATCCCGGGGCCGTTTACGCTTACCGCCATGGCGACACCCGACTTCATCCGCGAGCTGCGCGCGACCGCCGGGCAGCAGCTTCTCTTCCTCCCCGGCGTCAGCGCCGTCGTGGTCGACGGCGACGGCCGGGTGCTGCTCCACCGGCGCGCCGACACCGGGCGGTGGTCGATCGTCGGGGGCATCCCGGAGCCGGGCGAGCAGCCCGCGCAGACGGCGGTGCGCGAGGTGTACGAGGAGACCGGGGTGGTCTGCACCGCCGAGCGGGTCGTGCTGGTGGAGGGGCTGGACCCGGTCGAGTACCCCAACGGGGACAAGTGTCAGTTCATGGACATCTCGCTGCGCTGCCGGGCGACGGGCGGGGAGGCGCGGGTCAACGACGAGGAGGGGCTGGAGGTCGGCTGGTTCGCCCCGGACGCCCTGCCGGCGGAGCTGGAGCCGTTCGCGCGGCACCGGATCCGGCTGGCGCTGGCGGACGGCCCGACGTGGTTCGCGGCGGCGGGGGAGCCGGGCGCCCGGGCGGCGGACCCGGGTGCGGGGGCGGCCGTACCACCGGGCGCCCGCCGGTAACCCCCGGCGACGCGGCCCTCGCGCGCCGTACGCCCGCGGCGGCACCCCGGCGCGGGCCCGCACTCGCGCGGGCCGCCGACCCACGCCGTACGGTCGCACCCCGGTGACGTGTCCCCGCAGCCGCCCGCGGTCCGTACCCCCCGCCCGGCCACGAGCGCGGCGCCCCGGGCGCCCGGCACGCCCGCCCCGCTCAGCCGCGTTCCGCGCCTGCCGCGCCCGCCGCCTTCAGCTCCGCCAGCAGCTCCGTGCCGCTCCACCGCCGAGCCTCGCCCGCGCCCCGCGCCTCCGCCTCCCGTACCAGCTCCACCAGCCGCGCGTTCACCGGCGCCCGCGTCCCGTGGCGCGCCGCCAGCGCCGTCACCTCGCCCTGGAGCGTGTCGATCTCCGTCGGCCGGCCCCGTTGCAGGTCGTCCCACATGGAGGACCGGGCCTGCGCGTCGACGCGCAGCGTCGCCGCCGCCAGCCGCCGGAAGAGCAGGTCGGGCAGGCGCAGCAGCAGCGGCGTCAGCCCCGGCGGCGCCGGGCCGAGCCGGGCGGGGGCCAGCCCCGCCGCGCGGAAGGCGGCGAGCGCCTCGCGCTGGCACAGCGCCAGGCACGTACGGTACGAGCGCTGCCCCAGCTGCTCCTTCAGCGGCAGCCCGGACAGCGCGTTGACGGCGTTGTTGAGGTTCATCAGCAGCTTCGCGTGCTGCACCTCGGGCATGTCGTCGCGCGCCTCCACCGCCAGCCCGGCCTGCGCCATCGCCGCCGCCAGTGGCGCCGAGCGCTCACCCCCGCCGACCATCAGCACGCCCGCCGTGGCCTGGTGGTACACGCCGGGCGCGGACCGCACCACGTTGTACGGGACCATGCCCGCGAGCACCGTCCGGCCCGGCAGCCCCTCGCGCAGCAGGCCGGGGTTGCGCAGCCCGTTCTGGAAGCTCACGACCGCCGCGCCGGGGGCCAGGTGGCCGGCCAGCTCGCGGGCGGCCCGCGCGGTGTCCGCGGACTTCACGGTGACCAGGACGTAGTCCGCCCCCGCGGCGGCCTGCGGGCCGGTCGTCAGGCGCAGCTCGGCCGGCTCGACGCGGCGCTCCGCCCGGCCGCCGCCGGTGAGCGTCAGGCCGCGGGAACGCAGCACGTCCATCGCGGCCTGCCGGCCGACTAAGGTCACGTCGGCCACCTCGGCCAGCATGCCGCCCAGGTGGCAGCCGATGCTGCCGGCACCGAACACGGCTATCTTCACGGTCCCGCCCCTTCGTGTCCGGCGGTGCCTGTGCGCCCGCCGGTTCGTGTCTCCGACTTCCTGCCCACCGGGAGGCTCCGGCGCACCCGGGACGCCGGGGGCACCGGAACCGGAGCCCCGGGCACCACGCGCCACGGCAC
Organism: Streptomyces sp. MAR4 CNX-425; assembly: GCF_048656465.1. NCBI lineage: Bacteria > Bacillati > Actinomycetota > Actinomycetes > Kitasatosporales > Streptomycetaceae > Streptomyces > Streptomyces sp. MAR4 CNX-425. The sequence continues at coordinate 404,485 of NZ_JBMDLF010000006.1, read as the reverse complement.
CCGCATCCGCACGCCCGCGCACCCGGAGGCCCCGCGGCGCCCCAGCGCTTCCGCGCGCCCCCGGCTCACTCCTTGCGGTACCCGTACGCCTCCTGCGCCGCCGCCGCGACCCCGTCCAGGTCCGCCCCCGTGGACGCCGTGACGACCGCCGCCACCGCGCCCTCCACGAACGGCGCGTCCAGCAGCCGCGCCCCGGCCGGCAGCTCCTCGTCCTCCACCAGCGACTTCACCGTCAGCACCGCGCTGCCCAGGTCCACCAGCAGCCCCACGCCCGCGCCCCGGTCCGCCGCCCGCGCCGCCGCCGCGATGCGGTCCGCGTCCGTACCGAAGCCGCCGTCGGCCGTGCCGCCGGCGTGCTCGACGGGGACCGTGTCCACGCCCGCCAGGGCGACCGCCAGCCGGGCCACCGACTCGGCGACGGCGGCGCTGTGCGAGACCAGCACGAGGCCGACCAGCGGGCCCTCAGCCACCGGTCACCGCCTCCGCGGTCTCGGCCAGCGCGCCGAACAGCAGCGCCGACGAGGTGGCGCCCGGGTCCCGGTGCCCGATGCTGCGCTCGCCGAGGTACGAGGCCCGCCCCTTGCGGGCCTGTATCGGAACCGTCGCCTCGGCGCCCTTCTCCGCGGCCGCCCGCGCGGCGGCGTAGTCACCGCCGTCGCCGAGCGCCGCCACGGCCGGCACCAGCGCGTCCAGCATCGTCTTGTCGCCGGGCGCCGCGCCGCCCAGCTTGGCGACCGCGCCCACGCCGTCGTCCAGCGCCGCGCGCAGCGCCGCGTCGGTGACCTCGGCGTCGTCGCCGAGGGCCTTGCCGGTGCCGCGCAGCAGCGTGCCGTACAGCGGCCCGGAGGCGCCGCCGACCTTCGAGATCAGCTGCCGCCCGGCGAGCACCAGCACCGCGCCCGGCGTCTGCGGCGGGTCGTCCTCCAGCGCCGCCCGTACGGCCGTGAAGCCGCGCTTCAGGTTCGCGCCGTGGTCGGCGTCGCCGATCGCCGAGTCGAGTTCGGTGAGGCGGTCGGCCTCCCGGTCGACGGCCGCCGCCGTGGTGAGCATCCAGCGGCGGAAGAATTCCGCGTCGAGCACGTGCCGTATCCCTTCTCGTACCTTCTGCTGCGGGTCAGACGCCCCAGCGCAGCCCGGGGGTGCGGACCGGCGCGTCCCACAGCCGCAGCAGCTCCTCGTCCGCCTGGCACAGCGTGACGGAGCAGCCCGCCATGTCCAGCGAGGTCACGTAGTTCCCGACGAGCGTACGGGCCACCGCCACGCCGCGCTCCGCCAGCACCCGCTGCACCTCGGCGTTGAAGCCGTACAGCTCGATCAGCGGGGTGGCGCCCATGCCGTTGACGAGCGCCAGCACCGGGCCCGTCGGCCGCAGGTCCTCCAGCACGGCGTCGACCGACACGTCCGCGATCTCGTGCGACGTCATCATCGGCCGCCGCTCGCGGCCCGGCTCGCCGTGGATGCCGATGCCCAGCTCCAGCTCGCCGTCCGGCAGGTCGAAGGTGGGGCTGCCCTTGGCCGGCGTGGTGCACGCGCTCAGCGCGACGCCGAAGCTGCGCGAGGACTCCACGACCTGCCGGGCCAGCGCCTCCACCCGCTCGAGCGGCGCGCCCTCCTCGGCCGCGGCCCCGGCGATCTTCTCCACGAACAGCGTCGCGCCGACGCCGCGGCGGCCGGCGGTGTAGAGGCTGTCGGTGACGGCGACGTCGTCGTCCACGAGGACCTTCGCGACCTGGATGCCCTCGTCCTGGGCGAGGTCGGCGGCCATGTCGAAGTTCAGCACGTCGCCGGTGTAGTTCTTCACGACGAACAGCACGCCCCGGCCGGCGTCCACGGCCGCCGCGGCGCGGGTCATCTGGTCCGGGACGGGCGAGGTGAAGATCTCGCCGGCGCAGGCGGCGTCCAGCATGCCGCGGCCGACGAAGCCGCCGTGCAGCGGCTCGTGCCCGGAGCCGCCGCCGGAGACCAGGCCGACCTTGTCGGTGACCGGCGCGTCCCGCCGCACCACCACCCGGTTCTCGACGTCGACGGTCAGTTCGGGGTGGGCGGCTGCCATGCCGCGCAGCGCGTCCGGCACCACGGTCTCCGGCACGTTGATGAGCATTCGCATGGGGTACCTCCGGTGGCGTTCGCGCCCGGTCACGACCGGGTCTGGCTTGCCCAGTATCACGGCAGCGGCGGCCCCGGTCACTCCCTGGGCGGGCGTCGGGGGTACGTCCCGGGGCGCGGGTGCGCGCGCGTCACCCGAACGGCCGCCGCCCGCCTTGCGTACGCCCTTCGGGCCTCTAAACTCTGCCGCCATCGTCCGTGCCCGTTCCACTGGCATTCACCAGGGGTGCACCTTGCCGCGCAAGAACCTGACCGCCAACCGGACCACCCTCACCCACCGCGTCCGCTACGCCGCCCGCCACCCGGACCGGGTCCCCCGCTACCTCGCCCGCGCCGGCCGCGACGCCTGGCTGCGGCTGCGCCACCGCGACCACGTCGCGTACTACCGCGCCGTGATGCGCTCCGACTGCGCCGCCGATCCCGAGGCGGCCGTGGGGAGCAAGACGCACGACCGGTGGCTGGCGCTGGGCAAGATGCAGTTCGACTACCTCCTGGAGCACGGGCTGGAGCCCGGCGACCGCATGCTGGAGATCGGCTGCGGCAACCTGCGGGCGGGCTGGCGCTTCATCGACTACCTGAAGACCGGCCGCTACTACGGCCTCGACATCTCCCCGGACATCCTGTTCGCCGCCCAGGACACCCTGATCCGGCACGGGTTGCAGGACAAGCTGCCGCACCTCACGCCCGTACGGGACCTGACCTTCGCCTTCCTCCCGGACCGGCACTTCCGCGTCGTCCACGCGCACAGCGTCTTCTCGCACTCCCCGCCGGACGTCATCGACGAGTGCCTCGCCCACGTCGGCCGGGTGCTGCGGCCCGACGGCTGGTTCGACTTCACCTTCGACCGCACCGAGTCCGAGGAGCACCACGTGCTGCGCGAGGACTTCTACTACCGCACCGGGACGCTGGTGGCGCTGGCGGAGAAGCACGGCCTCACGGCCGAGTTCATGGCGGACTGGGAGAAGCTGCCGCACGGCCAGTCGAAGATCCGCGTACGCCCCGGGGCCGCCTGATCTCCGGCCCGCCCGTCGCCCGTACGCACCGGCCCGCGCCCCGGCCGCGGGAGCGCGCGCCCGGCGGGTGACAATGGACCCGGCGCACGGCGGGCGCCCGCGCGCCGTTGGGGAGGGGTCCGCATGGCCGTGCCGGACGGGACCGGAACGACCGGGACCGAAGAGCCCCCCGGGAGCCCGGATCCGGGGCTGTTCGGGCCCGCGTCGGTGACCTGGCAGCTGCACAGCGACCCCGTGATGTGGATAGGCGGGGTCCGCGCGCTGTACCTCCAGGCCCTGCACCCGCGCGCCGTCCGCGGCGTCGTGCAGAACTCCGACTTCCGTGCCGACGCCTGGGGCCGCCTCCTGCGCACCGCCGCCTTCGTCGGCACCGTCACCTACGCCGCCACCCCCGCCGCCGAACGCGCCGGCGCGCGCGTCCGCGGCATCCACCGCCGCCTGCGCGCCGTCGACCCCGCCACCGGCGCCAGCTACCGCGTGGACGAACCCGGGCTGCTGCTCTGGGTGCACTGCGCCGAGATCGACTCCTACCTCCACGTCGCCCGCCGCTCCGGCCTGACGATCCCCGACGCGCACGCCGACGCCTACGTACGCGAACAGCGCACCGCCGCCCGCCTCGTCGGCCTCGACCCGGAGGCGGTACCGGGCGACACCGCCGCGCTCGCCGCGTACTTCGATCGGGTGGCACCCGAGCTGGCCGCCACCCCCGAATCCGCCGACGTCGACGCGTTCCTCCGCCGCCCGCCCGTCGGCCCGCTCCTGGCCCCCGCCCGCGCACTCCTCTGGAGCCGCGTCGCGGGCCTCGCCTACGCCACCCTGCCGGAGCCCGCCCACCGGCTCTACGGCCGCCCCGCGCCCCCCGCCCCCGTGGTCGACCGCCGGCTGCGCGCGACGGCGGGCATCCTGCGCGCCGTACCGGACGGACTGCGCTGGCGGCTGCCGCCGCGCAACATCCTCAAGGCCATGGAACGGCTCGGTCCCACATCGCGGCCCTCACCTTCCACGCTGGCGCGGACGGCCGCCATACTGGACGAGTCGGGGGATAAGACCACGGGTAACGGCTACGAGTGACGGCTGAAGGCGGCGACGGCGGGGGCGGCAGCGGGAGATGGCGGAGACCAGGCTGATCCAGGGCCGCTACCGGCTGCTCGAACTCCTCGGCCGCGGTGGCATGGGCGAGGTCTGGCAGGCCCGCGACGAGTCGCTGGGCCGCCGCGTCGCCGTGAAGTGCCTCAAGCCGGCCGGTCCGCACCGCCAGGGACACCCCGTCTCCACCGCGATACAGGAACGCTTCCGGCGCGAGGCCCGGGTCGCCGCGCTCCTCCAGCACCGCGGCGTCACCGTCGTGCACGACTTCGGCGAGGACGACGGCGTGCTGTACCTCGTCATGGAGCTGCTGCAGGGCCGCAACCTCAGCCAGCTGCTGGAGGCCGGCGGGCACCGGCCGCGGCCGGTCGAGGAGGTCATCGACATCGCTGAGCAGGTCGCGGCGGCCCTCGCGTACACCCACGACCAGGGCGTCGTGCACCGCGACCTCAAGCCCGCCAACATCATGCGGCTCGGCGACGGCACGGTGAAGATCCTCGACTTCGGCATCGCGCGCCTCGCCCACGACATCGGCTTCACCTCCCGGCTCACCGGCGCGGGCGGCATGGCCATGGGCACCCCGCACTACATGTCGCCCGAGCAGATCTCCGGCAGCGGGGGCATCGACCACCGCAGCGACCTGTACTCGCTGGGCTGCGTCCTGTACGAACTCGCCACCGGCGTCCCCCCGTTCGACATGGACGACGCCTGGGCGGTCCTCGTCGGCCACCGCGACACGCCGCCGGAGCCGCTGCGCACGCACCGGCCGGAGATCCCGGAGCCGCTGGAGCGGGTGGTGCTGGACCTGCTGGCGAAGGCCCCGGAGGACCGGCCGGCGGACGCGGCGGACCTGGCGACGCGGCTGCGCGGCAGCCGCGCGGCGGCGGAGGCGGCGCGGCCGGCGTCGGGCAACGGCTCGGCGGCCGGCGGCGGCGGGGAGAGCCGGGAGAGCGGGCCGGGCACCCCCGGCGGGCGCGACCCCCGGAGCCTGCCCGGCCGGGACAGCGGGGGAAGCGGCGGGTCCGGACTGCCGGCGTGGACGGCGGGCATGACGACGGGCGCCCGCTCCGTACGCGCCACCCGCGACACCCCGGCGCCCCCGCGCCCCGAGGACGCCCTGCGGCGCACCTGGCCCCCGGCGAGCGCGCCGCTCCCCGCCGGGCAGCACCCCGTCTCGCAGGCGCCCCCCTCCTTCCACACCCCGCCCCGCTCCTCCCACCCCCCGCACCCCTACGCCCCCGATCCGCCCACCACCCCGCCGCCCGCGCCGCCCGCGGCACCCCCGCACGTGCTCGACGCCTTCGCCGGCCGCCACGAGGCCGCCGCCAGCCTCGCCCGCCTCGGGCGCTGGGAGGAGGCCGCCGCCGCCCACCGCGCGCTCGCCGCCGAACGCGGCGCCGCGCTCGGCGCCGACCACCCGGACACCCTCGCCAGCCGCCACCAGACCGGCCTGTGCCTGGCCCGCCTCGGCCGCACCGCGGAGGCGCTGGAGGAGTTCCGTACGGCGGCGGCGGGCCGCGAGCGGCGCCTCGGCCGGGAGCACGTCGACACCCTCGCCGTGCGGCAGGAGACCGCGTACGCGCTCGGCCAGCTGGACCGGCACGCCGAGGCGCTGGAGGTGTACGGCGGCGTCCTCGCCGACCGCGAGCGCACCATGGGCCACGAGCACCCCGACACCCTGCGCTGCCGCCACAACCTCGCGTACACCCTCAGCCGCCTCGGCCGCTACGAGGAGTCCTACCGCGTCGCCGGCGAGGTCACCGCCGTCCGCACCCGCGTGCTGGGCGCCGACCACCCCGACACCCTGGTCAGCCGCTACGAGGTCGGCCACGCGCTCGGCAGCCTCGGCCACTGGGAGCAGGCGCTCGCGACGTACCGCGAGGTCGCCGCCGCCCGCGGCGGCACCCTCGGCCGCGACCACCCCGACACCCTCGCCGCGCGCTACGAGGCGGGCATCTGCCTGGGCCGCCTGGGCCGCCACGAGGAGGCCCTCGGCCACTACGAGGCGCTGATCGCCGACCGTACCCAGGCCCTCGGCACCCGCCACCCCGAGACGCTGCGCGCCCGCCACATCCGGTGCGTGACGCTGGGCCGCCTCGGCCGCTGGCACGAGGCGCTGACCGAGGCCCGCGAGGTCACCGCCGTACGCGAACGGGTGCTCGGCCCGGAGCACGCGGACACGCTCGCGGGCCGCCGCGAGACCGCGGTCGCGCTGGGCTGGCTGAACCGCTGGGCGGAGGCCCTGACGGTGCACCGCGAGGTGGCCCGCGCCCGCGAGCGCACGCTGGGCGCGGCGCACCCGGAGACCCTGTCCAGCCGCCACGACGAGGCTCACTGCCTGGAGCAGCTGGGCCGCACGGCGGAGGCGGCGCAGGTCTACCGGCTGGCGGCGTCCCGCCGCGCCTCGGGCTGAGGCCCGGGCCGCGCCGCGGGCCGGGTGAGGGTCCGGACGACGGTCGCTAGGTGAGTTCCAGGCCGCCGTCGACGGTGAGGACCTGCCCGGTGAGCCAGGTGGCGGCGGGGTCGGCCAGGCGCAGGATCCAGGCGGCGACCTCGTGCGGCTCGCCGCGGCGGCCGAGGGGGATGCGCCCGGCCTCGTCCCGCTTGATCCGTTCCACGGCGTCCGGGGGCAGTCCGGCGGCGGCGAGGGCCTGGCTCTCGGTCGGGCCGGGGGCGACGGCGTTGACGCGGACGCCGTCGGCGGCCAGCTCCAGGGCCCAGGTGCGGGTGAGCTGTTCCAGGGCCGCCTTGGAGGCCGCGTAGTGGGCGGCGCCGGGCAGCGGCCGGTGCCCGTAGGTGCTGGAGACGTTGAGGATCGCGCCGCGGCGCCGGCGCAGGTGGGGGAGGGCGGACCGGGCCAGCAGGCTCGGCGCGGTGACGTTGAGGCCGAACAGGTCGGCGATGCCGGCGGCGGTGGTCTCGGCCAGCGGCATCACCCGGGTGGCGCCGGCGTTGTTGACCAGGACGTCGAGGCGCCCCCAGCGTTCGACCGCGGCGTCGATCACCTCGTCGGGAACGTCCGCGGTGAGCAGGTCGGCGGGGTGGGGGGTGATGCGGGGGCGGCCGAGGGCGGTTTCCGCCAGCGCGTCCGTGCGGCGTCCGACGCCCAGCACGTGTGCCCCGGCGTCGGCGAAGGCGTGTGCGGTGGCGCGGCCGATGCCGGAGCCGGCGCCGGTGACGACGACGACCTGCCCGGTGTGGTCGGCCGGTGGCGGGAGGGACATGTCCATTCCTTCGTTCGACGTTCGTAGAACAACGAATGACAACGTAGCATCGCCTCCATGCGGAAGGCACGGCACCCGGAGCGGCACGAGATCGAGGTCCTGTCGGTGATGAGCGCGCTCAGCGACCCGATCCGGGTCGGGCTGGTGCGCGTGCTGGCGGACGGCCGGGAACGCGGCTGGGGCGAACTGCGCGCACCGGTGGCCAAGTCCACCCTCAGCCACCACCTGAGCGTGCTGCGCGACGCCGGCGTCACCCGCACCCGGCAGGAAGGCACCCGCTGCTTCGTCGAACTGCGCCGCGACGACCTGGATGTACGGTTCCCGGGCCTGCTGGCCGCCGTACTCGACGCGGCGGACGCCGCCGACGTCGGTGCCGGCGTCGGCGTGGCCCGGGACTCCGACGCCGGCCCGCCGCAGGCGCCGTGCGCGCCGGCGGCGGGCCCGCGGGCCCGCGCCCGCTAGCGGCACGGGCCCGGCGGCGCGGACGCGGGGGGGGCCGGGACCGGGGAGCGCCGGCGGGATCAGCCGGCGGGCCTGCCGAACCAGCGGGCGAGGTGGGCGTCCAGGTCCGCCTGGTCGTCGCCGATCCAGGCCACGTGCCCGTCGGGGCGCAGCAGCACGCCCGGCACGTCCAGCACCGCGGTTGGGTCCGCGACGTGGTCGACGCGGTCCGACCAGCCGCCGGCGGTCAGGCGGGCGGTGCGGTCCAGCAGCAGGCCGCGGCCGCCGTGCAGCAGGCCGTAGAGGCGGCCTTGGCGGACGTCGGTGTCGGGCAGGCGGCGGCCGAGCAGGTCGGGGCCCGGGCCGAAGTCGTAGCGGAGGCCGGTCGCGGTGATCTTCCCGGTCAGGCGGCGGTTGACCTCGTCGATGTCCATCAGCTCGGTGAGCAGCCGGCGCACGGCCCGCGGGCCCGGCCCGTCGGACAGCAGCTCCGTCTGGGCGCGGGTGTTGTCCAGCACGTCCGCCGCGACCGGACGGCGTTCGGCCTGGTACGTGTCCAGCAGCGCCGCCGGCGCCCAGCCGCGGACCTGGGCGGCCAGCTTCCAGCCGAGGTTGAACGCGTCCTGAACGCCCAGGTTGAGACCCTGACCGCCGAGGGGCGGATGGATGTGCGCCGCGTCGCCGGCCAGCAGCACCCGGCCGACCCGATAGCGGTCGGCCAGCCGGGTGGCGTCCCCGAAGCGGGACAGCCGGCGCGGGGAGTGCACGCCGAAGTCGGTTCCGGCGACGGCGCGCAGCTGCCGGACGAAGTCGTCCAGGGTGGGCGGTTCCGCGCGCCCTGCGACTCCCGCGGCGGGGACCACGACGCTGTAGATCCCCCCGCCGATGGGCCGGAGCCAGAACCGCCGGTTGCTCTCGCGGACTTCGGCCGCCCTGGCGGCGACCTCCTCCTGCGCCACCCCCACCTCCATCTCGCCCATCAGCGTCTCGTTCCGCGAGGGCTCGCCGGGGAAGCCGACGCCGAGGAGCTTGCGCACCGTACTGCGCGCGCCGTCGCAGCCGACGAGCCAGCGCGCCCGCAGCCGCTCGCCTCCCCCGCCGGCTACGCCCTCATGGGCGGGGGTGCCCCCCATGCCGCCCAGCTCGACCGTCACGCCCTCGTCGTCCTGCGCGAAACCGGTCACCGCGCGACCGCGCCGGATCCGCGCACCCAGCCCGGCCGCGTGTTCTTCGAGCAGCCGGACGAGCACCGGCTGCGGGATGCCCAGCAGAAAGGCGTGCGCGGAATCCAGGTCCGCGGGCGGCGGCTTGGGGATCGCGGCGAAGAGCCCGCCGGCCGGGCGCCGCCTGCCCAGCGGCAGAACGCGCTCCAGCAGCCCGCGCATCGCCAGCAGCTCCAGGCTGCGGACGTGCAGGCTCACGATGCGGACGTGCGACGCGGGCTCGGTCTCCTTCTCCAGCACGAGCACCCGCACACCGTGCAGGCGCAGTTCGGCCGCGAGCGTTGCGCCGGTGGGCCCGGAGCCGGCGATGACGACATCGAAATCCATGGGTGTTGCCTCTCAGGAGTGCCTGGTCCGTCAGGCGCTCCCGGCGACACCTACGTCGATCGCCCGGCCGTGACGGGAAGGGGGAGAGCCCACGACGATGCTGCGTTCACGGGTCTCACCTCCTCGGACGGCGTCACGGCCGACCGCACGCTACAAGTCCGCCGATCGGCGCGTCCAGTTCTTTCCGGGCCCGCGCGCCCGCGCCCCGCGCTGTGTCCCCTGGCCCGGGGCGATCTTCCGTGTTACGAAGAGCCATGTCCCTCCGCAGCAGCTACGACGCCGTCGTCGTCGGCGGCGGCCACAACGGCCTCGTCGCCGCCGCCTACCTCGCCCGCGCCGGCCGCTCCGTGCTCGTCCTGGAGCGCCTCGGCCACACCGGCGGCGCCGCCGTCTCCGCCCGCGCCTTCGCCGGCGTCGACGCCCGGCTGTCCCGCTACTCGTACCTCGTCAGCCTGCTGCCCCGCGCCATCGTCGACGACCTCGGCCTGACGTTCGCCGTGCGCAAGCGCGCCGTCTCCTCCTACACCCCCGCCGTCCGTGGCGGGCGGCCCACCGGCCTGCTCGTCGAGACCGGCCCCGGCGCCGCCACCCGGGAGTCGTTCGCCGCCCTGACCGGCGACGACCGCGAGTTCGACGCCTGGCAGCGCTTCTACGGCATGACGCAGCACGTCGCCGAGCGGGTCTTCCCCACCCTCACCGAACCGCTGCCCACCCGCCGCGAGCTGCGCGCCCGCGTCGGCGACGACGACGCCTGGCGGGCGCTGTTCGAGCGGCCGCTCGGCGAGACCGTCGAGGCGGCGTTCGCCGACGACCTCGTCCGCGGCGTCGTGCTCACCGACGGCCTCATCGGCACCTTCGCCTCCGCCCACGACCCGTCCCTCGCCCAGAACCGCTGCTTCCTCTACCACGTCATCGGTGGCGGCACCGGCGACTGGGACGTACCCGTCGGCGGCATGGGCGCGCTCACCGACGCCCTCGCCGCGGCGGCCCGGGCGGCGGGCGCGGAGATCGCCACCGGCCACGAGGCCGTCGCGCTGCGCACCGACGGCGAGCGGGCGGAGGTGACGTACCGGACGGGGGACGGGGAGGACACCGTCGCCGCGCGCACCGTGCTCGTCGGGGCCTCGCCCGTCGCGCTCGCGGCGCTGCTGGGCGAGGATCCGCCGGGCCCCGCCCCCGAGGGCGCGCAGCTCAAGGTGAACATGCTGCTGCGGCGGCTGCCCCGGCTGCGCGACGGGCGGGTGGACCCGCGGCAGGCGTTCGCGGGCACCTTCCATGTCGCCGAGGGCTACGGCGACCTGGAGACCGCCTACCGCGAGGCCGCCGCCGGCATGCTGCCGCACGCGCCGCCGTCGGAGATCTACTGCCACTCGCTGACCGACCCGTCGATCCTCGCCGCCGACCTGGCCCGCGACGGCTACCAGACGCTCACCCTCTTCGGCCTGCACGCCCCCGCCCGTCTCTTCACCGAGGACAACGAGGCCGCCCGCGAAGAACTGCTGCGCGCCACCCTCGCGCAGCTCGACGCCCACCTCGCCGAGCCGCTGGCCGACTGCCTCGCGACGGACGCGGAGGGCCGCCCCTGCATCGAGGCGAAGTCACCGCTCGACCTGGAGCGCGACCTGCGCCTCCCGGGCGGCAACATCTTCCACCGCGAGCTGGCGTTCCCGTACGCGGCCGGGGAGACGGGCCGGTGGGGGGTGGAGACGGCGCACGCGAACGTGCTGCTGTGCGGGGCGGGCGCGGTGCGCGGCGGGGGCGTGAGCGGGATCCCGGGCCACAACGCGGCGATGGCGGCGCTGGGGCGGTAGCGCGGGGCCGCCGCCCGTCAGTCCGCCGGTCAGTCCGCCGACGCCGTCCAGCCGTCCCGCTCGACCCGCGCCGCGTCCCCCCGCCGCCCGTCGTCGAACAGCACCCGGTGCCCGTCCTTCACCCGCACGCCGTCCACGTAGACCCCGCGCCCCACGTACCGCCGGTCCGTCCCGTACCGCCACCGCAGCCGCACCGCCCGGCCGCGCCACGGGCCGAGATCCGCGTGCGCCCGGTGCCACACCCGCCCGGACCACCCGTCGGCCGTCCCCTCCGGGTGCTCCCGCACGTCCCCGTCACGGCCGTCAGCCGGGCGGCTGGTGAACGGCACCGGCTCCCACGTCCCGCCGCCGTCCGCCGACGCCTCCAGGTGGACCTTGTCCCACCGCGGCTCGGTGTCCCACCACAGCCCGAACTCCAGGGACCCGCGCGCACCGCGCACCGTGACCGCGGGCAGAACGAGCGTCGCCGTCCTCTGGTCGGCCGTGCCGCTGAACCACGCCGTGCGCCCCTCCCACGGCCGTACGGGCACGGCCCGGGCCAGGTTCGTCCCCGCCGCCACCCGCGGCGCGCTGCCGGAGCGCCAGCTGCGCACGGGGTGGACCGAGTTGCCGAGGAGGACGAGGAAGCTGTCGGTCGTCGGGTCGACGACCAGCGAGGTGCCGGTGAAACCGGTGTGCCCGGCCGACGCCGGGGTGGCCATGGCGCCCATGAACCAGTGCTGGTACAGCTCGAAGCCGAGCCCGTGCTCGTCGCCCGGGAACGCGGTGTTGAAGTCGGTGAACATCAGCTCCACCGACTCCCGCTCAAGAATCCGGGTCCGCCCGTAGGCGCCGCCGTTCAGCAGCGTGCGGCAGAGGATCGCCAGATCCCACGCGGTCGAGAACAGCCCGGCGTGCCCCGCGACCCCGCCGAAGGAGTACGCGTTCTCGTCGTGCACCTCGCCCCGCACCATCCCGCGGTCGAGCCCCGACCAGGGCTTGCGCGCGTCCTCGGTGGCGGCGATGCGGGGCAGCCACTCGGCGGGCGGGTTGTAGCGGGTGTCGGTCATCCCGAGGGGCCCGGTGATGTCGTCGGCGAGGAGGCGGTCGAGGGGCTTGCCGGTGATCTTCTCCAGGACGAGCTGGAGGGTGATGAGGTTGAGGTCGGAGTAGAGGTACGCGGTCCCGGGCGGGTTGACCGGCTCCTCCCGCCAGAGCCGGGCGAGCTTGGCCTCCCACGTCGGCTCGGCGTACAGCGGGATCCAGGAGGTGAACCCGGAGGTGTGCGTCAGCAGGTTCAGGACGGTGATGTCCTGCTTGCCCGCGGCGCCGAAGTCGGGGAGGTACGAGGCCACGGTGGCGTCGAGGGCGAGCGCCCCGCGCTCGATCTGCTGCACGGCGAGGAGGGAGGTGAAGAGCTTGGAGACGGAGGCGAGGTCGAAGACGGTGTCCATCGACATGTCGACCTGCTGGTCCTCGGGCAGCTCGACACCGGTGTCGGTGGTCTCGTCGTACGCCGCGTAGCGCACCGCCTTCCCGATCGCCCGCTCCAGCGCGACCGTCCGCCCCCGCCCGGCGAGAATCACCGCGCCCGCGTACCAGGGGTGCTCCGGCGACGGGCCGAGGAACGTCTCGGCGTCGGCGACCAGTTGCCGCAGGGGCGACTCGACCAGCCCGGCCCGCGCGGCGCTGCCGCGCCGCAGCACGGGCGCGCCGCCGGCCGCCGCGTCCGCGGCGTGGGCGGGGAGTCCGGTGGCACCGGGGACCACGAAGAGCGCACCTCCTGTAGCGAGTACACCGGCGGTGAAGTGTCGTCGGTCCAGGTGACCCATACTCCGACCCCTCCTGAAAGATTCCTTCCGGGCGCCGCATGAACGGTGAAACTTTCTTCCAGGAGCGTCGGGCTGTCAAGACCGCTGGAGGGCGGTGCCGGTCGGTGCGGCGGCGACCGCGTGGCCCCCGCGGCCGGGACCGGCGCACACCACGAACTGCTGCCGTTCGTCCACTGAGCCGGTAGGAGGCGGAACGGGTGGCCCGCCGGATCCTCGTACACGCCCCCGCCGCCGGCGCGTCATCCCCCGACCCTACGCCCGCGTCCCGTCTCCCAGCGCCCGGCGCAGCCGCCGGGCCTCGCCCGGGGTGAGGTGGGGGTCGGCCAGCCGGGCGGGGAGCGCGTGGGCGTAGCCGGAGGCGGGGTCCGTGGCGGTCGCCCGGAGCAGGGAGCGTACGAGGACGCGTACGGTGAGGGCCTCCGGCGGGCCCGGCTCCACGCCGCGCAGGATGCACACCGTCATCGCCACGTCGCACGCCGGGTCGCCCGCGGCGGCGTTGCGCCAGTCGATGACGTACGGGCCGCGGGCGGTGAGGACCACGTTGTCCGGGTGCAGATCCAGGTGGAGCACCCGGCCGCCGCTCCCGGAGCAGGCGGAGGACGGCAGGAAGCCGGGGGCGGGCACGGCGTGCAGCCTGTCGTGGAGCCGGGCGAGGATCCGCCCGTACGACGCGGCGCGCCACGGCCGGCGGCGCAGCGAGGCGCGCATGGTCGGGCCGTCGAGGCGTTCGAGGATCTGGTCGCGGTCGTTCGCGTCGTACACCCGCGGGACCGGGTAGCCCGCCCCGGCGAGGTGCGTCATCAGCCGCGCCTCCGCCCGCGCCGGACCGTCCTCCCGGTACCGGCGCAGGACCCGGCCGGCGGCCAGCGCGTACACGTCCGCGTCCCGCCCCCGCCCGATCAGCTCCATCCCGTCGACTCTCGCACATCATTCCGGTCCGGTAGAGATAGCCTCTGATCGGAAAGCCGGCCCGTGGTTGGGAAACACACGCATGATCCGCGTCATGACCTGGAATCTCTGGTGGCGCTTCGGGCCGTGGCAGGAGCGGAGCAAGGCCATCCTGCGCACGCTTCGCGACGTGCGTCCGGACGTCGTCGGGTTGCAGGAGGTCTGGGCCCGGGACGGGGAGAACCTCGCCGGATGGCTCGCCAACGAGCTGGGCATGGAGTGGATCTGGGCGCCCTCGACCGAGCCCGGGCGCTGGCAGCGGCGCATCGGCGACCCCACGGTCGAGGTCGGCAACGCGGTGCTCAGCCGGTGGCCGATCGCCGCGCGGGAGACCGTCGTGCTGCCCGCGGGGGAGGAGGAACCGGACGGACAGCAGGCGCTGTACGCGCGCGTGGCCGCGCCGGGCGGGGTGGCGGTGCCGTTCTTCACCACGCACCTCCTCTCCCACGCCCACGCCTCCGCCACCCGCCGCGCGCAGGTCTCGGCGCTCGCCCGGTTCGTCCACCGGCGGCGCGGCGACGGGGACTTCCCGCCCGTGGTCACCGGCGACTTCAACGCCGAGCCCGACTCCGACGAGATGCGGCTGCTGTCCGGCACGAAGACCGCGCCCGCCGTCCGCGGGCAGGTGCTCTACGACGCCTGGCGCTACGCCCGCCCGGGCGCCGCGGGGGCGACGTGGGACCTGGCCAACCCGCACGCGGCACGGGTCCTGGAGTGGGACGCGCGGATCGACTACGTGCTGGTGGGCCCGGCCGGTCCCCGGGGCGAGGGGCACGTACGGGACGTGCGGCGGGCCGGGGACGCGCCGGTCGACGGGGTGTGGGCGTCGGACCACTGCGCGGTCGTCGCGGACCTGGCGACCACCGCCGGCTGAGCCCCCGCCGAACCCCCCGGCCCACCCCCGGCCGCCTTCCCCCTTACCACTTCCGCGGTCCTCCTATCGTGGCCTGTTCCACCGCCCGCCGCGGTGGATACCCTGGCTCCGGACGACGCTCACCGGGAGGAGCAGGACGTGGCCAAGAGCACCACTGAGCAGCCGGCGGCGGGCAGCGGGAAACCGCAGCTCGATCTGACAGGCGCCACGTGGCAGTCGAGCAGTCAGGGAGTGGGGGATGTCGAGATCGCGTTTGTGGAGGGCTACATCGCCATGCGCGACGGGCGCAACCCGGAGGGGCCCGCGCTGATCTTCACCCCGGGCGAGTGGCGTGCCTTCGTCCTCGGCGCCCGCGACGGCGAGTTCGACCTGACCTGACCGGTCACGCCAGCACGGCGCAGCCCCGCTCGCGCAGCGCGACGAGCGGGGCTTCGGTGCCTTCGACGCCGTTCCAGCGCAGATCCAGCTTCTCCAGCGCGGGCAGCTCCGCCAGCCAGCCGGGGACGTCGCCGATCGCGTTGGCCCGGAGATCCAGGCGGCGCAGCAGCGGCAGCCCGGCCAGCGCGGCGGGCACGGTCCGCAGCGCGTTCTCGCGCAACTCCAGCTCGCGCAGCGCCCCCAGCCCCGCCACCGACTCGGGCAGCGCCGTGAGGGCGTTGCCGCGCAGCCACAGCTCGCGCAGCGCGGACAACCGCCCCACCGACTCCGGCAGCCCGGTCAGCCCGCAGCGCTGCGCGCGGAGTTCCTGGAGCGCCGCCATGTCGCCCAGCTCGTCGGGCAGGGCGCCGAGGGGGTTGTCGCCGACGTTGAGGTAGGCAAGCGAGCGCAGCCGGCCGAGCGCGGCGGGCAGGGCGGTCAGCCGGTTGTCGTGCAGGTACAGGCAGCGGGTCAGGGCGGGGAGCGACCCGAGGGCCCCGGGCACCGCCGCGAGCGCGTTGTGCCCGAGGTCGAGGGTGTGCAGCCGGGTGAGGGCGGCGAGGTCGTCCGGGACGTGCGTGAGCGCGTTGCCGGCCAGGACCAGCACCTCGGCGTCCGTCTCCCGCCACACCCCGGGCGGTACGGCGGTGAGGCCGGACCGCCCGAGGTCGACGACCCGGGTCACGGCCACGGGCCGAGTTCCGGCAGCCGGCCGTCGAGCCGCAGGTGCGGGTCGCGGCCCGCCAGCCACGCGGCGAGGTCCGTGAGCCGGCCCCGGACCACCGGCCCGTGGCCGGCGCTCCTGGTGCTCCCGGTGCTCCCGGCGCCGAACGTGTACCGCACCGGCCCGTCCGACTCGACCAGCGTGAGCCCCGCGGGCGCGCGCGGCGCGAGGAAGTCGAAGAGGTGCAGGCACAGCTCGCGCGGCCAGGCCGCCGAGCAGGTCGCCAGATTCGCGTCCGCGGTGTGCACCTCCAGCTCGCGCCACCAGCAGCGCAGCGCGCCCAGCAGGTCGCCGTCCCGGTAGCGCACCGGGCGGTCCCAGTCCGTGTCGCCCACCGACCCCCAGACGGTCTCCGCCTCCGCCAGGGTGGCCGTCACCGCCGCGGTCAACTCCGCGGCGCTGCGTACCGCACCGGCCTCGATGCCCGCGTCGCGGGCCGGCCGGCCGCCGTCGTACACCTCGATCAGCTCGTCCTTCAGCGCGTACCGCGCCTGGCGGGTGAGCGCCCGGCCGATGCCCTCGATGTGCGACAGCACGTGCGCGCGGGTCCAGTCCGGCAGCCTGGACGGTCCGCGCTCCCTGCCCTCGGTGAGCTCTGCCAGCGCGATGCGCAGCCGCTCGTGTCCGTCCAGCACGTACGCCCACACCTCCGGGCCCGCCGGCACGCCCCCGGATCTCGCCATCCGCCCCTCCTCGGTCGTCGACGGGGAGACCCTACTCGGGTGGCAGGCGGGGTACGCCTGATCCGGCAATGCCGGATCAGGAGGACGGCGGAGCCGCCCCGGGGGCCGGCGGTGCCGCGGGACCCGTACGATTGGTGCATGGCCTTCCTCCGCCGCCGCAGCAGCGCCGCCAAGCCCGCGGGCCCGGACTTCGACGTCCTGGCCATGGACCCGGGCGACTGGCCCGGTGACCTCGGCGCCGGCCTGCTGCCCGCGCCCGACGGGAGCTGCCAGGGGGTCTTCCTGCGGTACGACCTGTTCGGCGGCCGCGGCCCCGCGATGATCATCGGTAACCTCCCGGAGGGCTCGCCCGCCCGCGAGGTGCCGGAGGGCCAGCCGCCGTTCGAGGTCGCGCAGCTGCTGCTGGCGCTGGAGCACGACGAGCCGGTGACCGTCACCGACGTCGAGGACGCCCCCGTGATGCAGGGGGACAACCTGCTGATCGTGCGCCGGCTGAAGCTCTCCGAGAGCCGCGTCTCCTGCGTGCAGTTCGACCGCAGCGACAAGGTGCTCGTCACCATCGCGGCCTGGGACCGGCCCATCTCCGAGGAGCTGTACGCGCTGCTCAAGCCGCTGCCCGCGGAGCTGTTCCAGCAGGTCTGAACCCGCGCCCCCGCGCACCCCGCCCGGCATCTCCGCCAACAGCGGGCGCTGCGCGATGTCTTGTCACCTAGTCATCGGACCTCTAGCGTGACGCGTCATGACTGAGGGGATCACGCGCAGAACCACCGTCATGTCAGCGATCGGCGCAGCGGGCGCTATGGCCATGGGGCCGGCCGGCCTCTCCGGGAACGCGTTCGCTTCTTCTGATTCCGCTGATACCTCCGATGAATTGATGCTCTGGTACGCGGCGCCCGCCGCGGACTGGGAGCGCGAGTCGCTGCCCCTGGGCAACGGCGCGCTCGGCCTCGGCGTCTTCGGCACGCTCGCGTCCGAGCAGCTGACCCTGAACGAGAAGACCCTGTGGACCGGCGGCCCCGGCTCCGACGGCTACGACTTCGGCAACTGGCGCGAGCCGCGGCCCGGGGCGCTGGCGGCCGTGCAGGACCGCATCGACGCCGAGGGGCGGCTCGACCCGGAGACCGTCGCGGCGGAGCTGGGCCAGCCCAAGCACGGCTTCGGCGCGTACCAGGTGCTCGGCGACCTCCGGCTGGACCTGGCCGCCGCGCCGGACGCGCCCGACGGCTCGTACCGCCGCGGGCTCGACCTCCGGCGGGCGGTCGCCACCGTCGCGTACGAGCACGAGGGCGCCCGGCACCTGCGGGAGTTCTTCGTCTCGTACCCGGACTCGGTGGCCGTGGGCCGGCTGTCCGCGAGCGAGCCGGGGCGGGTGTCGTTCACCCTGCGCTACACCTCCCCGCGCGACGACTACACGGCCACCGCGGACGGCGACCGGCTGACGGTCCGCGGCACGCTGGCGGACAACGGGCTGGTCTTCGAGGCGCAGATCCGGCTGATCGCCGACGGCGGCACGGTCACGGCCGGGGACGGCACGCTGACCGTGAGCGGCGCGGACAGCGCCCGCTTCGTCCTCGCCGCGGGCACGGACTACGCCGACGCCCACCCCGGCTACCGCGGCCCCGACCCGCACGACCGCGTCACCCGCGCCGTCGACCGGGCCGCCCGGTCGCCGTACCGGCGACTGGCGCGGCGCCATGCCGCCGACCACGGCGAGCTGTTCGACCGCGTCGCCCTCGACGTCGGCGGCAAGCTGCCCGACCTGCCCACGGACCGGCTGCTCGCCGGCTACGGCGGCGGCGACGCGGGCGCGGACCGGGCGCTGGAGCAGCTGTTCTTCCAGTACGGGCGCTACCTGCTGATCGCCTCCTCGCGCCCCGGGTCGACGCCGGCGAACCTCCAGGGGGTGTGGAACAACGTCACGAACCCGCCGTGGAGCGCGGACTACCACGTCAACATCAACCTGCAGATGAACTACTGGCCGGCCGAGGTCACCAACCTCGCCGAGACCACGGTCCCGTACGACGAGTTCGTCGACGCGCTGCGCGCGCCGGGGCGGGTGAGCGCGCGGGAGATCCACGGCAGCGGCGGCTGGGTGGTGCACAACGAGACCAACCCCTACGGCTTCACCGGCGTGCACGACTGGGCCACCGCCTTCTGGTTCCCCGAGGCCGCCGCCTGGGTCACGCAGCAGATGTACGAGCACTACCGCTTCGGCGGCTCGACGGACTACCTGCGCCACACCGCGTACCCGGTGATGAAGGAGGCCGCGGAGTTCTGGCTCGCGAACCTGCGCACCGACCCGCGCGACGGCAAGCTGGTCGTCACCCCCAGCTACTCGCCCGAGCAGGGCGACTTCACCGCGGGCTGCTCCATGTCCCAGCAGATCGTGTACGACCTCTTCACCTCCACGCTCGAAGCCGCCGCGACCCTCGGCGACGACCGGGCGTTCCGTACGCGGCTGGAGCGGGCCCTCGCCGACCTGGACCCCGGGCTGCGGATCGGGTCGTGGGGGCAGTTGCAGGAGTGGAAGGCGGATCTGGACGACCCGGGCAACCGGCACCGGCACGTGTCGCACCTGTTCGCGCTCCACCCGGGGCGGCAGATCGAGGTGGGCAGCGAGTGGGCCGAGGCGGCGAAGGTGTCGCTGACCGCGCGCGGTGACGGGGGAACGGGCTGGAGCAAGGCGTGGAAGATCAATTTCTGGGCGCGGCTGACGGACGGCGACCACGCGCACAAGATGCTGTCCGAGCAGCTGAAGTCGTCCACGCTGCCGAACCTGTGGGACACCCACCCGCCGTTCCAGATCGACGGCAACTTCGGCGCCACCTCCGGCATCGCGGAGATGCTGCTGCAGAGCCAGCACGGCCCCATCGAGGTGCTGCCCGCCCTGCCGGGCGCCTGGCCCGCGGGCTCCGTGACCGGGCTGCGCGCCCGCGGGGGCGCGACCGTCGACGTCACCTGGGCCGGCGGGCGCGCGACCCGCATCGCCCTGCACGCGGGCCGGACGCGCCGGCTCACCCTGCGCAGCGACCTCCTCCCCGGCGGCGAGGAGACCGTCAACGCGCGCGCGGGACGCACCTACACCTTCGGCTGACCGCCGCTCCGGGGCCGCACCACGGTCACGTCCGCCGCCTTGACGTAGCCGATCCGGTGGCCGACCTGGATCTGGTGCCACACGGTGCGGCCCCGGACCACCCGGCTCGGGGCGCCGGACTCGTCGGCGAGACCCGGCGCGTGGAAGTACTCCCCGCGCTGGGTGCCGCCGAGGACGTAGGCCTGTCCCTCGCGCAGCGTGTACGGCAGCGGACGGGCCCGCTCCGGCTCGACGCCCCCGGGGTACGCGGACGCCTCCGGCAGCGCGAGGCCGTGCACCCGCACGGGGCCGGCGCCGCGGCGCGGGGTGACGGTCGCGCCGTCGTCGACGACCGCCGTGGGGGCGGACGCGGGGTTGTGGAACCACGCCTTGCGGCCCAGGTACCAGATCGCCGTCCAGTCGCCGCGGCGGCCGGCGACGGCGAACTGCTGGCCCGTCGAGGCGCGCGCCCCGGTGTCGTTGACGCCGGTGGAGGCGGGGGAGCCGCCGTGCAGCCCGGGGTCGCCGACCAGCGGGGCATCGGGGGCGGGGCGGGCGCGGAGGCGGACCGCGCCGGAGCCGTGGGGCGGGCAGGCGGCGGCGGTGTCGCCGGTGCAGGCGGTGTAGACGGGGCGGTGGCGCGCGTAGTCCGGGCGGATCGTCACCACCCGGCCGTCGGCGTACGCGGCCCGCTCCAGCGGGGCGCCGAGCAGGTCGAAGTAGTGCGCCCAGTCCCAGTAAGGGCCGGGGTCGGTGTGCATGCCGGGGACGTGGTCCGGGCCGGGGGCGGGCACGTTGTCGTGGCCGATGATGTGGTGCCGGTCGAGCGGCACGTCGTACTCCCGCGCCAGGTAGCGCACCAGCCGCGCCGAGGAGCGGTACATCGCCTCCGTGAACCAGGCGTCCGGGTCGGTCAGCCGCGCCTCGTGCTCCAGGCCGATGGACTGCGCGTTGACCTGCCAGTTGCCCGCGTGCCAGGCGACGTCCCGGGTGCGCACGTGCTGCGCGACGTGGCCGTCCGAGGAGCGCAGGGTGTAGTGCCAGGAGACGAACCGGGGGTCCTGCACGGCCTGTACGGAACCGTCGAAGCCGCCCTCGGTGTCGTGCACGACGATGTACCGGACGCGCTGGTCGTGGGGGCGGCGCGCCTTGTCGTGGTTGCCGTAGTCCGGCTTGCCGTCCTTCCCGCCGTACACCTCGTACGGCGCGGGCACCCACGCGCAGGCCAGCTCGGGTGGGCACTCCGCGCCGGCGCCGCCGGTCGCGGCGGCGGTCCGGTGGGCGGCGGGGGCGGCGGGGACCGCGGCGGTGCGCGCGCGGGCGGCGCCGGCCGGGAGCGTGACGGTCTCGCCGGTGTCGGTGGTACGGCGTACGCCCGCGCGGATCACCGCGTACACCTCGTCGGCGAACACCCGCGCCGTCGCCGGGTCCGGGGCCTGCGCGTACGCGGCCACGGCCCCGTACCACGCGGCCGGCCCGTCGCCCGGCTCCGCGCCCAGCCGGCGGCCGTGCTCGGCGAGCAGCGCGGCGCCGCCGAGGACGTTGGCCGCCGGGTCCGTACGCAGCCGGGCCGCCGGGATCCCCGACAGCCGCGCGGCGCGCTGCACCGTCTGCGTCCCCCGCGTCCGCCCGCCCGGCCCGGCGTCCCGGCCGGTGGCCGCGCGCAGGTCCGTCAGGTGCATCGGCCCGTACCCGCCCGCCACGCTCGGCGCCCCGCCGTGCACGTCCCAGCGCGACTCCAGATACGCCACCCCCAGCAGCACGCTCTCCGGCACCCCGTACCGCCGGGCGGCCTCGGCGAACGACGCCCGCAGCGGCTCCGCCCCGGCGGGCGCCTCGCCCGCCGGGGGCGCGCCCGCGGCGAGCAGCGGCAGCAGGACTGCGGATGCGGCGGTGGCGGCGGCGCGGCGCGCGAGGCGTCCGGGCACGGGGTCCTCCGGGTGCGTGGGGCGAACGATCACCCAGCACTACCGCCGGCCTGACAGACCGTCAATCATCTCCCTGGCGCGTCGCCCGCCCGTCAGGCGGTTGCCCCGGCAACCGGACGAGCGGACGGGCGGGCGGGGCGGCGTGTCACGGGCCGCCGCCCCGCCGGGCTCACCGCGTGCCGACCGCCGCGCGCACCGCGCGGCGCGCCATCTGCACGTCGTCGTGGAGCCGGCGCAGCAGCAGCCGGTGCTCCTCCCCGGCGGTCATCCCGCTGTGCACACCGACCGGGGCCGCCGGGTCCCGCATCGCCCGCTGCACGGCGGCCTCGTACGTACGGACCTCGCGCACCAGCACCAGCATCAGGTTGACCAGGAACCCGTCCCGGTGCGCCGCCCCGCCCGCCT
The DNA here is from genome assembly GCF_048656465.1 of Streptomyces sp. MAR4 CNX-425. Taxonomy (NCBI): domain Bacteria; kingdom Bacillati; phylum Actinomycetota; class Actinomycetes; order Kitasatosporales; family Streptomycetaceae; genus Streptomyces; species Streptomyces sp. MAR4 CNX-425. Next base: position 382,391 of record NZ_JBMDLF010000006.1, on the reverse strand, counting down.
GCGCGAGCTGGCTGATCTGCCGGCGGGCCGGCGAGCCCTCGCCCAGCACCGCCCAGAGCGTCGCCAGGTCGTACCCCGGGAGGTACCAGCCGGCCTGCTCCCAGTCGACCAGCACCGGGCCGGCGGGCGACAGCAGGACGTTCGACAGCAGCGCGTCGCCGTGGCAGAACTGCAGGTGCCCCGGCCCGATGCCGTGCAGGAGGGTCTGCAGGTCGCCCATGTCGCGGTCGGTGAGCAGACCCACCTCGTGATACCGGCTGAGCTGCGCCCCGTAGTCCAGCGGGGCGCCGAACGCGCCGGCCGGCGGCCGCCACATCCCGATGCGCACCAGCGCGGCGAGCGTCGCGCGCACGTCCGCGTGCGGCGGGACCTCCAGCGGGTGCCGCTGCAACGCGGCGGCCCGGCCGGGGGTCCGCTCGACGACCAGCGTGCAACTCTCCGGGTCGGCGGCGATGAGGCGCGGTACCCGTACGGGCGGCCGGGCCCGGACGAAGGTGCGGTAGGCCGCTATTTCCTGCCGCAGCTTCGCCACCCGCCCGGCCGACCTGTCGACCGGGCACTTGGCCACCGCCGTGGTCCGGCCCGCGGAGCCGACCAGCAGCACCGTGCGGCTGCTGCGGCGCAGCACCTGCACGGGGTTGAAGTCGGGGACCACGCGGTGCACCGACTCGACGGCCGCGCGCAGCAGCGCCCCCTGCGGGCCGGACAGGTCGAGCCGTCCGCTGACGGGACGGCGCGCGGTGGCGGGGAACTGTCGCAGGCGTGCGCCCGCGGCCGGTGCCCGGCCCGGGTCCAGGAACGGCGCGCCCCCCGCCGCGGTCCGGTGCGGGGCTGGCGGGCGTACCGTACGGACGGGGGCGGACGCGGATGCCGATGCTGCGTACATGGGCGAGACAGATCCCTTCAGGCACGGGCCGGTTGCGCGCGGCGCAGGCCACCGGACGTCCCGTGCCCTCCCGGGCACCGCGCCCGGTGGGCCGGCTGGGGGTCCGGGCCCCGGGCGCTGGGGCCGGGATGTGCGGGTGGGCCGTGCGGTTGGCATGTGCCCCGGCGGTTGCGGCCGGATGGCGCAGTCATAGCCCACACCGCTATACGGGTGGCACACCATCTGGCGCACCCTGGCGAACCCTGGCGAATGGTCGCCGGGCCACCGGGCCGTCGGTACGGTCAAGTGAGCCGAGACCCTGGGGGCTTGATGTGAGCAAGGGACCCAACACCAGGCTCGCCGACCTGTTCGGGATGACCGGATGGTCGAAGGGCGAGCTGGCGAGGCTGGTCAACCGGCAGGCGGCGGCCACCGGCCATCCGCAGCTGTCGACCGACACCTCGCGGGTGCGGCGCTGGATCGAGACGGGCGAGATCCCGCGCGAGCCGGTGCCCAAGGTGCTGGCTGCCCTGTTCACCGAGCGACTCGGCCGTGTCGTGACCACCGAGGATCTCGGGTTCGAACGGGCCGCGGGGCCCGGCAGGGTCAGGCGGCAGTCCGACGACGCACTGCTGCCCTGGGCGCCCGAGCGGACGGCCGAGGTCCTCACCGAATTCACGGGAATGGACCTCATGCTCAATCGACGCGGCCTGATGGGCGCGGGTGCCGCGCTCGCGGCCGGCTCCGCCCTGACCGGTTCCCTGCACGAGTGGCTGGGCTCCGACCCCGCCACGCTCGACCCCGCCGCCGGCGGGGGCGGCACCGTCGAGCCGGCGCGCTTCGGCAGGTACGAGGCGACGCCGGTCGGCGCCCAGGAGGTCGAGGCGCTGGAACGCTCCGTGGCGGTCTTCCGCTCCTGGGACGCCGAACGTGGCGGCGGACTGCAGCGCAAGGCCGTCGTCGGCCAGCTCAACGAGGTCGGCGGCATGCTCGCGTACCGGCACCCGGACCCGCTGCAGAACCGGCTGTGGGGCGTCGCGGCGAACCTCGCCGTGCTGGCCGGCTGGATGTCGCACGACGTGGGGCTGGAGCCCACCGCCCAGCGGTACTTCGTCATCGCCGCGCACGCCGCGCGCGAGGGCGGCGACCGGCCGCGGGCCGCGGAGGCGCTGTCCCGCGCCGCCCGGCAGATGATCCACCTGGGCCGGCCCGACGACGCGGTGGAGCTGATGGCGGTGGCCAGGTCCGGCACCGGCCCGGAGACCCAGCCGCGGATCCGCTCGATGCTCCGCACCGTCGAGGCGTGGGCGCTGGCGGCCAAGGGGCGGTCGGGCGCGGTGCGGCGCACCCTGGGCGAGGCGGAGGACCTGTTCGCCGCGGACCCGGGGGGCGAGCCGGTGCCCAGCTGGATGCAGCTCTTCGACCGGGCCGACCTGCACGGCATGCAGGCGCTGGCGTACCGCACGCTCGCCGAGTTCGACCCGGCCGCGGCGGCGCGCGCCCAGGAGCACGGCAGGCTGGCGCTCGCCCACCGGCCGGAGGGGCGCCAGCGTTCCCAGATCCTCGACCACGTGTCCATGGCCGCCGCCGGCTTCCTCGCCGACGAGCCGGAGGACGGCGAAGCCTACGCCCGGCTCGCGCTGGAGCGCATCGGGGAGAACTCCTCGCACCGCACCTGGGACCGGCTGCGGGAGACGTACCGGCTGACCGCGCCGTACGCGGACGAACCGCTGGTGCGGGCGCTGCGCGAGGAGATCAGGGACGCGCTGCCGCGGGCGGCGCGGGGACGCACGAGCCCCGTCTGACCGGCCCCGGCCCCGGTGCACCGCCGCGGGGCCGGGCGCCCGTACGGGGACGGGCGGGGGGCGGCGGGCCGGGCCGCCGGAGGCAGCGGCTCAGCCGGGCACCCGCGCGAGGAGCACGCACGCGTCGTCCCCGCGACGTCCCCCGCCGAACTCCTCGACGACCGCGCGCAGGCAGTCCTGCGCCCCGGCCGCCGCCGCGAACCGCGGGGCGAGCGCCAGCAGCCGCTCCCGGGCCGGCTCCGGGCTGTGCGCGCCGAGCCCGGCGGTGTGCAGCAGGAGCAGGTCGCCGGCCCGCAGCGGCTCGCTCACCTGCTCGTACGGGCGCTGTGCGCGAGCGGCGCCCAGCAGCATGCCGTCGGGGGCGGCGAGGACGCGGCCGACGCCGTCGCGGAACAGCAGCGGCGGGGTGTGCGCGGCCCGGGCCCAGCGCAGCGCGCGGTCCGCCGGGTCGTAGCGGCAGCAGACCGTGCCGACCAGCACCGGCTGCGCCGACACCTCCAGCAGCTCGTTGACCCGGCCGAGCAGCCCGCCCGGCGCCGTGCCGCCCAGCGCCATGCCGCGCACCGCGCCGAGCAGCATCGTCATCGCGGCGGCGGCGGGCACCCCGCGGCCGGCGACGTCGCCGACGCCGAGCAGGGTGCCGCCGCCGGGCAGCGGCAGCGCGTCGTACCAGACGCCCCGGACCGGGGTGTCGGCGGCGGCCGGAAAGTGGTGCCCGGCGACGGTCAGCGCGCCGGGGCCGCCGGCCGGCAGGTGCACCGCGCCGCGCCACGGCGGCAGCACCGACTCGTGCAGCTCCTGGGCGATGCGGCGCTCGGCGTGCGCGAAGTGCCGCTCGCGCTGCAGCACGGACTCCGACTCCCGCACCGCCTGCCGGCTGCGGCGCAGCTCCGTCACGTCGCGGACGACCGTCCACATCGACGCCGTCGCGCCGCCGGCGTCGAGGACGGGCTCGCCGACGACGTGCAGGGTGCGCGGGGGGCCGTCCGGCCGGCGGACGCGGAACTCGCCGTCGATCGGCCGGCCGTCGACCAGGCAGTCCGTGACCATCGCGGTCAGCCGCGGCTGGTCGGCGGGGTCGAACCAGGACGGCAGGTCGTCCAGCGCCAGCGGGCCGTCGCCGGGGTCCCTGCCGAGGATGTCGTACAGGTCGTCCGACCAGTCGACCTCGTCCGAAAGCAGATGCCACTCGGCGCTGCCGACCCGGGGCTGCGGCCGCTCCCGGGGCTCCTCCGCGGCCGCGTCGCCGGGGCGGCCCGGGCCCCTCGCGCCCGGCGGTGCCGTCGCGGTCCCGCCCGACCGGGTGACCTTCGCGCAGCTGTCCGAGCTGTACGGTCAGCGAGTCGAGCTGCCGCGCCGCCAGGTCGCAGAGCGCCCGCTGCCAGCGCAGCTCGGCCTCCTCGGCGTCGCCCGCGGCGGCGATGGTCTCCCGCCGGACCGCCTCCAGGCTGCCGCGCAGCCGGGCGATCTGCGCGAGCAGCGTGGCCACGGCGCTGTGCTCGGGCTGCTGCGCGGCGCGCGGGTCCGCGGCGCGGGGGAGACGTGCGGCGGCGGCCATGGCGTGATCTCCGAATACCTTCCGACCGTGGGACTGTCGTCTGCGGTTTCGCCGCTACGACTGTGGCACAGGCGGCGACGCTGCGTAAGGCGTTTACGGACAGTCGAGCACATGCGTGGGGCATATGCACCGATGGCCGGTTCCCGACCGCACTTCACCCGGTCTCCGCACTCCAGTAAGCTGCCGCGGCAATGGAGCCGGCAGCCGGCCGGTGGCCCGGTCTGTCCGTTCCGCGGAAAATTCCGTTGCCAGGGGTCCCACCACACCGGATGCTGACGTCATGTTCGAGCCAGCCATAGCGCCCAGCGGCACCCTCCTCGGCCTCCTCCAGCGGGGCCGGGGCGACGGGACCCTGCACGCACTCGCCGCGCCGCGGGCCGAAGCCCTCCAGGCGCTGTACAGCTGCGTGCTCGACGACCCCCGGCACGACTGGCAGGTGGAGAACCGCTCGCTCTATTACGCCCGGCTCTGCCTGGAGCTGGACGCCCCCGTGGACGCCCTCGCCGACCACCTCTTCGCCCCCGACGACCTGCTCCGCCCCGACGAGCAGCGCACCGGCCTCACCCTCTCGGTCCTCGGCCACCTCGCCTCGTACGGCCGCGAGGACGCCCTGAAGCTCCTCCGCCGCTACGCCGCCGCCGGCGGCTGCTGGCAGTGGGCCCTCGACGAGCTCGCCCTGCGCGACGACGACGCCGGTCTGCGCGCCCTCGCCCCGCACGTGCTGGCCCGCTTCCCGCGCACCCCCGAGGGCGAGCGCGAGCTGGCCGCGGAGATGCGCGACGCGTTCGAACCCCGCCCCTGGCGGCTGTGGGCCGAGGACCCCGACCTGGGCGAACGGGTGCGGGCGGCGCGGGAGCAGGGGAGCTTCGACCGCTGGCAGCGCCAGCTCGGCTCCCGCGGCCCGCGGCCCGGCTGGAGCGTCACCGAGATCCTCGACTGGGCGCAGGACGGCCTGGAGCAGTACCCGGCCCAGCCCCGGCACGCCGCCGCCGCCCGCTGTCTCGCGGCCGTCGCCGGGCCCGAGGACCGCCCCGAGCTGCTCGCCGCGGCCCGCGGCGGCGGCGACGGCGCCCGGGCCGCCGCCCTGGCGCACCTCGCGGCGACCGCCGACCCCGAGACGTACGACCTGATCGAGGCCGCCGCCGGCGCGCCCGCCGAGACCCTCGCCGAAGCCGCCCTCGCCACCTTCGGCCGGATGTGCTCCACCGCCGCCCTCGACACCGCCCGCCGCTGGGCGGCGCGCGAGGACGCGCTCGGCACCGCCGCCGGCGTGATGCTCGCCCGGCGGGGCGCCGCGCGCGACGCCCGTGCCGTACGGGCCGTGCTGCTGCGCCGCGTCCGCGACGCCGGGCCCGACGCGCCCGAGCTGTGCGCCCTCGTCGCGGGCGCCGGACGGCTGGCGATCGCCTCCGCCGCGCCCGTGCTCCGGCACATCTACCGCGAGACCGGCAGCTCGCAGCTCCGCGGCTGCACCGCCCGCGCGCTGGCCGCCACCGACCCGTCGTTCCCCGCCTCCTTCGCCGTCGAGTGCCTGTGGGACTGCGAGGACGCCACCCGTGAGATCGGCGCCCGGTACGCCGAGACCGCCGACGCCCGCGTCGTCGCCCGGCTGCGCAGCCTCGCCGCCGACCCGGCCGAGGACGGCGAGGTGCAGAGCACCGTGCGCACCCGCATCACCCCGGACGGCGCCGCCGGCTGACGCCCGTGACGCCTCCTTCCCGTACGGCCGCGAGCTGCGAGAATGGCCGCATGACGGCGCGCTGGCAGTTCTGGATCGACCGCGGCGGCACGTTCACCGACGTGGTGGGCAGACGGCCGGACGGCACCCTCGTCGCCCGCAAGCTGCTCTCGCACGACCCCGGGCGGTACGGCGCCCACGACGACGCGGCCGTCGCCGGCGTCCGGCTGCTGCTCGGCCTCGGCCCGGACGAGCCGGTGCCGGCGGAGCGGGTCGAGGTGGTCAAGATGGGCACGACCGTCGCCACCAACGCCCTCCTCGAACGGAAGGGCGAGCCGACGGTCCTCCTCGTCACCGAGGGGTTCCGGGACGCGCTGCGGATCGCGTACCAGAACCGGCCCCGGCTCTTCGAGCGGCGCATCCTCAAGCCCGAGGCGCTGTACGAGCGGGTGGTCGAGGTGCCGGAGCGCGTCGGCGCGCACGGCGACGCCGTGCGCGAGCTGGACACCGCCGCCGTACGGGAGGCGCTCGCGGCGGCGTACCGCGACGGGTTCCGCAGCGCGGCCGTCGTCCTCGTGCACGGCTACCGCCACGCGGCCTACGAGCGGGCCGTCGCCGCCGAGGCCCGGCGGGCGGGCTTCACGCAGATCAGCTGCGGCCACGAGGTCAGCCCGCTGATGAAGCTCGTGCCGCGCGGCGACACCACCGTCGTCGACGCCTATCTGTCGCCCATCCTCCGCCGCTACGTCGACCGGGTCGCCCGCGAACTGCCCGGCATCCGGCTGCAGTTCATGCAGTCCAACGGCGGCCTGCGGGAGGCCACGCACTTCCGCGGCAAGGACGCCGTGCTCTCCGGGCCCGCCGGGGGAGTCGTCGGCATGGTCCGCTCCTCGGCGGAGGCGGGCCACGACCGGGTGATCGGCTTCGACATGGGCGGCACGTCCACCGACGTCTCCCACTACGCGGGCGAGTTCGAGCGCGACTTCGACACCCGGGTGGCGGGCGTGCGGATGCGCGCGCCGATGCTCAGCATCCACACCGTCGCCGCCGGCGGCGGCTCCGTCCTGCACTTCGACGGCCGCCGCTACCGCGTCGGCCCCGACTCCGCCGGCGCCGTCCCCGGCCCCGCCTGCTACCGCCGCGGCGGGCCGCTCACCGTCACCGACGCCAACGTCATGCTCGGCCGCGTCCAGCCGCGGCACTTCCCGGCGGTCTTCGGGCCCGGCGGCGACCAGCCGCTCGACGACGAGGCCGTCCGGCGGGCGTTCACCGAGCTGGCCGAGGAGTCCGCCGGGGCCGCCGGCGACCGGCGCTCCCCGGAGGAGGTCGCGGCCGGGTTCCTCGACATCGCCGTGCTCAACATGGCCAACGCGGTCAAGAAGATCTCCGTCCAGCGCGGCCACGACGTCACCCGCTACGCCCTCACCAGCTTCGGCGGCGCCGGCGGCCAGCACGCCTGCGCCGTCGCCGACGTGCTCGGCATCTCCACCGTCGTCGTGCCGCCGCACCCGGGCGTGCTCTCCGCGTACGGCATCGGGGTGGCCGCCGCGACGGCCATGCGGGAGCAGGCCGTGGAGGCGGAGCTGGACGAGGCGTCGATGCCGCGGATCCGGAAGGTGTGCGCGGAGCTGGCCGGGCGGGCGGCGGCGGACCTGGTGGACGAGGGCATTCCGGCGGCTGCCGTGGGCACCGGGGCGCGGGTGCACCTGAGGTACGCGGGCACGGACTCCGCGATCGCGGTGCCGCTGGCGGACGAGGCGGAGATGCGGGCGGAGTTCACGGCCGTGCACCGCAGGCGGTTCGCGTTCACGATGGACAAGCCGGTCGTCGCCGAGGCGGTGTCCGTCGAGGCGGCCGCCGAACAGGCCGCGACCACCCGGGAGGAGACCGGCCGGGGCACCGGCGCCGGAGGCCCGCCGGAACCCGCCGACCGGGTACGGATCTTCACCGGCGGGCGGTGGCGCGAGGCCGGGCTGTACCAGCGCACGGAGCTGCGCGCCGGCGACACCGTCACCGGCCCCGCGCTCCTCGCCGAGGAGGGCTCCACCACCGTCGTCGACCCCGGCTGGCAGGCCGCCGTGCACCCGCGCGGCCACCTCACGCTCACCCGCGTCCGGCCGCGGCCCGCCACCCGGGCGGTCGGCACCGGTGTCGACCCGGTGATGCTGGAGGTCTTCAACAGCCTCTTCATGGCGATCGCCGAACAGATGGGCGTACGGCTGGAGAGCACCGCGCACTCCGTCAACATCAAGGAGCGGCTCGACTTCTCCTGCGCCCTGTTCGACGCCGACGGCAACCTGATCTCCAACGCCCCCCACATGCCCGTACACCTGGGGTCGATGGGGGAGTCCATCAAGGAGGTACTGCGCCGCAACCGGGACACCGCCGGCGGCCTGCGGCCCGGCGACGTGTACGCCATCAACGACCCGTACCACGGCGGCACCCACCTGCCCGACGTCACCGTCGTCACGCCGGTCTTCGACGAGGAGAGCCGGCACCTGCTGTTCCTCGTCGCCTCCCGCGGCCACCACGCCGAGATCGGCGGCATCACCCCCGGCTCGATGCCCGCGTTCAGCCGCACCATCCAGGAGGAGGGCGTCCTCTTCGACAACTGGCTGCTCGTACGCGACGGAGAGCTCCGCGAGGCCGAGACGCGCCGGCTGCTGACCTCCGGCCCGTACCCCTCGCGCGCGCCGGACGCCAACCTCGCCGACCTGCGCGCCCAGATCGCCGCCAACAACAAGGGCATCGACGAACTGCGCCGCATGATCGGCACGTTCGGCCTCGACGTCGTGCGCGCCTACATGGGGCACGTGCAGGACAACGCCGAGGAGTCCGTGCGCCGCGTCATCGCCGCCCTGGGCGACGGCTCGTACCGCTACGAGACGGACGCCGGCGCCGTCATCGAGGTCGCCGTCCGCGTCGACCGCGCGGCGCGCGCCGCCGTCGTCGACTTCACCGGCACGTCGGCCCAGCTGCCCGGCAACGCCAACGCGCCCAGCTCCGTCGTCATAGCCGCCGTGCTCTACGTCTTCCGCACGCTCGTCGCCGAGGACATCCCCCTCAACAGCGGCTGCCTGAAGCCGCTGGACGTGCGCATCCCGGCCGGCTCGATGCTCGCGCCGGAGTTCCCCGCCGCGACCGTGGCGGGGAACGTCGAGACCTCGCAGGCGGTGACGGGCGCGCTGTACGCGGCGCTCGGCGTGCAGGCCGAGGGCTCCGGGACGATGAACAACGTCACCTTCGGCAACGACAAGGCGCAGTACTACGAGACCGTCGCCTCCGGCTCCGGCGCGGGCGACGGCTTCCCCGGTGCCGACGTCGTGCAGACCCACATGACCAACTCCCGCCTCACCGACCCCGAGGTGCTGGAGTGGCGCTACCCCGTCCGCGTCGAGGAGTTCGCCGTACGGGACGGCAGCGGCGGCCGGGGCCGCTGGGAGGGCGGGCGCGGCGCGGTGCGGCGCATCCGGTTCCTGGAGCCGATGACGGTCACGCTGCTGACCGGCCACCGGCGGGTCGCGCCGTACGGGATGGCGGGCGGCGGGCCGGGGGCGCTCGGCTGCAACGCCGTGGAGCGGGCCGACGGCACGGTGGAGCCGCTGGCGGGGTCGGACACCGTCGAGGTCGGGGCGGGGGACGTGCTGGTGGTCGAGACGCCCGGCGGCGGGGGGTACGGCGCCCCGGCCTGAGCCACCCCGCTCAGCCGCCCGGGCACCCGGCGGACCGCCGCCCCGGACGCGAGGGCGGCGAGCCTTGTTCACCCGCCGCCGTGTCCGCCGCCCTTCCCCGTCCGGCTCCCCGTCCGGTTCCCCGCCCGGTCCTGGTCTCTCAGCGCGGTCAGCGCCGCGGTCATGCGGGCCTCCGCGGCGGTCAGCCCGCTGCGGGCGGTCAGCAGCCGGCGCACCTCGGCGAAGCGGGCCCTGGCGTCCTGGTAGCCGAGATTCCTGAGCGCCTGGACCCGTTCGGGTGAGAAGGCGAGCATCCCGCTCAGTGGCCCCAGCGGTCCCGGCGGCACGATCGGCACGCTCGGCCGGATGTCGATCCGCAGGAACCGGGCCGTCGAGCCGGGGTTGATCACGGCGTCCGGGTGGAGGTGGACGACGATGAGGACGTCGCAGTGCTCCTGTTCGGCGAACGCGCGGACCGGTGTCCGGTCCCCCGGGCCGCCGAGCCCTCCGTCCAGGTAGGCGCAGCCGTCCACCACCCGGGCGGGGAAGATGAACGGCAGCGCGGCGCTGGCCAGGACGGCCTGCCGGATCTGTTCGTCCGGGTAGCCGTTGAGCCGCAGGATCGTGCCCTGGCCGCCCGCCAGCCAGCGCATGATCTCGACCAGGTGCCGCAGCCGCGGCGGCAGGGGCGCCAGCTTCGGCAGCGTCGCGGGATCGAGCAGCGGGTACGCCGCCACCCACAGGGGGCGGCCCGCGCGGATGGCGGGGGCGTTCACCGCCCGGACCACCATGTCCTCCAGCAGGCCGGCCCGCTGCCTGAGCGCGCGCAGCCGGGGTGCGAAGCGCCGGAGCTGGCGGTGTGTGCTCTCCACCGCCAGCCCCGCCTCGTCCAGCGGCAGCCCGCGGTCGGCGAACGGCGCCACGCCCGACCGGGTGGAGAACTGCTCCCAGAAGGCCGCCAGCTGCGCGGTGCCGCGGCGCAGGTCCGGCTCGGCGGCCAGCACCGCGCCGTTCAGCGCGCCGATGCTGGTCCCGGCGATGGCCGCGACGTCCGTGCCGATCTCCGCCAGGCAGTCGCAGACGCCCAGCTCGTACGCGCCCTTGGCGCCGCCGCCGGCCAGCACCAGGCCGACCCGCGGCAGGGCGGCGCGGTCCGGCGGGGCGGGCTCGCGCCGCCCGGCCGCGGCGGGGGTGCCGACGAGGGGGCGGTGGCCGGCCAGGGCCTCGGCGCGGTCGGCGAGGGCGTCGAAGTTCCGGCCGATCTCCTGCGGGCTAGTCACGGCCGGGCTCCGGCGGCTCCCTGCGGTCGCGCAGCCGCGCCCGGCGGGCCGCGGCCTCCTCGAACTGCTCGTCCACCACGCGGCGCAGCAGGCGTTCGACGCTGAGGCTCGTCCACAGGTAGCCGCCGCCGTTGCCGCTCGCGTTCCGCAGGGCGACGCCGGCGGCCTCACCGGGGTCGGTGTGCGCCGTGGCGACGCGGTGGGCGGTGTCCGCCAGCGCCCGGGTCAACGGGCGTACCGGCTCGGCCAGCTCACCCGCGAGGCCGGCCCCCAGCAGCTCGGCGACCATGCGCCGGTGGTCGTCGCCCGGCAGCGCCGTCACCGAGGCGGTGAGCAGGCCGGCCAGCGACTTGCTGCCGTCGTACCAGGGCGCGGGCGGGTTCTGGAGCATCCGCTCCACCAGGTCGTCGCGGACCCGTACCCGGCCGTCGCCGGTGAAGGCGAACTCCCCGGCCGGGCCGGCGGCCACCTCCCGGGCCAGCAGCACCGCCCGCACCAGCCACGACAGCCCCGGATCGGGGCGCGGCCAGCGCCATCGCCGTACCGACGCGTCGATCGCGAGCTGCGTCTCGACGGCCGCCAGCCGCCGGTCGTGGCCGTGCAGGACCCGGCCAGTGTCGCGGGCCAGGCGGCCCACCAGCTCGCCCAGCTCGTCGATGCGCTCCGCCGACCACTCGCCCTGCGCCACGAGGGCCGCCTGCTGCCGCTTGACGGCGCCGACCTCTTCGATCACCTCGGCCACCACCAGATCGGTGACGGTCAACCGCTCGGTGAGGCTGGTCAGCCACGCGAAGGTGTGCTTCTGCGCGCTGTTGACGCTGTCCCGCATGTTCCGCTCGCGGATCCGCTCCCTGCCGGTGACGTGGCCCAGCAGCCGGGCGAAGAACCCCTCACGCGAGGCCGCGCGGCTCAGATCGTCCGCGGTGTGCAGCTCGTTGGCCAGCTCCAGCAGCAGCCGGTCGTCGACCATCGGCACCCCGCGGGCCACGATGTCCAGGTGGTCGGTCACGCGCCCCGCTCCGCGCCGCCCGGCTGCGCGCCGGCGTCGGCGGGCACGACGAAGACGAGGGGCCGCGCCAGCTCCAGCGGCCGGTCGCCGTCGATGACGTAGGCCGGTGCGACCAGGAACCCGGGTACGCCCGTGGCGCCGCTGTTGTACGGCTCGTAGGCGCCGGGCGGCAGCCCGCGCACATCGGCGCCGAAGACCAGCGTGGCGGGGAGCGTACCCCCGGCGAGCTCGCGGGCGATGTCGGCGGCCCTGTCCACGGTCTGCCCGAGCTTCTGGCCGAAGCCGTCCTGATCGGTGGCGTAGCCGCCGGCCGCCAGCTGTGCGACCAGCTCCTCCACCGCGGGCGGCCGGCCGGCAGGGGAAGCGGCGAAGAGCATGCCGAGCAGCCCGGCCACGGCGCGGGCCCGGCGCGCCGCCAGCGGTTCGTCCTGCTCCGGGCCCACGGGGCACAGGAGGACCGCGAGCCGGCGCAGATCCTGTGCCACCAGCGTGCGGTAGGCGTCGGCGTTGCGCATATGGCGCCGGTGGAGATCGCTGGTGACCTCTCCCGAGTTGATCGCGTCCTGTACGCGCTCCCCGCGCACCCCGTCCAGCAGCCGGTCCATCTCCGCCACGCGTGCGCGCAGTTCGTCCAGCCCCCGCCGCAGGTCGGCGGCGCGCAGCTGCTCGACCTCCGCTTCGAGCCCGACGATGCGGCCGGTCAGCCACTGGATCTGCTTCTGGACCTGCTCCGCGTCGGTGTGGGCAGGGGGCCGGAACCGGCCCCGGGAGCCCGACAGCCGCCGCAGCTCCTCGCCCTGCCGGGCGACCAGCGCCTCCAGGTCGGCCAGCCGCTGCGCGTCCAGGTGCCCGCTCAGCTGCGGGGCCTGCTCGGCGGGTGCCGGCAGGGCGGGAAGGCCCCGAGGGGGCTGCCGGTCGCTCCATTCGTGCTCGCCGTTGGGGGCCATGCCTCATCGCTTCCCTTCGTGACCGGCACCGCTGCCGCGCCCGTACAGCTCGTGGAATTCGATCCCGGTCCGGCGCGTGGCTCCGGAATGCGTGTCCCGGGCCTCCACCTCGATCTCGGTGGTGCCGAAGGAGAACGTCACGTCGAAGTACCGCCTGCCCTCGACCCTGCCCTGGGAAGCGGCGAGGTCGGCGGTGACCGTGCCGATCTCCTGCACGCCTTCCTCGTCGGTGTACACCGGCTCGGCGGCGTAGGTCACCAGAAGGTTGTGGGTGCTCTGCGTGTTGGAGGGGTAGGTCATCACCGTCTGGGTCGTCTTGTGGCCGACCGGGATGGAGTCGCCGCGGCGGGCTATGATCGAGAAGCGGTTGTTGCACCGCTCCTCGCCGTACTCGTCCGTCCACCGCTTCGACTCGGGGTCGATGCCCTCCCGGAAGGGACGCGCGACCCCGAACCCGTAGGTGTACCTGGAGCGGCGCCCCCAGATGACCGACGGGTCGTACGCGAAGTGCACGGCGCCGCCGAGCACGGCGACCGCCGGGTCCTCGGGAAGGATGATCCGCGCCTCCTCGCCGAACCGGTACGCGACGGCGTCCCGCAGATAGGGGGAACGGGCGAAGCCGCCCACGAGGAGCATCTGCTCCCGCCCCGGCGACGGGTCCTCCGCGCGGTTGAGGGCCCGCTGCCGCTCGATGACCGCGAGAATCTCGTCCACCACCGAGTCGAAGAGCCGGGTGACCTCTCCCGGGCCGACCACGAGGGTGTGGGTCTCGCCGTCCGCCAGGTCGGTGAGACGCTCGCGGGTGGCGGGGTCCACGGCGTCCCAGACCCTGCCCGGCACGGAGACGTAGACGGCCTCGGAGACCACGGGCCGGCCGTCGCCCTCGGTCTCGGGGGCGAGGTTCACCTTCACGGACTCCCAGGTGCCCTCCAGCTCGCTCATCTCCCGGGGGAAGTCGGCCAGGAGCTTGTCCAGCCCCTCGGCGCCGAACCGCTCCGCGAGCACCAGGTCGGTGAACGCCTGGTTGACGTACGCGGAGCCCAGCCGGTCGCCGTCGGCGGCCCGGGTCTCGTCGAGGCGGCCCGGGCCGACCCCCTCGGGGCGGATGCGGTAGCTGGTGATGTCCACCGTGCCGCCGCCGCAGTCGACCACCATGAACCGGCTGCCGGGCTCCGCTTCGACGTCCAGCCTGCCCTCGGGGTGGCCGGGGGCGAGAAGCTGCCCGGTGTACAGCGCGCAGTGGACGGCGGCCGCCTCGGGCTCCTGGACGAGCAGCAGGCGCTCCCGGTCGTCGGGCAGTCCGGCGGCCTTCGCGGCCTTCCGCATCAGGCTCCGCTCCGCGTCTCCCCAGATCGCGGGAATCGTCACACACCACCGGATGTCCTCGGCGGCGTAGGGGAACTGAGCGTCGATCTTGAGGATCTGGGCCAGCGCCGCCTGGCTGATGTGCCGCAGGGAGGCTGTGATCAGCTCGACCACCGTGGACCGGTCGGCGCCGCTCAGGCAGCCCTCGAACCGGGGCACCCCGGAATCCGCCCCGCCGGGCTGGAGCGCCATTTTGAACCGGCTCGCGTAGCCGTGGTTGTCGGGATTCCCACGGGCGAGCTCCCGCTCCCAGCGCTGCCGTGCCCTGCTTCCGAACGCCACCGGCTCGCGGTTCGCGTCGACCAGCACGGCGGTGAGGTCCTTGGGGTAGGTCACGCCGCCGGAGTGGGTGAACGGCTGGTAGACGATGACCCGCTGGTTCGCGCGGTCCTGGAGCGCGGAGACGGCAGCCCAGGCGTACCCGGAGCCGTGGGTGCCGAAATCGATCGCCGCCACGATCTTGGGAGTGAAAGTGGTGCTTCCGGGCATCGCGGCTTCTCCTGCCGGGTGAGCTACTGCGTCAACGCATATCGTATGGGCGGCACTTACCGAGTGTGAGTGGGACGATGCAGGTTGCGACCGTCCTGTGACGTGACCGCTCCGGGCAGGCAGGCGGGCCGGCGGGACCCGCTGGAGGCCGCCGTGCCGTTTCGGCCGTTGTCGGTGGCACCGCCTAATCTGTCCGTCGTGACTGCTCCGACCACCGCGACGCCCGCCGCCGGCGCGCCCCGGCCCGCCCCGGGCCCGGCCGCCGACGAGGGCCTGGCCCGCCGCCTGCGCGCCCTGGCGTGCACGGCCCCGCTGCACGACCTGGACGCCCGCAAGGCGATGCTCGCGGGCGAGTTCGGGGTGTACGCGATGGCGGAGGTGGCCCTCTCCGCCATCGACCTGGTCACGCTGCAGATGGACTTCGACACCGGCGCCGAGCCCGACGAGGTCATCGCCCGGCTGCTGCCCCGCGTCGCCGCCCAGGCGCCGCTGCGCCCCCGCGCCGAGCACGAGCGGGTGGCCCACTGGGTGCTGGACAGCCTGGTCAACGTCGGCAGCGTCGACCGCGGCTTCCGCGCGGTGTACGGCACGTTCGGCCACGACGGGGCGTACGTGCGCAGGGAGTACGACTTCAAGCTCGTCGAGGAGGTCCCCGGCCCCGGCGGCGCGGTCTACCTGCGCACCACCGACGAAGCGGTCAACGTGCTGGTGGGCGCGCTCGACACCGATGTCACCAGCGCGCAGATCGCCGCCGAGGTCAAGCTCGACGTCCTCATCAGCCGCGGCCGCCTCGCCGACGCCCAGCTCGCCGCCGAGCAGGCCCGCTACCGCACCGTGCAGTACGCGGAGACGCTGCGCCGCGCCCTGGAGGCCACCCGGCGCAACGTCCGCGCGGTCGACTGGCTGCGGACCGTGCCCGCGATGATCGACGAGGCACTGGACCACGTCGCCGACCGCTACCGGCACGAGAACGCCATCCTCACCAACATCCGCCGCGCCCGCGACGAGGCCGAGGACCCCGACCACAAGCGCCGCGCCGCCGAGCTCGTCGACATCGTCAAGGACTGCATCCGCCGCCACACCCAGCTGCAGACCCGGCTGCTGGACGCCGGCCCGCTGTTCCGCGCCGAGCAGGACCGGCAGGCGTTCGCACCGCCCGCCGCCCGCACCGGGGTCGACCTCTACGGCCAGCTCCTCGCCCCCGTGCTGCCGCTGCCGGTCTCCGCCGCCCACCGCGTCACCGACGCCTTCTTCGCCCGCGGCACCGGCCTGCGCGCCCCGCACGCCGTACGCCTCGCCGACCTCGCGGAGCTGCTGCTCACGCCCCCGCTGGAACGGGCCCACCTCGGCGCCGAGATGCCCGAGCCCGACCTCGTCGCCACCCCGGACGACAGCCGGTTCAGCGAGGAGCAGCTCGCCGCCGCCGGTGAGCTGCTCGACCTGCCGCCCGACGCCCCGCGCCGGCTGTCCGGGCTGCTCGCCGACGCCCGCCGCCGCGACCCCGAGCTGCCGTACCTCGTCGCCCTCCTCGCGGTGCACGCCGCGGGCCCGGCCGTGGGCACGGCGTACCGGCAGGGGGACGAGCGGCTGCTGTTCGCCGTGGACGACGGGACGGAGATGGCGGACGACGAGTTCGGCGGCGCCGACCTCATCGTCGGCACGGCCCTGCTGGACGCCGCCGGGATGGCCGCCGGGCGCACGGAGGCCGCCTCGTGACCCCCGACCCCGCGACCGTCCCCGGCCCCGGAGCGGCCCCCGCGGCCGACGGCGCGGGCGGCGCCGCCGGGCACCCGGCCGCGGTCACCCCCGCCGACGCCGCCGACGCCGCCCGCCTGGTCTCCTTCGGCCTCCAGCCCAAGCTGCTGCCCGCCCGCGACCTGGAGTACGCCGAACTGCTCCGCCGCTACCGCGAAGAGCCGCCCTTCGCCCGCCTCGCCGACGCCGTCGCCACCGGCCTCGGCCTCGTCGTCCTGGAGGTCTCGGCGCGTACCGGCATGGCCGTCACCGCCGCCGAGGACTCCGTCTTCGCCGTCCGCATGGGCGACTACGCCCGCCGCGCCGCGACCGACTCCGCCGACCGCTTCCTGCACGGCCTGGCCCATCTCGCCGTCGCCGCCATGGCGTTCCCCCGCCCCGAGGACCTCGCCGACGACGGGTACATCGGCCGGGTCAGCGTCAACGGCGTCGACGCCTTCGTCCGCCAGGCGTGCCGCCGGCTGGAGGAGCGCGCCGAGGAGGCCGGGGAGAACACCGACCCCGCCGAGGGGGAGCGCGGCCTGGAGGCCGCCTGGCGGGTGTACGCGCGCCGCAGCGCCACCGGCGCCACGAAGGACGCCCGCCGCCTCGCCGGCTCCACGACCGGCATCATCGGCAAGGCCATGGCGTTCCTCACCGACTCCGGCTTCCTGCAGCGCACGTCCGACGACGCCGGGGGCACGTACCGCACCACCGCGCGCTACCAGTTGCAGGTGCGCGACATGGCCGGCAGCGCCGCCATGTCCGAGCTGCTGGAGCTGGGCGTCGTGCCGGTGGCCGACGGCAGCGCCACCCTGGTGCCCGCCGCCGACGACGGCGAGGTGCCCGGCGGCGCGCTGCCGTTCTTCCCCAGCCAGCACGAGCGGGCCTGACGGCCGGTCGAGACGTCACGAGCGAGGGCCCATCGATGTACGAGCTGTCCCGGATCCGCCTCTACTCCATCGGACCCGCCGGCGCGCGGTACGCGGACACCGTGCTCGACCTGCGCGGCGTCGGCGGCGAGGTGCCCCGCCCCGCGCCCGCCCAGGGCGACTTCTTCGCCGCCGAGCCGGCCGGCCCGCCGCGCCGCCCCGCGCCCGCGGGCGTGCTCTTCCTGGAGAACGGCGGCGGCAAGTCCGTACTGCTGAAGCTGATCTTCTCCGTGATGCTGCCCGGCCACCGCAACACCCTCGGCGGCGCCAGCTCCGGCGTGCTGCGCAAGTTCCTGCTCGCCGACGACACCGGGCACGTCGCGCTGGAGTGGCAGCACACCGTGACCGGCGAGCAGATCGTCGTCGGCAAGGTGAGCGAGTGGCGCGGCCGGCAGGTCTCCGGCGACCCGCGGAAGTTCGCCGAGGCGTGGTACTCGTTCCGCCCCGGGCCCGGGATGGGCCTGGACGCGCTGCCGGTCGCGGAGTCCGCGGGCGTACGCCCCGCCGCCGAGGGCGCGTCGGGGGCGCGGGGGCGGCGCCGCACGATGAAGGGCTTCCGGGACGCGCTGACCGAGGCCGGCAAGGCGTACCCGCACCTCGACGTGGCCTGGGAGGAGATCCACGAGCGGTGGAACGAGCACCTGGGACGCCTCGGCCTCGACCCCGAGCTCTTCCGCTACCAGCGGGAGATGAACGCCGACGAGGGCGAGGCCGCCGGGCTGTTCGCGGTGAAGAACGACTCCGACTTCACCCATCTGCTGCTCCGCGCGGTCACCGACACCCGCGACACCGACGGACTCGCCGACCTCGTCCACGGCTTCGCGCACAAGCTGGGCCGCCGCGCCGAACTCACCGCCGAGCGCGACTTCACCGCCGGCTCCCTCGACCTGCTCACGCACATCGTCACCGGCGCCGAGCAGCGCACCCGCGCCCGTGACGTGCTCGGCGGCGCCGAGCGCCGGGCCCGGGCGCTCGCCGGGCGGCTCACCGCGCGCGCCGACGCCGAGCGCGCCCGGGCGGCGGAGCTGGCCGGGCAGGAGCGGTCCGCGGCGGAGCGGGTCACGGCCGCGGAGGAGTCCCGGCGCGGCAGCGAGCTGATCGCCGCGGAGCTGGCGTACCGGCACGCGTCGCTGGCGCTGGCCGCCGCCGAGAAGAGCGCCACGGGCAAGCGCCGCGAGCTCACCGACGCCCGCACGCTGCACGCCGCGTGGCAGGCCGCGGAGGCGGTGCTGCGGCACCGCGCCGCCGCCGACCGCGCGACGCGCGTCTCCGCCGCCATCCGCGAGGCCGAGCGCGACGCCGCCCCGGCGCTGGCCGCCCGCGCCCAGGCTGCCACCGGTCTCGTACGCGCGCTGCACGCCGCCGCCCGCGACGGCGAGGCGCTGGCCGCGGAGCAGGAGGAGCGCTCCGCCGGGCTGCAACGGGAGTCGGAGACGGCGCACGCCGACGCGGTGGCCGCCGCCACCCGCGCGCAGCGCGCCCGCAGCGAGGCCGATCACCTGCGCCAGCGGCTCGCGGAGGTCGAGCAGGAGACGGCCCGGGCGGTACGGGCCGGCTGGCTGGACGCCGCCGACGAGTCCCTCCCCGACACCGACCCGGCCCGCGCGGCGCTCGTCGCCGGCGATGCGGAGAAGGCGGCGGTCGCCGCCTGGGACGAGGCCCGCGAGTCCGCCCGCACGGCGACGGACCGGGCCCGCGAGACGGCGGCGGAGCTGGCCCGCGCGGAGCTGGCCGCGGCCCGCGCCGCGGACGCCGCGGAGGCGTCGGCGGCGGCGTACGACACGGAGCGCCGGGCGGCGGAGTCGCTGGCGGCGGAGCCCCGGCTGGTGGAGCTGCTGGGGCTGCCGGAGCCGGGCGCCGCGGACGGCGGCCCGGCCGGGGGCGGCGGGCAACGGGTGCTGAGCGCCGTGGAGTTCGACCGGGCCGCCGACGAGCTGGTGGCGCTGCTGGACGCGCGCGTCACGGACGACGACCGGCGGCTGTTCGACCTGCGCACCGCCGCCGGGGACGACGCCAGGATCCTCGCGGCCCTCGGCGACGGCGGCCTGCTGCCGCCCGGGCCGGACGTGCTGGCCGTCGTGGACTGCCTCGGCGAGCACGGCATCCCCGCCCTGCCCGGCTGGCGGTACCTGGCCCAGGCCGTCGACCCGGCCGACCACGCCGCGGTGCTCGACGCCCGCCCGGAGCTGGTCGACGGCGTCGTCATCACCGACCCGGACACCCACGCGCGCGCCCGCGAGGTGCTGCGCGAGGCCGCGCTGCTGCCCCGCTCCGCCCTCGCCGTCGGCACCGCCGCCGCGCTGCTCGCGCCCCCGCCGCCCGCCGGGGAGCGCGACGGCGGGGTGTTCCTCGTCCCGCCCAACCCGGCCATGCACGACGAGCGCGCCGCCGACGACGAGCGCCACGCCCTGCGCGCCCGCGCCGCCGACCGCGACGAGCAGATCCGCGCCCTCGCCGCCCGTCTCGCCGCGGACCGCGCCCTGGCGGCCCGGCTCGCCTCGTGGCGTACGGGCTGCCCCGCCGGCCGCCTGGCCGAGCTGGCCGCCGCCGCGGAGGCGGCCCGTACGGCGTCCGCCGCGGCCGACGAGGCGCTGACCCGTACCCGCGCGGCCGCCGAGGACGCGGCGGCCGCCGCCGAGGAGACCGCCCGGGCCCGCGAGGAGCGCCAGGAGCGGGCCCAGCGCGCCCGCCGCAGCGCCGACGCCCTCGCGGGCCTGGCGCACCGCCTGCGCGAGCGCTCGGGATGGCAGGCCCGCCTCCGCGAACTCGCCGACGAGGCGGCGGAGTACGAGGCCGCCGCCGCCGACTGCGTCGCCCGCGCCCGCGCCGCCGACGAGGACCGCCGCGACGCCCAGCGCGCCGCCGACGACGCCCGCCGCACGGCCCGCGCGCTGCGCGCGGAGCGCGCGGAGATCGCGGGGGTGGCGGAGGAGCTTGAGGCCGAGGCGGCGGACGAGGCCGCGGCGGCGGAGTCCGCCCGGACCCCGGACGGCGCGCGGCCCGGGAGCCGGGCCGCCGGGTCGGACGGCGAGGGGGAAACGGGAGACGGGCCGGACCGCCGGAGCGACGACGCCGGTACCTCCGGCGGCCGGACCGACGAGGGCCGGGTCTCCGCCGGACCGTCCCGCTCCGCCGGAGGCGACGCGGGCGGTGCGACCGCTTCCGGCCGCGCAGACGCCGCGGCGTCCCCGGCGGCGGGTGCCCGCGCCGATGCCGCCAATGCCGCCGACCCCGACGCAACCGGCGCCGGCCCGGCCGCCGGCACCCCCGCCGCCCGGCCCGAGGGCAGCGCCCGCCGCCGGGCCCGCCTCGCCCGCGCCGCCGCCGCCGACGCCGCGCGCGCGTCGCTGCCCGCGCTGCGGGAGGCGTACCGCGCCGCCTCGCAGGTCTACGAGAAGGTCGGCGTCGGCGCCGACCTGCGGGCCGAGCAGGCGCGGGCCGAGAGCGAGGAGTCCGCCGCGCTGGCCGAGCTGAACCGGCTCAGCAACAAGGTCCGTACCCGCGCCGCCACGCTCCTCGCCGGCCCGGATGGCGCCGACGCGCCGTCGCGGCAGGCCGCCGCCGCCCGCGCCCAGTCCGCCGTGCAGCTGCTGGAGTCCCGTGCCGCCGCGGCCAGCGAGACGCTGGGGCGGCTGCGCGGTGACGCCGAGCGGCTCGCGCCCGAGGGCGGCGACGCGCACACCGAGCTGCCCGGCGAGCTCGTGCCCGACGGCGCCGACCACGCCCAGGCGCTGCTGCGCGCCGCCGCCGCCACCGCCGCGGAGCGGGCGGACGAACTCGCCGCCGCCACCGCCGCGCACGCGGAGCTGCGCCGCGCCCGCGCCGCCGCCGAGGACGCCGCCGGCGCCTTCGCCGAGACCGCCGCCCTGCTGCGGGACCTGCTCCGCGGCCCGGCCGCCGCGGAGGAGCAGGACCCGCAGCAGGGCGCCGCGGGCCCGGCCGAGCCGTTCCCCGGCGGGCTGGACGGCGCCCGGCAGGCCGCCGCCGAGGCCCGCCGCTCGCTGCGCGGCTGCGCCGCCGACGTCGCCGCCGCCGAGTCCGCCCTGCGCGACGCCTGCGACGTCCTCGTACGGCACGCCAACTCCACCCGCTACGAGCAGGTCCGCACCCCCGCCCGGCAGCAGATCCGCGAGCTGCCCGCCGCCGCCCTGCCGGAGCACGCCGCCGCCTGGGCGGCGGCCTTCGCGCCGCGCCTGCGCGTGCTCACCGACGAGCTGGCGCAGCTGGAGCGCAACCGCGACGGCATCGTCGACCGGCTGCGCGGCCTGGTCGAGTCCGGCCTGGCCACGCTGCGCGCCGCGCAGCGGCTGTCGCGGCTGCCGGAGGGCCTGGGGGAGTGGTCCGGGCAGGAGTTCCTGCGCATCCGCTTCGACGACCCCGACCAGGCGACGCTCGCGGAGCGGCTGGGCGAGGTCATCGACGAGGCCACCCGCGCGGCCGTACGCAGGAACAGCGACCTGCGCCGCGACGGCACGACGCTGCTGCTGCGCGGCGTGGACGCCGCGATGGCGCCCCGGGGCGTGGCGGTGGAGATCCTCAAGCCGGACGCGGTGCTGCGCGCGGAGCGGGTACCGGTCGGGCAGATGGGCGACGTGTTCTCCGGCGGCCAGCTGCTCACCGCCGCCATCGCGCTGTACTGCACGATGGCCGCCCTGCGGGGCAACGACCGCGGCGACGACCGCCATCACCACGCGGGCACGCTCTTCCTCGACAACCCCATCGGCCGCGCCAACGCCACGTACCTGCTGGAGCTGCAACGCGCCGTCGCCGACGCCCTCGGCGTGCAGCTCCTCTACACCACGGGGCTGTTCGACACGACGGCGCTCGCCGAGTTCCCGCTGGTGATCCGGCTGCGCAACGACGCGGACCTGCGCGCGGGGCTGAAGTACATCACCGTGGAGGAGCACCTGCGCCCGGGGCTGCCGGCGCAGCGGGAGGGCGCGGAGCCGTCGGTCGGCGAGGTGACCGCCACCCGCATCTTCCGCCGCCCCCCGGCGCCGGCACCGTAGGAGACGGCCCCGCGCCGCGGGGGACCGGTCACGCGGGTCGCTCCGGCCCGTCCGCCCGACACTGCGGGGCTGCGCCGAACCGCCCGGCGGCCCCGGGCCGCCGGGCGGCGTCAGCTTCCGTGCCCGGTGTCCGGCGGCTCCCCGTGCCGCTCCGGGGGCCCCGCGGCGGGGAGCCGGGCGACGGCGTGGGCGCCCTGCGGCGCGTCGGCGAAGCGCAGCGTGCCGCCGTGGTGGTCGGCGATCTCCCGGGCGATCGCCAGCCCGAGCCCGGCCCCGCCGGACCTGCGGGCGCGGGCGCCCTCCAGCCGGCTGAACCGCTCGAACACCCGCTCCCGGTCGGCGGCCGGTATCCCCGGGCCGTCGTCGCGCACGTCGATCCGCACCGTCCCGACACCGTCGTGCCGCTCCGTGCCGACGGCGACCTCGACCTCCTTGCCGGCGTGGCGGCAGGCGTTGTCCAGCACGTTGCGCAGCATGCGCTCCAGCTGGACGCCGCTGCCCGTCACCCACGCCTCCGGCCCCCCGCCGCCCTGCCTCGGGGCGGTGAGGCGGATCTCCAGCGGGTGCGGCCGGTGCAGGTGGCGGTGCTCCTCGATCAGGTCGTGGACGAGGCCGGTGAGGTTCACGGGGTCGCGGGGCAGGCGCGCGGTGCCGTCCAGCCGGGCCAGCAGGAGCAGGTCCTCGCTGAGACTTTGCAGCCGCTCCATCTCGTGAAGGGCGGTGCGCACGGCGGTCGGCCAGTCGACCTCCTCCGGGTGCGCCAGCAGCGATTCGAGCGACGCCCGCACCGCCGCCAGCGGGCTGCGCAGCTCGTGCGAGGCGTCGCCGATGAACCGCCCCTGGAGCGCGGTCGCGCGCTCCAGCCGGTCCAGGATCGCGTTCGTGGTCAGCGCCAGCCTGGTCAGCTCGTCGCCGCCCGCGGGCACGGGCACGCGCCGGTCCAGCGAGCGGAGGGTGATGTCCTCCAGCTCCCGGCGGACGGCGTCCACGGGGCGCAGCGCCCGCCCGGCCGTCAGCCAGGCGCCGGCGCCGATCAGGACGGCGGCGGTCTGCGCCAGATAGAGCAGTTCCCCGCGGAACTCGCCCGGACCCCAGGAGATGTGCCCGCCGTTGGCCTCCGCCAGCGCCGAGGTGATCGTGAAGACCGCGGAGAAGGCGAGCACCGTGCCGCCGTACGCGACCACCGCGAACCGGGCCCGCAGCGGCACGCCCCGCCCGGAGGGCCGCGCGAACAACCAGGCCGTGACCCCGACCGTGAGGGCGAGCAGCGGAGCGACGAACGGGGGCGTCTCGACGACCGACAGCTCGGAACGGTTCGTGCCGTAGCCGTAGTAGGCGTCGAGCGGGCGGTCGAAGGCGGCGCGCAGGGCGAACTGGGCCGCCGCCATCCCGCCCGCCGCCAGGGCGCCCCAGAGCCGCGGCAGGCGTGGCCCGCCCTCTCCCGCCGCCCAGGCGGCCAGCACGACGAGGACCACGCCCGGCAGCCCGCCGAACGCCAGCAGCGGGCGGACGAAGAGCACCGCACCCGCCGTGAGGCCGGCGGCGACCGCCGCCCGGGTCCGGGGGTCGTGCGCCGCGCGGCGCAGCGGGCGGGGCGCGGACCCCGGCGCTACCCGGGCGTCAGCGGGCGGCGGCATGGCCCGATATCAGGTAGCCCACGCCGCGCACCGTGGTGATCGAGCGGCGGCCGAACGGGATGTCGAGCTTGCGGCGCAGGGCACTGACGTACACCTCGACGATGTTCAGATCGCCGTCGAAGTCCGCCGACCACACCTGCTCGGCGATCTCCGTCTTCGACACGACCTCGTCGGACCGGCGGGCCAGGCACTCCAGCACGGCGAACTCCTTGGCCGTCAGCGCCACCCGGACCTCGCCGCGCCCGCACGAGCGGCCCGCCGGGTCGATCCACAGGTCGCCGAGGCGCAGCAGCGCCCGGGTGCGCGCCCCGCCGCGGCGGAGCAGCGCGCGCAGCCGGGCTTCCAGCACCACGTACGAGAAGGGCTTCGCCAGGTAGTCGTCGGCGCCCGTGTCCAGCCCCTCGGCCTCGTCGTACTCGCCGCTCTTGGCCGTCAGCATGAGGATGGGCGTGTGGACGCCCTCCGCCCGCAGCCGGGCGCAGACGCGGTAGCCGTTCAGCCCGGGGAGCATGATGTCGAGCACGATCGCCTGGTACGGGTACTCCCGCGCCAGGTACAGGCCGGTGTGGCCGTCGTGGGCCACGTCCACGGCGTAGCCGGCCGCCTCCAGGCCCCGTTTGAGGGACGCGGCGAGCCCTTCCTCGTCATCGACCACCAGCAGACGCATGCGTCCAGTATCCCCGCGGCCCCGTTCCCTTCCTGAAGGAACGCTTCAGGTCTGAAGCGGACTTCAGGGTCCTTCAGCGTCCTCACAGCGGCCGCCGGAGAGCATCCGGGCCCATGACGGCTCTCCCGCGTACGGACCCCGGCCCTTCCGGCACCCGGCCCCGGCCCCGGCGGCGGCCACGGCCCCGGCTGCGGCGGGCGCTGCGCGCCGCCGCGTCGGCGGCCCCGGCGGCGGCGCCCGCGCTGGCGGCGTACGCGGCGGTGCGGCTCACCGGGCTGCTGCTCCTGCTCGGCGCCGGCGCCGCGGTGACGGACGAGGACCCGCTGCACCGGCTCAACGGCCGCTGGGACTCCGTCTGGTACCGGCGCATCGCGGAGAACGGCTACGGCTTCGAGGCCCGCCTGCCGGACGGCGGCGTCCACCCGGACCTCGCCTTCTTCCCGCTCCTGCCCGCGCTGGAGCGGCTGCTGGCGGCGGTCTCGCCGCTCGGCGCCGCGGACGCCGGGCTGCTGGTGGCGTGGGTCTCGTCGTTCGGCGCCGCGTGGGGGATCTACGCGGTGGGCGCCCGTGTCGCCGGGCACCGCGCCGGGGTCCTGCTGGCCGCCCTCTGGGGCGCGCTGCCCACCGGGTTCGTGCAGTGGATGGCGTATACGGAGTCCCTGTTCACGGCGCTCGCGGCGTGGTCCCTCCACGCCTGGCTGACCGGCCGCCCGCGGGCGGCGGGCCTGCTGGCCGCGGCGGCGGGGCTGTGCCGC
Organism: Streptomyces sp. MAR4 CNX-425; assembly: GCF_048656465.1. NCBI lineage: Bacteria > Bacillati > Actinomycetota > Actinomycetes > Kitasatosporales > Streptomycetaceae > Streptomyces > Streptomyces sp. MAR4 CNX-425. Next base: position 356,990 of record NZ_JBMDLF010000006.1, on the reverse strand, counting down.
CCGACGGCCGCCGCGCTGATCGCCGCTCTCGGCGTCGCCGGGGCATGGCACCTGGCGGCCGAGGTCCGCGGCGGCGCCGCGGTGGGCACGGTGCTGCGCCGGAACCGTCGGCTGCTCGCCGGGGTGCTCCTCGCCCCCCTGGGCTGGCTCGCGTACCTGGCCTACGTCGGGGTGCGCGAGGGAAGCGCCCTCGGCTACTTCGACGTCCAGGCGGCCTGGGGCAACCACGTCGACGGCGGCGCCGCCCTCACGGCCTTCATCTGGGGCCTGCTCACCGGCCCCTGGCCCTCCCCGCTCGCCGGCGCCGGCATCTGCGCCGCGCTGGGCCTGGTCGGCCTGCTCCTCGGCGCCGCCGTCCGGCAGCGCCTGCCGCCCGCCCTGATCACGTACGCGTGCGTCGTCGTCGCCCTCTCCCTGGTCGGCTCCGCCTACTTCGGCTCCCGCCCCCGCCTCATGACCCCGGCCTTCCCGCTGCTGCTGCCGCTGGCGGTGTCGATGGCGCGCCGGCCCGCGCGGCGGACGGCGGTGGTGACGGGGGCGGCGGCGCTGGTGTCGGGCGCGTACGGCGCGGTGATGCTGCTGGGCGACGGACCACCCTGAGCGGCCCGCGCGGGGCGCGCCCCGTTCAGACGCCGGCCGGTACCGGTCCGGGCGGCCGGTCGCGCTGTGTGCGGCGGCCGCCGCGGCGCTCCCGGCGGGCGCGCCGGGCCGCGCTGCTGGGCAGGGACTCCACCCCGTGCCGCTGCTTCCACACCTGCCGGGTCACCCAGACGTCCAGCACGCCCCAGGTCGCGACCACGGTGCTGACCACCGTGCTCAGCAGCAGCGGGAAGGCCGGCCAGGCACCGGTGACGGTGAAGAGCACGGCCGCCATCGCCTGCGAGAGGGTCACGGCCACGATGATCACGGCGCGTACGGCCGCCGTCCGCACCGGATCCGGAAGCCTCGGTGTGCCGACGGGCTCCTCGACCCAGAGCGGCGACTCGGGGCGCCGCAGCTCCTCCTCCGCAGCCATCAATACCCTCTCCCGCTCGTCTGCCGGGTGCCCCGGGTGACTGCCCCGCCCGGGGGGCTGTGAAAGCCCGGGGTACCCATGTTCACACGTTCTGATGTGTCAACGTTCGAAGGGGGCTACGAGTTGCCGGGGCGACGGTAGTAGGCTGCGCCGACCGGGGAAGGGACGCGGGCATGGTTGTGCAGGGTGGGAACAGACAGCAGCCGGCGGGGAGCCGGCTGAACTGGCTGCTCGACGATCTGGTGGGTCGGCTGGCGAGCGTGCGGATGGCGCTGGTGCTGTCGTCCGACGGGCTGCCGATGAGCGTGTCCGAGGACGTGAGCAGGGAGGACTCCGAGCATCTCGCGGCGGTCGCCTCCGGCATCCACGGCCTGGCCAAGGGCGTGGGCACCCACTTCGCGGCGGGTTCGGTACGGCAGACGCTCGTGGAGCTGGACGACGCGTTCCTCTTCGTCACCGCCGCCGGCGACGGCAGCTGCCTCGCGGTGATGGCGGCGTCGGACGCCGACATCGGGCAGATCGCGTACGAGATGACGCTGCTGGTCAAGCGGGTCGGCGAGCATCTGGCGGCGGCACCGCGGGGCAACCGGTCCTGACGGCCGACGGCCGCGCCGCGGCGCTGCCCCACTGTCACCCGGCCGTCACCCGGCCTCGTCCTCCTGCCAGCCGAAGCTGCGCTCGACGGCCTTGCGCCAGTTCCGGTATTCGCGCTCCCGGGCGGCCCCGTCCATCCGCGGGGTCCACTCGGTGTCGCGCTGCCAGTGGGTCCGCAGCTCGTCCTGGTCCCGCCACACGCCGGTGGCCAGCCCCGCCGCGTAGGCGGCGCCGAGGGAGGTGGTCTCGGAGATCACGGGCCGCAGCACCGGCACGCCCAGAACGTCGGCCTGGTGCTGCATCAGCAGACCGTTGGCGGTCATCCCGCCGTCCACCTTGAGGTCCGTCAGCCGTACCCCCGAGTCCTGGTACATCGCGTCGACGACCTCGCGGGTCTGCCAGCTCGTCGCCTCCAGCACCGCGCGGGCCAGGTGCGCCTTGGTGACGTACCGGGTCAGGCCGGTGACGACGCCGCGCGCGTCGCCGCGCCAGTAGGGGGCGAACAGGCCGGAGAACGCCGGGACGATGTACGCGCCGCCGTTGTCCGGCACGCTCGCCGCCAGCGGTTCGATCTCGTCGGCGGCGGAGATGATCCCGAGCTGGTCGCGGAACCACTGCACCAGCGCCCCGGTGACGGCGATGGACCCCTCCAGGCAGTAGACGGGCGCCTCGCCGCCGATCTGGTAGCCCACGGTGGTCAGCAGCCCGCTCTTCGACGGCACCGGCCGGGTGCCGGTGTTGAGCAGCAGGAAGCTGCCCGTGCCGTACGTGTTCTTGGCCTCGCCGACGCCGTAGCAGGTCTGGCCGAAGACCGCCGCCTGCTGGTCGCCCAGCGCGGCGGCCACGGGCACCCCGTCGAGTTGGCCGGTGCAGGTGCCGTACACCTCCGCGGAGGAGCGGATCTCCGGCAGCATCGCGGCCGGGATGTCCATGGCCGCGAGGATCGACGGGTCCCACTCGTGGGTCGCGAGGTTCATGAGCATGGTGCGGGAGGCGTTGGTGACGTCGGTGACGTGCACGCCGCCGTCCCGTCCGCCGGTGAGGTTGTAGATCAGCCAGGAGTCGACGGTGCCGAAGGCGATCTCGCCGTTCTCGGCGCGGCGGCGCAGGCCCGGCACGTTGTCCAGCAGCCAGGCGGCCTTGGGGCCGGAGAAGTAGCCGGCGAGCGGCAGGCCGGTGCGGTCGCGGAAGCGGTCCTGGCCGTCGGCGCCGCCGAGTTCGGTGCACAGGGCGGCGGTGCGGGTGTCCTGCCACACGACGGCGTTGTGCACCGGCTTGCCGGTGGCCCGGTCCCACAGCACGGTCGTCTCGCGCTGGTTGGTGATGCCGACGGCGCTCAGCTCGTCGGCCCGTAGCCCCGCCCGGGCCAGCGCGCCGCCCACCACGGCCCGGGTCTTGGCCCAGATCTCGGCGGGGTCGTGCTCCACCCAGCCGGGCCGGGGGAAGATCTGGCGGTGCTCGCGCTGGTCGGCGGCGACGGCGGCGCCGTTCTGGTCGAAGACGATGCAGCGGCTCGACGTGGTGCCCTGATCGATCGCGGCGACGTACCTGTCCGTCATGACGTCCCCCTGCTGCGGGAAGGAGAGATCGGGCGCGGCGTATCGCCGGTGGGGGAGACGGAACGGCGATGCCCCGATGACATCCGGCAGTGTTCACCGGGGCTGACGGGCCGTCAAGACGAGGGACGCGACGCCTTGCCGGCGGCCTCCGCGCCTTCGCGCAGCAGCCGGGCGACCGCGTCCGGCGGGAGCGAGCCGGCCAGCGGCCGCCAGAAGCCGTCGTCCGGGTCGGCCACCGCCTCGACGCGGCCGCCGTCGAGCCAGGAGGCGTCGAAGGCCAGCCGCCACGCGTGCAGATGCGTCCGCAGGCCCGCCGCCGCGGCGCCCTTGTCGAACAGGGGGTCGCCCCAGATGGGGTGGCCGATCCAGGCGAGGTGGACGCGGATCTGGTGCCGCCGGCCGGTGACCGGGAGCGCCAGCAGCACCGAGTACGTGCCGTCGCTCCAGAGCGTCCGGAACCGGGTGGCCGACGGGTAGTTCTTCACGTCGAGGAGGTCGTCCTCCTCGACCCACCAGCGGCCCTCTTCCTCGTCGGCGCGGATGTCCTCGCGGGCCGCGGCGATACGCACCCTGTTCTTCCGCCCCACGCTCAGCGGCAGCTCGATCGTGCCCCGCTCGGGCAGCCCGGTGGTTCCGGTGACGACCAGGTACGCCTTGTCGACGGTCCGCTTGTTGAACTGCCGGGTCAGTCCGCCGTGCGTGGCCAGGTCCTTCGCGAAGAGGACGACGCCGGAGGTGACCTTGTCGACGCGGTGGGCGGGGAAGAGCCGCTCTCCCGCCTGCCCGGCCAGCTCCACGAGATCGGTGCCGTGCCGCTCGCCCGTCACGGAGATACCGGCCGGTTTGTCCAGCACCAGGACCGCGTCGTCCTCCAGGAGGGCGGCGGAGCCGCGGAGGTCCCGCCACCCGGGCACGGTCATCGGATCAGCCATCGGGGTACTGCTTGCAGTATTCGTACAGGGCCATCGCCGTCGCGGTCGCGACGTTGTAGCTGTGCGGCATTCCCCACACCGGGATCTCGACGCAGTCGTCGACGAACCGCAGCTCTTCCTCGGTGAGGCCGAGCCGCTCGTTTCCGACGGCGAGGGCCGTTTTCCGGGGAAAGGCAAACTCGTGCAGGCTGTGGGAGTTCGTCGTCTGCTCCAGCCCGACGACCCGGTACCCCTCCGACCGGAGGTCCCTGAGCACCGGGGGCAGCGTCCGGCGGACCTCGATCGTGACGTGGTCCAGGCTGTCGCGTGCGACGTCGGGGTCGACCTTCCCGTTGCCGCACGCGATGACCCGGCCGATTCCGCAGCACCCCGCGGTGCGCACAATGCTGGACAGATTGGCGCGGGTACGCAGCGGAGCGCAGGCCAGCACGATCTCGCGCGCCCTGGTCAGCGTGGCCGGCGGCCGATGCCGCGTATGGTCGAACATGATCGGCTCAGTCTACAAGGGCCGGGCCCTGCTATTCGCGGTCGTGGCCGGTCAGCGAGCGGCGGTGGACCGGGAAGTCGAAATAGGTGTCGGGGAAGGGCTCGTTCGCGAGCCCGAAGTGCCACCACTCGTACGCGTAGTTGACGAAGCCCGCCGCCTCCAGGCCCTCCTTGAGCCGCAGCCGGTTGGCGCGCTGCTCGCCCTGCACCCGCTCGTCCAGCGTGTGGCTGAGGGTGTCGAAGCAGTCGTAGCCGGTGCCCATGTCGATCGAGTTGTCGGGGAACCGCTCCTGCCGCGGGGCGGCGCAGTCGACGAGCGGCTCGCCCGGTACGTACGGCCGGGTGGGCTCGGCCGGCAGCCTGACCAGCGTGAGGTCCACGACGCTGCCGCGGCTGTGCCCGGAGCGCTCGGCGATGTAGCCGTCCTCGAAGAGCCGGGACTTGTCGACGCGCGGGTAGAACTCGTCCTTCATCCGCTGGTCGTCCAGGTCCTCGGCCCACGCCACGAAATGGTCCACGGCACGCTGCGGGCGGTAGCAGTCGTAGACCTTCAGCGAGTAGCCGTCCCGGAGGAACGCCCGCTGCGCCTTCTTCAGCGCCCGCGCGGCGTCCTCGGTGAGGAGGCACATCGGCTTGCGGTAGCCGTCGATGCGCTCGCCGGTGAAGTTGTGCCGGGTGACGTAGCGGATGTCGTGCAGGATCGTCCGGTCCACGTCCGCGAGCGCGACGAACTCCTCCGGGGCCTTCGGCTCCGGCCGTGCGGCGGCCGGAGGAGCCGCGGTGGCCGTGACGGCGAGGGCTGCGGCGGCGGCCAGGACGGCGAGCCGGGTCAGGGGGCGCGCGAGGGCGGCGTTCTTTGGCATGACCCTTTCACTATCGCACCGGCGGCCGCGCGGGAAGGGTGCGGCGGGGACCGTTCGGGTGGGCGGAGCCGCGGTCCGTACGCTCCGCGCGGCCCTACCCGCCGCGGACCCGCACCGGCAGGTCCGGCTCCGCGCCGTCCTCGCGCCGCACCGTCGTACGGCCCGTCCAGCGCGTGACGTACCGGTCCAGCTGCGGCGCCGCCCAGCCGTCGCCCGCCTCCCGTACGACCACCCCGCCCCCCGTGACGCCGGGCGCCGGCGCCCAGACCTCCAGCTCCGTGCCGCCGTCCGCCCCCGCCACCGGCAGCACGGCGCCCGCCCGGGCCAGCACCGGCACCCGGGACAGCGGCGCGTCCAGCTCCACCGTGCGCGGGCCCTTCAGGGCGCGGCCCGTCGCCGTGTCGTACCACCGGCCCGCCGGCAGCCGCACCGCGCGCCGCCGCACCCCCGCGGCCAGCACCGGCGCCACCAGCAGCGCGTCCCCGAGCAGAAACGCGTCCGCGCGCTCGCGCAGCGCCCGGTCGGCATGGTCGTACCACCACACCGGACGCACGTACGGCGCGCCGGTGCGCTCCGCGAGCCGCGCCAGCGTCGCCAGGTACGGCCGGAGCCGCTCCCGCTCGCGCAGCGCCGCGCCCGCGTGCGCCAGCACCTCGGACCCGAACTCCCACGGCTCGCGCCGCCCCGCGTCGACCCCGCAGTGCGTGCGGAACAGCGGCAGGTACGCGCCGAGCTGCAGCCAGCGCAGATACAGCTCCGGCTCCGGCCGGCCGCGGAACCCGCCGACGTCCGGGCCCGCGTACGGCACGCCGCTCAGGCCGAGGCCGACGACCAGCGCCAGCGACGCGGCCAGCCCGGGCCAGCCGGTGGGCACGTCGCCGGACCAGGTGCCGCCGTAGCGCTGCAGGCCGGCCCAGCCGGAGCGGGAGAACAGAAACGGGCGGCGGTCGGGCTGCAGGCTGGTCAGCGCCCCGTAGGCGGCCCGGGCCATGAGCAGGCCGTAGACGTTGTGCGCCGCGCGGTGGTCGCCGCCGCGGCCCTCCAGGGCGTGCCGGGCGGTGCGGGGCAGGGTCTTCTCGCCGAAGGCGGCGAAGGACACCGGCTCGTTCATGTCGTGCCAGAAGCCGGTGAAGCCCTGCTGGAGCCGCTCCGCGTAGAGCCCGCCCCACCACTTGCGCGCCCGCGGGTCGGTGAAGTCGGGGAAGACCGCGGTGCCGGGCCGGACCACGCCGCGTACGGGCCGGCCGCGCGCGTCCCGTACGAACGCGTCGGCGGCCACGCCCGCGTCGTACACCGGATAGCCCGGCTCCGCCTTCACCCCCGGGGCGACGACCGAGACCAGGCGCACGTCCTCGGCGGCCAGCTCGCGGGCCAGCCGGGGCAGGTCGGGGTAGCGGTGCGGGTCGGCGGTGAAGACGCGGTGGCCGTCGTGGTGGTCGGTGTCGAGGTGGACGGCCGCCAGCGGCAGCCCGCGCTCGCGGTAGCCGCGCACCACCCGGCGTACGCCCTCGGCGCCGCCCAGGTCCCGGCGCGCGTGCTGGTAGCCCAGCGCCCAGGCCGGCGGGACGGCGGGGGAGCCGGTGAGCGCCGCCCAGCTCTGGAGGACCCGGGCGGGGGTGCCGGCCATCACCCAGTAGCGCAGGGGGCCGCCGTCCATGCGCACCTCGATGCGGCCGGTACGGTCGTGGCCGGAGCCCGCGCCCTCCAGGCCGCGCTGCCACTCGATGCCGCCGTCCCACGGGTTGTCGTGGAAGAGCAGGTGGCAGCCGGCGTCGGCGACGACGAACTGCACGGGCATCGTGAGCGACAGCGGGCCGTCGCCGGGGGCGGCGGCGCCGGGGCCGCTGTTCCACAGCCGGTAGCGGCCGTCCGGCAGGGCGGGGCCCGCGGCGCGGCCGCCGAGGCCGAAGAGCCGGGCGTCCGGGGCGACGTGCCCGCGCTGCACCCACCGCCGTACCCCGCCGTCCCCGCCGTCGTCCGCGCCACCGCCCCCGCCGGCGGGCGCGTCCGGCGTCTCCCACCAGCGCGGCGGCTGCTCCCGGCGCAGCACCACGCCGGCCGGCGTCCGCACCTCCACCGCCCCGCGCCGCGACACCGCCACCGTGACCCGCTCCGACACCACCCGCCAGCCCCCGCCCGCGGCGTCCGGTTCGAGCTCCACGCGCGCGTCCGCCTCCGCGCCGTGGGCGAGGGCGTACGACGGCTCCGGCTCGGCGCCGTCCCAGCCGCAGAACACCGCGCCCGCGGTCGTCACCCGCAGCTCCAGCGCGGAGCGGGCGAAGCGGACCAGGCCGCCGCCGGGCGCCGGCTCGGCATCGACCGCGAGCCCCGGCACCCGGGCCCGCTCCACCCGGCGGCGGGGGAGCGCGGCGGCGTCGGCACGCCGGTTCCGCACGGCGGCGCGCAGCGCGCGGGCACGCCGGGTGAGGGCGGAGGGATCCATGCAGATCAGCCTGCCACCGCGCACCTCCGCGAGCGAGAGAGTTCAACCGCTGTTCACCGGGAGTGCGGCCACGCGCCCCCCCCGCGGCCCGCCGGGCCCCCCGCGCCCGCCGGGCGACCCCACCGACGCGGCGGACCACCGGCCGTACTGGTGCCGCATTCGATCACGTGGCATCGTCTCTCCGGAGCGCCGGACACACCTCGTCCGGCGCACCACGAGCGCCGCGGCAGGCCCCACCGGGCCGGCGGCGGCGCGGACCCTCATGCGGATGCCGTACCACGGGAGTCACGCCATGCCGAGCCAGCCGCCCACCGAACAGTCCGCGCCGCCCGCCGCGCTGTGGCGCCCGGGGCCGGAGCGCGTCGAGCAGGCGCAGCTGACCCGGTTCCACCGCTGGGCGGCCGCCCGGCACGGCGCGCCGGCGCCCGTACCCGGCGACCCGGAGGCGAGCTACGCGGCACTGCACCGCTGGTCGGTGGCGCCGGACGGCGGCCTGGAGCGGTTCTGGGGGGCGGCGGCGGAGTGGTTCGGCGTCCGGTTCTCCAGCCCGTACGAGACGGTCCTCGCGGACGCCGCGATGCCGGGAGCGCGCTGGTTCCCCGGGGCCCGCCTGAACTACGCGGAGCACGCGCTGCGCCCCGACGCCGGCGGCGGGGCGGAGGCCGGCGGCGGGGCAGGGGCCGGCGGCGGGCCGGCGCTGCTGCACGTCGCCGAAGGCGCCGAGCCGCGGCCCGTCGGCCGGGCGGAGCTGCGCGCGCAGGTCGGCTCGCTGGCCGCGGAGCTGCGCCGGCTCGGCGTACGGCCCGGGGACCGGGTCGGCGCGTACCTGCCGAACATCCCGCAGGCCGTCGTCGCCCTGCTGGCGACCGCCGCCGTCGGCGCGGTGTGGACCTCCTGCTCCCCCGACTTCGGCGCGCGCAGCGTCCTCGACCGCTTCCGCCAGGTCGAGCCGGTGGTGCTCGTCACCGTCGACGGCTACCGCTACGGCGGCAAGGAGCACGACCGCCGCGAGACCGTCGCGGAACTGCGCCGCGAACTGCCCACGCTGCGCGCCGTCGTGCACGTCCCGCTGCTCGGCACCGCGCCGCCCGAGGGGGCGCTGGAGTGGGACGATTTGGTGGCCACCGGCGCCGAACCGGTCTTCGAGCAGGTGCCGTTCGACCACCCGCTGTGGGTGCTGTACTCCTCCGGCACCACCGGCCTGCCCAAGGCCATCGTGCAGTCCCAGGGCGGCATCCTGCTGGAGCACCTCAAGCAGCTCGCGCTCCACTGCGACCTCGGCCCCGACGACCGGTTCTTCTGGTACACCTCGACCGGCTGGATGATGTGGAACTTCCTCGTCTCCGGCCTGCTGGTGGGCGCGACCGTGATCACCTACGACGGCAGCCCGGGCCACCCGGACGTGGCGGAGCAGTGGCGGGTCGCGGAGCGTACGGAGGCGACGTTCTTCGGCACCTCCGCGGCGTACGTCATGGCCTGCCGCAAGGCGGACGTGCACCCGGGCCGCGACCTCGACCTGACGCGGGTGCGCTGCGTGGCCACGACGGGCTCCCCGCTGCCGCCGGACGGGTTCCGGTGGATCCACGACGAGTTCCACCGGGACGGCCCGGGCACGGCGCCGGGCGCGTCGGACATGTGGATCGCGTCGGTCAGCGGCGGCACGGACGTGTGCAGCTGCTTCGCCGGCGCGGTGCCGACGCTGCCGGTGCACGTGGGCGAGCTCCAGGCGGCGTGCCTGGCCACGGACCTGCGGGCGTGGGACCCGGCGGGCGAGCCGGTGACGGACGAGGTGGGCGAGCTGGTGGTCACCCAGCCGATGCCGTCGATGCCGGTGCGCTTCTGGAACGACCCGGACGGCGAGCGCTACCGGGACAGCTACTTCGCCACGTACCCCGGCGTCTGGCGGCACGGCGACTGGATCACGCTCACCTCCCGCGGCTCGGTCGTCATCCACGGCCGCTCCGACTCGACGCTGAACCGGCAGGGCGTGCGCATGGGGTCCGCCGACATCTACGAGGTGGTCGAGCGGCTGCCGGAGGTGCGGGAGTCGCTGGTCATCGGCGTGGAGCGGCCGGACGGCGGGTACTGGATGCCCCTCTTCGTCCAGCTGGCCGCCGGCGCGCGGCTCGACGACGCGCTGCGGGACCGGATCCGCGCCGCGCTGCGCCAGCAGCTGTCGCCGCGGCACGTGCCGGACGAGGTGATCGAGGTCGAGGGCGTGCCGCACACGCTGACCGGCAAGCGGCTGGAGGTGCCGGTCAAGCGGGTGCTCCAGGGCACGCCGCTGGAGAAGGCGGTCAACCCGGGGTCGGTGGACCGGGTGGAGCTGCTGCGGTTCTACGAGCGGCTGGCGCGCGAGCGCGGCTGACGGCCGCGGGGATTGTCAGACCCCTCGACTACGGTGCGTAGTGATCGGTTGCGCTCCGTAGAGGGGGAGTCATGGTGCGTACGAGGACGGATGCCCGGCTGCTGCGCCGGGAGATGCCGGGCACGGTGGGGCTGCTGGCGGACGCCGCGGACTTCGCGTCGATGCGGCGGTACGCGAGCTTTCTGTTCGACGACCACGCCGCGTATCTGCGGCAGGTGGACGGGCTGCTGCGGGCCCGGGCGGCCCAGGGGGCGTACACGTCGGTGGCGCTCTTCGACCCGCCGGGCTTCGCCCGCTTCTGCGCGGAGCGCGGCCTGGACGCGGACACGCCGGTGAGCCGCTGCCGGTACGTGGCCGAGGCCGCCGGCCGCGGCCCCGCCGTGCCGTACGGCGGCCAGCCGATGGACCGGCTGGTGCCCCAGCTGCTCGACGCGGCGGCGCGCAGCCGCTCCCGCGAGCGCGCGGCGGCGCTGCTGGCGGCGGCCGGGCGGTGCGAGGACTGCGGCGAGCACCGGGCCGACGCGGCGCTGGCCCGCGCGGGCGTGCTGACCGGCCGGCTGACGGAGGCCCTGGGGCCGGGCGCGCAGCACGTGGTGTGCACGGCCCGGGCGGCGGGCTTCCCGCTGGTCGCGGTGGCCCGCGGCGGCGCTGAGCCGGCGGCGGAGCCGCGGCCGGGGCTGCTGCTGCCGGACGCGGAGGCGCTGCGGCTGGTGCTGGCGGCGGGGATCGCCACGTCGGGGACGGGCGGGGTGGTGGCGCGGACGACGCGCGCGGGGGCCGAGTGCGTCCGCGGCTGGCGGCTGCGGGACGGCTGGCTGGAGCCGCTGACGGAGAAGGAGGTCTACGCGGCGTACTGCACGGACGCCAGATCCGGAGCCCCGCTGCCCCCGGAGCCGGGCGTCACGTACGCCGCCGGGATCCCGCTGCCCCGCCCGGAGAGGGGCTGCCACCGATGAGCGGGACGAGGAGGTGGGGTGCCGGAGGCGGTGTCCGGCGGGGATCGCCGGCGGCGGGGCGCCGCGAGGACGGCGCCCCGCCGCCCCGGCCGGAGGCCCTTCCGCTACTCCCCGGACAGCACCGCCCGCGCCGCCTCCCGCGCCTCCTGCGCCGTGTCCGCCGCCCGGGCCGCGGAGGCCGCGCGCTCGCACTGCGCGAGCGTGTGCTTCGCCAGCGTCGCCCGCACGTACGGAATCGCCGCCGCGCCCATCGACAGCGACGTGACCCCCAGCCCGGTCAGCACACACGCCAGCAGCGGATCGGACGCCGCCTCGCCGCACACGCCGCAGCTCTTGCCCTCCGCCTTGGCGCCCTCCGCCGCGAAGGACACCAGGTCCAGCAGCGCCGGCTGCCACGGGTCCTGCAGCCGGGACACGGCCCCGACCTCGCGGTCGGCGGCGAAGGCGTACTGCGCCAGGTCGTTGGTGCCCAGCGACAGGAACTCGACCTCCTGCAGGATCGCCCGCGACCGCAGGGCCGCCGCCGGGATCTCCACCATGGCGCCCGCCTTCGCGGGCAGCCCGGCGTCGCGGCACGCCGCCGCGAAGTCCGCGGCGTCCTGGCGGTCCGCCACCATCGGCGCCATCACCTCAAGGTAGACGGGCAGCCCGGCCGCCGCCTGGGACAGCGCGCGGAGCTGCGTACGCAGCACCTCGGGGTGGGCGAGCAGCGAGCGCAGCCCGCGGACGCCGAGGGCGGGGTTGGGCTCGGCGGCGGGGGTGAGGAAGTCCAGCGGCTTGTCGGCGCCCGCGTCGAGCACGCGCACGACGACCCGCCCCTCCGGAAACGCCTCCAGCACCTTGCGGTACGCCTCCACCTGCGCCTGCTCGGACGGCGCCGTCCGGCTGTCGTCCAGGAACAGGAACTCGGTGCGGAACAGGCCCACGCCCTCCGCCCCCGCGGCCAGCGCCGCCGGCACGTCCGCCGGGCCGCCGACGTTGGCCAGCAGCGGCACCTTGTGCCCGTCGGAGGTGGCGCCCGGGCCGGTGGAGGCCGCCAGCGCCGCCCTGCGCTCCGCGGCCGCCTGCTCCAGCGCCGCCCGCCGGTCGGGGCCGGGTTCGACGTGCACCTCGCCGGTCGAGCCGTCGACGGCGACGACGGTGCCCTCGGCGAGTTCGCCGGCGCCGGGCAGCGCCACGACGGCGGGCACGCCGAGCGCGCGGGCGAGGATGGCGCTGTGGCTGGTCGGCCCGCCCTGTTCGGTGACGAAGCCGAGGACGAGCGCGGGGTCGAGCAGGGCGGTGTCGGCCGGGGCCAGGTCGCGGGCGATCAGGACGTACGGCTCGTCGCTGTCCGGTACGCCGGGCATCGGCACGCCCAGCAGCCGGGCGACGATCCGGTTGCGTACGTCGTCGAGGTCGGCGACCCGCCCGGCCATGTACTCCCCGGCGCCGGCGAGCAGTTCGCGATAGGCCGCAAAGGCGTCGTAGGCGGCCCGCTCGGCGGAGGAGCCGACCGCGATCCGCCGCTCCACGTCCGCCGCCAGCTCCGGGTCCTGCGCGATCATGGCCTGGGCGGTCAGCACGTCCTGCGCCTCGCCGCCGGCCAGGTTGCCGCGCGCCGTCAGGTCGGCGGCCACCGCCTCCACGGCCTTGCGCACCCGCTCCTGCTCGCGCGGCGCCTCCGCGGCGGGAATCTGCTTCGCCGGCGGTTCGAGCACCGCCGTGCCCATGTGCCGGGCCTCGCCGATCGCCACCCCGTGACTCACGCCGACGCCTCGCAGAGTCGTCTCCATGTCACCAGTCTTCCGCAAGTGCGCGGCGGCGTCCCGCCGCGGCTGTCGTACGCGTGCGGGCCACAGCGCCGGGGCCCGCCGGATGCCGTCGCCGGCGCGTCACCGCCAGCTGAACAGTGTCTCCCCGGCCTTGAGGCCGCCGTCCTCCCGCACGTCGCTCAGCGCGCCCTCGGCTGCCTCCAGGGCCACCACCGGCGAGATCGGCGACTTGCCCGCCGCCTCGACGGCGGCCGTGTCCCAGCGGACCACGGGCTGCCCGCGCTCGACCCGGTCGCCCTTGGCCACCAGCAGGTCGAAGCCCTCGCCGTTGAGCTGCACGGTGTCGATGCCGAGGTGGGTGAGCACGCCGTGCCCCTCGTCGTCCACGACGACGAAGGCGTGCGGGTGCAGGGAGACCACCAGGCCGTCGATCGGGGCGACCGCCTCGGCGGGTCCGCGTTCGGGGTCCACCGCGGTGCCCGGACCGACCATCGCCCCGGAGAAGACCGGGTCGGGTACGGCGGCGAGCCCGATGGCGCGGCCGGTGAGCGGGGACGAGACTTGGGTCATGCCAGGGCCTTTCCGAAACGGCGGGGGGTCGGCGCCGCCCGCGTCCGCGAGGGCCGCGCCGTCCTTGCAGCGTAACCAATCGGAACTTGAGGTTCCGCACCGAGTGGTCCCCGCCGGGGATCACCGCCGCCCGGCCTGCGCGCGGGCCGTTCGCCGCCGGCGGGTAAGGTCGGAACGCATCGTCGGCGCATGTGGCGGCACCGGCGGGATCGGACGGGGAGGCGGGCGGGTGGAGGCCCAGGAGACGGCGGCGGCGACGAACCGGATCTTCACCGTTCCCAACCTCCTCAGCATGGCCCGGCTCGTGCTGGTGCCCGTCTTCCTGTGGCTGATCCTCTGGCCCGAGTTCGGCGGCCCCAACGCGGACGGCTGGGCGCTGGGGATCCTCGCGTTCAGCGGCGTCAGCGACTATCTGGACGGCAAGCTCGCCCGGATGTGGAACCAGGTCTCGGACCTGGGCCGCATCCTGGACCCGGCCGCCGACCGGCTCTACATCCTGGCCACGCTCGTCGGCCTGACGTGGCGGGGGATCCTGCCGCTGTGGCTGACCGTCCTGCTGCTGTCCCGCGACGCGATCGTCGGCGTGGCCGTCTGGACGCTCGGCCGCCACGGCTACCCGCCGCCGCAGGTCAACTTCCTGGGCAAGTCCGCCACCTTCTGTCTGATGTACGCCTTCCCACTGCTCCTGCTCAGTGACGGAAGTGGATGGGTGTCGTCACTCTCTGCTATTTTCGGATGGGCGTTCGCCGGCTGGGGTACAGCGCTGTACTGGTGGGCCGGCGGCCTCTACCTCGTTCAGGTACGCCGTCTCATCCGAGGGGACGCCCGCGCGGACACCACCCCTGACTAGGCGGCAGTCGGCATCGCCGTCCCACGCCCAAGGAGGATGCTTCCGATATGAAGGCCGTCGTGATGGCTGGGGGAGAAGGCACCCGCCTGCGCCCCATGACCGCGAGCATGCCCAAGCCCCTGCTGCCGGTGGTGAACCGGCCGATCATGGAGCACGTCCTGCGGCTGCTCAAACGCCACGGGCTGACGGAGACGGTGGTGACCGTCCAGTTCCTCGCCTCGCTGGTGCGGAACTACTTCGGGGACGGCGAGGACCTCGGCATGGAGCTCTCGTACGCCAACGAGGACCGGCCGCTCGGCACCGCGGGCAGCGTCAAGAACGCCGAGGAGGCCCTCAAGGACGACTCGTTCCTGGTCATCTCCGGGGACGCGCTCACCGACTTCGACCTCACCGACCTGATCGCGTTCCACCGCGAGAAGGGCGCGCTGGTCACCGTCTGCCTGACCCGGGTGCCCAACCCGCTGGAGTTCGGCATCACCATCGTCGACGACGAGGGCAGGGTCGAGCGGTTCCTGGAGAAGCCCACCTGGGGCCAGGTGTTCTCCGACACCGTCAACACCGGCATCTACGTGATGGAGCCCGAGGTCTTCGACTACGTCGAGGCGGACACCTCCGTCGACTGGTCCGGCGACGTCTTCCCGCGCCTGATGAAGGACGGCAAGCCCATCTACGGCTACGTGGCCGAGGGCTACTGGGAGGACGTCGGCACCCACGAGAGCTACGTCAAGGCCCAGGCCGACGTGCTGGAGGGCAAGGTCGACCTCGACCTCGACGGCTTCGAGATCTCGCCCGGCGTCTGGGTCGCCGAGGGCGCCGAGGTGCACCCCGAGGCCGTGCTCCGCGGCCCGCTCTACATCGGCGACTACGCGAAGGTCGAGCAGGGCGCCGAGGTCCGCGAGCACTCGGTGCTGGGCTCCAACGTCGTCGTCAAGCAGGGCGCCTTCCTGCACCGCGCCGTCATCCACGACAACGTCTACGTCGGCGGCCACACCAACCTCCGCGGCTGCGTCATCGGCAGGAACACCGACGTCATGCGCGCCGCGCGGATCGAGGACGGCGCCGTCATCGGCGACGAGTGCCTGATCGGAGAAGAATCGATCATCCAGGGCAATGTGCGCGTCTACCCCTTCAAGACCATCGAGGCGGGCGCGTTCGTCAACACCTCGGTGATCTGGGAGTCGCGCGGCCAGGCCCACCTCTTCGGCGCCCGCGGCGTCTCCGGCATCCTCAACGTCGAGATCACCCCCGAACTCGCCGTCCGGCTGGCCGGCGCGTACGCCACCACCCTGAAGAAGGGCTCGACCGTCACCACCGCCCGCGACCACTCCCGCGGCGCCCGGGCGCTCAAGCGCGCGGTGATCTCCGCGCTCCAGGCCAGCGCCATCGACGTGCGCGACCTGGAGAACGTGCCGCTGCCGGTGGCCCGGCAGCAGACCGCCCGCGGCAGCGCCGGCGGCATCATGATCCGCACCACCCCCGGGGTGCAGGACTCCGTCGACATCATGTTCCTCGACGAGCGCGGCGCCGACCTCTCCCAGGCCGCCCAGCGCAAGCTGGACCGGGTCTACGCCCGCCAGGAGTACCGCCGCGCGTTCCCCGGCGAGATCGGCGACCTCACCTTCCCCGCCAGCGTCTTCGGCTCCTACACCGGCTCGCTGCTGCGCGCCGTGGACACCGGCGGCATCTCCGAGGCCGGACTGAAGGTCGTCGTCGACGCCTCCCACGGCAGCGCCGGGCTGGTGCTCCCCAGCCTCCTCGGCCGCGTCGGCGTCGACGCGCTGACCATCAACCCGGGCCTGGACGAGTCCCGGCCCACCGAGACGCCGCAGTCCCGCCGCGCCGGCCTCGTGCGCCTCGGCGAGATCGTGTCCTCCGCCCGCGCCGCCTTCGGCGTGCGCTTCGACCCCGTCGGCGAGCGCATCTCGCTGGTCGACGAGAAGGGCCGGATCGTCGAGGACGACCGGGCCCTGCTGGTCATGCTGGACCTGGTCGCGGCGGAGCGCCGCAGCGGCCGGGTGGCGCTGCCGGTGACGACGACGCGCATCGCCGAGCAGGTGGCCGCGTACCACGGCACCCAGGTGGAGTGGACGACGACGTCGCCCGACGACCTGGCCCGGGTGGCGCGCATGGACGGCACCGTCTTCGGCGGCGACGGACGCGGCGGCTTCATCATCCCGGAGTTCTCCTCCGTCTTCGACGGCGCCGCCGCGTTCGCCCGGCTCACCGGCCTGGTCGCGCGCACCCAGCTCACCCTCAGCCAGATCGACGCCCGCATCCCGCGCGCCCACGTGCTGCGCCGGGACCTGGCTACCCCGTGGGCGGTCAAGGGCATGGTCATGCGCCGGGTGGTGGAGGCCGCGGGCTCCCGGGACGTGGACACCACCGACGGCGTGCGCGTCGTGGAGGCCGACGGCCGCTGGGTGCTGGTGCTGCCGGACCGCGCCGAGGCCGTCACGCACCTGTGGGCCGAGGGGCCGGACCGGGCGTCCGCCGAGGCCCTGCTCGACGAGTGGGCTGTGATTGTCGACGGGAGCAGCGACGCAAGCGGCGACGGGAGCGGCGACTGACCCGGGCACAGCGGAGCGAGAGTTCACCCAACCCAGGGGTCGCGGCACCGTAGGGCCTCCGGGCGTGCAACGATGTCCGGCATGCCGCAGCAGCCCCCCGAACGGAGCAGCGCACCGGCACGCCCCCGCCCGGACGCCTCCATGTCGCTGCTGACCCGGCTGATGGACCACAGCCTGGACGACGGCTACGCCGAGGCCGCCGCGCGCCACGGCGCCCGCCCGCGCGGCGAGCGGCTGCCCCAGCGGCTGCGCGGGCGGGCCTGGCTCGCCGTCGGCCTGGTGCTCACCGGGCTGGTCCTCACCGTCGGCGCCGCCGAGGCGCGGATCGAGGCGCCGGACCTCGCCCGCGAGCGCGAGGAGCTGATCGACCGGGTCGAGGACCGCACCGCCGCGGCGGACGACCTGGACCGCACGATCGAGCAGCTGCACGAGGAGGTGGCCGACCGGCAGCGCGAGGCGCTGGCGGAGTCCGGGAGCGACCGGGCGGCCCTGCTCGCGCTGCTGGCCGGCGCGGCCGAGGCCGAGGGCCCCGGCGTACGCCTGGTGGTCGACGACGCCGCCGACGCCGGCACCGGCGGCACCGGCGGCCCGCGCACCTCGACGAGCTTCGCGGACGACGGCCGGGTACGCGACCGCGACCTGCAACGCATCGTCAACGGGCTCTGGCTCGCCGGCGCCGAGGCGGTCTCCGTCAACGGCCGCCGGCTCACCGCGCTGTCCGCGATCCGCGCGGCCGGGGACGCCATCCTCGTCGACAACCGCCCGCTGGCGCCGCCGTACACCGTCCTGGCCATCGGCGACGGCGAGCGGCTGCTGGAGCGGTTCCGGGAGAACGCCGACGGCCGCTACCTGGACGTACTCGAAGACAACTACGGCATCCGGGCCGGGATCTCCGCGCGCGACGACCTCCGGCTCCCGGCCGCCCCCGGCCTGTCCGTACGCCACGCAGAACCGAAGGAGAACACCCCCTCGTGATCGCCGTACTGGGCCTCGTCGCGGGAATCGTCATGGGCCTCGTCGTCCAGCCCGTGGTGCCGGCGGGCCTGGAGCCGTACCTGCCCATCGCCGTCGTCGCCGCGCTCGACGCGGTCTTCGGCGCGCTGCGGGCCATGCTCGACGGGATCTTCGACGACAAGGTCTTCGTGGTGTCGTTCCTCTCGAACGTCGTCGTGGCCGCGCTGATCGTCTTCCTGGGCGACAAGCTGGGCGTCGGCGCGCAGCTGTCGACGGGCGTCGTGGTGGTGCTGGGCATCCGGATCTTCTCCAACGCCGCCGCCATCCGGCGGCACGTCTTCCAGGCGTGAGGCCCGTGTCCGACGAGACCCCTCCGAAGTCCCCCCGCCCCGGCGACCCGCCCGCCGCGTACCCGCAGGGCACGCCCGGCGCGCCGCCCACGCCGCCGCGCCCGCCCGCGCCCCGGCGGGAGCCGCCCGCGGACCGTCCCCGGCAGCAGCAGGGCCAGCCGCCGCAGCCGCCGCGCCGGGCGCCCCTGCGGCGGCCCGACGCGCCGCCGCAGCCGCCCGCCCAGCCGCCCGCGCAGGAGCGCCCGTCCGCCCAGCGGCCGCCGCAGGCCGGGCAACGCCCCGCCGCGCCGCCGCCCGCCGCGCCGCCGCCCCCGGCCCCCGCCGCCCGGGCGCGCCGCGCCCCCGGCCCGCCCGCCCCGCCGGAGCCCGTGCTCGGCGCCGGCCGCCGCCGCCTGGCCGGCGCCGTGTGGCCGCCCCGGCTGACCCGCTCCCAGCTGATCGTCGCCCTGCTGCTGTTCGTGCTCGGCCTCGGCCTGGCCATCCAGGTCCGCTCCACCGGCGAGTCCAGCGCGCTGCGCGGCGCCCGCCAGGAGGACCTGGTCCGCATCCTCGACGAGCTGGACGACCGCACCCAGCGGCTGGAGGACGAGCGCGAGGAGCTGGAGGACCAGAAGGCGGAGCTGGAGAACAGCTCCGACCAGGCGGAGGAGGCCCGCCGGCAGACGGAGGCGAAGGAGCGCGAACTCGGCGTGCTGGCCGGCACCGTCGCGGCCGAGGGGCCGGGCATCGAGATCACCCTCCGTGGTCCCGCGGGGGCGGTCGAGGCGGACATGCTGCTCGACACCATCCAGGAGCTGCGTGCCGCCGGCGCCGAGGCGATCCAGATCAACGGCGTGCGCGTGGTCGCCGGTACGCACTTCGCCGCCGCCGGCGAGAACGACGTGTCCATCGACGGCCGCCGGGTCTCCCAGCCGTACGTCTTCCGCGTGATCGGCCGCCCCGAGGACCTGGAGCCCGCGCTGAACATCCCCGGTGGGGTGGTTCAGACCATGGAGGAGGAGCAGGTTACGGTGTCCATCGAACCCCGGGACACGGTCATCGTGGACGCCTTGCGGCGGGCGAAGTCGCCTGACTACGCTCGGTCGTCGTCGTGACCTCAAGGTTATGGGGGGTCGACGCATCGGCTGCGGTTGCGTAAGGGAAACTGTCCGGGGGTTGTGGACGTTCAGTGAATGTCCGGTGCCGCTGATGCGCGTGTCGAGTGACCTGCTCGAACATGGGCCTGTCCGACGGTCAAGGGGAAATCGCCCGTGAAGTTGTTCGCTAAGTTGTTCGGGAGGGGCTCGGCGGAACGGCCGGGTCGGCACCGTGCCGCGTCCCAGGGCGGCGAGGCCGGCGAGCGTGCCTTGTACCGGGATCAGGCGCCTCCGCCGTCCGGCGACATTTCGGGTGGTCAGGGCGAGTCTTATGTTGACCCTGCCGCGTCGGGCCGCATAGGTTTCGGGGAACCATCAACCTCAAGTGCGGGTGGAGGGTTCGCCCCAGGCCCGCACGCGCCCGACTCCGCTGCGGGCGCTCCGCAGCAGGAGGCTCAGTCCATGGACCTGCCGGTGTGCAACAGGTGCGGGGCCCGGAACGCCCAGGCGAGCCGGTTCTGCTCCAACTGCGGCGCCCCCCTGCGCGCCGGAGCGGCCGAGCGCCCGTCGGAGACCACCACCACGATCTCCATCTCGGGCCTGGAGGCGTACGAGGCCGAGGTCGCCGCCGGGGGCGGCGGCCAGGCGCTGCCGTCGCTGTCGCCCGAGGCGCAGGCGGCCGTCGACGCGCTGCCGCCCGGCTCCGCGCTGCTCGTCGTCCGCCGCGGCCCCAACTCCGGCGCTCGGTTCCTGCTGGACAGCGAGCTGACCACGGTCGGGCGCCACCCGCAGAGCGACATCTTCCTGGACGACGTCACGGTCTCCCGGCGGCACGTGGAGTTCCGCCGGATGCCGGACGGACGGTTCTCCGTCGCCGACGTCGGCAGCCTCAACGGCACGTACGTCAACCGTGAGCGGATCGACGAGAGCGAGCTGACCAGCGGGGACGAGGTGCAGATCGGAAAGTTCCGGCTGGTCTTCTTCGCCAGTCGGCACGCCGCCTGACCGGCGGGAGCACACGACCACGGGACGGAAGCGATGGGCGACACCCCGAGAGGCGGCACCGCCGCCCCGCCAGCGGACCGGCCGGACCGGCGTCCGGAGCGCGACCGGCAGTTGAGTATCGGGGGTGTCCTCGCCGTGCTGCGCGAGGAGTTCCCCGAGGTCACGATCTCCAAGATCCGCTTCCTGGAGTCCGAGGGCCTGGTGGAGCCGCAGCGCTCGCCGGGCGGCTATCGCAAGTTCGGCACGGCCGACGTTGAGCGGCTGGCCCGGATCCTGCGGTTGCAGCGGGATCACTACCTGCCGCTGAAGGTCATCCGCGAGCAGCTGGACGCGGAGGCCGCCGAGTCCGCGGCCGGCGCCCCGGCGGGCGCCGGCGCGGCCGCGGAGCCGCCCCACGACCCCCGCGTCGACCGCGCGACCCTCCTGCGCACCGCCGCCGTGGGCGAGGAGGAGCTGGCGTCCTGGGAGGAGTTCGGCCTCGTCGCCCCGGACGCCGACGGGCTCTACGACGCGGACGCCGCCGCCGTCGCCCGCCTCGTCGCCGAGCTCGGCAGCTACGGGCTCCAGGCCCGCCATCTGCGTGGCCTGAAGGCCGCCGCCGACCGCGATGCCGGCCTGGTCGAACAGGTCGTCGGCCCGCTGCGGCGGCACCGCAGCCCGCAGACGCGGGCGCACGCGGAATCCACGGCAGAACGCCTGATCGAGCTGTCCGCGCGGCTGCACGCGACCCTCGTACGGTCCTCGCTGCGGGTGGCCGGCGGCTGACCGGTCCCGTGCTCGACTACCCAAAACCGCCGGGGTCGGCCTAGGGTTGCTGTGTGAACGAGCTCGACGTTGTGGGTGTCCGGGTGGAAATGCCCTCGAACCAACCGATCGTTCTCCTGCGCGAAGTGGGCGGCGACCGGTACCTCCCCATCTGGATCGGTCCGGGGGAGGCGACGGCGATCGCCTTCGCGCAGCAGGGCATGACCCCCGCGCGCCCGCTGACCCATGACCTGTTCAAGAACGTGCTGGACGCGGTCGGCCAGGAGCTCGCCGAGGTCCGGATCACGGACCTGCGGGAAGGCGTGTTCTACGCCGAGCTGGTGTTCTCCGGCGGCACCGAGGTGAGCGCCCGCCCGTCCGACGCCATCGCCCTCGCCCTGCGCACCGGCACGCCGATCTACGGCAGCGAAGGAGTGCTCAACGACGCCGGTATCTCGATCCCGGACGAGCAGGAGGACGAGGTGGAGAAGTTCCGCGAGTTCCTCGACCAGATCACGCCCGAGGACTTCGGTACGAACCCCCAGTGACAGCCGCCCGCGGTGGTCCGCCCGGGCCTACCGCACGGGCGCCGCGGGCAAACCACCCGTAGGGTGATGAGCACCCGGCGTGCCCCGTGTGGCGTTCGTTGACGCGCCCGGGGCGACTGCCTACCGTCGGGAGGCAGGTCAGGGAGCGGGAGGTCGGCGTGGTGGTCACGGGCGGCGGGAGATCGGCCGGAGGGGGCGGAGCTGTTCCGCTTTACGGTCACGGCGCGGAGCCCGCGAGGCAGGGGCAGCCACCGGCCGCCCCCGCGGATCCGGACGAGGTCGGCTACCGGGGCCCCGCCGCGTGCGCCGCGGCCGGCATCACCTACCGCCAGCTCGACTACTGGGCCCGCACCGGCTTGGTCGAGCCCGGCGTCCGCCCCGCGCACGGCTCGGGCACCCAGCGGCTCTACGGCGCCCGCGACGTCGTCGTACTCAAGATCGTGAAGCGGCTGCTGGACGCCGGGGTCTCGCTCCAGAGCATCCGGACCGCCGTCCGGCACCTGCGCGCCGCCGACGCCGCGGACCTGCGCCGGATGACGCTCATCAGCGACGGCGCCACGGTCTACGAGTGCACCTCCCCGCACGAGGTCGTCGAGCTGCTCCAGGGCGGCCAGGGCATCTTCGGCATCGCCGTCGGGGTGGTCTTCAGCGACGTGCAGGCGGACCTCGCGCAGCTGCACGCGGAGCGCGTCGACACCGGCGAGACGCTGGTCGGGCGCAACGCCGCCGACGAGCTGGCCCGGCGCCGCAGCCGCGCCGGCTGACCCCCGGGGCGTACGCGCCGCGCCCGTCCCCGGCCCGTACGCCCGCCGCCGGGCCGATGTCGTACCCATGAGGGACCATTCGAGCGTGAGAAGAGCGCCGTCGGTCCTGCACCTGGACATGGACGCGTTCTACGCCGCCGTCGAGCAGGCCGCCAAGCCGAGCCTGAAGGGCAAGGCCGTGATCGTCGGCGGCCTCGGCCCGCGCGGCGTGGTGGCCACCGCGTCGTACGAGGCCCGCGTCTTCGGGGTGCACTCGGCAATGGCCATGGGCATGGCCCGCCGGCTCTGTCCGAACGCCGCGTTCCTCATCCCCCGCTTCCGGCTCTACCAGCAGGTCAGCGGGCAGGTCATGGCGCTGCTCGGCGCGCTGTCACCGCTGGTGGAGCCGCTGAGCCTGGACGAGGCGTTCGTCGACCTCGAAGCCGGCGGGACGCCCGCGGAGGAGACCGCGCTGCGGGGCGTGGCCGCGCGGCTGCGCGCGGACATCCGCGCCGTCACCGGCCTGACCGGGTCCGTCGGGCTCGCCGCCTCCAAGATGCTCGCCAAGGTCGCCTCCGAGCTGGCCAAGCCGGACGGCCTCGTCGTCGTCCCGCCGGGCGGCGAGCGGGCGCTGCTGGGGCCCATGAGCGTGCGTACGCTGCCGGGCGTGGGCCCCGCGACGGCGGACGCGCTGCGCCGCGCCGGGATCACCACGGTCGCGGAGGTCACCGAGGCCGGCGAGGACGAGATGGTGCGGCTGCTGGGCCGGGCGCACGGCACCGGGATTCACGTCATGGCGCTGGGGGTGGACGAGCGGCCGGTGGTCGCGGACCGGGACGCCAAGTCCGTCTCCGTCGAGGACACCTTCGACGTCGACCTCACCGACCGGACCCGCATCCGCACGGAGGTCGAGCGGCTGGCGCGGCGGTGCGTGGAGCGGCTGCGCCGCGCGGGCCGCTCCGGCCGCACGGTGGTCCTGAAGGTCCGGCGGTTCGACTTCTCCACCCTCACCCGCTCCGAGACCCTGCGCGGGCCCACCGACGACCCCGCCGTGGTCACCGAGGCGGCGCTGCGGCTGCTGGACGGGGTGGAGACGGCCGCCGGGGTGCGGCTGCTGGGTGTCGGCGTGAGCGGGCTCGCGGACTTCACGCAGGAGGACCTGTTCGCGCAGGCCGGCCAGGCGCCGGAGGTGGCGCACGGGCCGGTGGACGCCGACGGCCCGGTGGCGCAGCCGCCGCCCGGGCCGCCCCCGCCGCCCGCCGCGGCGGAGCCGGAGCCGGCGGCGCCGCGGTGGCTGCCGGGGCTGGACGTGCGCCACGCCGAGCACGGCCCGGGGTGGGTGCAGGGCAGCGGCGTGGGCCGGGTCACGGTGCGGTTCGAGGTGCCGGGCTCGGCGCCCGGGCGGGTGCGTACGTTCCCCGCCGACGACCCGGCGCTGGCGCCGGCGGACCCGCTGCCGCTGGTGCCCGGCGGGTGATCAGTCGTCCGGCCCGGCGACCTCGCCGAAGTCGCGGTCCTGCGGCTGGTGGGGCTGCGGGTCCTGCGGGCGGGTCTTGGCGACGTCCGGGGGCAGCGCCATGCCGTAGTGCTGGTAGAGCTGGAGCTCCTGGCCGGGGGAGAGGTGCCGGCCGACGCCGAAGCCCGGCGCGTCCTTGATCAGCTCCCGGTCGAACGGCACCCGCAGCCCCTCGTCGGCCAGCTCGCTCGGCCCGAGCGGCACGAACGCGTCGCGGTGGAACAGGCCCGTGCGCACCGCCGCCCACTGCGGCGCTCCGGTGGCGTCGTCGAGGTACACCTCGTCGACGGTCCCGAGCTTCTCGCCGTTCCCGTCGTACGCGCGCACGCCGATCAGGCTCCGGGGGTCGATGTCGGTCTGCACGGCGCCTCCTGACGTCTCGGTACAGCTCCGCTGCCTCCACGTAACGGCACAACGTGCCCGGCGGCCACTCGGCGGGCGCCGGGCGGGCGCACCGGCCGCGGCGCCCGCGCCGGGCTGCGCGGGCGCCTGCGCTGGTACGCTGACCGTGGCTGCAGACCCCGTGCGGGAGAGTCCTCCGCCCGCCAGCCGGAGGCGCCGAAGGAGCAACTCCTCCCCGGAATCTCTCAGGCCCCCGTACCGCACGGACGAGGTCACTCTGGAAAGCAGGGCGGGCCGCACGCGGCCCCTCCTCACCGACGGTGCAAGCCGGCGCCCCGAAGCGGGCCGGCGGTGAAGCTCTCAGGTCCGGATGACAGAGGGGGAGGCCGTACGGGTGCCCGGCCCAGGGGTATCCGCGAAGGTCCGCGCGACCAGGAGGCCCCTTGTCTGAGACGAACGCCCACCGCACGCCGCTCGCCGCGCTGGAGCGCGGCACCTCCTTCGAGCAGCGCCACATCGGCCCGGACGCGGGCGACCGGGCCAAGATGCTCGCCCAGGTCGGCTACGGCTCGCTGGACGAGCTGACCGCGGCCGCCGTGCCCGGCCCGATCAAGGGCACCGGCGACGTCACGCTCCCCGCGGCCCGCTCCGAGGCGGGGGTGCTGGCCGAGCTGCGCGCCCTGGCGGCCCGCAACGAGGTGCTGACCTCCATGATCGGCCTCGGCTACCACGGCACCCACACGCCGCCCGTCATCCTGCGCAACGTCATGGAGAACCCCGCCTGGTACACGGCGTACACCCCGTACCAGCCGGAGATATCCCAGGGCCGGCTGGAGGCGCTGCTCAACTTCCAGACCGTCGTCGCCGACCTCACCGGGCTGCCCACCGCCGGCGCCTCGCTGCTCGACGAGGCCACCGCCGCCGCCGAGGCGATGGCGCTGTCCCGGCGGGTCGGCAAGGTCAAGGACGGCGTCTTCCTCGTCGACGCCGAGACCCTCCCGCAGACCGTCGCGGTGCTGCGCACCCGCGCCGAGCCGGCCGGCGTCGAGGTCGTCGTCGCCGACCTCGCCGACGGCATCCCGGGGGACGTCGCGGAGCGCGGCGTCTTCGGCGTGCTGCTCCAGTACCCGGGCGCCTCCGGCGTCGTACGGGACCTCGCGCCCGTCATCGGGCGGGCGCACGAGCTGGGCGCCGTCGTCACCGTCGCCGCCGACCTGCTCGCGCTCACCCTGCTGTCGTCGCCCGGCGCGCTCGGCGCCGACATCGCGGTCGGCTCCAGCCAGCGCTTCGGGGTCCCGATGGGCTTCGGCGGGCCGCACGCCGGCTACATGTCCGTACGCTCGACGTTCGCGCGCAGCCTGCCCGGGCGGCTCGTCGGCGTCTCCAGGGACGCGGACGGGGCGCAGGCGTACCGGCTCGCCCTCCAGACGCGCGAGCAGCACATCCGCCGCGAGAAGGCCACCAGCAACATCTGCACCGCGCAGGTGCTGCTGGCGGTGATGGCCTCGATGTACGCCGTCCACCACGGCCCCGACGGCCTGGCGGCCATCGCCCGGCGCACCCACCGCTACGCCGCGGTCCTCGCCGCGGGCCTGCGGGCCGGCGGCGCCGACGTGGTGCACGACGCGTTCTTCGACACGGTCACCGTCCGGGTCCCCGGCCGGGCCGCCGAGGTCACCGCCCGCGCCCGCAACGCCGGCGTCAACCTCCGCCTCGCCGACGCCGACCACGTCGGCATCTCCTGCGACGAGACCACCGTCCGCGACCACCTGGCCGTCGTCTGGGACGCGTTCGGAGTCCCCGGGCAGGACGTCGGGGAGCTGGACGCGGCCACCGCCGACGCGCTGCCCGCCGCTCTGCTGCGCGCCGACGAGTACCTGACCCACCCCGTCTTCCACCGGCACCGCTCCGAGACCGCCCTCCTGCGCTACCTGCGGACGCTCGCCGACCGGGACTACGCGCTGGACCGCGGCATGATCCCGCTCGGCTCCTGCACGATGAAGCTCAACGCGACCGCCGAGATGGAGGCCGTCACCTGGCCCGAGTTCGCCGGTCTGCACCCCTTCGCGCCCGCCGACCAGGCCGAGGGCTATCTGACCCTGATCCGCGAGCTGGAGGAGGGCCTGGCCGCCGTCACCGGCTACGACAAGGTGTCCCTCCAGCCCAACGCCGGCTCCCAGGGCGAGCTGGCGGGCCTGCTGGCCGTACGGGCGTACCACCGCGCCAACGGCGACGAGGGCCGCACCGTCTGCCTCATCCCCTCCTCCGCGCACGGCACGAACGCCGCCTCCGCGGTGATGGCGGGCATGCGGGTCGTGGTCGTGAAGACCGCGGAGAACGGCGAGGTCGACGCGGACGACCTGCGCGCGAAGATCGAGCAGCACGGCGCCGAGCTGGCCGTGCTCATGGTCACCTACCCCTCCACGCACGGCGTGTTCGAGGAGCACATCACGGAGATCTGCGACGCCGTGCACGCCGCCGGCGGCCAGGTGTACGTGGACGGGGCCAACCTCAACGCGCTCGTCGGCCTCGCCGGCCCCGGGCGGTTCGGCGGCGACGTCTCGCATCTGAACCTGCACAAGACGTTCTGCATCCCGCACGGCGGCGGCGGCCCCGGCGTCGGCCCGGTCGCGGTCCGCGAGCACCTCGCCCCGTACCTGCCGAACCACCCGCTGCAACCCGCCGCCGGGCCGGAGACGGGCGTCGGCCCGGTCTCCGCGGCGCCGTGGGGCTCGGCCGGCATCCTGCCGATCTCCTGGGCGTACATGAAGCTCATGGGCGACGGCGGCCTGCGGCGCGCGAGCCAGGTCGCGGTGCTCGGCGCCAACTACGTGGCCAAGCGGCTGGAGCCGCACTTCCCGGTGCTGTACACCGGCCCGGGCGGGCTCGTCGCGCACGAGTGCATCGTCGACGTCCGGCCGCTGACCAAGGCGACCGGGGTGACCATCGACGACGTGGCCAAGCGGCTCATCGACTACGGCTTCCACGCCCCGACGATGTCGTTCCCGGTGGCCGGGACGCTGATGATCGAGCCGACCGAGAGCGAGGACCTGGCCGAGCTCGACCGGTTCTGCGAGGCGATGATCGCGATCCGCCGGGAGATCGACCGGGTCGGTTCGGGGGAGTGGGACAAGGACGACAATCCGCTGGTCGGCGCGCCGCACACCGCGGCGCAGCTGGCGGGGGAGTGGCCGCACCCGTACGGGCGGGACGAGGCGGTCTTCCCGGCCGGGGTCACGCCCGCGGACAAGTACTGGCCGCCGGTGCGCCGGATCGACGGCGCCTACGGCGACCGCAACCTGGTCTGCTCCTGCCCCCCGCTGGACGAATACGACGCCTGACGTGCGGCCGCGTGCGTACCGCGCCCGGTCCGGCGCCCGCGCCGGGCCGGGTGGCGTGCGGGGCGCGTGCCGGAGTGCGGGGACCCCGCCGGTGTGCGCCGGCGGAGTCCGCCGGGCCGGTCACGCGCCCGGGTCGGTCACGCACCCGGGCCGGTCCGGGCCGGGTGCGCCGGTCAGGCCGCCGCGGTCACGTCGTCGGCGTTCGGCGGCCGGTGCGGCGCGATGATCCGGCCGTCGGGCAGCAGTTCGCCGGTGTCCTCGAACAGCAGAACGCCGTTGCAGAGCAGGCTCCAGCCCTGCTCCGGATGGTGCGCCACCGGGCGCGCCGCCTCCCGGTCGGTGGACTGGGCGGTCGGGCAGGGTGGCTGGTGCTGGCACATGGCTGGGTACTCTCGCTGGTTCTGGGTCTCGGTCCTGCGGTCTGCAGATGTCATCGCCGCCCCCGTGTCGACTCGTTCCGCAACCAGTGTTCCCCCGCGAGGCTCAATCCGCAGGGATTTACCGGCAGGTGGTCTCCCGGGGCAGAAGACGCATCACCCTCGCGGGCGGTTGCCCGGCGCCAGACCATCCTTTCGGGGGGCGCGCCCCCCGGGAGTGGACTAGTCCACAGCGGTGATCAGACCGTGACCTCGCCGTGATCAGGCGGAGGAGCCGAGGAGCCGCGCCGCCGCCAGCCGGTCGCGCAGCGCGGGCAGCAGGTCGCCGGCGCGGTGCGCGCGGTGGGCGCGGATGCCGGGGGGCGCGGGCGCCAGCGGCACCAGCAGATCCGCCGGGTCGATCCCGTCCGGCTCGGCCGCGGCGCCGGCGTCGGGGCGCAGCCAGAGCGTGACCATGTACAGCTCCGGCACGGACAGCAGGCGCGGTTGCAGCACGGCGGGGAGCGACTCGGCCTGGCGCAGGGCGCGTTGGGCGGAGGCGACGTACGGGCCCTCGGAGAAGTGCGAGAACGCCCAGCCGTCCGGGGTGATCCGGGCCTCCGCGGCGGCGACCACCCGGCCCTCGGCGGCGAGGTGGAACCGCCAGCCGCCGAGCGCGGCCCGCGGCGGGCCGTCCCCGGGGCCGACGCCGTCCAGGACGTGTACCGGCAGCGGGTCCGTGACGCCCGCCGGGCCGGCGCCCGACGTCGGCGTGAGCGTACGGAACCCGCGCACCGCCGTCGGGGACTTCAGCGCGGCGCGCACGCTGCGCAGAGCCGGGGAGGGGGGCGTAAGGACGCTGAGCGGCATAAGGGGTCGCCTACCTTCGACAGACGTGGAGCAGAGCGGGGAGCAAGATGCGGACGGCGCTGTCTGCTAGCGGGGTCAGAGGGGACCGCATCCGTGCGAGGGCGCCAACTCTCTGCCTCGTTCGCGAATTTTATACGACTACCGGTGGGAGCCCTTCCGCCTGGCTGCTCGGGTGAAATCCACAAGGGGATTATCGGCCGGATTCTCTCTGGCCTTTTGCGGAAGATCCGCGGGAAATACCTGACCGGTGCGGCGACACCCGTCGCCCGGGGTCGGCCGGATCTCGTCGGTGATTGCGACCAATCGGCGAGCGGCGCGGCGCGCCTCCGGCGGTGTGCGATCGGAACGACTCCGCACCGCGCGGGCCGCCAGCGTAGCCGACGAACGGCGGTACCGGGCGTTAGGGATCCCCGCGCCTGGGCATCATCCCAGGCAGCCGAGCCGAGGAGGAGCCTCGATGGGCGAGAAGGTCGTGGCCGGCGGGTTCGACCTGTCCGACCGTCACCGCTATCGGCAGCGGCTCCGCGAGTGTCTCGCGGGGCTGGAGCGACTGCTGGAGGAGAAGAGATTCGACCGCCCGCAGAATCTGATGGGGCTGGAGATCGAACTGAATCTCGTGGGTCCGGACGGCATGCCGCGCATGATGAACTCGGAGGTGCTGGAGCGTATCGCCAGCCCCGATTTCCAGACCGAGCTGGCCCAGTTCAACCTGGAGGTGAACATCGCGCCCCACCGGCTCGCCGGCCGGGTGCTCGACCAGCTCGCCGAGGAGCTGCGCACCGGGCTGTGGTACGCCGACCGGCAGGCGCGCGAGGTGGACGCCGGCATCGTGATGATCGGCATCCTGCCGACGCTGACCGGCGCGGACCTGGTGTCCGCCAACCTCTCCGAGGTGGACCGCTACCACCGGCTCAACGAGCAGATCCTCGCCGCCCGCGGCGAGGAGATCCGGCTCGACATCCGCGGGGTGGAGGAGCTGACGTACGCCACCGGCTCCATCGCCCCCGAGGCCGCCTGCACCTCGGTGCAGCTGCACCTGCAGGTCACCCCCGGGCGGTTCGCGGACGTCTGGAACGCCTCCCAGGCGACGGCGGCCGTGCAGGTCGCGCTCGGCGCCAACGCCCCGTTCGTCTTCGGCCGCGAGCTGCTGAGCGAGTCGCGGCCCGAGCTGTTCCTCCAGGCCACCGACACCCGGCCGCCGGAGCTGCGGGCCCAGGGCGTGCGCCCGCGCGCGTGGTTCGGCGAGCGCTGGGTCACCGAGCCGCTGGAGCTGTTCGAGGAGAACATCCGCTACTTCCCCGCGCTGCTGCCGCTCTGCTCGCCGGAGGAGCCGCTGCGCGTGCTGGACGAGGGCGGGGTGCCGGAGCTACCCGAGCTGGTGCTGCACAACGGCACCGTCTACCGCTGGAACCGGCCGGTGTACGACACCGCCGGCGGCGTGCCGCACCTGCGCGTGGAGAACCGGGTGCTGCCCGCCGGGCCGACCGTCACCGACGTCGTCGCCAACGCCGCGTTCTACTACGGGCTGGTCCGCTCCCTCGCCGACGAGCAGCGCCCGGTGTGGGGCCGGCTGCCCTTCGACGGCGCCGCGGCGAACTTCGCCGCCGCCTGCCGCGATGGCATCGACGCGACCCTGGTGTGGCCGGGCCGGCGGCGGCTCGGCGGGGTGGCCAGGGTGCCGGCGGTCAAGCTCGTCCGGGACGAGCTGCTGCCCATGGCCGCCGCCGGGCTGGACGCCTGGGGCGTCGACCCCGCCGACCGGGACCGCTACCTCGGCGTCATCGACGAGCGCTGCCGGCGGCGGGTCAACGGCGCGTCGTGGCAGGCGGCGGCCTTCCACCGGGCGCGGGACCGCGGGCTGGACCGGGGCGCGGCGCTGGCGGAGATGACCCGGCGGTACGTGGAGCTGACCCGCACCGAGGAGCCGGTGCACCGCTGGCCGGTGGACTGACGGGGACGCGCGCGCCGGCGCCCGGGCCCGTATCCGTACGGCTCAGGACAGCGCCGCCCGGACGCCGGCGTCCGTCACCGCCCGCAGCAGCACCGAGTGGATCTCCTTCGGGTCCGTCACCTGGTACGACTCGCCCCCGACCGCCGCCGCGATCTCCCCGCACGCCTCGACGTCCGCGTCCGGCCCGATGGCGATGGCGATCAGACCCACCGGCCGCTCCGGGTCGGCCGTCTCGCGCAGCCGCTCGGCCAGCTCCCCGGCGGAGACGCTGCCCGGGTCCTCGTTGGCGCCGTCGGTGAGCAGCACCACCGCGTTGAAGCGCCCGGGCGCGTACTCCTTGACCTGCCGCTCGTACGCCGCGAGCGCCGTGTCGTACAGCCCCGTCGCCCCGTCCGGCACCGGCGCGAGGTCCCCGAAGGCGGCGGCGAGGCGCTCGCGGTGGCTGGTGCCGTCCTCGGTGCGCTGGGCCAGCCGCGTGGTGCCGGTGACCTCCTCGTAGTCCTGCTCGCCCGCCAGCCGGGTGGAGAACCGCCACAGCCCGATCTCGTCCTCGCCGGTGAACTGCGAGAGCGCCTGGATCAGCGCGCTCTTCGTCACGTCCATGCGCGTCTGCCCCGGCTCGCCGGGCACCGGCTCGCCCATCGAACCGGAGACGTCGACCACGGTCGTCAGCCGGGCGCTCTGCACCGTGACGGTCCACATGCCGAGGACCGAGGCCACCTCGTCGGGGGACGGCGGCTCGGCGGGCGGCGCGTCGACCGGCTGCGGCACGGCGCCGCCGGCGGCCGCCGTCAGCTCCGCGTCGAAGCTCCCCTCGGCGGACCGGAAGCCGTGCCGGCGCAGCAGGCCGGCGGCCTTGCCGTCGGTGAGGAGCCGCTGGAAGCGGCTGACGGCGCGCACCCGGTCCATGGCCATGGAGTCGTTGTCGACGATGGCGTACGGGTAGTCGAGGGCGACCGTGCCGCCCTCGGGATAGAACATGTCGAGCCGGGAGACGGTGCCCGCCTCCGCGTTGTGGCGGAAGGCCGCCTGCTCGGAGAGGAACAGCGCGTCGTTGTCCCGCGGGTCGTCCAGCCCGGAGTCCGGGAGCGAGGCGAGCACCGCCCGGTCGCCGGGCTCGACGCGCTCGGCGAGCAGCTTGGCGGTGGCGGCGGTACGGGTGTCCGCCCGCTTGCCGCCGGCGCGGTGCACCGCCGTCAGCGCGAGCGCGCCGGTGGCGCTCACGGCCGGGTCCGCGGTGCCCAGGCGCAGCCCGGCGTCCTCGCCCATGACGGCGTCCGTCAGCTCCGCCCAGCCGTAGGTCTTCTCGGGCCAGCCGAGCCTGCGGGCGCCGTCCGGCAGGGTGGCCACGCCGATCGGCGAGGTGGCCAGGCGCGTCACCTCGTCGATGGTCGCGCCCTCGCCGCCGGCGGTGACCATCCCCGTCCAGATGCTGGAGTCGGGGATCCAGACCTGGAAGTCCGGGTGCGCGCCGGCGCGGCGCAGCGACTGGGCGACCTCGGCGGCGGGGCGCGCGGTCACCTCGACGTCCAGGCAGCGGCCGTCGGACTTCAGCTCCGCCCGGCGGGCGCGCTCGGCGGTCCTGCGCACGACCGGGGCGATGTCGGGCGCGGCGACGACGCGCAGTTCGAGGTCCCGGCCCGCGCAGGGGTCGTCCGACGACAGCATCCCGGTCCGGGCGGCGACCAGCGTGCCCGCGCCGATCGCCAGGACGAGGGCGGTCGCGATGACCACGGCGCGGCCCCGTACGCTGCGGCGCAGCCCGGCTTCGTCCGTTCCGTACGCATCGGGCAAGCTGTGTCGTCCCATGGTCGTCCCCCCGGACAGCCGCATATTGGTCACGTGTTTTTGCGGTGACCCTAGCGAGACGGCGGGGCCGGTGGGGAGGGATTGACCAATTGGAGGAGCGCGTGCAGGACCAGTCCCGCCGGCAGCTGGGCGGCGAAACGCTGCTGGTGCTGGCGCTGTCCCTGGGGGCGAGCGCGGTCTCGGCCCTCATCAGCTTCGTCGGCTCGGTCACCCGGCCGGGCGGGCTGAAGGAGCAGTCGGCCAACCTCAACTCCTCCGCGGCGCCCGGGCGCCCGTGGCTGGACCTCGCGTGGCAGCTGTTCGGGATCACCACCGCGCTGGTGCCGGTGGCGCTCGTGGCGTACCTGCTGGTGCGCGAGCGCGCGGGCGGGCTGGGCGCGGTGGGGTTCGACCACCGGCGGCCGGCGTTCGACCTGGGCCGGGGCGCGGTCGTGGCCGCGGTCGTCGGCGGCACGGGGCTGGCGTTCTACCTGGGCGCGCGGGCGTCCGGCTTCAACCTGACCGTCGTGCCGGAGTCGCTGCCCGACGTGTGGTGGAAGATCCCGGTGCTGATCCTCTCCGCGGTGCAGAACTCCGTGGTGGAGGAGGTCATCGTCGTCGGCTATCTGCTGCGCCGGCTGGACCAGCTTGGCTGGACCCCGGCGGCGGCGCTGGCGGCCAGCTCGCTGCTGCGCGGGACGTACCACCTCTACCAGGGCATCGGCGGATTCATCGGCAACGCGGTGATGGGCGTGCTGTTCGTCCTGCTGTACCGGCGGTGGGGGCGGGTGGGGCCGCTGGTGGCGGCGCACGCCTTCATCGACATCGTGGCCTTCGTGGGGTACGCGCTGCTGGCGGGGAAGGTGGGGTGGCTGCCGACGGAATGAGAACGTCCGGCGCGGTGCGGGGCGCCGGGCGGCGGGTCTCCCTGGTCGTCGGTCTTGACGGTGGTCTGACAATAGATAAAGTCTAGACCAATGCCCCCCATGCAGGGAGAGACAAGATGCGCAGTCTCAAAAAGCGCGCGGCGGTCGTCGCCGCGACCGTGACCCCCCTGGTAGTCCTCGCCCTCCCGGCCCCGCAGGCGAGCGCGCACGGCTGGATCACCTCGCCGCCCAGCCGGCAGCAGCAGTGCGCGCAGGGGACCGTCCCGTGCGGTCAGATCAAGTGGGAGCCGCAGAGCGTCGAGGGGCCCAAGGGCCTCAAGAGCTGTCACGGCGGCAACAGCCGGTTCGCCGAACTCAACGACGACAGCAAGGGCTGGCACGTCACGCCGGTCAGCCGGACGACGTCGTTCCGGTGGCAGATCACCGCCAACCACCGCACCAGCACGTGGCAGTACTTCGTCGGCGGCCAGAAGGTCGCGGAGTTCAACGACGGCGGCGCGCAGCCCCCGGACTCGTTCAGCCACACGGTGAACTTCGGCAACATCACGGGCCGGCAGAAGGTCCTGGCGGTATGGAACGTGTACGACACGGCCAACGCGTTCTACGCCTGCATCGACGTCAATATCCGGTGACGGTGCGCCGGCCGTAGCAGCGGCATCGGCCCCCGGAGAGCAGCGGCTCCCCGGGGGCCTCTTCGTGGGGTCACCCGCCCCGGCTTGTCTGGCGACCGGTTCCGATATATCGTTGAGGTGTCGCAATCGATCGTAGAAGAGTTCAAGAAGAGGTGATGACCATGCGATCCCACGGACACGGACACGGCCCGCGCGACGGGCGCCGCTCGGCCTTCGGCGGGTTCGGCCCGCCGTTCGGGCCGCCCTTCGGCCGGGGCCGCGGCGGGCCGCGGGGCCGCGCGCGCCGCGGCGACGTGCGGGCGTCGATCCTGGCGCTGCTGAAGGACCGGCCGATGCACGGGTACGAGATGATCCAGGAGATCTCCGAGCGCAGCGGCGGGGCCTGGAAGCCGAGCCCCGGCTCGGTCTACCCCACGCTTCAGTTGCTGGAGGACGAGGGCCTGATCGTCAGCGCCTCCGAGGGCGGCAAGAAGCTGTTCTCGCTCACCGGTGCCGGCCGCGAGGAGGCCGAGTCCGGGCCCGAGGCGCCCTGGGAGGACGCCGGCCGCGGCGTCGACTGGGAGGCGTTGCAGGAGGTCCGGCAGTCGGGCTTCGCGCTCGCCGAGGCGTTCCGGCAGGTGTACACCACCGGCACCGCCGAGCAGCGTCAGGAGGCCCTGGCCGTCGTCAACGAGGCCCGTAAGAAGCTGTACCTGATCCTCGCCGAGGAGCACTGAGCCGCGGTGCCCGGTTCGGCCGGCCGGGCACCGCGGCTCAGCCGCGCCGGTGTCACCGCGCCGGGCCGTCGCCCTTCGCCAGCGGCAGCGCGTCGATGCGGCCCGCGTCGCAGACCTCGCCGAGGCGCCAGGAGGCGTCCGTGTGGTGGTACGTGTCGGGCGGGATGACCTCCAGCTCCGCCGGCCGCGGGCGGCAGGCGCCGGTCGTGTCGTCCGAGCCGCTGGCCACCACCGTCCAGTGCAGCCTGCTCCACGCCGCCGAGCCCGGGGAGAGCGTCAGCATGGCGGGGGCGCGGCTGTCGTCCCGTACCACCTGGGTCGGGACGTTCGCGCCGTTCTCCCGGACGAGTTGCAGTCCGGTCCAGCCGCGGGTGCGGCAGTCGGAGTCCGAGTCGTTGGTGAGGACGAGCGCCGCGTAGCGGTTGCCCGCGGCGGAGTTGAGCGGGCGTACGGAGGCCGACAGGTCGTCCGTACGGCACCACGGGGCCGCCCCGGAACCGGCGGCCGCCTTCGGCTCCGCCCGGAGCGGCTCGATGTCCGCGCCGTCGTCCGCGCCGTCCGCCGCGTTGTCCTCCGCCGCGCCGTCTTCCGCCGCGTCGTCCTTGCCGCCTTCGGCCGCCTGTTCCGCCGCGTCGCCGTCCTGCGCGGGCGCGTCCTGCTCCGCCCGGTCCCCGTGCTGCGCGCTCTCGTCCCCGCCGGCGCGCTCCGCCTGCCGGGGCTGTGCGCCGCCCGCGGGGGCCGTGTCCGCGTCGTCGGAGTCGGTGCCGCAGCCTGCGGCCAGCAGCCCCGCCGCCGCGAGGGCGGCGAGGGCGATGCGGGTGCGGGCGCGGCCGGGCTGTCGTGTCATGTCTTCCCCCTGGCTCCTCGGAGTGACCAGATCGTGGGGTGTCGGTCGTTGGACCCGTGCGGGGAGCGATCGGTTCCACCGAGATGGATTCCCGGGGACGCGGGGAGGATGCGCGGTCCGCGCCCGCTCTCTTCGTGTCAGTAGCAATGAAGAATGACACTCATGTACGGCGCTGACATAATCGCCCGCATGCAGCAGTCATTCGACAGGCGCGCGGGGCTCGGGCTCGCGCTGGCCTCCGCGCTCGCGTTCGGCGGTTCCGGGGTGGCGGCGAAGCCGCTCATCGAGCAGGGCATGGACTCGTTGCACGTGGTGTGGCTGCGGATCGCCGGGGCCGCGCTGGTGCTGCTGCCGCTCGCCTGGCGGCACCGCGCGCTGGTACGGGAGCGGCCCGCGCTGCTCGCCGGGTTCGGCGTGCTCGCGGTCGCCGGCGTGCAGGCGTTCTACTTCGCGGCGATCGCCCGGATCCCGGTCGGGGTGGGGCTGCTCATCGAGTTCTTCGGGCCGGCGCTGGTGCTGGGCTGGGTGCGGTTCGTCCAGCGGCGGCCGGTCACCCGGCAGGCGGCGGTCGGCGTGCTGTTCGCGGTCACCGGGCTGGCGTGCGTGGTCGAGGTCTGGTCCGGGCTCGGCTTCGACGCGCTCGGGCTGCTCCTCGCCTTCGGCGCGGCGTGCTGCCAGTGCGCGTACTTCGTCCTCGCCGGGCACGGCACCGACACCGCCGACGGCGCCGCGCCGCACCCGCTGGGCGTCATCGCGTACGGGCTGATCGTCGGCGCCGTCGTGCTGACGGCCGTCTCGCGGCCCTGGAACCTGCGGTGGTCGCTGCTCGGCGAGCGCGCCGAGATCGGCGGCGC
This sequence comes from Streptomyces sp. MAR4 CNX-425, assembly GCF_048656465.1. Classification (NCBI taxonomy): domain Bacteria; kingdom Bacillati; phylum Actinomycetota; class Actinomycetes; order Kitasatosporales; family Streptomycetaceae; genus Streptomyces; species Streptomyces sp. MAR4 CNX-425. The sequence goes on along the minus strand of NZ_JBMDLF010000006.1, from coordinate 320,513 downwards.
GCACCCGCCGGCCTGGACCCTGATCGTGTGGATCGTCCTGGTCACGACCGTGCTGGCGTACCTGTTCGGCGTGCTCGCGGTGCGCCGGCTCTCGCCGCCGGTGGCGGGCGTCGTCGCGTGTCTGGAGGCGGTCGTCGCCACCGTCCTGGCGTGGGTGCTGCTGTCCGAGCACCTGGGCGCGGCGCAGATCGTGGGCGGCGCGCTGGTGCTGACCGGCGCGTTCACGGCGCAGCTCGCGGCGCCCGGGCCCGCGCCGGGGGCGGGGGAGCGCGGTGAGCCGGTCGCCGGGAACGTGCCGCGGCCGCGGGACGGCGGCGCGGCGTCCGCCGGCGACGGCCCGGCGGCGCCCGACGCCGCGGGCGCGCCGCCGGGCCCGGGTCAGCCCGCGGGCAGGTAGCCGGGCGGCTCGATGCCCGGCGCCAGGTCGTCGGCCGGCACGGGGGCGCCGTAGCCGGAGGTGACCGGGACCACCCCGGTCCAGTGCGGCAGCCGGAGGTCCTCCGGCTCGTCGTTGGGTCCGCCGGCGCGGCTCTTGACGGACACCTCCTCGATGGCCAGCCGGATCACGGCGGTCTGGGCCAGCTCCTTGGTGTTCGCGCGCCGGGAGTCGGCGGACCGCCCGGGGACCACGTGGTCGACGATCGCGTCGAGCGCCATGGTCCGCTCGTCGTGGTCGGTCACCGGGTACGCGTCGCCGTGCACCACCGCGGAGCGGTAGTTGATCGAGTGGTGGAACGCGGAGCGGGCCAGCACCAGCCCGTCCACGTGGGTGACCGTCAGGCACACCGGCAGGCCGGCGTCCGCCTCCCGCCCGGCCGTGCGCAGCGGGCGGGAGCCGGTGGAGCCGTGCACGTACAGCAGCTCGCCGACGCGGGCGTAGAGCGTGGGGAGCACGACGGGGCGGCCGTCGCGTATGAAGCCGAGGTGGCAGACGTAGGCGGCGTCGAGCACGGAGTGCACGGCCTCGCGGTCGTACGACGCCCGCTCGCGGGAGCGCGTCGGCACGGTGCGGTCGGTGGGCAGGTAGTCGGCGGGCGTCGTGGTGGACACGGGCGGCTCCCTCGGTGTTCGGCGGTGCGTGCGGCCGGTGTGTGTCGCGGAGTTGCGATCCCTATTGCACTAGTGCAATATATTCTTTGTGCTAGGAGAGTATCGGATCGAGGGCCGGGGCGCAGCGGAGATCTCCGCCAGCATCGAGCGCGGCATCGGCGCCGGCGCCCTGCGGCCGGGCGACCCGCTGCCGCCGCTGCGGGCGCTGGCGACGGAGCTGGCGGTCAACCCGAACACGGTGGCCGCCGCGTACCGCACGCTGCGCGAGCGCGGCGTCGTCGAGACCGCCGGCCGGCGCGGCACCCGGGTGCGGGCCCGGCCCGCCACCGCCGCCCGCGAGCAGATCCGCGTCACCGTGCCGCCCGGCGCCCGCGACCTGTCCACCGGCAACCCCGATCCCGCCCTGCTGCCCCCGCTCGCCGACGCCCTCGCCGCCGCGGCCGCCCGGCACGCCGCCCGCCCCGTGTACTACGGCGACGAGGGCACCGACCCCGAGCTGGCCCGGCTCGCCCGCGCCGACTTCGACGCCGACGGCGTGCCGCCCGGACCGGTCGCCGTGACCTCCGGCTCGCTCGACGCGATCGAGCGCGCCTTCGCCGCCCATCTCCGCCCCGGCGACGCGGTCGCGGTCGAGGACCCCGCCTGGGGCAGCCTGCTCGACCTGGTGCCGGCGCTCGGGCTGCGGCCGGTGCCGGTGGCGGTGGACGACGAAGGGCCGCTGCCGGAGCGCGCGGCGGCGGCGCTGGCCGCGGGCGCGCGCGCCCTGGTCGTCACCTCCCGCGCGCAGAACCCGACCGGCGCCGCGCTCACCCCGGCGCGCGCCGCCGGGCTGCGCGCCGTCCTCGCCGGCCACCCGGAGGTGCTGCTCGTCGAGGACGACCACTGCCACACGATCGTCGACCTGCCGTTCCAGCCGCTCGCCGGCACCGCGCGGCACTGGCTCGCGGTGCGCTCCGCCGCCAAGGCGTACGGGCCCGACCTGCGGCTCGCCGTCATCACCGGGGACCGGGTGACCGTGGACCGGATCGAGGGCCGCCAGCGCCTCGGCCCCGGCTGGGTCAGCCGGCTGCTCCAGGACACCGTGGTCCACCTGCGCCGCAGCGGGGTCCTCGACCCGGCGGCGGTCGCGCGCTCGTACGGCGGGCGGCGCGACGCGCTGCTGGCGGCGCTGCGGCGGCGCGGGGTCGAGGCCACCGGGCGCAGCGGCATGAACGTCTGGCTGCCGGTGCCCGACGAGACCTCCGCGGTCACCCAGCTCCTCCAGGCCGGCTGGGCGGCGGCGCCCGGCGCCCGCTTCCGCCTCGCCTCCCCGCCCGGCATCCGGCTGACCGTCTCGCCGCTCGCGAGCGACGAAGTGGAGCTGCTGGCCGACGCGGTGGCTGCGGCCGTACGGCCCGCACCCGGACGGCGGTACGTCTGAGGGGCCGTACGGGGCGTACGCACCGCGCACCCGCGCCGGACGCCCCTACCCGCGCCCCGCGCCCGCCCCGCCCGCCCCGTGCGGCCGGCTGCGGGAGAGCGCCGCGCCCGCCAGCACCACCGCCGCCCCCACCGGCGTGTTCCACGTCAGCTCCTCGCCGAGCAGCGCCACGCCCGCGGCCGTGGCGATGACCGGGATGAAGTACGTGACCATCTGCGCCGTCGTCGGCCCCACCTCGGCCACCAGCCCGTACTGCACGAGCACCGCGAAACCCGTCCCCAGCGCGCCCAGCGCCAGGACCGCCAGCACCGGCCCCGCCGGATACCCGCCGGGCGCCGAGGTGAACAGCCCCGTGACGACCGCCAGTTGCGCCGTGCCCAGCAGGAGCTGCGCGCCGGTCATCGACAGGTGGGAGTGCGGGCTGCCGGCCAGCGTGCGGCGCACGTACAGCCAGCCGACCGCGTAGCTCGCCGACGCCAGCAGCGCGAGGGCCGTGCCCAGCGGGTCCTGGCCGCTGAAGCCCTGCCAGGCGCCAAGGACGATCAGCACCCCGGCGAAGCCGAGGCCGAGGCCCGCGACCCGGCGGCGCGTCGGCCGGTCCTCGCGCAGCGCGACAAAGGAGAGCAGCATCCCCCACAGCGGCGAGGTGGCGTTGCAGATCCCGGCGAGGGAGGAGGGGATGTGCAGCTCGGCGTAGGCGAAGAGGGAGAACGGCAGCGCGTTGAGGAAGAACGCGGCGACCGCCAGGTGCGCCCAGGTCCTCCCGCCGCGCGGCAGCGGCTCGCGGCGCACGGCCAGCGCGGCGGCCAGGACGGCGGAGCCGCACACCATGCGGCCGAGCGTCACCTGAAGCGGGGCGAACCCGTCGGTGCCCACTTTGATGAGCAGGAAGCTGAAACCCCAGATGAGGGAGAGGGCGGCGAAGCGGACGCGCCAGTCGAGGACGGGTTTCCGGGCAGTAGAGGCGCTGGAGGCGGCGGAGGCGGGGGTGGTGGCCGGGTCGGTGGCGGCCGGTGCCGGGGTCATGCGACTACGGTGCGCCGCCTACTCCTCGTAGCACAAGCGAGACTTACTCGCCCCTATCTCGTAGCATCACTTACATGTTGAACCTGGACCGGCTGCGCACCCTGGCCGCCCTCGCCCGGCACGGCTCCGTCAGCGCCGCGGCCGACGGGCTGCACGTCACCACCTCCGCCGTCTCCCAGCAACTCGCCAAGCTGGAGCGGGAGACCGGGCAGCAGCTGCTCGCCAAGAACGGCCGCGGCGTCCGCCTCACCGACGCCGGCCGGCTGCTCGCCGAGCACGCCGTCCGGATCCTGTCGCAGGTCGAGGCGGCGCAGTCGGAGCTGGAGGCGCACCGCGGCCGGCCCGTCGGGGAGCTGGCGCTCGCGGCGTTCCCGACCGCCGCCCGCGGGCTGTTCCCCACCGCCCTCGCGGCGCTGCGGCGCGACCACCCCGAGCTGCGCGTACGGCTGCGCGAGCAGGAGCCGGACCAGGCGGTGCCCGGCGTCATCCGCGGCGACCACGACGTCGCCGTCGTCCTGGACTGGTACAACAAGCCGATGCCGCTGCCGGCCGGCCTGTCCCGGGCGCCGCTGCTCGACGACCTCGCCGACGTCGCCGTGCCCGCGGGGCACCGGCTCGCGGACCGGGCGGACGTGGTCCTGGCGGACTTCGCCGACGACGACTGGGTCTCCTGGCCGGAGGCCGAGTTCTGCCACGACTGGCTGACGTCCACGCTGCGCGCCGAGGGCATCGAGCCGCGCATCGCGCACACCGCCGAGGAGCACCACACGCAGCTGTCGCTCGTCGCCGCCGGCCTCGGCGTGGCCGTCGCCCCGCGGCTGGGCCGCGGGCCGGTGCCCGCGGGGGTGCGCGTCCTGCCGGTACGGGGCGCGATGCACCGGCACATCTACGCGATCTGGCGCTCCGACGCCGACCGCCGGCCGTCCATCCGGGAGGCCGTCCGGGCGCTCCAGGCCGCGGGCCGCGCCGTCTGAGCGCGGCCCGCGGCACGCGCGCGTCAGCCCTGGCGGAGCACGTCCCCGTCGACGCGTACGTCCGCCGCGGGCAGCGGCTCCAGGGCCGGGCCCTGCGTGACGCTGCCGTCCGCGATGGCGAACTTGCTGCCGTGGCACTCGCAGTTGATCGTGCCGTCCTCGACGCTGCTGACGACGCAGCCCTGGTGGGTGCAGACCGCCGAGAACGCCTTGAACCGGCCCGGCTCCGGCTGCGTGACGACCACCTTCTGGTCCTTGAAGATCATCCCGCCTCCTTCGGGCACCTCGCCGGTGCTGCCGAGCTCCGAGCCGCCGTCCCCGCCGCCCTCCTGCGGCTCGTCCGCGTCGCCACCGCCCTCCCCGGGGGTCGCGCTGTCCTCGGCGGCGCCGGAGCCGCCGGAGTCGTCCGAGTCGCCGCAGGCGGCGAGCGCCGCGGCGAGACCTCCGGCGCCGGCGGCGGCCACGACGGTGCGGCGGGCGGTGAGCCTGGCCGGGTTGCGGGATTGCATCATGGTGGGGCCCTTTCCTGGTGCGCCGGCCGACCGCCCTGGGCCGGCGGGACCGGCGTGCTGTCCGTGTGCCTCAGCGCCCTCATACGTACGCCGGGGGTTCGGCGTTCAGCTCCCGCCGCAGGAACGCCAGCTCGAACCAGAGGAGATTCTCCGCGATCGCGTCGTCCGAGATCATGTGCGACGCGCCGGGCACCGGCAGGACGCTGTGCGGCCGTCCGGCGGCCAGCAGTTCGGCGGAGAGCCGCAGGGTGTGGGCGGCGACGACGTTGTCGTCCGCGAGGCCGTGGACGAGCAGCAGGGGGCGGCGCAGCCGGTGGCCGAGCCCCACGAGGGACGAGCGGTCGTAGTGCTCGGGGTGCTCGGCGGGGTGGCCGAGGAAGCGCTCCTGGTAGTGCGTGTCGTACAGGCGCGCGTCGGTGACGGGCGCGCCCGCGACGGCCGCGTGGAAGACGTCCGGCCGGGTGAGGACCGCCGCCGCGGCGAGGAACCCGCCGAACGACCAGCCGCGGATGGCGACCCGCCCCAGGTCGAGGTCCGGGTGCCCGGCCGCCGCCGCGTGGAGCCCCCGCACCTGGTCCGCGACGGCGGTGTCCCGCTTGTCGCCGCTGTTCGACCGCTCCCACGACGGCGGGCCGGTGGTGGCCCGGCCGTCGGTGACGAGCACGGCGAAGCCCTGCTCCGCGAACCACCGCGAGACCAGCGTCCACCACCCGCGGGCCGGCACCGCCAGCCGCAGCCCCGGGCCGCCGTACGGGTCGAGCAGCACCGGCAGCGGGCCGTCGCCGGCGCGGTGCCACGACGGCAGGAACAGGTGGCCGCGCAGCCCGTCCGGGCCGTCGAGGACGAGCGGGCGCGGCCGGAGCGCGGGTTCCTCGGCGAGCGAGACGAGCGGCCGCAGCGGGCGGCCGGCGGTCAGCACCCGGGCCGCCGTACCGTCCGGCGTGGCGCTCTCCAGGACCGTCGTGCCGCCGCCCGCGGTCGCCGTGTGGTGGCCGGGCCCGTCGCTCAGCCGCACGCAGCCCGCTTCCGGTTCGTACGACCACACATGCCGCTCCGCCGGGTCGGCGGCCGCCGTGAACAGCACCCGCTCGCCCGCGACTCCGAGGACCGCGCGCACGTGCAGCCCGGCGGGCGTGACGGGTTCGCCGTCGCGGACCAGCCGGTAGGTGTCGGTGGCGGTGTCGTTGGTGACCCGCAGCAGCGCGCCGGACGCGGTCCGGGCCGGGGTCCCCGGCACCAGCCGGGTCCAGTGCGCGTCGCGCGCCTCGGCCAGTACGCGGGTGGCGCCGGTGTCCGGGTCGGCGGCGAGGGTGAGCAGCGTGCGCTGGTCGCGGCTCTGCACGCCGAGAAGCGGGCCGTGCGCGTCCCAGCCGGCGGTGGCCAGGTACTCGTACGCCGTCCGGTCCCAGCGCACCTCGGTGCGCCGGCCGCCCGGCGTGACCACGTACAGGGAGACGTCCGCGTTGGCCGTGCCGGCCGCCGGGTAGCGCACCGTGCGCGGCTCCGCCGACGGGTCGGCGGGGTCGGCGAGGTGCCAGCGGTGCACGCCGGACTCGTCCACGCGCGCGACGAGCAGCGCGCCGCCGTCCGGCGCCCACCAGTGGCCGCGGCCGCGGTGCATCGACTCCGCCGCCACGTGCTCGGGCAGCCCGTACGTCACGTCCGGCCCCTCCGGCGCGACGAGCCGCCGGTCGTCGCCGCCGGCCACCGGGACGGTGTGCAGCGCGCCCCCGGTGACGTACGCGACGTGCCGCCCGTCGGGCGAGGGGCGGGGGTCGACGGCCGGCCCGGCGGTGGGCAGCCGGAACGGCGCGGAGCCGTCCGTCCGTACCGCCCACAGCTCGCCGCCCAGTGCGAACGCGGCGAGCCGCACGGCGGCGTCGGTGGCGTACGAGGTCACGCCCGCCGTCCGCGTCCGCGACCGCTCCCGCCGCACCCGCTCGGCGACCGGCTCCGCCCCGCCGGCCACCAGCCCCGCCGGATCCACCAGCTCCTGCTCCGCGCCGTCCTCGTACAGCCACAGCCGGGCCACGGGGTCGGTGCCGCTCCCGGTGCGCAGGAACAGCACGCGCTCGCCGTCGGGCGAGACCGTCGCGGCGTGCGGCAGGCCGAGGGTGAACTTGCGGGTGCGGGCGAGGCGGCGGGGGAACTCCGGCGCGGGGTTTGCGTTCATGCCCGAGACCATGCCCGGATACCCGCCGCCGCCACCAGGGGGACAAGCCGGGGCAATGCCCCTCCGGACGCCGCCGGGGCCGGCCGGCCCGGTCTCCACCCGGCCGGGCGCCCCTCAGGTCCGCGTGCCCCCCGCCCTCGCCGCTGCGGAGGTGTTCATCGGCGAGGGATACGCCAAGGCTTCTCTGCACACGATCAGCACCCGGGCCGGCGTCAGCTCCGGCGCCCTGCACTTCCACTTTCCGAACAAGGACGCGCTGGCCGAGCAGGTCGAGTGCGCCGCGGCGGCCCTGAGGGAGGAGCTGGTCGACCGCTCCCGCGCCGCCGCCGACACCGCGCTCCAGACGCTGGTCAACACCACCCGCAGCGTGATGCTCGCCGCCGCCGGCGACCCGGTGATCAGGGCCGGGTTCCGGCTGAGCGGCGACCCGTCGCGCAGCGGGGCGGAGTTGCTCCGTGCTCAGCGAGCGCGAACGGGCCGTGCTCGTGGCGGTGGCCCAGGGGATGTCCAACGCCGAGGCCGGCCGGGCCCGGGCGTGCGGGAGGCGACGGTCAAAGCCCACGTCAGCAGCATCCTGGGCAAACTCGGTGTGGCGAACCGGGTGCAGGCGGCCATCCTCGCCCGCGACGCGGCCTGGCTCTGACCCCGTTGCCCCGCGGGCAGCGACCGGCCCCTGCCGTCAGTCCGGTGCCCGGCCGTGCGGGCGGTGCCTGCGGGCGGCGAGTAGGGCCAGGAAGGCGACGAGTACGCATCCGGTCAGGGCGGCGGCCCCGGCGCGGAACCCGGCCACGCCGCCGGCGGCGGCGCTCCAGCCGAACGCGGCCAGGGCGGGCCCCGCGGTCTGGCCGAGGGTGCGGGCGAGGTTGGTGATTCCGCCGGCGGAGCCGGCGCGGCCTTCCGGGACGGCGGCCAGGATCGCGGTCATGTTGGGGGAGTTGAACAGGGACATGGCCGCGCCCACCAGGCACAGCCGCCAGGTGACGTCGACGGGCCCGGCACCGGCGTCCAGGGTGAACATCGGCACCATGGCCAGTACGGTCAGGGCTCCGCCCGCGGCGGCCACCGACCGCGGGTCGAAGCGGTCCGCGAGCACCCCGGCGAGCGGGGTGACCAGGGCGCTGACGACGACGAAGACGCCGATCGCGGTGCCGAGCAGTTCCGGGCTGCGGCCCAGCACGTCGCTGATGAAGAACGGCAGCAGGAACGAGGTCAGCCCGACGAGCGCGGCGTTGCCCAGCAGCGCGAGCGCGGGCAGCCTCAGGGACGGCCGCCGCACCAGCGAGGTGACCGGCCGGGAGGCCGGCAGCCGGGCCCACCACACGCCCAGCGCCACCGCGCCGGCGGCCAGGGCGGCGGCGGGCACCGGATGCCGGCCGCCGTGCTCGACGGCCAGCAGCCCGGCGGTGACCGCGGTTCCGATCAGCGCCACGTCGGCGAGTACCCCGCGGTCCGGGCTCGGCAGCCGGCGCCCGCCCGGCCCTGGCGCGGCGGGCGGCACGGTGATCCATCCCAGCAGCGCGGCGAGCACCAGCGGCGGCACCCGGGCGAGGAAGACGGCCCGCCAGCCGTGGCTGTCGGCGAGCCAGCCGCCGAGCGGGGCGACGGCCACGCTGCCCACCATCATGAGGGCGGTGTGGTAGCTCATTGCCCGGCCGCGCTGGTCATGCCGTACCGCGGCGGAGACGACCGGCAGATACACCCCCAGGTACAGGGCCGCGGCGAATCCCTGGAGCACCCGCGCGGCCAGCAGCAGCCAGAACTGCGGCGCCAGTCCGGCCAGTACGTCGGCGGCGGCGAGCGTCAGCAGCGCCAGGGTGAAGACCAGCCGGGAGTCCGCCTTGTCCGTCCACCGGCCGGCGGGGAGCGCCAGCGCCGCCATGGGCAGCTGGTAGGCCAGCAGCACCCAGGCGGTCGCTCCGGTGCTCACGCCGAGGTCGTCGCCGATCAGCGGCAGGGCGAAGGCCGCCATGCTCAGCTCGCCGGCCACCAGCAGCGTGGCCAGTGCCGAGGCCGCCATCGTCGCCCACTTCGTACGTGCCGGGGCGGCGTGCTCCGACGTCTGGGCGGCGGTGTCGTCAGGCTTCTTCACAGGGCGAATGTACAATGGTGATTGTAGAAATGTAAGCTGGTGATTGCAGTCCGAGGGAAGGGCGGGACGACGTGGCCGAACGGGACGGGACGACAGCGCGGCCACCGCGGGGACGGGTGGCCAAGCGGCAGGCCATCACCGTCGCGGCCCGCGCGGTCTTCGGGCGGGACGGCTACGCCCGGGCCGGTATCGAGGCCATCGCCGCGGAGGCCGGGGTGTCGACCCGTACGATCTACAACCACTTCGACGGCAAGGAGCAGCTGTTCGCCGCGGTGATCGAGGAAAGCTCCGTGCAGGTCGCCGGCGCGCTGGTCCGCCTGATCGACGACCACCTCGACCCCGTGGAAGGGGCCGCCGACCTCGAACCCGCCCTCACCGCGCTCGCGCACGCCTGGGCGGCGGTGCCCCGGGCCGGGTTCGCCGAGCACTTCGCCGTCGTCAGGCAGCTGAAGGCCGAGGCGGCGAGCATGCCGCCCGCTCTGGTGCAGGCGTGGAACGACGCCGGGCCGCGGCGCGCCGAGGCCGCCCTGGCCCGGCACCTGCGCGCGCTGGCCGGGCGCGGGATCGTGGCGGCCGACGATCCCGTGCTGGCCGCCGACCACTACCTGCTGCTGACCCTGGGCGCCCTCGACACCCGCAGCGACCAGGGCGCCACCCCCCTCGGCGACGCCGAGACCGCGCGGATCACCACCGCCGGCGTCCGCGCCTTCCTGGGCGGCTACCTGCCCCGCCCCGCACGCTGACCGCGCCCGGCCCCGTCGGCGGCGAAATCACCCGTCCGGCGGTTCAGGACGCGAAGCGGGCGCGCAGCTTCTTCTTGTCGAACTTGCCGGTCCCGGTGCGGGGCACCGCGTCCACCAGCTCCACCCGGTCGGGCAGCTGCCAGCGGGCGAACCCGCTGCGCTCCAGGTGCGTACGGACCTCGTCGAGGGTCACCGCCGCCCCGGGGCGCAGCGCCACGCACACCAGCGGTCGTTCCGACCACTTCTCGTCGGGCACCGTGACCACGGCGGCCTCGGCGACGGCGTCCATCGCCATCACCGCCGACTCCATGTCGACGGACGAGATCCACTCCCCGCCCGACTTGACGAGGTCCTTGGCGCGGTCGGTGATGACGAAGTAGCCGTCGGGCGAGCCGGTGGCGATGTCGCCGGTGACGAACCAGCCGTCGTCCGTGAACTGCCCGGCGCCCTCCCCGCCGAGGTACGCGTCGGCCACCCACGGGCCGCGCACCAGCAGCTCGCCCATCGACTCCCCGTCCCAGGGCAGCGGGTGCCCGTCCCGGTCGCGGATCTGCGTCTGCACCCCCGGCAGCGGCAGGCCGGCCATGTCGCGGACGGAGTCCGCGAGCCGCTTCTCGTCCCAGCCGCGCATGTGCTCCTTCGGCCAGGCGAAGCTGGCGAGCGGCGACGTCTCCGTCATCCCCCAGATCTGCACCAGCGGGATGCCGAACTCGGTGCGGTAGCGGTCGATGAGCGCCCGCGCCGGCCGGGCGCCGCCGCACAGCAGATGCCGGACGTCCGGAAGGCCCCCGCCGCGGGCGGCGACGGCGTCCGCCACGGCCATCCACACCGTCGGCACGCCGGCGGCGACGGTGACGCGCTCGGCGGCCATCAGCTCCACGAGCGCCGCCGGGTCCAGCGGCCCGCCGTAGAACACCTGCTTGGCGCCGTACGGGGTGGCGGTGTAGGGCAGGCCCCAGGCGTTGGCGTGGAACATCGGCACCACCGGCAGCACCGCGTCGCCGGGGCCGATGGACATCGCGGCCCGGGAGGAGCCGGCGACGGCGTGCAGCACGGTCGAGCGGTGCGTGTAGACCACGCCCTTGGGCCGTCCGGTGGTGCCGGAGGTGTAGCACAGGCCGAGCGGGGCGCGTTCGTCGATCTCCCGGGGCTCGTACGTCTCCGGCTGCGCGGCGAGGAGTTCCTCGTAGGCCACGGCGCGCGGCAGCCCGGTGCCGGGCGGCACCCGGTCGCCGAGCACCACCACGTGCTCCACGCCCGCCAGAGCGCCGCGCTCGGCCACCTCCGCGAGCAGCGGCAGGAGGTCGGCGTCGACCAGCACGGCGCGGTCCTCGGCGTGCCTGACGACGTAGGCGAGTTCGTCGGCGGACAGCCGTACGTTCAGCGTGTGCAGCACCCGTCCGGTGCAGGGCACCGCCCAGTACGCCTCCAGGTGCCGGTAGCCGTTCCAGGCCAGGGTGGCCACGCGCGCGTCCGGCGGCAGCCCCAGGGCGTCGAGCGCGTGCATGAGCTGCTGCGCCCGGCGGCCGAAGTCCGCGTACGTGTAGCGGTGCTCGCCGCCGTCCGGCAGGCGGGTGACGACCTCGGTGTCGTGGAAGTGACGCGGCCCGTGGCCGAACAGCAGCCAGCTGTTGAGCGGGATGTCCATCATCGCCATGGCGGACATGGTGACCGGGGTCCCGCACGCGGACCACGGAGAAAACCCACACTCCGGCCCCGGTCCTTGTGGGGGCTGTCTCTGTAGTCGCGGCCACCGTCCGCTTCTACGTTCTCCCCGACGCCGACGCCCTGTCGGCGGCCACCCGCGGCATCCGAGGTCGGTATGACGAGGAAGACGAGCACCACGAGCACGGCGAGCGGCGACGGCGCCGCGCCCGGGCACGCCCTGATGTCCACCCACGGCCTGACGAAGGAGTTCGGGGGATTCCGCGCCGTCGAGGGCGTGGACCTGGCTGTCGCGGAGGGAACGATCCACGCCCTTGTCGGGCCCAACGGGGCCGGGAAGACGACGCTGTTCCACCTGCTGACGGGCTTTCTGCCGCCGTCGGCCGGACGGATCGAGCTGGCGGGCAGGGACATCACCGGGCTGCCGCCGGAGCGGGTGGCGCGCCTGGGTGTGGCCCGCTCCTTCCAGGTCACCAGCCTCTTCCCCGCGGAGACGGCGCGCGCCCACCTGGAGCTCGCGCTCCAGGCCGGCACCGGCCTGGGCCGCCGGTTCTGGCGGTCGGACCGGCTGCTGGCGCGGTTCTCCGGCCGTGCGCGGGAGCTGCTGGACCAGGTGGGGCTGGCCGACCGGGCGGAGTCGCCGGCGGGCAGCCTGCCGTACGGGCAGAAGCGCGCGCTGGAACTGGCGCTCGCGCTGGCGCTCGACCCCCGGGTGCTGCTGCTCGACGAGCCCACGGCCGGCATGGGCCTGGAGGACGTGGACCGGACCGTCGCGCTGGTGGACCGCGTCCGTGCCGGGCGGACGGTGGTGCTCGTCGAGCACAACATGAGCGTCGTCGGCTCGCTCGCCGACACCGTCACGGTGCTCCAGCGGGGCCGGGTGCTCGTCGAGGGCACGTACGACACCGTCCGCTCCGACCCGCGGGTCGTCGAGGCGTATCTGGGGGCCGGCGGTGCTTGAGGTGCGGGGCGTGACCGCCCACTACGACGAGGCCGAAGTCCTGCGGGAGGTGTCGTTGGAGGTCGGTGCCGGGGAGGTCGTGACCCTGGTGGGCCGCAACGGGGCGGGCAAGACGACCCTTCTGCGCTGCGTGATGGGACTGCACCGGCGCACGGCGGGCACCGTCCGGCTGGAGGGCCGGGACCTGAGCGCGCTGCCGCCGCACCGCAGGGCCCGCCGCGGCCTGGGGTACGTCCCCGACGACCGGGGCATCTACGCGGGCCTGAGTGTGGCGGAGAACCTCACCCTGCCCCCGGCGAAGGCGGGTTCGGCCTGGCCGCTGGCGCGCGTGTACGAGGAGTTCCCGGTGCTCCGCGAACGGCGCCGCAGCCCCGGCGGGAAGCTCTCCGGCGGCGAGCAGCAGATGCTCGCCCTGGCCCGGGTGCTCCGCACCGGCGCCCGGGTCCTGCTGTGCGACGAGCCGACCGAGGGGCTGGCGCCGATCGTCGTCGAACGTATCGCCGCGATCCTGCGCGAGGCCAAGCGGAACGGGACGGCGGTGCTGCTGGTGGAGCAGAACCTGCGCTTCGCCACCACCGTCGCCGACCGCCACTACCTGCTGGACCGCGGCCGGATCGCCGAGTCGCTGGCCAACGACGACGTCCGGGAGCGCGAACACGAACTCCTCGGCCACCTGGGCCTGTAGCCCGGCCCGCGCCCGGGCCGCACCGGTCGTGCCGACCACTTCAAGGAGGAAGCATGGGACACACCTGGTCGAAAGCAGCGGGTGCCGCGGTGGTGGCCGGATCGCTTCTCGCGGGCTGCGGGGGCGGCGGGCCGGGCTCCGGCGGCGGCAGGATCAGCGACGGCGGGATCACCCTGGGCGTACTCACCGACCTCTCCGGCGTCTACGCCGAACTGGCCGGACCCGAGGCGGTCACGGCGGTGGAGATGGCCGTCGCGGACTTCGAGAGGAAACACGGCGGCGACGCGGTCGCCGACGACATCGACGTCATCTCGGCCGACCACCAGAACAAGCCGGACATCGCCAACACCCAGGCGCGGGACATGTACGACCGCGAGCACGCCGACGCGGTCTTCGACGTGCCGACGTCGTCCGCGGCGCTCGCCGTGGCGAACGTCGCCGAGCAGTCCGAGAAGCTCTACTTCAACATCGGCGCCGCGACCACGGAGCTGGCCGGCGAATCCTGCAACCCGTACACCTACGCCTGGGCCTACGACACCTACATGCTGGCCAACGGCACCGGCACCGAGGTGACCCGGCAGGGCGGCGACAGCTGGTACCTCCTTTACCCGGACTACGCCTTCGGTCAGGACATGGAGAAGCAGTTCAGCACCGCCATCGAACAGGCCGGCGGCGAGGTGGTGGGCAAGGACCCGACCCCGTTCCCGAACGACAACTTCTCCACGTTCCTGCTCAAGGCGTCCGCGAAGAAGCCCGCGCCCGCCGTGCTCGGCGCGCTGCAAGCGGGTGGCGACCTGGTCAACGTCGTCAAGCAGTACGACCAGTTCAAGCTGCGGGACAAGGACATCGAGCTGGCCATCGGCCTGCTGTTCGACACCGACATCAAGGCCATCGGGCAGGACAAGCTCGCCGGGACGATGTTCACCTCCCCCTGGTTCTGGAACGTCGACGAGGAGTCCAGGCGGTGGGCCGAGCGGTTCCGGAAGAAGGCGGGCACCTGGCCGACCTTCGACCACGCCGCCAACTACTCCGCCGCCACGCACTACCTGGAGGCCGTGCAGCGCGCCGGAACCGACGATCCCCAGGAGGTCAACAAGGAGCTGGAGGGCATGGAGTTCGACGACTTCTTCGCCCGCAACGCCCGGGTGCGCGCGGCCGACCACCGGGTCGTGCACGACGCCTACCTGGCCCGGGTCAAGGACCCCGCGGACAGCGAGACCGAGGGCGACTTCACCGAGAAGGTGAAGACCATCCCCGCCGACGAGGCGTTCGGTCCGGTCTCACCCGACTGCTCGATGACCTGACCGTCGACACACGGCCCCGGCCCGGCGAGCTCCCGCGCCGGGCCGCGGCAGAGGACGGACGACGATGACCTCCTTCCTGCAACAGGCGTTCAACGGCCTGGTCTCGGGCGGCTTCTACGCGCTCCTCGCCCTCGGCCTCGCCGTCATCTTCGGCATGCTCCACGTCGTCAACTTCGCGCACGGCGCCGTCTACATGCTCGGCGCGTTCGCCGCGGTGGTCCTCCAGGACACCGCGGGCCTGGGGTTCTGGTGGGCGCTGCTGCTGGTGCCCCCGGCCGCGGCCCTGGCCGGCACGCTGCTGGAGCGGCTGCTCATCCACCGGCTGGCCGCCCTCGACCCGCTCTACAACTTCCTGCTCACCTTCGGCATCGCGCTGGTCTGCCAGGACCTGATGCGCATGAAGTACGGGGCCCGGTCCACCCCGTACGACGCCGGCCCCTTCACCGGCTCCGTCGACCTCGGGCTTTTCGACTACCCCGCGTACCAGGTCTTCGTCCTCGGCGCCGCGGCCGTCGTCTGCCTCGGAGTCTGGCTGCTGCTGACCCGCACCCGCACCGGCACCGTGGTGCGCGCCGCCACCGAACGTCCGGAGCTGACGCGGGCGCTGGGCATCGACACCGGCCGCTGGGTCGCGCCCGTGTTCGGCTGCGGCGTCGCGCTGGCCGCGCTGGCCGGGGTGCTGGCGGCGCCGATGCGGGCGGTCAACTCGGGCATGGGGGCGGACCTCATCATCGTGGTCTTCGCCGTCGTCGTCATCGGCGGCCTCGGTTCCATCCCCGGTGCGGTGGTCGCCGGGTTCGCCGTCGGGATGCTCCAGGCCCTCGGCAACCTCTACGTCCCCGTCCTCTCGCAGACGTCGGTCTTCGTGCTGATGGCCGTGGTGCTTCTGGTCCGGCCCGCCGGACTCTTCGGCAAGGAGGAACGCGCCCTATGATCCTCGCCCTGACCGACCGGCTCCGCGGCCGGCCCGGCCCCCTGCGCTGGGGGCTGCCGGCCGCCGGGCTGGTCTGCGTCCTCGGGCTGCCGTGGGTGCTCTATCCGCCGGTGGCCGCCGACATCCTGTGCTGGGGCCTGTTCGCCGTCGCGTTCGACCTGCTGCTGGGGCACGCCGGGCTGCTGTCCTTCGGCCACGCCGCGTTCTGGGGCTCCTCGGCGTACGCCACCGGGCTCCTCGCCATCCACGCCGGCGTGCCCTTCCCGCTCGCGGTGGCCGGCGGCGCGGTGGCCGCGGCGGTCGTCGCCCTGCCCATCGGCCTGCTCGCGGTCCGCCGCAGCGGCATCTACTTCGCCATGGTCACCCTCGCCTTCGCGCAGATGATCTACTTCATCGCCAACCAGTGGGACGACGTCACCGGCGGCGAGAACGGGCTTCAGGGCATCCCGCGCGAGCTGCCGGGCGTGGACCTGTCGGACTCCTTCGTCTACTACTACGCGGCGCTGCCGCTGGTCCTGGCCGGCCTCGCCGTCGCCTGGCGCCTGGTGCACTCGCCGTTCGGCCGCGTCGTTGCCGCGGTGCGGGAGAACCCGGCGCGCGCCCGGGCACTCGGCTACCCCGTGGACCGCTACAAGGTGGTCGTCTTCACCGTCTCCGCGTTCCTGTCCGGCCTCGCCGGCGGGCTGTACGCCGTCAACCACGGGTTCGCCTTGCTGCAGGAGGTGTACTGGACGACGTCGGGCAAGGTCGTCGTGATGACGGTCCTCGGCGGCATCGGCACCCTGTGGGGCGGCCTGCTCGGCGCGGCGGCGGTGGTGCGGCTGGAGGACTGGCTGTCCACCTCGGGGTTCGAAGAGGTCGGCATCGTCACCGGCAGCCTGTTCATCCTCGTCGTACTCCTCTTCCGCCGCGGTATCTGGGGCACCGTGGCGCACCTCCTGCGGCCACCCGCGGACCGTACGGGCATGCCCCCCGCCGGCCGCGGGAACGGTACGGTTCGTGACCCCGCCGCCGGCGACCGGCCGGAGCGCTCCCTGGTCGGGGAGCCGTGAGGGAGGAGGGGACCGCCATGCGCACCGATCCGCCCCGCACCGGCCAGACGGCAGGCACGGCAGGCGAGACGGCAGAACGGCTGCTGTGCCTGCTGCGCGAGGGCGCGCCCCAGGAGGAGTACGAGAATCTGCTCGCCGGCGCCCGCGGCGAGGCCGCCGGGGCGCTGCGCCCGCTGGTCGACGCGGCCCTCGCGGTGCGCGCGCAGCTGGAGGAGCGCCGCCGGCGTGAGGCCGAACTGGCCGCGCTGTACGAGACCGCCGGCGACCTGTCGTCGCTGCGCGACCTGGAGGCCGTCCTGCGGGCGATCGTCCGCCGGGTCCGGCAGCTCATGGGCACCGACGCCGCCTACCTCATGCTCAACGACGACGACCGCGGCGACACGTACATGCGGGTCACCGACGGTATCCGCACCGACGCCTTCAAACAGGTGCGGCTCGCGATGGGCGCGGGTCTCGGCGGTCTCGTCGCCAAGACGGGCGTGCCGTACCACACGCCGGACTACCTCCACGACCCCCGCTTCGACCACACCATCGACGACGTCGTGGGCGGCGAAGGCGTCACGGCGATCCAGGGCGTGCCCCTGTCCCTGGGCGACCGGGTCATCGGTGTCCTCTTCGCCGCGAACCGCCGCGCCCGGCCCTTCTCACCGGCCGAGGTGGCGCTGCTGGTCTCCCTCGCCGACCACGCCGCCATCGCCATCGAGAACGCCACCCTCTTCCAGGACGTGCGCCGCACCGTCGACGAACTGACCGAGGCCAACGCGGTCATCCAGGCGCACAGCGAGTCCATCGAGCGGGCCGCGGCGCTGCACGAGCGGCTGACCGGGATCGTCCTGGACGGCGGCGGCCTCGCGGACGTCGCCGACACCCTCGCGGAGGTGCTCGGCGGCGGCCTGCTGGTCCTCGACCCGCGCGGGCGCACCATGGCGGCCGCCGGCGCCGACCCGGTGGTCGAGCGGGCCCGCACCGAGGGTGCGCTGCCCGAGAGCTGCCCGGAGGCGCGTGCCGTACGCGAGGCGCGCGTGCTCGGTTCCGGCACCCGCAGCACGCGCCGCGTGCCCGCCGCGGACGGCGGCTCCGCCGCCTGCGCCGCCCCCGTGGTCGCCGGCGGTGAGGTGCAGGGGGTGCTGCTGCTGCTCTGCCGCCGCATCGGCGCCGACGACGTACGCCTGCTGGAGCGGGCGGCGATGGTCACCGCGCTGCTGCTGCTCGGCGAGCGCACGCTGGCGGAGGCCGAACACCGGCTGCGCGGCGAGTTCCTCGACGACCTGCTGTCCTCCCCGCACCGCGACCCCGAAGGGCTGCGCCGCCGGGCCGCCCTGATGGGCATCGCCCACGGCCGCCCGCACACCGTGCTCGCCGCCCGCTCCCGCGACGGCGCCCCACGCCGGCGCATCGCGGACGCCGCGGTCCCGTACGCGGCCCGGCACGGCGGCCTCGCCGGGGAGCACCACGGCGAGGTCGTCGTCCTGCTCCCCGGCGACACGGACCCCGGCGCGCGGGCCCGCGCCGTCGCCGAGCACCTGCGGCGCACACTGGACGCGGCGGTCACCGTCGGCGCCGCCGCCGCGTCCGCCGGACTGGAGTCCATCGTCGAGGCCCACCCGGACGCGGTGCGCTGCCTGGACGTGCTGCTCGCCCTCGACCGCGACGGCGAGGGCGCCGCCCCCGACGAACTCGGCGTCTACGGCCTGCTGCTCCACCAGACCGGCCGCGACGAACTCCGCCGCTTCGTACGCCGCACCCTCGGCCCGGTGCTCGACTACGACCGGCGCCGCGGCGGCCACCTGGCCCACACCATGACCACCTACTTCGCCTGCGACACCAACCTCACCCGGACGGCGGCCGAGCTCTACATCCACGTCAACACCCTCTACCAGCGCATCGACCGCATCACCGCGCTGCTGGGCCCGCACTGGCGCCACGGCGACCACGGGCTCCAGGCACACCTGGCGGTGAAGGTGCACGCCATGCTCTCCGCCGCGACCGAACCCGGCTGAAGGAGGCCCGCGAGCACGCGTCGCGATGGCAGCCGGTGCCCGCGGTGCCCGCGGGCTCCGCAACCGGCCGCCGGATGCGACCTCGTGCGGAGCCCGCTGCTCACCGAGGTGTTCGGTGGGTGACCGGGGCGCCTGCCGCGCCCTGGTAGTCGATGCGGTAGAGGCCGGAGTCGTTGTTGCCGCCTCCGAAGGAGCTGCCCCACTCCAGGAGGTAGAGCGAGCCGTCCGGGCCGAACGTCATGTCCATCGGCCTGGTGAACCCGGTGGCGGGCATGAACTCGTTGACGGCTCCGAGGCCGCCGCTCCCGTCGAAGCGGACTTCCTTGATGAAGTCGCGGTCCCACTCGTAGAAGAACGCCGAGCCGTCGAACGACTGCGGGAACTTGGTGCCGGAAGGGTTGCCGGCGTCGAAGCGGTAGACGGGTCCGGCCATCGGGGCGATACCGCCCGTGCCCAGTTCGGGGAACTCCGACGAGGCGTCGTAGCCGTACCACACGGTGGGCGTCCGCACCGGAGGCAGTTCGGTCAGCCCGGAGTTGTGGGGAGACTCGTTGACGGGGTCGGCGCAGTCGAACTTGGGGCCGATCTCGCCCGTGTCGGGGTTGTAGGGGGCATAGGGCTGGTTGTTGCCGTGGCAGAACGGCCAGCCGTAGTTCCCCGGTTCGGTGATGACGTTGTACTCGCCCAGGCCCGCGGGGCCGCGGTCGTCGGTCACACCGCGGCGGTCGGGGCCGTAGTCGGCCAGGTGCACGGCGCCGGTGGCGGGGTCCACGGCAAAGCGGAAGGGGTTGCGGAAGCCCATGGCGTAGACCTCGGGGCGGGTGTGCTCCGTTCCCACGGGGAAGAGGTTGCCGTCGGGGATGGTGTATCCGCCGCCGTTGGTGGGCCGGATGCGCAGGATCTTGCCGCGCAGGTCGTTGGTGTTGCCGGCCGTGCGCGCCGCGTCCTGCATCTCATGACCCGGGCGCCAGTCCAGCGGGGCGTAGCCCTGCCAGGCCGGGTCGAGGTTGGGCGCCGTGTCGTCGCCCGTGCCGATGTAGAGGGTCCCGTCCGGGCCGAATTCGAGGCTGCCGCCGGTGTGGCCGGGCTCCGGGTAGGTCCGGTCCCGGTAGGCGGGGATGTCGATCACCTGCTGCTCGCTCGCGGGATCCAGAGTGTTTCCGTCGAGGGTGAAGGCGGACACTCTGTTGACGTCTTCCGCGCTGCCGGCGGGGGAGTAGTTGAGGTAGATCCTGTCGTTGGTGGCGAAGCCGGGGTCGAGGGCCAGTCCGATGAGCCCGTCCTCACCGCCGGTGTACACGTTGAGGTTTCCGGCGGTCGTGGTGGACCGGGTGGCCGGGTCGAAGATGCGCACCGCGCCGCCGCGCTGGATGTAGATCACGCGGCCGTCCGGAGCGACGTCCAGCTCCATGGGATCGGCGGTGTCGTCGTCGAGCGTCACCTTCGCGAAGGTGTCCTGGTCGGGTGTGGCCGTCCCGCACGCTCCCGGCACGGTGCCCGACGCCCACCGCACGCCGCCCATCAGGTGCTTGCGGAAGTTCTCCTCCGCGTAGGACGCGGCGTCGTGGCCCATGGCGGTGGCCCAGACCTTGCCGCCGGAGGCGACGCTGCACCAGGAGATGGGATGGTCCTCGCCCATCGCGAACCCGCCCGGGTCGTAGGTGGATTCGTCGACGGTCGCGAGCACGTGGACGTTCGCCCGCGGGTTGGGGTCGAAGTTGTACCACTCCTCGGGCCGCGTCCAGGATCCGGGGAGGTCCCGGGTGGAGGGGTGGTCCGGGTCCTCGATGTGGACGGTGCCCTCCTGGATGCCGGCGGCGTGGCCGGGCATGTGGGCGCCGCCGTTGATGGTCTCGTCCCACCAGGGGAACTCGCCCTCGATGCCCGCGTCGAGGCTGTTGTGTACGGCCACCACGCCTCCGCCTGCGGTGACGTAGTCCTGCATGGCCTGACGCTGTTCGCCGGTGTCCCAGACCATGCCGGAGTTCTGGAGCATGACGACGGCGTCGAACCCGGCGAGTTCGGCGTCGTTGAAGACGGCCGGGTCGTCGGTCTGGACGAGCTCGATGTCCTGCTCGGCCGCCTCCTCCTGGAACATCCGGATGCCGGCCGGTATGGAGTCGTGGACGTAGCCGACGGCCCTGGTGAATAACAGGACACGGGACTCGGCGGCCTCGGCGCCGGACGCGGTCGCCGTCAGGGCACCGGTGGCGAGCAGCGGCGCCATGGCGAGCGCCACGAGGGCGCGTGGGCGTGTGCGGTGTCGTTCCTTCATGTGGGGGGTCCTTTCGGGTGTTGAGGTGCGGCTTCGGTTGTTCCGGTCCGGGAAGGGACGTCGTGAGGCGGTCGGCCGCCTCACACGCCTGCCGCGCGGAGCCGGTCCGGCTCGCCGTGCCAGGCCGCCGTCAGGATCTGTTCCAGCGCGTCCACGTCGAGCCGCACGGGGTTGTTGTCGACGAGCCTCCTGATGCCGATCGACGCCTCGGCCAGTCCGCGGATCTCGCCGGCCTCGATCCCGATCTCCGCCAGCGAGGCGGGCAGCCCGACCCGCAGCCCCAGCTCGTGGACCGCTGTCACGGGGTCGGTGCACTCCATCACCCCGGCCAGGGCGGACATCTCGGCGAGGCGCGCTGGCCGGTTGAACTCCATGACGTAGGGGAGCAGGAGGCCGGTCCCCAGCCCGTGCGAGGTGCGGGTGGCCGCCCCGACCGCGAACTGGAGGGCGTGGGCCGCGGTGACCCCGGCGTTGCCGAAGGCGATGCCGGCGAGGAGGCTGCCGTAGAGCATCGCCGACCGGGCGTCCAGGTCGTCCCCGTCGCCGACGGCGTCGGCCAGGTTCGCGGAGATGCCGCCGGCCGCGGTCAGCGCGAGGGTGTCGGAGAGCAGGTTCTTGCCGACCTGCGGCCGGGCGAGCACCGAGGACGCGGTCGGGGGCCGGCTGATCGCCATGAACGACTCCACGGCGTGCGCCAGCGCGTCCATGCCCGAGTGGGCGGTCACGGTCCGCGGCGCGCTCACGGTGAGCAGCGGGTCGCAGAGCGCGTGCCGCGGGATGAGGTGCCGGCTGGCGATGCCGACCTTCATCCGTGTCGTCGCATCGGTGATCACCGAGACCGGCGTGACCTCCGAACCCGTCCCGGCCGTGGTGGGCAGAGCGATCAGCGGCAGCACGGGCCCCGGCACCGACTCCACGGGGTAGTAGGTGCTCAGCGGGCCCGGGTGGCTCGCCAGCAGGGCGGTGACCTTGGCGAGGTCGATGGTGCTCCCGCCGCCGACGGCGACGACCACGTCCGGCCGGTGCTCCGCGGCGTACGCGACCGCTTCGGCGATGGTGCTCTCCGGCACGTCCACGACGGCTTCGGAGAAGACGCGTACGTCGACACCCGCCTCGTGCAGCGAGGTGCGTACGGAGTCGAGTCCGGTCGATCCGGCGATGTTCGGATCGGTGACGACCAGCGTCCGGTCGCCGTACCCGGCGGCGAGCGGACCCGTCGCCGAGGCCATCCCGGTGCCGAAGATCACCTGGGCGGGTGTGCGCAGGATCGCGAAGTCGTCCATGGCCCCTCCAGGAAGGTCGTCAGGAGTCGGTGCAGCTCCGTCGGCCGTTCGGCCGGTGAGGCGTGCCCGCACCCAGCGAACAGGTGCGCCCTCACGTCGGGCAGCAGGTGCAGAAGTCGCAGCGTGCTGGACTCCAGCGGCACGACGCGGTCCTCCACGCCGTGCACCAGGAGCGTGGGCGCCTGGATCTGCGCCAGCTCGCCGGCGGTCAGCGCGAGGTCGCGGACCCATCGCTCGCGCGGCGGCGGGAACATGCCGGCGAACGCCTCGCGCGGACCCGGCTCCAGCGTGGCGGCCAGGCGCGCCTCGACGGCCTCGTCGGTGCGGAACGCGTCGTCGACGTGCAGCAGCTCCAGGAGCCCGCGGGCCGCCGCGCGCCCGGGCCGGTACGCCCAGAGCCGGTCCAGGCCCGGCGGCAACGGCATGTCGAGCCCGAGGGTGCCGATCCCCACCAGCCGGGCGACCGTCCGCGGCCGGGCGTGGGCCACCGACAGCGCGATGGCGCCGCCCATGGAGTTGCCGACGACGGCGCAGCGGTCCAGCGCCAGCGCGTCCAGGAGGCCCAGGACCTGCGCCGTCCACGTGCGGCGGCCGTAGGGGTGCTCCCCGCCGGACTCCGAACCGGGCAGCGGCCTGCTCCGGCCGAAGCCGGCGAAGTCCGGCGCGAGGACGCGGAAGCCGGGCGTGAGCGCGGCCATGAGAGGCTCCCAGGCCGCGCCCGTGGTGCCCGGGCCGGAGCCGTGCAGCAGGACGACGGCCGGGCCGGAGCCCGCCTCGCGCACGAAGGTCTCCCACCCGGCGACCCGGACGGTCCGTCCGCCGATGCCGGGGCGTGCCGTCCTCGCGCCGTCCGGGCGCGCGCCGCCCGCGGGAAGGCTCATGCGGCGACGGTCAGGCGGGAGCGCCGGAGCGCTCCAGCACCGCCACGAACGCCCGCGACCACTCCGGCAGATCCGGCCAGCCCCGGCAGGAGACCATGTTCCCGTCGACGACGTCGGGCTCGTCGACGACCGTCGCGCCGGCGTTCACCATGTCGCCGGCCAACGGCCCGAACGCGGCCGTCCTGCGGCCCTTCAGGAGGCCGTAGATCGCCGGCACCTGCGGTCCGTGGCACACCGTGCCCACGGGCAGGTCCCGGGCGAAGAAGTGCTCGGTGATGCGGCGGACATCCGCGTCGAGGCGGATGTACTCGGGAGCGCGGCCGCCGGGGATGATCAAGCCCGCGTACTCCGTCGGATCGACCTCCGAGAAGGCCAGGTCGACGGGAAGCCTGCGCCCGTTCTTCTCCGTGTAGGCGTCCGACTCCGGCTCGAAGTCGTGGATCACCAGCTGCACGTCCCGGCGCGTCAGCGCCGCGACGTCCGTCCGGTAGCCCGCCTCGCGCATGCGGAAGATCGGGTACATCGCGTCCAGCTCCTCGGTCGCGTCGCCGACGAGCACAAGCACCTTGTTCATCGCACCTCCGGTTATCGGCAGCTCTGATCGCACGTATGCCTTGTTGCCCCGGACGTTCCTGAGGACGGAACGCCGGCTGATCCCTACCCCTCCGGGGCCCGGTGGGTGCACTCCGGTGACCGTGGAGTTCAGGGACTACCCGAACCGGGTGAAGAACTTCCATACCTCCCCCGATGTCCAGGTCTGCCAGCCGCCGCCGGTGGACCCGTCGATGGGGGCGGGGTCGTGACCTCCGTCGAACGCGGCCCATACGACGGGATGGCCGGAGGTGCACCCCGAGTAGGCGGTGACGATGTGCGTCAGGCTGCCTTGCCCCGGCTCGGGCGGGTTCTGCGGGGTACAGCCGTTGTTCCTGACGAACGTGTCGCGCAGCCCTCGTCCCGCAGAGATGGGCAGCACGTTGTCCCGGAGGCCGTGGAGCCCCATGTACGCGACGGGCTGCGTGCCGCCGTTGCACCCGCTGAGGTTCGCGCCGGAGTAGACCGCCACCGCGCGGAAGACCGTCGCCCGGCTGCAGGCGAGGGCGTACGACATCGCGCCGCCGTAGCTGAAGCCCGCGGAGAAGACCCGCGCCGTGTCGACACACAGCCCCGCCTCGATCTCCCGGAGTATGTCGTCGACGAGGGTCACGTCCTGACCGCCGGAATTGGCCCAGCCGTTGTTGAGGCCCTGGGGCGCCACGAAGATCGTGCCGTTGCCCGCGCTGTCCGCCAGGCGCCTCAGCCCGTAATAGGACCAGTTGTACCCGTCGGATCCGCCCGAGTCGACATCGTGGGCGGTGCCGCCCAGCCAGTGCATTCCGAAGATCAACCGGTAGGGGTGGTTGCTGTCGTAGCCGGCGGGGACCCTGAGGATGTAGCTGCGGTTCCGGCCGCTGCTGGAGATGGTGTGCGTACCGCTGGTCAGCGTCGGAGCCTGGCCGCAACCGGCGGTCGCCGTGGCGGCACCGGTGGGCGGCGTGCCGGCGTCGCGACTGCTGCCCAGCGCCGTGCCGGGAGCGGCCATGGCGAGAAGCGCCGCGGCCACGAGGGGTACGAGGAGGGACCTGCATCTCATCTGCTTCTCCCTTTCCGTCCGGATTCGGGTCGTCCGGGTGCGTGCCGGCCGGCGGAGCGCGGGAGCAGCCGCGGCGTGGGGCCCACCACCCCCCACGCCGCGGCCTTCCCGCCGCCCGCCGGATGTCAGCTGCCGGATGCGGCGGTGCCCGCGGCCCAGCGGATGCCGCCGAGCAGGTGGCGCCGGAAGTCCGCCTGTGCGTACGACTCGGCCGTGTGCCCGCCGCCGGTGTAGAACGAGCGGCCCCCCGCGTACTCCTTGCACCACGCGATCGGGTGGTCGCCGTTCATGGTTCCGCCGCTGTAGCTGGACTCGTCGAGCGAGGCCAGCACGCGGGCCCCGGAGCGGGGGTTGGTCCGGTAGTTGTACCATTCGTCCGTTCGATTCCAGGTCGTGCCGAGATGGGCGGTCGCGTCGTGCGTCCGGTCCTCGACGACGACCGTGGCGTTCTGGATCCACGGGTGGGACTCGAAGTAGGCCCCGACCAGCTCGCCGTACCAGGGCCACTCGTATTCGGTGTCGGCCGCCGAGTGGACGCCGACGTACCCGCCGCCGCCCGCGATGTACTCCTCGAACGCCGCCTGCTGGGCGGCGTCGAGCACGTTGCCCGTGGTGTTCAGGAAGACGACCGCCGCGAACCCGGCGAGGCCGTCACCGGTGAACGCGGTGGCGTCCTCGGTGGCGGTCACCTGGAAGCCGTTCTCCGCCCCCAGTTCCCCGAGCGCGGTGATGCCCTCGTCGATCGCGTCGTGGCGGAAGCCCGCCGTCCTGGAGAAGACGAGCACGTCGTACGGGGCACGGGAGGCCGCGGACGCGCCCGGAGCCGCCGCGATCGGCAGCGCCGCGACGCCCAGGGCTCCTCCGAGGAGCGTGCGGCGGGTCGGGAGGTCGGACATGTGGATGTTCCCTTCCGTGGTGGTCTCGACGCCGCTCTGGTCGGCGAAGCGCTCGGTCCGGTGCGCCGGCGGGTCCGGCGGCCCTGCGGGTCGTGCCTGGTCAGCCCTCCTGCGTGGGTGACTCTTCGGTCCGGGAGACGCTCTCGATGCGGTACAGGGCGCTGTTCTCGTCCCCGGCGTACCAGCCGGTGCCGTAGTCCAGGACGTACAGGGCGCCGTCGGGGCCGAAGGCCGCGTCCATGGGCTGAGTTCCGGACCACGGGATGCCGCCGATGTCGCCGCGGCTGCCGTCGGCGTTCACACCGATGTCCTTGATCCAGCGGCGGCCCCACTCCATAGCGAAGAAGTCACCGTCGAACTCCTGCGGGAACTTCACCGCCGAGTCCAGGTCCGGGTCGTAGCGGTATACGGGGCCGGCCATCGGGGACTCCGTGCCGCTTCCGAACTCCGGCACGGAACCGCCGTCGTAGGGGATCCACGCCGCCCGGGCCGGCGGAAGGGTGCTCCGGCCCGTGTTGTTCGGTGAGTCGTTGACGGGCGCGGAGCAGTCGAACGCCGAGCCGGAGGAGCCGGTGGCGAAGTCGTAGTCGACGTAGGGCCGGTTGTCGCCGACGCAGTACGGCCAGCCGTAGTTGCCCGCGCCGGTCACCCGGGCGAACTCCACCATGCCGCCCGGGCCCCGGCTCGGGGAGGCGGACCCGGCGTCCGGGCCGTAGTCGCCCACGTAGACGACACCCGTCCGCTTGTCGACGCTCATCCGGTACGGGTTGCGGAAGCCCATGGCGTAGATCTCGGGCCGTGTCCGCGATGTCCCCGGCTCGAAGAGGTTGCCCTCCGGGATGGTGTACGAGCCGTCGTCGGCGACCTTGATCCGCAGGATCTTGCCGCGCAGGTCGTTGGTGCTGGCCGCCGAGCGCTGCGCGTCGAACGCCGGGTTGCGGTCGCCGCGTTCGTCGATCGGGGTGTAGCCGTCGGAGCCGAAGGGATTGGTGTCGTCGCCGGTCGAGAGATAGAGGTTGCCCGCGGCGTCGAAGTCGATGTCGCCCCCGGTGTGGCAGCACTGGCCGCGGTTCGCCGGCACCTCCAGGATCGTCGTCTCGGAGCCGGTGTCGAGGGTGCCGTCGTCCTTCAGCACGAACCGGGAGAGCCGGTTGACGCCGTCGAACGGCTCGAAGTCCGCGGCCGAGCCGGTGCTCGGCGCGTCCCCGGGCGGCGTGTCGAGCGAGGGGGCATAGTAGAGGTAGACGAAGCGGTTGGTGGCGAATCCGGGATCGAGGGCGACGCCCTGCAGGCCGTCCTCGTCGTGGGTGTAGACGTCCAGCCTGCCCGCGACCTCGGTGGTGCCCTGCGGATCGGTGAGCCGTACGGTGCCGTCGCGCGCGGTGTGCAGCACGGAGCGGTCGGGCAGGACGGCGAGCGACATCGGCTCACCCGTCTCGTTCGCGCCTTTGGCGAGGGTCACCTGCTGGAACTCCGCCTGCCGGGTGTCTGCCGTCCCGGCAGGTTCGGCGGAGGCCGCAGGCAGCATCGTGACGGCGCCTGCGGTGGCGAGCAGCGGGCAGATCGCCGCCGCGAGATACGTTCGTAACTGTCTGCGCATGTGAACCTTCCGTGGGGCGGCCCCCGGGGCGCTGTTCCGTGCCGTCGTGGGGCCGGCCGAGGTGTGTGGGTTCTCCGTGCCGGGGCGGGGCGCCCCGCGGCCTGCGCTCGGCAGGGCGGCCCGGCCCCGTGACACGGCGTACGGCGGACGTCAGGGAGCGCTGTTCAGCGCTTCCAGCACGGCGTCGTATGCCTGCTTCTTCTGGTAGTTGCTGTCGAACAGCAGCGGGGTGTCCTGCCCGCGCCACGAGTACTTGTCGGTGATGCCCCAGGTGGTGATGCCGGTGCAGCGGGACACGGCCACGCACGCCTCGGTGACCGTGCGGTAGGCGTCGGCCTGGGCGCTGCCGGAGCCGCCGATGTCCAGCTCGGTGATCTGGACCTCGACGCCGAGGTCGGCGAAGCGCTGCAGGTTCTGCCGGTAGCTGCCGAGGTCGGAGTTCGCGTCGAGGTGGGACTGGAAGCCGACGCAGTCGATGGGCACGCCGCGGGCCAGGAAGTCCTGGACCATGCGGTAGATGGCGTCGCTCTTGGCGTTGACGCCGTCGGTGCCGTAGTCGTTGTAGCAGAGCTTCGCCGCGGGGTCGGCGGCGTCGGCGGCGCGGAAGGCGTCCTCGATCCAGCCGTCGCCGATCTGCTGCTGGAGGTTGGACTGGCGGCGGCTGCCGTCCCATTCGAACGCCTCGTTGACCACGTCCCAGGAGTCGATCTCCCCGGCGTAGTGGCCGGCGACTCCGCGGATGTGGTCGAGCATCGCCCGGCGCAGGTTGTCGCCGGTCAGTCCTTGCACCCAGCCGGGCTGCTGGGCGTGCCAGACGAGGGTGTGGCCGCGTACGGACATGCCGTTGTCCCGGGCGTGGGCGACGAGCCGGTCGCCGCCGCTGAAGTTGAACTGGCCCCGGTTGGGCTCGGTGGCGTCCCACTTCATGACGTTCTCGGCGACGATGCTGTTGAACTCCCGGTTCAGGGTGGAGGCGTAGTCCGCCTCGCCGAGGAGGTGGGGGGCCACGGCGGCGCCGTAGTAGCGGCCGCTCTCGGCGGCCGCGGCGCCGAGCGTGTCGGCCGCGTGGGCGGTGCCGGAGAACGTCAGCAGGCCGGCCGCCGCCAGACCGGCGGATGTCGCGGCCGCGACGACCGCCGACCAGACCCGGCCGCGTGCGGGCCGCTTGCGTGAGGTGCTGAACATGGCTGCTCCTTGCTGTCCGGTGGAGGGTGACAGGGGCCGTACGGCCGCTGTCCGGAAGCGGTGCCGAGGGCCCGGTGGTTCAGTCGAGGACGGCTTCCCAGGCGGTGCCGGGTGCGGTGGCGCCGCCGGGGAGGCGGTCGCGGGCGGCGGTGTCGCCGTACAGGCTCCAGCGGAACCAGTCCACGAGGGTGTTCTGGGTCTGATCGAAGGTCGGGAAGCCCGGGTTGAGGTACGCGGCGTGGTCCGCGCCGACGTGGGTGAGGAACGCCTTGGGGGCGGACAGCTCCGAGTACGCCTGGCGGGCCAGGCTGTACTGGCAGGTGGGGTCCTGGTCGCCGTGGATGAACAGCACGTTGGCGTCCAGCCCCGCCGGGTTGCCCATGTCCACGCAGGCGACCGGGACGGCGGCTTTGATCCGGTCGTCCGGCCAGTTGGTCAGCAGGCCGTGGACGGTCATACCGCCCATCGAGTGGCCGGAGACGCCGACGCCGGCCGCGGTGTCGATCTGTCCGGCGAAGGGGCTGCCCGGGGAGTCGTTCAGCGCCAGGGTCCGGGTGATGACCTCGGAGACGTCCCTGGACCACTCGCCTCCGTACACGGAGCCGATGTTGGTGTTGTCGCTGATCGAGGGGGCGGGGCAGATGAAGCCGGCGGACGCTATCGCGTGCGTCTGCGAGGCGTAGGAGTCGGAGTTTCCGTACGCGCCGTGGTTCCAGTGGGCGACGGGGAACACGCCGTCGGCGAGCGGGGCGTCGGGCACCGGGTTGCCGCCGGGGGTCCCGGTGGCCGGGTAGAAGACCTTGGTGAAGAGCGAGCGGTTGCCGCGGCTCCAGTTGAACTGCCGCACTCCGATCGCGAAGTCCTGGGCCGGTGCCTGCCCGGCGAGGGCGGCCCGGCGAGCGGGGCTGCCGACGGCGGGTGCGGCGCCGAGCAGGGAGGCGGCGCCCGTCGTTCCGGCGATACCCAGACCCAGCGCGGCGCCCAGAGCGGTGCGCCTGTTCATGGACATACGAGGTCACTCCTGTGTGGGGGGAGGGGATGCTTGCGGTGTCGGCCCGGGTGGTTCAGCAGGCGGAGCCGGTGTGGGTGGCGAGAGCCAGGCGCCAGGGCAGCTGGGAGTACTCGCCGCCGGCGTTCGGGTCCATGCCCTGATAGAGGAGCCGGAGGTCGCAGGGGTCCAGGGTCATGGTCTGGTCGTGGGTGGTGCGGATCAGCTCGCCGTGGCTGATGTCGCGGGTCCACGCGCCGTCGGGGAAGGTGACGTTGTTGCTGCGCGCGAACGGGTTGGCCTCGGTGTCGGCGAGCGGCTGCCACTGGCCGCCGAGGCTCCGGGAGGTGAAGGAGCGGTACCAGCGGCGGCCGTCGCTGCCGATGGCCTCCCAGATCAGCAGGTAGGTGTCGGTCCCCTCGACGCGGTAGACGGCGCCGCCTTCGAAGAGGTTGTTCTTGGCGTCCGACAGCACGATCCGGGTGTTTCCGAAGCCGCCGGGGAATTCGGCGACGGTGGTCTCCGACCGGTAGACGTGGCCGTTGTCGTCCGCGGAGAACAGGTAGCAGTCGGTGTCGTCGCAGATGACGTAGAAGTCCAGCCAGTAGCCGTTGCCGATGTTCTCCCTGACGACGTCGGGCATGCTGTCCATGAAGTTCCGCGGCGCCGACCAGCTGGTGGGGTCGTCGGGGTCGGTGCTGGTGGAGAACGAGGGCAGGCCCGTCTGGTAGACCAGGTACCACTCGTCCTTCGGGGCGAAATAGAAGGCGTGCGGCGCGGCCCGGTAGCCGGTGCCGACGCCGGAGGCGGTCTCCAGGTCGGTCTGCTCCGCGTTTGCCGCCTGGGACCAGTCGTCGAAGGCGGTGTGCGCCAGGCCCCAGTCGCCGGCGGTGTCGACCCGGGTGAAGAAGACGTGCCAGGTCCCGTCCTCGTCCCGGACGACGGACGGGTCCTTCGCCGCGACGGAGTTGAGGCCCGGCCGAGGTGAGATCAGCGGGCCGGTGGACGACCACGCGAACGTGTCGGGCAACTCCTGCCTGGACACGGCGTCTGTGTCCGTCGCCGACGCGGACGTACGGGGGGGAGAGGACTCGGCGGGGACGGCGAACAGGGCCAGGACCAGACCGAGGAGGACGGTCACGACCGTCCGTACCGGAGGCGGGCGTCGGCGGTGTTTCGACAGAGGCATGGGGGTTTCTCCATCGCGGCTCGGCCGGGGGCCCACCACGCGGCGTCGCGCGTCCTCGAACCTTCCGAGATCCCGGACATGCGCGGGGAGAGCCTCACCGGAACGAATGAACTGGCTGTGCGAGTGCTGCCGTGCGCGGCGGCCTGCTGGATCACGCAGACCGAAGAGGCCCCGAGTGTTCGACATATCGAACTGTGGTCGAACTCTCAGACAAGGATGTTGAAGGGGTGGGAGGCGGTGCGTCAACCCCGTTCACTGAAATGATTCGGTTGTGGAGTCGAAATTTTCGATCGGGCTGACGCCGTCGAGATCGGCGCGAAGGCCGGTCATCAGGTGCCGGGCTGCGCGGCGGGCGTGAGGTGTCTGCGGAGCCACGCCTCGGTGGTGCTGACGTGGATGAGTGCGGCGGCCTCGGCGAGCGCGGCGTCTCCGGCGGCCAGCGCGTCGTAGATCTCCCGGTGCTGGGCGAGTGTCCGGTCGGCGACGTCCCCGTCGACCATCCCGCGCCAGACCCGGGCCCGTACCGTCCGGCTGGAGATGCCCTCCAGCAGGCTCGCCAGCGTCTGGTTGCCGGTGGCGGAGACGACGGCCCGGTGGAAGGCCGCGTCGTGCTTGTTGAGCAGTTCGACGTCGTCCCTGGCCGCGTGCATGGCGTCCAGATGCCCCGCCACCCCGGCGAGTTCCCCGGCCGAGATGCGGGTGGCGGCCAGACCGGTGGCGACCGGCTCGAAGAGCCGGCGCACCTCGGTGAGCTCCAGCAGGGTGTCGCCCTGGAGGAGCTCGACCGCGGAGCCCAGCCCTTCGAGCAGCACCCTCGGCTCCAGGGTCGTGACGTACGTGCCGTCGCCCCTGCGGATCTCCAGCACTCGTGCGACGACCAGCGCCTTGACCGCCTCGCGCATCAGCCCCCGGGACAGGCCCAGCTCCGCGGCGAGTTGCTGCTCCGGCGGCAGCTTCGCGCCCGGCGGCAGCTCGCCCGAAGCGATCAGCTCCCGAATGCGCCTGATCGCCTTGTCGGTCAGTGACATCGCTCGGCCTCCAGCCTCGGCCTTCGGGGTGGTGCGCAGCACAATACATCTGATGTCCAGGTAGTCGAACAGTCGATGGGGCGCGGTCTCCCTCCTGGACATCCGGCGCATCAGGCGCGTTGAGAGAGGTTTTTTCCTTTTGCGTGGTCGAAGTCGGCGCGAGAAGGGTTGCGTTGGGGTCCTGGGACATTTAATGTCTCCGGCGTGTCACGTCCGATGAGGTCATCGGCGTACCGGAGGTGGCCGGTGGTGAGCGCTGTCGGACAGGCCCGGCTCGGCCGGGTGCGGGTCCGGTTTCACCGGAGGCTGCGGGCGCGTGTCGCGTACGCGGCGTCGCAGGCCCGCTGAGGCTGCGTAGACCGTGCCTTTGTGCCGTACCGAGCCGCGCCGTCCGGGGCCGTTGCCCCACCGGTCACCTGGGCGACGAGGGAACCGCCGGGACTCTGCCAGGACTCAGTGGAGGATCAGGATGCGGAGACTGACACGCAGGGACATGATCAGGCTCGGCGCGGTGGGCACGGGGGCCGTCATGATGCCCGCCCCGTGGACGGCCGCCGCCCGTGCCGACTCGGCCGCACCCCCGGAGGTGCGGGCGGTCGACGACCTGGCGCTGTGGTACGACGAGCCGGCCGGCTCGGACTGGCTGCGTGCGCTGCCGGTCGGGGCCGGCCGTCTCGGTGCCATGGTCTTCGGGAACGTCGGCACCGAGCGGCTCCAGCTCAACGAGGACACGCTCTGGGCGGGCGGGCCCTACGACCCCGCCAACCCGGCCGGCGCCGAGGCCCTGCCGGAGATCCGGCAACTGGTCTTCGACGGTCGGTGGGAGCAGGCGCAGTCGCTGATCGACCGAACGATGCTCGGCCGGCCGGCCGGAGAGCTGGCCTACCAGCCTGTCGGCGACCTCACCCTCACCCTCCCCGGCGCCGCCGGCACGTCCGAGTACCGACGGTGGCTCGACCTCACCACCGCGACCACCGCGGTGACCTACACGGCGAACGGCGTGCGGTTCCACCGCGAGGTGATCGCCAGCGCACCGGATCAGGTGATTGTCATGCGCCTGACCGCCGATACGCCCGGCTCGGTCTCGTTCACGGCCACGTTCTCCAGCCCGCAGAACGCCTCGGTGTCCAGCCCCGACGGAACGACGATCGCGTTGGACGGAGTCTCGGGGAGCATGGAGGGCATCGCCGGCTCGGTCCGGTTCCTCGCGCTGGCCAGGGCCGTTGCCGAGGGCGGCACGGTATCCGGGTCGGGCGGCACGCTCCGGGTGGCCGACGCCGACAGCGGCACGCTGCTGATCTCCATCGGTACCAGCTACGTCGACTACCAGAACGTGGGCGGCGACCACCGGGGCATCGCCCGGCAGCACCTCGACGCCGCCCAGGGCACCGCGTACGACGACCTCCGCAGCCGGCACGTGGCCGACTACCAGGAGCTGTTCGGCCGGACCACCCTCGACCTCGGCCGTACGGGGGCGGCCGACCAGCCGACGGACGTCCGGATCGCCCGGCACGGCGTTGCCGACGACCCGCAGTTCTCCGCGCTGCTCTTCCAGTACGGCCGGTACCTGCTGATCTCCTCCTCGCGGCCCGGTACCCAGCCGGCCAACCTCCAGGGTCTCTGGAACGACCAGATGGCGCCGCCGTGGGACTCGAAGTACACCCTCAACGCCAACCTGCCGATGAACTACTGGCCGGCCGGCCCGACGAACCTCTCCGAGTGCCACGAGCCGGTGTTCGACATGATCGACGACCTCACGGCGACCGGCGCCCGCACGGCCCGGGCGCAGTACGGGGCCCGCGGCTGGGTCACGCACCACAACACCGACGCGTGGCGGGGGACCTCGGTCGTGGACGGGGCGTTCTGGGGCATGTGGCAGACCGGTGGGGCGTGGCTCGCCACCATGGTCTGGGACCACTACCGGTTCACCGGCGACGTCGACTTCCTGCGCGCCAACTACCCCGCGGTGAAGGGCGCCGCGCAGTTCTTCCTCGACACCCTGGTGGCCGAACCGGACCAGGGGTGGCTGGTCACCAACCCGTCGAACTCGCCCGAACTCGCCCACCATCCGAACGCGTCCGTCTGCGCCGGTCCCACCATGGACATGCAGATCCTGCGCGACCTGTTCGACGGCTGCGCCCGGGCCGGCGAGATCCTGGGCGTGGACGCCGACTTCCGCGGGCAGGTCCTGGCGGCCCGCGAGCGGCTGGCCCCGACGAGGATCGGCGCCCGCGGCAACATCCAGGAGTGGCTCCACGACTGGACGGAGACCGAGCAGTTCCACCGGCACATCTCGCACCTCTACGGTCTGCACCCCGGCAACCAGATCACCAAGCGCGGCACACCCGAGCTGTTCGAGGCCGCCCGCCGGACTCTGGAGCTGCGCGGCGACGACGGAACGGGCTGGTCCCTGGCCTGGAAGATCAACTTCTGGGCGCGCATGGAAGAGGGCGGCCGCGCACACGAACTGATCCGCGACCTCGTGACCCCGGACAGGCTCGCCCCCAACATGTTCGACCTGCACCCGCCGTTCCAGATCGACGGCAACTTCGGCGCGACGTCGGGCATCGCCGAGATGCTGCTGCACAGCCACCACGGCGAACTGCACCTGCTGCCCGCCCTGCCGACGGCCTGGCCGAACGGAAGGGTCGAGGGCCTGCGCGGCCGCGGCGGCTACACGGTGGGCGCCGCCTGGACCGGCGGCCGGGCCACGCAGCTCTCCCTCGCACCCGACCGCGAGGGACCGGTGAGAGTCCGCAGCCAGATGTTCCGCGGCGGCTACGAGGTCCTCGATCTGACCAGCGGCGACCCGGTCCGGCCCGAGCAGACCGAGCCGGATCTGATCGAGTTCGCCGCCCGGCCGGGGCACACGTACCGTGCGCAGGCCCCGGGGGCGCGGCGTGGAGGGAAGGGCGGGTGACCGGCCGCCCGCCCGCCTGCGGGCGCGGCCCACCGCGGCGGCGCCGGCCGCCTGCCGGGTGCGGCCGCTACCGGTCCAGCCGCACCGGGTCGCCCGGGGCGCTGCGACGGACGAGCCAGGCTTCGGTGATGTGGGTGAACATCGCCTCCGCGGCGCCGTCCGGATCGTGTGCGGCGATGCGCTCGTAGACGCGGCGGTGGCCGCGGTTGGACGCCATGCACATGGCGCGCTCCGGATGCCCCATGTACCGGGCGGTGTTGACGACCTGGCTCTCCAGCGCGCGCACCACCGCACGGGCGATGCGGTTCTCGGAGGACTGCATGATCACGTCGTGGAACGCGCGGTCGTGTTCGGCGTACGTGACATGGTCGTCGACCAGCTCGTCCATCCGGTCCACCAGCGTGCGCAACCGGTCGACGACCTCGGGGGTGGCCAGCCTGGCGGCGACGTTCGCCATGTCGGATTCGAGCAGGCGCCGCGTGACGACGAGGTCGTCGAGGATCTCCAGGCTCTCGTCCTGGGCGATGCTCGCGGTCAGGACCTGCTCGTCGAGCATGTTCCACAGTGCCGGGGCGGTCACCGTGGTCCCGGAACCCTGCCGGACCTGCACGAGCCCCTTCTCCTGCAACACCTTGACGGCCTCCCGGACGACGGTCCGGCTCACTGCGAAGGTCTCGCAGAGCGCGGGCTCCGGGGGCAGCGGCGTCCCCGGCGGATGCTCCCCGCGCACGATGCGCCCCACCAGTTCGGCCGTGACCGCCCGCGCGAGGCTGGCCGGTCGCTGCGCCCAGGCGGGGGGCGTGGAACTGCTCCGGGCTGCTGGCTGGGATGTCGTCATGGTTCCTCCGGCGGCCCCGCGACCGTGCGGCGCCACGACTAGACGGTCATCATACGCGACCAGCCGTTGACGTAATACGTCATACGAGTTATGTTTCCGGACCATCGGCGATGGCCCGCCGTCTTCCGTCTGCAACGGAGAGTGATCGACATGAAGGGGCCAGCACTGTGGTCGGCCGTCCTGGTCGCCGGGCTGCTGTCCGGTTGCGGCAGCGCGGGCTCCGGCTCGTCGTCCGGCACGGCGGACGGCACACTCGTGGTCTGGGACTGGAAGTCCGGCGAGGAGACGGCCGCGTCGTACATCGAGAAGGCGAAGGCCGACTTCGCCGCGCAGCACCCCGACGTGACGGTCGAGTTCGTGGCCCAGCCCTTCGACCAGTACTACACCCTGCTGGGTACGGCCATGCAGGCCGGCAAGGGCCCCGACGTCATGCTCTTCAACGGCGGCGGCCAGATACGCGACCGCGCGGACGCCCTCCTTCCCCTCGACGACCACCTCGCCGGGGACAGGCAGCGGCTCGCCGGCTGGGAAGCCTTCACCACGGGCGGCAGGACCTATGCCGCACCGGTGACGCTGCAAGGCCATCCCCTCTACTACAACAAGGCGCTCTACGAGGAAGCCGGGCTGGACCCCGACGACCCGGCGACCACGTGGCGCGAGTTCACCGACGACTGCGAGGCCATCACCGAGGCGACGGACGCAAGCTGTCTCTCGCTCGGGAACAAGGAGGGCTTCGGCATCCAGTTCTTCCTCTCGGGCCTGGGACCGGGCGTCCTCACCCCGCGCGAGTACGACGCCTGGATCGACGGGGACCGGGACTGGAACTCCCCCCGCGTGCGGCGGATCTTCGAACTCTGGAAGGAAACCGGCGACGCCGGCCTGAACAACGACGGGTCCAACTCGACCGCACTGTTCAACGACGCCTTCGCCCTCTTCCAGTCCGGCGAGGCGGCCCACATCTTCGGGCTGATGTCGGACGTCGGGCACTGGAAGGACTTCGCCGAGTTCCTGGACCCGGACGACATCGGCGTCATGCGGGCACCGCGTGCCGAGGCCGGCGCCGAGCCCGTCCTGCCGTACGACGGCGGGATCGGCTACGCGGTCGCGAAGTGGACGAAGAAGCCGGACGTGGCCGTGGACCTGGTGCGCTCCCTCACCTCGACGGACGCTCTCCAGGCGTTCCACGCCGAGGCCGGCGCGGTCGTGTCCGACACCACCGTCGACGTCTCGGGCGGCGGACCGGCCCTCTCCACGATCGCGTCGGAGATCGAGGCGGGCAGGCCCGCACTGCACGTCGCACTGTCCACCGGGACGCTGGAGCTGATGGGCAGGCTGTCCCAGCAGATCCTGAGCGGATCGGCCAGCGTCGACGACGCGCTGAAGCAGCTGGCCGACTCCGACCGGAAGGGCTGACCCCCGTGCTGCCCGGAGGCGCGCAGCCGTCGGCCGACCGGGCGGGTGCCGTGCGGACCGGCAGGGCCGAGGCCATGCGGCGGACGCGCGGCACGGGCATCGGTGCGGGCTCCCGGCGTGCCGCCGGTGCGCAGCGTGCGGAGCGCCTCGCGCCCTACGTCCTGGTGGCCCCGGCCGTCCTGGTCATCGGGACGCTTCGGCTGTGGCCGCTGCTCCTGGGCGTCAACTTCTCCTTCACCGGTGACGGCGCGCGCGACGGGACCTCGGTCGGCCTGGACAACTACGCCGAACTCCTCGACGACCCCCTCTTCCGCACCGCGCTGGAGAACGTCGGCCTGCTGGTGCTGCTGCTCCCCGTCGCGGTCGCGATCCCGGGGCTGCTGGCCACATTCATCTTCCTGCGTGTGCCCGGTCACCGGCTCTTCCGGAGCGTCTACTTCTTCCCGGCCGTGCTCTCCCCGGTGATCGTCGGCGCGATCTTCAACCTCCTGCTCGCCTACGACGGTCCGCTCAACACCCTGCTGGAAAAGGTGGGCGTCGGCCCGGTCGACTGGCTGGGCGATCCCGACGTCGCCTTGTTCACCGTCGTCGGAGTGCACGTCTGGGCGACGTTCGGGATGGCCCTGGTGGTCTTCCTCGCCGGCTTCGCCACCCTGGACACCACCCTCCTCGACGCCGCCCGCGTGGACGGCGCGTCGCTCGCCCGGGTCATCCGGCACGTGATCGTCCCCGGCCTGTCCCGCACCATCCAGTTCGTCTTCGTCACCACCATGATCGGGATGCTGACGTCCATGTTCGGCCTGCTCTACGTGATGACCGGCGGCGGACCGGAGGGCTCGACCTATCTGCCGGAGTACTACATCTGGATCCAGCAGGGGCAGATGAACCGCCCGGCGCTCGCCTCCGCCGCGTCGACGGTTCTCTTTCTCCTCATGCTCGTGGTGGGGCTGGCCCAGATCGGGCTGCTCCGGCGCGCGGGGAGGGAGAGCTGATGCGCGTATCCCGCCCGAGGCGCTGGGCGGTCGCCGTCCCGATGGCGGCTCTCGCCGTCGCGACGGTCTACCCCCTCGTGTTCACCGCCAACGTCGCCATGAAGTCCCGCCACGACTACATCCTCGACCGGTTCTCCCCGGCGGACTCCCTGCGCTGGGACAACATCGGCACGGCGTGGACGAGCGTCGGCCTGGGCCGGTACTTCGTCAACTCCGTCGTCGTGGTGGCGTCCGCCGTCGCGCTTCTCCTGCTGCTCGGATCGATGGCCGGCTTCGCGCTGAGCCATCTGCGGTTCCGGGGTTCACGAGCGCTGTTCCTGTGCTTTCTCGCGGCGCTGTTCGTTCCGTTCCAGGTGGTCATGGTCCCGCTCGCGCGGTTCATGGCGGACACCGGCCTCATCGACACCTACCCCGGGCTGATCCTCGCCTACGTCGCGCAGTTCCTCCCCTTCTCGATCTTTCTGATGACGAGCTACTACTCCGGGATCCCGCGCGAGATCGTGGACGCCGCCCGCGTCGACGGGAACACGCTGTACGGCGTCTACCGGCGGATCATGCTGCCGGTCGGCCGCCCGGCACTGCTGTCGGTCGGCATCCTCAACGCCCTGTTCTGCTGGAACGACGTCCTCATCTCCCTGCTGATGATGCCGTCCGCAGAGCACCGCACCCTGATGGTGGGTGTCACCTCGCTGCGCGGACAGTACTCCGACGACATCCCCACCTTCGCCTCCGGAGTGCTGATCGCCGCACTGCCGGTCCTCGTGATCCACCTCTTCTTCCAGCGTCAGATCGCCGACGGGATCACCGCCGGCGCCACGAAGGGCTGATATGCGGATCACCGGGTACCGCACGCTGACGACCGGCCTCGACTGGGGCCGGCCCGTCGGCGACGCGAACGGCGTCCTCACCGACGGGATCACCCCGGTGCCGGTGGTCCTGGTGGACACCGACGCCGGAATCACCGGCGTCGGACTGGGACCCCACGTGGCGGAACAAGCCGTCTTCGCCGCCCTCGACGGCGAGGACCCGCGCTGCGTGACCGCGCTCTACGACCGCATGCTCCGGCAGGCGTTCAAGGCCGGCCACAGCGGGGCCGTCTTCGGGACCATCGGCGCCTTCGACACCGCCCTGTGGGACATCAAGGCGAAAGCGGCCGGCGAACCGCTGTGGCGCCTGCTGGGCGGACGGGACCGGCGGGTCCCCGCCTACGCCTCCGGCCTCGACATCGCCCTCGGCGACGACGAACTGGCCACGGTCTACCAGGTCTACGCCGAGCGCGGCCTGCGGGCGGCCAAGCTCAAGGGCGGCCTCGACGTCGAGCGGGACCGCGACCGCCTGACCCTCGTACGGGAGGTGCTGACCCGGGCCGGGCACGGGATGCGGCCCGCCCTGATGCTCGACGTGAACGAGACCTGGACCCGCAAGCAGGCGGTCCGCCACGTCTGCGAGCTGGAGCAGAGCCTGGACCTCACCTGGGTGGAGGAGCCCGTCCGGCGCTGGGACGCCGAGGGCC
Source organism: Streptomyces sp. MAR4 CNX-425 (assembly GCF_048656465.1). Taxonomy (NCBI): domain Bacteria; kingdom Bacillati; phylum Actinomycetota; class Actinomycetes; order Kitasatosporales; family Streptomycetaceae; genus Streptomyces; species Streptomyces sp. MAR4 CNX-425. The sequence continues at coordinate 281,294 of NZ_JBMDLF010000006.1, read as the reverse complement.
TGGCCGCCGTCGGACGGGGGATCCGCGCCTCGGTGGCGAGCGGGGAGAACCTCACCGGGCTCGAACAGTACCGCCCCCTCCTGGCCCGGGGCGGGCTCGACATCGTGCAGGCGGCGGCGGCCTGGGGCGTGACCCACTTCCTGCGGGTGGCCGCCCTGGCGCACGCCCACGACCTGCCGGTCAGCCCGATCGGCGGCTCTCCGATCGCCCTGCTGCACGCCGCGACAGCCGTGCCCAACCACCTCGCCAGCGAACTGCAGAACCTCCAGGAGCCCGTCGGCCTCTCCTTCGACCTGCGCGTCGAGGACGGCGCCTTCGTCCTCGGCGACTCGGCGGGCCTGGGCGTCGAGGTCGACGAGAAGACGATCGAGGCGACGGTACGGCCCCGGCCCACCGCCGCGTCCGACGGCCCCGACGTCCGGCCCGCACACGCCGGACGGAGGCTGCTCGCCGTCCGGGACCGCGGCCGTCCGGCCACCCACCACCCCGGACTTCCCGGGCTCCCCCCGCCACAGCACCTCGACGACACGCCGCACACCGCCTGGCCCTGACTCCCCACCCCGCAGAAAGGACACGGCCATGCCCCCACTCCGCGCACCCTTCACACGCACAGGCGCCGCGGCGGCTGCCGCGGCCCTGGCCGCCGGACTCCTCGCCGCCCTGCCCGCCGAGTCGCTCGCGGCACCCCGGCCGCACACGCTGGTCGTCGCCCCGACCGGAGCCCCCCGGGCCGCCGACGACGGCCCCGGGACCGCCGCGCAGCCGTTGCGGACGCTGGCGGAGGCCCAGCGGCGGGCGCGGGACCTCGCCCGCCGGGGCGACGGCGACGTCCGGGTCAGCCTGCTGGCGGGAGTCCACCGCCTCAGTTCCCCGCTGCGCTTCGGTTCCGCCGACTCCGGCCGCGACGGACACACCGTGACCTGGACGGCCGCACCGGGAGCGGAAGCCGTGGTGAGCGGCGCGGAACCGGTGACGGACTGGGAACTCGACGACCGCGCGCGGGGCATCTACCGGGCCGACGTCGGCACCGGCTTCGACAGCCGGCAGCTCTACGTCGACGGCGTACCGGCACAGCGCGCACGGACCGGGCTCTCCCGGTCCGACATCACGCTCAACCCCACGGGCTTCACCCTCGACAACCCGGACCTCGGCTACCTCGCCACCCTGCCCGACCAGCGGCGCATCGAACTCCAGGCGAAGCTCTCGTTCACCAACCGGTTCGCCCCCGTACAGCGCATCTCCGGCTCGACGGTCGTCATGCAGCAACCCGCGTGGGACAACAACACCTACGGGTACGACACCATCCAGTCCCCGTTCCGGACCCCGGTGTTCTCCCTGCTGAACTCCAAGCGGTTCCTCGACGAGGCCGGTGAGTGGTACCTGGACACCACCGCCGGCACGCTGTACTACAAGCCGCTTCCGGGGCAGGACCTGCCGGGCGCCCAGGTCGAGCTGCCGCGGCTGGAGTCACTGCTGGAGGTCGGCGGCACCTACGACGAGCCGGCCCGCAACCTCCGGTTCGAAGGGCTGACCTTCTCCGGCACCACCTGGCTGCACCCCGGCGGCTCCGACGGATACGCCAACCAGCAGACCGGCGCGTTCCTCACCGGAGTCCAGCCCCACCGGCCGTCCGACGCCTTCACCTCGTGCGCGGTCGGTTGCCGCGGCTTCGAGGGGGCCCGCAACAACTGGGCGCAGACCCCCGGGGCGGTCCAGGTGTCGGCCGCCGAGGACATCGCCTTCGAGGGCAACAGCTTCGTCAACCTCGGCTCCGTCGGCCTCGGCATCGGCAACGACGCCAACGCGCACGCCACGGGCGTGGGCCTCGGGGCGAGGAACGTGTCCGTCGTGGGCAACACGTTCACCGCGAGCGCCGGCGGCGGCATCGTGGCCGGCGGGGTACGCCCCGACGCGCACCACCCGTCCGACCCCCGCATGACCAACAGCGACATCCTGATCAGGAACAACCGCATCCACTCCACCGCGCTCGAATACCTCGATCAGGACGCCGTCTTCGCCAGCTACATCTCCGGACTGGCCATCGAGCACAACTACGTCTCCGACATGCCCTACACCGGCATCGGCATCGGTTACGGCTGGGGCGCCAACGATCCCGGCGGCAGCCCGGAGTACCTCGACCGCGGGCTCTACGACTTCCAGCCGATCTACCGGACCCCCACGACGCTGCGCGACGTGCGCGTCGTGGGCAACCACGTGCGCAACGTCGTGCAGACGATGTTCGACGCCGGCTGCATCTACACCCTCTCCGCGATTCCCGGCGGCCTCGTCGACGAGAACCACTGCGAGAAGAGCGGACAGCTGGGCCTGTACTTCGACGAGGGGTCCCGCTACCTCAGCGGCAGCCGCAACGTCTTCGTCGCCAGCGCCGGTCAGTGGGCGCACGCCAACAACCAGAACGGCAACCACACCGGCGACCTCACCCTGGTCGGCAACTACACGACGAACCCCGCCATCACCGGCATCGTCGACGGCCAGCGCGGCAACGTGGTCCGGGACAACGTCACCTTCGACGCCGACGACATCCCCGCCGGAGCCCGCGAAGTGATCTCCAACGCGGGCCCGACCGGCTAGAGGGCCGGCGTGCACGGGCACCGCGGCCGGCGGTGCCCGTGCGGCGGCCGGTGCAGTTCAGTCCGGTACGCGGACGTCTCTGCCACTGAACCGCTGCCAGTAGCCCACGCAGGTGTCCCGCCAGTCGGCCGCGTCCGTCTCGTGGAGGGCCAGCTTGGACCTGACCTCGGCGAACCGCCGGGCGTCGAGCCAGGGTTCCAGGGAGTCCCAGGTCCGGCGCATGCCGCTGACGTACCGGACTCCCGAGTAGTAGTGGTGGACGAGTTCGTCCCAGAAGATCCTGCCGCTGCTCATCGGGCGGTCCCAGGGGACGTGGTGGAACCACATCATCAGGTTCTCGGGGACGGTGTCGATGTCCCCGTACTCCGCTTCCAGGGTGGGGAAGTACTGGGCGGTGAAGTTGCTCCCGGTGGGAGAGCGGTCGTAGCCCAGACCGACGCTGTCCGCCTTGTTGTAATAGACGGGGTTCCAGTCCTCCCGCGGGAGGTGCGACTCCGACGGGCCCGGGCCGTAGTGCACGTCGGCGGTGAACTGGTGGGCGATCCCGAGCGGGGTCTGGTAGCTCACCAGCGCCTCCCAGGAGCCCATCATCATGGCGACGATCGCGTCGACGACGTTCCGGCGGTTGCCCCAGGTCATCCGGACCCAGTCCGCGGCGATGTCCGCGGAGTCCAGGGTCCAGTCCCAGGCCTGGCGGCCGAAGGCGTACAGGTTCGCCTGGGAGAAGTGGTGCCCGGTCAGGTTGTCCGCGTTGCCCAGGTTGGCCACGCCGACGACGGCGGTGTCCGCGTGGTTCTGGGCCGTTCCGTCGACGACATGGCCGACCAGGCGCTTGTCGAGCAGCCGGCCCCGCTCGTCCGTCGCATAGGTGTCGGTCTTGAAGATCTCCTCCCACATGGGGGCCAGGAAGCAGAGCATCCGGTTCTGGCCGGTGTACTCCTGGGTGATCTGGAGTTCGATGGCCTGGTTGGTGTTCTCCATCCGGCCGAACATCGGGTGGACGGGCTCCCTGGCCTGGAAGTCCAGGGGGCCGTTCTTGGTCTGGAGGAACACGTTGTCCAGGAAGCGGCCGGTGGTCCCGTCGGGCTGGGCCTCGTCGTCGATGTGACCGAACTCCAGGTAAGCGCGCTTCAGCCGGTCGCTGTCGACGTCGGGGTTGTAGACGAAGGTCCGCCAGTAGATCCTCAGGCCGAGAGGTGCCACGGCGGTCGCCATGCCGTTGGCGCCGTCTCCGTGGTCGTAGCCGAAGTCCTGAGGGCCCGGCTGGCCCTCGGAGTTGGCCTTCACGGTGAAACCGAGGAAGTCAGGTATGGATTCCTGGATGCGCCGGGCCCGCCGGGTCCACCAGTCCCGGAAGTCGTCGTCCGTGGGCGCCATCTGCTCCTCGGTGAGGGTGTCGGGAGCGAAGCGGCCGTCCAGGGGCGCCGCGTACCGGATGGAGAGGGCGAGCCTGATCCCGTACGGCCGCAGCGCGTCGGCCAGCGCGGCCTCCTGGGCGATGTACTCGGGGGTGAGGTAGGAGTTGTCGGCGTTGACGTTGTTGATGGTGATCCCGTTGATCCCGACGGAGGCCATCGCCCGCGCCGCCACGAGGTAGCGGTCGAGGACGACCGGCAGGTTCAGCGGGGCACTGGCGCCGGTCGCGGCGAAGTTGAAGATCGCGCCGTTCTCGCCGTGCAGCCCGCCCGTTCCCGACTCGTCGTTGCCGGCGTAGAGACGCTCGGTGTCCCAGTAGTTCAGGTGGCGGTTGGCGACCCTCGGGGTGTCGGTGAGTGCCAGTTCCGTGATCGGCTCGTGCGTCTGGATACGCCGCAGGAACGCGAACGCGCCGTACAGCGCACCCACTTCGGTGGCACCCGCGATGAGGGTGAACGCCCGCCGCCCCTGGGAGACCGACCGGATGACGAAGCCGTCCCGGCCCACGCGCTCCAGCTCGCCGGCCGGCAGGAACCGGCGCACGGCCGGTGAACTCTCCGGGGTGCCCACGACGACGGCGCCGTCGGGCAGGGCGTTCCCCGGCCGCGGGAGCGCCCGCACCGGCCGGTCCAGCAGCCCGCTCAGGCCCCGGACCAGCTCCTCTCTGGCCGCCCCCAGGGTGGACGCCATCAGCCGCTCGGTCGATCCCGGAGCCATGCTCAGGTTCGGTGTGTGGCGGTACGAAGCGTTCCGGTCGGCGTTCTCCACGACGACGGCGGTCACCTGCCGCCGGTACTGCCTCAGCAGGTGCGGGTCGCGGACGGGCACGTAACGCAGCCACATGTCGGAGCCGTCGTAGTCCTCGTCCCGCGGCCCGGCGGGACCTGAGGGCGCGCCCTCCCGGTCCAGTGCCCCCGCGGCCCTGCCCGCGTTCGGTCCCAGGGCCGCGCCCGCCGCGACCGCACCCATGAACGAGCGTCGATTCATTGACATGAACCCCTCTTACCAAAGTGTCCCGGGCTTGTCAGTATGAGGAACTCTGCTCACATCCGTGAACCTCCTTCTGGTGCGCCTCCACGCCTCCGTCGTTCGGGGTCACGGGGTTGCCAACTCGAACCACGCCACCCGGACGCTGCCGCCGAGCTCCCGGGTGGCGTGGTTGAAGATCGCGTAGCGGTAGCCCATGAAGAACTGCCAGGCGTTGTTGAGCGTGAAGGCGGGCCCCAGCGGGCTGAAGGCGCTGCCGTCGGTGCTGTACGAGAACCGGGCCTGCCGCCCGCTCCCGGGCCGGATGTCGGCGCTGGCGCGCAGCCAGATCCGGCTGCCCGCGAAGCCCGCGCTCGCGCGCTCGGTGCCGGTGCCGGTGGTGTTCCAGCTGCCGTCCATGGTCAGGCCGTCGACCATCACCACCCGCGTCGTACCGCCGTCGCGCTTGAGGCCGATCCAGGCGGAGGAGTCGCGCAGCATGGCGAGACCCGTCCGGTCGCCGTCGGCCATCGAGGAGCAGTCGAGTTCGATGGTGGCGGTGGAGACGGGCCCCTGGATGCGGTGGGTGAGGGTGTTGCGGGCGGCGTACAGGTCGTCGGTCACCGTCGCGGTGCGCAGCGTCAGCCCGTCGTCGACGGAGAAGCTGCCGGTGTCGGGGTTGTGGTTCCACTCCCACCGCGGGCCGAGCCGGGTGCCCGGGAAGGTGTCCGTGCCGGTCATCGGCGCGACGGGGCGCAGGGGGAGCGGTGCGGTGTACGACTGCCCCCAGGCACCGTTCACGAGTTGCAGCACGGGCCAGCCGTCCCAGGTCCACGTGACCGGGGCGAGCGCCGGGACCCGGCCGCCGGGGTAGGCGTCGATGAAGGCCATGTAGTGCCACCCGCCGTCCGGGGTGCTCACCAGGCCGCCCTGGTGCGGCACTCCGCCGCCGGGGATCGGTCCGGGCAGGTCGAGGAGCACCCGCCGCATCTCGTACGGGCCGAACGGGCCGGAGGTGGACTTCAGGATGTACTGGCCGTTGGCGGGCCGGGTCAGGAAGATGTAGTAGTTCCCGTTGATCTTGTAGAAGCGGGCTCCCTCCAGGGTGCCGACGCTCGGCGGGGTGCTGAACACCTGCCGGGAGCGGACCTGGGTGCGCGCGTCCGGCGAGAGCTGGGCGACGTGGATCGCGGTGTTGCCGTAGGCCACGTACGGGGTGTCGTCGTCGTCGAACAGCAGCCCCGCGTCGAAGTAGACGCTGCCGAGCGAGGCGTGTCTGGCCCACGGCCCCTCGACGGACGGGGCGGTGTAGAGGTAGGTGCGGGCGAAGTCGATCTGGCCCACCCAGTAGAAGGTGCGGTTGCTGGGACGGTAGCCCAGGGACGAGGCCCAGATGCCGCGGACGTAGCCGCGGCCGCCGTTCAGGTCGTACTTGCTCCCGAAGTCCAGCACCGGCACCGAGTGGCCGGCGAACTCCCAGTTGACCAGGTCGTAGGAGCGCAGGATCGGCGCGCCGGGCGAGTAGTGCATGGTCGACGCGGAGTAGTAGTAGGTGTCGCCGACGCGGATGATGTCGATGTCCGCGAAGTCCTGCCACAGAACGGGATTCGTGTACGTCGCCAGCGGGGCGTCGGCCGCGGCGGGGGACGCCGCGGCCGGGCGGGCGTGTGCGGGGTGCGCGAGGGGCAGGGCGGCAGCGGCGGTCAGGCCGGTGGCGGCGGTGAGCATCCGCCGGCGGCTCCAGGCGTGCAGCGGGTCGGACATGGGGGGTCGGCCTCCACGGTCGGTCGTGTCGGGGTCAGCTGCGGGTCCACCGCTGGTGGGCCTGGCCGCCGCAGCTCCACAGGACCAGCCGCGAGCCGTTCGCGGTGGCCGCGTCGCTCGGCTGCAGGCACAGTCCGGCGTGGACGTTGCGGATCGACCCGTCGGCGGCGAGGGTCCACTTCTGGTTGTCCTGGCCGTTGCAGGGCCAGGTGATCACCGGGGTGCCGTTGGCGGTCCCCTGGTTCTCGGCGTCCAGGCACTTGTCGCCGAAGACGCGGATCTCGCCGCCCGCCCACGTCGTCCAGAGCTGGTTGGCGGCGGTGTGGCAGTCCCAGATCACGACGGCGGCCCCGGCGTCGGTGGCGGAGTTCTCCACGTCCAGGCAGCGGCCGGAGCCGGTGCCGCGGATCGGGGAGGTCTCGGCGGCGAGCGGGTCGCCCCCGGTGACCCGGAACGCCGTCACGCCGTGCGCCGGCACGCTCGCGGTGATCTGGCCGCCCGTGTCCGACGTGGCGCCGGTCCACAGGTCGGTGAGCGTGAACGACCCGCCGGACAGGCCGATCTGCGCGGCCGAGGCGCTGACGGTGGCGGTGCTGTCGCCGCGGTTGAACAGTCCGACGGCGACCGAGCCGTCGGACAGGGGCTTGGCGAACACCTCGGTGGCGCCGTCGTCGCGTACCCGCCGTCCGCCGGCGCCCAGGGGGTCCTGGTTCACCGCCAGCAGCCGCTGGTTGCGCAGGATCGCGCTGACGTCGGCGGACATGGTGCGGATGTCGTTGCCCGCCATCAGCGGCGCGGCCATCAGGGACCACAGGGTGAAGTGCGCGCGCGACTCGGTCAGCGACAGCCCGGGCCGGCCCACGACCAGCATGTCCGGGTCGTTCCAGTGCCCGGGGCCGGCCTGTGCGGCGAGCGGGGCGTTGACGTCGACGACGTTGCCCACGCCCATCGGATAGCTGTTGACGTTGCCGTTCTGCCAGATGTCCAGCAGGTCCTCGGTGGTGCGCCACAGGTCGGCGACCTGACCCCAGTTGTACGTGGAGCCGGTGATCGCGTGGAAGCTGTTGGGGTTGATGCTGTAGACGATGGGCCGGCCGGTGTCCCGCAGCGCGTCGCGCATCAGGGAGAACCGGGCCACCTGCTCGTCGCGCGTGCCCTCGGGCGAGCACCAGTCGTACTTCAGGTAGTCCACGCCCCAGGAGGCGAAGGTGCGGGCGTCCTGCACCTCGTGCCCCATGCTGCCCGTCGAGCCGGGGAACGTGCCGACGCGCTGTGCGCAGGTGCGTTCCGTGGGCACCTGGTAGAGGCCGAACTTCAGGCCGCGGCTGTGGATGTAGTCGCCCAGCGCCTTCATCCCGCTGGGAAACTTCGTCGGGTGCGCGCGGAGGTTGCCCTGGGCGTCCCGTTGCGGGTCGAACCAGCAGTCGTCGACCACCACGTACTCGTAGCCCGCGTCCCGCATGCCCGAGCCGACCATGGCGTCCGCCGCCTGGCGCACCGTGTCCTCGGTGACGCCGCAGCCGAAGCTGTTCCAGCTGTTCCAGCCCAGCGGCGGGGTGACGGCCGGGCTGCCGGGCGCGGCCCGCGCCACCGGCGCGGCCTGGGCCACCGGCTGGTGGGGCACCGTGGCGGCGAGCGTCAGCGCCGCGGCCGTCACCGCGAGCCGGGCCAGTCGCCTGCGTGATCGAGTGAGCATTGTCGCTCCTTCCGCCGCGCCCGTCCCGCGGGGTCTCGCTCGTCGCGGGACGGGCGGTTCCTTGCGGCAGTCCGGTGTTCAATCGGGTGGAGTCGGTCCGGGTGGGCGGGCCGGGTGCGGACCGGGAGGCCCGCCCGGTGCCGGGGGGTCAGTAGCCGTAGATCATCTTGTAGGCGACCTCCGGCAGGAACTGTCCGGCCGAGGAGCCCGATCCGACACCGCAGTCGCCGTCGGACTCTCCCGGCGTCTTGATCCACAGGAGCATCTCGGCGCCGCCTCCCTGCTGGGTGGGCGTGCCGATCCTGCGGCCGCCGGGGTTGCACCACTCGCCGTTCGAGCCGTTGCCGTTGCGGCTGGTGTCCACGACGAACGGCTTGCTGTAGCCGTAACGCTGGCCCAGCGCCTGGTTGACGCTGCCGGCGTAGGACAGGTTCTCCCCGGTGGTGAAGTAGTTCGAGACGTTGAGGGAGAAGCCCCGGGCGAGGCTGAGCCCGGAGGCGTGCAGACGCTCCGCCATGGTCGAGGCGTCGACCCAGCCGGGGTTGCCCGCGTCGAGATAGACCCAGGCGTTGGGCGCGGCGGACCGGAACCGCGAGAGGGCGTTGGTGAGCATGTTCTGCCGCTCGACGATCTGCGCCTGGGACATGCAGCTGTAGTCGCCGAGGGCGTCGGGTTCCAGCACGACGACGGCGGGGCGGTTGCCGATGCCGCGGGCGAAGGCGTCGATCCACCCGGCGTACGCGGACGGGGACGAGGCTCCGCCGCCCGAGTGCCCGCCGCAGGCGTCACGGCCGTACATGTGGTAAGCGACGAGGAGCGGCAGCTTGTCGGCCGCCTGGGCCGCGCCGGTGTAGGAGCCGACGGCGGAGCCGATGTCGCCGCTCCAGGAGCCGAACCAGCGGGCCATGGGGGTGCCGGCGATGGAGTCGCGGATCGCGGCGGCCCGGCCGTCTCCGGGGTTGGCGGCCGACCAGACCGCGGGGCTGGAGTTCGGGTCGACGTAGAAGCCGCTGGTCATGGCGAGCGGGGTGGGCGCAGCCTGCGCGGCGGGCGACGAGGTCAGGAACAGCGGCAGAGCGAGCAGCGCTGCCACCGCCCCGCGTATGAGTGTGCGCATGGGTGAACCTCATTCGTGAAGGGGAACGCCGCGCGGCTCTCGTCCTGAGCCCGCGGCATGAAGGTGCGACGCACGGGTGGCGCATGGGAGCGGTGGTCCCTGTTGGGAGCGCTCCCAGTTTGCGGCGGGGAACCGCGGGGTGCCTCCGGTCATCGTGGGTGTGCTGATGGGGACCTGTCAAGAGTCGGGGCGCGGCCGCCCTTCACCGGAGAGCGCGGAGTCGCTAAGGTCCCGGAACTGGAAGCGCTCCCGGCCCAGCGGGAGGCATCCCCGCCGCCGCCGGCTCGGAGAGGTACGAAATCCATGACAGAGGTGCCGCGCCTGCGGCCCACGCTCGACGAGGTGGCCGAGCGGGCCGGCGTCTCCCGCTCGGCGGCCTCCCGGGTGCTCAACAACGCGCCCCACGTCAGCGCCGAGAAGCGCGCGGCGGTCCTCCGGGCCATCAGGGAACTCGACTACGTGCCCAACACGACGGCGCGGGCGCTGGCCACCCGTCAGCGAGGCGCGGTCGCGCTCGTCATCTCGGGCGAGGCCCCGTCGATCTTCGCGGACCCGTTCTTCGCCAAGGTGATCGTCGGCGCCTCCGCCGCCCTGGAGGAGGCCGACCTGCACCTGATGCTGTGCCTCGCGGCAAGCGACCGCAGCCGGCGGCGGCTGGCGGAACTCCTGCGCGCCCGGGGCGTCGACGGCGCCATGCTCATGGCCGTCCGGGAGAACGACCCCGTGCTCCCCCTCGCCCATGACACGGAGGTCCCCGTCGTCTTCGGCGGGCGCCCGGCGGGCTTCGAAGCGCCGTGGTACGTGGACGTCGACAACGCGGGCGGCGCCCGCCAGGCGACCGAGCACCTGCTCGCCCGCGGGCGCAGGCGCGTGGGCATGATCTGCGGACTGCCGGACACCGAGGCGAGCCGTGCGCGCCATCGCGGCTACCGGGAGGCCCTGATCCTCGCCGGACTGCGGCCCCTCCCTCCGGAACACGGAGACTTCACCGAACCCAGCGGCGCCACCGCGATGGCGGCGCTACTGGAGCGGCAGCCGGACATGGACGGGGTGTTCGCCGCCAACGACAACATGGCGGCCGGCGCCCTGCGCACGCTGCGCGGCGCGGGCCGCGCGGTCCCCGGTGACGTCGCGGTCGTGGGCTTCGACGACCTCGACATCGCGCACATCGCCGAACCGTCGCTGACCACGGTTCACCAGCCCATCCAGGCCCTTGGCGCGGAGATGGCACGCATGCTCACCGCGCGCATCGCCGGCGAGGAACCCAGCTCCCTGATCCTCCCCACCCACCTCGTCGCACGCTCCAGCACGTGAGCCGCGGCCGAAGGCGTACAGGACGATCAGGGCCGGGAGGCTGCCGTACAGGAGTAGCTTGAAGACGATCAGGTGGACCGGACATCTGGCGCCGCAAGAAGATCGCGGACTTCGACGTCGACACGTTCGAGAACGACGTCGAGGCCCTCGCACGGGCGGAAGGATGGACACGCCGGTGAACAGGATCGCCGCGGACTCCCTGTACGCGGTGTCGTACCGCTCCGCCTGGGATACGGAGCCGGCGGCGACGGCACGGCGGCGAACTGGCTCCTGTTCCACGTCGACAGGAACGGGCTCTACCAGCTGCGGGGAAACCCCGGCCTGCTGCACGAGGACTCGATGACGGACAGCCCACCCGTCCACCCCGAGGCCCGGAACCAGCTCGACGCGACGCGGGCACGCTGGGAGCGGTACGGAGCGCTGGTCCGGGGCGACACGGACGACCCCGTCCGGCAGCGCGAGGACTGGGGCACGGACATCGCCGTCCCCGCGCTGCGCCTCGACGAGGGGCGACCGTTCACCTTCGTCGCGGCCACCGCCGGATACCCGTGGCGGCCCGAAGGCGCGGACGCGATCCTGCTGTTCTTCGAGCCGCACACCCGCACCGCGGCGCTCACGTACGACTGGAGCTGAGCCGCGGACGGTACGGCCCCGCGTCGAGAACACCCGGCGGGAACGGCCACGATGTCCGCGGCATCCCCCGGGGCCCCGGATACGGCAACGCCTGCGGACCAGACGGCACGGCCCGTGGGGGAGCGCCGGTGCGGCGGGCGGGGCCGCTGCGGTGGGCGGCCCCGCCCGGTGGGGAGAGGGATCAGCGGTCCTGGGCGAGCGCGTACAGCTCGCCCAGGAGGCTTCCCTGCGTGGCGACGAGCGTGTCGAAGCTGCCCTCCTCGCGGAGGCGCCCTTGGTCGAGGACGAGGACGCGGTCGGCCATCCGCACGTTGTCCAAGCGGTGGGTGACGACCACGGTGATCCGGCCGGGAGCCGTTTCGCGGAGCCGGCGGAAGATCAAGTGCTCGCCGCGGGCGTCCATCTCACTGGTGGGCTCGTCGAGGACGAGCACGGCCGGCTCCCGGTACATCGCCCGGGCACAGGCCAGGCGCTGCCACTGGCCGCCGGACAGTTCGTGTCCGCCCCACACCGAGCGGGCCAGGAGGGTGTCGAGCCCGCCGGGGAGCGTGTGGAGCTTCTCGGCCAGGCCGACATGTGCGGCGGCCTCCCACACGCGGTCGTCGGTGTGCTCGCGGGGCTGGCCGAGGGTGATGTTCTCGCGGGCGGCGAGCGGCCAGTGCCCGTTCTTCTGGGGGACGAGGCCGACGTGCCGCCAGACCGACTCCGCGTCGGCGGTGGCCAGGTCGGTGTCGTCCCAGTGGACGGTCCCGCCGGTCGGCACGGTGAGGCCGGTGAGCATGCGGATCAGCGTGGACTTGCCGGCGCCGTTCTCGCCGACGAGGGCGACGACTTCTCCGCGGCTGAGGGTGAGGGTGACCGGGTGCAGGGCGGGGGTGTCCTTGCCGGGGTAGGTGAACTCGGCCCCGCGCAGGCGGATCTGCCGCGGCGCCTCGGCCCGGGTGGCGCCGCGTGCCGTGGTCATCGAGCGGACCTCGTCGATGAAGTCGTAGTAGTCGCCGAGGTAGAGGCCGTGGTGGAACATCACCGCGCCGTAGCGGACGATCGAGTTCAGAGCCCGTCCCGCGGTCTGCGAGGCGACGATGGCGGTGCCGGCGATCGCGGTGGACATGGCTCCCGAGAGGGCGAGCGCGGCCAGCGTGCCCCACATGCCGAGCGTGAACAGGCCCGCCAGGGACGTCGCGAGGAGGGTCACGAGCAGGTAGGGGCGCGCGCCCTGAAGCTCGCGGCCTTCGACGCGGTCGCACATCACCCGGTACCAGGAGTACAGGTAGGGGCGCATGGTGTTGGCGCGCAACTCGTCGGCGAGTTCGGGAGTGGTCAGCCACCAGCGCATCATGCCGCGCACGGTCCGGGCCGAGATGGTGCGGTCGTGCACGCGGTAGTCGATGCGCGCGGCGATGACGCCGCCCATGCCCCTGGGGATGACGGACAGCAGCAGCACGCCCAGGAGCAGGGGGTGGAGGGTGGTCAGGACGGTCGCGGCGGACAGGAGCTGGACCAGGCCGTTGGTCAGCGTCTTGGCGTCGTCGGCGAGGTCGACCGCGCGCAAGGCGCCGATCTCCGCGGCACGGCTGCGGTCGGTGAACCCTTCGGTGTCGTACGCGGACAGCTCGGCCTTCATGTGGAGGTCGACCAGGGTGAGATCGACGGCCGAGGCGATCTGCGGGTTCAGGCGCCGGGTGGCCCAGTCCGCGAGGATCCACATGCCGGCGCCGAGCGCCATCGCAAGGACTGCGACGGTGAGCGCCGGCCACGCCTGTTCGAGCCCGGTGCGGGCATCGGAAGTGGCCAGGTGGGGCATGGCCTTGGCGACCGCGGTGAGCATCGCGGCGGTTCCGAGGCCGGAGAGCATCTGGCAGACGAGGATCGTGAGCGTCATGCGGCGGTCGACGGACCACGCCAGCCGGGCGGACTGGGCGAGCGCCGTCGGGATCCGGCGGGCCATGTCCCCCAGGCCGGCGTCGTCCATGGCCCGGCGGTGCTTGCGCCCGTGGAAGTCCAACTCGGGCGGCGGAGAGGGTTGCGGAGCCGCCGGTCGAGCGGCCGGAAGGGCGGCCGCCCGCTGGGGCGCGGGCGGGGCTTGCTGCCACGCGCGGGCCGTCTTCCCGGTGGTGTGGCGGAGGCGCCTCATGCGGCCACCTCCGGCGTCAGCCGGTGACGGCTGGGCTCGGTGCGGCGCGCGGCGACGGACGGGGCCTCGTGCGCGTTCGGTGACGGATGGGCGCCGACCTCGGCCACGGGCTGCTTCCAGCCGGGTCCGGACTGCCTGGCCGCCGGGTGTGCCCGTACTTCGACCAACGATGGCGCGGAGAAGCGCGGAACTGCGGCATGTGCCTTCGCGTCGCTCATGCCCCCCACCTCGGTGACGGTCGTGAGGCGGAGGCGAACGGGGCGCGGCGGGCGGCAGCCGGGCGCTGGAGCACCGCGGGCCCGGCGGGCCGAGTGGGAGGATTCTCGAACGCGGGGCGGGCGGCGGGACAGGGGCGCACAGGATTCACGGTTTGCTCCTCGGATGGAGATCGGGTTGAGCACCACGGACAACGCGGATGATCACAGGGCCGATACGGGCAGAGCCGGGCGATGCGTCGAACGCAAGTTCCTCAGCGGGGGCGCCGGGCAAGCCTGGCCCGCACCCCGTACGTTCGATTCACCCGCGCAGGGGAAAGCGGCGAGGGCGTGAGCCGGGCGGGGGATTGCGCGGAGGTCGACAGCACCGGTCTCCTCGGTGGTGTGAGGGGAAACGCAGGAGCGCAACCATCGCCCACGCCACTGACAGGCAGACGGCTGCCGCGCCGGGATCCGGACAGCACGAGCTGCGATCCGGCGTGGGGCAACGATCTCGGAGCGCGCCGGGTGACCTGGGAGGGGCCGGGAGGAACCGTTTTCGCACCGCTCGGCGGATCACCGAGGTGAAGGGGTTGGCGAGTTGGCTGGAACTGCCCGGACCCGGTGGCGGCCGCGGAGTCCATCATGAGGTTGACGTGCAGCGTCGGGCATCGGACGCAGGCTTCGCTGAACTACCGGCAGCGGGTGCGGATCACGTCTCGTCGGTGCCGATTGCGGCGTTCAGCGCGCGCAGGGCGTCATCGTATGGGTGACGGTCGAACCGGAATGGACCGAATGCCCTGTAATCGCGGGCCTTGCGGTGCGGTTGCTCAAAGGCGTCCCAGGTCACGAAGTCGGCCGTCGCGGTGATGCGGGCCATGAGGGGCCAGCATCCCCACTCGCCGCATTCACAGCCGAGAACGGGTGTCTTCGGCCCCTTCGCGCTGGCGGACCGTCCGAGGAAATGATCCTGCATCGGGCCGAACCGGAAGAACTCCGGAATCAGACCGCCGTAGGCGTCACCCGCGGGCTGCATTCCGGCGGCGATCTCGAACCCGTCGATCAGCTCGACGAGCGGTGTTCCGTCGATGTGGGGGACGATCACGAGCGGGCCGTCGTCGCCACGGTGCCGGCAGTCGAACCGGATGCCATTACTGGTCATCCGGCGATTGTGTCAGCGAGGTTGTCGCGGTTGGCGGGCTTGCTCCGCGAGGTCGAGTCGGGGAGTGGGGGAGGGGAGGGCGCCTGAGCCGGCGCGGGTTCGGGCGGTGAGCCCGGCGCGGTGGCGGGACGGGCGTCGTTGTGCCGGGTGTACTGATCGGGAGGCGGACCGGCCGCGCGGGCGTCGGCCTGCCCCGCCCCCGGACGACGGGAGTGCTTCCGTTGTCCGGGGGCGAAAGCTCTGCGACGGGTCCATCGGCCGTGTCAGCTCCGAGTCCGGTCGATGGGCCCGGGGCCGGTCCACCTCACGGCGCAGGCCGTGGTGCGAGGCACACGGACGCGGGACGTCCGTGTGCCTCCCCTATCGTCTGCCCCCGTGGTGTCGCAGTTCGGGCACGGGGGCACCCGTGTCTTCCGCTGCGGTGACCAGCAGTTCGACGCTGAGGAGCAGATCCATCAGCTCCGGCCGGGCCAGGTGGTAGTACGAGGCGGGTCCCTCGCTGCGGAACCCCACCAGCCCGCAGTCGTGCAGGCACGCCAGATGCGTGAGAACGGTGGAGTGGGGGAAACCCAGGGCCGCGGCCACCTCCCCCGGCTGCGCCTCGCCGTTGGCCAGATGCTGGAGGATCGCCAACCGGGTCGTATCCGCGAGGGACCGGAACAAGACCGCTTTCGGAGCTAAATTCTCGCCGCCGGAGCCGTCCCCCCACGAGTCCAAGCTGAAGGCCATGCGCTTCCTTTCCGATCACACCGGGATCGGAAGACACGAGACTCCGACCCCGGCATTGCTGCCATGGGTCGAAGGTCTCGCCCGCCTCGGACTACGAGGCCGCGCGGCCGGACACCTCTGGAGGTGTCAGTATGTCGACCGCGACATTGGGGGCTACTCCCCTTCGCTTCAAAAAGCGTGCCACAGGGACGCGCGGCCGGGCAAGTGCCAGAAGACTGCCGGTGGACGGCCGCTGCCGCGATGCCGTAATGCCTTCGAGGCGCGTACCGGAGTCGTGAGTCGGGCCCGGTGCGCTATCGGTGTACGCGCTGCGAACGAACGGGAAGGCAATGTTACCGGTATCGGCCGAAAGCGCGTACTATTGGCGCCGTCATCCGCCTTTCCGGCTGGGCGGCGGCATTTCCGACGGTGACGCCACCGCCGCGGCGAAGCCGGGTGGCACGGCCACGTCCACGACCTGCCACCGCGCCACCCCGACCGGCCCCGGCGCCGCACCGAGGTAGTCGAGCGACGGGTCGCGGGCGAGTCCGGTCCCGATGCCCTTGAGGTACGCCTCCTTGCGCGCCCAGATGCGCGCACAGGCCGCGGGTCGTTCCGCCGGGGGCAGCAGGCCGAGTTCCGTGGCCTCACGCGGGTGCAGTGCCCCGGCGATCTCCGCCGCCGCACGGGCGGACGGCAGTGCCTCCGCGTCCACGCCCACCGGTTCCGCCGCGAACGCGAGCAGCACGAGCCGGTCGCTGTGGGAGAGGGAGAAGTGCAGCCGTCCGCCGGTGACCGCGGGACGGCCGTGCGCCTGCCCGCAGAGCGGGCACGCTTCGCGGACGAGGTCGACGCGGTGCGGGGCGAGGCCCAACTGTGCGCCCAGCAGCATCCGCAGGGCCACGTGGGCGACCGTGTACGTGTCGCGGTCGCGCGTCCGGCGGAAGGCGGCGGCCCGCCGGCGCTCCTCCTCGTCCAGAACCGCGGGCGCCGCGAGCGCGGCCTGTGTCGCGTGCCGGGCGGCGTCCACGGTCCACAGCGCCGGCGGATCGCCCGGGGCGGGCGGCCGCACCTCGCCGGGGTCGAGAGTGGGGTTCAGCTCGGCCGGGTGGCGCACCTCTGTCCCGACGGGGGTATCCGGGCTGCCGTCTGCGGCGGCCGGCGGCCGCGCGGTGCCCGGGTCCGGCGGGGGTGCCGTCGTGGCCGCCTGATTCCGGCCGACTGCGGCTGCCCGGACGGTGTTCGACGGCACGGAGTCCCCCGTTCCCATGGTCGCCGCACGTCTCCCGTCTCTGTGCGGCATCGCCGAGTCACGGTAGCATCGACGATTGACGTTGAATAGCGGAGTGCGGAGCCCGGCGTACGCCGCCGCGGGGCGGCCGCCGGTGATCGAAACGTTGCCGAATGTTGGTGTACGGCACGTCGACGCAGCATTGGTTGCCGTTATCATTGTGCTATGTCGATAGTCAGTGAGACCGCGTCCGGGTCGCGCCAGGAGCTCGCGCCGGCGGCAGCCATGTTCCGGGGTCTGTCGGACTCGACCCGCCTGGCGATCCTGCAGCGCCTCGCCGGTGGCGAGGCGCGGGTTGTGGACCTGACGACGGCGATGAACCTCGCCCAGTCCACCGTGTCGGCCCACCTTGCCTGTCTACGCGACTGCAACCTGGTGACGGCGCGCCCCGAGGGCCGCCAGATGTTCTACTCGCTCGCCCACCCTGAACTCCTGGACCTGCTCGCGTCGGCGGAGACGCTGCTGGAGGCCACCGACAACGCGGTGGCGCTCTGCCCGAACTACGGCGTCCCGGCGGACGGCGAAGTGGCGGGCGAGCCCGTGCAGTTGACCTCCCGGCCCGCCCGCCGCGCGGCGCGCAAGCGAGCCACCCGGAGCGTCTGACCGCACCCCCCCCGTGGCAGTGCGGTGCCGTGTGTACGGCATCGGCACCCGGCCCGGGGTTGCTCCATGTACTGTCTCCACGCCCCGCCCGTCAGCCCTGTCGATGCCACGGGCGGGGCGGCTCCTTCGTGTCCTCACCGGAATCCACGCAAGCGGTCACCCGTCGGCCCTCGCCGTGGCGTGACCTCTCCTCCGGACGTCGTGTCCCGTCACCGGGCTTGAACGATCCGTGACCGAGACTCGCCACCGAACTTGCTATACGCCCGGATCGTACGCCGCCGCCGTCGCGCGAAGGTCGCAGGTCAACACCCCTGGATCATCCAGTTTCGGCGATGCCAGCCGGTTGGCCTGATGTCATCTGGCGTTCTCGCTCCTTGACTGTTCCGGTGGGGACGTCTTAGGTTTGCCGATGACAGCAGAGATCAACGGCAACATCGTCAACATCCGATGAGATCAGCCCGATGCCGATCGCATTCCCTCGCGGGGGGGTCGGCACACCTGACGAGCGCCAGGTCGCAGGGCGGTCCACGGGGGATGCCGACATTCAACGCACAATGCACTGAGGGCAGTTTCGGCCTGCCCGGTTTGCGGGTGGGAAATAGTCCCGGCCGGTGTGTTGGCAGATGGCGCGCATTCCACAATTAAAGGGGGAATTGTGGATTTTGAACTTACCGTCGAGCAGCAGCGGCGGTACGACGAGACCCTCTCCGCCGTACGGGAACAGCTCGGCGAAGAATCCCTCGGCACCGGCCGTTTCTTCACCCGGCAGCAGTGGAAGACCGCCGCATCTCTCGGGCTCACCGGACTGTGCCTGCCTCCCTCTCAGGGCGGCGGCGGACTCGGCGCCCTGGACACCGCCTTATCGCTGGAGGCGTTCGGCCGCGGCTGCCGCGACACCGGCCTGGTGTTCGCCGTCTGTGCCCATCTGCTGGCCTGCGCCGTCCCCATCCGCGACTTCGCGTCCGACGAGCTGCGCGAGCGGATGGCGACCGGCCTCACCAGCGGTGACGTCATCGCCGCGAACGCGATGACCGAGGACGACGCGGGCTCCGACGTCGGCCGTCTCGCGGTGACGGCCCGGCGCGGGGAGGACGGCGCGTACGTACTCGACGGCGAGAAGTCCTTCGCCAGCAACGCCCCCGCGGCCGACGTCATCGTGACCTACGCGCTCTCCGACCCCGCGGCCGGATTCTTCGGCGTGAGCGGCTTCGCGGTGCCCCGCGACCTCCCCGGCGTCGTCGTCGGCGAGCCGATGGAGAAGATGGGGCTGAGCAGCTGCCCCGCCGCGCGGGTGAGCTTTGAGAACTGCCGCGTCCCCGAGGCGTACCGGCTCGGCGCAGAAGGCCAGGGCGGTGCGATATTCCAGCACTCGATGACCTGGGAACGCGCGTGCCTTCTCGCCGCCTATCTGGGTGTCATGGAACACCAACTGGAACGCTGCGTCGCCCACGCCAGGGAGCGCAAGCAGTTCGGCCGCCGCATCGGCGAGTTCCAGGCGATATCTCACCGAATAGCCGTGATGAAGCAACGGCTGGAAGGCAGTCGGCTCCTGCTCTACCGCGGCTGCTGGCTGCTCGACAACGACCGCGCCCACGTCGGAGCGATTGCGCTGGCGAAGCTCGCGGTGTCCGAGGCGGCGGTGGCCAACAGCCTCGACGCGGTGCAGATATTCGGCGGCGCCGGATACCTCTCCGCCGCCGGTGTCGAGCAGATGCTCCGGGACTCGATCCCGACCACCATCTTCTCCGGCACCAGCGAGGTCCAGCGGGAGATCGTCGCCCGGGAGGCCGGCCTGTGACCCTGCACCGGTACGTCATCGACGCCGCGGCCGCGGCCCCCCGCCACCTCGCGGTGGCCGGCCCCTCGGGCTCGTACACCTACGGCGAACTGGACGACCGCGCCGGCGCCCTGGCCGCCAGGTTGCGAGACCTCGGCGTCGACCAGGGTGACCGCGTCGTCGTCTGGGCCGAGAAGTCCCCGGAGACGGTGGCGGCGATGCAGGCCGTGCTCCGGCTGGGCGCCGCGTACGTCCCCGCCGACCGCAACGTGCCGACGCAGCGGGTCGCCGCCATGGCGCGCGACTGCGGGGCCCGCGCGGTCGTCACCGACGCCGACTCGATCCCGCAACTGACCGCGGACCTGCCCGGAATCCGTACCCAGGACCTGCACGAGGAGATCGGGCCGCCGGCGGCCCCCGTCGACGAGGACGTGGACTCCGACGCCCTGGCGTACATCCTCTACACCTCCGGATCCACCGGCACTCCCAAGGGCGTGTGCGTCAGCCACCGCAACGCCGCGGCCTTCGTCGAGTGGGCGGTCCGCGAACTGGGCGCCACCCCGGCGGACCGGTTCGCCAACCACGCCCCGCTGACCTTCGACCTCTCCGTCCTCGACCTGTACGCGGCCTTCGCCAGCGGGGCATCGGTCCACCTGATCCCCGGCGAGCTGGCCTACGCCCCCCTCCAGCTCGTTGACTTCCTCCACCAGGAGCGCATCAGCGTCTGGTACTCGGTGCCCTCCGCACTCGCGCTGATGATGCGTGCCGGCGGCATGCTCGACAGGCCCGCGCCCGAACACCTGCGAGCGGTGCTGTTCGCCGGCGAGCCGTTCGCGATCGACCACGTCCGGCAGTTGGCCGGGTGGACACCGGCGCAGCTGCTGAACCTCTACGGGCCCACGGAGACCAACGTCTGCACCTTTCACCGGGTCGCCCCCGAGGACCTCCGGCGGGACCGGCCCGTGCCGATCGGCGCGGCGTGCAGCGGCGACCGGGTCTGGGCCGAGCGGCCCGACGGCGCGGTGGCCGGCGTCGGCGAGGAGGGCGAACTCCTCGTCGACGGCCCGACCGTGATGCTCGGGTACTGGGGGCAGCCGGAACACCGGGGCCCGTACCGCACGGGCGACGTGGTGCGGGTGCTGGCGGACGGCGTGTTCGAGTACGTCGGCCGGCGCGACCACATGGTCAAGGTGCGCGGGCACCGCGTGGAGCCGGGCGAGGTGGAGGCGGTCCTTTCCGCGCA
Organism: Streptomyces sp. MAR4 CNX-425; assembly: GCF_048656465.1. Taxonomy (NCBI): domain Bacteria; kingdom Bacillati; phylum Actinomycetota; class Actinomycetes; order Kitasatosporales; family Streptomycetaceae; genus Streptomyces; species Streptomyces sp. MAR4 CNX-425. The sequence continues at coordinate 260,684 of NZ_JBMDLF010000006.1, read as the reverse complement.
CCCCGACGTGGCCGAGGCGGTCGTCACGGTCGCCGGTCACGGAATGGAGGCCCGGCTGGTGGCCTTCGTCCTTCCCCGGGCCGGCCGGGAACCCGGGGTTCTGGACCTCAAACGCCACAGCGCGGAAAGGCTGCCCCGCTACATGGTGGCCGACGAGCTGCACACGGTCGCGCACCTCCCGCGGACCCGCAACGGAAAAGTGGACCGGGCCGCGCTGGCCGCACGCGTCGCGCCGGCCTCACCACCGGTGGAACCGCCGGCGAGCGTACGGGGCTGACGTCCCGGCAGACCCTTCACACCAGTACCGACACCCCAGGAAGTCAGCGCAGAGAGGGAACTCACGTGTCCAGTGACGAGATATCGGCAAAGATATCTGCCTATATCAAGGAGAGGTTTCTCAACGGGGACCAGAAAAAAGAGCTGGAGAACAGCACCCCGCTGCTCGAATGGGGCGTGCTCAACTCCATGAACACCGCCCTGCTGCTCATGTACATCCGTGACGAACTGGGCATCGTCGTGCCGCCGCAGGGGATTGTCGCGGACAACTTCAAGGACGTCAGCAGTATTACGCAGATGGTCGTCGACCTCGGCAGCCCGCAGCAGGCGACCGTCGCCGGAACGGAGTGAGGCAGGCATGAGCACCGACTACGACATCGTGATCGCCGGCGGTGGTCCGGCAGGCGCCACCGCGGCGGCGTACCTCGCCAAGGCGGGGCTGTCCGTGGCCCTCTTCGAGGGCGAGACCTTCCCCAGGGAGCACGTCGGCGAGTCCCTCGTGCCCGCCACCACCCGGGTGATGACGGAGACGGGGGTGATGGAGAAGATCGACAAGGCCGGATTTCCCAAGAAGTACGGGGCCGCGTGGACCTCGAAGGAAACCCGGGAGATCGTCACCAACGACTTCAGCAAGATAGCCCACGAATTCGGCGCCGCCGAGATCCAGTTCAGCGAGCGGGACCAGCCCGGCGTCACCCGCGACTACACGTATCACGTGGACCGCGGCAAGTTCGACACGATCCTCCTGGAGCACGCCGAGGAGCTGGGCGCGAACGTCACCCAGGGCACCCGGGTGCTGAAGGTGGACTTCGACGACCCGGACAAGGTGACCGTCACCTGCCGCAACTCCTCCGGCGAGTTCGGCGTGACCGCCAAGATGTTCGTGGACGGCAGCGGCCGGCAGACCATGCTCGGGCGGCAGCTGCGCGTCAAGGTCCCCGACCCGGTCTTCGACCAGTACGCGGTCCACACCTGGTTCGAGGGCCTGGACCGCAAGGCGATGACGCCGAACCCGGAGAAGATCGACTACATCTACGTGCACTTCCTGCCCATCAACGACACGTGGGTGTGGCAGATCCCGATCACCGACACGATCACCAGCATCGGCGTCGTCACCCAGAAGCACCGGTTCACCGAGGCCAACACCGACCGGGACAAGTTCTTCTGGGAGTTCATCGACAGCCGCCCCGAGCTGGCCGAGCAGCTCCGCAAGGCCGAGCAGCTGCGCCCCCTGAAGGTCGAGGCGGACTACAGCTACGCCATGTCGCAGATCACCGGCGACCGCTTCGTGATGATCGGCGACGCGGCACGGTTCGTCGACCCCATCTTCTCCAGCGGCGTCAGCGTCGCGCTCACCAGCGCGAAGTTCGCATCGCAGGACATCGTCGCCGCCTTCGAGGCCGGCGACTTCAGCCGGCAGCGTTTCGGCACGTACGAGAACAAGCTCCGCAACGGAGTCCGCAACTGGTACGAGTTCATCTCCATCTACTACCGGCTGAACGTGCTCTTCACCACGTTCGTGCAGGACCCGAAGCACCGTCTGGACGTCGTCCGCCTGCTCCAGGGCGACCTGTACGACGACGAGGAGCCGGAGGTGCTGCGCGTGATGCGGGAGACCGTGGAGGCGGTGGAGAAGGACGCCACCCACCTGTGGCACCCGTACCTGGGCACGCTGCGCGCGCCCGCCGCGGCACCGGCCTTCTGAACCACCGGAGTGAGGAGAGGGGCGACGTGCAGCCTTGGCCGCACCCCGGATCCGAGGCCGCGTCCCCCCTTCTTCGCACCCCGCCCCCGCACCCGTTCCGCCCTTCGGGCCCCCTCACGCGCCCGACCTTCATCCGGATCCGGCTCCGCAGACAGGTCCCGGCCGCCGACCCGGCATCCCGGTGCCGTAGGAGCCCCGTCATCCAGCCGCCCCACCAGCCCCCGTGCCGTTGGTGACCCGTGGAGGGACAGAAAAGCATGGTTGTCGAGTCAGCCGATTCGCCCGGCGAGAACGAGCCCGTCGCCATCGTCGGCGTCGGCTGCAGATACCCGGGCGGAGTGCGTGACCTCGATGCGTTCGGCACCGTCCTCGCCACCGGTGCCGACCTCACCACCGAGGTCCCGGCGGATCGCTGGGGGCCCGAGTTCTGGGACCCCGAGCGCCGGCGTCCGGGCACCACCTCCAGCCACACGGGCGCCTTCCTCGACGACATCGACCGCTTCGACCCGGCGCACTTCGGGATCGCACCGCGCGAGGCGGGGTCGCTGGACCCGCAGCAGCGGCTGATCATGGAGGTGGCGTGGGAGGCGATGGCCGACTCCGGCCGCCCCCGCGAGCAGTGGCACGGCACGCGCACCGGCGTCTTCGCCGGCATCCTGGCCAACGACTACGCTCTGCTGCACAACAAGACCCTCGGCGCCGAAGGGATCAACCAGAGCTACGCGCCCGGGGTGGAGTTCAGCTTCGCCGCCGGCCGGCTCGCGCACGCCTTCGACCTGCGCGGCCCGGCCGCGGCCGTCGACACCGCGTGCTCGTCGTCCCTCTTCGCCGTCAACATGGCCTGCCAGAACCTGCGCTCCGGGGAGTGCGACATCGCCGTCGCCGGCGGCGTCAACCTCATGGTCGCTCCCGAGCTGAGCGTGTTCATGAGCCGGGTCGGCGCGATCTCGCCGACCGGCCGCTGCCGCCCCTTCCACGCCGCCGCGGACGGCATGATCCGCGGCGAGGGCTGCGGGTTCGTCGTGCTCAAGAGGCTGTCCGACGCCGTCGCGGACCGCGACCAGATCTACGCCGTCATCCGCGGCTGGGCCGTCAACCAGGACGGCCGCAGCCTGGGCGTGACCGCCCCGAACGCGGTCGCGCAGATCGACCTGCACCGGGCCGCGCTGGCGCACGCCGGACTGGGGCCCGACGCGGTGGACTTCGTCGAGGCGCACGGCACCGGCACGCCGCTGGGCGACCAGATGGAGCTGATGGCCCTCGCCGAGGCGTACCAGGAGCGCTCCGCCGACCTGCCCCCGGTGCAGATCGGCTCCAGCAAGGCCGTGTACGGGCACACCGACGCCGCCGCGGGCATCACCGGCCTGCTGAAGGCCGTCTGGATCCTCAACACCGCCCACGTGCCGGCACAGCCCGGCCTCGACCAGCTCACCAGGGCGGTGAACTGGGACGACATCCCCATCGCCGTGCCGACCGCCGGCCACGACCTGCCCGGCACGGACCGCCCGGTGCGGGCCGGTGTCAGCTCGTTCGGGCTCAGCGGCACCAACGTGCACGTGATCGTCGAGGCGCCCGCGGACCGCGGCACCCCCGCGGCGGCCACGGGCCCCCAGGTGCTGCTCGCCTCGGCATCCGGCAAGGCGGGCCTCGCCGAGCAGGTGGCGATGGTGCGTACGGCCGTCGACGGCACCGCCGAGGACCACCTGCCCGACCTGGTGGCGTCGGCGGCGACCCGCCGTACCCACGAATCCCACCGCTACGCGGCCGTGGCCGGCGAACCGCGCGCACTGGCCGCCGCGCTGGGCGACCCCGACGAGCCGCCGCAGGGGGGCTACGCGGGCGTGGCGACGCCCGGCGACGTGCCCGCTCCGGTGTTCGTCTACTCCGGGCAGGGCAGCCAGTGGTCCGGGATGGCCGCCGACCTGTACGACGGCGACGCCACCGTCCGGGACACCCTCGACGAGTGCGACGAGCTGATCCGCAGCCACGCGTCGTGGTCCCTCGTCGACGAACTGCGCCGGGCCGCGGACGGCGCGCTGGACCGCACCGACCGCGCCCAGCCCGCGATCGTCGCCGTCCAGATCGCCGTGACCCGCTGGCTGGCGGAGCGCGGTGTGCGGCCCGCCGCCGTCGTCGGGCACAGCGTCGGCGAGATCGCCGCCGCGCACGCGTCCGGCAGCCTCTCGCTCGCCGACACCATGGAACTGGTCGTACGCCGCGGGGAGTTGCTGCACGGAACCGCCGGCGCCGGCGGGATGCTGGCGGTGCAGGCCGACCCGCCCGCGGTCCGCGAGATCCTGGCCGAGCTGGCCGGCGCGGCGGTGATCGCCGCGGTCAACGGCCCGTCCGCCGTGGTCGTCGCCGGGCCGTACGCCGACCTCGACGCGGCCGAGGCCGCGCTGACCGCCGCCGGGCTGCGCACCAAGCGGCTGGGCCTGGACTACGCCTTCCACAGCCCCGTCGTGGCCCCCTGCGGCCCGCGGCTCCGCGACGAACTGGCCGATCTGGTGCCCGGGCAGGCGTCGGTGCGCATGCTGTCCTCGGTCGACCCGGAGGCGGACGCCGTACGGCCCGACGCCTCGTACTGGGAACGCAACCTGACCCTGCCGGTGCTGCTCGGGCCGGCCGTCGACCGGTTGCTGGCCGACGGCCGGCACGCCCTGGTGGAGATCGGCGGGCACCCCGTCCTCGGCCGCCCGCTGTCCGCCGCCATGTCCGCCGCGCCGCGGCCCGGCCCGGTGCTGCACACCCTGCGGCGGACGGACGACGGTGCGGTGGCCCTGCACCAGACGCTCGCCCAACTGCACGTCGCCGGCGTGCCGGTGGACTGGGAGCGGGTCACCGGCCGGCCGCACCGCTACCACCGGCTGCCCCCGCCGTCGTGGGGCGGCGAGCGCCACTGGCTTCCCGGCGTGGAGCGCGGTCAGCAGAGCCGCCGGAACGACACGTCCGCGGCGGTTCCCGCCGCCGCGCGGCTCAGCCTGCTGGACGCGAACGGCCGCGTGATCGCCGAGATGCTCGCCGAGCCGCCCGGCGGCACGGACGGGACCGCGGCACCGGCCGGCGCGGCGACGCCCGCGGCGCTCGCCGCACCCCCCGCCGCCTCCTCTCCCGCAGCGCCCGCCCCGGCGGCCGCCGCCGTCGATCCCGCACCGGCCGCCGCCGCACCGGCGGCGGGCGCGGCGGACCCGACTCCGGCCGCGCACGTCACGGATCGCGTCGACACCGTCGTACGGGGCGTCCTCGGCATCTCCGCGGGGCAACCGCTGCCGCGCCGCCGCGGGTTGTTCGAGCAGGGCATGGACTCGCTGACCGCGGTGGAGCTGCGCACCCGCCTGGAGGCGGAGTTCCGGGTCTCCCTCCCGTCGACCGTCGTCTTCGAGCACCCGACGATCGAGGCCCTCGGCACGTACGTCGCCGGTCTGGCTCCGGCTCCGGCCGCGACCGGCGAGGCGCCCGCCCCGCAGCCCCCGGCGCGGGACACCCCGCCCGCGGCCGGCGCCGACGCCGCCGAGAGCGGCGTCGCGGTCATCGGCCTGGCGTGCCGCCTGCCGTCCGCGGACTCCCCGGACGCGTACTGGGCGCTGCTGACCGAAGGGCGCCACGCGATCGCCGAGCCGCCGCCCGGCCGCCGCGACCATCCGATCTGGACCGAGGCCGGCACCGACGTGCCCACCCGCGGCGGCTACCTGGACGACGTCGCCGGATTCGACGCGGAGTTCTTCCGCATCGCCCCGCGGGAGGCACGCTCCCTCGACCCCCAGCAGCGGCTGGTCCTGGAGACCGCCTGGGAGGCGCTGGAGGACGCCGGTCATCCGGCGGCCGCGCTGCACGGCCGCCCCGTCGGCGTCTACCTCGGCCTGAACACTGCCGACTACCAGCAGCTGCTCACACGCGACATGCGCCAGGTCGACCACTACTACGGAACGGGCACCTCCTTCGCCGCCACGGCCGGGCGGGTCTCGTACTTCCTGGGGCTGCGCGGCCCCAGCATCGCCGTCGACACCGCGTGCTCGGCGTCCCTGACGGCGCTGCACCTCGCGTGTCAGGGCCTGGACCGCGGCGACTGCGAGATCGCCGTCGTCGGCGGCGCCAACGCCATCGTCGCCCCCACCGTCTCGGTGTCCATGGCCGGGGCCACCGCCCTCGCCGCCGACGGCCGGTGCAAGACCTTCGACGACGCCGCGGACGGCTACGGCCGCGGCGAGGGCGCCGTCGCGCTGATCCTCAAGCCGCTCGCGGCGGCGCAGCGCGACGGCGACCGGGTCTACGCCGTGGTGCGCGGCAGCGCCGTCAACCAGGACGGCGCCAGCGGCGGGATGACCGTACCCAGTGCCGCCGCCCAGACGGACGTGGTGCGGCAGGCTCTGGACCGGGCCGGCTGGAACCCGCACGAGGTCGACTACGTCGAGGCCCACGGCACCGGCACCCCGCTGGGCGACCCGATCGAGGTCCGGGCCCTGGCCGAGTCGCTCGGCCCGGGCCGGGACTCCGCGAACCCGCTGCTGATCGGTTCGGCCAAGGCCAACCTTGGCCACCTGGAGGCCGCGGCCGGCGTCGCGGGCCTGCTCAAGGCCGTCCTGGCGCTGCACCACGACGAGATACCGCCGCACCCGCTCGACCGGCCGTCGACCCGCATCGCCTGGGACAGCCTCCCCGTCGAGGTCGCGACGGCCCGCCGGCAGTGGCCCGAGCGCGGCCGCCCGGCGCGGGCCGGCGTCAGCGCCTTCGGGTTCAGCGGCAGCAACGCCCACGTCCTCGTCGAGCAGGCCCCGCCCGCCCCGTCCCCGGCTCCGTCCCCGGCCGCGCCCCGCGTCACGCCGTACGTCCTGCCCGTGACCGCCGCCACCCCCACGGCGCTGCGGGAGGCCGCGTCGCGCATGGCGGACCGGCTGGACGCCGCGCCGCACGAACTCGACGACATCGTCTACACGGCCGCCCACCGCCGGTCCTGGCTCCAGCACCGCCTGGCCGCCGTGGGACACGACGCCGCCGAACTCGCCGACCGGCTGCGCCGGGCCGCTGCCGGCGAGGACCCCGGCGAGGCCGCGCAGGTACGCGTCGGCAGCGCGGAGGACGAGCGCCCGCGGACCGTGGCGTTCTGGTACGGCCCCGAGTTGCCGGCCGCCGCGGTACGCCGCCGGCTCGGCGCCGCCCCCGACTACGCCCGCGCCCTGGCCACCTGCGCCGACACGCTCCGGACGATCACCGGCACCCCCCACGACCTCACCGCGGAGCCGCCGGCCGAACTGCGCGCGGCGTACCGCTTCTGCCACCACGTGGCCGCGACGATGCTGTGGTCCAGCGTCGGCATCACCCCGCACGGCACCGTCGGGCTCGGTGACGGGGAGGCCGCGGCGGCCTGGGCCGCCGGCCGGCTCGGAATCGCCGACGCGCTGCGGCTGCTGACGGGAGACGCGCAGGACATCGAACTGCGGCCCGGCCGCATCCCCGCCGTGTCCGCCGGGCACGCCGGACCTGCCGCCACCGCCGCCGAGCTGACCGGCCGGTTCGACGCGCCCGCCGAGGCCACCGCGGCCGAGTGGGGCGGGTGCGCCGACCGGATCGCGGCCGCACGGCTGGACGCGGTGCTCGACGTCGTCCTGGGGGACCTGCCGGAGCCGGTCGCCCACCGGTACGGGGTGTCCGTCGAGGCCGGTGACCCGCTGCTGCGCTTCGCCCTCACCGCGGGAGAGCTGCTCGTCACCGGCTGCGCCCCGACCGGCCCGGTCTCGCCCCGGCGCCCGGTCAGCCTGCCCGCGTACCCGTGGGAGCGCCGCCGCCACTGGCTGCACGACGAGCGCTCCGGCGCCGCGGCGCCGCTGGTCCCGTGGGTGCTGACCGCCCCCGACCGGACGATGCTGCGCGAGACGGCCGACCGGCTGCGGGCGTTCGCCGCCGCCGACGACTCGGTGACCACCGCCGACGTCGGATGGTCGCTGGCCACCGCGGGCTCCGCCCACCGGCACCGCGGCGTCGTACTCGGCCGCGACCGGGAGGACTTCCTCGACGGCCTGCGCACCCTGTCCCTCGGCACCCCGGGCGTGAACTCCCTTCTCGGACAGGCACGTCCGGGCCGGCAGCCGGTCCTGCTCTTCCCCGGCCAGGGCTCGCAGTGGGACGGCATGGGCGCACGCCTGCTCGACACCTCCGGCGTCTTCGCCGAGCAGATGCACGCCTGCGCGGACGCGCTCGCCCCGCACGTCGACTGGTCGCTGCTGGACGTCGTCCGCGGGAACCCCGACGCGGCGTCGCTGGAGCGCGTGGACGTCGTCCAGCCCGCGCTCTTCGCCATGATGGTCTCGCTCGGTGCCCTGTGGCGGGCGCACGGCGTCGCCCCCGCCGCGGTCGTCGGCCACTCCCAGGGGGAGATCGCCGCCGCGCACGTCGCCGGTGCGCTGTCGCTGCCGGACGCCGCGAAGATCGTCGCCCTGCGCAGCCGGGCGCTGGTGGCCCTCTCCGGCCTCGGCGCCATGGCCACGGTGAGCCTGGGCCTCGCCGACACCGAGCGGCGGCTCGCCCCCTGGGAGGACCGCCTCTCGATCGCCACGGTGAACGGGCCCCGGACGACCGTCGTCTCCGGCGAGACCGCGGCGGTGGAGGAGTTCACCGCCGCGTGCACCGCGGACGGCGTACGGGTCCGCCGCGTCGGCGTCGACTACGCCTCCCACAGTCCCCAGGTCGAGGCCGTACGCGACCGGATCCTGGCCGACCTGGACGGCATCGCGCCCCGGCCGGGCACCGTGCCCTTCTACTCCACCGTCACCGGCGGCGAGATGGACACCCGTGAGCTGAACGCCGAGTACTGGTACGCCAACCTGCGGCACACCGTCCGGTTCGAGCAGGTCACCAGGCTGCTCCTGGACCGCGGTCAGGATGTGTTCATCGAGGTCAGCCCGCACCCCGTGCTGGCCGTCGGGGTCGAGCAGACCATCGAGGACGGCGACGGCTCCGCCGTGGTGGCCGGGACCCTGCGCCGCAACGACGGCGGCCCCGACCGGTTCACCACCTCCCTGGCCGAGGCTTTCGTTCACGGCGTGGACCCGGACTGGCCCGCCGCCTTCGCGGGCACCACCCCCCGGCACGTCGACCTGCCGCACGAGCGCCCCGCGGACGGGCCGGCCGCCGCCTCACCGGAAGAGGCCGGCTTCTGGGACGCCGTCGACAACCAGGACGCCGCCGCGCTGGCCGACACCCTCGGCCTGCCCGGGGACGACGCGGCCGCCCCCTCGCTCGACGCGGTCCTGCCCGCGCTGTCCGCGTGGCGGCGCCGGCACCGCCTCGGCTCGACGGTCGACTCGTGGCGCTACCGCGTCACCTGGAAACCCGTCTCCGTGCCCCCGCCCGCGGCGCCGTCGGGGACCTGGCTGGTGGCCGTGCCCGCGGACCCCGGCGAGCAGGACGGGACGGGCGCGCTCACGGCCGCGCTGCGCGACGGCGGCCTCGACGCCAGGCCCGTCGCCGTGGACCCGGGCACCACGGACCGCGCGGAGCTCGCCCGGGCCCTCGGTGACGCGGCGGCCGACTGCCCGGACCTCGCCGGGGTGCTGTCCCTGCTCGCCCCGGACGAGACCCCGCATCCGGAGCACCCCGCCGTCACCCGCGGCCTGGCGGGCACCGTGCTCCTCCTCCAGGCCCTCGGCGACGCGCAGATCGGCGCACCGCTCTGGTGCGTCACCCGCGGCGCGGTCTCCACCGGCCCGGCGGACCCGGTGCGCAGCCCCGCCCAGGCCCAGACGTGGGGCATCGGCCGGGTCGCCTCCCTGGAGCACCCGCAGCGCTGGGGCGGACTGGTCGACCTCCCCGAGGAGTTCGACGGCACCGCCGTACGGAACCTGATCACCACGCTCACCCGCGCGGGCGGCGACGACGGCGCGTACGGCGAGGACCAGGTCGCCCTCCGGCCCGCCGGCGCGTACGTGCCCCGGCTGACCCGCGCGCCCCGCGGCGACACCTCGGCCACCGGCCGCTGGACGCCCCGGGACACCGCGCTGATCACCGGCGGCACCGGCGGGGTCGGCGCCCACGTCGCCCGCTGGCTCGCCGCCAACGGCACCGCGCACCTGGTGCTCACCAGCCGCCGCGGCCCCGACGCCGACGGCGCGCGGGAACTCCGCGAGGAGCTGACCGGGCTGGGCGCCCGGGTCACCCTCGCCGCCTGCGACGTCAGCGACCGCGACGCCCTCGGGGCGCTGCTCGCCGACATCCGCGCCGAAGGACCGCCCCTGCGGACCGTGGTGCACGCGGCCGGCGTCGGAGTGTTCGGCCCGCTGGACACCGTCGGCGCCGCCGACCTGGACCGCAACCTCGCCGCCAAGGCCGGGGGCGCCCGGCACCTGGACGAGCTGCTCGACGGCGAGGACCTGGACGCCTTCGTCGTCATCTCGTCCGTCGCCGGCATCTGGGGCAGCGCCGACCACGGCGGCTACGCGGCCGGCAACGCCTACCTCGACGCCCTCGCGGAACACCGCCGGGCCCGCGGTCTGCCCGCCACGTCGATCGCCTGGGGCGCCTGGGCCGCCAGCGGCATGAACGTGGGCGCAGGAGCGGAGCAGCTGCGGCGGCGCGGCCTGGTCGCCATGCCGCCCGAGCACACCACCGCGGCGCTGGCCGGCGCGGTCGGCCGGGACGAGACCACGGTCACCGTCGTCGACATCGAATGGGACCGCTTCGCCCCGTCCTTCACCATGGCCCGCCGCCAGCCGCTGCTGGAGGAGCTGACCGAGGTACGCCGCGTACTCGGCCTGGACGACGACGCCCCCGCCGACGCCCCCGCCTCCGGCCTCGCCCGCGAACTGGCCGAGCTGCCGGCCGCGGAGCAGACCCGCCGGCTCCTCGACCTCGTCCGCGAGCACACCGCCGAGGTCCTCGGCTTCGACGCGGCGGACACCGTGCAGCCGGACCGGTCCTTCCAGGACCAGGGCTCCGACTCCGTCACCGGCGTCGAGGTCCGCAACCGGCTGCAGACCGCCACCGGCCTGCGCCTGCCGGCGACGCTGGTGTTCGACCACCCGACCCCCACCGGCCTGTCCGCCTACCTCCACACCCAGCTCACCGGAGCCCACGAGGCCCGCCCGGGGCAGCCCGCCGCCCCCGCCACGGTGGCGGCCGACGACGACCCGGTCGTGATCGTCGGGGCGGCCTGCCGCTACCCGGGCGGGGTGACCTCGCCCGAGGAGCTGTGGGAACTGGTCGCCGAGGGCCGGGACGCGGTGTCGGACTTCCCGGCCGACCGCGGCTGGGACCTCGACGGGCTGTACGACCCGGACCCGGACCGCCCGGGCACGTCGTACAGCAGGCGGGGCGGCTTCCTCGCGGACGTCGCCGAGTTCGACGCGGACCTGTTCGGGATCTCCCCCCGCGAGGCCCTGGCCATGGACCCCCAGCAGCGGCTGCTGCTGGAGACCTCCTGGGAGCTGTTCGAACGCTCCGGCATCGACCCGCTGTCGCTGGGCGGCACGCGGGCAGGCGTCTACGTCGGCGCCGTCGCCCCCGACTACGTCACCGGCATGCCCCAGGTCCCGCACGCCCTGGAGGGGTACTCGGTCACCGGCAGCGCCACGAGCGTGATCTCCGGCCGGCTGGCGTACGCGTACGGCCTGGAGGGCCCTGCCGTGACGGTGGACACGGCGTGTTCGTCGTCGCTGGTGGCGCTGCACCTGGCGGCGCAGGCGCTGCGGCAGGGCGAGTGCGGCCTCGCGCTGGCGGGCGGCGTGTCCGTGCTGTCCAGCCCGAAGGCGTACGTGGAGTTCAGCCGGCAGCGCGGGCTCGCCGCCGACGGCCGGTGCAAGTCGTTCGCCGCCGCCGCCGACGGGTTCAGCCCCGCCGAGGGGGTGGGCCTGCTGCTGCTGGAGCGGCTGTCGGACGCCCGCCGCAACGGCCACCGGGTGCTGGCCGTCGTCCGCGGCAGCGCCGTCAACCAGGACGGCGCGTCCAACGGGCTGACGGCGCCGAACGGCCCGTCGCAGCAGCGGGTGATCCGGCAGGCGCTGGCGACGGCCGGGCTGACCACGTCCGACGTCGACGCCGTGGAGGCGCACGGGACGGGTACGAGCCTGGGCGACCCGATCGAGGCGCAGGCGCTGCTGTCCACGTACGGCCAGGACCGGCCCGAGGACCGCCCGCTGTGGCTGGGTTCGGTCAAGTCGAACATCGCGCACACGCAGGCCGCCGCGGGTGCGGCGGGTGTGATCAAGATGGTCATGGCGATGCGGCACGGACTGCTGCCCAAGACGCTGCACGTCGACGAGCCGTCGCCGCACGTGGACTGGTCGGCGGGGGCCGTCGAGCTGCTCACCGAGGGCCGCCCGTGGCCGGAGAACGGCCGGCGGCGCCGGGCGGCGGTGTCCTCGTTCGGCATCAGCGGCACCAACGCCCACGTCATCGTGGAGGCCGCCCCCGAGCCGGCCGCCGACGAGGCGGAGACCACGCCTCCCGACGAAGCCGGTGCCCCTGGTGGGGCGCTGCCCGTCGTGCCGTGGGTGGTGTCGGCGCGCTCGGAGGAGGCCCTGCGGGGCCAGGCCGCGCGGCTCGCGGAGTACGTGTCCGCACACCCGGAGCACAGCCCCCTGGACAGCGCCTACTCGCTGGCGACCACCCGCGCCCACCTGGAGCACCGCGCTGTGATCCTCGCCGAGGGCGAAGAGGTCGCCGGGGCACTGCGCGGTCTCGCGGAGGGGCGGCCGGCGGCGGACGAGGTGTCGGTCGGTACGGCTCGCGGTGGTGGGCGTGTGGTGGGGATGTTCCCGGGCCAGGGGTCGCAGTGGGCGGGTATGGGCCGTGAGCTGTACGCGGCTTATCCGGTGTTCGCTGAGGCGCTGGACGAGGTCTGTGCGGAGCTGGACCCGCTGCTGGAGCGTCCGTTGCGGGAGGTGTTGTTCGCCGGGGCCGACTCGGCGGAGGCGGAGTTGCTGGATCAGACGGCGTATACGCAGCCTGCGTTGTTCGCCGTGGAAGTGGCTCTGTTCCGGTTGCTTGAGGCGTGGGGGATACGTCCCGACGTGCTGGTCGGTCATTCGGTGGGTGAGTTGGCCGCGGCCCATGTGGCCGGGGTGTTCTCGCTGGCGGACGCGTGCGCTCTGGTGGCCGCGCGGGGCCGGTTGATGCAGGCGTTGCCGGAGGGCGGGGCGATGGTCTCGCTCCAGGCCGGTGTCGATGAGGTGACTCCGCTGCTTGAGGGCCGGGAGGAGCGGGTGGCGGTGGCCGCCGTCAACGGCCCCGCCGCGACCGTGATCTCGGGCGACGAGGACGCGGTGCTGGAGATCGCGGCCGAGTTCGAGAAGCAGGGCCGGAAGGTGCGTCGGCTTCAGGTCAGCCACGCCTTCCACTCGCCGCTGATCGACCCGATGCTGGCGGAGTTCCGCCGGGTTGCCGAGCGGGTCGCGTTCGCGGCGCCGCGCATACCCGTCGTCTCCGACGTCACCGGCCGGCCGCTGACCGCGGACGAGGCCACCAGCGCCGACTACTGGGTGAACCACGCCCGCCAGGCCGTCCACTTCGCCGCAAGCGTCACCTGGCTGGCCGGGCACGACGCGTCGGTGCTCGTGGAGATCGGCCCCGGCTCCGTGCTGACGGCGATGGCGGCCGACTGCCTCGCCGACACCGACTCGCAGGCCGTGACCGTGCCGATCCTGCGCCGCGACCGTCCCGAGGCCGCCTCCGCCGTCACCGGCGCGGCCCGCGCCTTCGCGCACGGCGTGCCCGTGGACTGGTCCGCCCTGTTCGACGGTACGGGCGCGCGCCGGGTGGAGCTGCCCACGTACGCCTTCCAGCGCACCCGCTACTGGCTCTCCCCGAGCGCCGGCAGCGGCGATCCGGCGGGGCTCGGCCTGGGCACCGCGGACCACCCGCTCCTCGGTGCGGCCCTGCACCTGCCCGACGGCTCCGCCGTCCTCACCGGCCGGCTGTCCACGCAGGCCCAGCCGTGGCTGGCCGACCACGCGATCGCCGGGATGGTGCTGCTGCCCGGCACGGCGTTCGTCGAACTCGCCGTACGCGCCGGGGACGAGGTCGGCTGCGACCGCGTCGGGGAACTCACCCTGGAGACCCCGCTCGTCCTGCCCGGCAAGGGCGGCGTCGCCGTCCAGGTCCGCGTCGGCACCGAAGACGACTCCGGCCACCGCCCGCTGACCGTCCACTCCCGCACCGAAGACGACACCGGCGAGCCGGCGGAGTGGACCCGGCACGCCAGCGGCGTCCTGACCAGCGCCGGCCCCGCCCCGGCGCCCGGCACCGACCTCGGCACCTGGCCGCCGCCGGGGGCGGAGCCGATCGCACTCGACGGCTTCTACGAGGAGATGGCCGACTCCGGCTACGCGTACGGGCCCGCCTTCCGCGGCGTCGGGAGCGCCTGGCGGCGCGACCGCGAGGTCTTCGCCGAGGTGGCGCTGCCGGAGGCCGCCCGCGAGGAGGCCGGGCGGTTCGGCATCCACCCCGCCCTGCTGGACGCGGCGACGCATCCGCTGGGGCTGGCGGAGCTGTTCGGCGGCGGCCCGTCGCGGCTCCCGTTCGCGTGGACGGGCGTCTCGCTGGCGGCTGCCGGGGCGACACACGTCCGGGTACGCCTGGCCGCGGACGGCGGTGACGCGGTCACCGTGGACATCGCCGACGGCACGGGCCGGCCGGTGGCGTCGGCGGAGTCACTGGTGATGCGGCCCGTCGAGGTGGACCAGCTGGAGCGGATCGGCAAGGGCGAGCAGGGCTCGCTGCTGTGCGTGGACTGGCCCGAACTGCCGGCGGCGCCCGGGGTGGCTTCCGGTCACTGGGCGATGGCCGGCGACGGCCCGCACGGGCTGCGCGAGCGCCTGGTGGCAGCGGGCGTCGAGGTGGCCGCCGCACCTGATCCGGCGGCCCTCAACGGCGACGAGCCGGTGCCCGACGTGCTGCTGCTGCCCTGCTTCGGCGCCCCCGGCGACCGGGAGACCGGGCTTGACGCCGGTGCGGTGCACACGGCCGTGTCCCGGGTCCTCGCGTTCGTCCAGCAGTGGCTCGCCGACGAGCGGTTCGCCTCCGCACGGCTGGCCGTCGTCACCCGCGGAGCCGTCGCGGCGGGCGACGGGGAGCCGGTGGCCGACCTCACCCAGGCCGGCGTCTGGGGCCTGCTCCGCTCGGCCCAGTCCGAGTACCCGGACCGCTTCCTGCTGATCGACCTCGACGACGACGAGGCGTCCCTGCGGGCGCTGCCCGCCGCGGTCGGCAGCGGCGAGACGCAGTCGGCGATCCGCGGCGGAGCCGTCCGTGCCGCGCGCCTGACCCGCCCCGACCCGGAAACGCTCGCCCTACCGCGATCCGGGCCGTGGCGGCTCGACGTACGGCCCACCGGCACGTTCGACGGGCTCGAACCGGTCCCGGCACCGGAGGCGGCGGCCGCGCTGGCACCGGAGGAGATCCGCATCGACGTCCGCGCCGCGGGCCTCAACTTCCGCGACGTCCTCATCGGCCTGGGCCTCTACCCGGGCGAACCGGTGCTGGGCACCGAGGCCGCGGGCGTGGTCGTCGAGACGGGCTCCGACGTCTCCGGGTTCGCCGTGGGCGACCGGGTCATGGGCCTCGTACCGGAGTCGTTCGGCTCCCGGGCGGTCGCCGACCACCGGCTTCTCGCCCGCGTCCCGGACGGCTGGTCGTTCGAGCAGGCCGCCTCGGTGCCGGTGGTGTTCCTGACCGCCTGGTACGGGCTGGTGGACCTGGCCGGCCTCAAGCCCGGCGAGACCGTCCTCGTCCACGCCGCCGCCGGCGGCGTGGGCATGGCCGCGGTCCAGCTGGCCCGGCACCTGGGCGCCGAGGTGTTCGCCACCGCCAGCCCGCCGAAGTGGGACGCGGTACGTGAACGGGGCGTCGACCCGGACCGGATCGCCAACTCCCGCACCCTGGACTTCGAGGAGCAGATCCTCCGGGCCACCGGTGGCGCCGGCGTGGACGTGGTGCTCAACTCCCTGGCCGGCGAGTTCCTCGACGCCTCGCTGCGGCTGCTGCCGCGCGGCGGCCGGTTCCTGGAGCTGGGCAAGACCGACCTCCGCGATCCGGCGGACGTCGCGGCCGCGCACCCGGGGGTGACGTACGCCGCGTACGACCTGATGCAGGCCGGACCGGAGCGCATCCAGCGGATGCTCACCGAGGTCGTGGCGCTGTTCGAGAAGGGCGTCCTGCAACCGCTGCCGGTCGCCACCTGGGACGTACGCGACGCCAAGGCGGCCTTCCGGCATCTCAGCCAGGCCCGGCACGTCGGCAAGGTCGTCCTCACCGTCCCGCCCGCCCTCGACCCGGACGGCACCGTCCTGGTCACCGGCGGCACCGGCGCACTCGGCGGCCTCGTCGCCCGCAACCTCGTCACCGCGCACGGTGTACGCCACCTGCTGCTGGCCAGCCGGCGCGGCACCGACGCCCCCGGCGCCGCGGAACTGGTGGCCGAGCTGCACGAACTGGGCGCCACCGCCTCGGTCGAGTCCTGCGACCTCGGCGACCGGGACGCGGTCGCCGGACTGCTCGCCGCCGTACCGGCGGAGCACCCGCTGACCGGGGTCGTCCACACGGCCGGGGTACTCGCCGACGGGGTGGTGGAGTCGCTGTCGGCCGAACAGGTCGACGCGGTGCTGCGGCCCAAGGCCGACGCCGCGCTCCACCTGCACGAGCTGACCCGGGACCTGGACCTGGCGGCGTTCGTGCTGTTCTCCTCCGCGGCCGGCGTGCTCGGCGCGCCCGGGCAGGCCAACTACGCCGCCGCGAACGCCCTTCTCGACGCCCTCGCCGCCCACCGCCGCTCGCGCGGGCTGGCCGGCACGTCTATCGCCTGGGGCCTGTGGGCGCAGACCGGCGGCATGACCGGGCACCTCGGCGAACAGGACATCTCCCGCATGTCCCGCTCCGGACTCGCCGCGCTCTCCGCCGGGCAGGGCCTCGGGCTCTTCGACGCGGCGCTCGCCGGGAGCGAACCGCTGGTCGTCGCCGCCCGAGTGGACACCGCCCGGCTGCGTGGCCAGGCCGAGTCCGGCACGCTGCCGGCGATGCTGCGCGGCCTCGTACGCGCCCAGCCGGCCAGGCGCACCGCCGCCGCGGCCGAGGACACCTCCGCCCTGGAGCGCCGCCTCGCCGCCGCCGACCCCGGCGAACGCCAGCGGATCCTCATCGACCTCGTCCGCACCCACGTCGCCGCCATCCTCAGCCACACGGCCGGCGACGCCGTCGACGAGGACCGGGGCTTCGGCGACATCGGCTTCGACTCGCTGACCGCGGTCGAGTTGCGGAACCGCCTCGGCACGGCCACCGGCCTGCGCCTGCCCGCCACGCTGACCTTCGACTACCCGACGCCCGCCGCGGTCGCCACCTACCTGCGCGGCCGACTCGCCCCCGACGGCGAGGACGGCGGGGCAGGCGTATCTGGCGACGGCGACGGCACCGACCCGAGCGAAGCCGAGATCCGCCGGATGATCGCCGCCATCCCCCTGACCAAGCTGCGCCAGGCCGGGGCGCTGGACCTGCTCGTGCAGTTGGCGCAGACGGGCGACGAGGCCGAGGAAACCAGCCCGGGCGACTCCGCGGCCATCGACGAGATGGACATCGCCGACCTCATCCAGATGGCACACAACGACGGCAACGGCCACCCAGGAACGGGAGTCCACGATGACCGCTGACACCGAGCAAGTCGTCGGCGCCCTGCGCGCGGCACTCAAGGAGGCCGACCGGCTGCGCCGGCAGAACCAGCAGCTCACCACCGCCCTCGGTGAGCCCGTCGCCATCGTGGGCATGGCCTGCCGGTTCCCCGGGGGAGTGGCCTCGCCGGAGGACCTGTGGTCGCTGGTCGCCGAGGGCCGGGACGCGGTGTCCGACTTCCCGGCCGACCGCGGCTGGGACCTCGACGGGCTGTACGACCCGGACCCCGACCACCTCGGCACGTCGTACACGCGGCACGGCGGATTCCTCGCCGACGTCGCCGACTTCGACGCGGACCTGTTCGGCATCTCGCCCCGCGAGGCGCTGGCCATGGACCCGCAGCAGCGGCTGCTGCTGGAGACCACCTGGGAGACGTTCGAGCGCGCGGGCATCGACCCGCCGTCCCTGCGCGGCAGCCGCACCGGGGTGTTCCTCGGCGCCTTCGGGTCCGACTACGGCCACGACACGCAGGCGGCGGGCGCCGAGGGCTACGCCGTGACGGGGAGCGCCACGAGCGTGATCTCCGGCCGGCTGTCGTACACCTTCGGCCTGGAGGGGCCGGCGGTGACGGTGGACACGGCGTGCTCGTCGTCGCTGGTGGCACTCCACCAGGCCGGTCAGGCGCTCCGGCAGGGCGACTGCACCCTGGCCCTCGTCGGCGGGGTCACCGTGCTGTCCAGCCCGAAGCGGTTCGTGGAGTTCAGCCGTCAGCGGGGGCTGTCCCCCGACGGCCGCTGCAAGGCGTTCGCCGCCACGGCGGACGGCACCGGATGGGGCGAAGGCGTGGGCCTCCTGCTCCTGGAGCGCCTCTCCGACGCCGAACGCAACGGGCACCGGATCCTCGCCGTCGTCCGCGGCTCCGCGATCAACCAGGACGGCGCGAGCAGCCGGCTCACCGCGCCGAACGGCCCGTCGCAGCAGCGGGTGATCCGGCAGGCGCTGGCGACGGCCGGGCTCTCCTCGGCGGATGTCGACGCCGTGGAGGCGCACGGGACGGGTACGAGCCTGGGCGACCCGATCGAGGCGCAGGCGCTGCTGGCGACGTACGGTCAGGAGCGGCCGGAGGACCGCCCGCTGTGGCTGGGGTCGGTCAAGTCGAACATCGCGCACACCCAGGCCGCGGCAGGCGTCGCCGGCGTGATCAAGCTGGTGATGGCGATGCAGCACGGGGTACTGCCCAAGACGCTGCACGTGGACGAGCCGTCGCCGCACGTGGACTGGTCGGCGGGGGCCGTCGAGCTGCTCACCGAGGCGCAGCCGTGGCCCGGGAGCGGCCGGCCGCGCCGCGCGGCGGTGTCCTCGTTCGGCATCAGCGGCACCAACGCCCACGTCATCGTGGAGGCCGCGCCCGAGGCGCCGGTCGGCGAGGCCGCCGACGACGGCACCGTGCCGCCCGTGGTGCCGTGGATGGTGTCGGCGCGCTCGGAGGAGGCGCTGCGGGGCCAGGCCGCGCGGCTCGCGGAGTACGTGTCGGCGCACCCCGAGTGGAGCGCCGCGGACGTCGGTTACTCGCTGGCGACCACGCGCGCCCACCTGGAACACCGCGCGGTGGTCGTCACCGACGACCACGACCACCTCGTACGCGCCCTGCGGACCCTCGCGGAGGGGCGGCCGGCGGCGGACGAGGTGTCGGTCGGGACGGCTCGCGGTGGTGGGCGTGTGGTGGGGATGTTCCCGGGCCAGGGTTCGCAGTGGGCGGGTATGGGCCGTGAGCTGTACGCGGCTTACCCCGTGTTCGCCGGGGCGCTGGATGAGGTCTGTGCGGAGCTGGATGCGCACCTTGAGCGTCCGTTGCGGGAGGTGTTGTTCGCCGGGGCGGGTTCGGCGGAGGCGGAGTTGCTGGATCAGACGGCGTATACGCAGCCTGCGTTGTTCGCTGTGGAAGTGGGCCTGTTCCGGCTGCTTGAGGCGTGGGGGATGCGGCCGGATGTGCTGGTTGGTCATTCGGTGGGTGAGTTGGCCGCGGCGTACGTGGCCGGGGTGTTCTCGCTGGCAGATGCGTGTGCTCTGGTGGCTGCGCGGGGTCGGTTGATGCAGGCGTTGCCGGAGGGCGGGGCGATGGTCTCGCTCCAGGCCGGTGTCGAGGAAGTGACTCCGCTGCTGGGCGACCGGGTGGCGGTGGCCGCCGTCAACGGCCCCGCCGCGACCGTGATCTCGGGCGACGAGGACGCGGTGCTGGAGATCGCGGCCGAGTTCGAGAAGCAGGGCCGGAAGGTGCGTCGGCTTCAGGTCAGTCATGCCTTCCACTCGCCGCTGATCGATCCGATGCTGGCGGAGTTCCGCCGGGTTGCGGAGCGGACCGGGCTGAGTGCGCCGCGGATTCCTGTCGTGTCCAATGTCACCGGTGAGCCGTTGAGCGCGGAGGAGGCGACGAGCGCCGAGTACTGGGTGAGGCATGCGCGTGCGGCCGTGTGCTTCGCCGATGGTGTGCGGTGGCTGGTGGAGCAGGACGCGTCGGTGCTCGTGGAGGTCGGCCCCGGCTCCGTGCTGACGGCGATGGCCGCCGACTGCCTCGCCGACACCGACTCGCAGGCCGTGACCGTGCCGGTCCTGCGCCGCGACCGCCCCGAGCCGGTCTCCGCCGTCACCGGCGCGGGCCGCGCCTTTGCGCACGGCGTACCGGTGCGGTGGTCTGCCTTGTTCGACGGTACGGGTGCGCGTCGGGTGGAGCTGCCCACGTACGCCTTCCAGCACAAGAGCTACTGGCTGACCGCCTCTGCCCCTGGCGGCGACCCGGCCGGGCTCGGCCTGGACACCGCGGACCACCCGCTCCTCGGTGCGGCCCTGCACCTGCCCGACGGGTCCGCCGTCCTCACCGGCCGGCTGTCCACGCAGACGCAGCCGTGGCTCGCGGACCACGTGGTAGGCGGGGCCGTGCTGCTGCCGGGCACGGCGTTCGTCGAACTCGCCGTACGCGCCGGGGACGAGGTCGGCTGCGACCGCGTCGGGGAACTCACCCTGGAGGCCCCGCTCGTCCTGCCCGGCCAGGGCGGCGTCGCCGTCCAGGTCCGCGTCGGCACCGAAGACGACTCCGGCCACCGCCCGCTGACCGTCCACTCCCGCACCGACGACGACGCGGCGGTGGGGGAGTGGACCCAGCACGCCAGCGGCTTTCTGAGCTCCGCGGACACCGCGCCCGCGGCCGGTGCCGAGCTGGGCGTGTGGCCGCCCGCGGGTGCCGAGCCGATCGATCTGGACGCGCTGTACGAGCTGGTCTCCGACGCCGGTCTCGTCTACGGCCCGGCGTTCCAGGGGCTGCGGGCCGCCTGGCGGCGCGGCGAGGAGGTCTTCGCCGAGGTCGAACTGCCGGAGGGCGTCGACGGGGGCCGCTTCGGCGTGCACCCCGCGTTGCTCGACGCGGCGCTGCACCCGGTCGCGATGCCCGCGGCGGGCGACGGCGGGTCCGTACGTGCCGAGCTGCCGTTCAGCTGGACGGGCGTGTCCGTACACGCACCGGGTGCCGGCGCCCTGCGGGCACGGCTGGCGCCGAACGGCGCCGGCGGCTCGTCCGTGACGCTCGCGGACGCCGAGGGGCGGCCGGTCGGCGCGGTCGAGTCCCTGGCGGTACGGCCGGTCAGCCAGGAGCAGTGGGGCGGCGCCCGCGGCGGACCGCGCGACTCGCTGTTCCGCGTGGAGTGGACAGCGGCCGCGAGCGGCCCTGCGGCGTCGGCCGACGGGTGGATGTGCCTGGGCACGGAAGCGGATCTGCCCGGGCCGTGGACCGGTGTGGTCGACCTGGCGGCGCTGGACGCCGCCGTCGAATCCGGCACCGAGGTCCCGGGGACCGTACTCCTGCCGTGTGCCGGCCCGCCCGCCGGGGACGCGGCCGGTGGCGCGCGTACGGCGGTGTCGCGCGTGCTGGCGCTGGTGCAGCAGTGGCTGGCCGACGAGCGCTTCGTGCCGTCCCGCCTGGTCGTCGTGACGCGCGGGGCGGTCGCCCTGGCGGGCGACGACGCCGCGGTGGGGCCGGACCTGGCCGGCTCGTCGGTCTGGGGGCTGATACGGTCGGCGCAGTCCGAGCACCCCGGGCGTTTCCTGCTGGTCGACCTCGACGACGAGGAGGCGTCGCTGGCGACGCTGCCGGCGGCGGTCGACAGCGGCGAGCCGCAGCTCGCCATCCGCGGCGGCACCGTGCACACGCCCCGCCTGGCCCGGGTCCCGGCCGCGCCGACCGAAGCCGCCGCACAGAAGGAACTCGACCCCGAGGGCACGGTCCTGATCACCGGCGGCACCGGTGACCTCGGTGCCATGACGGCCCGGCACCTGGTCTCCCGGCACGGCGTACGGCACCTGCTGCTGGCCAGCCGCCGGGGCCCGGCCGCGCCGGGCGCCGAGGCGCTGGCCGCGGAACTGACCGGGCTGGGTGCCACGGTCACCGTCGCGCCCTGCGACCTCGCCGGCCGCGAGGCCGTGGCGGAGCTGCTGGCCGCGGTGCCCGCGGCGCACCCGCTCACAGCAGTGATCCACACCGCGGGCGTGGTGGATGACGGTGTGGTCGCGTCGCTCTCCGCCGCGCAGCTGGAGGCCGTCTTCCGGCCGAAGGCCGACGCGGCCTGGCATCTGCACGAGCTGACCCGGGATCTGGACCTGTCGGCGTTCGTGCTGTTCTCGTCGGCGGCCGGTACGT
This sequence comes from Streptomyces sp. MAR4 CNX-425, assembly GCF_048656465.1. Classification (NCBI taxonomy): domain Bacteria; kingdom Bacillati; phylum Actinomycetota; class Actinomycetes; order Kitasatosporales; family Streptomycetaceae; genus Streptomyces; species Streptomyces sp. MAR4 CNX-425. The sequence goes on along the minus strand of NZ_JBMDLF010000006.1, from coordinate 238,431 downwards.
TCGGCAGCCCCGGCCAGGCCAACTACGCGGCGGCGAACGGCTTCCTCGATGCCCTGGCGACCCATCGCCGCGCGCGCGGCCTGCCGGGGACGTCCGCCGCCTGGGGGCTGTGGGCGCAGAGCGAGGGCATCTCGGCACAGTTGGACGAAGCCGACCTGGCGCGGATGGCGCGCGGCGGCATCGAGCCGATCGAGAGCGACGAGGGCCTGGCGCTGTTCGACACGGCGCTGCGGCGGGCCGAGCCCGTGGTCGTACCGGTGCGGCTGAACCTGCGGGCGGTGCGCGGGGCGGTCCGCGCCGGCGTCGCCCCGGCGCTGCTGCACGGTCTCGTACCGTCCCGGCCCCGGCCGGGACGCCCCGCCCAGGCGTCGTCCTCGTCGCTCGCGGAGCAACTGGCGGGGCTGCCCGACGCCGAGCAGGACCGTCTGGTGCTGGACCTGCTGCGTACGCACATGGGCACCGTGCTCGGCTACGAGTCGGCCGAGGAAGTCGACGTGCGGCGCGGCTTCCTGGACCTCGGCTTCGATTCGCTGATGACGGTGGAGTTGCGTAATCGGCTGAACGCGGCGACGGGTCTGCGGTTGCCGGCGACGGCGCTGTTCGACCATCCGACGCCGGTGGCTTTGGCGCGGCACCTGCGTGAGGAGGTGTCGGGTGTGCAGGCGGCCCGTGGGGTCGTTGCGCCGGTGGCGGCGGTGGGTGCGGAGGAGCCGATCGCGATTGTGGGTATGGCGTGCCGGTTCCCCGGTGGGGTCACGTCCCCGGAGGGGCTGTGGCGGCTGGTCGCCGACGGTGTCGACGCGATCAGCGGGTTTCCGTCCGAACGCGGCTGGAACGCCGACGCGTTGTACGACCCGGACCCCGAGAGCCTCGGTAAGACGTACGCGCGCGAGGGCGGCTTCCTGCACGAGGCGCACCACTTCGACCCCGGGTTCTTCGGCATTACCCCGCGTGAGGCGCTGGCGATCGATCCGCAGCAGCGGTTGCTGCTGGAGACGGCGTGGGAGACGTTCGAGCACGCAGGTATCGACCCGGAGTCGTTGCACGGTTCGGCGACCGGGGTGTTCGCGGGCGTGATGTACCACGACTACCTCACGCGGCTGCACAACTCGCCGAAGGACTTCGAGGGCTACCTGGGGACGGGCAGTGCGGGAAGTGTCGCTACCGGGAGGCTGGCCTACACGTTCGGTCTGGAGGGGCCGGCCGTCACTGTCGACACGGCGTGTTCGTCGTCGTTGGTGGCGCTGCATCTGGCGGCGCAGGCGTTGCGGCAGGGGGAGTGCACGCTGGCGCTGGCGGGCGGTGTGACGGTGATGTCGACGCCGTCGACGTTCGTGGAGTTCAGTCGGCAGCGCGGCCTGGCGGCCGATGGCCGGTGCAAGCCCTTTGCCGCTGCCGCGGACGGTACGGGCTGGGGTGAGGGTGTCGGTCTGCTGCTGGTCGAGCGGCTGTCCGACGCCCGGCGCAACGGTCACCCGGTGCTGGCGGTCGTTCGCGGCACCGCCGTCAACCAGGACGGCACCACCAGCCAACTCACCGCGCCGAACGGCCCGTCGCAGCAGCGGGTGATCCGGCAGGCGCTGGCGACGGCGGGTCTGTCCGCGGCGGATGTCGATGCCGTGGAGGGGCACGGGACGGGTACGACGCTCGGGGATCCGATCGAGGCGCAGGCGTTGCTGGCGACGTACGGTCAGGAGCGGCCGGAGGACCGTCCGCTGTGGCTGGGGTCGGTGAAGTCGAACATCGCGCACACGCAGGCGGCCGCGGGTGCGGCGGGTGTGATCAAGATGGTGATGGCGATGCGGCACGGGTTGCTGCCCAGGACGCTGCATGTGGACGAGCCTTCCTCGCATGTCGACTGGTCGACCGGGGCGGTCCGGCTGCTGACCGAGGCCCAGCCGTGGTCCGGCGACGGTGGGCCGCGCCGGGCGGCGGTGTCCTCGTTCGGCATCAGCGGCACCAACGCCCACGTCATCGTGGAAGCCGCCCCCGAGCCGGCCGTCGACGAGCCGGAGGCGCCGTCCGACGGGGCCGGTGGCCCTGAAGCGGCGCTGCCCGTGGTGCCGTGGGTGCTCTCGGCCCGCTCGGAGGGGGCGCTGCGCGAGCAGGCCGCCCGGCTGAGCCGGCACGTCGCCGCGGAAGCGGACGTCGAGGACGGCGCCGTTGCGTACTCGCTCGCCACGACCCGGGCCCGGCTGGACCACCGAGCGGTGGTGCTCGGCGCAGACCGGGCCGAACTGCTGGCCGGTCTGGACGCCCTGGCGCGCAACGAGACCGCCGAGCAGCTGGTCACGGGCCTGGCTCGCGGTGGTGGGCGTGTGGTGGGGATGTTCCCGGGCCAGGGTTCGCAGTGGGCGGGTATGGGCCGTGAGCTGTACGCGGCTTACCCCGTGTTCGCCGGGGCGCTGGATGAGGTCTGTGCGGAGCTGGATGCGCACCTTGAGCGTCCGTTGCGGGAGGTGTTGTTCGCCGGGGCGGGTTCGGCGGAGGCGGAGTTGCTGGATCAGACGGCGTATACGCAGCCTGCGTTGTTCGCTGTGGAAGTGGGCCTGTTCCGGCTGCTTGAGGCGTGGGGGATGCGGCCGGATGTGCTGGTTGGTCATTCGGTGGGTGAGTTGGCCGCGGCGTACGTGGCCGGGGTGTTCTCGCTGGCAGATGCGTGTGCTCTGGTGGCTGCGCGGGGTCGGTTGATGCAGGCGTTGCCGGAGGGCGGGGCGATGGTCTCGCTCCAGGCCGGTGTCGAGGAAGTGACTCCGCTGCTGGGCGACCGGGTGGCGGTGGCCGCCGTCAACGGCCCCGCCGCGACCGTGATCTCGGGCGACGAGGACGCGGTGCTGGAGATCGCGGCCGAGTTCGAGAAGCAGGGCCGGAAGGTGCGTCGGCTTCAGGTCAGTCATGCCTTCCACTCGCCGCTGATCGATCCGATGCTGGCGGAGTTCCGCCGGGTTGCGGAGCGGACCGGGCTGAGTGCGCCGCGGATTCCTGTCGTGTCCAATGTCACCGGTGAGCCGTTGAGCGCGGAGGAGGCGACGAGCGCCGAGTACTGGGTGAGGCATGCGCGTGCGGCCGTGTGCTTCGCCGATGGTGTGCGGTGGCTGGTGGAGCAGGACGCGTCGGTGCTCGTGGAGGTCGGCCCCGGCTCCGTGCTGACGGCGATGGCCGCCGACTGCCTCGCCGACACCGACTCGCAGGCCGTGACGGTCCCGGTCCTGCGCCGCGACCATCCTGAGCCGGTCTCCGCCGTCACCGGCGCGGCCCGCGCCTTCGCGCACGGCGTGCCCGTGGACTGGTCTGCCCTGTTTGACGGTACGGGCGCGCGCCGGGTGGAGCTGCCCACGTACGCCTTCCAGCACAAGAGCTACTGGCTGGCCGACAACCCCTCGCCCGGGAGCCCGGTGGAGCTGGGCCAGGCGGCGGTGGACCACCCCCTGCTGGCCGCCGCCGTGGGAGACGGCGACGAGTCGCTGACGCTGACCGGCCGGGTGTCGGTGCAGACGCAGCCGTGGCTGGCCGATCACGCGGTGGCCGGGACGGTGCTGCTGCCCGGCACCGGCTTCCTGGAGCTGGCCGTACGCGCCGGGGACGAGGTCGGCTGCGACCGCGTCGAGGAACTCACCCTGGAGACCCCGCTCGTCCTGCCCGCGCACGGCGGGGTTGCCGTCCAGGTCCGGGTGGGCGCGGAGGACGAAACCGGCCTGCGGCCGGTCACCATCCACTCCCGTACCGACGACGACGCGGGCGCGGCCGAGTGGGTCCGGCACGCCGGCGGCACCCTCGGCACGACCGCAGGCGGTGTCGCGGCACCCGTCGCCGAGCTGGGCGTGTGGCCGCCCGCGGGTGCCGAGCCGATCGATCTGGACGCGCTGTACGAGCTGGTCTCCGACGCCGGTCTCGTCTACGGCCCGGCGTTCCAGGGGCTGCGGGCCGCCTGGCGGCGCGGCGAGGAGGTCTTCGCCGAGGTCGAACTGCCCGACGGCGCCGACGGCGACGGGTTCACCCTGCACCCGGCCCTGCTGGACGCGGCCTTGCACCCGGTCGCGATGTCTCCGGCGGCGGGCGGCGACCGCGGGTCGCTCCGTGCCGCCCTGCCGTTCAGCTGGACGGGCGTCTCCTTCCGTACGGCCGGTGCGGCGACCCTGCGGGCGCGGCTGACGCCGCAGGCGAGCGGCGGCCTGTCCGTGGCCATGGCCGACGGCGCCGGACAGCCCCTCGGATCCGTCGAGTCCCTCGCCGTGCGGCCCGTCAGCCGGGAGCAGTTGGGCGCCGCCCGCGGGGCGTTGCACGACTCGCTGTTCCGCGTGGAGTGGACCCCGGCCGCGGGCGGCGGCACCGCGGCATCCGCCGACGCGTGGATCTGTCTCGGCACCGATTCCGGCCTGGCCGGCCCGTGGTCGAGCGTGGCCGATCTCGCCGCGCTGGACACGGCCGTCGAATCCGGCACCGCCGTGCCCGAAACCGTGCTCCTGCCGTGCTCCCCCCGAGCGGCAGTGAGCACCGACCCGCCCACCGCGGCCAGGGCCGCGGTGGGCGGGATACTCCAAGTGGTCCAGGACTGGCTGGCCGACGAGCGGTTCGCGTCGTCGCGCCTGGTCGTCGTCACGCGCGGCGCGGTCGGCGTCCCCGCCGCCGGTACGGCCGCGCCGGACCTGGCCGGCTCGTCGGTGTGGGGACTGATCCGGTCGGCGCAGTCCGAGCACCCCGACCGCTTCGTCCTCGTGGACACGGACGACGACGAGGCGTCGCTGTCGGCCCTGCCGGCGGCGGTGGCCACCGAAGAGCCGCAGGTCGCGATCCGCGGCGGGACCGTGTACGCGCCGCGTCTGGCCCGTGTCGCCGCCGGAGCGGTCGCGGCCGGTGAAGCCGCCGCCCTCGACCCCGAGGGCACGGTCCTGATCACCGGCGGCACCGGTGACCTCGGTGCCATGACGGCCCGGCACCTGGTGTCCGAGCGCGGCGCCCGGCACCTGCTGCTGGTCAGCAGGCGCGGTCCCGACGCCCCCGGCGCCGAGGCGCTGGCCGCCGAACTGACCGGCCTGGGCGCCACCGTCACGCTGACCGCGTGCGACCTCGCCGACCGCGAGGCCGTGGCGGGCCTGCTGGCCGCCGTGCCCGCGGCGCATCCGCTGACGGCGGTGATCCACACCGCCGGGGTCCTCGACGACGGCGTCCTCGCCTCCCTCACGCCCGACCGCTACGACCGGGTCTTCCGGCCGAAGGTCGACGCGGCCTGGCATCTGCACGAGCTGACCCGGGACCTGGACTTGTCGGCGTTCGTGCTGTTCTCGTCGGCGGCCGGTACGTTCGGCAGCCCCGGCCAGGCCAACTACAGCGCGGCCAACGCCTTCCTCGACGCCCTGGCCGCGCACCGGCAGGCCGGCGGCCGGGCGGCGGTCTCCCTTGCCTGGGGGCTGTGGGAACAGAGCGACGGCATCACCGGGCAGCTGGACGACGCCGACCGCGCGCGGATGGCGCGCAGCGGCCTGGAGCCGATCGCCCCCGACGACGGCCTGGCGCTGCTCGACGCCTCCCTGGCGCTGACGGAGCAGCCGGTCGTGGTGCCGGTCCGCCTCGACATGGGTGCGGTGCGCGCGGGCGTGCGCACCGGCATGGCGCCCGCGCTGCTGCGCGGCCTGGTCCCGGCGGCGTCGCGGCGTACGAAGGCCACGCCGGGCTCGGCGTCGGCCCTGGCGCAGCGGCTCGCCGGGCTGCCGGAGGCAGACCAGGACCGGCTGGTGCTGGACCTGCTGCGGACCGAGATGAGCACCGTGCTGGGCTTCGGCTCGGCGACCGACGAGGTCGACACCGGCCGCGGGTTCCTGGAGCTGGGCTTCGATTCGCTGATGACGGTGGAGTTGCGTAATCGGCTGAACGCGGCGACGGGTCTGCGGTTGCCGGCGACGGCGCTGTTCGATCATCCGACGCCGGTGGCTTTGGCGCGGCACCTGCGTGAGGAGGTGTCGGGTGTGCAGGCGGCCCGTGGGGTCGTTGCGCCGGTGGCGGCGGTGGGTGCGGAGGAGCCGATCGCGATTGTGGGTATGGCGTGCCGGTTCCCCGGTGGCGTCACGTCTCCGGAGGGGCTGTGGCGGCTGGTCGCCGACGGTGTGGACGCGATCAGCGGGTTTCCGTCGGAACGCGGCTGGAACGTCGACGAGCTGTACGACCCGGACCCCGAGAGCCTCGGCAAGAGCTATGTCCGCGAGGGCGGCTTCCTGCACGAGGCGGATCACTTCGATCCGGGATTCTTCGGTATCAGCCCGCGTGAGGCGCTGGCGATCGATCCGCAGCAGCGGTTGCTGCTGGAGACGGCGTGGGAGACGTTCGAGCACGCGGGTATCGACCCGGAGCAGCTTCGAGGCACGGCGACCGGGGTGTTCGCCGGGGTGATGTATCACGACTACCTCACGCGGCTGCACAGTCCGCCGAAGGACTTCGAGGGCTTTCTCGGCACGGGCAGTGCGGGGAGTGTCGCTTCCGGGAGGGTGGCGTACACGTTCGGTCTGGAGGGGCCGGCGGTGACGGTGGACACGGCGTGTTCGTCGTCGTTGGTGGCGTTGCATCTGGCGGCGCAGGCGTTGCGGCAGGGGGAGTGCACGCTGGCGCTGGCGGGTGGTGTGACGGTGATGTCGACGCCGTCGACGTTCGTGGAGTTCAGTCGGCAGCGCGGCCTGGCGGCCGATGGCCGGTGCAAGCCCTTTGCCGCTGCCGCGGACGGTACGGGCTGGGGTGAGGGTGTCGGTCTGCTGCTGGTCGAGCGGCTGTCCGACGCCCGGCGCAACGGTCACCCGGTGCTGGCGGTCGTCCGCGGCACCGCCGTCAACCAGGACGGCACCACCAGCCAACTCAGCGCACCCAACGGCCCGTCGCAGCAGCGCGTCATCCACCAGGCCCTCGCCAACGCCGGACTCGTGCCGGACCAGATCGACGCGGTCGAGGGGCACGGGACGGGTACGACGCTCGGGGATCCGATCGAGGCGCAGGCGTTGCTGGCGACGTACGGGCAGGAGCGGCCGGAGGACCGTCCGCTGTGGCTGGGGTCGGTGAAGTCGAACATCGCGCACACGCAGGCCGCCGCGGGTGCGGCGGGTGTGATCAAGATGGTGATGGCGATGCGGCACGGGCTGCTGCCCAGGACGCTGCACGTGGACGAGCCTTCCTCGCATGTCGACTGGTCGACCGGGGCGGTCCGGCTGCTGACCGAGGCCCAGCCGTGGTCCGGCGACGGCGGGCCGCGCCGGGCGGCGGTGTCCTCGTTCGGCATCAGCGGCACCAACGCCCACGTCATCGTGGAAGCCGCCCCCGCCGACGAGCCCGCGGAACCGGCGGCGGCCGACGGGCCCGCCCTCGGCGTGCTGCCCATGGCGATCTCCGCGCGCTCCGAGGAGGCCCTGCGCGGCCAGGCGGCACGACTGCACCGCCACCTGACGGAGAACCCCGGCCTCGGCCACGCGGACGTCGGCCTTTCGCTCGCCACCACGCGCACGCACATGCCGCACCGCGCGGTGCTCGTGGCGGACGGCCGCGAGAGCCTGATGGAGTCGCTCCAGTCGCTCGTACAGGACGGGCCCGCGTCCGGCGCGGTCGTGGGCCGTGCCGCCGACGACGCCCGGCCGGTGTTCGTCTTCCCCGGACAGGGGTCGCAGTGGGCGGGCATGGCGCTGGACCTGATGGACTCCGCGCCCGTGTTCGCCGACCACCTGCGGGCGTGCGGAGAAGCCCTTGCCCCGCACGTCGACTGGGATCTGCTCGCGGTGCTGCGGGAAGAGCCCGGGGCACCCGGCCTGGAGCGGGTGGACGTGGTCCAGCCGGTGCTGTTCTCGGTGATGGTGTCGCTGGCGGAGCTCTGGCGGGCCAACGGCGTCGAACCGGCCGCCGTGGTGGGCCACTCGCAGGGCGAGATCGCCGCCGCGTACGTCGCCGGGGCGCTGTCCCTCGCCGACGCGGCGAAGGTCGTGGCCCTGCGCAGCCGGGCGCTGACGGCCCTGGCCGGGGCCGGCGGGATGGCGTCGGTCGCGCTCTCCGCGGAGCAGACGCGCGAGCGGCTGGGGCCGTGGGAGGGCCGTATCGGCATCGCGGCGATGAACGGGCCGACCTCGACGGTCGTCTCCGGCGATGCCGCCGCCCTCGGCGAACTCCTCGCCGCCTGCGAGGCCGACGCCGTACGGGCACGCCGCATCCCCGTCGACTACGCCTCCCACGCACCCCAGGTGGAGGCCATCCGCGACGAACTGCTCGACGCCCTGGGCACGATCAGCCCGGTCTCCGCGCGCGTGCCGTTCCACTCCACCGTCACCGGCGGGGTCGTCGACACCGCCGGCCTCACCGCGGACTACTGGTTCAGGAACCTGCGGCAGCCGGTGCGCTTCGAGGACGTCACCAGGGAGCTGCTGGAGCAGGGGCACCGGATGTTCATCGAGGCCAGCCCGCATCCCGTGCTGACCTTCGGGGTACAGGAGACCATCGACGCCGCCGGCGCGCCCGCCACCGCCATCGGCACCCTGCGCCGCGACGAAGGCGGCCAGGACCGCTTCACCGCCGCGCTGGGCGAAGCCTTCGTCCACGGCGTGACCGTCGAGTGGCCGCGGCTGTTCGCCGGCACCGGTGCGCGCCGGGTGGAGCTGCCCACGTACGCCTTCCAGCACCAGCGCTACTGGATGACCTCGGCCGCCGGGGACACGGGAGACCCCGAAGGGCTCGGCCTGGACACCGCGGACCACCCGCTGCTCGGCGCCGCCCTGCACCTGCCCGACGGGTCGGCGGTGCTCACCGGCCGGGTGTCGGTGCACACGCAGCCGTGGCTGGCCGATCACGCGGTGGCCGGGACGGTGCTGCTGCCCGGCACCGGCTTCCTGGAGCTGGCCGTACGCGCCGGGGACGAGGTCGGCTGCGACCGCGTCGAGGAACTCACCCTGGAGGCCCCGCTGATCCTGCCCGACAAGGGCGGCGTCGCCATCCAGGTCCGCGTGGGAGCCGCGGACGAGAACGGCCACCGGCCGCTGTCCGTCCACTCCCGCACCGACGACGACACCGGCGCCGCCGAGTGGACCGAGCACGCCGGCGGCGTGCTGGCCCCCGGCGCACCGTCGGACACGAACGTCCTCGCCACCTGGCCGCCGCCGGGCGCGGAGCCCGTCGACCTGGACGGCTTCTACCCGGGGATGGCCGAGGCGGGCTACGGCTACGGGCCCACCTTCCGGGGCCTGCAAGCCGCTTGGCGCCGCGGCGACCAGCTCTACGCCGAAGTCGAGCTGCCCGAGCAGGCGCGCGAGCAGGCGGGCCGGTTCGGCATCCACCCGGCGCTGCTCGACGCGGCCACGCACGCGCTCGCCGTCGCCGGGCCCGCCGACGGCGGGATGCGCCTGCCGTTCGCGTGGGCCGGGCTGTCGCTGGCGGCGGCCGGGGCCACCCGCGTCCGGGTCAGGCTGACCCCTGCGGGCCCCGACAGCACCGAGGTCCTGGTCGCCGACGGCGCCGGGCAGGTGGTGGCGTCGGCGGAGTCGCTGGTGGTACGGCCGGTCGCGGCCGAGCAGCTGGAGCGGATGCGCAAGGGGGAGCAGGGCTCGCTGCTGCACGTGGCGTGGCCCGAGCTGCCCGCGCCGGCGGCGGGCGGGTCCGCCGCGGGCCGTTGGCCGGTGCTCGGTGCCGACCCGCTTCAGCTGCGGGCGGCGCTGGAGCGCGCCGGCGTGCACGTGGCGGCCTGGCCGGATCTGACGGCCGCCGACGGCGACGGAGAGCTGCCCGGGGTCGTGCTGCTGCCCTGCATCGGGGACCCGGCGGCCGACCTCGAAGGCGACGCGGTGCACGCGACCGTGTCCCGGGTGCTCGGGTACGTCCAGCAGTGGCTGGCCGACGAGCGGTTCACCGATGCGCGGTTGGCCGTGGTCACCCGCGGCGCGATCGGCGCACGCGCCGGCGAACCGGTGACCGGCCTGGCCCAGGCCGGCGCCTGGGGCCTGCTGCGCGCGGCCCAGTCCGAACACCCCGACCGCTTCCTCCTCATCGACATCGACGACGACGAGGCGTCCGCGGCGACGCTCCCGGCAGCCGTCGACAGCGGCGAGCCGCAGGTCGCCGTCCGCGCGGGCTCCCTGCGCGCGCCGCGACTCGCTCGCGTCGACGCCGCGGAGCCGGAGAAGCGCGACGCCGTGCTGAACCCCGGTGGGACGGTGTTGGTGACGGGTGGTACGGGGGTGTTGGGTGGTCTGGTTGCGCGGCATTTGGTGAGGTCGTATGGGGTGCGGCATCTGTTGTTGACGAGTCGGCGTGGGTTGGATGCCGGTGGTGCGGTGGAGTTGCGGGATGAGTTGGTGGGGTTGGGTGCGTCGGTGACGGTTGCGGCGTGTGATGCGGCGGATCGTCAGGCGTTGGGGGAGGTGCTGGATTCGGTTCCGGTGGAGCGGCCGTTGACGGGTGTGGTGCATGCGGCGGGTGTGCTGGCGGATGGGCTGGTGGAGTCGTTGACGGCGGGGGATGTTGATGCGGTGTTGCGGCCGAAGGTTGATGCGGCGGTGAATCTGCATGAGCTGACGCGGGGTCTGGATCTTTCGGCGTTCGTGTTGTTCTCGTCGGCGGCGGGGGTGTTGGGGGCTCCTGGTCAGGCGAATTATGCGGCGGCGAATGCGTTTTTGGATGCTTTGGCGGCGCGTCGTCGTGCTGAGGGGTTGCCTGGTACGTCGGTGGCGTGGGGGTTGTGGGCGCAGGCCAGTGGGATGACGGGGGGGATGGGTGAGCGGGATGTTTCGCGGATGTCTCGTTCCGGTCTGGGTGCGTTGAGTGATGAGCAGGGTTTGGCGTTGTTCGATGCGGCGTTGGCGGCGACGGAGCCGTTGGTGTTCGCGGCGCGGGTGGATGCGGGCAGGTTGCGGGCGCAGGCCGGGTCGGGCACGTTGCCGGCGATGCTCCGCGGGCTCGTGCGTGGGCCTGCGCGGCGTGCTGCGGCGTCGGCTGCGGATACGTCCGCGTTGCAGCGGCGTCTTGCGTCGGTGGGCGAGGGGGAGCGGCGGCGGATCCTGACCGATCTGGTCCGTACGCATGTGGCGGCGGTTCTGGGGCATGCGGGGCCGGAGACGGTGAGTGTGGATCAGCCGTTCAAGGACATCGGTTTCGACTCGCTGACCGCTGTCGAGCTGCGCAACCGTCTGGGTGCGGCGACAGGGGAGCGCCTGCCGGCCACGCTGGTCTTCGACTATCCCACCCCCACCGCCCTCGCCGACCACCTCCACACCCAACTCGCAGGAGACCGCGCCGACGGCCCGGACTCCGCCGCCACCCCCGCGCTGGCCGAGCTGGAGAACCTGGAGGCGGTCCTCGCCACGGCCCGGCCGGAGGGCACCGGCCGGTCGCAGCTCGTCAGGCGTCTGCAAGGGCTGCTCTGGAAGCTCGATGACGCACGGGACACCGCGGACACCGCTTCTCGGAAAGACGTGATCGAGTCGGCGAGCCACGACGAAATGCTCGCCCTCATGGAGAAGGAACTGGGCATCGACTGAGTCGCGTCGCCGCCGCGGTCATTCCCTCACGTTGGAGGCAACAACTTCATGGCTAACGACCAGGAAAACAAGATCCTCGACTATTCCAAGCGGCTCATGACCGAGTTGCTGCAAACCCGGGAGAGGCTGACGACCCTAGAGGACAAAATCCGGGAGCCGATCGCGATCGTCGGCATGTCCTGCCGGTATCCGGGCGGGGTGGACTCCCCCGAGGACCTGTGGTCGCTGGTCGCCGAGGGCCGGGACGCGGTGTCGGAGTTCCCGACCGACCGCGGCTGGGACGTGGACGGGCTGTACGACCCGGACCCGGACAGCGTCGGCACGTCGTACACCCGGCACGGCGGCTTCCTGCCCGGCCTCGCCGACTTCGATGCCGCCCTTTTCGGCATCTCCCCGCGCGAGGCGCTCGCCATGGACCCGCAGCAGCGCCTGCTGCTGGAGGCCGCCTGGGAGCTGTTCGAGCGCTCCGGCATCGATCCGCTGTCGCTGGGCGGTTTCCCGGCGGGCGTATTCGTCGGCTCGATGGGGTCGGAGTACAGCTCCGCGTCCGCGCCCGGCGAGAACGGCGAGGGCTTCGGCGTCACCGGCACCGCCGCGAGCGTGGTCTCCGGCCGGCTGGCGTACACCTTCGGTCTGGAGGGGCCGGCGGTGACCGTGGACACGGCCTGTTCGTCGTCGCTGGTGGCGATGCACCAGGCCGTGCAGGCGCTACGGTCCGACGAGTGCAGCCTTGCGCTGGCGGGCGGGGTGTCGGTGCTCATCAGCCCGATGGCGTTCGTGGAGTTCAGTCGGCAGCGGGGACTCGCCCCGAACGGCCGGTGCAAGGCGTTCGCGGGCGCCGCGGACGGCGCCGGATGGGGCGAGGGGGTGGCGCTGCTGCTGCTGGAGCGGCTGTCCGACGCCCGGCGCAACGGCCACGACGTCCTCGCCGTGGTGCGCGGCTCGGCCGTCAACCAGGACGGCGCGTCCAACGGTCTGACGGCGCCGAACGGGCCGTCGCAGCAGCGGGTCATCCGTCAGGCGCTGGCCGGTGCGGGGCTGGAGCCGGCCGACATCGACGCGGTCGAGGGGCACGGGACCGGTACGACGCTCGGGGACCCGATCGAGGCGCAGGCGCTGCTTGCCACGTACGGCCGGGACCGGCCGCACGGCCGCCCGCTGTGGCTGGGCTCGGTCAAGTCGAACATCGCGCACACCCAGGCCGCCGCGGGCGTCGCCGGGGTGATCAAGATGGTGAAGGCGATGCAGCACGGGGTGCTGCCCAAGACGCTCCACGTGGACGAGCCGTCGCCGCACGTGGACTGGTCCGCGGGCGCCGTCGAGCTGCTCACCGAGGCGCAGCCGTGGCCCGGTGAGGGCAGGCCGCGCCGGGCGGCGGTGTCCTCGTTCGGCATCAGCGGCACCAACGCCCACCTGATCGTGGAACAGGCGCCCGACGTCCCGGACGAGCCCGCCGCCGAGGAGGGGGACGAGGAGCCCGGTGGCCACGCCGCCGCGGTGCCGGCCCCGGTCGCGTGGATGATCTCGGCGCGGTCCGAGGAGGCGTTGCGCGAGCAGGCCCGGCGGCTGGAGGCGCACCTGACGGCCCACCCGGGCGCCGCCGCGCTGGACATCGGCTACTCGCTGGCGACCACCCGGGCCCGGCTGGAGCACCGTGCCGTGCTCCTCGGCGCGGACCGCGAGGAACTGGCGCCGGGGCTCCGCGCCCTCGCGCAGGGCGAACCGGCCGCCGGCACGGTGGTGGGGACCGCCGCAGGCGACGCCCGGCCCGTGTTCGTCTTCCCGGGGCAGGGGTCGCAGTGGATCGGCATGGCGCTGGAGCTGATGGACTCCGCGCCCGTGTTCGCCGACCACCTCCAGGCGTGCGCGCAGGCCCTCGCCCCGCACGTCGACTGGGACCTCCTCAAGGTGCTTCAGGACCCCGACGGCGCCGCGCTGGAGCGGGTGGACGTGGTCCAGCCGGTGCTGTTCTCGGTGATGGTGTCGCTGGCGCAGCTCTGGCGTGCCCACGGCGTCGAACCGGCCGCCGTGGTGGGCCACTCGCAGGGCGAGATCGCCGCCGCGTACGTCGCCGGGGCGCTGTCGCTGGAGGACGCGGCCCGCGTGGTGGCGCTGCGCAGCCGCGCCCTCGTCGGCCTCGCCGGCGGGGGCGGCATGGCGTCGGTCGCGCTGTCCGCGGACGCGACCGCGGAGCGGCTCGCGCCGTGGGCGGGCCGCGTGGGCATCGCCGCGATGAACGGGCCGGTCTCCACGGTCGTCTCGGGCGACGCCGCGGCGCTGGACGAGGTCCTCGCCGGCTGCGAGGCCGACGGGGTACGGGCCCGGCGCATCCCGGTGGACTACGCCTCGCACTCGCCGCAGGTGGAGCAGGTGAGGGACGAGCTGATGGAGGCACTGGCGGGAATCGCGCCGCGGGCGGCGCAGATCCCGTTCCACTCCACGGTCTCCGGCGAGGCCGTCGACACCTCCGGCCTGGACGCCGCGTACTGGTGCGCCAACCTGCGGGAGCCGGTGCGGTTCGAGGAGGTGACCCGGCTGCTGCTGGAGCAGGGGCACCGGGTGTTCCTGGAGGCCAGCCCCCACCCCGTCCTGACGGTGGGGGTGCAGGAGACGATCGAGTCGGCCGGCGCGCGGGCGGTGGCCGTGGGCACGCTGCGGCGCGACGAGGGCGGCCCGGACCGGTTCGCCGCCGCGCTGGCGGAGGCGTACGTCCAGGGCGTGCCGGTGGACTGGGAGACGATGTTCGACGGCACCGCCGCCCGCCGGGTCGCGCTGCCCACGTACGGCTTCCAGCGCCACCGCTACTGGCCGGCGCCCGCCGGCAGCACCGGTGATCCGACGGGGCTCGGCCAGACCGCGGTGGACCACCCGATGCTGGCGGCGGCGGTCGAGACCGCCGACGGGTCCGTCGTCCTCACCGGCCGGCTGTCCGTGCAGACGATGCCGTGGCTGGCCGACCACGCCGTGTCCGGAGTGGTGCTGCTGCCCGGCACCGGGTTCGTCGAACTCGCCGTCCGCGCGGGCGACGAGGTGGGCTGCGACCGGATCGACGAGCTGACCTTCGAGGTCCCGCTGATCATGCCCGAGCGCGGCGGCGTCGCGATCCAGGTCCGCGTCGGGACGCCGGACGACAGCGGCCACCGGCCGCTCACCATCCACTCCCGCACCGACGAGGCGGGGGAGTGGGTGCAGCACGTCAGCGGCGCCCTGTCCGCAGCCGAGACCGTACCCGGGGCGGACCCGGAGCTGAGCGCGTGGCCGCCGCCGGGCGCGGAGCCGGTCGACCTGACCGGCTTCTACGCCGGGATGGCCGAGGCGGGCTACGGCTACGGGCCCACCTTCCAGGGCCTTGAGGCCGCCTGGCGGCGCGGGGACCAGGTCTTCGCCGAGGTCGCCCTGCCGGAGCGGGCGCGCGAGCAGGCCGGCCGGTTCGGCATCCACCCCGCGCTGATGGACGCCACCCTGCACGCCCTCGGGCTCGGGGAGTTCTTCGACACCGCGGGCCAGGTGCGGCTGCCGTTCGCCTGGGCCGGGCTGACGCTCGCGGCCACCGGCGCGACGCACGTACGGGTACGGCTGGCCGCGGCCGGCGCGGACACGGTGAGCGTGAGCATCTCCGACGGCGCCGGAAACCCGGTGGTCCGGGCCGACTCGCTGGTCGTCCCGCCCGTCACGCTCGAACAGCTGGAGCAGATACGCAGCGGCGACCGCGACTCGCTGCTGCGGCTGACCTGGATGCCGCTGGCGGCCGTCGCGGGACCCGCCTCCGGCCGGTGGTCGATCATCGGTGCCGACGGGATCGGGCTCCGGCCCGCCCTGGAACGGGCCGGGCTGATGGTCGCCGCGTGGCCGGACATGACCGCCGCGGCCGACGGCTCCGGCGCGGACGAGGCACCGGACGTCGTCGTGCTGCCCTGTACCGGCCACGACGACGCCGCACCACTCGCCGACGGCGTCCGCGCCGCGACGACGCAGCTGCTGGAGTCGGTGCAGCGGTGGCTCACCGACGAGCGGTTCGCGTCCTCCCGGCTGGTGGCGGTCACCCGCGGCGCCGTCGCCGCCGCGGCCGGCGAAGCGGTGACGGACCTGGCGCGGGCGGGCGTGTGGGGCATGCTCCGCACCGCGCAGACCGAACACCCCGGCCGCATCGTCCTGATCGACCTCGACGACGCGCCCGACGCCGCCGACCTGCTGCCCGCCGCCGTCGAGTGCGGCGAGCCCCAGGTGGCGGTCCGCGGCGGCACCGTACACACGCCGCGGCTGACCCGCTCGGGACCGGAAGCGCTGACCCCGCCCGCGGACGGGCCCTGGCGGCTGGACGTGACGGGCACCGGGACGCTGGAGGGCCTGACGCTGGTGCCCCACCCGGACGTCGAGGGCCCGCTGGAGCCCGGGCAGGTGCGCATCGCCGTCCGCGCCGCCGGCCTCAACTTCCGCGATGTCCTGCTGGCGCTCGGCCTGATCCCGAACCAGAAGTTCGCCGGCGGCGAGGCCGCGGGCGTGGTGCTCGAAGTGGGCTCCGCCGTGACCGGGCTGGCGGTGGGCGACCGGGTCATGGGGTTCGTGCCGCAGTCCTTCGGCCCCATGGCCGTCGCGGACCACCGGCTGGTGGTACGGGTCCCGGACGGCTGGTCGTTCGAGCAGGCGGCGTCCGCGCCCGTGGTGTTCCTCACCGCGTGGTACGGGCTGGTGGAACTGGCCGGCCTCAAGGCCGGCGAGACCGTGCTCGTGCACGCCGCGGCCGGCGGCGTGGGAATGGCCGCACTCCAGCTCGCCCGCCACCTCGGCGCGGAGGTGTACGCCACGGCCAGCCACCCGAAGTGGGAGGCGGTGCGCGCCCAGGGCATCGACGACGACCACATCGCCTCCTCGCGGACGCTGGAGTTCGAGCAGCGGTTCCTCGACGCCACCGGCGGCGCCGGCGTGGACGTCGTGCTGAACTCGCTGGCCGGAGAGTTCATGGACGCCTCGGCCCGGCTCCTGCCACGTGGCGGGCGGTTCATGGAGATGGGCAAGACCGACATCCGCGACCCGGAGAAGGTGGCCGCCGAGCACGCCGGGGTGGCGTACGAGGCGTTCGACCTGATGCAGGCCGACCCGGAACTGATCCACCGGATGCTGGGCGAGATCGTGGCGCTGATCGAGCAGGGCGTGCTGAAGCCGCTGCCGGTGACCACCTGGGACGTACGCGAGGCACAGGCGGCGTTCCGGTACCTGAGCCAGGCCCGGCACATCGGCAAGGTCGTCCTGACCGTGCCCCAGCCCCTCGACCCCGGTGGGACGGTGTTGGTGACGGGTGGTACGGGGGTGTTGGGTGGTCTGGTTGCGCGGCATTTGGTGAGGTCGTATGGGGTGCGGCATCTGCTGTTGACGAGTCGGCGTGGGTTGGATGCCGGTGGTGCGGTGGAGTTGCGGGATGAGTTGGTGGGGTTGGGTGCGTCGGTGACGGTTGCGGCGTGTGATGCGGCGGATCGTCACGCGTTGGGGGAGGTGCTGGATTCGGTTCCGGTGGAGCGGCCGTTGACGGGTGTGGTGCATGCGGCGGGTGTGCTGGTGGATGGGCTGGTGGAGTCGTTGACGGCGGGGGATGTTGATGCGGTGTTGCGGCCGAAGGTTGATGCGGCGGTGAATCTGCATGAGCTGACGCGGGGTCTGGATCTTTCGGCGTTCGTGTTGTTCTCGTCGGCGGCGGGGGTGTTGGGGGCTCCTGGTCAGGCGAATTATGCGGCGGCGAATGCGTTTTTGGATGCTTTGGCGGCGCGTCGTCGTGCTGAGGGGTTGCCTGGTACGTCGGTGGCGTGGGGGTTGTGGGCGCAGGCCAGTGGGATGACGGGGGGGATGGGTGAGCGGGATGTTTCGCGGATGTCTCGTTCCGGTCTGGGTGCGTTGAGTGATGAGCAGGGTTTGGCGTTGTTCGATGCGGCGTTGGCGGCGACGGAGCCGTTGGTGTTCGCGGCGCGGGTGGATGCGGGCAGGTTGCGGGCGCAGGCCGGGTCGGGCACGTTGCCGGCGATGCTCCGCGGGCTGGTGCGTGGGCCTGCGCGGCGTGCTGCGGCGTCGGCTGCGGATACCTCCGCGTTGCAGCGGCGTCTTGCCTCGGTGGGTGAGGCGGAGCGGCAGCGGATCCTGACCGATCTGGTCCGTACGCATGTGGCGGCGGTTCTGGGGCATGCGGGGCCGGAGACGGTGAGTGTGGATCAGCCGTTCAAGGACATCGGTTTCGACTCGCTGACCGCCGTCGAGCTGCGCAACCGCCTCGGTGCGGCGACGGGACAGCGCCTGCCGGCCACGCTGGTCTTCGACTATCCCACCCCCACCGCCCTCGCCGACCACCTCCACACCCAACTCGTCCCGCAGGCCGCGGACGGCGCCCCGCCTGCCGCCGACGACGGTGAGGCCGAGATCCGGCGCGCCCTGGCCACCGTCCCCCTCGCCCAGCTCCGCCAGGCCGGCGTGCTGGACGTGCTCCGGCAACTCGCCGGCGCGGACGGCGAGACCCCCGCGGCGCAGCCCGAGGAGTCCAGTGCCATCGCCGGCCTGGAGGTGGCGGACCTGGTCCGCCTCGCACTCGACGGCGCCGACGGGTCCGCGGGCTCGGAAGGGGCGGGCGACCGATGACCGTTTCGACGGACGAGCTGGTCAAGGCGCTGCGCAGCGCGATGCTGGACGTCGAGAAGCTGCGCAGGCAGAACCAGCAGCTGACCGCCGCCGTGGGCGAGCCCCTCGCCGTCGTCGGCATGGCGTGCCGCTGTCCCGGCGGGGTGACCACGCCGGAGGAGCTGTGGGAGCTGGTCGCCGCGGGCACGGACGCGGTCACCCCGTTCCCCACCGACCGGGGCTGGGACCTCGACGCCCTCCGGCGGCCCGGCCAGGCCGGCGAGCACCCCGTGCTGGAAGGCGGGTTCCTCAGCGGCGCGGGCGACTTCGACGCCGGGCTCTTCGGCATCTCGCAGGCCGAAGCGCTGGCGATGGACCCGCAGCAGCGCCTGCTGCTGGAGACGTCCTGGGAGGCGTTCGAACGCGCGGGCTTCGACCCGCTCTCCGTGCAGGGGCTCACCGCGGGCGTGTTCATCGGCGCGATGGCCTCGGAGTACGGCGAAGGGACCGTGCCCGAGGGCGACTTCGACGTCTCCGCGGTCACGGGCAACGCCGGGAGCTTCATCTCCGGCCGGCTGGCGTACACCTTCGGCGTGGAGGGGCCCGCCGTCACCGTGGACACGGCCTGCTCCTCGTCGCTGGTGGCGCTGCACCTCGCCGGGCAGGCGCTGCGGCAGGGCGACTGCGCCCTGGCCCTGGTCGGCGGGGTCTCGGTGATCTCCAACCCGGGGCTCTTCACCGGGGCGGGCCAACAGATGACGCTGGCCGGCAACGGGCGGTGCAAGCCGTTCGCCGCCGCGGCCGACGGCCTGGGGCTGGGCGAGGGCGCCGGGGTGCTGCTGCTGGAGCGGCTGTCGGACGCCCAGCGCGCCGGGCGCGAGGTGCTGGCCGTGGTGCGCGGCTCGGCCGTCAACCAGGACGGCGCGTCCAACGGCATGACGTCGCCCAACGGACCGGCGCAGCAGCGGGTGATCCGCCAGGCGCTGAGCAACGCCCGCCTCTCCCCGGCCGACATCGACGCGGTCGAGGGGCACGGGACCGGCACGACGCTCGGGGACCCGATCGAGGCGCAGGCGCTGCTTGCCACGTACGGCCGGGACCGGCCGCACGGCCGCCCGCTGTGGCTGGGCTCGGTCAAGTCGAACATCGGCTATCCCAGGGCCGCTTCCGGCGTCACCGGAATGATCAAGATGGTGATGGCGATGCGACACGGGCTGCTGCCCGGGACCCTGCACGTGGACGAGCCCTCGCCGCACGTGGACTGGTCCGCCGGCGCCGTCGAGCTGCTGACCGAGGCGCAGCCGTGGCCCGACACCGGACAACCGCGCCGGGCGGGCGTCTCCGCATTCGGGATCAGCGGCACCAACGCCCACGCCATCGTCGAGCAGGCCCCACCCGCCCCGGCGGCACCCGACGCCGCCGTCGCCACTGACGGCCCGGCCCGGTCGCTGCCCCTGGTGCCGTGGGCCCTCTCCGCCCGGTCCGAGCGGGGGGTGCGCGCGCAGGCCCAGCGGCTGCACCGGCAGCTCGCCGCCGACCCGGAGTTCAGCGCCGTCGACGTGGGCTACTCGCTCGCCACCTCCCGGGCCCGGCTCGACCACCGTGCGGTCGTCCTCGGGGAGAGCCGCGACGAGCTGCTGGCGGGCCTTGCCGCCCTGGCGGAGGGGGAGGAGGACGGCCGCGTGGTTCTCGGCCGGGCACGCGGCGACGTGCGCCTGGCCGCTCTCTTCTCCGGCACCGGCACACCGCCCGGCCACGCGGGCAGCGGCCTGTACGCGGCCTTCCCCGCGTTCGCCGGGGCCATGGACGAGGTCTGCGGCGAGCTGGAAGCACACCTGGACCGCGCGGTCCGGCCGGCGTGGCTCGCTCCGGAGGATGCCGGTGCCCCGCGGACGGAACTGTTCGCGTTCCAGACCGCGCTGTTCCGGCTGCTGGGCTCGTACGGGATACGGCCCGACGCGGTCGTCGGGCAGGGCATCGGCGCACTCGCCGCGGCGCACGCCTCCGGGGTGCTGTCGCTGCCCGCCGCCTGTGCGCTGGCCGCCGAGGACGAGCGGCTCCGCCGCGGTGCGCCGGACGGCGAACCGGGCCCGGGCCTTGAGGAGTTCCGCCGGGCGGCCGAGCGGTTGCCGATGGCTGTTCCGTCGATCCCCGTGGTGTCCGGTACGACCGGCGACGAGGTTCCCGCCGGGCAGCTGCGGACCGCCGAGTACTGGGCAAGCCAGATCTGGCGGCCCGCCGGCTCCCTGCCCGGGGTCGGGCAGCTCGGCCGGCGCGGCGTCTCGGCCGTCGTGGACCTGAGCCCGGCGGGCTCCGGAGGGGCCGCCGTACCGCTGCTGTCCGGCGGCCCGGACGAGGCGCACGACGTACTGAGCGCGCTCGCGCGGCTCTCCACGAACGGACTGGCCGTGCGCTGGGAGGGCGCGTTCGCCGCCGTGCCGGCACGGCGGGTCGGGCTGCCGACGTACGCGTTCCAGCGCGAGCCGTACTGGATGGCCGCCTCCGGCGGCCCTGGGCCGGACGCCGGCGAGGCCGCGTTCTGGGAGGTCGTGGAGAAGGGGGACGCCGCCGCGCTGGCGCAGCTCCTCGGTTTCGACGGCCCCGGGGACCGCGAGGCGCTCGAAGCGACGCTGCCGGCGCTGTCCGCGTGGCGGCGCCGGCAAGGACAGTGAGGGACACGGAGATGGGGAGTGGCGTCATGGCAGCACCCGGCGGCGTGGGCGGCTCGTGGATCAGACGGCTGGGACCGGAGGCCCCGCGGGCGCCCCGGCTGGTGGCGTTCCCGCACGCCGGCGGATCGGCCAACGTGTACCTGCCGCTGGCCCGGACCCTCGCCCCGCAGATGGAGGTCCACGGGGTGCAGTACCCGGGCCGGCAGGACCGGATGGGGGAGGCGCTGGTCGACGACGTCGGCGAGCTCGCCAAGCAGGTCTTCCACCGCCTCGTCGGCTGGACGGACCGCCCGCTCGTCCTGTTCGGCCACAGCATGGGCGCGGTCGTCGCCTTCGAAGCGGCGCGGCGGCTGGAGCAGTTCGGCTCCGTACCGCTCGCCGGGCTCGTCGTGTCGGGCCGGCGGGCCCCGGGCGTCGTCCGCGACGACGACGACGTCCACCTTCGCGACGACAAGGGCCTGGTGGCGGAGATGCGCTCCCTGAACGGGACGGACCAGGCGTTCCTCGACGACGAGGAGCTGCTGGAGATGATCCTTCCCGTGGTCCGCAACGACTACAAGGCCGTCGAGACGTACCGGTACCAGCCGGGTCCCAGGCTGCGGTGCGCGCTGACCGCACTCCTCGGGGACGCCGATCCCAAGGCGGGCATCGACGAGACGATGGGCTGGCGCGACCAGGTCGACGGGCCGTTCCACTTCCGGAGCTTCCCCGGCGGTCACTTCTACCTCAACGACCGCATGGAGGACATCGGCAAGGAGGTCACGACCCTGGTGACCGCCGGCCGGCCGGGGGAGCGGCGCTGACGGCGAAGCGGTCGCGGACCCGCGGCCCCCTCCGCCTCACCGCCCTCGTGGCGGCGCTGGCCGCCGCCGTCGTCCTCTTCCCGCCGCCGGCGTCCGCCGCGGCGGGCACCGCCGGCGCCGGCCCGCCGCTGGAGACGCCGGTGCCGGAACTGGCCGCGGCGGTGCGCTGTTCGCCCGACTTACAGGACGCGGCCACGACGCCGGTTCTGCTCGTCCCGGGCACGGCGGAGGCATCCGAGCACGTCTACAGCTGGGGTTATCAGAAGGCGCTGCGCGAGGAGGGCCGGCCCGTATGTGTCCTCGACGCCCTGCCCGGCCAGGGCGTCGGCGACATCCAGACCACCGCCGAGTACGCGGTCCACGCGATCCGGCACATGAACGACATCGCCGGCCGGAAGGTCTCCGTCATCGGGCACAGCCAGGGCGGTCTGCTGGCGGCGTGGGCCCTGCGGTTCTGGCCCGACCTGCCCGCCCGGGTCGACGACGTGGTCTCGCTGGCGTCCCCGTACCGGGGGAGCGGCTTCGCGGACGTGACCTGCGCCGCGGGCGTGTGCCCGGCGTTCGCCTGGCAGTTCAGGCCCTCCGCCGCGTGGGTCGGCGCGCTCACCCGGGAGCCGTTCCCCGAGGGGCCGGAGCTGACGTCGATCGGCTCGCGTACCGATGAGCTGATCTGGCCGGCCCCCGCGGCGACCGCCTATCCCGGTGAAGTGAACGTGATGGTGCAGGAGGTGTGCCCGCTGCGCGCGCCCGGGCACATGACGCTGCTCGCGGACGCCACCGCGTACGCGCTGGCGCAGGACGCGCTCGCCAACCCCGGCGCGGCGGACCCGGATCGCGTCGGGTCCTCGTCCTGCGGCGAGGTGGTCTTCGACGCCGTCGACGTCGCGGGCATGACCCGGCTGCTGGGCCTCGCGGGCGGCCTCGCGGAGGCCGTCCTGACCGCCCCGTACACCACCGCGGAGCCGCCGCTGCGTGCCTACGCGCGCGAGTGACGGCCCGCGCCACGCGTGCTACGCCGTCTTCTCGGCGGGTGCGCCACCGGCCGGGTCCGGCGCCGCGGCGCCGTCATCGGCCGCGACCGCGGGGCGGCCGGGGAGCAGCGCGGTGGTCAGGACGGCGCTGAGGATCGCCACGGCACCGGTGGCGACGAGCACCAGCGTCATGCCGTTCATGTACGCGTCCTGGGCGCTGGCGGCGAGTTCCGGCAGGTCCAAGCGGTCGGCGACGGCGAGCCCGCCGGCCACCGAGTCGCGCGCGGCGTCCGCGGCGGGTGGCGGCAGCCCGTCCGTGTCGACCTGGTCCGCGTAGCCCTGGGCCAGCAGGCTGCCGAGGAGGGCCACCCCCAGGGCGCCGCCGACCTGGCGCAGCGTCATGGTGATGGCCGTGCCGGCTCCCGAGCGTTCGGACGGCAGGTCGTCCAGCACGGCGTCCATCGCGGGCGACAGCGCCATGCCGATGCCCATGCCGACCGCGGTCAGCCAGACGACGACGAAGCCGTAGGACGTACCGGTGTCCGTGGCGGCGCCGACGGCGAGGCCCGCGCCGGAAAGCAGCAGCCCGATCCCCACCGGGACGCGGTAGCCGCCGGCCGCCAGTCGTTCCCCGAGCGGCGCGCCCACGACGAGACCGCCGATCATGGGCAGGAGCCGCAGACCGGTGGCGAACGCGCTGTGTCCCGCGACGTCCTGGAGGTACTGCGGCAGCACGAACAGCATGCCCAGCAGGGTGAAGCTGACCAGCATGCCGGCCAGGCTGGCCCAGAGGAACTGGCGCCGCCCGAACCACCTCAGGTCGATCATCGGCTGCTCGGTGCGCAGTTCCCAGACGCCGAAGGCGAACAGCAGCACGGCGGCCAGCGCCAGCAAGCCCAGGACCAGGGGGTCCCCCCAGCCGCGGCCGGGTGCCTCGATGATCCCGTAGACGAGGGTGACGAGACCGGCCGTGGACAGCAGGGCGCCGGGCAGGTCGAGCCGGCGCGGGGCGGGGTCGCGCGTCTCGGGCATCAGGAAGACGATCGCCGTCAGCGCGATCGCCGCCATCGGGATGTTGATGAGGAAGATCGAGCCCCACCAGAAGTGCTCCAGCAGGTAGCCCCCGATGAGCGGACCGAGAGGGATGCCCGCGCCGGTGCCCACCACCAGGAGCGATACGGCCCGGCCGCGCTCGTCCGGCCCGAAGAGCGCGGCCACGACGGCGAAGGCCACGGGCAGGATGATGGCACCGCCCACGCCCATCCCGGCCCGGGCGGCGATGACGACCCCGGCCGAATCGCCCCACGCCGCCAGCGCCGATGCCGCCGCGAACAGCACCAGCCCGACCACCAGGAGCAGTTTCCGGCCGTACTTGTCGCCCAGCGCGCCGCAGGTCAGCATCAGCCCCGCCAGCACCACCACATAGGCGTTCACGATCCACTGGAGTCCGTCGGTGCCCACCGAGAGCTCGCCGGCGATCGTCGGCAACGCCACATTGAGGATGGTGATGTCGAAACCGATGGTCAGTGCCGCGAGCACGAGGGCCGCCAGAGCCCACCACCGCCGCGGGTTGTCCCATTGCTCCATGGGGGTCCAATCAGTCGACGAGTCCTGCCGACATCGCTTCTTGTCGATTAACGCGTCCGAAACGCTATCATCGCCAAATGGCGATTCAAAGCGCCGTTCCGGTCGTCTCCAGCTTCCTGCGGCGAACGGGTGCGAGGGCTGCCGGAAAGGCAGCCCTCGCGGTGCTTCGGGGCCCGGGACAGCGGGCCGCGGGCGCTCCCGCCCGCGTTCCGCTTCCGGTGCGCTACGCCTTCAGCGCCTCGTAGCCCACCTCCGTCAACTCCTCGCTGCGGGTCCAGAGCTGCTCCGCCACCGCGTCGTCCCGGGTCCACTTCGCCCGCCACGACCGGGTCGGCCGGCCGCGCCAGCCCTGGATGCGGGGGCCGATGAAGTCGTCGGGCGCCACGTCCGGCGCGGTGGCGGCGAACAGCGTCGGCAGCGCGCCGCGGTCGGCGGACTGGGCGAGCAGCCGGTACGTCAGCGTCGTGACCCGCTCCGCCATGCGGCGGCCCTCCAGCCGGGGCGCCGCGTACTGCAGGTTCGTCGCGGCGTAGCCGGGGTGAGCGGCGGCGGCCACGACGTCCGCGCCGGTCGCGTCGAGGCGGCGGGCCAGCTCGTGCACGAAGAGGAGGTTCGCCGACTTCGACCGGGAGTACGTGGTCCATCGGTTGTAACGCCGCTCGCCGTGCAGGTCGTCGAGCTTCACCTGCCCGCCGAAGTGGGAGATGCTGGAGAGGGTGACCACCCTGGCCTTCGGCGCCGCCAGCAGCTTCGGCAGCAGCAGGCCGGTGAGCGCGAAGTGGCCGAGGTGGTTCACGCCGATCTGCGTCTCGAAGCCGTCCGCGGTCCGGCCGTACGGCATGGCCATGACCCCGGCGTTGTTGATCAGCAGGTGCAGCTCGTCCGCCTCCAGGCCCTCGGCGAAGGCCCGTACCGACGTCAGGTCCGCCAGGTCCAGCGCCCGGCACTCCACCTCCGCGCCCGGCACCTCGGCCAGCAGCCTGCCCTGCGCCTCGGCGCCGCGCTCCGCGCTGCGGCAGGCCAGCACCACCCGGGCGCCGTGCCGTGCCAGCTCCCGCGCGGTGGCGTAGCCGAGACCGCTGTTCGCCCCGGTGACCACGGCCAGTCGGCCGCTCTGGTCGGGTATGTCGCCCGCCGTCCAACCGGCCATATCTGCGCACGTCCTTTCGGTGTCGTCCTGTGGTCGAGGTGTGCTCACGCGTCTCACGCCTCCGGCAGCCGCGCGAGGTCGGTCGCGTACTTCCTGATGAGGGACTTCGTGAGATGCGGGACGTCCTTGTCCGCACCGATCCCTTCCGCCTGGACGGCGGTGCGGAAGCGGTCCGACGGCACCCTGGGCGCCGCCATGGCCGCCTCGGGGTACCGGAGCACGTGCAGGAGCGGCTGCGCCGAGTACCGCTGCTGCGCCTCGGGCAGTGCCCGCATCGCCGCCTCGAAGCGGTCGAGCCACTCGTGGTAGTCGTCCACGCGCTCGATCGGATGGCCTTCGTCGACCAGCCAGTCGACGAAGGTGTCGAGGGAGACACCGTCGTCGTGGGGGTTGACGAGGCCGAACGTCCGGTAGCCGGCGGTCATGTGCGCGCTCAGCGCCACGACCGCCTCGGCGGCGAAGTCGACGGGCAGGCCGTCGTAGTGCGGCCGCGGGCCGTCCGCCCGCTGGGCGGCGGGGTAGAAGGTCCGCGGCGCCACGCCGGTGGCGATCAGGCTGAAGATCAGGCGGGTGAACATGTCGGAGGCGTTCAGCTGCCCGCCGTACCTGCGGTGCGCGAGGACCATGCTGGAGCGGAAGGTGGTGACCGGCAGCCCGCACAGGTCGTGGGCCTCCCGCAGGAGGACCTCACCCGCCCACTTGCTGGTGGTGTAGCCGACGCCGTACCCGCCGTCGGCCGCCTGGACCGGGAGGGCGGAGCGTACGTCCGCGTCCTCGCCGACGGCCGGCTCCCCGGGGCGCGACGTCGCGACGACCGCGCTGGAGACGTACGTGACCGGCTTGATCCGCCCGGTCAGTGCCAACCGCACCACCTCCGCGGTGCCCAGGACGTTCGCCTCGAACAGATGCTGGTACGGAAGCACGTGGTTGACCAGTGCCCCGGAGTGCACGACGGCGTCCACGTCGGCGGCCAGGCGCGCCCACGTCGGCTCGTCCAGCCCGAGCCGCGGCTCGGCGATGTCGCCGGCGACCACCTCCAGATGCCCGGCGGCCAGCGTCTCGTACGTCCGCAGCAACTCCGCGTCCGCGGTGCCGAAGGCCGCGTCGAGCCGCTTCCGCGCCGCCGCCGCGTCCGAGCCGCGTACCAGGCAGATCAGCCGCCCGCCCGAGGCCGCCAGGCGCTGGAGCCACTCCAGGCACAGGAAGCGCCCGATGTAGCCGTTCGCGCCGGTCAGCAGCACCGTACGGGGCGTGCCCGCCGGGCTCGCAAGGGTCCCGGCGCCGGCGAGGGTCTGCTCGTCCAGGAACCTGTCCAGCGTGAGATCGGCGGCGCGGACCTCGGTGCTGTCCTCCCCGTGCACCGACCCGAACGTGGGCCGCTGGAGTCCGGCGGCTTGCGTCGCCTCGATGTGCTCGGCCATGGCCGCGACGTTCGGCGTGCTGAACAGGACGCGCAGGGACAGCGCTTCGCCGCCGAGGGCCGCCTTCAGCCGGGCGATGACCTTCGTGGCCAGCAGCGAGTCGCCGCCCAGGGCGAAGAAGTCGTCGTGGACGCCGACCCGGTCGACCTGAAGCACCTCCGCCCACGTCGCGGCGAGCGTCTCCTCCAGCGGCGTACGCGGGGCGACGCTCTCGCCCGCGGGGCGGGCGGGGGCCGTGTCGAGCGCCGCCAGGGCCCTGCGGTCGACCTTCCCGTTGGCCGTCAGCGGCAGCGTGTCCAGCGGCACGAAGGTACCGGGGAGCATGTGCTGCGGCAGCCACTGCGCCAGGTGCTCGCGCAGCTCGGCGGCGCCGGGCGGGGTTGTCGCGCCCGTCGTGACGTAGGCGGTGAGGGAGTGGTAGCCCGGGCGGTCCGGGTGCGGGTCGGGAACGACCACGGCGGCGTTGACATCCGGGTGGGCGGCGAGCTGCGCCTCGATCTCGCCCAGCTCGATGCGCATGCCGCGGATCTTCACCTGGTGGTCCTTGCGGCCGACGAACTCGATGGTGCCGTCGGGGCGCCAGCGGCCGAGGTCGCCCGTGCGGTAGAGGCGCTCGCCGGTGCGGGGGTGCGTGAGGAAGGCGGCCTCGGTGCGCTCGGGGTCGTTCCAGTAGCCCTGGGTGACGCCGACACCGGCGACGTGCATCTCGCCGGTGACCCACTCGGGGCAGGGTTCGAGGCGCTCGTTGAGGATGTGGTACGTGGTGTTGGGGATGGGCCAGCCGTACGGGATGCTCGTCCAGTCGGGGCTGACGTCCCGTACCCGGTACCAGATGTTCCACAGCGTCGTCTCGGTCGGCCCGCCCACGGAGACCAGCTCCGCGTCCGGTGCCGCGGCGGCGAGGCGCTCCGGGACCGACAGCGGGATCCAGTCGCCGCCGAGGAACACCGTCCGCAGCGAGCCGACCGTGCCGGCGCCGGTGTGTTCGAGGAGCATCTCCATCATGGCGGGCACCGAGTTCCACAGCGTGACCCGGTGGGTGCCGACGAGGTCGGCCCAGTGGGCGGCGTCGCGGGTCTTGTCGGCGTCGGGCAGGACGAGGGTGCCGCCGGCGCCGAGGACGCCGAAGACGTCGAAGAGCGACATGTCGTGGTGCAGGGCGGTGAGGCCGAGCGCCCGGTCGTCCTCCGTGATCCCGAACTCGCGGATGGTCGCTTCGAGGGCGTTGACGAGCCCTCGGTGGGCGATCATCACGCCCTTCGGCAGGCCGGTGGAGCCCGAGGTGAACAGCGTGTACGCAAGGTCGTCGGGACCCTGCACGGTCTCCGGCGCGGTGGACCCGTCGCCGGGCAGCGGCCGGTCCACGTACAGGCACGTGGTCTCCTCCGGCCGGGTGAAGAGGGCCTCCAGGTGGGACTGCGTCAGGACCAGCTCGACCTCACCGCGCCGGAGCAGGCTGTCGAGGCGGTCGGCGGGGGTGGCCGGGTCGATGGGCTGGTACGCGGCGCCGGACAGGAGCACTCCGTAGGCCGCGGCTATCTGCTCCCAGCCCTTGTCCATGACGATGGCGACCAGCCGCCCGGGCCGGGCGCCCCGCTCCCGCAGCCACCAGGCCACCTGGTTCGCCGCGCGGTGCAGCTCGCCGTAGGTGAGGGTGCGGCGGGTCGTGACCACCGCCGGCTGGTCCGCACGCCGGCGCGCCTGGCCGAGGAACAGATCCTGCACCAGCGTCGCGTGGACCGGCTCCTCGGTGCCGGCGCTGAGCACGCGCCGCTCGGCCTCCGCGGCGGGCAGCAGGTCCAGGTCCGTGGCCGACCACAGGTCGTCGCTGTCGGCGAGGCGCTGGAGGAGGTCGTGGTGGGCGGTGAACATGTCGGCGATCAGGTGGTCGGGGAAGAGTTCGTCGACGGCGTCCCAGTTGAAGAGGAGTTCGCCTTCGCGTTCTTCGGCCTGGTAGTCGAGCCAGACCTGGGGTGTCTGGGATATGGCGTGGACGGGTGTGAGGGTGTGTTCGAGGGTGGTGCGTTCGTCCTGGGAGAGGGCGAGGGTGCTGGTCAGGACGACGGGCATGAGGGCGCGGTCGACGCCGCCTTGGCGGCGCATGAGTTCGCGCAGGACGCGGACGCCGCTGACGTACTGGTGGCCGAGGTCGTTCCAGAGTTGTTCCTGGAGCCGGCGTGCGCGGACCTCGAAGGGTTCGCGTGCGCGGTTGTCGACTTCGAGCAGGGTGAAGGAGGCGAACTCGCCCATCACCTCGTTGACCTGCGGATGCAGCGGCAACCGGTTGACGCGCGGAACGTTGAGGGTGAAGTGGGCGCTGTTGCTCCAGCAGGTCAGCGCCTCCGCGTACGCGGCCAGCAGGAGACCGGTGGGCGTGAGCCCGGCGCGGGCGGCGCGGGTCTTCAGCCGCGACCAGCTCGGGGCGTCGAGCCTGCTCTGGTGCCGGACGAACGTGGGGAACTCGACCGTGCTGGGGTCCTTGGCCATCGGCAAGGCGGGGGCCGGCGGGAGGTCGTCGAGCCGGTTCCACCAGTACGCGCGGGATGTCTCCCAGAGTTCGGTGCCTTCGATGGCGGTCTCGGCGAGGAC
This sequence comes from Streptomyces sp. MAR4 CNX-425, assembly GCF_048656465.1. Lineage (NCBI taxonomy): Bacteria > Bacillati > Actinomycetota > Actinomycetes > Kitasatosporales > Streptomycetaceae > Streptomyces > Streptomyces sp. MAR4 CNX-425. The sequence goes on along the minus strand of NZ_JBMDLF010000006.1, from coordinate 209,155 downwards.
GTAGTCGCGGAAGGACATCTCCAGCGGGGGGAGCTGGGCTTCGGGGTCGGCGTAGAACTGCGACAGCTCGCGGAAGAGGATGCGGCCGCTGGCGAAGTCGGAGATCAGCGCGTCCACGCTCAGGTGCACCCGTACGCGATCGCCGTCCAGCAGGGAGACGACGACCTCGAACAGCGGCCACACGTCGGCCGGCCGCACCTCGTGCGACAACCGCTCCCGCACCTCCAGCACCCGGGCCTCCGCCGCGGCGGCGTCCACGCCGCGCAGGTCGACGAGCGTCGGTTCGTACGGGGGCACGTCGGACAGGATCCGCTGCCGGTTGCCGGCCGGGTCCATGACCGCGCGCAGCATCTCGTGCCGGTCGATCATCCGCCGCCACGCCAGCGTGAACCGCTCCAGATCCAGGTCCGTGCCCTCGAACTCCACGTAGGCGTGGGTCGAGACGTTCCCCAGCTCGAACACGTCCGTCCGGCCGAGGAGGTACGCCTGCTGCGTGTCCGTCACCGGGAACGGCTCGAACCGCTCGTCCGGCGCGTCCACCAGGGCCGGCAACGGCGCCGGGAGGAGGTCGTACTCGGACTGGCCCACCCGGTGCCGGTCGATGATCAGAGCGAGTTCGGCCACGGTGCGGGCCTCGAAGACGTCCCGCAGCGCGATCTCGACCTGGAAGACGGCACGGATGCGGGCGACGAGCTTCGTCGCCACCAGGGACTGGCCGCCCAGCTCGAAGAAGTTGTCGTGGATGCCGACCCGGGACAGCTCCAGCAGGTCCGTCCAGATCTCCGCGAGCCGGCTCTCCGTGGGCGTGCGCGCCTCGTCGGCCCGGCCGCCGCCCCCGCCGGTGGCGTCGGAGAGGTCGGGCGCCGGCAGGTTGCGCCGGTCCACCTTGCCGTTGGCCGTCAGCGGCAGCGCGTCGAGATGGACCACGGACGCCGGGATCATGTGCTCCGGCAGCCGCTCGCGCAGCCACTCCCGCATCTCGTCGGGCTGCGGCACCGCCGACTCCTGAGCGGCGGCGTCGACGGCGACGTGGCGCGTGGCCGCGCGGTCGACCCGGCCGCCGACCATGCCGTGCAGGAAGACGTGGCTGTCGCCCAGCCCGAACAGCTCCCCGATGCGCGGGAAGTCCATGTCCCCGACGGGGCACAGCCCGACCTCGTGCTCGGCGGCCCAGGTCATGAGGAGCTGGCCCATGTACCCGGCCTCGATCATGCACAGGTCCCGGGCGATCTCCCCGTACATGGGCTCCACCGCGGCGGTCTCGCCGACGAAGAAGAGGGAGAACGCCGCCGCGTCGAAGAGGGCGTGGTTGTGCGCCGCGTGGACGCCGCGGTCCATGGTGGCGTTCCCGTCGAGGAGGACCAGCGCCCCCTCGCGCGGCTGGTAGTAGTACGTGCCGGGAGGAACGTCCGCCACGCCGCCGGGCGCGACGTAGACGTAGGTCTGCACCGGGTACAGGCCGCCGCCGGAGGGGTAGCGGTACTTCGGCAGTCCGTCCAGCTCGATCTGGTAGAGGCAGTTCAGGCAGTCGCTGAACTCCTGGAGGCCGACGGGCCCGTCGAGGAAGTTCCGGTCGCTGCGGCGCCGCAGGTAACGCTCGACGAGCGCGTCGTCCCGCTCCGGTACGGGCAGCGGCACGCGGGGCCGCTCCGGGTCACGGCGGATGCCGGGCTGACTCAGCTTGAACTCGGCCCGCTCCAGCGGGTCCTGGAGCGTCACCCGGCGGATGCGGGTGTCGGTGAAGTCGCCCTCCCGGGCGGCGGCGAGCTGCGCCGTGTGCTGCGCGCCGGTGGTGATGTAGGCGGTCAGGGCGTGGTAGCCGGGGCGGTCGGGGTGGGAGACGGGGGTGACGACGGCGGCGTTGACGTCCGGGTGGGCGGCGAGCTGCGCCTCGATCTCGCCGAGTTCGATGCGCATGCCGCGGATCTTGACCTGGAAGTCGGCGCGGCCCATGAACTCCAGCACCCCTTCGGGCCGCCAGCGGCCCAGGTCCCCGGTCCGGTAGAGCCGTTCGCCGGTGAGCGGGTGGGTGAGGAAGGCGGCGGCGGTGCGTTCCTCGTCGCGCCAGTAGCCCTGGGCGAGTCCGACGCCGCTCACGTACATCTCGCCGGTCACCCACGCGGGGCACTGTTCGAGGCGGTCGTTGAGGACGTAGTAGCGGGTGTTGGCGATGGGCCGGCCGTACGGGATGCTCGTCCAGTCCGGTCCGAGGTCGCCGACCCGGTGCCAGATGTTCCACAGCGTCGTCTCGGTGGGCCCGCCCACGGAGACCAGCTCCGCGTCCGGTGCCGCGGCGGCGAGGCGCTCCGGGACCGACAGCGGGATCCAGTCGCCGCCGAGGAACACCGTCCGCAGCGAGGTGACCGGGTCGGTGCCGGTGTGTTCGAGGAGCATCTCCATCATGGCCGGGACGGAGTTCCACAGCGTGATGTCGTGCGCGGCGATGAGCCCGGCCCAGTGGGCGGCGTCGCGGGTCTTGTCGGCGTCGGGCAGGACGAGGGTGCCGCCGGCGCCGAGGACGCCGAAGACGTCGAAGAGGGACATGTCGTGGTGCAGGGCCGTGAGGCCGAGCGCCCGGTCGTCCGCCGTGATCCCGAACTCGCGGATGGTCTCGTCCAGGGCGTTCACGAGTCCGCGGTGGGCGATCATCACGCCCTTGGGACGGCCGGTGGAGCCCGAGGTGAACAGCGCGTAGGCCAGGTCGTCCGGGCCCTGCACGGCGTCCGGCGCGGTGGATCCGTCGCCGGGCAGCGGCTCGTCCACGTACAGCCGCGCCGCCGACTCGGGCCAGGGCAGCGTGTCCAGGTGGGACTGCGTGAGCACCAGGGAGACCTCACCCTGCCGGAGGAGGCCGGACATCCGCTCGGGCGGCGTGCTCGCGTCGACGGGCAGGTAGGCGGCGCCGGACAGGAGCACCCCGTACGCGGCGACGACCTGTTCCCAGCCCTTGTCCATGACGATGGCGACCAGTTCGCCGGGCCGGGCACCCTTCCCCCGCAGCCACCAGGCCACCTGGCTGGCCGCGTGGCGCAGCTCGCCGTAGGTGAGGGTGCGGCCGGTCGTGACCACGGCGGGCTGGTCGGCACGCCGGTCCACCTGGCTGAGGAACAGGTCCTGCACGAGGGCGTCGGAGACGTCCCGGTGACGGCCGATTCCGTGGTCGAGCAGCTGCTTCTGCCGCTCCGGCACCGGCTGCGCGTCGACGGCCTTCCACTCCCCGCCGTCCTCGGCGAGGCGCTGGAGGAGGTCGTGGTGGGCGGTGAACATGTCGGCGATCAGGTGGTCGGGGAAGAGTTCGTCGACGGCGTCCCAGTTGAAGAGGAGTTCGCCTTCGCGTTCTTCGGCCTGGTAGTCGAGCCAGACCTGGGGTGTCTGGGATATGGCGTGGACGGGTGTGAGGGTGTGTTCGAGGGTGGTGCGTTCGTCCTGGGAGAGGGCGAGGGTGCTGGTCAGGACGACGGGCATGAGGGCGCGGTCGACGCCGCCTTGGCGGCGCATGAGTTCGCGCAGGACGCGGACGCCGCTGACGTACTGGTGGCCGAGGTCGTTCCAGAGTTGTTCCTGGAGCCGGCGTGCGCGGACCTCGAAGGGTTCGCGTGCGCGGTTGTCGACTTCGAGCAGGGTGAAGGAGGCGAACTCGCCCATCACCTCGTTGACCTGCGGATGCAGCGGCAACCGGTTGACGCGCGGAACGTTGAGGGTGAAGTGCGCCGTGCGGCTCCAGCGGGTGAGCGTCTCGGCGTACGCGGCCAGCAGGAGACCGGTGGGCGTGAGCCCGGCGCGGGCGGCGCGGGTCTTCAGCCGCGACCAGCTGGCGGCGTCCAGTTTCGACTGGTGGCGGACGAACGTCGGGTGCGCGACGGTGCTGGGGTCCTTGGCCATCGGCAGGTCGGGCGCGGGCGGGAGGTCGTCGAGCCGGTTCCACCAGTACGCGCGGGATGTCTCCCAGAGTTCGGTGTCTTCGATGGCGGTTTCGGCGAGGACGTAGTCGCGGAAGGACATCTCCAGCGGGGGGAGCTGGGCTTCGGGGTCGGCGTAGAACTGCGACAGCTCGCGGAAGAGGATGCGGCCGCTGGCGAAGTCGGAGATCAGCGCGTCCACGCTCAGGTGCACCCGTACGCGATCGCCGTCCAGCAGGGAGACGACGACCTCGAACAGCGGCCACACGTCGGCCGGCCGCACCTCGTGCGACAACCGCTCCCGCACCGCCACCAGGCCCGCCTCGGCGTCGGCCCGACTCGCATCGCGGAGGTCGACCACGGTGGGGGAGAACAGCGGAACCTCCCGCAGGATCCGCTGTTCGTTGCGTACGGGATCCATGACCGCGCGCAGCATCTCGTGCCGGTCGATCATCCGCCGCCACGCCAGCGTGAACCGCTCCAGATCCAGGTCCGCGCCTTCGAACTCCAGGTACGCGTGCGTCGACACGTTCCCCATCTCGAACGAGTCGGTCCGCCCCATGAGATACGCCTGCTGCTGGTCCGTCACCGGGAACGGCTCGAACCGCTCGTCCGGCGCGTCCACCAGGACCGGCAGGGAGGACGTGCCGTCGCCGGCGGTCCGGAGCAGTCCGTCGGGTCCGACGGGGAGGGCGTCGCCGCGCTGGAGGACGATGGCGCGGGCGAGTTCGGCGATGCTCGGGTTGTCCATGAGGACGGTCGCCGGCAGGGAAGCGCCCAGCTCGTCCGCTATCCGGGCGAGGAGGTTGAACGTCGCGAGGGAGTCCAGACCGATGTCGAGCAGCCGGTCGTCCGGGACCACCTTCGCGGCGGGGATCCTGATCTGCCGGGCCGTCGCCGCCCGCAGGTAGTCCTGCACCGCCTGCTCGGCACGCCCCGGGGCCGCCGCGGGGGCGTCGGCGGCGCCGGCCGTCCCCGTACCGGGGCGGTCGCTGCCGGACCACTGGCCGAGCACGTGCAGCTCGCCGTCGAGGTGGCCGCGCAGGCACGCGTGCCGCTGGATCTTGCCGCTCGACGTCTTGGGAAGCGTGCCGCTGCGGATGAGGACCAGCGTGTGCACGGCGACGTCGAACTCGGAGGCGATGGCCCGGGTCACCGCGGCGGTGATCGCGTCGATGTCGGGGTCGTGGCTCTCGCGGGCGACTTCCGCCACGATCAGCAACTGCTCCTCCCCGTCCGCCTCCAGGGCGACGGCGGCGGAGCCGTTGGTGCGCATCGACGGGTGGCTGCGCTCCACGCACAGTTCGAGGTCCTGGGGGTAGAGGTTGCGCCCGCGGACGATGATGAGGTCCTTGCTCCGGCCGGTGATGTAGAGCCGGCCGTCGTGCTGGAAGCCGAGGTCCCCGGTACGCATGAAGGGGTCGCTGCCGCCGGCCAGGCGGGCCCGGAAGGTCTCCTCGGTCTGCTCGGGACGCTGCCAGTAGCCCTGGGCCACGCTGTCCGCCGACACCCAGATCTCGCCGATGCGGTCGTCGGGGCACTCGGTGTGCGTCTCGGGGTCGACGATGCGGATCTGCTGCCCGGGGTCGACGCTGCGGCCGGCGCTGACCAGCGTACGGGCGTCGGCGCCGGACGGCTCGGCCGCCGGGAGGACCTCGCCGCGTTCGAGGCCCGCCGCGGAGAAGGACGCCGCGACGGTGGACCGTTCGCCTCCGCTGACGACGAGGGTCGCCTCCGCGAGGCCGTAGCCGGGGGCCATGCTCTCGGGGTCGAAGCCGGCGTCCGCGAAGGCGGCGGCGAAGGAGGCGAGGGTGCTCGGGCGGACGGGCTCGGCGCCGTTGCAGGCGGTGCGCCAGGTGCCGAGGTCGAGCGTGCGGCGCTGCTGCTCGGTGACCTTCTCGACGCAGAGGTCGTAGGCGAAGTTGGGGGCGTACGACGTGGTGCCGCCGTAGGTGGAGATGGCGCGCAGCCACTGGTACGGGTCCCGGGCGAAGGTGGCGGGGGCCATGAGGACGCCGGGGAACCCGCCGTAGAGGGGCTGGAGGACGCCGCCGATGAGCCCCATGTCGTGATACGGCGGCAGCCAGCTCACCGAGCAGGAGTCCGGCGTGTGGTCCAGGCGGCGGTGCAGGACGTGCGAGTTGTGCAGGATGTTGGCGTGGCTGACCATCACGCCCTTGGGGGTGGCGGTGGTCCCGGAGGTGTACTGGAGGAAAGCGATGTCGCTCCCGGTGCTCCGCGGCGGGATCCACTCCTCGTCGCTCGTCCCGATGGCGTCGGTGTTCAGCCAGTACGGGCCCTCCTGCGCGGCCTCGTCGCCCAAGTAGCGCGCCGTGTTCTTCGCGATGGCCTCGTTGACGAGGGCGACACTCGGCCGGGCGTCGTCGATGATGGCCTGGAGGCGCCCGAGCTTCCGGGTCGCCCGGGGCGGGTAGGCGGGGACCGCGATGAGACCGGCGTACAGGCAGCCGAGGAACGCGGCGACGTACTCCAGGCCCGGCGGCTGGAGGATCAGCGCCCGGTCCCCGGGCTCGGCCGTGCCGCGCAGGGTGGCCGCGATGTCCCGGGCACGGGCGTCGAGTTGGGCGTAGGTCCAGCGGGTCTCCTCGCTGCCGTCGCTGGCGAGGAAGACGTAGGCGAGCTGCTCGGGCTGCTGTGCCGCGCGGGCACGGGCCAGGTGCACGAGGGTTTCGGCCTTGATGAGTCCATCGGGAAATGCCATCGGTATCGCCTCGGTATTGATGAGAAACGAAGTGCGGAAGGTCTCACGTCGCCTCACCGGGAATGACGGTGACAGAAAACATTCCGGGCGAGGAAAGAATTCGGCGGCGGCCACGCCGCCGCGTGTCTCTGTCAGGAAGTGGCCGCCGGCGGGAGCTGGACGGCTGAATTCCGGTCGGCCGGACCGGTGGGTGATGCGGCGATGGCAGGTGCGGGTGACGGCGATGGAGTCGCGTCGACTAACTGCGCGGGCACGGAAGGCGGACGATTGCCACACTGCCCCGGCGGCGCCGTAAGGACGTCAGAATCCATGGTTCCCCCTGTGCTCGCGGAATGCCCGCCGTGCGGCCAGGCGCGCGTCGGGTCGGCAGAGGACCCGTGTTCGGGCAAGGCGAAGCCCGTGAAGGAGCGCGCTGGGCGTGAGGTTTCGGCATCCCCCGTAGACCGGCGCCGGGCCGTCGCTCGACGAGCGGTCGACCGCGGACGTGGGCGGCCGGCGCTTCCCGATCTCATCGGATGTTGACGATGTTGCCGTTGAGCTCTGATGTCATCGGTAAACCTAAGGGGCTTCCGTTCGAGCGTCAAGGACGGGGCGGCGCGGCCGGGGGGCCGCTCGCGGTCGGCGCTGGTCGCGGCGGTGGGTTCGCGGTGCCGCTCGCCGCGACGGCGTGATGGGCCTCGCGACGGTGGTGGCGCACGAGTCGGTGGAGGTCCTGGTGAGGGGGAACGGCGGCCGTGCCGGCCGCCGCGGGCATCTGCCGCCGCGTACGGCACCCGCCCCCGGCCTCAGGCCGGGGCCGGGTCATGCATCCGCCCGCGACCGAGGGGCCCGGCAAGGAATTGCCATCCCTGAGCGCCAACATGCCGCTCCGCAGGGCCGCCCCCGCTGCGGCGGGCTGCGGTGGGCACGGGCACGGCTGCGCGAAGTGACGGTATGCGCAGCGGAGGTACCGGGACATCAGATAGACATGAAAACCATGTTCATTTAGCATGGTGCGGAGCACCCGCGGCGGTCAACCAGGGGAGTCGTGCCATGCCAGAGACGCGGCTGCGCAGGACGCGGCAGCGCGCCGCGGTCTTCGGCGCGCTGGAGCGCGGCGGCGACTTCGTCTCCGCCCAGCAGCTGCACGCGCAACTGGCCGCGGCGGGTGTCACCGTCGGGCTGACCACGGTCTACCGCACGCTGCGCGAGCTGGAGCGCACCGGGCGGGTCGACGTCGTCCGGGACCTCTCCGGCGAACGGCTGTACCGCACCCGGCCCGACGCCGGCCACCGCCACTATCTGATCTGCCGCCTGTGCGGGTTGAGCCGGGCCGTCGACACCGACGTCGTCGAGCGCTGGGCCGACGGCCTCGCCGGCGTGACCGGCTTCACCGAGATCGAGCACACCCTCGAACTCAGCGGCCTCTGCGCCCGCTGCCCGCCGCGCCACCGATGAGGAGCCGCCCCTTCGGCCACCGCTCCGGAAGGAGACCGACCGCCATGACCGACGCCACCGCCCGCGCGGGGTCCGCGGAAAGCCGGATGCCGGTGACCGTGCCGCCCCGCTTTCCGAGGCCCGGCGCGAGCATCCTCCTCAACGGGCCCCTTGCCGGGCGCCACCGGCCGCGTGTCACCGCCACCGGGCCCGGCTCCGGTGCGGCCGGTATCGAGGGCTGTCCGGTGGGCGCGGAGGTCGTCGCATGAGCGTCACCTCCGACACCGCCACGGGGACCGGCTTCACCGCCGCGTACGCCTGGACCGCCGAGGTGGACGAAGCCCCGGTCTCCGTCAGCGCCGCCGGGGACCTGGTCGCGGTCGCCGGGGCCGGGGGCACGGTCCGGGTCCTCCACGCCGCCGCCGGCGCGCCGGTGGACGTGTTCCCGCTGTCCGAGGGGCTGTTGCACGCGGCCCTCTCGCCCGACGCGCAGCACCTGGTCGTCGCCGGACCCGGCGGCCACGCACTCTGGCGCCGCGCCGACCGGCGCGTACGGCGCGCCCTCACCGGCGAGCGGTCGCAGGCCGCCGCCTGGTCCGGCACCGATCGGGTGGCCGTCGCGGCCGGCCGCCGGGCCGTGGTCCTCCGCCCGGACGGCACCCACGTGTGGACGACCGGGCCGGGGGCCGGCGCGGTCACCGGCGTCGCGTGGATGCGCGGCGGGCGGTGGCTGGCCGTCGCCGCGTACGGGGAGGTGCGCCGCCACGAACGCCACCCGGCCGCACCCGTGGCCACCTACCCCCACACCGGCTCCCGCCTGGCGCTGGCCCTCGCCCCGACCGGCCGCTGGATCTGCAGCGGCAACCGGGACGTCCCCCTCCGCGTCTGGCGCACCCGCGACGGTGACCGGCTCGCCCTGTCCGACGCCCCGGAGAAGGTCTCCCGGCTCGTCTTCGACGACACCGGCCGCTGGCTCGCCGCCGACGGCACCCCGCACGTCACCGTCTGGGACTTCTCCGGCGACGGCCCCGCCGGCTCCCGCCCCCGCACCCTCCTGGCCCCCGCGGCCGTCACCGCGCTGGCCTGGCGTCCCGGTACCCGCGCGCACCTGGCCAGCGGCGGCGACGACGGCACGCTCTGCCTCTGGCGTGCCGCCGCCGGCCGGGCCGGCGGCAGCCTGCGGCCGGCGCACCGGTACGCGCTCGGGGCTCCCGTCGTGGCATTGGCGTGGTCCGGCCCCGGGCTGCTGGTCGCCGCCACCCGCGAGGGGCGCATAGCGGCGCTCCGGTTGCCTGATGGGACCCGGCTGTGACGCCGTCGTACGACATGCCGTGAGGCCGTCCGCGGTCAGCGGGTGGGGCCGAAGGCGGCGTCCGCTTCCTCGGTGCCCGCGGATTCCGTGGCCTGCGACCCGGCGGCGTCGCTCAGGCCCAGCCGCAGGTGCTCGATGTGGTAGACGGCCTGGTCGAGGAGCTCGGCGACGTGGTTGTCGTAGAGGGCGTACACCACGGAGCGGCCCTGGCGCGTGCCGGTGACGAGGCCGAGGTTGCGCAGCAGCCGCAACTGGTGGGAGCAGGCGGACTGTTCCATGCCGACCGCGTGCGCCAGCTCGGTGACCGTGCAGGCCCCCTCGCGCAGCCGGGCGAGGATCAGCAGCCGGGAGGGGGTGGCAAGGGCCTGGAGCGTGGCGGCCACTTTCGTCGCGTCCGCCGCGTCCAAACGCGCACGCGGGACGGCGTTCTCTGCGGGGGGAACGGCTCCGTGGCCCATGCGGACAGCCTACCAACACAGAATTATTGAAGAGATATTCATGTATTCATGTATGGTGGGCGGGTCGGCACCCCCCTGGTCCGCCCGAAGGAGCCGCCCCGGTCATGCCGCCCACCACCCTCGCCTCTCACCCCGTGCCCGCGACCACCCCGCAGGCCCCGGCCCTTTCCCGGCGGCGCACGCGGGTGCTCGCGCTCCCCGAAGCACGCTGGGCCGCCGCCGCGCTGGCGCTGTTCCTGTCGGCACTGCCGCTGCACCTGGCCGGCACGCCGGTCTGGTGGTGGGGGCCGCTGTACGCGGCGGTCTACGTCGCCGGCGGCTGGGAGCCCGGCCTGGCCGGGCTGAAGGCGCTCGCGGACCGGACCCTGGACGTCGATCTCCTGATGGTGGTCGCCGCCCTCGGCGCGGCTGCCATCGGGCAGGTCAGAGACGGCGCGCTGCTGATCGTCATCTTCGCCACCTCCGGCGCCCTGGAGGCCGTCGCGACCGCGCGGACCGCCGATTCCGTACGCGGCCTGCTCGACCTGACCCCCGCCACCGCCACCCGCCTCACCGCCGGCGGCGGTGAGGCGCAGGTGGCCGTCGAGGAGCTGGCGGTCGGCGACGTCATCCTGGTCCGGCCGGGAGAGCGGGTCGGCGCCGACGGGCGGGTGCTCGACGGCGTCGGCGAGGTCGATCAGGCCACCATCACCGGTGAACCGCTGCCGGTGGCCAAGGAAGCCGGCGACGAGGTCTTCGCCGGCACCCTCAACGGCACCGGTGCGCTGCGGGTGCGGGTGGAGCGGGACGCGACCGACTTCGTCATCGCCCGCATCGTCGCCATGGTCGAGGAGGCGTCCGGGACCAAGGCGCCGACCCAGCTGTTCATCGAGAAGGTCGAGCAGCGCTACTCGGTGGGCATGGTCGCCGCCACCCTGGCCGTCTTCCTCGTTCCGCTGGCCTTCGGCGCCGAGCTGACCGACGCGCTGCTGCGGGCGATGACGTTCATGATCGTGGCGTCGCCGTGCGCGGTGGTGCTGGCCACCATGCCGCCCCTGCTGTCCGCCCTCGCCAACGCCGGCCGCCACGGTGTGCTGGTCAAGTCCGCCGTGGTCATGGAGCGCCTCGCCCAGGTCGACGCGGTCGCGCTGGACAAGACCGGCACCCTCACCCAGGGCGTCCCGTACGTCGCCGAGGTCCGCCCGCTGCCCGGGGCCGGCACGGACGAGGACACTCTGCTGGCTCTGGCCGCGGCGGCGGAGCACCCCAGCGAGCACCCCTTGGCCCGCGCGGTGGTCGACGCCGCCCGTACCCGCGACCTGGCGGTCCCGGCCACGGCCGGCTTCGGCTCCACCCCCGGCCTCGGCGTGGCCGCCACCGTCGACGGCAAGGAGGTCGCCGTCGGCAGCCCCGCCCGGCTCCTGACCGACCCGGCCGGACCACGGGCGAAGGCGGCCGCCGGGGAGGTGGCCGCCCTGGAAGCCGGCGGCCGCACCGCCGTGGCGGTCACCGTGGGCGGCGTCCCGGTCGGCGTGCTGGGCGTCGCCGACCGGCTGCGCCCCGACGCCGCCGCCACCGTCACCGCCCTGACGATGCTCACCGGCACCGCGCCGACGCTGCTCACCGGCGACAACGAGCATGCCGCCGCCCGGCTGGCCGGCGAGGTCGGGATCACCGACGTACGCGCGGGGCTCCTGCCGCAGGACAAGGTGGCGGCGGTGCGGGAACGGGAGCGGGCCGGGCGGCGGGTGCTGGTGGTCGGCGACGGCGTCAACGACGCCCCGGCGCTGGCCGCCGCCCAGGTGGGCGTCGCCATGGGCAGAGCCGGTTCCGACCTGGCGCTGGAGACCGCCGACGCCGTCGTCGTACGCGACGAACTCACCGCCGTGCCCGCGGTCGTGGCGCTCGCCCGGCGCGCCCGCAGGCTGGTGGTGCAGAACCTGGCCGTCGCCGGGCTGTTCATTACCGGCCTGGTCGTCTGGGACCTGGCCGGACACCTCCCCCTGCCGGTCGGCGTGGCCGGCCACGAGGGCTCCACCGTCCTCGTGGGACTGAACGGCCTGCGGCTGCTGCGCGAGAAGGCGTGGCGTCCCCTCGGCACGGAGACGACGGGTGAGGCGCGCCGCGCGCGTCAGTCCGGGGGCGGGAGCAGGCCGCGCTGATAGGCGCGGACGAGATGGCGCGGCACGCGGTGGACCGAGCCGTTGAGGGTCACGGGGACCAGGCCGGGCGCGGTCGCCTTCCACCGGGCGCGGCGGTGGCGGGTGTTGCTGCGGGACAGCTTCCGTTTGGGTACGGCCATGGATTCCTCCGGGCTGCGGCGTAGGTGGGCGTGCACGGGTGGGGAGAAGGGGCGTTCCGCGGGGTTGGTCCGGTCAGGCGGGTGCGCCCAGCAGGGCGTCGAACGCGGTGGACAGCGCGCGCCAGGCGCGGGGGCCCGCGGCGTACTCGGCGTCGGTGAGCAGGCAGGAGTCCAGGACCCGGGTCAGGGTGCCGCGGTCCAGGTCGGGGGCGGTGAAGGTGAGGTGCTGGGCGCGGTCGCCGTGTGCGGGGTGCCAGTCCAGGGCGGCCGCGACGCGGCGCGCGGCCGGCTCCAGCTCCCAGGCGGCCTCCGGCAGCGCGGCCAGCCACGGTCCGGCGTGCTCGATGCACAGCGCGCCGCCGGTGGCGTCCCAGGACAGCAGCGCGTCCGGGCGGTCGGCGAGCCACAGGCGTCCCCGGCTGCGTACGGCGGCGCAGGTGATCTCCTCCAGCGCCGCGTACAGCCGGCCGGGGTGCAGCGGGCGGGAGCGGTGCCAGACCAGGGTGGCCGCGCCGGGCTCGTCCGCCTCCTGGGGCAGCAGCGCGCACGCCGGGTGGTGGCGTGCCGCGGCGGCGTCCGCGTCGAACCCGGCCAGCGCCGCGCGGGCCAGCTCCGTCGAGCCGAGGGGCACCCGGCGGGCGGTGGCGTGGAGTTGGCCGAGGAGCGCGAGGTCGGCCGGCTCGGGGGCGCCGACGCAGGTGAGCGCCAGCAGCGGAGGGTACTCCAGCTGGCGGGCGAAGGTGTCGGCGACGGTGCGCCGATCGGTCGGCGCCAGTGCCAGGTTCTGCTCGGCGAGGTCGTCGCCGCAGGTGAGGTACGGGACCAGCGAGTCGGTGTCGATCGCGGTGAGGACCCCGGTGAGCCGGACGGCCTCGGCGGGCGCGGCGGCGATCAGCTCGGCGACGGCCTGCGGCTCGATGGAGTCCCAGAGGTCGACGACCGCGAGCCGGTGTGCTCCGCCGACGGCGAGGGACAGCAGCACGGGTACCAGGTCGTCGCGGACGGCGCAGCAGGCACAGGTCCTGGACATGCGGGGCCGGCCCCGTTCCCGTACGCCGTCCGCGTCCCGCACGGTACGCGGCATGCGGCCGCCCTCGACCGCGTCCGGTTCGTGGTGAACGGCGACGGCGCCGGGCACGGCGCGCAGCAGGGACTCGACGGCCGCCGTGCGCGCCTCGCTGTGCAGCCCGGCGACGACGACGACCGGCAGCGGGGTCGGCTCCGTCATCTCAGCGCTCCTGGCGTCGGGCGTAACGGCGCTCGAACCGCTCGACGCGGCCGGCGGTGTCGAGCACCTTGGTCCGGCCGGTGTGGAAGGGGTGGCTCGCGGCGGAGACCTCCACGTCGACGACGGGGTAGGTGCGGCCGTCCTCCCAGGTCACGGTCTGCTCGCTGGTCGCGGTGGACCGGGTGAGGAAGGCGAAGTCCGCGGCTCGGTCGCGGAAGACGACGGGACGGTAGGCGGGGTGGATGCCGGGCTTCATGCGGGTGGCTCCCTTCAGCGCTCTTCGCGGAACAGCACGTGGCGGCGGACGACCGGGTCGTACTTGCGCAGGTGCAGCCGGTCGGGGTGGTTCCGGCGGTTCTTGCGGGTGACGTAGGTGTAGCCGGTGCCCGCGGTGGAGCGAAGTCTGACCACGGGGCGGAGTTCGTTGCGTGCCATGCGCCGCAGCATACATCGTAACGGTTTTCATTTTCATGTATGGTCCCGTCTCGTCACCGGAACCCCATCAATGAAAGGAACCGCCCATGTCTGCCCGATGCCAGATGACCGGCCGCACGCCGGGCTTCGGCAACACCGTCTCCCACTCCCACCGCCGCACCCGCCGGCGCTTCGCCCCCGACATCCGGCGCAAGCGCTCCCGGCTGCCCAGCGAGCACCGGTACGAGAGCGCGGTGGCGCGGATGCGCGCCCGGGGGGAGAAGATCTGATGGCGAAGACCAGCAAGATCGTGAAGAACGAGCGGCGGCGGGAGATCGTCGCCCGCTACGCCGCGCGCCGCGCGGAGTTGAAGCGGCTCATCCGCAGGCCCTCCACCCCGCCGGACGTACGCGAGGCCGCCCAGCGCGAGCTGCGTGCGCAGCCGCGCGACGCCAGCGCCACACGTGTGCGCAACCGCGACAGCGTCGACGGCCGCCCCCGCGGCTACTTCCGCACCTTCGGCCTGTCCCGCGTCAACGTCCGTACCCACGCCCACGCCGGCCATCTGCCCGGAGTCCGCAAGTCCAGCTGGTGACCGGGCGGGTCGCCGCTGGTGGGCGCCGACGTATGTGCGCCCGGGAGCTGTTGGCCTGGCCGCCACGTACGTGTACGCGGCGCGTCACCTCGGCTCCCTAAGTTCGGTGCCCGCCCGGGCCGCGAGAGCGACGGTCCTCAGCCACCGTTGGAGGTCACCGATGCACCCGGAACCGAACTCGCCGCCGCCGATCTCGGAGCTGGCCCGGCGCCGGCTTTCCCGCCGGTCGGCGCTGGCCGGCGGGCTCGCCACCGCCGCGGCGTCGTTCTTCGCCCTCTCACCGGCGCCCGCGACCGCGGCCCGGGGAGCGGGGCGGGGCCGGCCCCTGCTCGGCTTCCCCACGGTCGGTCCGAGCAGCGCCGACGCGGTCGTGGTGCCCCCGGGCTACCGCTCTCAGGTCCTGTTCTCCTGGGGTGACCCGATCGTTCCGTCCGGGCCCGCGTTCGCCGAGGACGCCGGCAACAGCGCGGCCGAGCAGGCGATGCAGGCCGGAGACCAGCACGACGGCATGTGGTTCTTCCCGACCAGGGGCGCGAACGCCGGGCTGCTGTGCATCAACCACGAGGCCACGGCCGAGCGACTGCTGCACACCGACGGAACCGCGAACTGGACGGCGGAGAAGACGGCGAAGTCGCAGGCCGCGCACGGAGTCTCGATCATCGCGGTGGAGAAGGACAAGCGGAATCGCTGGCAGGTGGTCGAATCGGAGTACGCCCGCCGCATCACCATGACCACCCCGACCCGGCTCACCGGCCCGGTCGCCGGACATCCGCTGGTGCGGACCAAGGCCGACCCGGACGGGGTGGCGGTGCTGGGCACGCTGAACAACTGCGCCGGCGGTCCCACACCCTGGGGCACCTACCTGACCTGTGAGGAGACGATCAACAAGTATTTCTCCTACGGCGACGGCCCGCCGCCGGAGGGGTCGGTGGAGGAGCGCTACGGCATCGGGTCGGAGGAGCCGTACCTCTGGCACACGACCGACACGAGGTTCGACATGCGCGCCGAGCCGAACGAGTACAACCGGTTCGGCTGGGTCACCGAGATCGATCCCTTCGACCCCGCGTCGACGCCGCTGAAGCGGACCGCGCTCGGCCGGGTGGAGCACGAGAACGCCGTCACGGTTCGCGGCCGGAACGGCGAGGCCGTCGTCTACATGGGCGACGACACCCAGTTCGACTACTTCTACAAGTTCGTCGGATCCGAACCGATCGGGAAGGCGCGTGCGCACGGCCGCAGCCCCCTGGATGAGGGCATCCTCCATGTCGCGGTGTTCGAGGAGGACGGAAGCGGCCGGTGGCTGCCGCTGGTGCACGGCGCACCCGGCCTGACCGAGGACGACGGATTCGCCGACCAGGCGCAGGTGCTGGTGCAGACCCGCCTGGCCGCCGACGCGGTGGGGGCCACGCCGATGGACCGGCCGGAGTGGTGCTCGGTGCAGCCCGAGACCGGTGCGGTGTTCTTCACCTGTACCAACAACAAGGCGCGCACCGAGTCGGTCGACGCGGCCAATCCGCGGTTGCACAACAAGTTCGGGCACATCGTCAAGATCGACGAGGGCGGGAACCCCAGCGCGCTCGACTTCACCTGGGACATCTTTCTGCTGGCCGGCGACGAGGCCAGCGGCGCAACGGTCCCCGCGGACCAGGCGTTCGGATCACCCGACGGGCTCTGGTTCGACCCGGCGGGGCGGCTGTGGATCCAGACGGACGGAAGCCAGCCGCTGGTCGAGGGGGCGGAGCTGAACAACCAGATGCTCGTGTCCGACCCGGGCACCGGGGAGATCCGGCGGTTCCTGGTCGGCCCGCCCGACTGCGAGATCACGGGCATCACCGCGACCCCGGACGGCCGGTCGCTGTTCATCAACGTGCAGCACCCCGGTGACTCGGGTACCCCGGAGGATCCCCGTTCGGGTTCCAACTGGCCCGACTACAGCCCGACCGGTCGCCCACGGTCGTCGACGGTCGTCATCACCCGCGACGACGGAGGCGTGATCGGGGCCTGACGAAGGCCGGGGGCGAGCCGGACACGGGTGGAAACGTGTGGCCGGTCATTGCTCGTCAGCGGTGGACGCGGAGGAAGTCGCGGTACCAGGCGAGGGTGTCGTCGAGGGTGGTGCCGAGGGGGAGGGGGCTTGAGGCCGAAGAGGGTGGGCTCCTGCTTGATCACGAGGTTCAGCGGCCGCCCGGTCCGCTGCTCGATCAGCCCGAAGACGTCCCGGGTGGTGCGGGCGGGTGCGGTGGGCAGGTGCCGGACGCGGCCGTCGCCGTCCGGGCGCTCGCCCAGGGTGGCGAGGCCCGCGGCCACGTTGCGGATGTCGGTGTAGCTGTGCGGTAGGTCGATGTCGCCCAGCCCGTACACCTCGGTGCCGTTGAGCGCGCCGGGGAAGACGGCGCCGCCGAGGCTGGAGTTGAGGACACCGGGGCCGACGAAGTCGGCCGAGCTGTACGCGCTGGCGACCGCGTTCCGTGACTGGGCGGTGGCGCAGCCGCACCTCTACCTGCTCATCCACGGCACCCCGGTCCCGGGCTTCCGGCCGCCGGGCGAGACCGTGGCGCACGCCCGCGCGGTCCTCGGTCCGTTCCTCCCCGTCTTCGTCCAGGGGCGGCCGTGTCCGGCCGTGGCGCCACTCGTGGAGGAGGTCGGCCGCTGGCTGCGGGACGACGCCGCGGTGGCCGCGTGGGTCGAGCGGTGGACCGGGCTGCCGCCCGAAGATCCCGCGGCGGATTTCGCGTTGACGGGGGCCGTCGCCGCCTGGCCGCAGATGCACGGCACCGTCGGCCTGGAAGCGGCCGGCCAGTTCGCCGGCATGGGGCACCGGCCGGGGACGCTGCTCGCCGTTCAGGTCGACATGCTGGCCGACTCGTTCCGGCTCGCGTGAGCCGGGTGGTCAGCGCTTGAGGCCCACGCCGCAGCGGGCGGCGACCTCGGCGGACGGGCCGCCGACCTGGTGGGCGTCGGGACGCCACCGCGAGGTGGAGACCACGCCGGGCTCCAGCACCTCCACGCCGGTGAAGAAGGAGGCGATCTGCCGGGGGCTGCGGTTGGTGTAGGGGCTCGCGGCCTTCTCGTTGTACTCCTCGGTGGCGCGCATCCTCTCCTCGGTGTCGATGCCGTCGTTGATCACCAGGTAGCTGCCCGGCACCACCGCGTCCAGCAGGCGGCCGACGATGCGGCCGCACTCGTCGTCGTCGGGGACGTTTCCCAGCACGCCCAGCAGCATCAGCGCCACCGGCTGCGAGAAGTCCAGCGTCCTGGCCGCCTCGGTGACGAGGAGGTCGACGTCGCGCACGTCGGCGTCGACGTAGTCGGTGGCCCCTCCGTCGCTGGAGGTCAGCAACGCGCGGGCGTGAGCGAGCACCAGCGGGTCGTTGTCGGCGTAGACGATCCGGCAGGCGGGGTGGAGGGCCTGGGCGACCTCGTGGGTGTTGTTGGCGGTGGGCAGGCCGGTGCCGATGTCGAGGAACTGGCGGATTCCCGCTTCGCCGACCAGGTGGCGTACGGCGCGCCGCAGGAACGCGCGGGATTGCCGGGCCACGTCGACGATGCCGGGGAAGACGTCGATGACCTGGGCGGCCATCTCGCGGTCGGCGGCGTAGTGGTCCTTGCCGCCGACCCAGTAGTCCCACACGCGGGCCTGGTGCGGACGGGTCGGATCGATCGGCATGGCCGGCCGCAGGTCTTCTCCGGCGGAGTCCTCGGTCATCGCTGGTTCCTCGAAGGGGTGGTGGGGTGTCCACGGCGAACGTACATCAGGCGGAAGCCGGCAGGTGGCGAAGGGCTCTGCCCGGGGCTCGGGCGCTCCTCGCCTTCGATCACGCTCGGTTACGATGGTCACTGATGCCGGAGGCCGGAAGAAGAGACGGGTTGCCTGGGAAAATGCTGAGAGAGGTCACCGCGACCCGTTACGTCACACCGCTGCGTGAGGGCGGGTCGCTTCCCGGCGTCGTCGAGGCCGACGACCTCGGCACGTACGTCATGAAGTTCACCGGTGCCGGCCAGGGCCGCAAGGCGCTGGTGGCCGAGGTGATCAGCGGAGGGCTGGCGCGGCGTCTCGGGCTGCGGGTGCCGGACCTGGTCGGGCTCCAGCTCGACCCGGTCATCGGGCGCTCCGAGCCGGACGAGGAGGTGCAGGAGCTGCTCAAGGGCAGCGGCGGGCTCAACCTCGGGATGGACTTCCTGCCCGGTTCCCTCGGCTTCGACCCGCTGGCCTTCCCGGCCGACGCGGCGGAGGCCGGCCGCGTGGTGTGGTTCGACGCGCTCGTCGGGAACGTCGACCGGTCGTGGCGCAACCCCAACATGCTGGTCTGGCACGGCGACCTGTGGCTCATCGACCACGGCGCCACCCTGATCTGGCACCACAACTGGCCCTCCGCCCCCGCCGCCGTCGACAAGCCGTACGACGCCTCCGACCACGCGCTCGCCTCCTTCGGCCCGGACGTGGCCGCCGCGGCGGCGGAGCTGGCGCCGCGGGTGACGGCGGAGCTGCTGGCCGAGACGGTTGCCGACGTGCCGGACGAGTGGCTGGAGGGGGAGCCGGGCTTCGTGTCGCCCGCGGAGGTGCGGGCCGCGTATGTCGAGACGCTGGCCGCCCGTGCCGGGCGGGTGCACCGGCTGATCACGGTGGGCGAGCGCAGCGCCGACGGCCCGTCGAAGGCGCCGGAGTGGCTGAAGGCGAAGCCGCCGCGGAGGGGGACGCGATGAGCGGGCGCGAGGTCTTCGAGTACGCGCTGCTGCGCGTCGTGCCGCGGATCGAGCGCGGCGAGCAGATCAACGCCGGCGTGCTGGTGTACTGCAGGACGCGCTCGTACCTCGGCGTACGTACGCACCTGGACGAGCGCCGCCTGCTGGCCCTCGACCCCGCCGTCGACGTCGCGGGCGTACGGGCCGCGCTGCGCGGCGTGGCGGAGGTGTGCTGCGGCGGCGCGCAGGCCGGGCAGGCGGCCGGGGACGACGCCGGGCGGCGCTTCCGCTGGCTGGTCGCGCCGCGCAGCACCGTGGTGCAGCCGGGGCCGGTGCACTCGGGGCTGACCGCGGACCCGGAGGCGGAGGCCGAACGGCTGCTGGAGCTGCTGGTGCGCGCACCCGCGTGAGCGTGTCCGTGACCGTCCCGTACGTGAGCCGCGGCACACCGCCAACGCGCGTGCCGGGGGCACGCGCGGCGCACCGTTGACATGCGGGGGCGGGACTTCTAGCGTCACCTGCCGAACCTACTAAGCGGTTGCTCACCGACGCCCGGGCGGCCCCCCGGCACCAGCCAGCGCGAGGAGAACACCAGGATGTCCACCACCGGAAGGGTCGCGATCGTCACCGGCGGCGCGCGCGGCATCGGCGCGGCCACCGCCGTCCGCCTGGCCCGCGAGGGGCGCGCCGTCGCCGTGCTCGACCTCGACGAGGGCGCCTGCGCGGACACCGTGGAGAAGATCACCGCCGCCGGCGGCACCGCCCTGGCCGTCGGCTGCGACGTCTCCGACGCCGCCGCCGTCGAGGCCGCCGTCGACCGTGTCGCCGCGGCACTCGGCCCGCCCGTCGTCCTGGTCAACAACGCCGGCGTGCTCCGCGACAACCTGCTGTTCAAGATGGGCGAGGACGACTGGGACACGGTCATGAACGTGCACCTGCGCGGCGCGTTCCTGATGTCCCGGGCCTGCCAGAAGCACATGGTCGACGCCGGCTTCGGCCGTATCGTCAACCTCTCCAGCAGCTCCGCGCTCGGCAACCGCGGCCAGGTCAACTACTCCGCCGCCAAGGCCGGTCTCCAGGGCTTCACCAAGACCCTCGCCAAGGAGCTGGGCAAGTTCGGCGTCACCGCCAACGCCGTCGCGCCCGGCTTCATCGCCACCGAGATGACGGCCCAAACCGCCGCCCGCGTCGGCATGGACTTCGCCGACTTCCAGGCCGCGGCCGCGTCCCAGATCCCCGTCCAGCGGGTCGGGCACCCGGACGACGTCGCGGGCGCCATCGCCTTCTTCGCGGGCGACGGCGCCGGCTTCGTCTCCGGCCAGGTGCTGTACGTGGCCGGCGGGCCGCTCGACTGAGGTTGGAGGACGACGACATGACGCAGACGACGGCATCGCACGGCGGCGCCCCGGACGCGCCCGGGGGCCCGGACAGCGGGCGGGTGGCCCTGGTCACCGGGGCCAGCCGCGGCATCGGCTACGCCATCGCCGAGGCCCTGGTCGCCCGCGGCCACCGGGTGTGCCTCACCGGCCGCGGCGAGGAGGCCCTGAACGCCGCCGTGGAGCGGCTCGGCGCCGGGCGCGCCATCGGGGTGCCCGGCAAGGCCCACCACGAGGCGCACCAGGCCGAGGCCGTGGCCCGCACCATGGAGGCGTTCGGCCGGGTGGACTACCTGGTCAACAACGCCGGCACCAGCCCCGTCTTCGGCCCCATCGCCGACGTCGAGCTGAGCGCCGTGGCCAAGGTCTACGAGACGAACGTCCTGTCCGCGCTGGGCTTCGCCCAGCAGACGTACCGGGCCTGGCAGCGCGAGCACGGCGGCGCGATCGTCAACGTCGCCTCCGTCGCCGGGCTCTCGGCGTCGCCGTTCGTCGGCGCGTACGGCATGAGCAAGGCCGCGATGATCAACCTGACCATGCAGCTCGCGCACGAGTTCGCGCCGCTGGTCCGGGTCAACGCGCTCGCGCCGGGCGTGGTGAAGACGAAGTTCGCGGTCAAGCTGTACGAGGGCCGCGAGGAGGAGGCCGCCGCCGGCTACCCGATGGGGCGGCTCGGGGTGCCCGAGGACATCGGCGGCGCCGCCGCGTTCCTGCTCTCCGACGAGGCCGGCTGGATCACCGGGCAGACGCTGGCCGTCGAGGGAGGGATCTTCCTCAACGCCGGGGTCAGCTGAACCACCCCGCACGCACGCCCCGCGCGTCCCCCCGGATCACAGCGCTGTCCGGGGGGATCCTGATCCGCCGACCGTGGGGTAGGGTCTGCGCACCCCATCGAACAGGTGCAAGGAGGGGGCAGGCACGTGTTCCTCAGGCCGGGTCCGCGGCGGGTCGCCGCGGCGCTCATACCCGTGTCGCTGCTGGCGGGCTGCGGCTCGCTGCCGGCCTCGGACGACGGCGAGCGGCACATAGACGTGGGCACGACGAGCGCGCCCAGCACCCTCGACCCGGCGGCCGCGTGGGACGGCAGCTGGGAGCTGTACAGGAACGTCTACCAGACGCTCATGCACTACGCCGGCACCAGCACGGTGCCGCAGCCGGACGCGGCCAAGAGCTGCGGCTTCACCGGCGCGGACAGCCGCACGTACCGCTGCCGGCTGCGCGAGGACCTCACCTTCTCCAACGGCGACCCGCTCGACGCCGCGGCCGTGAAGCACTCCTTTGACCGGGTGCTCGCCATCAACGCCAAGACCGGCCCCGCCGGGCTGCTGGCGAGCCTGGAGAAGGTCGAGACCGAAGGCGACCAGACCGTCACCTTCCACCTCAAGCGCCCTGACGCCACCTTCCCGTTCATCCTCGCCGCGCCCGCCACCTCGATCGTCGACCCAGGGACGTACCCGGCGGACGAGCTGGCCGAGGACGGCGCCCTCGTCGGCTCCGGGCCGTACACGCTCGCGTCGTACGAGAAGGGGAAGGTGGCCGAGCTGGAGCGCAACGACAGCTACGGGGGCGACGCGGAGCTGCGCAACGACTCCGTGACCATCCACTACTTCGACGACTCCGACGCGATGGCCGACGCGCTGAAGAAGGGCGACATCGACGTCACCTACCGCGGACTGCCGCCGGACCGGGTGCCCGAGCTGGAGAAGCGGGCCAACGAGGACGGCTCGATCGCGCTCAGCCGGGTGGTCATGCCGGAGATCCGCTACCTGGTCTTCAACCCCGGGCACGACTACGCCGACAGCCTCGCCGTGCGGCAGGCGGTGGCCCAGGTGGTCGACCGCGACGCGCTCGTACGCAAGGTCTACGGCCGGACCGCCGAGCCGCTGTACTCGATGATCCCGCGCGGCATCACCGGCCACACCACCGCGTTCTTCGACCGCTACGGCGAGCCGGACCCGGACGCGGCGGCGGCCTCCCTGCGGGCGGCGGGGATCACCGACCCGGTGCCGCTGACGCTGTGGTACACCACCGACCGGTACGGGTCGGTGACGGCCCGGGAGTTCGAGGAGCTGGAGCGGCAGCTGGAGGACAGCGGGCTGTTCGAGATCACGGTCAAGGGCCGGAAGTGGGAGCGGTTCGCCGCCGCGTACAACAAGGGCGAGTACGCCGTCTTCGGCCGCGGCTGGTCCCCCGACTTCCCGGACCCCGACAACTACATCGCGCCCTTCACCGGCGCCCGCAACGCGCTCGGCACGCCGTACGAGAACAAGGAGATCACCGAGGAGCTGCTGCCCGAGTCCCGTCGCAAGGCGGACCGGGCAGGGGTGAACGAGCCGTTCGCCCGGGCGCAGGAGATCCTCGCCGAGGACGCCCGGCTGCTGCCGCTGTGGCAGGCCCGGCAGTACATCGCCGCGCAGGACGACATCGCCGGGGTGGAGTGGAGCCTGGACGCCTCGACGATCATGCGGATGTGGGAGCTGTACAAGAAGACCAGTTGGTAGGGGAGTTGTCGGTGCCCGGCGGTACTGTCGGCTGCGCAACGCCTCACCGACCGATCTTCTGTACCGACCGGAGGTCCCTCACCCGTGTCCCCGATGCTGCCCCCGTCCTGGCAGGACGCCCTGGGCAAGGAGCTCGACAAGCCCTACTTCACGCGCCTTGAGTCGTTCGTCGAGGAGGAGCGCGCCCGCGGCCCGGTGTACCCGCCGCCGGAGGAGGTCTTCGCCGCGCTCGACGCCACGCCGTACGAGCGCGTGAAGGTGCTCGTCCTCGGCCAGGACCCGTACCACGGCCCCGGCCAGGGACACGGGCTGTGCTTCTCCGTCCGGCCGGGGGTGCGCACCCCGCCGTCCCTGCGCAACATCTTCAAGGAGATGCGCGACGACCTCGGCCACCCGGTGCCCGACAACGGGTATCTGATGCCGTGGGCCGAGCAGGGCGTGCTCCTGCTGAACGCGGTGCTGACGGTGCGCGAGGGCGAGGCGAACTCGCACAAGGGCCAGGGCTGGGAGGAGTTCACCGACGCGGTCATCCGCGCCGTCGTGGAGCGGCCGGACCCGGCGGTGTTCGTGCTGTGGGGGGCGTACGCGCGCAAGAAGCTGCCGCTGATCGACACCGACCGGCACGTCGTCGTCCAGGGGGCGCACCCGTCGCCGCTGTCGGCGAAGAAGTTCTTCGGCTCGCGGCCCTTCACGCAGATCGACGAGGCGGTGGCCGCGCAGGGCCACGAGCCGATCGACTGGCGGATCCCGGACCTGGCGTAGCGCGCTAGCGCTCGAAGTACTCCGCGCACGCCGCCGCCTCCCGGCCGCCGGGCTTCCAGCGCCCGTAGTCCCCGGCGAGGGCGCACAGGTCGCCGGCGGCCCCGCCGGAGGCGGCGGGCGGCGGAGGCGTCGCCGCGGGCGGTGCGGTACGGGCCGGGCGGGCCGGTGCCGGGCGGGGGGCCGGCGTGCGGGCCGGGGGCGGCGGCGGTCCGTCCGCCGCGGGGGTGTCCGGGCGCGCCGCGCCGCTGCCCGCGGCCCGGGACGGCGGCATGACGCGCGGCGGGCGCGGGGTGGGGCCGACCGTCGCGAGCAGCTCGTGCCCCGGCAGCGGCGCCACGGGCAGTCCGGAAGCCGCGGGTACGGGCCGCGCGGTGCCCGGCGCGGGGCGGGCGCCGGGGCCGGTCTCGGGGGAGACGGCGACGCAGCCGGCGACGGCGGTGAGGGTCGTGAGGCCGGTCAGCAGGGTGCCGGCCGCGGGAGTGGAACGCATCCGGTAACACTGCTGGCCCCGGCGCCGCACCGGTACTCCCCGCAGGGGTGACGCCCGCCGCGCGAGGTTGCCGCCCGCGCCCGTCCGCCGGGCTCCCCGGCCCGCCGCGCCGCCGGTCAGCGGCCGAGCATGCCGCGGAGCAGGTCCTCGTACCCGGCCCGCAGCCGGGCCCTGGGCGGCGTGCGCGTGCCGCTCACCCGGCCCGCCGTGTGCAGGAACATCATGCCGTCCGTCCAGGCGATCAGCCCCTGGGCGTGCCGCTCCGGAGCGGTCGACCCCCACGCCGCGAGCAGCGCGTGCGCGGCCTCGCCGAACGTGGCGCCCGCGCGGTCGTACATCGCCCGCAGCTCGGGGCGCCGGGTGGCCTCCAGCGCCAGCTCGTAGCGGGCCAGGAGCAGCGTGCGGTGCCGGGTGAGGAAGCGGTGCAGCAGACCGGCCAGCGCGTCGGCGAGCTGCCCGACGTCGTCGCCGGGCGGGGGCAGGTCGCCGATGTCCAGCACCGCGCCCTCGCGTTCGGCGAGGCGCTGGACGGTGAGGGCGAGGAGGGCGGCGCGGGTGCGGGCGCGGTTGGACGTGGAGCCCTGCGGCAGCCCCGCGGCCTCGTCCACGGCCCGGTGGGTCAGGCCCCGCATGCCGCGTTCGGCGAGCAGGGCGATGGCGGCGTCGGCGATGGCCTGCTGCCGGGAGGAGGGGGACGCCGCGGGCGGACCGGCGGCGGCCGGCGTGTTCGGGTCGGGCACGGCCCCAACCTATCGCCGCGGCGGCTCCACTACACCCGTAGTGCCGTCGTGCTACGCTCGACCGAGTCACTACAGATGTAGTTGAAGGAGGTCACCGTGAAGCAGCCGCGCGCTCTCGTCATCGGCTCCGGCCCCGGCGGGCTGACGGCCGCCGCCGCACTCCACCGCCGCGGCTGGTCCGTCACCGTGCTGGAGCGGGTCGCCTCCCTCGCGCCCGCCGGCGCCGCCATCTCCCTCGCCGCCAACGCCCAGCGCGCGCTGGACGCCGTCGGCGTCGGCGACGCCGTGCGCGCGCTCGCCGCCTGGGAGGGGAGCCGCGGGCTGCGCACCCCCGGCGGCCGGTGGCTGTCCCGTACCGACGCGGCCGCCGTGGCCGAGCGGTTCGGCGGCGGCATCGCCCTGGTGCACCGCGCCGGCCTCGCCGAACTCCTCGCCGCCCGGCTCCCGGACGGCGCGCTCCGCACCGGCGCCCGCGCCGAGGTCGTGGACCCGGGCGGCCCGGACCGCCCCGCCCTCGTCGGCGTCCCGGACGGCGCGCTGGAGGCCGAGCTCGTCGTCGCCGCCGACGGCATCGCCTCCGCCGCGCGCCGCGTCCTGTTCCCCGGCCACCCCGGCCCCGCCTACGCGGGCTTCACCACCTGGCGGCTCGTCCTGCCCGGGCGGCCGGCCGCCTTCGAGCCGCACGAGACCTGGGGCCGCGGGCAGCTGTGGGGATCGCAGCCGCTCGCCGACGGCCGCGTGTACGCGTACGCCACCGCCGCCGTGCCCGAGGGCCGGCACGCCCCCGACGGTGAACTGGCCGAGCTGCGCCGCCGCTTCGCCGGCTGGCACGACCCGATCCCGGCCGTCCTCGCCGCCGCCGAGCCCGGCCAGGTGCTCCACCACGACGTGCACTGGCTGGCCGAGCCGCTGCCCGCCTTCCACCGCGGCCGGGTCGCGCTCCTCGGCGACGCCGCCCACGCCATGACCCCGAACCTCGGCCAGGGCGGCAACCAGGCCATCGAGGACGGCGTCGTCCTCGCCCACCACGCCGCCGCCGACCCCGCGGCCGTCCCCGACGCCCTGGAGCGCTACACCCGCGACCGCCTCCCGCGTACCCGCACCGTGGCCCTGCGCTCCGCCCGCGCGGGCCGGCTCATCCACCTGACCGGCCCGTTCGCCGTACGCACCCGCAACACCCTGGTCCGCGCCGGCGGGCTGCTCGCCCCCCGCCTCGTCCTGCGCGGGCTGGACGGCATCGCCGACTGGCGCCCGCCGCCCGGGGACGGCGCCGATCCGGGCGGCCCGTATGCTTCCCCCGCACAGACGGCGCCCTGACGCGGGTGGGCCGGCCGGGGCCCCGGGCCCGCGGACCGCGGCCCACCGCGGCCGGGCGCCCACGGGCCGACGGCTGCGGACGGGAGCGGACATGACCACGGGCACCACGCCCCTGAAGGCCGGCGTGATCGGACTCGGCGACATCGCGCAGAAGGCGTACCTGCCGGTGCTCACCTCGCTGCCCGGCATCGAGCCGCACCTGCTCACCCGCACCCCCGCCACCCTCGCCCGCGTCGCCGACGCCCACCGCGTCCCGCCCGCCCAGCGCCACGGCGACCTCGGCTCGCTGCTCGCCGCCGGCCTCGACGCCGCGTTCGTGCACGCCCCGACCGCCGCCCACGTCGAGCTGACCACGGCGCTGCTGACGGCCGGCGTCCCCGTCTACGTCGACAAGCCGCTGGCGTACGACCTCGCCGGTGCCGAGCGCCTCGTACGGCTGGCGGACGAGCGCGGAGTCTCGCTCATGACCGGCTTCAACCGGCGCCACGCCCCCGGCTATGCGCAGTGCCTGGAGCACCCGCGCGAGCTGGTCATCCTCCAGAAGCACCGCGTCGGGCTGCCCGAGGACCCCCGCACGATGGTCTTCGACGACTTCATCCACGTCGTCGACACCCTGCGCTTCCTCGCCCCCGGCCCCGTCGAGCACGTGGACGTGCGCGCCCGCGTACGCGACGGGCTGATGCACCACGTCGTCCTGCAGCTGTCCGGCGACGGCTTCACCGCCGTCGGCGCGATGAACCGGCTCTCCGGCTCCGCCGAGGAGATCCTGGAGGTGTCCGGCCAGGACACCAAGCGCGAGGTCCGCAACCTCGCCGAGGTGGTGGACCACAAGGGCCAGCCCAGCGTGCGGCGGCGCGGCGACTGGGTGCCGGTGGCGCGGCAGCGCGGCATCGAGCAGGCCGTGCTGGTGTTCCTGGACGCGGTGCGCGCGGGGGAGTTGCTGAGCGGGCAGGACGCGCTCGTCACGCACGAGCTGTGCGAGCGGATCGTACGGTCGGTGGGCCGGGCGGGTTGATTCCGCCACCCGTACGCCGGGCACGCCCGGGCTGCTGAGCGGAAAATCACACGAGAAGCGCCACGCTGGGCCCCGTTCGTGCTCCGACCGTACGAAGGGGGCGCCCGTGACCCGGCGCCGCACCCGGCTCACCGCGGCCGCGGGTACCGTCGCCGCGCTCGCCGCCGCGCTCCTCGCCGCGGCCTGCACGCCCGCCGGCCCGTCCGCCGGCCCCGCGGGCCCCGCGGCGGCCGGGCCCGGGCCCGGCGCCCGCCCGTTCACCTTGATGGCCACCGGCGACGTCATCCCCTACCCCTCGATCATGCGGCAGGCGGCCGC
Organism: Streptomyces sp. MAR4 CNX-425; assembly: GCF_048656465.1. NCBI lineage: Bacteria > Bacillati > Actinomycetota > Actinomycetes > Kitasatosporales > Streptomycetaceae > Streptomyces > Streptomyces sp. MAR4 CNX-425. The sequence continues at coordinate 181,628 of NZ_JBMDLF010000006.1, read as the reverse complement.
GGACGCCGGGGGAGAGGGCCACGACTTCCGGCCCATGTTCGCCGCCGTCGCGCCCGCCGTGGCCGCCGCGGACCTCGCGCTGTGCCACCTGGAGACCCCGCTCGGGCCGCCGGAGGGCCCGTTCACCGGCTACCCCGTCTTCCAGTCCCCGCCCGGCCTCGCCGCCGCCCTGCGCGACGTCGGCTACGACGGCTGCTCCACCGCCTCCAACCACGCGCTCGACGCCGGCACCGCCGGCGTACAGCGCACCCTCGACGCCCTCGACGGCGCCGGCCTGCACTACGCCGGCACCGCCCGCACCCGCGCCGAGTCCGCCCGCCCCGCCGTGCTGCGCGCCGGCGGCGCCCGCGTCGCCCACCTCTCGTACACCTACGGCAGCAACGCCGGCGTGCCCGCCGACGCGCCCTGGTCCCTGGGCCTGCTCGACCCCCGCCGCGTCGTCGCCGACGCCCGTGCCGCGCGGCGGGACGGGGCCGACGTGGTCGTCGTCAGCGTGCACTGGGGTACGGAGTGGCAGCAGGAGCCCGACGCCGGCCAGCGGCGGCTCGCCGACCGGCTCACCCGCTCCCGCAGCGGCGGGCGCAAGGACATCGACCTGATCGTCGGCACCCACAACCACGTGCCGCAGCCGTACGAGAAGGTCAACGGCACCTGGGTCGTCTACGGCCTCGGCGACCAGGTCGCCAGCTTCATCCCGTCGATGTACCGCGGCAACGAGGGCTCCGCGGCCCGCTTCACCTTCACCCCCGGACGCGACGGCTGGCGGGTGACCCGGGCGGAGTTCCTGGTCCACCACGCGGAGACCGGGCCGCCGTTCCGCGTGGTGCCGGCGACGCCGGAGACGTACCCGGAGGTCCACGCGCGCGTACGCGCCGCCGTCCTCAGCCGCGGCGCGGCGGCGGACGGCCTGCGGGAGGCGTCGTTCTGACCGGCCGCCGGCGCCGATCCGCCCGCCCCGGCGGCCGGGCCGCCGCTCAGTGCGCGGGGTCGCCCGCCTCCGGCTCCACCGCGCCCGCCGCGACGAGGGCGAAGATCAGGATCCCGAGCAGCACGCGGTAGATCACGAAGGGCGCGAAGCTGCGGGTGGTGATGAACTTCATGAACCACGCGATGACCGCGTATCCGATGACGAAGGCGATGAGCGTGGCGACCACGGTCCCGCCCCAGTTCATGTGCGTCGCCCCCGGGACCTCCTTCAGCTCGAAGAGCCCGGAGGCGAGCACCGCGGGGATGGCCAGCAGGAACGAGTACCGCGCGGCGGCCTCGCGGCTGTAGTTCAGGAACAGGCCGCCGGTGATCGTCGCGCCCGAGCGCGAGACGCCCGGCACCAGCGCGAGCGCCTGGGCGAGGCCGAACAGCAGGCCGTCGCGGGTGTTGAGGTCGGTCAGCTCCTTGCGCTGCACGACGGCGCGGTGCCGGCCGCCGCCGCCGGAGGCGCGCCAGTCGGCGTAGCCGAGGACCAGGCCCATCCCGATCAGCGTGGTGGCGATCAGCCGCAGGTCGCGGAACGGGCCCTCGATCGACTCCTGGAACGTCAGCCCCAGCACGCCGATGGGGATCGAGCCGACGATGACCAGCCAGCCCATCTTCGCGTCGTGGTCGGAGCGCATCGACTTGTCCGTCAGCGAGCGGAACCACGCGGAGACGATCCGCGCGATGTCCTTGCGGAAGTAGATCAGCACCGCGGTCTCCGTGCCGATCTGGGTGATCGCCGTGAAGGCCGCGCCCGGGTCCTCCCAGCCGGCGAAGGCCGCCGTGAGCCGGAGGTGGGCGCTGGAGGAGATCGGCAGGAATTCCGTCAGCCCCTGGACGATTCCGAGGATGACTGCTTCGAACCAGCTCATACGGGGCTGCACATGTCCTTGAGATCGCTGACGGGTTGGAGGAGATGGTAAGGCCCCTATGTGAGGCGTGTGGCCCCAGGGTCGGCTGTGGCCACGGCCGCGGCGCCGGTGTCGGGGCCCGCGGCGGGCGCCGCGGAAGAGATCACTCCGCGCGCGGCGGCCGCGCGGGCGGAGCGCCGTCTGCGCACGGCGACCGCGGCACCGGCCGCCATGCTGGCGACGATGAAGCCGAAGGCGGCGAGGAAGGCCGGGGACAGCGGGTCGGAGGCCCGGCTGCCGGCGACGACGTAGGCGGCGGTGTTCGGCACGCAGCCCACCGCCGTGGCCAGCAGGAACGGCACCACGCTCATCCGCGAGACGGCCGCCGCGTAGTTGACCCCCGCGAACGGCACGCCGGGGAAGGTGCGCAGCACCAGCATCGAGCGGAAGCTGTGCCGGCTCAGCTGCCGGTCGGCCGCCGTCAGCAGCCGCCCGCGCAGCAGCGGGCGCAGCGCGTCCTGGCCGAGCAGCCGGCCCATCCCGAAGGCGACGCCCGCGCCGATCACCGTCCCGGAGACCGACCCGGCCAGGCCCGCCTGGGCGCCGAAGAGCGTGCCCGAGGCCAGGTTGAGCAGCGGACGCGGGACGAGCGCCGCGGTGCACAGCCCGTACGCGACGGCGAAGACGACCACCGCCGACAGCCCGGTGAACTGCGGCGGCAGCCCGTCGACCAGCAGCCGGTGCGGCCGCCACACGACGGCCGCGGCCACCGCGCCGGCCAGCAGCGCGACGAGCAGGGCCAGCCGGAAGCGCGGGGACAGCAGAGCCCGGCCGCAGCGGACGGCGCGGCCGACGGCGGACGCCTCGGCGGGTACGGACACCGCCTGAGCCTAACCGAAGCGGGCGTGCCCGCGCCGTGACGTCGCACTCAACTCCGGCCGCTACCGTAGCCGTCATGGCCCAGCAGCAACCCGGTGTCCCCGCAGGCCCGAAGGCCCGCACAGCCCCGTTGGCACCGCCCGTCTCCGACGCCCCGGAGACCCCGGACGCCCCCGGGCCCGCGGGGGCCGCCGGCGCTCCGCCCGCCCCCGCCAGCGCCCTCGCCGACACCGTCCTCGACCGCCTCACCGCCGCCTACCCGCCCGCCGCCGACCCCGGCCGCGCCGCCCGGACGGCCGCGTACCTCCGCGGCGTCGCCCCCTTCCTCGGCATCCCCGCCCCGCGCCGCCGCGAGCTGTCCCGTGCCGTCCTCTACGGCACGCCGCGCCCCGCCGAGGCGGACTGCGCGGCGATCGCGCTGCGCTGCTGGCGGCTGCCGGAGCGCGAGTACCACTACTTCGCCGTCGACTTCCTCCGCCGCCACGTGCACCGCTGCTCCTCCGGCCTCCTGCCCGTCGTCCGCCACCTCGTCGTCACGACCTCCTGGTGGGACACCGTCGACGCGCTCGCCGCGCACGTCGCCGGCGGGCTCGTCGCCGCCGACCCCGCGCTGGCCGCCGCCATGGACGAGTGGATCGAGGACGACGACCTCTGGGTCGCCCGCACCGCCCTGCTGCACCAACTGCGCTTCAAGGACGCCACCGACACCGGCCGCCTCTTCGGCTACTGCCTGCGCCGCGCCGGCCACCGCGACTTCTTCGTCCGCAAGGCCGTCGGCTGGTGCCTGCGCGAGTACGCGAAGACCGACCCGGCGGCGGTGCGCGCCTTCGTCGACGCCCACCGCGCCGAGCTGTCCCCGCTCTCCGTCCGCGAGGCGCTCAAGCACCTCTGACCCCGCCGCGGCGCCGGCCGGAAAACCGGTCGACGGCCGCCGGGTCCGTACCCGATCATGGTGGGCATGTTCCGGTACGCCTTCCCCGCGCACACGTCCGCCGCAGCGGACGCGCTGAAGGCTGTGCCGGCCGCACCCGCAGCAGCGGTGGCAGCCGCAGTCGACGGCGCCCGAATCCGCCCCTCCCCGTAATCGCTCCAGCGGACCCCCGCGGGGGAGGGCCGGCCCGGCCCGGGGTCCGCGCACCAGCTGCGATCCGCGAGGAAGAACCATGCCCAAGCAGGCTTACGTGCGCACGAAGCCGCACGTCAACATCGGCACGATGGGGCACGTCGACCACGGCAAGACGACGCTGACGGCCGCGATCACCAAGGTGCTCAGCGACCGCGGCGCCGGCACCTTCGTCCCGTTCGAGCGCATCGACCGGGCGCCGGAGGAGGCCGTGCGCGGCATCACCATCAACATCGCGCACGTCGAGTACGAGACGGCGACCCGCCACTACGCGCACGTCGACATGCCTGGCCACGCCGATTTCGTGAAAAACATGGTGACCGGCGCCGCCCAGCTCGACGGCGCGATCCTGGTGATCTCCGCGGTCGAGGGCGTCATGCCGCAGACCGCCGAGCACGTGCTGCTCGCCCGGCAGGTGGGCGTACGGCACGTGGTCGTCGCGCTCAACAAGGCCGACGCCGGCGACCCGGAGCTGACCGACCTCGTCGAGCTGGAGGTCCGCGAGCTGCTGAGCAAGCACGGCTACCCGGGCGAGGAGGTGCCCGTGGTCCGGGTCTCCGGGCTGCGCGCGCTCGCGGGCGACCCGGCCTGGACCGAGGCGGTCGTGCGGCTGCTCGACGCGGTCGACGCGTACGTGCCGATGCCCGAGCGGCACCTGGACGCGCCGTTCCTGCTGCCGGTGGAGAACGTCCTCACCATCACCGGCCGCGGCACGGTCGTCACCGGCGCCGTCGAGCGCGGCACCGTGCGCGTCGGCGACCGGGTGCAGGTGCTCGGCGCGGAGGTCGAGACGGTCGTCACCGGCCTGGAGACCTTCGGCAAGCCGATGGAGTCGGCGCAGGCCGGCGACAACGTCGCGCTGCTGCTGCGCGGCGTCGCGCGCGACGCCGTACGCCGCGGGCACGTGGTCGCCGCGCCGGACAGCGTCGTGCCGCGGCGGCGGTTCACCGCCGAGGTGTACGTGCTGTCCGCGGCCGAGGGCGGCCGGCGCACCGCCGTCTCGACCGGCTACCGGCCGCAGTTCTACATCAGGACCGCGGACGTCGTCGGCGACGTCGACCTCGGGGAGACCGCGGTCGCCCGGCCCGGCGACACCGTCGCCATGGCGGTCGAGCTGGGCCGCGACGTGCCGCTCGAAGTGGGGCTCGGCTTCGCGATCCGCGAGGGCGGGCGCACCGTCGGCGCGGGCACCGTCACCGGGCTGGGCTGACCCCGGCCCGGGACCGCCGCCCGCCTTCCGTATCCGCGCATTCGTGCGTCCGGGTACGGAAGGCGGGCCTCCACCCGCACAATGTCCGGGTGGAGGAGCCCGTCCCCGTCACCGCCGCCGTGGACGGCGGCACCGCGAAGCTGCTGCCGGACGTCGACCGCCCGCGCGCGTACCTGCTCACGGTCGAGGGCGCCCCGCAGTCGTACGTCGACCTCGACGACCCCACCCATCTGGAGTTCGAGTACGCGCGCCGGCTGGCGCACGTCGTGGACCTGGCGTTCCCGCCGGGGCGCCCGCTGGACGCCGTGCACCTCGGCGGCGGCGCGCTGACCCTGCCCCGTTACGTCGCCGCCACCCGCCCCGGCTCCCGGCAGGAGGTCGCCGAGTCGGACCGGGGGGTGATCGCCCTGGTCGCGGAGCACCTGCCGCTGCCGCCGGACTGCGGCGTCACGGTACGCGCCCGCGACGCCCGGGCCGCGCTGGAGCGGCGCCCGCCGGCCGGCTGCGACCTGGTCGTCGCCGACGTGTACGGCGGCGCCCGGGTGCCCGCGCACGTGGCGTCGCTGGAGTTCGTCGGCGCCGCCGCCCGCGCGCTGCGCCCCGGCGGGGTCTACGTCGCGAACCTCGCCGACAGCGCGCCGTTCCGGTTCCTCGGCTCCCAGCTGGCCACCGCCGCGGCCGTCTTCCCCGAGCTGTGCCTGGTCGCGGAGCCCGCCGTGCTGCGCGGCCGGCGCTTCGGGAACATCCTGGTGGTGGCGGCGAAACAGGGCGAGGGCGGCGAGGCCCGGCTGCCGCTGGCGGAGCTGGCGCGGCGCACCGCCGGCGACCCGTTCCCCGCCCGGGTCGAGTACGGGCCGGCGCTGCGGCGCCTCGCGGCCGGCGCTCAGCCGGTCGCGGACGCCGACGCCGTGCCCTCGCCGGAGCCGCCGGACGACGCCTTCACGATCGGCTGACCCGGGCCGGCGGCCGGGCCCGTACCGGGCGACCGGGCCGCGTGCTCCGTACGCCGCCGCAGCCGCCGTACGTCCGGCACGCACAGCACCGCCGCGGTCAGCGCGACGACCAGCGCCGCGCAGCCCCACAGCGCCGCCGGCCGCCCCACCAGGTCCTGCACCGGCCCGGCGAGCGCGGTGGCCGCCGGGATCAGCGCGAGCGAGCCCAGCCAGTCGTACGAGGACACGCGCGACAGCTTGTCCTCGGGGATCTCCTGGTGCAGCGCCGTCATCCACGCCACCGCGAAGACCTCGACGCACAGGCCGGAGACGAGCATCACCGCCACCAGCCCCGCCACCGGCAGCGGCACCGCCAGCGCCGCGGGCGGCAGGGCGAGCGGGAAGACGCACAGCACCCCGGCGAGCAGCACCCGCCGCGGCTTCCAGCGCGTCATCACCAGCGCCCCCGCCAGGGTGCCCGCGGCGAAGGCGCCCATCGCCAGGCCCCACGGCCCCGCGCCGCCGAGGTGCTCGCGCGCGACCAGCGGGCCGTACACCGCCTCGGCCGCCGCCACCACGGCGTTGACGACCGCGAACTGCAGCACGACGGACCACAGCCAGGGCCGCCCGGTCACCTCCCGCCAGCCCTCCCGGAGATCGGCGAGGATCCCGTCGCCGGGCGGCCGCTCCGGGAGGCCGCGGACGTCGAGGAACGCCCGCAGCGCGGCGGCGACGGCGAACGCGCCCGCGTCCACGGCCAGCACCCACCCCGGCCCCACCGCCGCGACCATGGCGCCGCCGAGCGCGGCGCCGCCGATCCCGGCGCCGTTGACGCCGACGCGGAAGAGCGCGAAGGCCCGGCCCGCCTGCTCGCCGGTGACCGACGAGAGCACCATGCCCTCGGCGGCGGGCGCGAAGAACGCGTGGCCCGTACCGCCGACCGCGGACAGCAGCACCATCTGCCACACCCGCGCCTCGCCGGTGATCACCAGGGCCGCGAAGACGCCCTGGGAGGCGCAGTTGACGGTGTTCGCGACGACCATCACCCGGTGCCGCGGGATCCGGTCGGCGACCGCGCCGCCGACGAGCACGAAGACGACGAGCGCCGTCGTCCGGGCCGCCGCGACCAGCCCGACGTCGGTGGCGGAGCCGCCGGCCTCCAGCACCGCGAACGCCGAGGCGATCAGGGCGCCGGAGGCGCCGAGGTTGGTGATCACCGCGGCGAGGGCCAGGAGCGTGTAGTTGCGTCCCGCCCAGCGCCGGCGGGGCGGCGCGGAGCCGGAGTCGGGCGCGGGCGAAGGAGTCACCCGCGGACTATGCCGGGCTCACCGGGCGTCTGCCAAACGGAATTCCCCGCCCGCCCCGGTTCCCGCCCCGGGGCCCGCTCAGCCCTCCAGCGGGCGCAGGGTGTCCATGATCTTGGCGACGGTGTCGTCCGGGACCTCGTCCTCCACGCCCGTGTCGCTGTACAGCACCCAGGTGGCGAACTCGCCGTTGACGTCGGTGTAGGAGAAGGCGAAGATCTTGCCGTCGGCCGAGCACTCGGTCTCGCGCGGCACGTTCGTGACCGTCGCGGTGGCCATGTGCCCCTTCAGGCCGTGCTCGCTGGTGAACGGCACCGGCTCGGTCTGCTTGACGGTCGCCTTCTTGCTGGTGTTGAAGGCGGCGTTGGCCCAGGCGCCGGCCTCGTTCTCGACGGCCTCCCTGGTGTTCTTCGCGCCGATGCCGCCCTTGGTGCCGGCGCCGGCGCGGCTGGCGTACTTGCAGATGCCGTCCTTGTAGAGCGCGGCCCCCGTCATGGACACCAGCGGGCCGGAGTCGTCCTCGAAGCCGATGGTCAGGGTGGGGGACTGCACCTCCCACTCCGGCGGCACGTCGTAGATGTTGTGTCGCTTGGCGTTGTAGACGGCCTTCCAGCCGGGGACGACCGGCTCGATCTTCTGGTCGGCCGCGCTGCCGCGCGGGTTGTCGGGGTCGTCCACGATCGGCTGCTCGCTCGCCTGCGGGGACGGCGCGGCGGAGGACGAGCCGCCCCCGCCCGCGGGGCTCGCCTTGCCGCCGCCTTCGTCGTCCTCGTTGAGGACCACCACGCCCGCCACGGCCGCCGCGGCGATCACGGCGACGGCGCCGATTATGGCGACGGCGACGCGGGGCGTGGTCCCGCTGCGCGCGGGGACCGGGGCACCGGGCGGTGTGGGCTGTCCCCACTGTCCCTGTTGCTGCTGTCCGTCGTAGCCCTGCGGGCCGTGCGGGGCGGGCTGTTGCTGGTACGGGTTCGGCTGCTGCTGGTGCTGCTCGCCCCCGGGCTGCTGTCCTGGCCACATGGCGAACAACATAGCCGGAGCCGAGGAGTGGTCACACTTATTACCCGCTGGTAACGTGGCCGTATGTCCGACACCACATCGTCGCTGGGCGAACTCCTCCAGGCATCGGTCCCGATGGTCGCCACGCTCGGCCTCGTCTACGACGAGATCAGCCCGGAGGCCGCCACCCTCCGCCTCCCGGACCGGCCCGAGCACCGCAACCACGTCGGCGGCCCGCACGCCGGTGCCATGTTCACCCTCGCCGAGTCGGCCACCGGCGCCGTCGTGCTCGCCGCGTTCGGCGGCCAGATGGAGCGGGCCGTGCCGCTGCCGGTGCGGGCGGAGATCGACTTCCTGAAGGTCGCCAGGGGCGACGTCACCGCCCACGCCCGGCTGGGCCGGCCCGCCGCCGAGGTCGTGGCCGAGCTCGACGGCGGTACGCGGCCGGAGTTCCCCGTCGAGGTCGACATCGTCCGCGCGGACGGTGCCGTCACCGGGCGGATGACGGTGCTGTGGACGCTGCGGCCCCAGGGCTGAGGGCCGGCGCGGGAGTCAGCTCTCCGCGCCGCCCAGGGCCGCGCGGTGCGCCCGCGCCAGGGCCACGTACCCCTCGCCGTTGATCCGGATGTGCTCGCGCTCCTCGTCGGTCAGCGGCCGCTTCACCTTCGCCGGCACCCCGGCGACCAGGGAGCCCGGCGGCACCTCCATGCCCTGCGGCACCAGCGCCTGCGCGGCGATCAGCGAACCGGCGCCGATCACGGCCCCGTTGAGCACGGTCGCGCCCATGCCGACCAGCACGTCGTCGCCGACGGTGCAGCCGTGCACCACCGCGTTGTGGCCGACGGTCACGCGCTCGCCGACGACGACGGGGAAGCCGGGGTCGGAGTGGACCGTGCAGTTGTCCTGCACGTTGCTGCCCGCGCCCAGGGAGATGGCCTCGCAGTCGCCGCGGAGCACCGCGTGGTACCAGACGCTCGCGTCGGCGCCGACCGTCACGTCCCCGACCACCACCGCGGTCGGGGCGACGTACGCCCCCGGGTCCACCGCGGGCTCCTGCCCGCCCACCGCCGCGATCAGCGGCTCCGGCCGTTCTGCCATCTTCGCTCCCGGTGCTCGCGGCGGCGCTCGCCGGCCGCCGTCCTAGGTCCTGGTGAGCGCCGGCGGCCGGGGCCGTCCGCCGGTTTCCGCCCGCGCCGAAGGGAGAGCGTAGGCGAGGTGCGGGCGGGGTACGGTGAGCGGGTGCCGAACCAGCAGCGCAACTCCGTGACGAGCCGGCTGCTCTCGCGCGCCGTGCACCGCGGCTGGCGGTGGGTCAGGAGCGCGGGCGCGGTGAGCGCCGGGCGGCCGGGCCCGTACCGCTTCCGCCGGATCGGCGCCGGTACGGTCCTCGCCTTCCCGCAGGGCACGATCTTCGGCGAGGGGCGGATCGAGCTGGGCGCCCACTGCATCGTCGGCGAGCAGGTGACGCTCACCGTCGGCCTGGCGCCCGGCGCCCCGCTCGGCCCGGAGACGGCCGTGCGGCTCGGCGACGGCGTGGTGCTGGGCCGGGGCAGCCACGTCATCGCCGACCTGCCCGTCACCATCGGCGACGACGTCTTCTGCGGCCCGTACGTGTACGTCACCTCGACCAACCACAGCTACGACGATCCGCACGAGCCGGTCGGCAAGCAGTGGCCGCGCTCGGCGCCGGTGGAGATCGGCGCGGGCAGCTGGCTGGGCGCGGGCGCGCTCGTGCTGCCCGGCGCCCGGCTGGGGCGCAACGTGGTCGTCGCGGCCGGCTCCGTGGTGCGCGGCGAGGTGCCGGACCACGCGGTGGTCGCGGGCGCGCCGGCCCGGATCGTACGCCGCTGGGACCCCGAGTCCGGCTGGCACCCGCCGCTGCGCCCGGGCCGGCCCGGCACCCTGGAGGCGGCGACATGACCGCGACCGGGGGAGGGCGTGCCGCGTGATCACCAACCGCACCCTGCGCATCGTCCTGGTCGTCGTCCTGTGCCTGCACGCCCTGGGCGTGCTGCTCTACACGATCCGCAACCACTTCTGAGCGCGCACCCGGCCGCCGGCCCCGCGCGGCCGGCGGCCGCTCAGCCCGACGCCAGCAGCACCGTTCCCGCCAGCGCCAGCCCCGCGCCCGCCGCCTGCACCGCGCGCAGCTTCTCCCGCAGCACGCCCCGCGCCGCCAGCGCCGTGATCACCGGATACAGCGAGGACAGCACCGCCGCCAGGGTCACCGGGCCGTGCTGCGCGGCTATCGCGTACGTCCCGTTGGCGGCCACGTCCGCCAGGCCCACGAACACCAGCCCGGGCCCCGCCGCCCGTATCGTGTCCCAGCCGCCCTCCGGCAGCGCCGCGCTGCCGCGCCGCACCGCGGCGTACAGCGCGGCGCCGCCCACCGCCACGTTCACCGCCCGCTGGACGAACAGCGCCAGGAACAGCCCCGTGACCGTCGTGGACGCCTCGGCGATGAAGGCGAAGACCGCGCCGAAGCCCGCCGCCGCGCCCAGCGTCAGCGCCAGCGTCCGCCGCTCCACCGGCGCCCCCCGCAGCTGCGGCCCGGACGCCAGCACCACACCGGCCAGCGCGACGGCCCCGCCCGCGTACTGCACCGGGCCGGGCCGCTCCCCGTACGCCACCAGGCCCACGCCGAACGGCACCAGCACGGCCAGCGAGGCGAGCGGCGAGACCACGCCCATCGGGCCGCGGGCCAGCGCGCTGTAGAAGCAGATCATCGCGACCGGGCCGGCGACGCCGGCCGCGACCGCGTACCACAACAGGGGGCCCGCCTCGCTCCAGGCGCCGGTGGCCACCACCACGGCGCCGAGCACCACCGCGGCCGCGACCTGCGAGAGCACGACCACCGTGAGCGCCGGCGTGCGCCGGCTCAGCACCCCGCCGCCGAAGTCGGCGAGCCCGTAGAGGATGCTGGTGGCCAGGGCGAAGACTGCGGTCACGACGGAGCCCCCCGAGTACACTGTGCTGAACGCTGCGGTTCCCCGCAGTGTAGTTCACCGCACTGGACGAACGCATCTAAAATATTGGACGGAGTGGGACGGACCCGTGGCGGACTTCGACCTCCTCACACACGCGCTCGCCCGCAACCTCAAGCACTGGCGCGCCGAGCGCGGCTTCACCCTGGACGCGCTGGCCGGCCGCTCCGGCGTCAGCCGCGGGATGATCATCCAGATAGAGCAGGCGCGCACGAACCCCAGCGTCGGCACGACGGTCAAGCTGGCCGACGCCCTCGGCATCAGCATCACCACGCTGCTCGACTACGAGCACGGCCCCGAGGTGCAGCTCGTCCCCCCGCACCGGGCCGTGCGGATGTGGACGACGAAGCGGGGCAGCGCCAGCCGGCTGCTCGTCGGCACGCAGAACCCCGGCCCGTTCGAGATGTGGTCCTGGCGCCTGATGCCGGGCGACGGCAGCAGCTCCGACCCGCACCCCGTGGGCACCACCGAGCTGCTGCACGTCACCGCCGGCGACCTGACCCTCGTCGTCGCCGGCACGGCGCACCTGGTGCCCGCGGGCACGTCGGCCAGCTTCGAGGCGAGCGCCCCGCACGCGTACCGCAACGAGGGCGAGGACCCGGTGGAGCTGGTCATGGCGGTCTCGGTACCGCCCGCCCGCTGACCCGCGTTAAGGTCGCCCCCATGCGCGCACCCATCGGAGACTTCGACGACGCCGCCCCCGCGACCGAGCGCCTGGAGCTGCTCGCCGGCCCCGTGGCCGCCGCCCTGCGCGGCTGGCACGGCGCCGTCCCGGCCGCCGAGCTGGTGCACGTGGACTCCGACCCCGCGGTCGCCGACACGGCCGTCTTCTGCGAGACGTACGGGCAGGACCTGCTGGAGCGCTCCGCGAACTGCGTCGTCGTCGCCGGCAAGCGCGGCGGCGCCGTCACCCTTGCCGCCTGCGTCGCGCTGTCCACCACCCGCGTCGACGTCAACGGCGCCGTCCGGCGCCACCTCGACGTGCGCAAGGCGTCGTTCGCCCGCACCGAGACGGCCGTCGCCGAGACCGGCATGGAGTACGGCGGGATCACCCCGATCGGGCTGCCGGAGAGCTGGCCGGTCCTCGTCGACGCCCGCGTCGCGGACGCGCCGCACCTGGTCATCGGCAGCGGCCGGCGGCGCGGCAAGCTCATCGTGCCCGGCAAGGCGCTCGCCGGGCTGCCCGGCGCGGTGGTCCTCGACGGCCTCGCCGCCTGACGGCCCGCCTCCCCGCCGCTCAGTCGTCGAGCAGCGGGATCTCGATGGCCGGGCAGCGGTTCATCACCATGTCCAGACCGGCCGCGCGCACCCTGCCGTACGCGTCCTCGTCGATCACGTCCAGCTGGAACCAGACCGCCTTCGCACCGGCCTCGACCGCCTCGTCCGCCACCCCGCCGGCGAGGTCGCTGTTGACGAAGACGTCGACGACGTCGACGGGGAACGGGATGTCCGCGAGGGACGCGTACCCCTGCTCGCCGTGCACCGTCTCCGCCTTGGGGTGGACCGGCACGATGCGCTTGCCGTAGCGCTGGAGCACCCGCGCCACGCCGTAGGCCGCGCGCGAGGGATTGTCCGACAGCCCCACCACCGCCCAGGTGTCGCCCGTCGCGGTGAGAATCCTGCGGATGGTGTCCTGATCTGCGTACATGGCCCGTACAACACCGCCGGCCGGATCCGGATTCCCCTCGGGCTAGGGTGGCGGCATGCGCGAGGGGTACGTGACCGTCGCCCGCGAGGGCGTGCACGAGAGCGAGGTGAACCGCTCCCGGTTCGTCTGCACCCTCGCCCCCGCGGCCACCGAGGCCGAGGCCCGGGCCGTCCTCGCCCGCGTGCGGGCCGCGTACCCCGACGCCACCCACCACTGCTTCGCGTACGTCATCGGCGCCGACGCCGGCGTGCAGAAGTCCGGCGACGACGGCGAGCCGGGCGGGACCGCCGGGCTGCCCATGCTGCAACTCCTGCTCCGCCGCGAGCTGCGGTACGTCGTCGCCGTCGTCGCCCGCTACTTCGGCGGTACCAAGCTCGGCGCCGGCGGGCTCATCCGTGCCTACGGCGGCGCGGTCGGCGCCGCCGTGGACGCGGTCGGCACCGTGACGCGGCTGCGTATGCGGCTGGTGCGCGTCACCGTCGGCCACGCCGGCGCCGGGAAGGTCCTCGGCCACCTGCACGCCGCGGGGCACGACGTGCGCGGCGTGGCGTACGGCGAGAACGTCGAGATCGAGGTCGCCGTACCCGTCGGCGAGCTGGACGGATTCCGCTCCCGGCTGGCCGACGCCACCGCCGGCGGTGCCGAACTCCGGCCCGGCGACGAGGTGTACGGCGCCGGGTGAGACGGCCGGGCCGGCGCGGGCTGTCGTACCCCGCCGATACAGTCGGGCCTCATGCGCTTCCTGCACACCTCGGACTGGCACCTGGGCCGCTCGTTCCACCGGGTCGGCCTGCTCGACGCCCAAGCCGCCTTCCTCGACCACCTCGTCGACGTGGTGGCCGCGCGCGGGGTCGAGGCCGTGCTGGTCGCGGGGGACGTCTACGACCGCGCGGTGCCGCCGCTGGCCGCGGTGGAGCTGTTCGACCGGGCGCTGCACCGGCTCGGGGCGCTCGGCGTGCCCGTCGTCATGATCTCCGGGAACCACGACTCGGCGCGCCGCCTCGGCGTCGGCGCCGGCCTGCTGGACCGCGCGGGCGTCCACCTGCGCACCGACCCGGCGGGCGCCGGCGAGCCCGTGCTGCTGCGGGACGCGGACGGCGACGTGGCGTGCTACGGGCTCCCGTATCTCGAACCGGCCCTGGTGCGGGAGGAGTTCGCCACGCCCCGCGGCGGCCACGCCGCCGTGCTGTCCGCCGCCATGGACCGGGTGCGCGCCGACCTCGCCGCCCGCCCGGCCGGCACCCGCTCCGTCGTCCTCGCGCACGCCTTCGTCACCGGCGGCGAGGTCTCCGACAGCGAGCGCGACATCACCGTCGGCGGCGTCGCCTCCGTACCCGCCGCCGTCTTCGCCGGCGTCGACTACGTCGCCCTGGGCCACCTGCACGGCTGCCAGACCCTCGCCGACCGCGTGCGGTACTCGGGCTCACCCCTGGCGTACTCCTTCTCCGAAGCCCGCCACCGCAAGTCGACGTGGCTGGTCGACCTCGACGCCGACGGCGGCGTCACCGCCGAGCGGGTCGACGCGCCCGTCCCGCGGCCGCTGGCCCGGCTGCACGGCCGGCTGGCGGACCTGCTCGCCGACCCCGCCCTCGCGCCGCACGAGGACGCCTGGGTCGAGGCCACGCTCACCGACACCGCCCGCCCGCAGGACCCCATGGCCCGCCTCGCGGAGCGCTTCCCCCACGTCGTCAGCCTCGTCTTCGCCCCCGACCCGGCGGACGGCACGGCGGCGGACACCGCCGCGACCTACGCCGACCGGCTCAGGGGCCGCGACGACCGCGAGATCGCCGAGGACTTCGTGGCCCACGTCAGACCCGGCTCGGCGGCGACCGCGGAGGAACGGGCCGTGCTGCACGCCGCGTTCGACGCCGTACGCACCGCCGGCGCGCGCGAGGAGACCGCCCGGTGAGGCTCCACCGGCTCGCCGTCGCCGCCTTCGGCCCCTTCGCCGGCGCGCAGGAGGTCGACTTCGACGCCCTCTCCGGCGCCGGCATCTTCCTGCTCCAGGGCGCCACCGGCGCCGGCAAGACCTCCGTCCTCGACGCCGTCTGCTACGCGCTGTACGGCGGCGTGCCCGGCGTCCGCCAGGGCGGCACCCTGCGCAGCCACCACGCCGCCCCGGACACCCCCACGGAGGTCGCGCTCGACTTCACCGTCGCCGGCCGCCGGCTGGAGGTCACCCGCCGGCCCGCCCAGCCCCGCCCCAAGCGCAGCGGCACCGGCGTCACCACCGAGCGGGCCACCAGCCTCCTGCGCGAACGCGACCCGGCGGCCGGCCGGTGGCGCGGCCTCAGCCGCTCGCACCAGGAGATCGGCGAGGAGATCGGCGGCCTGCTGGGCATGACCCGCGAGCAGTTCTGCCAGGTCGTGCTCCTCCCGCAGGGCGACTTCGCGCGCTTCCTGCGCGCCGACGCCGAGGCCCGGGCGAAGCTGCTGGGCCGCCTCTTCGACACCGGCCGCTTCGCCGCCGTCGAGGAGCACCTCGCCGAGCAGCGCCGCCGCTCCCACGAGGCCGTACGCGACGGCGACGAGCGGCTGCTGCACCTCGCCCAGCGCATCCGGCAGGCCGGCGGCCCCGCCGCGGCCGGCGCCCCGGACGGCTGGTCGCCCGACGACGCCTCGCCGGGCGACCCCGGCCTCGCCGACGGCGTGCTCGCCTACGCCGCCGTCGCCCGCGCCACCGCCCGCGAGCTCGCCGACGCCGCCGGCCTGCGGCTGCACACCGCCGAGACCGCCCACGCGGACGCCGACGACCACCTCCGGAACGTGACCGAACTCGCCCGGCTGCAACGGCGGCACGCCGATGCCCGGCAGCGGGCCCACGCGCTCGCCGAACGGCGCGAGGAGCGCGCGGCGCTCGACACCACGCTGCGCCGCGCCCGCGCCGCCGCCACCGTGGCGCCCGCCCTGGAGCTGCGCGACCAGACCGCCGCCGCGGCCCGCCGCGCCGCCGCCGCCGAGGCCGCGGCCCGCGCCGCGCTGCCCGGCACCGTCGCCGGCGGCGGCCCCGAGCAGCTCGACGCCCACGAGGCCCGCACCCGGCAGGAGCTCGGCGCCCTCGACGCCGCCCGCCGGGCCGAGACCCGCAGCGCGGAGATCACCCGCGAACTCGCCGCGCTGGAGGAGGAGTCCCGCGCCGACGAGGACGTGCTGCGCGAGGCCGCGGGCTGGCTCGACGGCTGGGACGCCCTCCGAACCGGCCTCCAGCGCCGCGTCGACGAGGCCCAGGAGGCGGCCACCCGCGCGGAGCAGCTCGCCGCCGAGCACGAGACCGCCCGCCGCCGCCTCGACGCCGCCGAGCACCGCGACGAGCTGGACGGCCGCATCGACGAGGCCCGCCGGGCGCAGCTCGACGCCGGCGAGCGCGCCGGCGACGCGCAGCGCACCTGGCTGCACCTGAAGGAGCGGCGGCTGGAGGGCATGGCGGCCGAGCTGGCCGCCCGGCTGGCCGACGGCGAGCCCTGCCCCGTCTGCGGCTCCGAAGCGCACCCGGCCCCCGCCACCGCCGGCGCCGAACAGGTCGGCGAGCGCGAGGAGAACGAGGCCCTGGCCGCGTACCGCGCCGCCGAGGGCGTACGCGAAGAGGCCGGCCGACGGCTGGACTCGCTGCGCCAGACCCGCGCCACCGCCGCCGAGGCGGCGGGCGAGGAGAGCGGGGCCGCGCTCGCCGCCGCCGTCGAGCGGGTCGCCGGTGAGCTGGGCCGGGCCCGGGAGGCGGCCGCCGGCGCCCTGGCCGTACGCGAGCGGCTCGACCAGGCGCACGAGGAGCACGCCCGCCGGGTACGCGGCCGGCAGCAGGCCGAGAGCCGCGCCGCCGCCCGCGCCTCCCGCGCCGACGCCCTCACCGCCGAACGGACGGCCCGGGACGCCGAGGTCCGCGCCGCCCGCGGCGGCGCCGCCGGCGTCGGGGAGCGCGCGGCCCAGCTGACGTCGCTCGCCGACCGGCTCGCCGCCGCCGCCCGCGCCGCCCGGGAGGCCGCGGCCGCCGCCGACCGCAGCAAGGACGCCGACTCCCGCGCCGCCGACGCCGCCTACCGCGCCCGCTTCGAGAGCCCCGGGGACGCCGCCGCGGCGCTGCTCGACCCGGCGGCGCTGCGCGACCTGGAGACGCGGCTGGAGGCGTGGCAGGCCGAGGAGGCCGCCGTCGCCGAGGCCCTGGCCGAGCCGCACGCCGCCGCCGCTGCCGCCCGGCCCCCCGCCGACGTCGCCGCCGCCGAGGAGGCGTTCGCCGCCGCCGGCCGCCGGCTCCGTACGGCCGCGACCGCCCGCGACACCGCCCGCGAGCGCTGCGACGCCCTCGACGGGCTCTCCGCCGACGCGGCCGGGCGGGTGCGCGCGCTGGCGCCGCTGCGCGCGGAGCACCGCCGGGTGTCCCGGCTCGCGTCGCTCGCGGCCGGCACGTCCGCGGAGAACGAGCGGAAGATGCGGCTGGAGTCGTACGTGCTGGCCGCCCGGCTCGAACAGGTCGCCGCCGCGGCGACGGCCCGGCTGGCGCGGATGTCCGCGGGCCGCTTCACGCTGGTGCACTCGGCCGACCGCGACCGCGGCCGGGGGCGCCACGGCCTCGGGCTGCACGTCGTGGACGCCTGGACCGGCACCGAGCGGGACACCGCCACCCTCTCCGGCGGCGAGTCGTTCTTCGCCTCCCTCGCGCTGGCCCTCGGCCTGTCCGACGTGGTGGCCGAGGAGGCCGGCGGCGTCCGGCTCGACACGCTCTTCATCGACGAGGGCTTCGGCAGCCTCGACGAACAGACCCTCGACGAGGTGCTGGACGTCCTCGACGCGCTGCGCGAGCGCGACCGCACGGTCGGCATCGTCAGCCACGTGCCGGAGCTGCGCCGGCGGATCCCGGCGCAGCTGGAGGTCGTCAAGGGCCGGTCGGGCTCGTACGTACGGCACCGCACGGCCGCCGACCGCTGACGGAACCCTCCTGGGACCCGTACGGCCATCACGTCACGCCGGACTCACAGCGCGGACAGCTCGGCCTCCAGGTCGTCCAGCCCGAGGGAGCCCTGCGACAGCGCCGCCATGTGCCACGCCTTGGCGTCGAACGACGCGCCGCGCGCCTTGCGCGCCGCGTCCCGGCCGCGCAGCCAGGCGCGTTCGCCGATCTTGTAGCCGATGGCCTGCCCCGGCATCGACAGATAGCGGGTCAGCTCGCTCTCCACGAAGTCCGCGGGCCGGCCGCTGTGCATCCCGAAGAACTCCTGCGCGAGCGCCGGCGTCCACCGCTCGCCCGGGTGGAAGGGGGAGTGGCCCGGGATCGGCAGCTCCAGGTGCATGCCGATGTCGACGATGACGCGCGCGGCGCGCATCATCTGCGCGTCCAGGTAGCCGAGCCGCCGCTCGGCGTCGGTGAGGAAGCCCAGCTCGTCCATCAGCCGCTCCGCGTACAGCGCCCAGCCCTCGCAGTTGGCGCTGACCCAGCCGATCGTCGACTGGTAGCGGGAGAGGCTGTCCTTGACGTACACCCACTGCGCCAGTTGCAGATGGTGGCCGGGCACGCCCTCGTGGTACCAGGTGGAGACCAGGTCGTAGACCGGGAAGCGGGTCTCGCCCATCGTCGGCAGCCAGGTCCGGCCGGGGCGGGAGAAGTCCTCGGCGGGCGGCGTGTAGTAAGGCGCGGCGGCGCCGCCGGGCGGCGCGATCCGCGACTCCACCCGGCGCACCGGCTCGGCCAGCTCGAAGTGGGTGCCGTCCAGCGCCGTGATGGCCTCGTCCATGATCCCCTGGAGCCACTCGCGGACGGCGTCCTCGCCCTCGATGTGGGTGCCGTGCTCGTCCAGGTGCTTCAGCGCCTCCCACGGGGAAGCGGCGCCGGGCAGGATCTTCGCGGCCTCGGACTTCATCTCGCCGAGCAGCCGGTGGTACTCCGACCAGCCGTACGCGTACGACTCGTCCAGGTCGAGGTCCGCGCCGTTGAAGAAGCGCGACCAACGCGCGTAGCGCTCGCGCCCGACGACGTCGGGGGCGTCCGCCGCGGCCGGTGCGTACACGTCGCGCATCCAGTCGCGCAGCGCGCTCACCGCGGCGGTGGCCTCGCCGGCCGCCGCGTCCAGCTCCCCGCGCAGCGACTCGGGGCCGGCGGTGGTCAGGTCGCCGAACCAGCCGCGCCCGCCGCCCGCCCACTCGGTGAGCTGGCCGACGAACGTCTCCGTCGGCCGCGGCCCGCCGAGGAGCCCCTTGCCCATGCCCTCGGCCAGCGACCGCCGGTACCCGTCGAGCGCCGCGGGTACGGCCCGCAGCCGGGCGGCCAGGTCCGCCCAGTCGTTCTCGTCCGCGGTCGGCATCAGCGTGAAGCACTCGCGCGTCAGGTGCACGGGGGAGTGGATGTTGCTGACGGCCCGCAGCCCCTCGCCGGCGTCGTGGACGGCGAGTTCGGCGGTGAGCCGCTCGCGCAGCAGCCGTCCGCAGCGCCGCTCCGCGTCGCTGTCCGCGCCGGGCTGCCGCTCGGCCTCGTCGAGGGCCGCGAGGGTGGCGCGGCCCAGCTCGGCCACGGCCCGCTGGCCGTCGGGGGAGAAGTCGGGGAGGGCGCGGGAGCTCTCCGGCACGCCGAGCATGGTGCCGCTGATGGGGTCGAGGTCGATCAGGTCGTCGACGTACGCGTCCGCCACCTGCCGGGGCAGTCGCTGGTTCGTGGAGTCGGGCATGCGGGCCATCCTCGTACACCGGGGCGGGCGGCGTCATCACCGAAACGGCGGTACGCCCTACGGCGGCAGCAGCGGGCCGCACTCCCAGTGCTGGAAGATCAGCCGCGTCTCCACCCGGGCCACCTCGCGGCGGGAGGTGAACTCGTCCAGGACGAGGCGTTGCAGGTCCGCGGCGTCGCGTACGGCGACGTGCGCGAGGTAGTCGTCCGGGCCGGTGAGGTGGAACAGGGCGCGGGCCTCGGGCAGCGCGCGGATCCGCTCCACGAACGGGCCGATCAGGTCGCGCCGGTGCGGGCGCACCTGCACCGACAGCAGCGCCTCCAGCCCGCGGCCGAGCCGCGCCGGGTCGATCGCGAGCCGGTGGCCGGTGATCACACCGGCGCGGCGCAGCCGGGCCACCCGGTCCAGGCAGGTGGACGGCGCGACGCCGACGGCGGCGGCGAGATCGCGGTTGGTGGTCCGGGCGTCGTTCTGAAGCACCCGCAGAATCTCCAGGTCCACCGGATCGAGAGCAGGAGAATCGGGCATCGGCCGAACGTAGCACGGAGCAGGCCCGCCCCGGCCCGTACGCGATTCAGCATCGGGGGATGGAGACCCCGTCGCGTTCACTCGCCACCGAGGCCGTGCACGCCGGGCGCGAGGACCTCGCCGCCCTCGGCCTGCACGCCGCCCCGCTCGACCTGTCCACGACCTATCCCTCCCCCGACAGCAGGGGCGAGGCCGCCCGGATCGACGAGTTCGCCGCCACCGGCGCCCCGCTCGAAGGACCGCAGGTCTACGGGCGGCTCGGCAACCCCACCGTCGCCCGCTTCGAACAGGCCCTCGCCCGGCTCGAAGGCACCGAGTCCGCGGTGGCGTTCGCCAGCGGGATGGCCGCGCTCAGCGCCTGTCTGCTGGTGCGCGGCAGCCTCGGCCTGCGGCACGTCGTCGCCGTCCGGCCGCTGTACGGGTGCAGCGACCACCTGCTCGACGGCGGGCTGCTCGGCACCGAGGTGACCTGGACCGACCCGGCCGGCGTCGCCGACGCCCTGCGCCCGGACACCGGCCTGGTGCTCGTCGAGACCCCCGCCAACCCGACGCTCGCCGAGACGGACCTCCGGGCCGTCGCGTACTCCTGCGGCTCGGTCCCGCTGCTGGCCGACAACACCTTCGCCACCCCCGTCCTGCAGCGTCCCGCCGAGCACGGCGCGCGGCTCGTGCTGCACAGCGCCACCAAGTACCTCGGCGGCCACGGCGACGTGATGGGCGGCGTCGTCGCCTGCGACGAGGAACTGGCCGGCGCGCTGCGCCGGATCCGGTTCGCCACCGGCGGCGTGCTGCACCCGCTCGCCGGCTATCTGCTGCTGCGCGGCCTGTCCACCCTGCCGGTACGGGTACGGGCCCAGTCCGCGTCCGCCGCGGAGCTGGCCCGCCGCCTGGCCGGCCATCCGGCGGTGACCCGGGTGCGCTACCCGAAGCTCGGCGGCGCGATGGTCGCCTTCGAGGTGCGCGGCGACCCGCACGCGGTCATCGCCGCCGTGCGGCTGATCACCCCGGCGGTGAGCCTCGGGAGCGTCGACACCCTCATCCAGCACCCGGGGTCGATCAGCCACCGCATCGTCGACCCGGCCGACCGCCGCTCGGGCGGGATCGGGGAGCGCCTGCTGCGGATGTCGGTCGGGCTGGAGGACGTGGACGACCTGTGGGCCGACCTGAGCGCGGCGCTCGACGCCGGCGCGGACACGCGCGCGGAGACGGACACGCGCGCGAAGAGCGCGGCGGGCGCGGACGGCGGCGCCGTCAGCGCAGTCCCGCAGGGTCCGCCGCGGGGGTGACCGGCTCGTCCAGGTGGGCGGTGACGACCAGCGTGGCGCCCTCCACCCGGTACTCCAGCGGCACGCCCGCCTTGCGCACGGTGGCGGCCATGGCGGCGTCCAGCGACCGGCTCACCACGTACACGCTGCGGTAGCCCATGCCCGCCGCGGTCGCGAGCAGCCGGCGCAGCAGGCCGGTGCCGAGGCCGCGGCGCTGCCAGGCGTCCTCCACCAGCAGCGCCACCTCGGCCTCGGCGTCGTCCCACAGCAGGTGCCCGAGCGCCACCAGCCGGCCGCCGCTCGTCTGCACCGCCAGCGTCCGGCCGAAGTGCGGGCTGAGCAGGTGGCGCAGGTAGCCGTCCGCCTCGCCGGGCGGGCCCTGGTAGCGCATGGCCAGCGTCCGCCGCGAGCAGCGCCGGTGCATCTCCAGCGCGGCGTCGAGGTCCGCCGGCCCCGCCTCGCGGACGGTGAGGGGGCGCCCGCCGCGCGGCGCCGTCGCGTCCCGGCGGCGGGGCGGGCGCGCGGTGGCGCGGCTGCCCGGCACCGGGTGGGGCCGGGCGCCCGCCAGGGCCACGGCGGCGAGGGGGTACGGCCCCGGCGCGCCGGGCGCGCGCCGCGGGCCCTCGTGCGGCGGTGCGGTGTCGTCGGCCATGAACTCCAGCTTTCCGGACGGGTGTTGCGTGATCAAGAACGAGCTGTGACCGGATGGTAAAGGGTGAATCGGACCTATGGGGTCAGTTTTCGGCCGACGCCGGGAGCCGGCGCCGCACCCGGCCGCGGCGTCGTGCGTACACGCGAGGGAAGACGCCCGGAAGCGGGTCCATGGTTGCCACCCGCCGGGAGCCGCGGGGTGTACCGGCGTCGGCACATCCCCGCGGCCTGCGCCCCGCGGCGCGCACGCCGCCCGGCGACGCGCCGCCGCGGGACGTCCGCGGACGCCCGGGGCGAGGGGCGGCTACTGCCCGACGAGTCCCGGCCGCAGCACCTTGGTGAACAGCACCGCGCCGCCCTCCTCGCGCAGCCGCACCGTCAGCTCCCGGCTGCCGCCGTCGATCTCCACCTCGCCGTAGAACTGGAACCCCCGGCCCGGCGGGACGTTGCCCGTCTCCGGCGCCTTGACGAACACCCGCTTCGGCCCGAAAGTGCCGTCCAGCGCGCTGGCCGGAAACGCGCCCGCGTGCAACGGGCCGGTGACGAACTCCCAGAACGGCGCGAAGTCCGTGAACCCCGCCCGTGCCGGGTCGTAGTGCTGCGCGGACGTGTGGTGGACGTCCGCCGTCAGCCACACGGTGCCGGTGATCCTCCGGTGCTTGATGTGCCGCAGCAGCTCGGCGATCTGCAGCTCCCGCCCCAGCGGCGCGCCCGGGTCGCCCTGCGCGACCGCCTCGAACGCCGCCGTCCCGTCCGGCACCACGAGCCCCAGCGGCATGTCGGAGGCGATCACCTTCCACTCCACGCGGGAGCGCATCAGCTCCCGCTTCAGCCAGGCCAGCTGCGCGCGCCCGAGGACGCCGTGGACGTCGTCCGGGGCGAGCCCGTCGGAGTTGGCGTTGCGGTACGTGCGCATGTCCAGCACGAAGACGTCCAGGAGCGGCCCGTACGAGATCCTCCGGTAGATCCGGCCGGCGCCGTCCGGGCGCAGCGACTCCACCGGGAAGTACTCGGCGAACGCGCGCCGGGCCCGGGCCGCGAGCACGTCGGCGCGCCGCTCGGTGAAGCGCTCGTCGGTGAGGATCTCGCCGGGGTACCAGTTGTTGACGACCTCGTGGTCGTCCCACTGCGCGATGATCGGCACCTGCGCGTTGAAGCGGCGCAGGTTCGCGTCGAGGAGGTTGTAGCGGAAGTTGCCGCGGTACTCGGCGAGCGTCTCGGCGACCTTCGACTTCTCCTCGGTGACCAGGTTGCGCCACACCGTCCCGTCGGGCAGCGGCACCTCGGCGGTCAGCGGGCCGTCCGCGTACACGGTGTCGCCGCTGTGCAGGAAGAAGTCCGGATCGAGCCGCCGCATCTCGCCGAACACGCGGTAGCCGCCGCGGTCGGGGTTGATGCCCCAGCCCTGGCCGGCGACGTCGCCGGACCAGACGAAGCGCACGTCGTCGCAGCGCGCCGGGGCCGTACGGAACGTCCCCTGGGCCGGCTCGCCGCGGCGGCGGGGGTCGTCGGCGTCCTCCAGCACCACCCGGTAGTGCACCTGCTCGCCGGGCGGCAGCCCGTGCAGCCGTACGGTGCCGGTGTAGTCGGTGCGCGGGCCGAGCAGCGGGCCGCGGCGGCGGCGCACCCGGCGGAACGACTCCGTCGCGGACGTCTCCACGACCATCCGGGCCGGCCGGTCGGCGCGTACCCACACCGTGCCGCCCGCGGCGGTCACGTCACCCACCTGTACGCCCCACGCGGCCTCCGGCCGGCCCCCGAGCGCCTGCGCCGGGGCGCCGCCCGAAAGCGTGGGCACCGCCAGCGCGGCGGACGCGGCGATTCCGCCGCGTAGCACCGACCGGCGTGCGGGGCCGCCGTTCGCTCTGTCTCCCGTGTTCACCTGGGTCTCCCGTCGACGTGCGGATCGTCGTGCGCCGTCAGACCTACCGGCGTGCGTTGCCCATGACACGAACGCCAAGTGAACAACCGCCACCGCGGCGGGGGAAGTACGACGCGCGGGCCCGACTGGACAGAGAGGCGTCCCGTCAGGTGGTATGAGGTGGTGGCAGACGGCACGGACCTCGACGTCTTCGAGGCGCACAGATCCGTCCTGATGGGCCTGGCCTACCGCATGCTCGGCGGCTTCGCCGACGCGGAGGACGTGGTGCAGGACACCTGGCTGCGCTGGTCGGCCGCGGACCGCGAGCAGGTCCGCGACGCGCGCGGCTATCTCGTGCGCATCGCCACCCGGCTCTCCCTCGACCGGCTGCGCTCCGCGCAGGCGCGCCGGGAGTCCTACGTCGGCTCCTGGCTGCCGGAGCCGGTGACCACCGACGTCCGCGGCGACGAGCTGACGGACGGCTCGGAGCGGGCGCTGCTCGCCGAGTCGGTGACGCTGGCGATGCTCGTGGTGATGGAGTCGCTGTCGCCGCTGGAGCGGGCCGTCTTCGTGCTCCGGGAGGCCTTCGGCTTCCCGTACGCGGACATCGGCGCGATGCTCGACCGCTCCGACGACGCGGTGCGCCAGCTCGCCGGCCGCGCCCGGCGGCACGTCAGCGAGCGCAAGCCGCGCTACGACGTGGACGTCGCCGAGCAGCGCCACATCACCGAGCGCTTCCTGGACGCCGCCGCGGGCGGTGACCTGAAGGGGCTGATGGCGCTGCTGGCGGCGGACGTGGACGTGGTCTCGGACGCCGGCGGCAAG
This sequence comes from Streptomyces sp. MAR4 CNX-425, assembly GCF_048656465.1. NCBI lineage: Bacteria > Bacillati > Actinomycetota > Actinomycetes > Kitasatosporales > Streptomycetaceae > Streptomyces > Streptomyces sp. MAR4 CNX-425. The sequence goes on along the minus strand of NZ_JBMDLF010000006.1, from coordinate 156,946 downwards.
GCGAAGGCGCCGCGCCGCGTCATCAGGGGCGCCGACAAGGCGGCCCGGTTCCTCATCGGCGCGACGAAGGACCTCGGCGACCTGGTGGAGCCGCGCTTCGTGATCCGCGAGGTCAACGGCCGGCCCGGGCTGCTGCTGACGACGAAGGGCGAGCCGGACAGCGTCACCGCGCTGGAGCTCCGGGACGGGAGGATCGCCCGTATCTACATCATGCGCAACCCCGACCGGCTCACCGGCCTGACCCCGTAGCCGGAGCGGTCGTCAGAGCCCGCCCGAGACCCGCAGCACCGCGCCCGTGGTGTACGACGCCTCCTCGGACAGCAGCCACGCCACCGCGCCCGCGATCTCCTCGGGCTCCCCGGGCCGGCGCATCGGCACCCGCTCCGGGTTGCGCCACGGCCGCTCCGGGTCGCCCATCGCCGCGTGCATGTCGGTCACGGTCATGCCGGGCTGGACGGAGTTGACCCGTACGCCCTCCGGCCCCAGCTCCTTGGCCAGCCCGGTGGTCATGGCGTCCACCGCCGCCTTGCTCGCCGCGTAGTGCACGTACTCGCCGGGGCTGCCGAGCGTCGCGGCGCCCGACGAGACGGTGACGATCGCGCCGCCGCCGCCCCCGTGCCGGGTGGACATCCCGCGCACCGCGCGCCGGGTGCAGATGAACGCGCCCATCACGTTCACGTCCAGCACCCGGCGCATCACGTCGAGGGACGTCTCGTCGAACCGGCCGAGCGGCCCGGTGATCCCCGCGTTGTTCACCAGCCCCGTGACCGGGCCGAGGCGCTCGCGGGCGGTGTCGAACAGCGCGTCGACCTGACCGGCGTCGCTGACGTCGGCACGTACGGCCACACACGCCACCCCCTCCGCCCGCGCCTCGGCCGCCACCCCCTCCGCCGCGGCCTCAGCCCGCTCGTACGCGAGCGCCACGGCGTGGCCCGCCCGGGCCAGCCGCCGCACGACCGCCGCGCCGATCCCGCGGCTGCCTCCCGTCACCACTGTGACCTGGTCCATCGCTGCCTCTCCACCGTCGTCGGCCCGCCGGACGGACCGTACCCCGAGGGCATTGGTCTTGACCAAGTCCGGGCAGCGGCTTACTGTCGGCGAGAGATACTGCAACAACCTTTCATAAACAACCGCGCATAAAGGCGGCCAGGCCGACGGGGATTGCGAGGATCAGGTGGGGACCACGCAGCCGGACACCGTGACCGAGCTGAAGTACTGGCATCTCAAGGGCGTGATCAGCGAGGCCCTGGAGTCGGAGTTCTCGGTGGGGGAGATCCTTCCCAACGAGCGCGAGCTGGCGGCCCGCTTCGGCGTCGCCCGCGCGACCCTGCGCCAGGCGCTCGACCAACTGGAGCTGGAGGGGCGGCTGCAGCGCAGGCGCGGCGTCGGCACGACGGTCGCGCCGCCGCGCGTGGGGGTCCCGGTGGGCACCCCGCGGCAGATGTGGCCCGGCGAGGCCGACGACGGCTGGGAGGCCGTCGACGCGGCCGCGGTGGCGGCGCCCGCTCCCGTCGCCCGTATGCTCGGCACCGACGCGTCCGAGCCCGTGCACCGGGTGCACCGCTCCCGCAGCCGCAACGGGCAGCCGGTCGCCGCCGAGCTGATCTACCTGCCGGGCGGCTCCGCCCCCGGCTTCAGCCGCGGCGACGCCGCCACCGGCGCGGTCCGCGCCCGCGCCGTGCTGCACGAGCTGTACCGGCTGCCGCTGGAGGGCCAGGACCGCTCCGTCGAGCTGGGTTCGGCGCGGGCGGAGGACGCCCGCGAGCTGGACCGGCTGCCGGGCGCCCCGGTGCTGGTGGTCACCACGCGCTACGTCTCCGGGGGGCGCACGGCGGCCGTCGCGGTCTCGACGTACCGCGCCGACACCTGCCGGCTCACCCTCGACGCGGACGCGGCGGTGCTGGCGAGCTGAGGCCGCCGCCCGCGGGCCGCTCCCCGGCCCGCCGTCCGGGCGGCCTCCCGGGTCGTACGAACCGGGCGGGAGCCCCCGGCCGGGGCTCCCGCGCCGCGCCCCGGCGCGCGGCTCAGCGGCGTGCCGTGACCGTGCTCTCCACGGCGAACAGCTCCTCGTCGAGGTGGTCCAGGGCCAGCCGCAGCGCCCCCGTCGCCACCGCCGCCTCGCCCAGCAGCGACAGCACGACCTCCGGCGTCCGCAGGCAGTAGCGGGCCAGCTCGGCGTGCAGCGGCTCCAGCACGTCGTCCACGCCCGCCGCCCAGCCGCCGATCACCACCAGCTCCGGGTCCAGCGCCAGCACCAGCGCGGCGACGTCGTGCACCAGCCGCTGCATGAACCGGTCCACGGCCCGGCGCGCCCGCCTGTCGCCGCTCTGCGCCAGCGAGAAGACCTCGGCCACCGCCGGTTCGTCCAGCGGGTGCAGCGGCTCGCCGGTGACGCTCAGCAGCTTCTCCGGCGTCGCCTCCCGGCCGAGCAGGTGCAGCGCCCCGATCTCACCCGCCGCCCCGCCGAACCCGCGGTGCAGCCGCCCGCCGATCAGCGACCCCGCGCCCGGGCTCAGCCCGGCGCGCACGAAGACCACGTCCTGCGAGTGCCGGGCGGCGCCCTTCCAGTGCTCGGCGACGGCGGCGGTGTTCGCGTCGTTCTCCACCAGCACCGGACAGCGGAATGAACGGCCCAGCCGCTCCGCGAGGTTGATGCCCGTCCAGCCCGGCAGCGCGGCGCTCAGCCGCACCAGGCCGTCCGCCTCCACGATGCCGGGGCTGCCGACGCCCACCGCGCGCAGCGAACTGCGCGCCACGCCGGCCCGGCGCAGCACCTCCTGCACCACGGTCCGCACCGCCGCCAGCCGGTCGTCGGCCTCCGCGGCCTCGTCCACGGTGCGGGACGCCGAGCCGCGCAGCCTGCCGTCGAGGTCGGCGAGCAGGACGGAGACCCGGTGCGGGCCGATCTCGATGCCCAGCAGGTGACCCGACTCGGCGTGGAAGCGGAACGTGCGGGCCGGCCGGCCCTGGCGCCGCGCCGTGCCCTCCTCGGCCGCCGCCTCCACCACCAGGCCGCTGGCGGCCAGCCCCTCCAGCACCCCGTCGAGCGTGGGCCGGGACAGCCCGGTGCTCCGCACCAGCTCGGTCAGCGTCGCCGGGCCCGCGGCGCGCAGCGCGCGCAGGACGACGGCGGAGTTGATCCTCCGGAGCAGGGACGGATCCCCGCCGGTGAGCTGCCCCAACGTCAGCCTCCCTGACCGTGCCTTCCGGATAGCGGATCGTATCGGCTATCCGGCCGCGCCGGGAGCGACGAACCCGGACTCGTACGCCGTGATCACCGCCTGTGTCCGGTCCCGCGCGCCCAGCTTCGCCAGCACCGCGCTGACGTGCGACTTGACGGTCTCGGTGCCGAGCACCAGCTCGGCGGCGATCTCGGCGTTCGACAGCCCGCGGGCGACCAGCCGCAGCACCTCGCCCTCCCGGTCGGTCAGCCGCGCGGCCGCCACCGCGGCCCGCGCCTCCTCGTTGCCGTGCCCGGCGGCCAGCGCCCGCAGCGCGGCCGGGAACAGCAGCGACTCGCCCTCGGCGACCAGCCGCACCGCGTGCACGATCTCCGCCGGGCGGGCGCGTTTGAGCAGGAAGCCGTCGGCGCCGGCGCGCAGCGCCCCGTACACGTACCGGTCCTCCTCGAAGGTGGTCACGACGAGGATCTTCGGCGGCGGGGCGAAGGCGCGGAGCACCGCGCGGGTGGCCTCGATGCCGTCCATCAGCGGCATCCGCACGTCCATCGCGACGACGTCCGGCGCCAGCCGCCGCACCAGCGGGATCACCGCCGCGCCGTCGGCCGCCTCGCCCACCACCTCGATGTCCGGCTGCGCTTCGAGGATCGCCCGCAGTCCGGCGCGGACCAGGGCGTCGTCGTCGACGAGGAGGACGGAGACGGGCACGCCGTCAGGGTATCGGCAGCGTGACCCGCACCCGCCACTCGCCGTCGCGGGGCCCGGCGACGGCCTCGCCGCCGAGCAGCGCGGCGCGCTCGCGGATGCCGCGCAGCCCGCTGCCGCCCTGCCCCGAGCCGGCCGCCTGCGCGGGCAGCCGGTTGCACACCCGCAGCTCCAGCTCGCCGGCCGCGGCCGCGATACGTACCGTGACCGGCACCGGTCCCGCGTGCCGCAGCACGTTCGTCAGGCACTCCTGCACGATGCGGTAGCCCTCCCGCGACACCGGCCCCGGCACCGTCTCCAGCGGCCCCTCGATCTCCGCGCTGATCGTCGCGCCGGCACCGCGCGCGGAGGCCACCAGCCGCTCCGCCTCGGCCAGCCCCGGCCGCCGGGACGGCGGCGCGGAGTCCTGGCGCAGCAGCCGCAGCACCCGCTCCAGGTCCTCCAGCGCCTCCCGGCCGGTGTCCTCGATCGCGGTCAGCGCCCGCTCGGTGAACTCCCGCGACCCCGCCGCCCGGGCGGCCCCCGCCTGCACCACGGCGACGGTCAGCGCGTGCCCGACGGTGTCGTGCAGCTCGCGGGCCAGCCGGTTGTGCTCCAGCAGCAGCTCGGTGCGCTCCTCCAGCGCCGCCAGCCGCTCCGCGGCCGACGGGCCGAGCAGCCGGGGCGCCAGCGCCGCCGTCAGCGAGCCGAAGACCCGCACGACCGCGAGCACCGCCGCCGCCACGACCGGGATGAGCAGCGGGTACGCACCGTTCCACGCGCCCGGGAGGGGCACGACCTCCGCGTTGAACCACCGCCACTCGGCGGCCGAGGTCAGCGCCACGATGACGAAGACGCCCTGGACGGCGGCCACCGCGGCCGTGAACCCCAGCCACATCCGCAGCACCAGCCAGACGAAGACCCGGCCGCGGTCGGCCCAGGCGGTGGCCGGCGTGCTCGCGAGCGCCGCCGGCTGCTCCTCCCCGTCGTGCGGCCCCGGGAACAGCAGCAGCCGGGCCTGCGCCGTCTCCAGCACCCGGGTGGCGGGGACCGCCGCCGCGGCGGCGAGCGGCGGCACCGGGGCGACGGCGAGGAGGACGTACCCCAGCAGCGGCGGCACGTCGTCCGGCCCGACGACGAACGCGCCCAGCATGGGCAGCGCCGCGGCGATGCACAGGTGCAGCCACCGGGTGTACGTCACCGCCCGCAGCGCCGGCCGCAGGGCCGCCCGCAGCGGCCGCGGCAGGCGGCCGGCGAGCGACCGGGGAAGGGACCGGAGGACCGGGGGACCTCCCCGGGAAGCGCGTGGCACGCCGTCCATCGTGCCAGCGCCGCCCGGCGGGCGGCTCCCCCGCGCGGGGGAGGGCGAACCCGCGCGCGGGGGAGGCCCCGGCACCGCCCCGACCGGCAGCGTTGTCCGTATGACAGCAGCGACAGCGATCGAGGTCCGCGACCTGACCAAGGTCTACGGGGGCGTCCGGGCCGTCGACGCCCTGACCTTCACCGTCCGGCCGGGCCGCGTCACCGGCTTCCTCGGGCCCAACGGCGCCGGCAAGTCCACCACCATGCGCCTCGTCCTCGGCCTGGACCGCGCCACCTCCGGCACCGCCACCGTCGGCGGCCGGCCGTACCCGGAGCTGACCGACCCGCTCCGCCACGTCGGCGCGCTGCTCGACGCGCAGGCCGCCCACGGCTCCCGCACCGGCCGCGCGCACCTGCGCGCGCTGGCCGCGAGCAACGGCCTGCCGGACGCGCGCGTCGCCGAGGTGCTGCGGCTGACCGGGATCGAGAGCGCCGCGGGCCGGCGGGTACGGACGTACTCGCTCGGCATGCGCCAGCGCCTCGGCATCGCCGCCGCCCTGCTCGGCGACCCGCCGGTGCTGCTGCTGGACGAGCCGTCCAACGGGCTCGACCCCGAGGGCATCGTGTGGATCCGCGGGCTGCTGCGCCGGCTGGCCGGCGAGGGGCGCACGGTGCTCGTCTCCAGCCATCTCATGGCCGAGACCGCCGCGTTCGCCGACCACCTCGTCGTGCTCGGCCGCGGCCGGCTGCTCGCCGACGCCCCGCTGGACGAGTTCGTCGGGGGCCGGGCCGACCTGGAGGAGGCGTACCTCCGGCTGACCGCGTCGGCGGCCGAGTTCACCAGCGGGACCGGGGAGGTCTGAGAGATGAACGCCAAGGCCGTGCTCCGCTCGGAGTGGATCAAGATCACGACGCTGCGCGGGACCGTCTGGTCGCTGGCGTGCGTGCTGCTCGTCACCGCCGGCTTCGGGATCCTCGCCAGCTCCGCCCAGGGCGGCGCCGAGACCCTCGACGGCGACTTCGACCCGCTGTTCTCCGTCCTCACGGGCGTGGGCCCCGGCCAGATCGCCGCGATCGTCTTCGGCACGCTCGCGGTGTCGTCGGAGTACCAGAGCGGGCTGATCCGCGCCACGCTGGCCGCCGTGCCGCGGCGCGGGCTGCTGTACGGGGCCAAGCTCGCCCACGTCGCAGGGCTCACGTTCGCCGTCGGACTGCCGACGACGTTGCTGTCGTTCCTGGTCGGCGGCGCCGCGCTCGGCGACCGCGCCCTCGGGCTCGGTGACGACGGCGCGCTGCTCGGCGTCGTCGGCGGCGCCGTCTACCTCACGCTGATGGCGCTGCTCGCCGCGGGCCTCGCCGCCGTGCTGCGCAGCGGCATCGCGGTGCTGGGGATCCTGATCCCGTTCGTGCTGGTGGTGTCGATGGTGCTCGGCGTCGGGTCGTCGGCGGGGGTCGCGGACTACCTGCCGGACCGGGCCGGGCAGCAGGTCCTCTTCGCCGACCCGCCGACGGACGTCCCGCCGCCGGCCGGCCTGGCCGTCACCGCGCTGTGGGCGGGGGCGGCGGTGCTGGCCGGCTGGTGGACGCTGCGGCGGCGGGACGCGTAGCGGAAGGGGCCGCCGGGGCTACGGGGCCGGGGCGGGCGGCGTCACAGGATCGCCCCGGGCGCGTAGCCCGCCGCCTCCGGGTGCCGCTCCACGACCTCCTCGACCCGCGCCGCCACCGCCGCCACCTGCTCCTCGGCCGCGCCGGTGAACGACAGCCGGTCGGCCATCAGCGCCGCCAGACTCTCCCGGCCGAGCGGGATGCGATCGTCGGCGGCGAGCCGGTCGAGGAGCTCGTTGCGCTCGGCGCCGCGCTCGCGCATGGCCAGCGCCGCGGCCACCGCGTGCTCCTTGACGACCTCGTGCGCCTCCTCCCGGCCGACCCCGGCCCGTACCGCCGCCATCAGCACCTTCGTGGTGGCCAGGAACGGCAGATAGCGGTCCAGCTCGCGGGCGATCACCGCCGGGAAGGCGCCGAACTCGTCCAGCACCGTCAGGAACGTCTCCAGCAGCCCGTCGAGCGCGAAGAACGCGTCCGGCAGCGCCACCCGGCGCACCACCGAGCAGGAGACGTCGCCCTCGTTCCAGGTGTCGCCCGCCAGCTCCGCCGTCATCGAGGCGTAGCCGCGCAGGATCACCATCAGGCCGTTCACGCGCTCGCAGGAGCGGGTGTTCATCTTGTGCGGCATGGCGGACGAGCCGACCTGGCCCGGCCTGAAGCCCTCGGTGACCAGCTCGTGCCCGGCCATCAGCCGGATCGTCTTCGCCAGCGACGACGGCGCGGCGGCGACCTGCACCAGCGCGGTGAGCACGTCGTGGTCCAGGGACCGGGGGTAGACCTGGCCGACGGAGGTCAGGGCGCGGGCGAAGCCCAGGTGGCCGGCCACCCGCCGCTCCAGCTCCGCCAGCTTCGCGGCACCCTCCGCACCGCCGCCGAGGAGGTCGAGCATGTCCTGCGCGGTGCCGACCGGGCCCTTGACACCGCGCAGCGGATAGCGCGCGAGCAGGTCCGCCACCCGGTCGTACGCGGTCAGCAGCTCGTCGGCGGCGGTGGCGAACCGCTTGCCCAGCGTGGTGGCCTGCGCGGCGACGTTGTGCGAGCGGCCCGCCACCACCAGCCCGGAGTGCTCGCCGGCCAGCCGGCCCAGCCGCGCCAGCACCGCGACCGTGCGGTCGCGCACCAGCTCCAGGGACCGCCGCACCTGAAGCTGCTCCACGTTCTCGGTCAGGTCGCGGGACGTCATCCCCTTGTGGATCTGCTCGTGCCCGGCGAGCGCGTTGAACTCCTCGATCCGCGCCTTCACGTCGTGCCGCGTGACCTTCTCGCGCTCGGCGATCGAGACGAGGTCGACGTCGTCCAGCACCTGCTCGTAGTCGGCGACGGCGCCGTCCGGGACATCGACGCCCAGGTCCCGCTGGGCGCGCAGCACGGCGAGCCACAGCTGCCGCTCCAGGACGACCTTGTGCTCGGGGGACCAGAGGGCGGCCAGCTCCGCGGAGGCGTAGCGGGCGGCCAGGACGTTGGGGATGCGCGGCTTGTTCACGTGGGGAGATTCTACGGGCCGGGCGGGCGGGGGCGGGCGTCAGGCGTCGTACGGCAGCAGCTCCGGGCGCTTCGGCGCCCGGCCGTCCCCGGAGGAGCGGCCGGTGAGCCGGCGGTGCACCCACGGCAGCAGATGCATACGGGCGAAGCGGAGGTCCGCCGTCCGGCGGGTGAACCACGGCGGCGGCGCCGGCGGCGGCAGCGGGCTCGTCCAGTCGTACTCCGGGGCGCCGCCGAGCGTCTGCCACACGGCCTCGCCGACGCGGCGGTGGCCCTCGGGCGTCAGGTGCAGCCGGTCGTCGTCCCACAGCCGCACGTCGCGGAGCACCTCGGCGCCGTAGAGGTCCACGACCAGCGCGCCGTGCCGCGCCGCCAGGTCGTCGATGTGCGCGAAGAGCTGCTCCATCCGCGGCCTGACCCGCTGAAGCACCGGGCCGTTGCGGCCCGGGCTGCGCATGAGCACGAGCTGCCCGCAGCTCGGTGCCAGCCGCTCCACCGCCTCTTCGAGCGCCCCGCACACCCGGTCCATGTCGCAGCGCGGCCGGATCGCGTCGTTGAGCCCGCCGACGAGCGTGATGACGTCGGGCTCCATGGCGGCGGCCCGGTCGACCTGCTCGTCGAGGATCTGCCGGATGAGTTTGCCGCGGACGGCCAGGTTCGCGTACCGGAAGCCGGGCCGGGCCGCCGCGAAGCGGGCCGCGAGCAGGTCGGCCCAGCCGCGGTAGGTGCCGTCGGGCAGCAGGTCGGACATGCCCTCCGTGAAGGAGTCGCCGACCGCGACGAAACTGGTGTAACGGGCATTCTCGTCCATGGCGCCGCCGATCCTACCCGCCGCCGCGGACGGCCCCTCCGGCGGCCGGGCCGCAGGTCACGACTCCCGGCCGACCAGCTCGCGGAGCACGTCCTCCATGGTCACCAGGCCCGTCACCCGGTCCTGCCCGCCGGTCACCGCGGCCAGGTGGGTGCGGCTGCGGCGCATGGCGGTCAGCACGTCGTCCAGCGGCGCGCCCGCGCGCACCCGGGCGATGCGGCGCATCGCGGTGCGCGGGAAGGGCGCCTCCCGGTCGTCGGCCCCGAGGGCGTCCTTGACGTGCAGGTAGCCGAGGATCCGGCCGCTGTCGTCGACCACCGGGAAGCGGGAGAAGCCGGACGCGACGGCCAGGGCCTCCAGCGCCTCCGGGGTGACGCCGACGGGCGCGGTCACCACGTGCCCGGTGGGCACCACCACGTCGCCCACCGGCCGGCGGCCCAGCTCCAGCGCGTCGCGCAGCCGCCCGGCGGACCGGTCGTCGAGCAGCGCGGCCTCGGCCGAGTCCGCGACCATGCGGGCCAGGTCGGCGTCGGAGAACGAGGCGGCGACCTCGTCGCGGGTCTGCACGCGCAGCAGCCGGAGCAGCGCGTTGGCGAAGGCGTTGACGGTGAACACGACGGGGCGCAGCGCCCGGGTGAGCGCCACCAGCGGCGGGCCGAGGAGCAGCGCGGAACGCACCGGGTCCGCCAGCGCCACGTTCTTCGGCACCATCTCGCCGAGCAGCATGTGCAGGTACGTCGCCACCGCCAGCGCGATCGCGAACGAGATCGGGTGCACCAGCCCGTGCGGCACCCCGACCGCGTCGAACAGCGGCTCCAGCAGGTGCGCGATGGCCGGCTCGGCGACGACGCCGAGGACCAGCGTGCACAGCGTGATGCCGAGCTGGGCCGACGCCATCAGCGTCGAGACGTGCTCCAGCCCCCAGAGCACCCCCCGCGCGCGGCGGTCGCCGTTCAGGGCGTACGGCTCGATCTGGCTGCGCCGCACCGAGATGAGCGCGAACTCCGCGCCCACGAAGAAGGCGTTGAGCACCAGCGTCAGCAGCCCGACGAGCAGCTGGACGGCCGTCATGCCGACTCCCCCCGCCGGGCGGCCGCGCCGCCGTCGCCGTTGCCGCCGCCGTCGTCGTCCGGTGCCGCGCCCGGCGGCGGGGCGTGCAGCAGGACGCGCGCCGCGCGGCGCCCGGTCGCGTCCACCACGTCCAGGCGCCAGCCGCCGACGTCCAGCCCGTCCCCGTCGACGGGGATCCGGCCCAGCTCGGTGGCGACCAGCCCGGCCAGCGTCTCGTACGGACCCTCCGGCACCCGCAGGCCGATCTCCGCCAGCTGGTCGGGGCGCACCCCGCCGTCGGCGTCGAAGAGCATCCGGCCGTCCGGGTCCGCGCCGCTGCGCAGCAGGTCGGGCGTCTCCAGCGGGTCGTGCTCGTCGTGCACCTGGCCGATGACCTCCTCCACGACGTCCTCCATGGTCACCACGCCGGCGGTGCCGCCGTACTCGTCGATCACGACCGCCAGGGAGTGCCTGTCCGTCAGCCGGTCCATCAGGTCGTCGACGGGCAGCGTCTCGGGCACCGGCACCGGGTCCCGCAGCAGCCGGGTCAGCGGGTGGCCGGCCCTCCGGTCGGCGGGGATCCCGAGCACGTCCTTGACGTGCACGTAGCCGAGGACGCTGTCCAGGCTGCCGCGGTAGACGGGGAAGCGGGACAGGCCGGTGGCGCGGCAGGCGCCGACGACGTCCTCGACGGTGGCGTCCGCGTCCAGCGCGACGACCTGCATCCGCGGCGTCATCACGTTCTCCGCCGTCAGGTCCGCCAGCCCCAGGGTGCGGACGAACAACTCGGCGGTGTCGGCCTCCAGCGAGCCCTTCTTCGCCGAGTGCCGGGCCAGCGCGGCGAGTTCCTGCGGGCTGCGCGCCGAGGCCAGCTCCTCGGCCGGCTCCAGGCCCATCAGCCGCAGCACCCGGTTGGCGGTGTTGTTCAGGTGGCCGATGAACGGGCGGAAGACGGCGCTGAAGGTGCGCTGGAAGGCCGAGACCCGCCGGGCCATCGCGAGCGGACGGGAGATGGCCCAGTTCTTGGGCACCAGCTCGCCGACGACCATCAGCACGACCGTCGACAGCGCCGTACCCAGCACCAGCGCGACGCTGGAGACGGCCGAGCCGGGGACGCCCACCGCGCGCAGCGGGCCGCGGAGCAGGGAGGCGACGGACGGCTCGGCGAGCATGCCGACGACGAGGTTGGTGACGGTGATGCCGAGCTGCGCCCCGGAGAGCTGGAACGTCAGGCTCCGTACGGCCTGGAGCGCGCCCGCCGCGCCGCGCTCACCCCGGTCCACGGCCCGTTCCAGCTCGGCCCGCTCCACCGTCGTCAGCGAGAACTCGGCGGCCACGAACAGGCCGCAGGCCAGGCACAGCGCCAGGGCCAGGACCAGCAACAGCAGCTCGGTCATCGGGTCACCTCCGTCCCATGATCACGCAGGGTCCCGGCGGTCGCGCGGCGACCGCCGTCAGCCGGCGGCAAGCGGCTTGACCCAGCGGCTCCACTGCTCCTGGCGCACGTACCCGCCCGCCTCCCAGGCGTGCCGCGCCAACTCGTTGCGGTCCAGCACCATCGCGTCCGCCCGCCGGCCGCCGAAGGCGGCGAACCGCCGCTCGGCCGCGGCCAGCAGCGCCGTGCCGACGCCGCGGCGCCGGTGGCCGGGGTGCACGGCCAGCCGGTACAGGTGGCAGCGCCACCCGTCGAACCCGGCGATGACGGTGCCCGCCAGCTCCCCGCCGCGCTCGGCCAGCAGCAGCGCGCCCGGGTCACGCGTCAGCAGCCCGGTCACACCGGCCGGGTCGTCGCTGACGGAGGTGCCCTCCGCCGCCTCTTTCCAGAACGCCAGCACCGCGGACACGTCCCCGGGCTCGGCGGCCCGGATGAGGAGATCGTCCATGTCCGGCATCCCATCACCGGCCCGGCGTCCGCGTCGACCCGATTGAGCCGCCGCCGCGGTGACCCCCGCGCCGCGGTCACTCGTGCGCGATGGCCGCCAGCACGTTGAGACGGGACGCCCGCAGCGCCGGGAGCAGCGCCGCCAGCAGCCCCACCAGCACGGACCCGATCACCACGGCGAGCTGCACCGTCCAGTCGATCGCGAAGGCGCGCATGCCCTCCAGCGCCAGCACCTCGTGCACCCCCGCGCCCCACGCCAGGCCCAGCACCAGCCCGAGGAGAGCGCCGAACACGGCGATCACCACCGACTCCAGCCGGATCATCCGCCGGGTCTGGCGTCTGGACAGCCCGATGGCCCGCAGCATGCCTATCTCCCGGGTCCGCTCCACCACCGAGAGCGCCAGCGTGTTCACCACGCCCAGCACCGCGATGATGATCGCCAGCCCCAGCAGCGCGAAGACCAGGTACAGCAGGACGACGATCTGCTCCCGGATCAGCTCCTTGAAGTCGGCCTGGTCGCGCACCTTCACCTGCGGGTACTCCGCGAGCCCGCCCTCCAGCGACGCGCGCAGCGTGTCGGGGTCGGTGCCGCCCGCGGCGTTGACGAACAACGCCGTCTCCTGGCCGCCGGGGAGGTGTTCCTCCAGGGTGGCCAGGCCCAGGAAGAAGCCGCCCGCCGCGCCGAAGCCGCCGCTGGTCTCCTGCTTGGTGAGCGCCCCGACGGTCAGCTCCGTCCGCTCGCCGTTGGGGAACAGCACGGGAAGCGTGTCGCCCATGCGAATGCCGTGGTCGCGGGCGTACTGGCGCTGGAGGCCCACGTGCCCGGGCGCGAGCGCGCCGGCGGTGTCCCCGGCCGCGTACTCCAGTCGGCTGACCTGGTCCAGTCCCTCGTCGAAGGCACCGGCGCTGGTGCTGGTCTTCTCGCCGTCGGGCAGCGTCACCCGCAGCGGCGCGAACCGCTGGCGGACGACCAGGCCCACGCCGTCCGCGTCCTTCACCTGCTCGGTGACCTGGCGGGGGAACGGGCCGAAGTTGTCGCTCTGCACGATGAAGTCGGCGCCCAGCGTCCGGTCGATCTCCTCGTCGAAGGACTTCGTCATCGACGCGGCGGCCACCGACATCCCGCCGACCAGGGCCAGGCCCACCATCAGCGCCACTGCCGTCGCGCCGGTGCGCCGCGGGTTGCGCAGCGCGTTGCGCTGGCTGAGGGCGCCGACGGAGCCGAAGATCCGCGGGAACCAGCCGCCGAGCACCCGGATCACCGGCCGGACCAGCAGCGGGCCGGCCGCCACCACGGCGAGCATCGTCAGCACCACGCCGCCCACCAGGTACACCGCGGAGTCCCGGGTCCGCTCCGCCGTGGCGCAGAGGACGAACGACACCGTCCCCACGGCCCCGAGGACGGAGCCGAGCACCGCCCGCACCCGCATCGGCCGGCCGACCTCCGCGATCTCCAGGTCGGCGAGCGCCGCCATGGGGGAGACCCGCGCCGCCCGCCGGGCCGGCAGATACGCCGCGACGAACGTCACGCCCACGCCGACCGTGTACGCGACGACCGGGGTGACCCAGCTGACCACCATCTCGGCCGCGTCCAGGTTCATCCCCAGCAGGCTCAGCGCCGCGATGAGCCCGACGGCCAGACCGATGCCGCTGAGCAGCCCGAGCGTGGAGCCGGCCAGGCCCAGCAGCAGCGCCTCGGTCAGCACCGAGCGGCGGACCTGCCGCCGGTCCGCGCCCAGCGCGCGCATCAGCCCCAGCTCGCGGGTGCGCTGGGCGATGAGCATCGAGAACGTGTTGACGATCAGGAAGATGCCGACCAGCACGGCGATCCCGGCGAAGCCGAGCATCACGTACTTGATGATGTCGAGGAACGTGCCCAGCTCCTCGGCCGCCGACTTCGCCTGCTCGTCGGCCGTCTCCACGGTGTACTTCCCGTCGAGCGCCGCCTTGACGCGCTTCTTGAGCTCGGCGTCCGGCACGCCGGGCGCGGCGTCCACGGAGAGCGACGTGACCAGCTCCGGGTCCGCGGGCTCCCCGCGCTCCCGCGTCCCGTTCTCCTGCTCCGCCGTCTCCCGCTCCGCCGTCTCCCGCTCGGGATTCGCCAGCAGCTGGCGCTGCGCCGCCGCCGTCTCCAGATAGACCACCGTCGCGCCCGGGTTGGTGGTCGTGAACTCCGCGATGCCGACGACCTCGACGTCGAACGTGCCGGGCTGGGCGAGGACGTGGAGGGTGTCCCCGATCTCGATGCCCTTGCGGTCGGCGCTGTCCTTGTCGAGCAGGGCCTCGCCGGCGCCGGCCGGCTCCCGGCCGTCAGACAGCTCCACCGGGCTGCGGTCGCTGACGTACCAGTTGGCGGCGATCGTCGGGGGGCCGGTGGTGCGGCCGATCGGCTCGTTCTCCGCGTCGGTGACGGTGAGGTTCTCCACCTCGACGTCGAGGTGGACGTCCTGCACCCCGGGGACCTTCGCCACGTCCTCGCCGACCGAGGCGGGCAGCGTCGGCACCAGCCCGGTGCCGAACCCGCGGTTCTGCTCGAACGCCTCCTTCGGCGAGACCGCGACGTCGGCGGCCGTGGAGGCGAAGAGCTTGTCGAAGGTGCGGCTGACGGTGTCCGAGAAGATGAGGCTGCCGGAGACGAACGCCACCGACAGGACGACGGCCAGCGCCGACAGCAGCATCCGTCCCTTGTGCGCGAAGAAGCTGCGCAGAGTCGCCTTGAGCACGCCGCCTCAGCTCTTCCCGAAGCCGTCGAAGCGCTTCATGCGCTCCAGCACCGCCTCGGCGGTGGGCCGCGGCATCTCGTCCACGATCCGGCCGTCGGCCAGGAAGAGCACGAGATCGGAGTGGGCGGCGGCGCCCGGGTCGTGGGTGACCATCACCACCGTCTGCTCCAGCCGGTCCACCGCCTCCCGGAGGAAGCCCAGCACCTCCAGCCCCGAGCGGGAGTCGAGATTGCCCGTCGGCTCGTCGGTGAAGATCAGCTCGGGCCGGGAGGCCAGCGCCCGCGCGCACGCCACGCGCTGCTGCTGGCCGCCGGAGAGCTGCGCGGGCCGGTGGCCGAGGCGGTCGCGCAGGCCGAGGGTGTCGACCACCCGGTCCAGCCAGTCGGGGTCGGGCCTGCGGCCGGCGATGTCCATCGGCAGGGTGATGTTCTCCAGGGCGTTCAGGGTGGGCAGCAGGTTGAACGACTGGAACATGAAGCCGATCCGGTCGCGGCGCAGCCGTGTCAGCTCCCGCTCGCCGAGGCCGGTGATCTCCGTGTCGCCCAGCCAGACCTGCCCGGAGGTCACGGTGTCGAGCCCGGCGAGGCAGTGCATCAGCGTCGACTTGCCGGACCCGGACGGGCCCATGACCGCCGTGAAACGGGCGCGGTGGATCTCCACGTCCACCGCGTCCAGCGCGACGACCGCCGTCTCGCCGCTGCCGTAGGTCTTCGTCAGCCCCCCGGCCCGGGCCGCGATCCCGGCCGGAGGTCCCGCGTCGCGTCTGTCGAGTGCCGCCGGTGTGGACAATTCCGTTCCCCCATGGAGCGTGAGTCGGGCGCCGAGTGCTGTGGTCCGGCC
The DNA here is from genome assembly GCF_048656465.1 of Streptomyces sp. MAR4 CNX-425. NCBI lineage: Bacteria > Bacillati > Actinomycetota > Actinomycetes > Kitasatosporales > Streptomycetaceae > Streptomyces > Streptomyces sp. MAR4 CNX-425. The sequence goes on along the minus strand of NZ_JBMDLF010000006.1, from coordinate 141,388 downwards.
CGCCCGCCGGACGCCGTGGGCGCCCGCGGGCTCGTGCTGCCGGGCGGGCGCGATCGGTCGGTGGTACGCCGCCTGCCAGCGAGACTAGGCCGCCGCCGGACCGCGCGCATCCCTCCCCGGTGGCACCTGTGGACAACCCGCTACTCCCGCGGGAGGACCGGCTCCTCCTGAGCGCGGCGCAGCCGGGGTCAGCCGCGCAGCGCGGTGCCCAGGACGTGGTACGAGGTCGGCGTCGGCGGCCCCTTCTCCGGCACCCGCAGCCGCCGGTGTTCACCGAGGGTGAAGCCCGCGGCGGCCAGCTCGCCGAGCACGTCGCGGCCGGAGTGGCAGCCGCCGAACAGCATCGGCCACACCGTACGGTCCGCCCCCCGCTGCAACGCCCGCATCAGCCGGCTCTCGGCCCGCCCGTGTTCGAGGAACCGCAGCTCCCCGCCGGGCCGCAGCACCCGGCGCAGCTCGTCGAGGGCCTGCCGGGCGTCCGCCACCGAGCACAGCACCAGCGAGGCGACGGCGGCGTCGAACGACTCGCTCTTGACCGGCAGCGCCTCCGCCGTGCCCGGCACCACGTCGACCGGCACGTCCGCGCGCAGCGCCGCCGCCGCGCCGAGCTGCCGCAGGTGGCGCTCCGGCTCGATCGCGACCACCTCGGAGACGGCGGCCGGGTAGTGCGCGAAGTTCAGCCCGTTGCCCGCGCCGATCTCGATGACCCGGCCGGAGAGCCCGGCCAGGAGCTCGGTGCGCAGCGCCCCCACCCCGCCGCGCTCCTCGGCGGCGACGCTGAGGCGGGCGTAGAAGCGGGCGAAGTACGGGTGGTGGACGGCGTCGTTCGCGGCGCGCGGCGGTGACGGCATACCGGCCTCCTGGCGAGCCTCGTGGCGAGCGGGGTCACCACGATTGTCCCCCCGCGGGGCCGTCCGGCGCGTGCCGGGCGCGGAAGTCGCCGGCGTCCCAGTGCCCGCCGAGCGCCGGCGCCAGCCACCCGGGCGCCGCCGCGCCGAACCCCTCGGGCCCGTACCCGCCGGCGCCCTCCGGCACGGCGCCGAGCAGCGGCACCCCCGCCGTGGCCGGCAGGTCCGCCAGGTTGCACCGGGCCGCGAGGTCCGGTGCCGCCGGCCAGCTGCCCACCACCACGCCCGGACAGGCGAGGCCGCGCCGGCGGAGCGCCTCCGCGGTCAGCTCGGTGGCGTTCAGCGTGCCCAGCCCCGCGGCGGCCACCACCAGCACCGGCGCCGCCAGCAGCCGCGCCACCTGCGCCAGCGTGCCGCCCGCGTCGTCCAGCCGCACCAGCAGCCCGCCCGCGCCCTCCACCAGCACCAGGTCGTACTCGTGCCCCAGCTTCTCCACGGCCCCCGCCGCGTCCGCCGCCGTGAGCGGCGCCAGCCCCGCGCGGCGGGCGGCCGTCGCCGGGGCCAGCGGCTCGGGGAAGCGGGCCAGCTCCACGGCCCGTACCCCCGGGGCGAGGCGCGCCGCCTCGTCGGCGTCCCCGGGCTCGCCGGGCGCCACGCCGGTCTGCGCCGGCTTCAGCACGGCCACCGAGCGGCCCCGCGCCAGCGCGGCGGCGGCCACGGCGGCGGTGACGACGGTCTTGCCCACGCCGGTCGAGGTGCCGGTGACCACGAGCACGCTGCCCATCGCCTCGCCCCCGCCCGTCAGCCGGCCGCCGCCGCGGCGCGCACGGCGGCGCACACGCGCGCGAGGTCGGCGTCCCCGGTCACGTACGGCGGCATGGTGTAGATCAGGTCGCGGAACGGGCGCAGCCAGACCCCTTCGCCGACCGCGGCCCGGGTGGCGGCGGCCATGTCCACGGGGTGATCGAGCTGGACGACGCCGATGGCGCCCAGCACCCGTACGTCGGTCACCCCCGGCAGCTCCGCCGCCTCGGCCAGGCCGTCGCGCAGCCCGCTCTCGATGCGCTTGACGTCCTGCCGCCAGCCGCCGTCGGCCAGCAGGTCGAGCGAGGCCAGCGCGACGGCCGAGGCCAGCGGGTTGCCCATGAACGTCGGGCCGTGGGCGAGCACCGGAACCTCGCCGGCCGAGATGCCCGCCGCGACCCGGGGGGTGCACAGCGTCGCGGCCATCGACAGATAGCCGCCGGTCAGCGCCTTGCCCACGCACATCACATCCGGCGTGACGCCCGCGTGGTCCGCGGCGAAGAACGCGCCGGTACGGCCGAAGCCGGTGGCGATCTCGTCGAACACCAGCAGCACCCCGTGCTCGTCGCACGCCTCGCGCAGCACCCGCAGATAGCCCGGCGAGGTGAAGCGCATGCCGCCCGCGCCCTGCACGACGGGCTCCACGACGACCGCCGCCAGCTCGTCCGCGTGCCGTGCCACGAGGTCGCGCAGCTCGCGCTCGTACGTCCCGTCCACCGGCGCGTCGAAGCCCGCCGGGGGCACCCCGGCGAACAGCTGCCGCGGCAGCACCCCGGACCACAGCTCGTGCATGCCGCCGTCCGGGTCGCAGACCGACATGGGCTGCCAGGTGTCGCCGTGGTAGCCGCCGCGCCAGGTCAGCAGCCGGTGCTTGCCCGGCCGGCCGCGCGAGCGCCAGTACTGCAGGCACATCTTGACCGCGACCTCGACCGACACCGAACCCGAGTCGCTGAGGAAGACGTGCCGCAGCGGCTCCGGCGCGACCTCCACCAGCCGCGCCGCCAGCCGCACCGCCGGCTCGTGGGTGAGCCCGCCGAACATCACGTGGCTCATCCGCTCCAACTGCCCGCGGGCGGCGGCGTCGAGCGCCGGGTGCCGGTAGCCGTGGATCGCCGACCACCAGGACGACATCCCGTCGACCAGCTCGTCCACCCCCCACGCGGGCTCGGCCAGCCGCAGCCGCACCCCCGCGGCGGAGTCGACGACCAGCGGCTCCTGCCGGCCCGGCATGGGCCCGTACGGGTGCCAGACGTGCTCGCGGTCCAGGTCGAGCAGCCGGCGGGGCGGCAGCGGCCGGGGCGGCGACGGCTCAGGCATTGGGCGGCAGTTCCGTTCCCGCCCCGCGGCGCCGCACGGCGACCAGGTCCGTACGCGCCGCCCCCGCCGGCTCCGCCGCGGGCGGGTCGTCCGGGGCCGGCCGGCCCTCAGCGCGGTGCGGCGGCAGCGTCGTCGTCCCGGCCTCCTCCACCTCGAACCCGGCGTCCGCGATCATCTCCAGGTCCGCCTTGCCCGCCTGGCCCTCGCTGGTCAGGTAGTCGCCGAGGAACACCGAGTTGGCCAGGTGCAGCGCCAGCGGCTGCAGTGTCCGCAGGTGGATCTCCCGCCCGGCGGCCAGCCGCACCTCCACGTCCGGGCAGACGAACCGCACCATCGCCAGGATCTTCAGGCAGCGCCGCGGCGTGAGGTCCCACTCGCCGGCCAGCGGCGTGCCCTCGAACGGGATCAGGAAGTTCACCGGCACCGAGTCCGGGTCCAGCGCGCGCAGCGCGAAGACCACGTCCACCAGGTCCTCGTCGCTCTCGCCCATGCCCGCGATGAGCCCGGAGCAGGCCGACATGCCGGCCGCCTGCGCCTGCCGCACGGTGTCCACCCGGTCCTCGTAGCCGTGGGTGGAGCAGATGTCGGCGTACGTCGCCTCGGAGGTGTTGAGGTTGTGGTTGTACGCGTCCGCGCCCGCCGACCGCAGCCGCTCCGCCTGGCCGTCGGAAAGCAGCCCGAGGCAGGCGCACACCTCCACGTCCCCGTGCTTGTCCTTGATGGCGGCGATCGTCTCCGAGACCCGGTCGACGTCCCGGTCCGTGGGCCCGCGGCCGCTGGCGACCAGGCAGACCCGCTTGGCGCCGCCCGCCACCCCGGCCGCCGCGGCCTCGGCCGCCTCGCCGGCCTTCAGCCACGTGTACTTGAGGATCCCCGCCTCGGAGCCCAGCCGCTGCGAGCAGTACGAACAGTCCTCGGGGCACAGCCCCGACTTGAGGTTGACCAGGTAGTTGAGCTTCACCCGGCGGCCGAAGAACGCCCGGCGCACCTTCCCCGCCGCGGCGACGACGTCGAGCACGTCCTCGTCGGGGGTGCGCAGCACGGCCAGGGCCTCGGCACGGGTGGGCGCCTCGCGCCGCAGCCCCTTGTCCACCAGCGTCGAAAGCAGGTCCATGGCGCCGATCCTCGCCCACCGGACCCGCCCGGGCCAATGGGGTATCGCACAACGGCCGCGGCGGTCTTCTGTGCTCATCGCCACACCTGCACGCGCCCGCGCGCGCACTACGGTGCAGACACAGCCCGCCGAGCCGAGGAACCGCATGCCCCGTCACGCCTTCGACTGGATCGACGCGCAGGCCGAGGAGCGGCGGCGCGCCGGCCTGGTACGCACCCTGCGCCCCCGCGCGCACGACGCCGCGCTGCTCGACCTGTGCGGCAACGACTACCTCGGCCTCGCCCGGCACCCCGAGGTCACCGCCGCCGCGGCCGCCGCGGCGCGCCGCTGGGGCGCGGGGGCGACCGGCTCGCGGCTCGTCAGCGGCAGCACCGCGCTGCACGCCGAGCTGGAGGCCGAACTCGCCGCCTTCTGCGGCTTCGAGGCCGCGCTCGTCTTCTCGTCGGGCTACGGCGCAAACCTCGCCGCCGTCACCGCTCTGAGCGACCGCGGCACGCTCGTCGTCTCCGACGCGGGCAACCACGCCTCCCTCATCGACGGCTGCCGGCTCTCCCGGGCCGACGTCGCCGTCGTGCCGCACGCCGACCCCGACGCGGCGGCCAAGGCGCTCGACGGCTTCGGGGGGCGCGCGCTGGCGGTCTCCGACGGGGTGTTCTCCGTCGACGGCGACGCCGCCGACCTGTCCGCGCTGGCGGCCGTCTGCCGCGCGTACGGGGCCGGGCTGCTGGTGGACGACGCCCACGGGTTCGGCGTGCTCGGGGCCGGCGGACGCGGCTCGCTGCACGCGGCGGGCCTCGCGGGCGCCGGCGACGTCGTCGCCACCGTGACGCTGTCGAAGGCGCTGGGCAGCCAGGGCGGCGCGGTGCTGGGGCCGGCCCGGGTGATCGAGCACCTGGTCAACACCGCCCGTACGTTCATCTTCGACACCGGCCTCGCCCCCGCCGCCGCCGGCGCCGCGCTCGCCGCGCTGCGCCTGCTGCGCCGCGAGCCGCAACGGGCCGCGGCGGCCCGCGGGGTGGCGGCGCGGCTGCACGACGGGCTGACGGCCGCCGGGCTGACCGCCGTACGCCCCGACGCGGCGGTGGTGTCGGTACAGGCCCCCGCGCCGGAGGCGGCCGTGGCGTGGGCGGCGGCGTGCCGCGAGGCGGGCGTGGCGGTCGGCTGCTTCCGCCCGCCGTCGGTCCCCGACGGCGTCTCGCGGCTGCGGCTGACCGCCCGCGCGGACCTGACCGGTCAGCAGGTGGGCAGGGCGGTCGGGACGGTCGCGGGCACCGCGCCGGCCGCGAACTCGCCGTCCTTGACCGCCGCGACGAACGCCCGCCACGCCTCGGCCCGGAACAGCAGCGCGGGCCCCTCGACCCGGGTGGAGTCCCGCACCGCGAGCAGCCCGCCGGGTTCCGGCCCCACGGGATAGGCGGCCTCCACGCAGTTGTTCGCCCCCGTGCTGTACGAACTGCGCCGCCACCGGATGCCGTCGAGTGCCGTACTGGCGGAGACGTACCGAAGCATTGCGGTCATGGTGCCCCCTTTGCGCCCGCGCCGAGCGCGGCTATGAACGACATGGACTCCTCGTGCGAAAGGGCGCTCGCCTGCAGCGAAGCAAAGGCGTGCACATACGCCCGTAAGTCTTCTTTCCTTTCCAGGTGGAGACTACTCATCAAGTGGTCGACAACGACCACGTCGAGATCGGAACTGCGCGAATAGGAGAAGATAACGAAAGGGCCGGTGAGGCCGACGTGCTCACCGGCGGAAAAGGGCAGGATCTGGACGCGTACGTGCGGAAGCGCGCCCATCCGCCGCAGATGCCGCAGTTGCTCCGCCATCACGCCCGGACCCCCCACGTGCCGCCGCAGCACCGCCTCGTCGAGCACCGCGTGCAGCCGCAGCGGACGCGCCGCGCGCAGCACGGACTGCCGCGCGATCCGCACCTCCGCCAGCGCCTCCACCTCGTGCCGCGCCGCCCCCGCCAGCGCCGCCCGGGTCACCGCCAGCGCGTACCGCCGGGTCTGCAACAGCCCGGGGACCACCGACGTCTCCAGCGTGCGCACCGCGGACGCCTCCGCCTCCAGGCTGATGAAGTCCCGGTACGCGGGCGGCAGCAGCTCCCGGTACGCGCTCCACCAGCGGTCCCCGTCCCCGTCGCGCGGCGCCGTGGCCAGCGACTCCAGCAGCGCGCGCAGCTCGGGATCGGTGACCCCGTACGCGTCCAGCAGGCGGGCCACGTCCGCGGCCTTGGCGGCGGACGTGCCGGTCTCGATACGGCTGATCTTCGACTGGTGCCAGCCGACCCGCTCCGCCGCCTTCCCGCTGGTCAGTCCGGCTACGCCGCGCAGCCTGCGCAGCTCCGCGCCCAGCTTGGCGCGGCGTACCGCCGGCCCATTGCGCATGACGCCCTCCCGGCCGCTCCGCCGAACGCGTAACAACCGCCAGTCTGCAACCGAATACGGTCTCTCGCGGCAGAGTTCACCGCATCGAGCGACAGATATATGCATAACCGGGTGGCAGGCTCGCGCGCCGGGCACGATCGGTGGTCCGGCACTCACGTGCGAAAGGGACGTCGTCGCAATGGCAGACCACCACGAAGCATCCGTCACACTGCCGAGTGAGGCTGCTTCGGTCACGCACGCACGGAAATATGTCACTGACATTCTCGGGAAATGGGGTCTGCCGGAAGGCGCGGACGCCGCGGACACCGTCCGCCTCGTCGTCTCCGAGCTGGCCACGAACGCCGTTCAGCACACCCGCGGCCAGTCGCCGACGTTCACCGTGCGCCTGCTGCTCGTCCGGGAGGAACAGCTGCGCGTCGGCGTCACCGACAGCCACCCGCGCCGCCCGCGCCGGCTCCCGGCCGCCGTCCAGCAGGACAACGGGCGGGGCATGGTCATCATCCGGTGGCTCGTCGCGGAGTCGGGCGGACGGCTGACCGTCACGCCCACCGAGGACGGCGGCAAGACCGTCTGGATCGCGCTGCCCTGGCGGGCGGCGCCGGCCGCCTGAGGGCGCCCGGTGCGACCCCGCGGCACCGGCCGCGGGGCCGGCTGGTCCACCCTGGAGTCATGACCGACCAGCCCCTCAGCCACGAGGACGTCCACGCCGCCGCGCGGCGCGTCACGGGACAGGTCCGCCCCGTCGCCGTCGCCCCCGCGGGCGGCGAGGTGGTTCCGGACGCCGACGTGTGGTTCGCGCTCGAATTCCTCCAGCACACCGGATCCTTCAAGGCGCGCGGCGCCCTGAACTTCACCGCCGCCCACGCCGCCGCCGGCGCCGTGCCGGACGCCGGCGTGCTCATCGCCTCCGGCGGCAACGCCGGGCTCGCCTGCGCCTGGGCCGCCGCCCGGCACGGCGTGCCCGCGCACGTGTTCCTGCCCGCCACCGCGCCGGAGTTCAAGGTCGAGCGGCTGCGTGGCCTCGGCGCCGACGTGCGGCTCACGGGCCGGACGTACGGGGAGGCGCTGGCCGCGTCGCGCGCGATGGCCGCGGAGACCGGCGCGCTGGTCTCGCACGCGTACGACCACCCGCTGATCGCCGCCGGCGCCGGCACGCTGCTGCCGGAGATCGCGGCCGCGGTCCCCGGCGGCGTCGACACCGTCGTCGTCGCGGTCGGCGGCGGCGGGCTGTACGCGGGCGTGGCGGCCGCCGCCGCGCGGCAGGGGATCGGCGTGGTCGCCGTCGAGCCGGAGAACTGCCGGGCGCTGAACGCCGCGCTGGCCGCCGGAGAGGTGGTCGACGTGCCGGTCGACTCGGTCGCGGCGGACTCGCTGGGCGCGTCCCGTACCTCGCGCGACGCGCTGGCCTGGGCCGGGCGACCGGGCACCACCTCCGTGCTGGTCGCGGACGCCGACATCACGGCGGCCCGGCGGCGGCTCTGGGACCGGCACCGGATGGTCGTCGAGCACGCCGCGGGCACCGCCCTCGCGGCGCTGACCTCGGGCGCGTACAAGCCGCGCGCGGGGGAGCGGGTGGCGGTCGTGCTCTGCGGCGCGAACACCGACCCGGGCACGCTCTGACGCCGGAGCTCAGCCCCGCCCGTCGCGCCGCGGCGGCGTGCGCGACGCGGCGAGGCTCCGGCTCAGGCGCCACGGCAGCACCGCCCACAGCCCGGTGATGAACACCAGCACCGACGCGCCCGCCGCCACCCCGGGCGCCCGCCCCAGGACGACGTCCACCACGAGCATCACGGCCCCGGACAGCGCGAACGCCAGCACCCCCAGCCCCGCCGCGGCCAGCCGGGAGGAGACGTCGACGATGCGGCGCTTCGCCCGGCGCCGGAACAGCCCGCGGTGCACCGCCGCGGGCGCGGTGAGCAGCACCGCGGCGGCCACGGACAGCAGCAGCGTCGCCACGTACGTCCCGCGCTGGAGCGAGTCCAGCTCGGTGAAGCGCTGGGTGAACGCGAGGGTCAGCAGGAAGGCGAAGAGGATCTGTACGCCCGTCTGCGTCACCCGCAGCTCCTGGAGCAGCTCCAGGAAGTTGCGGTCGGCGCGCTCCAGGGCGGTCTCCCGGCGCACGTGCTCCTCGGGCGCCGCCGGCTCCTGGGCCCGCGCGCCCGGCGCCGCCGTGCCGTGCCCGTCCTCGTTCCGGTCCCTCTCCATGCACTTCCCGGTTACCCGACAGCCCCGTCCTACTCCTCGTCTACCACCGGCAGCGCCGACGCGCCCACCGGCCGGAGCCCGGCCGCCGGGAACCCCTGGACGCCCGCCGCGTCCTCACGGCGACCCGTCGGGCTCCCGCGGCCCCGGCGGCACCGCCACCAGCCCGCTGCGCCGCTCCCCGTCGAGCACCCGCAGGGCCCGGGCCATCGTGGCCGCGTGGATCCGGGTCTCGCGCCGCTCGTGCATCAGCGCCAGCGCGTCCCGCAGCCCGGCGGCCGTCCGTACGAGCGCCTGCGCAGCGCGCAACCCGGCGTACGTGTCCGTGGCGCGCGCCGGGTTGATCCGGCCCAGCTGGTCGACCGCGTCCAGATAGCGGTCGATCAGCTCCGCCTCCGCGCGGGTGAGCGCGGGCAGCGGCGGCAGCTCGGGCGGCAGCATGGCAGGTCACCTCCCGTAGCGCGGCGTGCCCGTGCCCTTGCGGCTCTCGGTCAGCCGGTCGGCCAGCCCGTAGGCGACGGCCGCCTCGGCGTCGAGGATCTTGTCGCGCTCGATGTCCGCGCGCACCTGCTCGACCGGGGTGCCGGAGTGCCGGGCGAGCAGCTCCTCCAGCAGCGCGCGGTGGCGGAGCAGCTCCCGCGCGTGGATCTCCAGGTCGGTGGCCTGCCCGCGCACCGGCTCGGCGAACGACGGCTGGTGGATGAGCACCCGGGCCCCGGGCAGCACGTACCGCTTGCCGGGGGTGCCCGCGGCCAGCAGCACGGCCGCGGCGGACGCCGCCTGGCCGAGGCAGACGGTCTCGATGTCGCTGGTCACGAACTGCATCGTGTCGTAGATCGCGGTCATCGCCGTGAAGGAACCGCCGGGCGAGTTGATGTACAGCGAGATGTCCTGGTCCGGCGCGGCGTGCTCCAGGTGCATGAGCTGGGCCATCACGTCGTTCGCCGAGGTGTCGTCGATCTGGGTGCCGAGGAAGACGATCCGCTCCTCCAGCAGCTTCGAGTACGGATCCTGGGTCCGTGTCCCGCTGCTCGTCCGCTCGGTGAACTCCGGCAGTACGTAGCGCGCCGTGGGGCTGTCCATGGCCTTCGCACCTCTCCCTCTCTCGGCGGTCCCGCTCCGGGTCACCACCACCAGTACAAAATGTACAGGACGTACATCCGGTTATGCTGGGAGCATGGCGTACGAAATTCCGGTGACGCAAGCCCGCGCAGAGCTGGCCGACCTGATCAACCGCGTGGTCTACGGCGGCGAGCGGGTCGTGGTCACCCGCCACGGCCGCCCGCTCGTGGCCCTCGTCTCCGCCGCCGACCTGGAGAAACTCGACGAGCTGGAGAACCCCCCGGCCGAGGAGCAGGTGATCACCACGGTCTCCGGCGTACACCCGGCGCACCCCGCCGGATCTGCCACGGGCGAACGCCGCTTCGGCATCGCGGCCGAACACCGCGCCCCCGACACCCGCGCCCACGGCGAGGGCCCCGCCTAGTCCCGCCGGCGCGGCCGCCTCCGCCCCCGCCCTAGGTCCACGGGCCCGGGACCGGGGCCGACGAAGATCAGCCGGTCGCCGGATGCCGCCCGCGCCGGGCCCGGGACACGATGCAGGCAGACCCGGCGGAAGGAGCGCACCCATGTCGTACCCCGAGGACCTCGCCTACCCCGAGCCCCGCTACCACGGCGACCGGGGCGAGGTGAACGCGGTGTTCCGGCCGGCCGGCGCCCCGCCGGACGTCACCTCGCCCGGCGGCTTCACCCGCTACCTCGCCACCGGCGAGTCCACCGGCGGCGAGTTCGGGCTGTACGACGTGCAGCTCGGCCCGCGCTCGCCCGGGGCGAAGACCCACTTCCACAAGGCCATGTCGGAGTCCTTCTACGTGCTCTCCGGCGAGCTGGAGCTGTACGACGGCGACTACTGGGTGAGCGGCCGGACCGGGGACTTCCTGTACGTGCCCCCCGGCGGGCTGCACGCCTTCCGGAACGCCACCGACGAGCCGGTCCGCATGCTCATGCTCTTCTCCCCGGGCGCGCCGCGCGAGGAGTACTTCGAGCGGGTCGCGGAGATGGCGCAGCGCGGCGGCGAGGAGCTGAAGCGGTTCCGCATCCGGCACGACAGCTTCTTCGTCGAGGACTTCGAGGAGTAGCCCGGCCCCCGGTCCGCGCCGGCGGTGTGGTGCGTACGCACCAGAACCCGCCGGCGCCTGGTCCGGGCGCACCAGGCGAAGACGGCCACGGCAGACGATGTCCGGCGAGGCACCGGGCGGGAGTGTGGAGAGCGCGCGGAACTCCGCGCGCCCTCCCCTCCTAGCGGTGTCTGGAGTGATCTCGAAGTGGCCACATTGCTCTACCGGATCGGACGGTGGTCCTTCCGGCGGCGCAGGCTCGTCGTGCGCCTGTGGCTGGGCGCGCTGCTGCTGGCGATCGCCGGCGCCGCCCTCGCCCCGGCCGGCGAGGAGGAAGACCTCTCCATGCCGGGCACCGAGTCGCAGCAGGCGTTCGACCTGCTGGACGAGCGCTTCCCCGGCGGCAACTCCCAGGGCGCCGAGGCCCGCCTCGTCTTCCAGGCCCCGGACGGGCAGCGGGTGACGGCCGGGGAGCACCGGGCGGCCGTCGAGGACGCGCTCGGCTCGCTGGCCGGCGGCGAGCAGGTCGACTCGACCACCGACCCGTACGAGACCGGCGCCGTCAGCGAGGACGGCACCATCGCCTACTCCACGGTCACGTACGACGCCTCGGCCGTCGACCTGACCGGGGAGACGAAGAGCGCCCTTGAGGACGCCGCCGGCCAGGCCAGGGACGCGGGGCTGACCGTGGAGACCGGCGGCTCCGCGCTGGACTCCGAGGAGGAGCCGGGCGGCACCACGGAGATCGTCGGCGTGGCGGTGGCCGCGGTGGTGCTGGTCCTCGCCCTCGGCTCGCTGGTCGCGGCCGGGCTGTCCCTGCTGACCGCCTTCGCCGGGGTGGCCGTCGCCTTCGGCCTGGTCTCCGCGCTGGCCGTGCCGCTCGGACTGACGTCCACCGTCGCCATCCTGGCGCTGATGCTGGGGCTGGCCGTCGGCATCGACTACGCGCTGTTCATCACCTCCCGCTTCCGCGACGAACTCGCCCGCGGCGGCGACGCGGAGGACGCCGCCGGCCGGGCGGTCGGCACGGCCGGGTCCGCCGTCGTCTTCGCCGGTGCGACCGTCTTCATCGCCCTGGTCGGGCTGGGGGTCGTCGGCATCCCCGAGCTGACGAAGATGGGCATGGGCGGTGCGGGCGCCGTGGCCCTCGCCGTGCTCGTCGCGCTGACCCTGGTCCCCGCGCTCTTCGGCTACTTCGGCCGGCGGGTCCTGTCCCGCCGCGTCCGCAGGGCCGCCCGGTTGGGCGGGGAGCGCCCGCACGCGCTGCCCGAGGCGGCCGGCCGCCAGGGGCTCGGCGCCCGCTGGGCACGGTTCGTCCTGCGCCGGCCGGTGGCCGTGCTGCTGACCGCCGGACTCGGGCTGGGCGCCGTCGCCGTGCCGGCCCTGAGCCTCGAACTCGGGCTGCCCGGGGACGAGTCCAAGTCGACCGAGACCACCCAGCGCCGCGCCTACGACCTGCTGTCGGAGGGCTTCGGCCCCGGCTTCAACGGCCCGCTGACCGTGGTCGTGGACAACGCGGGGTCCGGTGCCACCGAGGACACGGCGGACCTGGTGGTCACGACCGTACGGGAGCTGGACGGGGTCGCCTCCGTCGGCGATCCGCAGTTCGACGAGGCCGGGGACACCGCCGTCCTCACCGCGGTCCCGGAGACCGCGCCGAACAGCGCCGACACCAAGGACCTGGTGAACGCCATCCGGGACGCCGGCGACGGCATCGAGGCCGACACCGGCGCCGACGTCCTGGTGACCGGCACCACCGCGATGAACATCGACATCTCCGAAGCGATGTCCGACGCCCTCCTCCCGTATCTGACCGTGGTCATCGGCCTGGCGGTGCTGCTGCTGACCGTGGTGTTCCGCTCGGTCCTGGTACCGCTCAAGGCCGCGCTCGGCTTCCTGCTGTCGGTGGGCGCCGCCTTCGGCGTGCTCGTCGCCGTCTTCCAGTGGGGCTGGGCGGCCGGTCCGCTCGGCATCGAGCAGACCGGACCGGTCATGTCGCTGATGCCGATCCTCATCATCGGCATCGTGTTCGGCCTCGCCATGGACTACGAGGTCTTCCTCCTCACCCGCATGAGGGAGGCGTACGCCCACGGCGCGCCCCCCGGCGAGGCCGTCGTCCAGGGGTTCCGGCACAGCGGGCGGGTGGTGGCCGCGGCGGCGATCATCATGATCAGCGTGTTCGCCGGATTCGTCGGGATGAACAGCCCCACCATTCAGACGATGGGCGTCGGCCTGGCCGCCGCGGTCCTCTTCGACGCCTTCGTGGTCCGGATGGCGATCGTGCCAGCGGTCCTGGCGCTGCTCGGCCGCCGGGCCTGGTGGCTGCCTCGTATCCTGAACCGTGTGCTACCGAACGTGGACATCGAGGGCGAGGCGCTGAGCCGGCGGGTCCCGCCCCCCGCGCCCGCCCCGGACGCGGCGGTGCCCCGGTTCCCCGCCGGCCGGCAGTGAGTCGGGCATGACGGACCCGGCCGCCGCCTCCGCGCCACCACGCCGCGCGCGGTGGCGGGAGGCGGCGGTGCTGGCGACCGCGTTCGCGCTCTGCCTCCTCGGCGGCGTGGTGCAGGTCGACGACACGCTGTCACCGCCGCCCGCCGCCGCCTACGTCATCGCCGTGGCGTCCTGTGCCGTGCTGCCCGTACGGCACCGGGCGCCGTCGGCCGCCCTCGCAGCCACCACCGCGGCCGGCCTGCTGGTGCCGCCGCTGGGCCTGCTGCTCAGCCCGCCCATCATGGCCCCCGCCGTGATCGCCGCGTACGCCTACGCCCGCCACGCGCCCGGTGAACGGCGCGCGGCGGGCGCCGTGGCGCTCGCCTCCGCGGCGCTGCTGCTCGCCGCTACCCCCTGGGCCGAGGACCTGTCCTGGCAGGACGCCAGCCGCATGGGCTCGGTGGCCGCGTTCCCGATGGTGGCGGGGGTGCTCGGGCGTTCGGCGCACAACCGGCGGGCCTATCTGGCGGCCGTCGAGGAGCGCGCCCGGCGGGCGGAGAAGAGCCGGGAGAGCGAGGCCCGCCGCCGGGTGGAGGAGGAGCGGCTGCGCATCGCCCGGGAGCTGCACGACCTGGTGGCCCACCAGATCACCCTGGCCCACGCGCAGGCCACGGTCGCCGTCCACCTCTTCGACACCCGCCCGGAGCAGACCCGTACGAGCCTGACGGAACTCGTCCAGACGACGAGCGACGCGCTCGACGACCTGCGGGCCACGGTGGGGCTGCTGCGCCGGTCCGAGGACACCGCCGAGCCCGCGGAACCGGCCCCCGGGCTGTCCCGGCTCCCCACCCTGCTGGAGTCCTTCGGCCGGGCGGGCCTTCAGGTGTCCCTCGAACAACGGGGTCCGGCCAGGCCGCTGCCGCCGGGGGTGGACCTCACCGCGTACCGCATCGTCCAGGAGGCCCTGACCAACGTGACCAAGCACGCCGGCACCCGCACCGCCCGGGTGCGCCTCGACTGGCGCCGCGACCGCGTGACCCTCACCGTCGCCGACGACGGCGGCGACGCCGCTACGCCGCCGGCCGCGGCCGGCGCGTCGGACCGGGCGCCCGGATACGGACTGATCGGGATGCGCGAACGGGCCACCGCGGTCGGCGGACAGCTCACCGCGGGCCGGCGGCCCGGGGGCGGGTTCCTCGTCTCCACCCAGCTGCCGCTGCCGCCTGCCAGGGACACCGCGCGGGGGACCGGCCCGCCGGAGGCCGCCGGGGAAGCCGGCCGGGCGGCCGCCGGCGGACAGCCGGAGGACGCGCCGTGACGGCGCTGCGGGTGCTGCTCGCCGACGACCAGGCCCTGCTGCGCAGCGCCTTCCGGATGCTCCTCGACACCGCCGACGACATCACCGTGGTCGGCGAGGCCGCCGACGGCCGGGAGGCGGTCCGCCTCACCCGCGAACTGCGCCCGGACGTGGTGGTCATGGACATCCGCATGCCCGAGGTGGACGGGCTCACCGCCACCGCTCGGATCGCCGCGGACCCGGAGCTGCGGGGCAGCCGCATCCTGATCCTCACCACCTACGAGACCGACGAGTACGTCGCCCAGGCGCTGCGGGCCGGGGCCGGCGGCTTCATCGGCAAGGGCATCGGGGCCGAGGAACTCGTGGCCGCGGTCCGTACGATCGCCGACGGCGACACCCTGCTCTCGCCCGCCGCGACCCGCTCCCTCGTCGCCCGCTTCCTGGCCACTCCGGACGACGCCCCGCGGGCCCGCCCCGGACGGCTCGACGTCCTCACCCCGCGCGAACGGGAGATGGTCGCGCTGGTCGCGACCGGCCTGTCCAACCAGGAGATCGCCGAGCAGATGTACCTCAGCCCCTTCACCGTCCGCGCCCACGTGCAGCGCGCGATGACCAAGCTGGAGGCCCGCGACCGGGCGCAGCTCGTCGTCATCGCGTACCGCACGGGACTGGTGCGGGCGACCCCCGACGACGGCGGCGGCGACCGCCCGCCGTGAGTCACACCCCCGGGGCGAACGCCGCCTCGAACGCCGCCCGGTTCGCCGACCGCGGCTGCCGGTCCCACACGGCGAACACCAGCCGCGGAAATCGCCCCGCGAAGCGCCCGCCGGGCCCCAGGTGCGTACGGAACGCCGCCGCCACCTGCGCCGGGTCGTTGCGGAACACCCCGCAGCCCCACGCGCCGAGCACCAGTGCGGTCACCTCCGCGAGCGCCGCCACCTCCAGCACCCGCTCCGCGCGCCCGGCGAGGGTCCCGGGGATCCGGTCCACCGGCTCCGGCGTGCGCCGGGCGACGACGCCCGCGTTGGGGGCGGCGGAGGTGAGGAAGTCGGCCTCGTACGGCTCGTCGAGGAGCGCGCCGGCGTCGTCGCGGAAGACCGGGACGGCGGGGGAGTGGATGACGCGGTGGGTGTACAGGGGGCTGCGGTCGGCGCGGTGGGCGGCGTAGAACTCCGGGGCGCGGAGCAGCGCCGGGTAGAGGGCGGAGGCCCGGCACAGCTCCTCCTCCTGCGCGCGGGCGCCGTTGACATAGCCGCCGCCGGGGTTGCGGGCGGAGGAGAAGTTGAGCACGCCGACGCGCCGGGCCCCGCCCGCGGCCAGCCGCCGCGCGGCCGCGAGCGACGTCTCGGCGGTCACCTCGGCGGGCTCGGCGCGCGCCCCGTCCGCGGCGGCCCCGCCGGCGCCCGGGACCGGCCCCGGCCCGTACATCCGCGTGCCGTCCGCCGCCCGCGCCGCGGCCTCGCCGATGTCCACCCACCGGCCGGCGGGTGTCTCGTATCCGCCTTCGGCGAGGATCCGCTCGTTGTCCCGCGCCACCTGGCGCAACCGCGCGCTCATGGCAGGACGGTACGCAGCGGGGCCGGGCGGCGGCCACCGGGTTTCGGCGTGCCCGCCGGCCCGTCCGCCGGCGCGCCTCAGGCCGCGGCCGGCGGGTTCTTCTTCGCGGCCTCCTGCTCGGCCTTGACGTCCGGGGCGTACCGGTCGACGTACTCCTGACCGGACATGCCGAGGATCTCGTACATGATCTCGTCGGTGACGGCCCGCAGCACGGCCTTCTCGTCCTCCATGCCTGCGTACCGCGAGAACTCCAGCGGCTCGCCGAAGCGGATCGTCACCCGGCCGAGGCTGGGGATCTTCTGCCCGGGCGGCTGGACCTCGCGGGTGCCGACCATCGCGCACGGGATGACCGGCACCCCCGCCCGCAGCGCCATCGCCGCGACCCCGACCCGGCCCTTGTACAGCCGGCCGTCGTGCGAGCGGGTGCCCTCCGGGTAGATGCCCAGCAGCTCGCCCTTGGCCAGCACGCCGAGGCCCTCGTCGATGGCGGCCTGCGCGGCCCGGCGGCCCCGGCGGTCGACCGGGATCTGGCCGATGCTGTGGAAGAACCCCGCGGTCAGCCGCCCCTTGAGGCCGGGGCCGTTGAAGTACTCGGCCTTGGCGAGGAACGTGATGCGCCGCTTCAGCATCACGGGCATCAGGAAGTGGTCGGAGAACGACAGGTGGTTGCCCGCGACGATCGCCGCGCCTTCTTCCGGTATGTGCTCCAGGCCCTCGATACGCGGCCGGAACAGCAGCCGCAGCACGGGCCCGATGAACACGTACTTCAGCAGGTGGTAGATCAACGCGGCTCCGCCCCTTCCCCCGCTCGGTCGTCGTGCGCTGGCAGCGTAGCCGCGCCGCGCCCGCCGGGGGGAGGGTTCCGGCAGCGTCAGCGGATGGGGACCCCGGCCAGGGTACGGGCGATCACCAAGCGCTGGATCTCGCTGGTGCCCTCGAAGATCGTGTAGATCGCGGCGTCGCGGTGCATCCGCTCCACCGGGTACTCGCGGGTGAAGCCGTTGCCGCCGAGGATCTGCATCGCCCGCGCCGTGACGTCCTTGGCCACCTCGCCCGCGTACAGCTTCGACATGGAGCCCTCCGCGGAGGTGAACCCCTTGCCGGCGCTGGCCATCCAGGAGGCCCGCCAGACCAGTAGCCGGGCGGCGTCGATCTGGGTGCGCATGTCGGCGAGCTGGAAGGCGACGCCCTGGTTGTCGATGATCGGGCGGCCGAACTGGACCCGCGTCTTGGCGTACTCCAGCGCCGCCTCGTACGCCGCGCGCGCGATGCCCACCGCCTGCGCGCCCACCGCCGGGCGGGACGCCTCGAAGGTGGCCATCGCGGCGTTCTTGACCCGCTCGCCGCCCGACTTCGCCCGCTCGCGGGCGCGGGCCAGCCGCTCCTGGAGCTTCTCCCGGCCGCCGAGCAGGCAGGAGCCGGGCACGCGGACGTCCTCCAGCACCACCTCGGCGGTGTGCGAGGCACGGATGCCGTGCTTCTTGAACTTCTGGCCCTGCGACAGCCCCGGGGTGCCCGGCGGGACGATGAAGGAGGCGTGCCCCTTGGTGCCCAGCTCGGGGTCGACGACGGCGACGACGACGTGCACGGCGGCGATGCCGCCGTTGGTGGCCCAGGTCTTGGTCCCGTTGAGGACCCACTCGTCCTTCGCCTCGTCGTAGACGGCGCGGGTGCGCATCGCGGAGACGTCGGAGCCGGCGTCCGGCTCGGAGGAGCAGAAGGCGGCGAGCTGCACGTCGTCCACGTCCCCGTACATCTGCGGGATCCAGGTGCCGATCTGCTCCTCGGTGCCGTTGGCCAGCACGCCGACGGCGGCGAGCCCGGTGCCGACGATCGACAGGGCGATGCCCGCGTCGCCCCAGAACAGCTCCTCCATGACCATGGGGATGCTCAGCCCGGTGGGGTCGAAGTACTGCTGGGCGTAGAAGTCCAGCGAGTACAGGCCGATCTTGGCCGCCTCCTGGATCACCGGCCAGGGGGTCTCCTCGCGCTCGTCCCACTCGGCGGCGGCGGGGCGGATCACGTCGGCGGCGAAGCCGTGCACCCACTCCTGGACGGACTTCTGGTCCTCGTTGAGCTCGAACGTGAACTCAGACATTGCGCCTCCGCAGCCTTCGCATTCGTTACCGTCGGTAACGCAAGTCTGTTACCCGTGAGTAGACTCTGTCAACTCCCGTACGGTCTCCGGGGCTCGCGGCGGGGGTGCTAGGTTCGCAGGGCTTCGGGCAGTCGACCAGGCAGGGGAGCGGTTTCATGGACAACCGGCGCGGCGAGAGGGAGCAGGCGGCCGAGGACCGGCGCCGCGAACTGCTCGAAGCCGCGGACCGGGTCGTCCTGCGCGACGGGCCGGGCGCCTCCATGAACGCCATCGCCGCCGAGGCCGGCATCACCAAGCCGATCCTCTACCGCCACTTCGGCGACAAGGGCGGCCTCTACCGCGCGCTCGCCGTACGCCACACCGACGCCCTGCTGGCCGCCCTGCGCGCCGCGCTCGACGCCCCCACGGGCCGCCGCGAGCGGGTCGAGGCCACCCTGGACACGTACCTCTCCGCGATCGAGGCCCGCCCGCAGGTCTACCGGTTCCTCATGCACCCCGCCGACGGCGGCGCCGCGGACGCCGCGGAGGCGGCCGCGGCCGCCGAGGCCACCGAGCGGGACTTCGAGGTCGGCCGGCACTCCGCGCCGCTGCTCCGGCGCCTCGGCGAGGAGCTGGCCCAGGTCGTCGCCGACCGCATCGACTTCGGCCCGGGCGGCGCGGTGACCGCCCGCGCCTGGGGGCACGGCATCGTCGGCATGATGCACGCCGCGGGCGACTGGTGGCTGCGCGAACGGCCGTGCAGCCGCGCCGAGTTGGTGCAGAGCCTCGCCGATCTGCTCTGGGGCCGGCTCGCCGCCGCCGCGGACAAGGCCGGCGGCCCCGGGCTGTAGGACGTACGGGACCGGCCCCGGGCGCCGTGATGTGCCGCGGTTCGGGGCCCGGCGCGGATCTCGATAGGCTGGCCGCCGACGCGCCGCGCCGCAGGCCGGGCGGCGGACGACGGCGCACCGCGCGGAAGCGCGCACGGGCACGCGAGGAGGAGCTACGACGATGGCAGGCAACACCGAACCGCTGTCGCCACGGTCCAAGCTGGCCGTCACGGCGGGCAGGGCGGCGGCAGCGGTGTCCCGCGCCGCGGGCAAGGGCAGCGGCTCCGTGATCGGCGGCAAGGTCGCCCTCAGGCTCGACCCCGACCTGCTCGGCCGGCTCGCCACCCACCTCGACGTCGTCCTCGTCTCCGCCACCAACGGCAAGACGACCACCACCCGGCTGATCGCCGAGGCCCTGCGCGCCTCCGGCCCGGTCGTCTCCAACGCGCTCGGCGCCAACATGCCCGCCGGCATCACCTCGGCGCTCGCCGGCGGCTCCGACGCCCGCTACGGCGTCATCGAGGTCGACGAGAAGTACCTCGCCGGCGTCGCCCGCGACGTCACCCCCAAGGCCATCGCGCTGCTCAACCTCTCCCGCGACCAGCTCGACCGCGCCGCCGAGACCCGCATGCTCGCCGAGCGCTGGCGCGAGGGCCTCTCCGGCAACAAGGCCCTCATCGTCGCCAACGCCGACGACCCCCTCGTCGTCTGGGCCGCCTCCTCCAGCCAGAACGTCCTGTGGGTCGCGGCCGGCCAGGAGTGGAAGGACGACGCCTGGTCCTGCCCCTCCTGCGGCGGCGTGCTGCAGCGCCCCGGCGAGGACTGGCTCTGCGCCGAGTGCGGCTTCCGCCGCCCCGTGCCCGGCTGGGCCCTGTCCGGCGAGCACGTCCTCGACCCGCACGGCGCCGCCTGGCCCATCCGGCTCCAGCTCCCGGGCCGCGCCAACCGGGCCAACGCCACCACCGCCGCCGCCGTGGCCGCCGCCTTCGGTGTGCACCCGCAGACCGCGCTGGAGCGCATGTGGGAGGTCACGGCCGTGGCCGGGCGGTACGACACCGTGCAGTTCGGCGGCCGCGACCTGCGCCTGCTGCTGGCGAAGAACCCGGCCGGCTGGCTGGAGACGTTCTCCCTGATCGACCCCCCGCCCACCCCCGTGGTGCTCTCCGTCAACGCCCGCGGCGCCGACGGCACCGACACCTCCTGGCTGTGGGACGTCGACTACACCCGGCTGACCGGCCACCCGCTGTACGTCATCGGCGACCGCAAGCTGGACCTCGCCGTCCGGCTGGAGGTGGCGGACCAGAGCTTCCGCGTCTGCGAGCACATCGACGAGGCCGTCGCCGCCGCGCCGCCCGGCCGGATCGAGGTCATCGCCAACTACACCGCGTTCCAGGACCTGCGCCGCCGCGTCGGCAACTGACCCGTACGAGACGTAAAGGACCGCCCGCATGAACGACAACAGCCTGCGCCTCGTCTGGGTCTACCCCGATCTGCTGTCCACCTACGGCGACCAGGGCAACGCCCTCGTCGTCGAGCGCCGCGCCCGGCAGCGGGGCTACGACGTCGCCCGCGTCGACGTCCGCTCCGACCAGCCCGTGCCCGCCTCCGCCGACATCTACCTCATCGGCGGCGGCGAGGACCGCCCGCAGCGGCTCGCCGCCGAGCGGCTGCGCCGCGACGGCGGGCTGAACCGGGCCGCCGCCAACGGCGCGATCATCTTCTCCGTCTGCGCCGGCTACCAGATCCTCGGCCACGAGTTCATCAACGACCTCGACCGGCAGGAGCCGGGGCTCGGCCTGCTCGACGTCACCAGCGGCCGCGGGCAGCACGGCCGCTGCGTCGGCGACGTGCTCGGCGACATCGACCCGCAGCTCGGCCTGCCCCAGCTCACCGGGTTCGAGAACCACCAGGGCGTCACCCACCTGGGCCCCACCGCCAAGCCGCTCGCCCGGGTCCGCTTCGGCCACGGCAACGGCACCGGCGACGGCACCGAGGGCGCGTGGAACGGCAGCGTCTTCGGGACGTACATGCACGGCCCCGTCCTCGCCCGCAACCCGCAGATCGCCGACCTGCTGATCCGGCTGGCGCTGGAGTCCCCGGGGCTGCCGCAGGTCGACGACCGCTGGTACGAGGCCCTGCGCAACGAGCGCATCGCCGCCGCCAGCGCCGCCCGCTGAGACTCCGCCGCCCGGGGCGCCCGGCCGGGCCGGGGCACCCCGGCGAAACACCCGAAGGCGGCGGGTCTAGCCTCAAGTGAGGGCATCACCGGCACGAGGAGCAGCACCGACATGGATCACGGCGGGCACGGCGGCCACCTGGACCTTCCGCCGTTCACCCTGGCGCGCGGCCTGGAGTGGACCGGCGAGCCGGTCTTCCTCGCCGGCTCCCTCCTCGCCCTCGCCCTCTACGGCTACGGGGTCTTCCGGCTGCGCCGCCGCGGCGACGAGTGGCCGGTGGGGCGGACGGTCGCCTTCACCTTCGGCGTGCTGACGATCGTCCTGGTCATGTGCACGGGCCTGAACGACTACGGCATGGTCATGTTCAGCGTGCACATGGTGCAGCACATGGTGATCAGCATGCTGTCGCCGATCCTGCTGCTCCTCGGCGCCCCCGTGACGCTGCTGCTGCGGTCGCTGCCGACCGGCCGGGCCCGCTCCGCGGTGGTCTCGCTGCTGCACAGCCGCTACCTGTGGGTGATCACGCACCCGGTGTTCACGATCCCGCTGTTCATCGCGAGCCTGTACGCGCTGTACTTCACCCCGCTCTTCGACACCCTCATGGAGAGCAAGGCCGGGCACGTGGGCATGATGGTGCACTTCCTGGCCGTCGGCCTGGTCTTCTTCTGGCCGATCATGGGCGTCGACCCGGGCCCGAACCGGCCCACGCACGTGATGCGGATGCTGACCCTGTTCGCCGGCATGCCGTTCCACGCCTTCTTCGGCATCGCGCTGATGATGGGCAGCGAGCCCATGGTGGACGTCTACAGCGACCCGCCCGCCTCGCTCGGGATCGACGCGCTGGACGACCAGCAGGCCGCCGGCGGCATCGCCTGGGCGTTCAGCGAGATCCCCTCGGTGCTGGTCCTCGTCGCCCTGATCTACCAGTGGTACAACTCCGAGCAGCGCCAGGCCAGGCGCAGCGACCGCACCGCCGACCGCGACGGCGACCGGGAGCTGGCCGCGTACAACGCCTATCTGGCCTCGCTCCAGACCCGCGGGCAGTAGCCGCGCGGACGGCCCGCCGCTTCCTCGACTACCGCGTCCGGCTCCGGCGAGAGACCATGGCGGGGAGGTTGCGTGCGGCCGCGAGGGGACGGCCGGTGGCTGGCGGCTGCTGGAGGCGGCATGGAGAAGCCCGGTTCTGCGAAGGCCATGGTCGTGAGCACCGTGGCGGGTCTCGTGATCATCACGGCGTACACGGTGTCGGTGGGCAGCAGCGGATGGCTCTGGTTCGGCTGGGTCGTCCTGGGGCTGGCCGCCCTGGGCGTGGTGCTGACCGGCGGCTCGTGGCGCTAGGACGGCGCTAGGCGGCGCCGGCCCGGCGGCGGGTCGGCGGGTCAGCCGGGCAGCGGCGTCCCGCAGCGGGCGCACCGGACCGGGGGTGCGGTGTCGGCCAGCCGCCCGCACTCGGGGCAGACGCGTTCCAGCCAGCAGGCCGGTTCCCCGCCCTCGGGCCCGGCCGCGCCGGTGGCGGCGGGCTCGGGCACCGTCGCGGGCTCGTCGCCGTTCTCGTCCCCCATCGGCGTCCTCCTCCGGCTCGTACGGGATCACCTGCCCGGTCCCGCCTTCAGACTTTCACACTCTTCCCCGCGGTAGCGGCTGGAATTCGAGGCCGGTTCGACTTCAATTCGTTACGGTACCGTAATCTGAGTTGCGTGCGAGCGCATGCAGACAACTCGGGTTGCCGAACCCCGCCGTGCGGCGGCGGAGTTCGGCCGCGACCCGGTCCGCGTCGGGTGCACAGCCCGGCGCGACCGCGGGATGACAGGGGTGACGGATGGCGGCCGGCACAGCGACTCTGGAGCGACCCACCTCTTCGGCGCCCCCGGCCGTCCACCGGGCCCCCGCCCGCCTGGTCGAGCGCAGACCGGTCTGGTGGGCGGCCTGCCTGATCTGCGGCGGGCTCGTCGGGTTGCTCCTCGCGGCCGTGGGCACGCTGCGCGGCGCGCGGCCGTCGCGGCGCCGGGTGCTGGCCGTCGTCTGCGGCACGGTGGTGCAGGCGGTGCTCGCGGGCGCCTTCGCCGTCCTCGGCCCCGGCGGCCAGACGCGGCCGTGCGGCGCCCCCGGGGAGGGCGGCGGGCTGTGGCAGACGGCCCGTACGGTGGTCAACGCACCCGTCTCCGGCGCCGCGCTGCTGTACGCCGCGGGGGAGGGCGGCGAGATGTTCCACTGCGCGGCGAACGGCACCACGGCGGTCGTCCTCGACGACGGCTTCGCCCGCGCGGGCACGATGTACGGGACGGTGTTCCTCACCGACCAGCGCGCCGAGACCCAGTCGCCGCGGATGCGGCGGCTGTCCGAGCACGAGGCCCGCCACTCCGACCAGTGGGCGCTGGGCTCCCTGCTGGCGGGGCCCGCCGCGTTCCCCGCGCTGTACGCGGCGGACGAGATGTTCTTCCCGGGCGCGTACAACCACTTCGAGCAGGCGGCGGGCCTGGAGGACGGCGGCTACGACCCGCCGCCGGACAGCCCGCCGGCGGCGGGCCGGCTGGCGGTCCTGTCGGTCGGCCTGCTCGTCGGCTACACGCTCGCGGTGAGCCCCGGCCGCCGCAAACCGCCGCCCGAAGCCCGGCCGGGCCCGGTCCCGACGGAGCCGCGTGACCCCGCGGGGGAAGCGGGGGCCCCGGAGGTTCCGGCGCGGCGGTGACGGTGACGCGGGAGCGCCCCGGCGGCGAAAGTTTCGAAGCCGCGCGGGCCGGGAGTATCAGCGCTCGGGCGGCGGAGCCGTGCTGTTGCGGGTGACCAGGCTCGTCGCCAGCTCGACGCGGCGCGTCACCGGCTCGCGGCCGCGGCCGAGGTCGAGCACGAGCCGGGCGGCCGCCTCGGCCATCTCCGTCAGCGGCTGCCGCACGGTGGTCAGCGGCGGGCCGATCCAGCGGGCCACCGGCAGGTCGTCGAAGCCGACGACGCTGAGGTCGTCCGGGATGCGCAGGCCCAGCTCGCGGGCGGCCTCGTACATCCCGAGCGCCTGGAGGTCGTTGCCGGTGAACACCGCGGTGGGGCGGTCGGGCAGGGCGAGCAGCTCCCGCCCGGCGGCGTACCCCGCCTCGTGGTGGAAGTCGCCCTCCCGGATCAGCCCGGGGTCCACCGGCAGCCCCGCGACGCCCAGCGCGGCGCGGTAGCCGTCGATACGGGCCCGGCTGCACATCATCTCCGGCGGCCCGCCGACGACGGCGATCCGGCGGTGGCCGAGGCCGACGAGGTGGCGGGTGGCGGCCAGCCCGCCCTGCCAGTTGGTGGCGCCGATGGACGGGACGTCCTCGGCGAGGTGGCCGGCCGGGTCCAGCACCGCGAACGGGATGCCCCGCCCGGTGAGCTGGGCCCGCTGGCCGGCGGAGAGGTCCGACAGCACCAGGATGACGCCCGCCGGCCGGCGGGCCAGCACGTCCTCCACCCACGTCTGCCCCGGCGTCAGCCGGCCGGCGCTCTCGGAGAGCACCACGCCGAGCCGCTCGGCCCGGGCCACGTTCTCCACGCCGCGGATGACCTCCATCGCCCACGCGCTCTCCAGCTCGTGAAAGACGAGGTCGAGCAGCGGGGCCTGGCGCGCCCCGCCGCCGCGGCGCCGGTAGCCGTGCTCGCGCAGGAGGTCCTGGACCCGGGCGCGGGTGCCGGGGGAGACGTCGGAGCGGCCGTTGAGGACCTTCGAAACTGTCGACGCCGACACCCCGGCGGCCTCCGCGACGGCCGCCAGCGTGGCGGTGGCCTGCGGCTCCTCGCCGGCCGCCGGGGCCTCTCCGTCGAACTGGACTCCAGCACCACTCATGGCGCGATGGTAGCCCCGCCGCCCGCCGTTGCGCGATGTCTTGACCTTCCCCAACCGTCACCCTAGGTTGCGCAGAAATATTCGGAATGCTTTACGAAATATTGCCGTTCGCTCGGTGAGGGAAGGCCCGGCATGGAGAGCAACGACCCCCGGCACGACCCGTCCTCCGCGTCCGACCCCGCGTCCGGTCCCGCGCCCGACGACGGCCCCAGCCGGCGCCGGGTGCTCGGCGCCGGCCTGGGCCTCGGCGCGCTCTCCGCGACCGCCGCCGGCGGCGGCGTCCTCGCCCTGCCGGACCCGGCTGCCGCCGCGCCGCACCCCGACGCGCCGCGGCCGACCGACCCCGGCGCGTACATCGCCCACACCCCCGGCCGCGGCCGGTTCCCGCTGGTTGCCGGCGGCCGCGCCGCGCCGCTGGTGGCCGACGCCGGCGACTTCCCCGGCGTGCTGCGCGCCCTCGGCGACCTGCGTACGGACCTGGAGCGGGTGACGGGCGTACGCCCCGGGCTCACCCGCGGCCGCCCGCCCGCCGGGCGGCTCGCGGTGCTCGTCGGCACCATCGGCCGCAGCCCGCTGATCGACGGCCTCGTCGCCGCCGGCAAGCTGGACGTGACGGGGATCGAGGGCCGCTGGGAGACCTCCCTGCACCAGGTCGTCGACGACCCGCTGCCCGGCCTCGACCGGGCCTTCGTCATCGCCGGCAGCGACCAGCGCGGCACGATCTTCGGCATCTACGACGTCTCCCGCGGCATCGGCGTCTCCCCCTGGCACTTCTGGGCCGACGTCCCGCCCCGCCGCCACCGCGCGCTCTACGTGCTGCCCGGCCGCTTCTCGCAGGGCACGCCCGCGGTGAAGTACCGCGGCATCTTCATCAACGACGAGAACCCCGCCCTCGGCCGCTGGGCGCCCGGCTTCTTCGGGCCCGGCCACGCCGAGGGCCACCCCGGCGGCTTCAACAGCGCCTTCTTCGCCAAGGTCTTCGAGGCCATGCTGCGGCTGAAGGCCAACTACCTGTGGCCCGCCGTCTGGGGCCGCGCCTTCGCCGAGGACGACCCCGCCAACCACGCCACCGCCACCGAGTACGGCATCGTCATGGGCACCTCCCACGAGGCGCCCATGATGCGCGGCATCGAGGAGTGGAACCGGCACGCCGTCCCCGCCGAGCGCGACGAGGACGGGAACATCGTCACCGAGGGCCACGACCCGTACGGCGGCACGGGGGAGTGGAGCTTCGTCCGCAACGAGGACGCCATCCGCGCCTACTGGCGCGACGGCATCCGCCGGATGGCCGCCGACGGCTTCGAGGGCGTGGTCACCCTCGGGATGCGCGGCAACGGCGACACCTCGCTGCCGGACGGCGACGGCATCGAGCTGATGCGGCGCATCATCACCGCCGAGCGCGACATCCTCGCCGAGGAGCTGGGCGACGCGGCCGGGGTGCCGCAGGTGTGGACCATGTACAAGGAGGTCCAGCACTACTGGGACAGCGGAATGCGCGCGCCCGACGACGTCACCGTCGTCTTCACCGACGACAACTGGGGCAACCTGCGGCGCGTCCCCGACGCCTCGCTGCCGCCCCGCTCCGGCGGCTACGGGCTCTACTACCACTTCGACTACGTCGGCGGCGGCCGCAACTACAAGTGGGTCGACACCGCCAACCTGGCCAACACCTGGGAGCAGCTGCACCAGACGTACGCGTACGGCATCCGGCAGCTGTGGGTCGCCAACGTCGGCGACCTGAAGTCCAACGAGCTGCCCACCCAGTACTTCCTGGACTACGCCTGGGACCCCGACCGCTGGCCGGTGGAGAACCTGCCCGAGTGGGAACGCCGCTTCGCCGCCGAGAACTTCGGCCCCCGGCACGCCCACCGGATCGCCGAGGTCCTGCACAGGTACGGCCGCCTCCAGGCCCGCCGCAAGCCCGAGCTGCTCAACCGCCGCATCACCCTCGACCCGGCCCGGGACCCCGCCACCGACCCCGAGGCCGTCGTCTACGACGACGAGGCCACCCCCTTCAGCCGCGTCAACTATCACGAGCTGGACCGCGTCACCGACGAGTGGCAGGAGCTGGCGCGCACCGCGGACCGGATCGAGGCCCGGCTGGACCGGGCGGACCGGGCGGCGTACTTCCAGCTCGTCCGCTACGCGGTCCGCGGCACCGCGGTCGTCTACGCGCTGCGCCGCGCGGAGTTCACCAACCTCCTCTACGCCGCGCAGGGCCGCGCCGGCGCCAACCAGCTCGCCGCCGAGACCGACGCGCTGTTCGCCGAGGACCAGGCGCTCGCCGACTACTACAACCACACGCTCTCCGGCGGGAAGTGGAAGGGCTTCCAGACCCAGCCCAAGATCGGCTACGGCGACGTCGAGCGCTACGGCCCCAACGCCCCCTGGCAGCAGCCCGAGAAGAACAACGAGGCGCTGCCCGACGAGGTCTTCCCCGCCGTCCGCCGCATCGACCCCGCCCCCGGCGCGGTGCTCGGCGTCGCCGTGGAGGGCTCCGAGGAGTGGTGGCCGGACGCCGCCGGGCCCGCGGTGCTGCCGGCGGTCAGCCCGTACGACAGCGGCCCCGCCCCGTACATCGAGGTCTTCAACCGCGGCCGCAGCCCCTTCGGCTACGCCATCGAACCGGCCGTGCCCTGGCTGCGCGTGGACCGCCCGCGCGGCCGCGTCACCAACCAGGTCCGCGCCCGGCTGCGCGTCGACTTCGCCCGCGCGCCCCGGGGCACCACCACCGTGCCCGTCCTGGTCACCGGCGCCGGCCGCACCGTGGAGGTGCACGCCCGCGTCCACCGCCCCTCCGTGCGGCACTCCGCGCTCGCCGGCGCCGTCGAGGCCGGCGGCTGCGTCTCGGTCGAGGCGGACCGCCACAGCCGCGCCGTCGCCGCCGGCGGCGTCGCCTGGCGCCGCATCCCCGGCATCGGGCGCACCGGCGGCGGCATGGCGCCCGTCCCGGTCACGGCCGCCCCGGTGCCGGCCGGCGAGGGGCCGCGGCTGGAGTACACGATGACGCTGTTCACCACCGGCACGCTGCGCGTGGCCGCGTACCTCTCGCCGCGCAACAGCGTCCTCACCACCGACGGTCTGCGCTACGCCGTCGCCTTCGACGACGACGCCCCGCAGACCGTGAACGTCACCCGGGCCACGGGCGCCGACGACGGGCTGATGAACCGCCAGTGGGAGCGCAACACCTCCGACAACGCCGCCGTCACCGTGACCGGGCACCGCGTGACCCGGCCGGGCGTGCACGTGCTGAAGCTCTGGATGGTGGACCCGACGGTGGTGGTGCAGAAGCTCGTGGTCGACACCGGCGGCGTACGCCACAGCTACCTCGGTCCGCCGCCCAGCGTGTACGTGGGGCGCTGAGCCCCGGCGCCGGTCACGGCGCCTGCGGGGACCGGGGGGAGCCGGGGGTGACCAGGCCGGTCTCGTAGGCGGCGATGACCGCCTGGGCGCGGTCGCGGAGCCGGAGCTTGGCGAGGATACGGGCCACGTGCGTCTTCACCGTCGCCTCGCTGAGCCCGAACCGGGCGGCCAGCTCCGCGTTGCTGTGCCCGCGCGCCAGCGACTCCAGCACCTGAAGCTCGCGCGGCGTCAGCGCCGACAGGTCGCGGTGCAGCGTCACCGTCCGGTCGTCGCGGGCGGCGAAGCGCTCCACCAGGCGGCGGGTGATGGCCGGCGCGAGGAGCGCGTCGCCGGAGCGGACGAGGCGGACGGCTGCGGCCAGGTGCTCGGGCGTGACGTCCTTCAGCAGGAAGCCGCTGGCGCCGGCGGTCAGCGCCGCGTACACGTACTGGTCGAGGTCGTAGGTGGTGAGGATGATGACCCGCGGCGCGTCCGCGGGCCGGGTGTCCGCGCCGAGGATGCGGCGGGTGGCCTCCAGGCCGTCCGTGCCCGGCATGCGGATGTCCATCAGCACCACGTCCGGCAGCGCGCGGCGGACGGCGGCCACCGCCTCCTCGCCGTCGGTCGCCTCGCCGACGACCTCGATGCCGTCCGCGGCGAGGATCATCCGGAAGCCGGTGCGTACGAGCGCCTGGTCGTCCGCGATCACCACCCGGGGCGGCCGGTCGGCCCCGCCGGGTCCTGCCTGCGTGTCCACGTCCCCTCCACGGCCGTCCTCGCGGGGGCCGCGCGCCCCCGCCGCCCGCGGCCAGCGTACCGGTGCGGTCCGCCGAGACGTCCGGCGCCGCGGATCGGCCCGGAGGCGCAATTCGTCTCGACTTTCCGGCCCCACCGGAAGAACGGCCCGCGGCGCCCGGCCGGATTCCGCCCGTACGAAATCGGCCGGATACGCCGCTCCGCGGATATCGAAGGGCGGTGCCGAGATGCCGTAAGAAGGTGAAATCTACGGCCATTGCCGCCACTTGTGGGCTCCCGGCCGCCCTCCTACACTTCGGGCCGACCCTTACCGGGGTCTGCGCAGTAGTGCTCGATTCTCACACCAAGAGGAGGGCTCCCCGCATGCTGCGAAAGTTGGGTATCGGCATTATGGCCGCTGCCGCAATCGTCACCCTGTCCTCGGCCCCCGGGGCCACGGCCGCCCCCGCTCCGGCACCGGAGCGCGTGGCCGCCACCACGCTGTACTACGACGACAGCCAGGCCGGCGAATTCAAGGACGCCGTGGCCGCCGGCGCGGAACAGTGGAATTCCACCGTGGAGAACGTCACGCTGGTGCGGGCCCCGGCCGGCACCCGTGCCGAGATCCGGATCATTGCCGACGACGGCTGGCCCCGGGCCACCCTGGGCCCGGTCCGCCCCGGCGGCAGCGCCACGGTCTGGTTCGGCCGCCAGGCGGTCGTCCAGGGCTACGACACCACCCGCATCGCCGCGCACGAACTGGGCCACAGCCTCGGGCTGCCCGACATGAAGCCCGGGCCCTGCTCGTCGCTCATGTCCGGCTCCACCGGCGGTGTGAACTGCACCAACGCCACCCCGAACGCCACCGAGCAGGCACGGGTGGAGGCCAACTACGGCTTCGCCGCGAGCCGTATCCCGATGGACGGCCGGATCATCGTCGACGCACCCTGACGCGCAACGCCCCGGGGCCGGGAAGGCGACTGCCCGGCCCCGGGGCCACGGCACCCGGCGGGCGCGCGGTGGGTGAGGGCCGGATCCCGCGCACCTGCGTGCGCCCGGCGGACGGCACGAACATGCCGCCCGCCGTGCAGGACCGGCTGATCCGCGAGGCCGGCGCGCCGACCCCCGGCAACACCTTCGACGTGCGCACCGTCCCGGCGGCCAGCCGTACTACCAGCCGACGGCCACCACCATCCACTGCGGGTCCCGGACGGAGACGAAGGACGACCGCTCGGCGTAGTCGTCGTAGGGGAAGCCGTACGCCAGGTTGCCGATGGCGTGCTCGTGCCAGAACCGGGCGTAGTAGTTCGCCGGCGCCCGCTGGTAGAAGCGGCCCGGGTCGCCCCACTGGTCCCGCGGCAGCTCCGCGACGTGCCGGTTGAGCGCGGCGCAGCCGGCCGGGTCGCCCGCGAGCGGGCCGGAGCAGCCGAAGACCTCCTGGGTCGAGGCGTTCATCCCGACCGAGGCGGCGTAGCCGCTCATGTAGCCGGCGTGCTGCCCGCCCGGCTGGAAGTCCGGCACCCTGCCGGGGGAGGGGATGCGGTACGGCGCCTCCACCTCGGTCAGCGACGCGAACTCCGGGGGCATGGCGTCCGCGAACTTCTGCCACGTGGCCTCGCGGGACTCCTGGAACGTCGCGTAGTCCTCGCCGACCTGCCTGTCGGTGCCGTCGTGTCCGTGCACCCGCATGGCCAGCTTGAGCGCGAAGCCGTCGACGCGGGTGGTGTTCCCGTTGAAGACGTCCGGGCCGACCGTGAACTCGATGAAGTCGGAGTACCGGCTGTCGGGCGACCCGAGGTGGAAGTACATCCGGCCGGCGGAGTTGGCCGGCATGTCGAGGTACGGCTGCTCCGCGATGGAGCGGGTCCGGCCGTTGAAGGACCAGAAGACCTCGTCGTCGGGGTACTGGCCGTTGGTCCGGTTGACGATCTGAACGGTCAGCACGTTCTGCGCGGGCGGGATCCCTGCGGTGTCGCCCCAGAAGGCGTCCGGCGGCGGGTCGCCCGCCGCCACCGCCGCGGAAACGGGGCCCCCGGCGGGGGCGGCGCCGTGGGCCGTGGCGCCGGTCCGGTCGGCGGACGCGTAGGCGGTGAGCAGCAGCACGGCGACGGCGGCGGTCAGCAGGCTGCGGTAGCGCCTCAGCCGCGTGGGGTGCGTGGGGTGCGTGGGGTGCGCGGGGTACATGCGGTGCTCCTTCGCTGTGGGGGCGTACGCGGCCCGGAGGCGGGAGCTGTCCGGCGGGCCGGCAGTCGAGAGCGCTCTCAGAGCGTCGTGAGGCCCGGGTGCCTTGTCAAGGGGTACGGCCGTACGACCTCCGGGAGTTGAACGCCGCGAGTGTCCGCGGGACCCATTGACTGCATGACGTGAAGGGAGTTCACTCACTCGCGCAAAAGGTATGGACCAACGCTCCACGCTCGACCCCCTCCACACATCGAGGTGAGCTTCCATGTTCGTACGCAGACGCAGACGCCGGCTCCGCAAGGCCGTGCTCGTGGCCACCGCCGTCGCCGCCGTGCTCGCCGTCCCGCTGCCCGCCACCGCCGGCGCGGCGGCACCGGCCCCGGAGCCCGGCGGCGAGGCCGCCGCGCCCGCCGCCGTCACGTTCGAGGACAACTTCGACGGCCCGGCCGGCTCGGCGGTCGACGGCGGCAAGTGGCTGATCGAGACCGGCGACAACGTCAACAACCACGAACGGCAGTACTACACGGCGGGCAACGCCAACGCCGCGCTGGACGGCCAGGGCAACCTGGTCATCACCGCCCGGCGGGAGAACCCCGGCAACTACCAGTGCTGGTACGGCCGGTGCGAGTACACCTCCGCCCGGCTGAACACCTCCGGCCGCTTCACCACCACGTACGGCCACGTCGAGACCCGGATGAAGCTCCCGCGCGGGCAGGGCATGTGGCCGGCGTTCTGGATGCTCGGCAACGACATCGGCCAGGTGGGCTGGCCCGCCAGCGGCGAGATCGACGTCATGGAGAACGTCGGCTTCGAGCCCGGTACCGTCCACGGCACCCTGCACGGCCCGGGCTACTCCGGCTCCGGCGGCATCGGCGGCGGGTACACGCTGCCCGGCGGGCAGCAGTTCGCCGACGGCTTCCACACCTTCGCCGTCGACTGGTCGCCGAACGAGGTCACCTGGTCGGTCGACGGCAACGTCTACCAGCGCCGCACCCCCGCCGACCTCGGCGGCCGCGAGTGGGTCTTCGACAAGCCGTTCTTCCTCATTCTCAACCTCGCGGTCGGCGGCTACTGGCCGGGCGACCCCGACGGCAGCACCGTCTTCCCGCAGCAGCTCGTCGTCGACTACGTACGCGTCAGCACCGCGGACGGCGGCGGCGGAGACTCCGGTACGTTCACGGGCCTGGCCGGCAAGTGCCTCGACGTGGCCGGCGCCAACACGGCCAACGGCACCGCGGTCCAGCTCTACGACTGCAACGGCACCGCGGCGCAGCACTGGACCGTGGGCTCCGACGGCACGATCCGGGCCCTCGGCAAGTGCCTCGACGCGGCCGCCGCCGGCACCGCGAACGGCACCCGGGTGCAGCTGTGGGACTGCAACGGCACCAGCGCCCAGCGGTGGTCGTACAACTCCGCCACCCGCGACGTCGTCAACATCGCCGCGGACAAGTGCCTGGACGTGGTGGGCGGTTCCTCGGCGAACGGCACCGCGACCCAGCTGTGGACCTGCACCGGCGCCGCGAACCAGAAGTGGACGCTCAACTAGGGCCTGTCTTCAGGCTCGCGCCGTCCGCCCGCGGGGCGGGCGGCGCCGCGGGGTCGATCCCGGCGACGCAGCAAGCGTGCGTGCCGGGCTTCCCCCGTCGCCCGCGGCTCCGCCGTACGCGAGCTGTTCTCACGGCGCCCCGAGAACCGGCCGGCAGATCTCGTCGACCGACACGGCCAGCCGGGCGAGTTCGACGTGGTCCGCCGTACGCCCCTGGAGGTGCCCCACGCGCGCGCCCGCCCCGAACCGGGGTTCGGGCGCGCGCGCCGCGTCGGCGGGCAGGTCGGCGAGGTCGACGCCGGGCAGGTGGCGCAGGTGGTCGAGGCGGGCCGCCAGGGCCCGCACGTCGGTCAGGGGCGGGCCCCCGGGGCGGCGGGGCGGGCCGGCCGGGGTCAGCAGCGCGTACCGGTACGTGACCCCGTCGAACCGCGGCGGGTCGGGCACCGGCAGGCCCAGGGCCAGCCGCATCGCCGCCGCCACGGGGTCGAAGCCCGACCCGCGCCGTACGACGTCGCCGACGTGGCCGCCGAGGCGGCCGTCGACCCCGAGGAGCCGGGGGCCGTCCGCGGTGAGCTTCAGCTTCGTGTGGACGATCCCGTCGCTGATGCCGAGCGCCCCTATGGCCGCCTCCGCCAGGCTCTCGGCGCGCTCCGCCAGCGGCGGCGCGAGGGTGTGCGGCACGAACGACCCGCGCTGCCGCAACGGTTCGACGAGGGGAAACTTGCCGGTCACGCAGAGCTGCTGGCACTCCTCGCGGTGCACGGCGGTCTCGACGGAGACGTAGTCGCCCCACCGCGGCCCGGCCGCCGCCGGATCGCCCGGGAGCAGCGCCTCGACCAGCAGGCCCGCGTCGGGCGCCGCCGCCGACCACGCCGCGACGGCGGCGCGCGCGTCGGCGACGGAGTCCACGCGGCGTACGAGCCGGTGGGCGGGCCCGCGGCTCGGCTTGAGCACGGCGGGCAGGCCCACCGCGGCCAGTGCGGCGTCGACGTCCGCGGCGCCGGTCACCGGCGCGAACGGCAGGTCGTCCAGGCCCGCTTCGGCGAATGTCCGGCGCTGCTGCAGCCGGTCCACGAGCCTTGCGGTGACCGCGGGGGAGTGCCAGTACGGGAGGTCCAGCGCCGCCGCGATCGCGGCCGTGATCTCCATCCGGTGCGCGCTGAAGGTCAGCAGCCCGTCGGGGGCGAAGGCGGCGACCGCCGCCGCGGCGGCCGGCGCGGCGAGCCCGGTGATGTCGCAGAGGGCGAACCGCCGGGTGAGCACCGGCAGCAGCTCCCGCACGTGGTCCGAGGCCCGGTCCACGACGAGGAACAGGTCGACCCCGGAGTAGCGCGCGGCGGCCGCCACCTCCGGCGCGTCCGCCGACCCCGCGTCGTACAGGACGCCGACGGTACGCTCCCGGTCCCACGCGCCCGCGCCGTCGCCCGGCGCGCGCGGTAACGGCCGGGGCCCCCGCACGGTCACGTCGTCCCGTCCCGCGGCGTACGCACCTACCCGCCGTCCCCGTCGCGTCTGCCGCGCCGGCCGGCCGCCGCGCCGAGCACCACGGCGGTGACGAGCAGGCCGTTGCGGCACAGCCAGCGGCCGGTCAGCCGCGACAGCGACGTGCCGTCGACGGTGGGGGCCGGGACCAGGACGCGGGCGGTGAAGGTGCCGGTGTCCGGGTCCAGTTCGACGCGGGCCTCGTCGAAGCCCAGCTCCCTGGCGGTGAGGGGGTACCAGACCTTGAAGACCGACTCCTTGGCGCTGAACAGCAGCCGGTCCCAGCAGACCTTGACCCCGCCGTGCATCCGGGCGCGTACCCGCTCCTGCTCGTCAGGGAGGGCGATGGCCGCCAGGAGGTCGTCCGTCAGCGGCTCGTTGGGCTCGGCGTCGATGCCGATGCCGAGCACGTCGCCGCGGCGGGCCACGGCCGCGGCGCGGTAGCCCGCGCAGTGGGTCATGGAGCCGACGACCCCGGCGGGCCACTGCGGCGCGCCGCGGCGGCCGGGGAGCAGCGGGGCCGGTTCGACGCCGAGCGTGCCCAGGGCGCGGCGGGCACACTGCCGTACGGTGGCGAACTCCGCCTGCCGGTGCGGGACCGCGCGGGCGACGGCCTGCGCCTCCTCGGGGTACAGCCGCTCGGCGGGCGGCTCGGGCGGGTCGCTGAACGCGTCGGCCGCGGCCACGTCGGCGGGCAGTAACTCCCGCAGCAGCACGGCAGGTGCGGCGGCTGCCGCGGGCTCGGGCCGCGCCGGCGGGGTGGCCGCCGGCGCGGCCGGCGCCGGGGGGAGCACCGTACGCAGCGGCTCGCGCGGCGGGCGGGGCTTCCACTCCCGCGGGTAGCCGAGCGAGACCTCGGTGAACTTGACCCCGTCGTACCAGGTGACGCGGGGGATGTGCAGGTGGCCGTAGACGACGGCGGCGGCGCGGAAGCGGCGGTGCCAGTCGGCCGTGAGGGTCGTGCCGCACCACTGCGCGAACTCCGGGTAGCGCAGGATGTCGGTCGGCTGCCGGACCAGCGGCCAGTGGTTGATCAGCACCGTCTGCTGCTCCGGGGGCACCGCCGCGAGCCGCCGCTCGGTCAGGGCCACCCGCTCGCGGCACCAGGCGTCCCGGGAGTCGTGCGGGTCGGGGTGGAGGAAGTACTCGTCGGTGCAGACGACGCCAGACTCGTGGGCCAGGCGCAGCGACTCCTCCTTGGTGGTCACGCCCGGCATCCGGAAGGAGTAGTCGTAGAGGACGAAAAGCGGGGCGACCGTCACCGGGCCGCCCTCGCCACGCCAGACGGGATAGGGGTCCTCGGGGGTCACGACGCCCAGGTCGCGGCAGATCCCGACGAGGTGCCGGTAGCGTTCCTCGCCGCGCAGCGTGACCGGGTCGTCCGGGTGGGTCCACAGCTCGTGGTTGCCGGGCACCCAGACGACCTTCTCGAACCGCTCGGCGAGCAGCCCGAGGGCCCACTCGACGTCGGCCACGCGCTCGCCGACGTCGCCGGCGACGATCAGCCAGTCGCCGGGGGCGGTCGGGCGGAGCCCGGCGGTGACGTCCCGGTTCTCTTGGTACGCGACGTGCAGGTCGCTGACGGCCAGCAGTCTTCCGTGCATCAGGGCCATTCGATCATTCGGCGGCGGCGGTGAGGTCGGTGTCAAGTGCATCTCGGCAGATCACGCAGGAACCTGCCGCACCGGGCACGTGCCGACAGGGTGGTGCCACCACCTAAACTCCGGCCAAAACGCGACGGGGGGACGAAGGGGCGGGCGAAGCCGATGGCTTCGCCCGCCCTCGTACCGGCGTGCCCGGCAAGGCCGGTCAGACCGCGGCTGGCAGCTCCAGCCGCTCGTCCGCGACCAGGATGGCCTGCTGGAGGTCGCGCAGCGCCCGGCAGGGCTCCAGGCCGAGTTCCTCGTTGAGGCGGCTCCGGGCCTGCTGGTACGTACGCAGCGCGTCCGCCTGCCGCTCCGAGCGGCACAGGGCCAGCATGAGCTGGCGGTAGAACGTCTCCCGCAGGGGGTACTCGGCGGTCAGCGCGGACAGCCGGCCGATCAGCTCACGGTGCAGCCCGATGCTCAACTGCGCCTCGATCAGCCATTCCAGGTACTCCAGGCGGGTCTCCTCCAGCCACGTGGCGAAGCCCGCGATGATCGGCCCGTCGCAGAGGTCCCCGAGGACCGGCCCCCGCCACAGGGCCAGCCCGTCCTCGAAGGCGGTCACGGCCTGCTCCGGCCGGCCCTCCTTGAGGTGCAGCCGGCCCCGGTTGAGGAGCTGCTGGAAGCGGTCCACGTCGAACTCGTCGTCCTCCAGGTGGAGCATGTACCCCGGCGGCCTGGTCAGGATCGGGTTGTTCCGGCTGCCGGGCTGGCCGAGGAACTTGCGGAGCTGGGAGATGTAGACGTGGATTCCCGCGGTCGCCCGGCGCGGAGGGTTCTGTCCCCAGATCTCGGCTATGGCCTCGTCGATGGAGACCACCTGCCGGGCGCGTATCAGTAACAGGACGAGGAGCACCTGCATCTTCTTGGCGCTCACGAATCTGCTGCCGCGGTTGTCCACCACCCGGACTGGTCCGAGTATCTCGTACTGCACTTTTCAACCCCCGATGAATTTCCTTGGCCGAAGTGCTCAGTATCCATGGCACTGTTGTTCAATTTCACTCGCCGCCTGGTGCAGGGGAGCTTGTGTGTGTCGCGGCGATGCGGTAGAGACCTTCGCAGGTTATGGAGGGGGTAGGGGGTGCGGAAACCCCTACCCACCCCTAAGTCCCCCCTACGTGTTGTCAGGGGTATTGCGCAGTGCGCTCGGGGGCGTGTGCGTGTCATTCGCGCCCCCCTGGCCAGGCGCGGCGATGATCCGCCGTTCTCGCAAATGCCCGATATCCGCCGCACGTTATCCGCTGCCCCGATATCCGGGTTTCCCCCGTGCCCGGAATGCCCCGGCGGCCGCCGTCACCGTGGGAAACGTCGCCCTCCGGCGCCGTGTCCCGCATGCCTGGTATGACACCCCTGGACGCACCCCCGGCCCGCCGC
The DNA here is from genome assembly GCF_048656465.1 of Streptomyces sp. MAR4 CNX-425. Lineage (NCBI taxonomy): Bacteria > Bacillati > Actinomycetota > Actinomycetes > Kitasatosporales > Streptomycetaceae > Streptomyces > Streptomyces sp. MAR4 CNX-425. The sequence goes on along the minus strand of NZ_JBMDLF010000006.1, from coordinate 104,117 downwards.
CCCGCCAAAGGCCGCGGCAAGGGCGGCTTTAGCCGGGCTGCCGAGCATCTACCCCACAGCCGGGCAGCGCTCGATCCCGCCTGCCTGGAACTCGTGGATGGGAGTTGCCGACCATGTCGGTTGCCGGACAGGAACCCCACCGGGACGCGGACCGGGCGGAGGGTGCCGTCGGCGGCCCGTCGGCGGACCGGGCGCCGATCGCGGTCGTCGGCGTCGCGTGCCGCCTGCCCGGCGCCGACGGACCGGACGCGTTCTGGGAGCTGCTGCGGGACGGCAGGGACGCGGTACGCCCGCTGCCCGAGGGCCGCTGGCCCGCCGGCTCCCCCTCCCCGCAGGCCCTCGTGGACGCCGGGCTGCTCGGCACCGCGCGCGCCGGCTACCTCGACGCCGTCGACGCGTTCGACCCCGCCTTCTTCGGCATCCCGCCCCGCGAGGCCGCCGCCGTCGACCCCCATCAGCGGCTCGCGCTGGAGCTGGCCTGGGAGGCGCTCGAAGAGGCCGGCATCGTGCCCGCCACCCTGCACGGCGCGCCCGTCGGCGTGTTCGTCGGCGCCATGGACGACGGGTACTCCGCCGTCACCCGCGACCACGGCCCCGACGGCATCGGCCGGCACACGGCCACCGCCCTCAGCCGCGGCGTCATCGCCAACCGCGTCTCGTACACCCTCGGGTTGCAGGGCCCGAGCCTCACCGTCGACACCGCCCAGTCGTCCTCCCTCGTCGCGGTCCACCTCGCGTGCGAGAGCCTGCGGCGCGGCGAGTCGCAGGTCGCGCTCTGCGGCGGCGTGAACCTGGCCCTCACCGGCGACGGATTCCTCACCGCCGCCCGCTTCGGGGCCCTGTCGCCCACCGGCGTCTGCCGCACCTTCGACGCCGCGGCCGACGGCTACGTACGCGGCGAAGGCGGCGCCGTGCTCGTCCTCAAGCCGCTGGCGCTGGCCCGCGCGGACGGCGACCACGTCTACGGCGTCATCACCGCCAGCGCCATGAACAACGACGGCGGCACCCCCACCCTCACCCAGCCCGGCCAGGACGCCCAGGAACAGGTCCTCCACGCCGCCTACCGCCGGGCCGGGGTCGCCCCGGGCGACGTGCAGTACGTCGAGCTGCACGGCACCGGCACCCGGCTCGGCGACCCCGTGGAGGCCGCCGCCCTCGGCGCCTTCGCCGCCCCCGGCCGGGCCGCGGACGACCCGCTGCTCGTCGGCTCCGTCAAGACCAACGTCGGCCACCTCGAAGGCGCCGCCGGCATCACCGGCCTGCTCAAGACGGTGCTCGCGCTGCGCCACCGGCAGCTCCCGCCGAGCCTCAACTTCTCCGCCCCCCACCCCAACATTCCCCTCGGCGACCTGCGCCTCGACCTCGTACGCGCCACCCGCGCCTGGCCGCACCCCGAGCGGCCCCTCGTGGCCGGCGTCAGCTCCTTCGGGATGGGCGGCACCAACTGCCACGTCGTGCTGCGCGAGGCCCCCGACGCGGACCCCGCCCCCGCCGGCTCCGCGCCCGCCGCGTACGACAGCGCCCACCCGCTGCCGTACGTGCTCTCCGCCCGCGGCGAACCCGCCCTGCGCGACCAGGCTGCCCGCCTCGCCGCCCACCTCACCGCACACCCCGGCCACCGGCCCGCCGACGTCGCCCGGACGCTCACCGCCCACCGCGCCGCCTTCGAACACCGCGCCGTGCTGCACGCCGCCGACCGCGACACCCTCCTCACCGGCCTCACCGACCTGGCCGAGGGCCGCACACCCCCCGGCGCCGCACGCGGCACCGCCCTGCGCGGCGCCACCGGCTTCCTCTTCCCCGGACAGGGCAGCCAGCGCCCCGGCATGGGGCTCGAACTCGCCGCCGCCCACCCGGCATTCGCCGAGGCGTTCGACGCCGCCTGCGCCGCCTTCGACCCGCACCTCGACATCCCCCTGCGCACCGTCCTCGCCGCCGCCGAGGACACCGCGGAGGCCGCGCTGCTGGACCGCACCGCCTGGACCCAGCCCGCGCTGTTCGCCTACGAGACGGCCGCGTACCGGCTGCTGGAGAGCTGGGGCATGCGCCCCGACGTGCTCCTCGGCCACTCCGTCGGCGAACTCGCCGCCGCGCACGTCGCCGGCGTGCTGTCCCTCGCCGACGCCTGCACCCTCGTCGCCGCCCGCGGGCGGCTCATGGACCGGCTCCCCGCCGGCGGCGCCATGGCCGCGATCGAGGCGACCGAGGCGGAGATCACGGCCGAACTCGACGCCGTCGACGGTGCCGTCTGCGTCGCCGCCGTCAACGGCCCCCGCGCCACCGTCGTCTCCGGCGACGAGGCGGCCGTCCTCGCCCTGGCCGGGCGCTGGCACGACCGGGGGCGCCGAACAAAGCGGCTGCGCGTCAGCCACGCCTTCCACTCCGCCCACATGGACGGCATGCTCGACGCCTTCCGCGAGGTCGCCGCCTCCCTCACCTTCCACCGGCCGGCGATCCCGATCGTCTCCAACGTCACCGGTGAGCCCGCCACGGACGACGAGCTGCGCTCGCCCGACTACTGGGTACGCCACGTCCGGCAGGCCGTGCGCTTCGCCGACGGCGTCCGGCGGCTCCGCGAGGCGGACGTCACCACGTTCGTCGAACTCGGCCCCGACGCCACCCTCACCACCATGGCCCGCGACTGCGTCGAGGAACCCGGCCTCGCCCTCGTCCCCTTGGGCCGCGGCCGCCGCCCCGCCGCGGAAGAACTCCGCGAGGCGGTGGCCACGGCGTACGCCCACGGCGCCGACGTCGACTGGGCGGCCGCTCTCGTCCCGGCCGACGCCGTCCGCGTACCGCTGCCCACCTACCCCTTCCAGCGCCGGAGCTACTGGCTCGCCCCCCGCAACCCCGCCGAGACCGGGACGGCACCCGTCACCGACGAACCGGCGACCACCGACCAGGAGACGGAGCCGGAACCCCCCGCCGCCTCCGCCGCCCGGGAGTGGCACGACCGGCTGATCGCCCGCGACGCCCACACCGGCAGGCAACTCCTGCTCGACCTGGTCCGCACCGAGACCGCGCAGCTCCTCGGCCACGCCTCCCCGGCCGACGTCGAAGAGCGCTGGGCCTTCCGCGACCTCGGCCTCGACTCCCTCGGCGCCGTCGACCTGCGGCACCGCCTCGGCCAGGCGACGGGCCTCGCCCTGCCCTCCTCGCTGCTCTTCGACCACCCCACGCCGCTGCGGCTCGCCGCCGGCCTGTACGAACAGCTCACCGGTGGCGGCCGGGAAGCAGCCCCCACCGCGGCCCGCGAAGCCGACGACGAGCCCCTCGCCATCGTCGGCATGGCCTGCCGCTACCCCGGCGGCGTCACCTCCCCCGACGACCTGTGGCGCCTGGTGGCCGACGGCACCGACGCCACCGGCCCGTTCCCCGCCGACCGCGGCTGGGACCTCGGCAGCCTGCTGAACCCCGACCCGGAACACCCGGGCGGCTCCGCGACGCACCGCGGCGGATTCCTCCCCGACGCGGGCGCCTTCGACGCCGCGCTCTTCGGCATCTCCCCGCGGGAAGCGACCGCGATGGACCCGCAGCAGCGGCTGGTGCTGGAGACGGCCTGGGAGGCGTTCGAGCGCGCCGGAGTGGACCCGTCCGCGCTGCGCGGCAGCCGGACCGGGGTGTTCGTCGGCGGTACGTTCCAGGAGTACGGCCCGCGGCTGAGCGAACCGGGCGGCGGCGCCGAGGGGCACCTGCTGACCGGAAGTGCGCCGAGTGTGGCGTCGGGTCGGGTGGCGTACGCGTTCGGGCTGGAGGGTCCGGCGGTGACGGTGGACACGGCGTGTTCGTCGTCGCTGGTGGCGCTGCACCTGGCGTGCCAGTCGGTGCGCAGCGGGGAGTCCACGCTCGCGCTGGCCGGCGGGGTCACGGTCATGGCGACGCCGAGCATGTTCATGGAGTTCAGCCGCCAGGGCGGGCTGTCGCCGGACGGGCGCTGCAAGGCGTTCGGCGCGGGCGCGGACGGCACGGGCTGGTCGGAGGGTGTGGGGCTGCTGCTGGTGGAGCGGCTGTCGGACGCGCGGCGCAACGGGCACGAGGTGCTGGCGGTGGTGCGTGGTTCGGCGGTGAACCAGGACGGGGCGTCGAACGGTCTGACCGCGCCGAACGGTTCATCACAGCGACGGGTGATCCGGCAGGCGCTGGCGAATGCGGGTTTGTCGACATCGGACATCGATGCGGTGGAGGCGCACGGTACGGGGACGACACTGGGCGACCCGGTCGAGGCGCAGGCGTTGCTGGCGACCTACGGGCAGGGGCGGGTTGAGGGTGCGCCGTTGTGGCTGGGGTCGTTGAAGTCGAACCTGGGGCACACGCAGGCGGCGGCGGGTGTCGCGGGTGTGATCAAGATGGTGGAGGCGATGCGGCACGAGGTGCTGCCGCGGACGTTGCATGTGGATGAGCCGTCGCCGCACGTGGACTGGTCCGCGGGTGCGGTGGAGCTGCTGACCGAGCAGCGGCCGTGGGTGGTGGACGGGGCGCGTCCGCGGCGGGCGGCGGTGTCGTCGTTCGGGATCAGCGGCACGAACGCGCACGTGATCATCGAGCAGGGCCCGGCGGCGGACGAGCGCACGCCCAACGCCCCGGAGACGGTCCCGGGTCCGGTGGTGTGGCCGGTGTCCGGGCACACCACGGAAGCGCTGGCCGCACAGGCCGGTCAGCTGCGGGCGCACCTGAGCGAGCACCCCGAGACCGACCTGCGTGCGGTGGCCGCCTCGCTGGTGCGTTCGCGTGCGGTGCTGGATCACCGTGCGGTGGTCGTCGGCGCGGACCGTGACGAGTTGCTGGCCGGGCTGGAGGCCGTCGCCCACAGCGAGGGCTCGGACCGGGCGGTGGTGGGGCGGTACCGGGCGGGGAAGCTGGCGGTGCTGTTCACCGGCCAGGGCGCCCAACGCCCCGGCATGGGCGCGGAGCTGTACGAGACGTACCCGGTCTTCGCCGAAGCGCTGGACGAAGCCTGCGCGGCCCTGGACGCGCATCTGCCGCGGCCGCTGAAGCCCTTGATGTTCGGGCAGGACGCTGAGCTGCTGGACGACACGACGTACACGCAGCCTGCGCTGTTCGCGTACGAGGTGGCCCTGTTCCGGCTGGCGGAGTCCTTCGGGGTGCGGCCGGACTTCCTGGCCGGTCACTCCATCGGGGAACTCACCGCCGCGCACCTGGCCGGGGTATGGACCCTGCCGGACGCCGCGCGGCTGGTCGCCACCCGCGGGCGGCTGATGGGCGCCCTGCCCGCCGGTGGGGCGATGCTGTCGGTCACCGCCCCCGTCGACACCCTCACCCCCCTGACCGACGGCACCGGCGTGGAGGTCGCGGCGGCCAACAGTCCGACCCACACCGTTCTTACGGGCGCGGCCGATGCCATCGACACTGTCGCCTCACGGTGTCAGGACGCGGGGCTGCGGGCGCGCAGGCTGCGGGTCAGCCACGCCTTCCACTCCGCCCACATGGACCCCATCCTCGACGACTTCCGCCAAGCCGTCGCCGACACCCCCGCCCAGACCCCCGCCCTGCCGGTCATCTCCAACCGCACCGGACAACCCCTCACCCCCGAGCAGGCCGCCTCACCCGACTACTGGGCCGGGCAGTTGCGCCACACCGTCGAGTACACGGCCGTGACCGGCTGTCTCGAAGAGTCCGGGACCACCGCGTACCTCGAACTCGGCCCCGACACCACCCTGACCACCCTCACCACCGACACCCTCCTCGCCCCCGCCACCGCCGTCGCCGCACAACACCGCGACCACGGACAAGCCCACGCCTTCACCACCGCCCTCGCCACCCTCCACACCACCCACACCCCCTCACCTGGCCCACCACCACCCACACCACCCACCTCCCCACCTACCCCTTCCAACACCACACCTACTGGCTCCACGACACCCCCACCCCCAACCTCACCGCCACCGGACTCACCCCCACCGAACACCCCCTCCTCACCGCCGAGGTCGAGCAGGCGGACGGCGGCGGGACGCTGCTCACCGGGCGGCTGTCGCAGGCCGACCACCCCTGGGTCGCCGACCACCTCATCCTCGGTGCGACCGTCCTCCCCGGCGCGGCGCTGGTCGACCTCGCCCTGCACGCCGCTCGCCGCGTCGGCTGCGACACGCTTGAGGAGCTGACCCTCGAAGCGCCGCTCCACGTCCCGGAGTCGACGCCCGTCCAGGTGCAGGTGCTCGTCGGTGCCCCGGACGCGGCGGGCGGCCGGTCGCTGGCCGTGTACGGGCGCCCGGCCGGCGGCGCCGGAGACGACACACCTTGGTTGCGCCACGCCCAGGGGCGGCTGGCCGTCGGCTCCCAGGACGCCGACGCGGGTAACACGCGGTTCCCTCTCGCCGACGCCCGGAGCCTGCCGGTCACGGACGCGTACGCGACGCTCGCGGAGCGCGGGTACGTCTACGGGCCCGCGTTCCAGGGCCTCACCGCCGTCTGGCAGGGCGACGGCGAGACGTTCGCCGAGGTGCGGCTGCCCGAGGCGGACACGGGCGACCCCCGGTTCGTACTCCACCCGGCGCTCCTGGACGCGGCACTGCACGCGGTCCTTCTCCACGGCCTCGCCGCCCCCGACGAGCCCGGCCGGCCCGCGGACGGCGGCCTGCTGCTGCCCTTCGCCTGGTCCGGCGTGCGCGTGCTGCGGGCGCCCGTCACCACGGCCCGCGTACGGATCCGGCCCACGGGCGCGGACACCGTCGCCCTCACCGTCACGGACGAGGCGGGTGAACTCCTCGCCTCCGTCGAGTCGCTGGCGTTCCGCCGCGCCTCCTCCGCCCAGCTGGCCTCCGGCCAGGGCGAATCCGCGCACGCCGAACACCACGCCGTCGAGTGGTCCCCGCTGCCCGCCGTGCCCGCCGCCGACGCCCCCGGCGGTTGGGCGTGCGTCGGCGACGTGCCCGGCGGACTGCCCGACGCCCCGCCTCCGTACGGGGACGTGGCCGCTCTCAGCGCCGCCGTCGCCGCGGGCGCGCCCGCCCCCGGCGTCGTCACCCTCGCCGTCCCACCGGCCGACGACGACCCCGCCCTCGCCGTCCAGCGGACCACCGAGACCGTCCTTGCCGCTCTCCGCGAGTTCACCGCGGACGCCGCTCTCGCCGACGCGACCCTCGTCGTGGTCACCCGCGGTGCCGTGGCGACGGGGGAGGGGGCCTCGCCCCACCTCGCCGAAGCCGCCGTGTGGGGTCTGGTCCGCAGCGCCCAGGCCGAACACCCCGGCAGCTTCCTGCTCGTCGACCTCGACCCGGTCGCCGCCGCCCCGGCGGACCTCGCGTCCGTCGTACAGCACGCCCTGGCCGCCGACGAACCGCAGATCGCCCTGCGCGGCGAGCAGCGCCTCGCCCCGCGCCTCGTCCGCCGGGCGTTCCCGGCCGAGGCCGTACGGAACCCGTGGCGGGACGCCGGGACCGTGCTCATCACCGGCGGAACGGGCGCCCTCGGCGCGGTGGTCGCCCGGCACCTGGCCGAGCGCCACGCCGTGCCGCACCTGCTCCTCGTCAGCCGCCGCGGCCCCGACGCCCCCGGCGCCGCGGAACTCGCCGCCGAGCTGCGCGGGTCGGGCACCGAGGTCACCCTCGCCGCCTGCGACACGACGGACGCCGACGCCCTCGCCGCCCTCCTGGCCACCGTCCCCGCCGCGCACCCGCTCACCGGCGTCGTACACGCCGCGGGCGTCCTGGAGGACGGCGTCGTGGCCACGATGACGCCCGAGCAACTCCACCGCGTCCTGCACCCGAAGGTCACCGCCGCCCTGCACCTCGACCGGCTGACCCGCGACCTGGACCTCACGGCCTTCGTCACCTTCTCCTCCATCTTCGGCGTCCTCGGCAACGCGGGCCAGGCGAACTACGCCGCGGCGAACGCCTTCCTCGACGCGCTGGCCCACCACCGCCGGGCCGCCGGCCACGCCGCCACGTCCCTGGCGTGGGGCCTGTGGGACACCGACAGCGGCATCACCCGCGACCTGGACGACGCCGACATCGCCCGCATGGCCCGCAACGGCGTCCTCGCCCTCACCCCGGACGAGGCTCTGCCGCTGCTCGACTCCGCCTGCGGTACGGACCACGCGCTGCTCGTCCCGACGCGCTGGCACTTCCCCACCCTCCGCACCGCCGCCGCGACCGGCACGCTCCCCGCCCTCCTGCGGAGCCTCGTCCCGGCCCCCGCGCGCCGGGTCGCGTCCGCCCGTACGGGAACGGGCGATGCGGTGGCGCCGCTCACCGAGCGGCTCGCGGGCCTCGACGAGTCCGAGCGGCGCACACTGGTGCTGGACGTCCTGCGCCGCGACATCGCCACCAGCCTCGGCCACGCCTCGCCCGACCGGCTCGACCTGGAGGCCAGCTTCAAGGCCCTCGGGTTCGACTCGCTCACCTCCGTCGAACTGCGCAACCGGCTGAGCGCCACGACCGGCCTCCGGCTGCCGGCGACCCTGCTCTTCGACTACCCGACCCCCGACGGCCTCGCGGCCTACCTGCTGTCCTCGGCCGCCCCGGCGGCCGGGACCGGGCGCCCCGCCGCCCCCGCGGGCCGCACCGCGGCCACCGACGACGAGCCGATCGCGATCGTCGGAATGGCCTGCCGCTACCCGGGCGACGTCGCCTCCCCGGAGGACCTGTGGCGCCTGGTCGCCGAGGCCACGGACGCGATCACGCCGTTCCCGACGGACCGCAACTGGAACGTCGAGGAGCTGTACCACCCGGACCCCGAGCACAGCGGCACCTCGTACACCCGCGAAGGCGGCTTCCTGCACGACGCGGCGAAGTTCGACGCCGGGTTCTTCGGCATCTCCCCGCGGGAGGCGCTGGCGATGGACCCGCAGCAACGGCTGCTGCTGGAGACCACCTGGGAGACGGTGGAGCGCGCCGGCATCGACCCGCGCGCGCTGCGCGGCAGCCAGACGGGCGTGTTCGTCGGCGCGATGTACCACGACTACGCCCGATGGGCGGAGCAGGCGGCGGAGAGCGTCGAGGGCTTCACCCTGACGGGGACGTTCGGGAGCATCGCGTCGGGCCGGATCTCGTACATCCTCGGACTTGAGGGCCCGGCGCTGACGGTGGACACGGCGTGTTCGTCGTCGCTGGTGGCGCTGCACATGGCGGCCCAGTCGCTCCGGCAGGGCGAGTGCGATCTCGCGCTGGCGGGGGGCGTCGCGGTGATGTCCACGCCGGGTACGTTCGTGGAGTTCAGCCGGCAGCGCGGGCTGTCGCCGGACGGGCGCTGCAAGGCGTTCGGCGCGGGCGCGGACGGCACGGGCTGGTCGGAGGGTGTGGGGCTGCTGCTGGTGGAGCGGCTGTCGGACGCGCGGCGCAACGGGCACAAGGTGCTGGCGGTGGTGCGTGGCTCCGCGGTGAACCAGGACGGCGCGTCGAACGGGCTGACGGCGCCGAACGGCCCGTCGCAGCAGCGGGTGATCCGGCAGGCGCTGGCGAATGCCGGTTTGTCGACATCGGATGTGGACGCGGTGGAGGCGCACGGTACGGGGACCACGCTGGGCGACCCGATCGAGGCGCAGGCGCTGCTGGCCACGTACGGGGAGAAGCGCCCGGACGAACAGCCGCTGTGGCTGGGCTCGCTGAAGTCGAACATCGGCCACACGCAGGCGGCGGCCGGTGTCGGCGGCGTCATCAAGATGGTCATGGCGATGCGGGAAGGGGTCCTCCCGCGGACGTTGCACGCGGACGAACCGTCCCCCCACGTGGACTGGGCAGCAGGCGGAGTGGAACTGCTGACGGAGCAGCGGGCCTGGGCGGTGGGCGATGACCGGCCGCGGCGGGCTGGCGTGTCGTCGTTCGGCATGAGCGGGACGAACGCGCACGTCATCATCGAGCAGGCGCAAGAGGTCGAGGCCGTGGCCGAGGTGGTCGAGCCGGGTGGTGTGGTGGCGTGGCCGGTGTCCGGGCACACGCCGCAGGCGCTCGCCGACCAGGCCGCACGGCTCCGGGAGCACCTGTCCGAGCACTCAGAGATCACTCCGGCCGAGGTGGCGCACAGCCTGGTCGCTACGCGTTCCGCGCTTGATCACCGGGCGGTGGTCGTGGGCGCTGAGCGGGACGAGTTGCTGGAGGGGCTGGCGGCGATCGCCGCTGGTGAACCTTCGGCGCGGGTGGTCGGCGGCGAGGTCCAGTCCGCGGGGAAGACGGTGTTCGTCTTCCCGGGTCAGGGTGCGCAGTGGGCGGGCATGGCCGCGGACCTGATCGACGCCGAGCCCATCTTCGCGCAGGCCATCGCCGAGTGCGAGACGGCGCTGTCGGTGTACGCGGACGACTGGTCGCTCACCGAGGTGCTGTCCGATCCGGAAGGGGTGTTGCTGGAGCGGGTGGATGTGGTCCAGCCCGCGCTGTTCGCCGTCATGGTCAGCCTGGCGCGGCTGTGGCAGCACCACGGCATCCAGCCCGACGCCGTCATCGGCCACTCCCAAGGCGAAATCGCCGCCGCCCACATCGCCGGCGCCCTCACCCTGGAGGACGCGGCGAAGGTCGTCTGCCTGCGCAGCCAGGCCATCCGCGCGCTGTCCGGCAAGGGCACCATGGCCTCCGTCGCCCTGCCGCACACCCAGGTCACCGAGGAGATCGCCGCCTGGGACGGCAAGCTGTCCGTCGCGGTGGTCAACAGCCCCACCGCCACCGTCATCTCCGGCGACACCGACGCCGTACAGGCATACCTCGCCCGGTGTGAGGAAGCCGGTGTACGCAACCGGCTGCTGCCCGTCGACTACGCCTCCCACGGGCCGCAGGTCACCGAACTCCGCGACACCCTCCTCGACGTCCTGGCCGGACTGGAGCCTGCGGCAGCCTCGATTCCGTTCTACTCCACCGTCACCGGCGAGGAGTTCGACACCACCGGCCTGACCGCCGACTACTGGTACACCAACCTCCGCGAAACCGTCCGCTTCCACCACACCCTCACCCACCTCATCGACACCGGCCACACCACCTACGTCGAGGCAAGCCCCCACCCGACGCTGACGACGGCCATCACCGACACCGACCCCTCCGCCCTCACCACCGGCACCCTCCGACGCCACGAACACTCACCCACCCAACTCCACCTCGCCCTCGCCCACCTCCACACCCACGGCACCCCCGTCGACTGGTACACCACCCCCACCACACCCGCCGACCTCCCCACCTACCCCTTCCAACACGCCCACTACTGGCTCGACGCCTCCGCCGCCACCGGCGGCGACCCCGCCACCCTCGGCCTTCAGGACACCGAGCACGCCCTCCTCGGCGCGGCCCTCCACCTCGCCGACGACGACAGCCGCTCCACCGTCCTGACCGGCAGCCTCAGCCTCCGCACCCACCCCTGGCTTTCTGACCATGCCGTCAACGGCGTCACCCTCGTACCCGCCGCGCTCTTCCTGGAGCTGGCCTTCCGCGCCGGTGACGAAGTCGGCTGCGCCACGGTCGAGGAGCTGATGCTCAAGGAGCCGCTGGTTCTCACCCCGGGTCTCACCGCTCAGATGCAGGTCACCGTCAACGCTGCGGACGCGGACGGGCGGTGCGCGTTCGGCGTGTTCTCCCGTACCGCCGAGGCGGGCGAGGTGTGGACGCGCCACGCCGAAGGCGTGCTCGTGCCCGCCGACGACGGCATCGACCGCCTCTCCGCTCCGGCCTTCGCCGATCCGCCCGCCGAGGGCGACGCAGCGGCCGTCGAGGCAGAGGACTTCTACGCCGAGCTGACCGGGCGCGGCTACGGCTACGGCGCTGCCTTCCGCGGCGTCCGGCGGGTCTGGCGCGACGGCGACGGCTGGGTCGCCGAGGTGGCGCTGCCCGAGCCGGTACGGGACGGAGCCGGGCGCTTCGGCATGCACCCGGCGCTCCTCGACGCCGTGCTGCACACCGCCCTCGCGGCCGACACCCCGGCGACCGGCCCCACCGGACCCGCCGGCGACCCCGGCGGCGTCCTCGTCCCCTTCGCGCTCTCCCAGGTGACCCTGGGCCGTACCGGCGCCTCCACCGTCCGCGTACGTGTCACCCCCGCCGGCGACGGCGCTGTGCGCGTCGACGCCGTCGACCCCGCGGGGCAGGCCGTGCTGTCGGTGGCGTCGCTCGCCCTGCGCCCCGCCGCCGTGGCCGGCGCCGCGGACGCGGCGGCGGCCGAGCTGCCCTTCACCGTCACCTGGACCCCCGCGCAACTTCCCGCCCCCGCCGGCGAGCCGTCCGTCACCTGCGGCGTGCTCGGCGCGGACCCGCTGGGCCTGGCCGGGGCGCTGACGGAGGCCGGGGTCCCGGTGGTGACCGTCACGGACACCGACGGCCCGGAGCTGGTCCTCCTCCCGGTTGGCGGCCCGGTGGGCGATCCAGTGGGCGGTCCGGCCGCGGGCGGTGACGCCGCGCCGTCCGCCGCCGCCGTCCGCCGTACCGTCGAAGACGCCCTCGCCGCTCTCCAGACCTGGCTGGCCGACGACACCCCTCCCCGCCCCGAGGCGCGGCTCGTCGTCGCCACCCGGGGCGCTGTCGCCACCGAAACCGGCGAGCGGCCCGCCGACCTGGCCGCCGCGGCTGTCTGGGGCCTGGTCCGCAGCGCCGCCACCGAGAACCCCGACCGCTTCCTCCTCGTCGACACCGACGACGACCCCGGCTCCCACCGCGCCCTCGTGCCCGCCCTGCGCGGCGCGGTGCGCCGCGGCGAGACCCAGCTCGCCCTGCGCCGGGGCGAGGCGCTGGCCCCCCGCCTCTCCCGGCTCGCCGGCTCCGGGTCGGTGCTCCTGCCGCCGGACGGCACCGGCTGGCGGCTGGAGACGACGGGCCCCGGCACCCTGGAGAAGCTGGCCTTCATCCCGTCCCCGCACGCCGACGCGCCCCTCGCCCCCGGGGAGATCCGGGTCTCGGTGCGCGCGGCCGGCATGAACTTCCGCGACGTGCTCATCGCGCTCGGCGTCTACCCCGGCAAGGCGATCATGGGCAGCGAGGCCGCCGGCGTCGTGCTGGAGGTCGGCGCGGACGTGACGGATCTGGCGCCGGGGGACCGGGTGATGGGCCTGTTCCTCCCCGGCGCGTTCGGCCCCGTCTCCGTCACCGACCGCCGCATGGTCGTCCCGATGCCGTCCGGCTGGACGTACGAGCAGGCCGCGGCCGTCCCGGTCGTCTTCCTCACCGCGTACTACGGCCTGGTGGACCTCGCGGGCGTACGGGCGGGGGAGACCCTGCTCGTGCACGCGGCCACCGGAGGCGTCGGCATGGCCGCGCTCCAGCTCGCCCGCCACTGGGGCCTGGAGGTCTTCGGCACCGCGAGCCCCGCCAAGCGGGAGCTGCTGCGCTCGCTGGGCGTCGACGACGGGCACGCCGCGTCCTCCCGCGACCTGGACTTCGAGGCGGGCTTCCGGGACGCGACGGGCGGCAGGGGCGTCGACGTCGTCCTCAACTCCCTCGCCCGCGAGTTCACCGACGCCTCGCTGCGCCTGCTGGCGCCCGGGGGCCGGTTCCTGGAGATGGGCAAGACCGACATCCGCGACGCCGGCCAGCTGGCCGAGCTGCGCGACGACATCAGTTACGACGCGTACGACCTGCGCGAGGTGGACCCCGACCGGATCGCGGAGATGCTCGCCGACCTGCGGGAGCTGTTCGAGAACGGCTACCTGCACCCGCTGCCCGTCCAGCCCCGGGACCTGCGGGAGGCGCCGGAGGCGTTCCGGTACATGAGCCAGGCCCGGCACACCGGCAAGGTGGTCCTGACCACGCCGCGCCGCCTCGACCCCGCCGGCACGGTGCTCATCACCGGCGGCGTCGGCCTGCTCGGCGGCCTCCTGGCCCGGCACCTCATCACCGCGCACGGTGTGCGGCACCTGCTGCTGACCAGCCGCCGCGGCCCGGCCGCCGACGGCGCGGCCGAGCTGCGCGACGAGCTGACGGCCCTCGGCGCGGACGTACGGATCGCCGCCTGCGACGCCGCCGACCGCGACGCGCTCGCCGCCCTGCTGGCCGACGTGCCGGCGGCACACCCGCTCACCGCCGTGGTGCACGCCGCGGGCGTCATGGACGACAGCCTCCTCGGCGCGCTCGACGCCGAGCGGCTGGAGCGGGTGCTGCGGCCGAAGGTGGACGCGGCGCTCAACCTGGACGAGCTGACCCGCGGCGCTGACCTGGCGGCGTTCGTCCTGTTCTCCTCGGCCGCCGGCGTGTTCGGCACCCCCGGGCAGGCCAACTATGCCGCCGCCAACGCCTTCCTGGACGCGCTCGCCGAGCGGCGGCGGGCGGCGGGGCTGCCCGCGACCTCGCTGGCCTGGGGCTACTGGGCCCAGTCCAGCGGCATGACCGCGCACCTGCAACAGGCGGACATCGCCCGTCTGGCCCGGCAGGGCATCGCGCCGCTGGCCGCCGCCGACGGGCTGGCCATGTTCGACGCGGCGCTGCGGGCCGGCAGCGCCCGGCTCGTCCCCGTCGCCCTCGACCTGCCCGCCCTGCGCGGCCAGGCGGAGCGCGGCGAACTGGCCCCGCTGCTGCGCGGCCTGGTCCGGGCCGGCGTGCGGCGCACGGCCGCCGCGGGCGAGGCGGCCGCCGGCGGCCGGTCGCTCGCCGAGCGCCTCGCCGGGCAGCCGGCGGCCCGCCAGGCGGAGGAGCTGCTCGGGGTCGTACGGGGCAACACCGCCGTCGTCCTGGGCCACGGCTCGGCGGACGCGCTGGGCGCCGACCGCAGCTTCAAGGAGTTCGGCTTCGACTCGCTGACCGCCGTCGAGCTGCGCAACCGGCTCAACGCGGCCACCGGGCTGCGGCTGCCCGCCACCCTCGTCTTCGACTACCCCACGCCGCAGATCCTCGCCGACCACCTGCGCGACGCGCTGGGACTTGCGGACGGGGCCGAGGCGGAGCCGACGGTGCTCGGGGAGCTGACGAAGCTGGAGGCCGCGCTCACCGTCCCGCCGGACGACACCGACACCCGCACGGAGGTGGAGAGCCGCCTGCGTGCGCTGCTCCGCCGTCTCGACCGGCCGGTGGAGCAGGCGGAGCCGGGGTCGGAGTTCGACGACGCCACGGACGACGAGATGTTCGCGATGATCAACCAGGAGCTCGGCCTGGAGTGACCGCGGGCGGCGACGGGGCCCGGGGCGCACCGCCCCCCGGGCCCCGTTCGCGTACGGGAAGCGCCGGCCGCCCCGGCCGCGTACATCCACCGGAAAGCACCCCGGGCACGCGAAAGCCGCCGGGGGACGTTCCCCGGCGGCTCCTCGCGAACGGACGACGGGAGGGCGTCCGTCCGGGGCTCAGCGGTGCAGCTCGTAGCGGGACTCGGCGGCGGTCATGGAGCTGATCACCCACGACAGGTCGCCGCTCATGCCGGCCCACGGGCCGTCGTAGCAGGCGACGCGGATGGTGGTGCGGCCGCCGGAGAGCTGCGTCTCCATCTCGGTGTAGCCGAAGCCGAAGAGCTTGTTGCCCTGCACCGTGGAGGACACCAGCGAGACCGTGAAGTGGTGGCCGGTCTCCGGGTCCTTGCGGATGATGCGCAGCCGACCGGTGTCCGCGCCGATCTCCTCCCGGTCGGAGTTGTAGATCTTCTCCGTCACCAGGACGAGGTCGCCGACGCTGGGCCCGTCGGGGCTCAGCGGGGTGTACTCGCGGTCGGCCACCTCCTGGATGACCTTCTCCAGCAGCACCTTCTCGCCCGGCTCGTCGGGGGCGTCCGGCGCGGCCACCTCCGCGATCGGCCGCGGCACCGCCGCCGCGACGGCGCGCGCCGTGCTCCGCGCCAGCACGGCGAGGTCCGGCAGCCGCTCGTCATGCGGCGAGTACTCGGCGTCCACGATCTGGCGCCAGGACGCGACCAGCCCGTCGATGACGGGGTTGTGGGTGAGCGGGGTCTTCGGGTCGATCGTCATGCGGACGGTTCCTTCTCTCGGGCGGTTCCACGGGGCCGGTCAGGTCCACTCCGGCCGTACGGGGCCGGTCAGGCCGGCTGCTCCACTGCGTAGCCGGACCTGATCCACTTGCTGGCCTCGATGCTCACGCCCACGGCGCGGTCGCCGGGGCGTAGCCGGGGCAGCAGCAGTTCGAGCTGGAAGTAGGGGATCGCGTTGCCGGTGTTGCCGATCTCGGTGACCCGGCTGATGGCCTCGGTGTCCGTCAGGCCCAGGTGGTCGAGGGTGCGGCTGGTCATCCGCGAGGAGAGCTGCGGCGGCAGCAGGTAGTGCAGCCGGCCGCCCTCCCAGTCCAGCGCGTGCAGCATGTGCTTCAGGGCGTCGGCGGCCATCGGCGCGGCCGCGTTCTCGATGGTCTTGTAGTCCTCCGCGGCGGGCACGCCGTCGGCGGTGGAGGCGCGGCCGAACCAGTACACCGTCTGGCCCGGCTCGCGGCCCGTGCCGACGAGACGGGTGTGCACGTGCCGCAGCACGGGCCGGCCCGCGGCGGGGTTCGTGCCGAGCACCGCGGCGCCCACCCCGTCGCCGAAGATCAGCCCGTTGACCTGGACCTCCAGCGGGACGCTCGCGGCGTCCACGTCGGGGCTGGTGTGCTTGGCGCTGGTGTCGCCGCCGATGACGAGGGCCGTACGGTACGCGCCGCTGCCCAGCAGGTCGAGCGTGACCTCCAGCGCCTGTACGGCGCCGGTGCAGCCGGACTGCAGCTGGAAGACGGGCACACCGGTGATGCCGAGGCGGGCGGCGACCCGGCTCCCCGTGGCCGGCGCCAGGTGGTCCGGGGTCGCGCTGCTCATCACCACCACGTCGACGTCGCCGGCCGTCAGCCCGGCGTCCGCCAGGGCGCCGCGGGCGGCGCTCTCGCCGAGGTCGGTGAGCGTGTGCGTGACCTTCCCGGAGGCCAGGTCGACGGCGAGGTGCCGGCTGCGGGTCCCGATGAACTCGTCCACCCACTGCCGCCACACCGTCGGCATGCCGTAGTGCGCGGCGATGTCCTCGTTGGTCACGGGCGGGCCGGGCAGCGCCGTGCCCACCCCGTGAACGTACACCTGGGCATCGTTGTGGGGGACACCCATCCGAAGACCTCCCGGCTGCTGGACCGCGGTAAAGAGCGGATAACCGTCGACGCAGAATGCAGAAAGCGCCGAATATCATGCTGATCGGCGTCCCTAAAGCTGAGCTTGCGCCCGGTTAATGTCCATGCCCGAAAGGCGATTTGGGGCTGTCTTACCCGTCCGGCGCCGACTTATGCTGGGTCCGGTCCGGGCCGCGGCGAGAGGTATTTCGTCACCGCCGCGTCAAGAATTCGGTACGGAGTGAGAAATGGCTGAAGAAACCACCCCTGGCGCCCCGGGAGCCGAGTCGCCCGATCCCGTCGCGGCCCTGATGGGGAAGCTCGCCATGGGACGCGCCTTCAAGAGCGTCCTGTTCGACGACGAGACCAAGACGTGGCAGGTCCTCCGCTACGACGACGTGGCGGAGGTCCTCACCGACGCCTCCACGTACTCGGCCGAACTGGACCGCGTGATGCCGCTCGGCACCGTCAACCGCGCCAACCTCGGCTTCATGGACCCGCCGGAGCACAACCGGCTCCGGGGCCTGGTGAGCCAGGCGTTCACGCCGCGCACCGTGCGCGAGCTGGGCACCCGGATGGAGGCCATCACCGGGGAACTGCTCGACGACCTGGGCGACCGCGCCGAGTTCGACCTGATCGCCGACTTCGCGTACACCCTGCCCGTCATCACCATCGCCGAACTCCTCGGCGTACCGGCCGAGGACCGCACCCTGTTCCACAAGTGGGCCCAGGCGCGCGCCTCCACGACCAGCGCGGTCACCGACGTCCTCAACGACGAGAGCGTCATGGACGCCCTGCGCGAGCAGACCGAGTACTTCAGCAGGCACGCCCGTGAGCGGCTGCGGAACCCCGGTGAGGACCTGCTGAGCAAGCTCACCCAGGCGGAGATCGACGGCGACCGGCTCGACGAGGAGGAGATCGCGAACTTCGCCGGGCTGCTCCTGATGGCCGGGCACGTCACCGCGACCTCCGTCATCGCCAGCGCCGTGCTCGCCCTCGACGCCAACCCCGAGCAGCGCGCCGCCCTCGGCAAGGACCTGAAGCTGATCCCCGGCGCCATCGAGGAGACGATCCGCTACTACCCGCCGCTCAGCCAGGCGTTCCGGGTCACCACCCGGGAGGTCGAGCTCGGCGGGGAGACCATCCCCGAGGGGCAGTTGGTCGTCGCCTGGCTGCTCTCCGCCAACCACGACGAGCGCCGCTTCACCGACCCGGAGCGCTTCGACATCACCCGCGACCCCAACCCGCACATCGGCTTCAGCCGCGGTGTGCACTTCTGCATCGGCGCCGCCCTGGCCCGGCTGGAGATCCGCATCGCCCTGGAGGGGCTGTACGGCCGCTTCCCCGGGCTCACGGTGCTGCCGGGCGCCGAGTGGCACGACAACCTGCGGCTCATCGGCCCGCGGGTGCTGCCGGTGAGCACCGGCCGCTGACCCCCGCCGGGGCACCGGCCCCGGCCGTGGCGGCCGGGCGCGCGCACCGTGCACGGCGCGCGCGCCCGGCACGCGGACAAGCGCGGAGAAGTTCGGGTTAGTGGGGCTTTAGCCCGACTGGTGACCATGACGCCCGTGCCCGACGTGTCGAGGAGCTGAGGGGATCAGCGCGATGGCCAACGAGGAAAAGCTCCTGGACTATCTCAAGTGGGTCACCGCCGACCTGCACGAGACACGGCAGCGCCTCGCCGACGCCGAAGCCGGCCGCCACGAGCCCGTGGCGATCGTCGGCATGGGCTGTCGCCTGCCCGGCGGCGTCCGCTCGCCCGGGGACCTGTGGCGGCTGCTGTCCGAAGGCGGCGACGCCGTCTCCGCCTTCCCCCGCGACCGCGGCTGGGACGTCGAGGGGCTGTACGACCCCGACCCCGACCGGCCCGGCCACACCTACGTCAAGGAGGGCGGATTCCTCTACGACGCCGCCCACTTCGACCCCGAGGCGTTCGAGATGACGCCCCGCGAGGCCGCCGCCACCGACCCCCAGCACCGGCTGCTGCTGGAGACCGCCTGGGAGACGTTCGAGGACGCGGGCATCGACCCCACCTCCCTGCGCGGCAGCGACACCGGCGTCTTCGCCGGCGTCATGTACAGCGACTACGCCACCCAGGTCAGCAAGGCGCTGGAGGGCTACGAGGGCCACATCAGCATCGGCAGCGCGCCGAGCATCGCCTCCGGCCGCGTCGCGTACTCCTTCGGCCTCGAAGGCCCCGCCGTCACCGTCGACACCGCCTGCTCCTCCTCCCTGGTCGCCCTGCACCTGGCCGCGCAGGCGCTGCGCGCCGGGGAGTGCTCCCTCGCGCTGGCCGGCGGCGCCACGGTCATGTGCGGGCCGGGCATCTTCGTGGAGTTCAGCCGGCAGCGGGGCCTCGCCCCCGACGGCCGCTGCAAGCCGTTCGCCGCCGCCGCCGACGGCACCGGCTGGGCGGAGGGCTCCGGGCTGCTGCTCGTGGAACGCCTCAGCGACGCCCGCCGCAACGGCCACCGCGTGCTGGCCGTGCTCCGCGGCTCCGCCGTCAACCAGGACGGCGCCTCCAACGGCCTCACCGCGCCCAACGGCCCCTCCCAGCAGCGCGTCATCCGGCAGGCCCTCGCCTCGGCGGGGCTGTCGTCCGCCGACGTGGACGCCGTCGAGGCACACGGCACCGGCACCACCCTCGGCGACCCGATCGAGGCGCAGGCGATCCTCGCCGCCTACGGGCAGGGCCGCCCGGCGGGCCGCCCGCTGCGCCTGGGCTCCGTGAAGTCCAACCTCGGCCACACCCAGGCGGCGGCCGGCGCGGCCGGGCTGATGAAGATGATGCTGGCGATGCGGCACGGCGTGCTGCCCCGCAGCCTGCACATCGACGCGCCCTCCCCGCACGTCGACTGGAGCGCCGGCGACGTCGCGCTCCTCACCGAGGACCTGCCGTGGCCCGCCGACGCCGAACGCCCGCGCCGGGCGGGGGTGTCCTCGTTCGGCATGAGCGGCACCAACGCCCACGCCATCATCGAGGAGCCGCCCGCGACCGAGCCGGCCGCACCCGCCCCCGAGCCGCCGGGGCCGGTGGTCCTGCGCGTCTCCGGCCACACCGCCGCCGCGCTGCGCGCCCAGGCCGACCGCCTCCACCGCCACCTGGAAGCCCACGAGGAGCTGGCGCTGCCGGACGTCGCGCACACCCTGGCCACCGCCCGGGCCACCCTCGACCACCGGGGCGCCGCCGTGGGCGAGAGCCGCGCCGAGGTCCTCGCCGGGCTGCGGGCCGTCGCCGACGGCGCCGCCGCGGCGGTCACCGGCCGGGCCCGCGCGGGCCGTACCGCCGTGCTCTTCACCGGCCAGGGCTCCCAGCGCGCCGGCATGGGCCGCGAGCTGTACGAGCGGTACCCGGTCTTCGCCGCGGCCTTCGACGACGTGTGCGCGGGCTTCGCCCCCCACCTCGACCGGCCGCTGCGCGACCTTGTTTTCGCCGACGTCGGCAGCGCCGCTCCCGGCAGCGACGACGCGGCCCTGCTGGACCGTACGGGCTACACCCAGCCCGCCCTCTTCGCCGTCGAGGTCGCGCTCTACCGGCTCGCGGAGTCCCGCGGGGTGCGCGCCGACTACCTGCTCGGCCACTCGGTCGGCGAGCTGAGCGCCGCGCACGTCGCCGGGATGCTCGACCTGCCCGACGCCTGCACGTTCGTCGCCGCGCGCGGCCGGCTCATGGAGGCGCTGCCCGAGGGCGGCGCCATGGTGGCGCTCCAGGTCGCCGAGGAGCAGCTGCTCCCGATGCTGGAGGGCCGCGAGGACCGGGTCGGCATCGCGTCCGTCAACACGCCCGGCACCACGGTGATCTCCGGCGAGGAGGCCGCCGTGGAGGAGATCCGCGCCTTCTGGGAGGTCTGGGGCCACAAGCACAAGAAGCTGCGGGTCAGCCACGCCTTCCACTCCCCGCTGATGGAACCGATGCTGGCCGCGTTCACCGACGTCGTCTCGGGGCTCACCTTCCGGCCGCCGCGGATCCCCGTCGTCTCCAACCTCAGCGGCAAGGTGCTCGACGCCGACGAGGCCGCCTCCCCGCGCTACTGGGCGGACCACGTACGCCGCACCGTGCGGTTCGCGGACTCCGTCAGCCACCTGGCGCAGCACGACGTCCGCTTCTACCTGGAGCTGGGCCCGGACGGCACGCTTACCGGCCTCGCCCACGACTGCCTGGCGACCGGCGCCGCGCAGCCCGCCGGCGGCGCCGTGCTCGCCGCCGCCCTGCGGCCCGGCGAGCCGGAGGCCACCGCGTTCACCACCGCGCTCGCCCGGCTGCACGCGGGCGGCGCCCGGCAGGAGACGGACCCGCCCGCCGCACCGGCCGCCGAGGCGACCGCTGCGGACGAGCACGCGGCGGAGGACGAGGCCGGGGCCGCCCGCCCGGACGGCCGGGCCGCACGCGGCGCGCTCGTGCCGCTGCCGACCTACGCCTTCCAGAGCCGCCGGCTCTGGGTGGACCCGCCGGAGGGCGCCAGGCCCCGTACCTCCACCGACGCCGACGCCCCCTTCTGGGACGCCGTCGAGAGCGGCGACGTGACCCGGCTGGCCGCCGCCCTGCACGTCGACGAGGCCCAACGCGGCCAGCTCACCGGCCTGCTGCCGGCCCTCGCCGACTGGCGGCGCGCCCGCCGCGGCGGCTACCGGCTGCGCTGGGACCCGGTCGCGCAGACCGGCCCGGACCCGGCCCCCGCCGCCACCGGCACCTGGCTGGCGGTCGTCCCCGCCGCCCCGGGCCGTACACCCGCGGTCGACGCCGTGACCGGCGCGCTCACCGCCGGCGGGCTGAACATCGCGACCCTGGCCGTGGACCCCGAAGCCGCCCCGGAGCAGACCGTCGAAGAGCTCCGGGACCGGCTGACCGGCGGCGCCGGGCCGGTCGCCGGGGTGCTCTCGCTGCTCGCCCTGGACGAGCGCCCCCACCCCGCGCACCCGGTCTCCACCGGCACGGCCCTGACCGCCGCCCTGGTCCGGGCGGTGGCCGCCGCCGGCCGCCCCGTACCGGTGTGGGGCCTGACCCACGGGGCCGTCGCCGTCGACGCGGCCGACACCCCGCGCTCCGCGCAGGCTCCGGCGGCGGCCGTGCTGCACAGCGCGGCCGCCGAGATCCCCGGCTGGTCCGGGGGCGTCGTCGACCTGCCCGGGCAGCTGGACGAGGCCGCCGCCCGCCGTCTCACCGGCCTCCTCGCCGCCACCACCGGGCACCCCGCCGCAGCGAGCGGCCCGGCCGCCGAACGCCAGCTCGCCCTGCGCGCCGGAGGCTTCCACGCCCGCCGCCTCGCCCCGCTGCCCGCCGACGCCACCGGAGCCGACCTCTGGCGGCCCACCGGCACCGTCCTCGTCACCGGCGCCGGCACCCCGCACGGGGCGTCCGCCGCCCGCTGGCTCGCCCGGAACGGCGCCGACCACCTCGTCCTCCTGGCCGACCACGCCCCCGAGGGGCTCGCCGACACCGGCGTGGTGGTCACCGTACGGCCCGACCCCGGCGGCGACCGCGAGGCCCTGGCCGCCCTGCTGGCCGACCTCCCGCCCACCGCCGTTGTCCATGCGGCCGGCGCCGCGGAGCCGGCCCCGTACGCCGCCCTGGCCACCGCCCGCCACCTCGACGAGCTGACCCGCGACGCCGACCTGGCGGCGTTCGTCGTGCTGGCCGGGCTCCCGGCCGTCCTCGCCCTCCCCGGCGGCGGCGAACAGGCCCCCGCGCACGCCGCGCTGACCGCGCTGGCCGACGCCCGCCGGGCCGCCGGCCTGCCCGCCGCCGCCGTCTGCCTCGCGCCCCCCACCGACCGGACCGACCTCGCGGCACCCGGCCTGCGCCCCCTGCCGCCCGGGCCCGCCCTGGACGTACTCGGCCGGCTGCCCGCGGCCGGCGCCGACACCACCGTCGTCGCCGACGCCGACTGGCCCCGGTTTACCGCCGCGCAGGGCGACGCCCAGCGCCCCCTGCTGCGCGACGTCCTCCCGCCGCCCGCGGCCACCGCCCCCGGCGTGGCCGGCGGCGACCCGGACGCCGAGGCCGAACGGCTGAGCGCCCGGCTGGCGGAGGCGGCCGACGACGCCGCGGCCCGCGCCGTGCTCCTCGACCTCGTACGGACCGGCGCCGCCGACGTCCTCGGCCTCGGCGGGGCCGCGGACATCGACCCGGAGGACAACCTCACCGAGATCGGCTTCTCGTCGTTCTCCGCCCTCCAGCTGTGCACCCGCCTGGGCGCCGCCACCCGGCTCACCCTGTCCACGGTCGTCGTCTACGACCACCCGACCCCGGCTGGTCTCGCCGCGCTCCTGCACGGCCGACTCGCCGCAGCATCACGCTGACCGCCCCGAGCGGCGCGTGGAAGAACTGGAATGGAGACTCACGTGACTGGCACCGTCGTCATCGCAGGAGCGGGCCCGGTCGGCCTGTTCCTCGCCAGCGAGCTGCGGCTGGCAGGGGTGGAGGCCGTCGTCCTCGAACGCTCGCCGAAGGCGAACGAGCACACGATCGGCGGTACGCTCCACGCCCGCACCGCCGACCTGTTCGACCAGCGCGGCATCATGGACACCCTGCGCGCCGGCAAGCCCCCGCTGTGGCCCCGGCTGCACTTCGCCAGCTACTGGCTCGACCTTGAGCCGTACATGGAGGACGAGTACTCGCTGCTCCTGCCGCAGCAGTACACCGAGCAGATGCTGGAGGCGCACGCCGCTTCCCTCGGCGTGGACATCCGCCGCGGCCACACCCTCGTGGGGCTCAGCCAGGACGCGGACGGCGTCACCGTCACCGTACGGGCCGACGACGGCGACTACGAGCTGCACGGCGCCTACCTCGTCGGCGCCGACGGCGCCGACAGCGCCGTGCTGAAGCTGGCGGACTTCGAGGTCCGCGAGAGCGGCCCGCGCTGGTACGGACTCCTCGCCGACATCGCGTCCGTGGAAGGCGAGTGGCACGCCGGCAACTACCCCGGCGGGCAGTTCGCCGTCATCCGCTCGCCGCACGAGGGCGGGCCGTCGCGCATCATGACGCTGGAGTTCAACGAGGGCGTGGAGCCGCCGCCGGCCGACCAGCCCGTCACCCTGGACGAGGTCATCGCCAGCACCGAGCGCATCACCGGCCGCACCCCGGTCCTCGGCGAGGTCCAGTGGCTGCACCGCTACAGCTACCGCACCCGCGAGGCGGAGAACTACCGCGACGGCCGCGTGTTCGTCGTCGGCGACGCCGCCCACCTGCACGTCGCCTTCGCCGGCCACGGCCTCAACACCGGCCTGCACGACGCCGCGAACCTCGGCTGGAAGCTCGCCGCCGTCCTCTCCGGCCGCGCCACCGACACCCTGCTCGACACCTACGACGAGGAGCGCCGCCCCATCGGCCACCGGGCGTGCGTGTTCACCCAGTCGCAGCTGTCGCTGCTCTCCCAGGGCGAGCACCTCGACGTGCTGCGGCAGCTCTTCACCGACCTGGTGAAGCTGCCCGAGGTCAACCACCACCTCATCACCACGGTCACCGACGTCCGCTACGCCGTCGACGGCGCCGAGAAGGACGACGCGCACCCGCTGCTGGGCCGCCCGGTGCCGAACGGGCTGGTGCGCACCGCCGACGGCAAGCCCACCGCCCTGGCGGAGGCGCTCCAGGCCGGGCGCGGCGCGCTGGTCGACCTCACCGGCGGCTCCGCCGCCCCGCCGGCGACCGACGGCCGCGACGGGCACCTGGACCGCGTCGTCCTCGACCCGGCCGAAGGCGTGGACGCCGCGGCGCTGCTGGTCCGCCCGGACGGGTTCGTGGCCTGGGCGGCGACCGCCGAGACCGGCGCGGACGGCCTGGAGCCCGCGCTGCGCCGCTGGTTCGGCGAGGCGACCGCCTGACGGCACGCGGACACGCGGTGCGCGAAGGGGCCCGGCCGAGCGGCCGGGCCCCTTTTCGCGTCCCTCGTCGTCGCGTTCCGCGCGTCAGCCGCGCACGGCCGTACGCGCCGGCTTGCGCAGCACCGCCAAGTCCGCGCCGCTCAGCCGCGGCTGGGGGAGCGGCTTCGCCCCCGTGGCGGCCGCCGCCCGCACGGCGTCGACCACCCGCGGATCCTCCAGGCCCGACATCGGCTCGGACATCGACATCACACCGGTCATCGCCGCGTTGACGCCCGCGTCCCGCGAGGCGGCCACCTGCAACAGGTCCGCGAACCCGGCGCGCGCCGCCGCCCGTTCGGCCAGCCCCGGGTCCCCGGACACGATCCGGCAGTCGGGGAACCGCACGTCCTGCGACGTCGCCCAGAGCCACGGGTCGTCCACCGCCGCGCTGACCGCCGCCACGGCCTGACGCGCCCGCTCCGGCGCCGGGCCGTGCGCCGACAGCTCCGCGCGCAGCGCCTGCGCCGCGCGGGCCGCGGCCGTCATCCCGTGCCCGTAGGCCGGGTTGAGCGCGGACAGGGCGTCCCCGACGACCAGCAGCCCGGCGGGCCAGGCCGCCATACGCTCGTACCGCAGCCGCCGGTTGCGGGTGCTGCGGGTGGTGCGCGCATCCGTCAGCGGCTCCGCGGCGGCCACCATCCGGGACACCAGCGGATGCCGCAGGCTCCGCGCGAACGCCGCGAACCCCTCCGCGTCGGCCTCCGGCCGGGCGCCGCGGCTGCCGGACAGCGACACCATCCAGCGGTCGCCCTCCACGGGCACCACGAGACCGTTCCGCGCCGGCTTGCCCGTCCGGTGGTCGGCGTACAGGCTCACCACGGGAAACGTCGCGGCGCCGTCGCCGGGGGCGCGGAAGATCCGCGTGGTGTACGTGAGTCCGGAGTCCACCGACTCCTCCTCGGCCGCCGGCAGCCCGAAGCCGCCCAGCCAGCTCCGCAGCGCCGAGCCGCGGCCCGTGGCGTCCACGACGAGCGCGGCGGGCAGCCGCTCCCCGCCGTCCCGGCCGCTTCCGGCGGCGTCCGCGTCCCGCGGGCGCACCCACGCGCCGTCCACGGCCTCCGCGCTCCCGGACAGGCCGGTGGCCGCGGTGCCGTCCAGCAGGGACACGTTCGGCAGCGCCACCACCGCGCGGCGCAGCACCCACTCCAGCAGCGGACGGCCGCAGGTGAGCATGAACTGCGTCTCGGGGAAGCGCTCGCTCCAGCCCGCCGCCGACATGAGCAGCATGTCCTGCTGCACCGCCACCCGCCGCCCGCCGGCCGCGAGCACCCGCTCGGTCGTCCCCGGCAGCAGCTCCTCCACGGCCCGTACGCCGCCGGACCACAGCACGTGCGCGTGGTCGGCCTGCGGTACGCCCGTACGGGCCGCAGGCATGTCCAGCGGCACCCGGTCCCGTTCGACGACGGCGACCTCGTCCACGTACGGCGCGACCGCCGCCGCCGCCAGCAGCCCGGCGACGCTGCCGCCGAGGACGACGGCCCGTACCGGCTCGCTCACGGCACCTCCACGGCGATCCCGCCGCACGCCCACTCGGTCGCCTCGACCATGAGGCCCACCGCGCGCCCGCCGCTGGGCAGGTCGGGCAGCGCGCTCTGCAACTGGAGCGGCATCAGGGCGTTGCCGCAGTTCCCTGCCTCCTCCACCCTGCTGACGCTCCGCACCCCGGCCAGGCCCAGCGCCTCGGTGACCCGGTCGGTGACCCGGCCCGAGTGCTGCGGCGGCAGGACGACGTCGACGTCGGAGTCCTTCCACCCGTTCTCGTCCAGCAGCTCCCGCCACGCCTCGGCGGCCAGCTCGGGCACCCGCTCCTCGACGGCCGCCCGGTCGTCGGTGACCGCCGGCTGCCCCGCGCCGGCGTGCGCGCCGAACCACTCCAGGGTCTGCGCGGGCGTCCCCCCGGCCAGCCGCGACGCGACGCTGCGCAGCACCGGCGCGCCCGGCCGCGGCTCCGCGCTCAGCACCAGGCAGCCCGCGCCGTCGCCGGCGAGGGCCACGGTCGTCAGCTCCGCCGGGGACAGCCGCTTGACGTCCCCGCTGGGGTCGACGTGCTTGACCCACGTGTCGCCGCCGAGCACCAGCGCCGTACGGGCCTCGCCGCTCGACAGCCGGCGCACCGCGATCTGCAACGCCTGCACGAACGCCGAACACCCGCCTTGCAGCTGGTACGTCGGCACCTCGTTGACGCCCAGGCGGTCCGCGACGACGTTGACGGTCGCGGGCATCAGCATGTCCGGCATGCTCGACCCCATCACCATCAGGTCCACGTCCGCCGCGTCCACCCCGGCCGCCGCCAGCGCGTCCCGCGCCGCCGCGGCGCCGAGGTCCGCGAGGGAGTGGGTGATCGCACCGGACTCCAGGTCGCGGGCCAGATGGCGGGAACGGACCCCCACACCCGTCTCGGCCCACCGCACCCAGGCGTCGCCCGTGCCGAGCCGGCGCGCCAGCGCCGCGTTGCCGACCGGGGGACCGGGCAGGGCGGAGGTGACCGCCAGGATATGGATGCTCGGGGAGTCCATTCCGCTCCTCTCCCGCGCACCGCTGCGATGCGCGCCTCGTGGACCTCGTCAGACCTGACCCCCGGGACACGCCCTGGGCACGACACAGGGGGTGCCGATCGTGCCGCCGCGGACTAAAGCAGCGCTAACCCGGCGACTTTCAGGTTCGCTTTAGGTGACTGCTAGCGGACGCGACGAGAATGAGGCCATCCCATTTCCCGCAGAACGGCCGTCAGTACGTGCCGCGGTGAGAGAACTCGGCCGTCGCCAAACCCTGCGGCCTGCTTGGTCAGGAGGAACAGCAACCATGGCAAGACCGCAGGCATCCTTCCGTGAAGACATGCGCATGTTGGGCGCGCTCGTCAAGTTCCGGATGGCGAAGGACTGGACGAAGAAGGTCCAGAGCATCTACCAGATGTACCCCCCGGGTCACCTCATGACCGAAAAAAGCACCTACTTCAACCAGGGCTACTGGGAGACCGGCGACGAGACGTACGACGACGCGCAGCAGGCGCTCGCCGGGCTGCTCGCCGACGCCGCCAAGATGCAGGCCGGCGACGTCGTCCTGGACTGCGGCTTCGGCTACGGCGACCAGGACTTCTACTGGATGGAGAGCCGGGAGCCCAAGCGGATCTGCGGCATCAACATCACCCCGCAGCACGTCGAGTTCGCCGGCGCGCGGGCCGAGCGCGAGGGCGTCACCGACAAGCTCTCGTTCCAGCTGGCCTCGGCGACCGAGATCCCCTTCCCGGACAACACGTTCGACCGGGTGGTCTCGCTGGAGTCGGCGATGCACTACCAGCCGCGCACCAAGTTCTTCGAGGAAGCCTTCCGGGTGCTCCGCCCCGGCGGCGTCCTGGCCACGGCCGACATCGTCCCCATGCCGCACGCGGGGCCGCGCGAGGACATCAAGTCCCACGCGATCGGGTGGCTCAACTGGACCGTCGACGAGCGCAACTGGCACGACCGCGACGTCTACGCCACCAAGCTGGGCGACGCGGGCTTCGAGGACGTCGACGTCACCACCATCCAGCCGAAGGTGTGGGAGCCGTGGCGCGCCTACATCACCAACAAGATGGCCGACCCCGCGTTCAAGGAGACCGTGAGCAAGCTCTACTTCCGCGTGCTGCAAAAGGCGTGGGCGAACCCGGAGCTGCTCAAGCGGGAGCTTGAGGACGTCGACTACATCCTGTCCTCGGCGACCAAGCCGATGGACGCCTGACGACCCGGCAGCCACACCACGTGGGGGCGGTCCGCAAAGGACCGCCCCCACGTCGCCTTTCCCGCCCCTTCTCCTTCTGCGATCTCCGGCGTGCTCCGACGCGACGGGGCGTCAGGACACCGACCGGATGCGCAGGACCAGCGCGCTGCCGCCGAGGGTCAGTACCGCGGACATCGCGAACAGCGCCGGATAGCCCGCCAGCCACACGACCGGCCCGGCGAGCGCCGGGGCGAGCAGGTTGGGCGCCGTGTTCGCCACGTTGACCAGCCCCATGTCCTTCGCCCGGTCCGCGGCGGACGGCAGCACCTCCGTCAGCAGCGCCGAGTGCACCGCCAGGTACACGCCGAAGCCCGCACCCAGAATCGCCGCGGCCGTCACCACCGCCGGCCACGTCGGCGCCACCGCCATCACCACCGACGACACCGCCAGCACCGCGCCCGCGCCCAGCACGAACACCTTGCGGCGCCCCACCCGGTCCGACCACCAGCCGCCGAGCACGACCGTCACCAGCAGGAACAGGGCGGTGACCGCGGTGAGCTGGAGAATCGCCTCGTCGGCGTCCGCCACCTTCACCTCGTCCTCCAGGTAGTACAGCAGGTACAGCGAGGCCGACGCGCCGCTGAGCTGGGTGACGAACCGGCTCGCCCACGCCCACCCGAAGTCCGGGTGCTTGCGCGGATCCAGCCACATGCCCCGCCACACCGTGCGCATCTCCGGCCGCGCCGACTCCGGCAGCGGATCGTCCTTCGTCAGCAGCACGAACGGCAGCGCCAGCCCGACGACCGCCACGCCCAGGGCCACGTACCCCGGGCGCCCCGGCACGATCGCCGACGCCACCGCCGCACCCAGCACCGCGCCGAGCACCTGCGGCAGGTTCGTCCAGCCCGACACCAGCCCGCGCTGCGCCACCGGCACCCGGTCCGGGACGGCGGCCGTCAGCGACGCCAGCATCATGTTCAGGCCCACCTGCACGAACACCCAGGCCACGATGACGCCGGCGAGGGTGTCCTGCGGCGCCAGCGCCGCGAGCGACACCGCGCTCAGCAGCGCCCCCGTCACCGTCCAAGGCCGCCGCCGGCCCAGCCGGCTCGTCGTACGGTCCGACAGCGCCCCGCACAGCGGCGTGGCCACCAGCGCGGCCAGCGCGCCCGCCGCCGTCACCCAGCCCAGCAGGGCCTTCTTGTTGTCCGGCGAAATGCTGTCCAGCTGGTCCGGCAGCAGCACCTGCAACGGCGCCATGAAGGCCATCCAGACCCCCAGGTTCGCCAGCACCAGCAGGAACGTCCACTTCCGGCCCACCGGCTCCGTCGGCTCCGCCAGCGCCGCCGGCACCGACGCCGCCTTGACCGGCGGCGGCTCCGGGTCCCGGACGGGCGCGCTCACCGTACGACCCGGGCTTCCGGCGCTCCGGCCACGACCGTCGCGTCCGAACGCCCCCAGAACATGCGCATCTCCCGGATCAGCCCGTCGGCCCCCACCCGCAGCATCGCCACGAAGTTCACCGACAGCCGGCTCCCGGCGGGCAGCCGCGCGTCGTCCAGCTCGGCGCGGCACGGCAGCAGCACGTGCTCCCCGTCCAGCGCCGCCACGGGCTCCCCGGGCGTCTCCCGTACGCGGTTGGCCACCGCCTCCGCCAGGTGCGCGCGGACCGCGGCCCGCCCCGTCAGCGCGCCGCCGCCGACCGGGTCCTCATACCTGACGTCCGCGGCGAAGAGCGCAAGCGCGCCGTCGACGTCACCGGCGTTGAGGCGGCGGCAGTACTCCAGCGCCACCCGCTTGCGTGCTGCCTCATCAGGCATCGGAGTTCCTTCCCAGATCCTTGTCGATAAAGGCGAACAGCTCATCGCTGGACGCCGTCTGCAGCCGGTCGGACACCCCGTCCTCCCGCTCGCCGCGCTCCGCACCGAGGCGCGCCAGCATCGCCGAGAGCCGCTGCGCCACCCGGTCGCGCACGGCGTCGTCCTGGCCGGCCGCGGACAGCGCCGCGTCCAGCCGGTCCAGCTCGGCCAGCGGATCGACGGGCGCCGACTGCGCGGCCGCCGGGGCGGCCTGCGCGAACAGCTCCTCGTGCAGCAGGTCCGCGACGGCCGCCGGCGACGGGTGGTCGAAGACGAGGGTGGCGGGCAGGAGCAGCCCGGTGGCCGCGTTGAGCCGGTTGCGCAGCTCCACGGCGGTCAGCGAGTCGAAGCCGAGGTCCTTGAACGCCTTCTCCGGCGGCGCCGCGGACGCCGACGCGTGGCCCAGCACCGCCGCCACATGCCCGGACACCAGCTCCACCAGCGCCGCGCCCCGCTCCTCGCGGTCCAGCCCCGCGAGCCGGCCGACCAGCTCCGCCGCCCCGCCGCGCCCGGCCGCGCCCACGGCCCGCCGCGCCGGACGGGCCAGCCCCCGCAGCAGCGGCGGCGCGGTCTCCGCGTCGAGCTGCGCGGTTGACAGCCCCGCCGGCAGCAGCACCGCGGGCCCGCCGGGCGCCGTGGCCGCGTCGAACAGCGCCATGCCCTGCTCGCCGGTCAGCGGCACGAGACCGGAGCGCCGCAGCTTCCCCACGCCGGCAGCGTCGAGGTGCCCGGTCATGCCGGACTGCTCGGCCCAGTAGCCCCAGGCGAGGCTGACGGCGGGCAGTCCGCGGTGGCGGCGGTGCGCGGCGAGGGTGTCGAGGAAGGTGTTGGCGGCGGCGTAGTTGGCCTGGCCGGGTGCCCCGAGGGTGGCGGCGCCGGACGAATAGAGGACGAAGGCGTCGAGCTTGAGGTGCTCGGTCAGCTCGTGCAGGTGCCAGGCGGCGTCCACCTTCGGCTTCAGGACGGTGGTGAGGTGGCCGGGGGTGAGGTTCTGGAGCGTGCCGTCGGCGAGGACGCCGGCGGTGTGGACGACGGCGGTCAGCGGGTGGTCGGCGGACAGGCCGCCGAGGAGGTCGGCGAGCTGCTGACGGTCCGCCGCGTCGCAGGCGGCGACGCGCACCTCGGCGCCGAGAGCCGCGAGTTCGTCCCGCAGCTCGGTGGCTCCCGCCGCCCCGGGGCCGGAGCGGCTGGTGAGGACGAGGTGGCGTACGCCGTGCGCCGTGACGAGGTGGCGGGCGGTCCGGGCGCCGAGGGTGCCGGTGCCGCCGGTGACCAGGACGGTGCCCTCGGGGTTGAGGCCGAGGTCGTCGCCGGTCGGCGGAGCGTGGCGGGCCAGCCTGGGCACGAGGACCTGGCCGCCGCGCAGGGCGAGCTGCGGTTCGTCCAGCGTGAGCACGGCGGGCAAGGCGGCTTCGCTGTCGGGGTGACCGTCGGTGTCGACGACCGTGATCCGGCCCGGGTGCTCGCTCTGGGCGCTGCGGACCAGACCCCACAGTGGCGCGTGCACCAGGTCGGTGACGTCCTCGTCGGGGCCGGCCGCCACCGCCCGGCTCGTCACCACGACGAGGTGCCGCTCGGAGTTCGCGTCGTCGGCCAGCCACGCCTGTACGTGGCCGAGGGCCTGCGCGGCGGCACGGTGGACCCGCTCGGGCATCGGCAGGGCGGCGTCGTCGGTGAGACGGGCGTACGTGCGCCCGGCGACCGCCCCGGTCGGCGGGACGGCGAGCAGCGCCGCCCAGTCGGGTGCCGCGGCGGCGCCCTGCGCCGCGGGCAGCGGAGACCAGTTCATGGCGAACAACCGGTTCCGGGTGGCGCCGCCCGCGGCCGGCAGCTGCGAGAGGTCCACCGGACGGAGCGTCAGCCCGTCGATCCGGGCCACCGCCCCGCCCTGCGGGTCGCTCAGCTCCACGGTCACGGACGCCGGGCCGGTCTGGATCAACCGGGCCCGTACGGACGTGGCCCCGCCGGCGTACAGCTCGACGCCGGACCAGGAGAACGGCAGCTGGACGTCGTGGCCGTCGCCGGAGCCGAGGACCAGCGCGTGCAGCGCGGCATCGAGCAGCGCCGGGTGGAGCCCGTACCCGCCCGGGTCGGTGTCGGCGTCGAGGGCGACCTCGGCGTACACCTCCTCGCCCCGGCGCCAGGCCGCGGTGAGCCCCTGGAAGGCCGGGCCGTACTGGTAGCCGTGGCCGGCGAGGTCGTCGTAGAGGGTGTCCGTGGCCAGCGCCTCGGCGTCGCGCGGCGGCCAGACGGCCGGACCGGCGCCCGCGGGCGCCGACGCCGCCGCCGAGAGCACCCCCGTGGCGTGCAGGGTCCACTCGGCGTCGCCCTCGTCCGCGGTCGGCCGCGAGTGGACGGTCACGCTCGACCGGCCCTCGTCGTCCCCGCCCACGGACACGTGCAGCTGAACCGCGCCCGTGTCGGGGAGCACGAGGGGGGCCTGGATGGTGAGTTCGGCCAGGTGGGGATGGCCGGTGTGGTCGCCGGCGTGCAGGGCCAGCTCCACGAACGCGGTGCCGGGGAGCAGCACGGCGCCGCCGACCGCGTGGTCGGCGAGCCACGGGTGCGTGGCGAGGGACAGCGTGCCCGTCAGGGTCGTGGCACCGGTGTCGGGGTGCTCGATGGCCGCGCCGAGAAGCGCGTGCCCGGCGCCCCGGAGGCCGAGGGCGGCGGGGTCACCGCTGTCGGCGGCGGGGGCGAGGAGCCAGTAGTGCTCCTGCTGGAAGGGGTAGGTGGGCAGGTCGGTCAGGGGGGTGGGGGTGGTGTGCCAGTCGACGGGGGCGCCGTGGGTGTGGAGGTGGGCGAGGGCGAGGCGGAGTTGGGTGGGGGAGTGTTCGTTGCGCCGGAGGGTGCCCGTGACGGTGACGGGGACGTCGGTGTCGGTGATGGCGGTGGTCAGTGTCGGGTGGGGGCTTGCCTCGACATAGGTGGTGTGGCCGGTGTTGATGAGGTGGGTGAGGGTGTGGTGGAAGCGGACGGTTTCGCGGAGGTTGGTGTACCAGTAGTCGGCGGTCAGGCCGGTGGTGTCGAACTCTTCGCCGGTGACGGTGGAGTAGAACGGGATCGAGGCTGCTGCGGGCTCCAGTCCGGCCAGGACGTCGAGGAGGGTGTCGCGGAGTTCGGTGACGTGGGGGCCGTGGGAGGCGTAGTCGACGGGCAGCAGCCGGTTGCGTACACCCGCTTCCTCGCACCGGGCGAGGTATGCCTGTACGGCGTCGGTGTCGCCGGAGATGACGGTGGCGGTGGGGCTGTTGACCACCGCGACGGACAGCTTGCCGTCCCAGGCGGCGATGGCGTCCGCGACCTCGTCGTGCGGCAGAGCCACCGACGCCATCGCGCCCTTGCCGGACAGCGCGCGGATCGCCTGGCTGCGCAGGCAGACGACCTTCGCCGCATCCTCCAACGTGAGGGCGCCGGCGATGTGGGCGGCGGCGATTTCGCCTTGGGAGTGGCCGATGACGGCGTCGGGCTGGATGCCGTGGTGCTGCCACAGCCGCGCCAGGCTGACCATGACGGCGAACAGCGCGGGCTGGACCACATCCACCCGCTCCAGCAACACCCCTTCCGGGTCGGCGAGCACGTCCGTCAGTGACCAGTCGTCCGCGTAGACCGACAGCGCCGTCTCGCACTCCGCGATGGCCTGCGCGAAGACGGGCTCGGCGTCGATCAGGTCGGCGGCCATGCCCGCCCACTGCGCACCCTGACCGGGGAAGACGAACACCGTCTTCCCACCCGGCTGCACACTGCCGCTGACCACCCGCGCCGACGGCTGGTCCGCCACCAACGCGGCCAGTCCCTCCAGCAGTTCCCCGCGGTCAGTGCCGACCACCACCGCACGGTGGCCAAGCGTGGAACGCGTGGTGACGAGGCTGTGCGCGGCCTGCGCCGGGGTGATCTCGGGGTGTTCGCCGAGGTGGGCGTGGAGGCGTGCGGCCTGGTCGGCGAGCGCCTGCGGCGTGTGCCCGGAGATGGGCCATGCCACCACACCACCCGGCTCGACCACCTCGGCCGCGGTCTCGGCCTCCGGTGCCTGCTCGATGATGACGTGCGCGTTCGTCCCGCTCATCCCGAACGACGACACCCCCGCACGCCGCGGCCGCTCCTGCGCCACGTCCCAGGCCCGCTGCTCGGTGAGCAGCCGCACGTCGCCCGCGGTCCAGTCGATGTGCGACGAGGGCTCGTCGACGTGGAGCGTCTGCGGAAGCACGCCTTCCCGCATCGCCATGACCATCTTGATGACGCCGCCGACACCGGCCGCGGCCTGCGTGTGGCCGATGTTCGACTTCAGCGAGCCCAGCCATAGCGGTGCGTCCTCGGCCCGGTCCTGCCCGTACGTCGCCAGGATCGCCTGCGCCTCGATGGGGTCGCCCAGCGTCGTCCCCGTCCCGTGCGCTTCCACGGCGTCGACGTCGGATGTCGACAAACCGGCATTGGTCAGCGCCTGCCGGATGACGCGCTGCTGCGCCGGGCCGTTGGGCGCGGTCAGGCCGTTCGACGCGCCGTCCTGGTTCACCGCCGAACCGCGGACGACGGCGAGCACCTTGTGCCCGTTCCGGCGCGCGTCCGACAGCCGCTCCACCAGCAGCAGCCCCACGCCCTCCGACCAGCCGGTCCCGTCGGCCCCGTCCGCGAAGGGCTTGCAGCGCCCGTCGGGCGCGAGCCCGCGCTGGCGGCTGAAGACGACGAAGGAGTTCGGCGTGGCCATGATCGTCGCCCCGCCCGCGAGCGCGAGGTCGCACTCGCCCTGCCGGAGCGACTGGGCCGCCATGTGCAGCGCCACCAGCGACGACGAACACGCCGTGTCCACCGTCACCGCCGGACCCTCCAGGCCCAGCGTGTACGCGATCCGGCCCGACGCGATGCTCGCGAGGCTGCCCGTGCCGAGGTAGCCCTCCAGTTCCTCGGAGATGCTCCCCAGCCGGGAGAAGTAGTCCTGCGACGTCAGCCCGGCGAACACGCCCGTCTGGCTGCCGTGCAGCGACTGCGGGTCGATGCCCGCGCGTTCGAACGTCTCCCACGCCGTCTCCAGCAGCAGCCGCTGCTGCGGATCCGTGGCCAGCGCCTCCCGCGGGCTGATGCGGAACAGGTCCGCGTCGAACTTCGCCGCGCCGTGCAGGAAGCCGCCGCGGTGCGTCGTGGACGTACCCGCGTGGTCCGGGTCCGGGTTCAGCAGGCTCTCCAGGTCCCAGCCCCGGTCGTCGGGGAACGGGCCGATGCCGGAGCCGCCGTCGGCCAGCAGCCGCCACAGGTCCTCCGGCGAGGCGACGCCGCCGGGGAAGCGGCAGGCCATGCCGACGATCGCGATGGGCTCGTCGTCCGCCCGCGCGGCGGCCGCGGTGCGGGCCCGCGGGGCGTCGGTCTCGGCGCCGGCGCCGAGGAGTTCGCCGAGGAGGAACCGCGTGAGCGCCCGCGGGCTCGGGTGGTCGAAGACGACGGTCGTCGGCAGCTGCACGCCGGTGGCGGCGCCGAGGCGGTTGCGCAGCTCGACGGCGGTCAGGGAGTCGAAGCCGAGGTCCTTGAACGCGCGGTCGGCGTCCACGTCGCCGCTGCGGCCCAGGACCGCCGACACGTGCTGGCCCACCAGCGTGAGCACCCGCTCCTGCCGGGCCGCCGGGGACAGGTCCGCGAGCGTACGGGCCAGCCCCGCCGCCGCGCCGGGCCCCGCCGCGGCGGCGACCCGCCGCGTGGGGCGTACCAGACCGCGCATCATCGGCGGGACGCCGCCCGCGGCCAGCCGCGTCGGATCCAGGTCGATCGGTAGCAGTGCGGGCGCGCCGCCGGCCAGGGCCGAGGCGAAGAGCTGGAGTCCGGTCTCGGTCCGCAGCGGCCGGACGCCGCCGCGGGCCAGGCGGTCGGTGTCCGCCTGGCTCATGTGCCCCGTCATGCCGCTGGCCTCCGCCCAGTAGCCCCAGCCCAGCGACAGGGCGTGCTGCCCGCGGTGGTGCCGGTACAGGGCGAGGGCGTCGAGGAAGGCGTTGGCGGCGGCGTAGTTGGCCTGGCCGGGCGCGCCGAGTCCGGCCGCGGCGGACGAGAAGAGGACGAAGGTGTCCACGTCCCGCTCGGCGGTCAGCTCGTGCAGGTGCCAGGCCGCGTCCACCTTGGGCCGGCGGACCGTCGCCAGGTGCGCGGGCGTCAGGTGCTCGGTTGTGGCGTCGTCGAGCGCACCGGCGGCATGCACGACACCGGTGAGGGGGTGTTCGTCGCTGACGGTGTCGAGGAGGGTGGTGAGTTGGTCGCGGTCGGCGGTGTCGCAGGCGGTGATGCGTACGTCGGCGCCGAGGGCGGTGAGTTCGTCGTGCAGCTCTGTGGCTCCGGCTGCGTCGGGTCCGGAGCGGCTGGTGAGCAGGAGGTTGCGTACGCCGTGGGCGGTGACGAGGTGGCGTGCGACGTGGGCGCCGAGGACGCCGGTGCCGCCGGTGATCAGGACGGTGCCGTCCGGGTCGATCGGCGCCGGGATCGTCAGCACGACCTTGCCGACGTGCTTCGCCTGGCTCAGGAACCGGATCGCCTGCTGCGCGTCGTGGATGTCCCACGCGGTGACGGGCAGCGGGGCGACCGCCCCGCGGGCGAACAGCTCACCCAACTCCCGCAGCATCTCCTGGATACGGTCCGGACCGGCGTCGCCGAGGTCGAAGACCTGGTACGTCGTGCCGGGGTACTCCTCCGCGACCGCCTCGCCATCCCGGATGTCGGTCTTGCCGATCTCCACGAACCGGCCGCCGTCGCCCAGCAGCCGCAGCGAGGCGTCGGTGAACTCCCCGGCCAGGGAGTTCAGGACGACGTCCACGCCCGCGCCGTCGGTCGCCGTGCGGAACTGCTCCTCGAAGTCCAGCGTCCGGGACGACGCGATACGGGCGTCCGGCAGCCCGTACTCCCGCAGCACGTGCTGCTTGGGCTCGCTCGCCGTCGCGAAGACCTCCAGCCCCCAGTGCTCGGCGAGGTGGAGGGTGGCCATGCCCACGCCGCCCGTCGCCGCGTGCAGCAGCAGCCGCTCGCCCTCCTGCACCCCGGCCAGGTCCGACAGGCCGTAGTACGCGGTGAGGTAGACGATCGGCACCGTCGCCGCCTCGGCGAAGGTCCAGCCGTCGGGGATACGGGTGACCAGGCGCGCGTCCGTCATTGTGATCGGCCCGGTGCCGGACAGCAGCCCCATCACCCGGTCGCCGACGGCGACATGGGTGACGTCGGGCGCCACCTCCAGCACGACACCGGCGCCCTCACCGCCCAGCGAGCGCACGTCGGCCACCATCCCGAGCGCCACGACGACGTCACGGAAGTTCAGCCCCGCCGCGCGCAGCGCGATGCGGACCTGCCCGGGCTCCAACGGAGCGGCGGCCTCGGGGAAGTCCACGAGCCGGACGTCCTCCACCGTCCCGCCGCCGGTCACGCCCAGGCGCCACGCGAGCGCGTCCGCGGGCGGCGCCAGCCGTTCCGGAGCCGGATGGCGGGCCAGCCGCGGCGCGTGGAACACCCCGTCGCGGAGCGCGAGCTGGGGCTCGTCCAGAGTGAGCGCGAGGGCGATCTCCTCCGCGGTGGGCGTGCGGTCGGTGTCGAGGAGCGTGACGCGGTCCGGGTGCTCGGTCTGGACGCTGCGGACCAGGCCCCACAGGGGGGCGTGCACCAGATCGGCCGGGCGCTCCCCGGCGCGCGCCGCGACGGCGCCGCCGGTGAGGACGACCAGCCGGGAGTCCGCGGCGTCCGCGTCGGCCAGCCAGCCCTGGAGCGCGGCCAGCGCCTGCTCGGTCGCGGCCTGCACGCGCTCGGGCAGCGTGCGGTCCGCGACGTCGTCGAGACGGGCGAGGACGTCGGCCTCCGGCGCGCCCTCGGCGCCGGCGAGGAGGAGCGCGTACCGCTGCTCCCGCGGCGCCGCTGGCGGCGTGAGCTGCGTCCAGGCCACGCTGAACAGCCGGTTGTCGACGTCCGGCGCCGGAGCGGACAGCTGCGCCGGGTCGACGGGGCGCAGGGACAGCGCCCGGACGCGGGCGACGGGCCGGCCCGTCGCGTCGGCGAGGTGCAGGGTGACGTTGCGGGAGTCGGAGCGCTCGATGCGTACGCGCGCGGCCGTGGCCCCGGTCGCGAACAGGCTGACGCCCGACCACGAGAAGGGCAGGGCCACCTCCGCGTCCTCCGCGCCGCCGCGGGTGTCGGCGCCCAGGGTGTGCAGGGCGGCGTCGAGCAGGGCGGGGTGGATGCCGTATCCCGTGACGTCGGTCGCCGGGTCGAGGCCCACCTCGGCGTACAGGTCGTCGCCTCGGCGCCAGGCCGCCGTGAGGCCGCGGAACGCGGGGCCGTAGCCGTAGCCGCGCTCGGCCAGCTCGTCGTACAGGGTGTCCACGGGCAGCGCCGTGGCCCCTGCCGGTGGCCAGGCGGCGAGGTCCTCGCCCGCCGCGTCCCCGTCCTCGTCGGCGAGCACGCCGGCGGCGTGCGTCACCCAGGGCTCGTCGTCGGCCTGCCGGGTGTGTACGGAGACGGGGCTGCGGCCCTCCTCGTCCTCCGGGCCCACGGTCACCTGAAGCTGAAGGGCCGTGTCCCGGGGGATGACGAAGGGGGTCTGAAGGGTGAGTTCGGCGAGGTGGGGGTGGGCGGTCCGGTCGCCCGCGTGGAGGGCGAGGTCGACGAGCGCGGTGCCGGGGAGGAGCACGGTTCCGGCGACGGCGTGGTCGGCCAGCCAGGGGTGGCTGCGGAGCGAGACCTGTCCCGTGAAGCTGAACGTCCCGGAGTTGTCGGCGTGCTGGAGGGAGGCGGGGAGGAGGGGGTGGTCGGTGTGCTGGAGGCCGAGGGAGGCGGGGTCGCCCCCGGAGGCGCGGACGTCGAGCCAGTAGGGCTGGTGCTGGAAGGCGTAGGTGGGGAGGTCCGCCAGAGGGGTGGGGGCGGTGTGCCAGTCGACGCGCACCCCGTGGGTGTGGAGGTGGGCGAGGGCGAGGCGGAGTTGGGTGGGGGAGTGTTCGTGGCGGCGGAGGGTGCCGGTCACGGTCACGGGGGTTTCGGTGGGGGTGTCGGTGATGGCCGTCGTCAGTGTCGGGTGGGGGCTGGTTTCGACGTAGGTGGTGTGGCCGGTGTCGATGAGGTGGGTGAGGGTGTCGTGGAAGCGGACGGTTTCGCGGAGGTTGGTGTACCAGTAGTCGGCGGTCAGGCCGGTGGTGTCGAACTCTCCGCCGGTGACGGTGGAGTGGAAGGGGATGGCCGCCTGGGTCGGTTCCACGTCCGCGAGGGTGCTGAGCAGGGTGTCGCGGAGTTCGGTGACGTGGGGGCCGTGGGAGGCGTAGTCGACGGGCAGCAGCCGGTTCCGTACACCCGCTTCCTCGCACCGGGCGAGATACGCGTTCACCGCGTCGGTGTCGCCGGAGATGACGGTGGCGGTCGGGCTGTTGACCACCGCGACGGACAGCTTGCCGTCCCAGGCGGCGATGGCGTCCGCGACCTCGTCGTGCGGCAGCGCGACGGACGCCATCGCGCCCTTGCCGGACAGCGCGCGGATGGCCTGGCTGCGCAGGCAGACGACCTTGGCGGCGTCCTCCAGGGTGAGGGCGCCGGCGATGTGGGCGGCGGCGATTTCGCCTTGGGAGTGGCCGATGACGGCGTCGGGCTGGATGCCGTGGTGCTGCCACAGCCGCGCCAGGCTGACCATGACGGCGAACAGCGCGGGCTGGACCACATCCACCCGCTCCAGCAACACCCCCTCCGGGTCGGACAGCACGTCCGTCAGCGACCAGTCATCCGCGTACACCGAAAGGGCCGTCTCGCACTCGGCGATGGCCTGCGCGAAGACGGGCTCGGCGTCGATCAGGTCCGCGGCCATGCCCGCCCACTGCGCACCCTGACCCGGGAAGACGAACACCGTCTTCCCACCCGGCTGCACACTGCCGCCGACCACACGCGCCGACGGCTCGCCGGCGGCGATCGCAGCCAGTCCCTCCAGCAGCTCGTCCCGCTCACCGCCCACGACCACCGCACGATCGCCGAGGGCGGGTCGCGTGGCCACCAGGCTGTGGGCGACCTGGGCCGGGCCGATCCCGGGGTGTTCGCCGAGGTGGGCGTGGAGTCGTGCGGCCTGGTCGGCGAGCGCCTGCGGCGTGTGGCCGGAGACCGGCCACGCCACCACACCACCCGGCTCGACCACGTCGGCCGCGGTCTCGGACTCGGGAGCCTGCTCGATGATGACGTGCGCGTTCGTGCCGCTCATGCCGAACGACGACACGCCAGCCCGCCGCGGCCGTTCCTCCGCCACGTCCCAGGCCCGCTGCTCGGTGAGCAGCCGCACGTCGCCCGCGGTCCAGTCGATGTGCGACGAGGGCGCGTCGACGTGCAGCGTCTGCGGCAGCACGCCTTCCCGCATCGCCATGACCATCTTGATGACGCCGCCGACACCGGCCGCGGCCTGGGTGTGCCCCAGGTTCGACTTCAGCGACCCCAGCCACACCGGTGCGTCGTCCGGCCGGTCCTGGCCGTACGTGGCCAGCAGCGCCTGCGCCTCGATCGGGTCGCCCAGCGCCGTGCCCGTACCGTGGGCCTCCACCGCATCCACGTCCGATGTCGACAAACCGGCATTCGCCAGCGCCTGCCGGATGACGCGCTGCTGCGACGGACCGTTCGGCGCCGTCAGGCCGTTCGACGCGCCGTCCTGGTTCACCG
This sequence comes from Streptomyces sp. MAR4 CNX-425, assembly GCF_048656465.1. Taxonomy (NCBI): domain Bacteria; kingdom Bacillati; phylum Actinomycetota; class Actinomycetes; order Kitasatosporales; family Streptomycetaceae; genus Streptomyces; species Streptomyces sp. MAR4 CNX-425. The sequence continues at coordinate 63,154 of NZ_JBMDLF010000006.1, read as the reverse complement.
CAGAACCGCGCACCACCGCGAGGATGCGGCGCCCGTTGCGCCGCGCGTCCGACAGCCGCTCCACGAGCAGCAGCCCCACGCCCTCCGACCAGCCGGTCCCGTCGGCCCCCGCCGCGAACGGCTTGCAGCGCCCGTCCGGCGCCAGGCCGCCCTGCCGGCTGAACTCGGTGAAGCCGCCCGGCGTGGCCATCACCGTCACCCCGCCCGCCAGCGCGAGCGTCGACTCACCGCTCCTGAGCGACTGGCACGCCAGGTGCAGCGTCACCAGCGACGACGAGCACGCCGTGTCCACCGTCACCGCCGGGCCCTCCAGCCCGAAGGTGTACGAGACCCGGCCGGAGGCGATGCTCAGCGCGCTGCCGATGCCGACCTGCCCCTCGAAGCCCTCCGGGGTCTCGGTCAGCCGGGACAGGTAGTCCTGCGAGATGACGCCGGCGAAGACGCCGGTGGGCGTGTTGCGCAGCGTGTACGGGTCGATGCCCGCCCGCTCGAACGCCTCCCACGCCGTCTCCAGCAGCAGCCGGTGCTGCGGGTCCGTGGCCACCGCCTCGCGCGGGCTGATCCGGAACAGTTCGGGGTCGAACTCGGCCGCGTCGTACAGGAATCCGCCCTGCGACGTGGCGGACGTCCCGAGGCGCTCCGGGTCCGGGTCCATGAGCCGGTCGAGGTCCCAGCCGCGGTCCTCGGGGAAGGCCCCGATGCCGTCGCGGCCCTCACTCACCAGCCGCCACAGGTCCTCCGGCGAGGCGACGCCGCCGGGGAAGCGGCAGGCCATGCCGATGATGGCGATCGGCTCGTCCTCGTCGGCGCGGGGGCCGGCGGCGGGGGAGAGGGCCGCCTGCGGTAGGGCGCCGAGCAGTTCGTCCAGGACGAAGCGCGCCAGCAGCGCGGGTGTCGGGTGGTCGAAGACCAGCGTCGTCGGCAGTTGCAGGCCGGTGGCGGCGCCGAGGCGGTTGCGCATCTCGACGGCCGTGAGCGAGTCGAAGCCCAGCTCGCGGAAGCTGCGGTCGGCGCCGACCGCCGTCGCGTCGCCGAGGACGAGGACCGTCGCCACATGGCCGCGGACGAGGTCCAGGACGTGCCGCTCCCGGTTCTCGGGGGCCATCGCTGACAGCTCGTCGGCCAGCGAGGAGCCCCGGCCGCCGCTCCGGGCGGCGGCCCCCCGGCCCGCGGCCGCGGCGGCGGCGCGGCGCGGCTGGACCAGGGCGCGGAGCAGCGGCGGCGCGGTGGCGGGGTCGAGGACGCGGGTGTCCAGCCCGGTGGGCAGCAGGAACGGGCGGCTGCCGGACAGGCCCGCGTCGAGCAGCGCCAGGCCGTGCGCCGTGGTGAGCGGGGCGACGCCCGCGCGGCTGACCCGCGCGACGTCGGCGTCGTCCAGGTGCCCGGTCATGCCGCTGGCCTCGGCCCACAGGCCCCAGCCGAGGGACACGGCGCTGAGGCCGCGGCGGTGGCGGAGGGCTGCGAGGGAGTCCAGGAAGGTGTTGGCAACGGCGTAGTTGGCCTGGCCGGGGGCGCCGAAGGTGGCGGCGGCCGAGGAGAACAGGACGAAGGCGTCCAGCTCCAGTTGCTCGGTCAGCTCGTGCAGGTGCCAGGCCGCGTCCACCTTCGGGCGCAGCACGGTGGCGAGCTGGCCGGGGGTGAGGCGGTCCACGGTGGCGTCGTCGAGGACGCCGGCGGTGTGGACGACGCCGCGCAGGGGGTGGTCGTCGGGGATGGTGGTCAGGAGTGTGGCGAGTTGGTCGCGGTCGGCGGTGTCGCAGGCGGTGATGCGTACGTCGGCGCCGAGGGCGGTGAGTTCGTCGTGCAGCTCTGTGGCTCCGGCTGCGTCGGGTCCGGAGCGGCTGGTGAGCAGGAGGTTGTGTACGCCGTGGGCGGTGACGAGGTGGCGTGCGACGTGGGCGCCGAGGACGCCGGTGCCGCCGGTGACCAGGACGGTGCCGTCCGGGTCGATCGGCGCCGGGATCGTCAGCACGACCTTGCCGATGTGCTTCGCCTGGCTCAGGTGGCGCAGCGCCTCCGGCGCCCGCCGGATGTCCCACGACGTGACCGGCAGCGGCCGCAGCACGCCGCTCTCGAACAGCTCCCGCAGCTCTTGCAGCATCTCCTGGATACGGTCCGGACCGGCGTCGCCGAGGTCGAACGCCTGGTACGTCGTGCCGGGGTACTCCTCCGCGACCGCTTCCGCGTCCCGGATGTCGGTCTTGCCGATCTCGACGAACCGGCCGCCGTCGCCCAGCAGCCGCAGCGAGGCGTCGGCGAACTCCCCGGCCAGGGAGTTGAGGACGACGTCCACGCCGGCGCCGTCGGTCGCCGTGCGGAACTGCTCCTCGAAGTCCAGCGTCCGGGACGACGCGATCCGGGCGTCCTCGACCCCGTGCGCGCGCAGCACGTGCTGCTTGCCGGAGCTGGCGGTGGACAGGACGTCCACGCCCCAGTGCCGCGCGAGCTGGAGCGTCGCCATGCCGACGCCGCCGGCGCCGGCGTGCACGAGCAGCCGCTCGCCCGGCTCGACGGCGGCCAGGTCCACCAGCCCGTAGTAGGCGGTGAGGAAGACGATCGGCACCGTCGCCGCCTCGGCGAAGGACCAGCCCTCCGGGATACGCGCCAGCAGCCGGGCGTCCGTGACGGTGACCGGGCCGGTGGTGGTGAACAGGCCCATCACCCGGTCGCCGACGGCGAGATGGGTGACGTCGGGCGCGGCCTCCACGACCACGCCGGCGCCCTCGCCGCCCACCGCGCGCACGTCGGCGACCATGCCGAGCGTCACGACGACGTCGCGGAAGTTCAGCCCGCCGGCCCGTACGGCGACCCGTACCTCACCGGGCCGCAGGTCGGCGCCCGCCTCGGGCGACGGGACGAGCGCGACGTCTTCCAGGGAGCCCTGGCCGGTCACGCCCAGGCACCAGTGCTCCGCGCCGGGCGGCGGCGCCAGCACGTCGTCGGCCGCGGACCGGCCGAGGCGGGCGGCGAGGGCACGGCCCTCCCGTACCGCGGTCTGCGGCTCGCCGGCGGCCAGGACGGCGCCGAGCGCCGCCGCGGTGCGCGGGTCCGCGTCCACGTCGACCAGCAGGAAGCGGTCCGGGTGCTCCGACTGCGCGGAGCGCAGCAGACCCCAGGCGGCGGCGCCGGCCAGGTCGGTCACCGGGTCGCCGGGCTCGGCGGCCACGGCGCCCGACGTCACGACGGCGAGCCGGACACCGGCCAGCCGCTCGTCCGCGAGCCAGCGCTGGACGAGCTCCAGCAGCCCGGTGTTCAGCTCCCGCACCCGCGCGGGCAGCGGGCCCTCGCCCGGATCGCCCACGGGCAGCAGCACGGTCCCCGGGAGGTCGCCTTCGGCGAGCAGCGCGTCGAGGTCCGCGACGACCCGGCCGCCGGCGGCACCGGGGAGGCCGCCGCCGGAGCCCAGCGCGGTGACGAAGACGTGCCCGGGCGCGGTGTCCGCCTCCGGGACGGCGAGCGGGGCCCAGTCCAGGGTGAACAGGCTGTCGTGGTACGGATCGGGCGTGGCGGCCCGCTGCAACTGCGCGGCGTCGACCTGCCGCAGCGTCAGCGAACCGACCCGGCCCACGGGGCTGCCCGCCGCGTCGGCCAGGGTGATCCGCGCCGACTCCGGCGCGGTCCGCCGCACGTGGACGCGGAGGAAGTCCGCGCCGGTGGCGCGCAGTTCGACGCCGCTCCAGGAGAACGGCAGCTGCGTGCCGTCCTCACCGCCCGGGGCCAGGCCCAGCGCGTGCAGGGCGGCGTCCAGGAGCGCGGGGTGGATGCCGTACCCGGCCGGGTCGGTGCCGGCGTCGTCGGCGAGGTCGACCTCCGCGTACACGCCGCCGTCCGCGGCCCGCCAGGCCGCGGTCAGGCCGCGGAACGCGGGGCCGTAGTGGTAGCCGTGCGCCGCCAGGTCGTCGTACAGCGACTCGACGGGCAGCGGCTCGGCGCCGGCGGGCGGCCAGGCGGCGAGGTCGGCGGCCGGCTCGTCGTCCTGGCCGGCGGCGGGCGCCGCGGTGAGGAAACCGGTGGCGTGCGGGGTCCAGACGTCGCCGTCCTCGGCGCGCGAGTGGACCGTGACCGGCCGCCGCCCGCTGCCGTCCGCGTCGCCGCCCGCGGTCACCTGGAGGTGGACGGTGCCGTGCTCGCCGAGCACCAGCGGGGTCTGGAGGGTGAGTTCGGCCAGGTGGGGGTGGCCGGTGTGCTCGCCCGCGTGCAGCGCGAGGTCGACGAAGGCGGTGCCCGGCAGGAGGACGGTGCCGCCTACCGCGTGGTCGGCGAGCCAGGGGTGCGTACGCAGGCTGAGGCTGCCGGTGAACGTGACGGCACCGCCGCCGTCCGCCAGCTCCATCGCGGCGCCGAGCAGGGCGTGTTCGGTGCGGCGCAGCCCGAGGTGCCCGGGGTCGCCGCCGTGGGCGGGGGCGCTGAGCCAGTACGTCCGGTGCTGGAACGCGTAGGTGGGAAGGCCGACGGTGGCGGTGGAGCCGGGCCAGTCGAGGGGGGTGTGCGCGGCGTGGACCGCGGCGAACGCGGCCGTCAGCGCCTCCACCTGCCCCCGCTTGCGGTGCTGGGCGGCGACGGCGGTGGCCGGGGAGGTGAGGGTGTCGGCGGTGAGGGTCGCCAGGGTGGTGTCCGGGCCGAGTTCGAGGTACGTACCGGTGCCCGCCTCTTCCAGGTACGCCGTGACGGCGGCGTACTCGACGCTGTGCCGCAGCTGCTCCGCCCAGTACTCGGGCGAGGCCGCCTCGGCCGCCGTGAGGGGCTGCCCGGTGCGGTTGGAGACCACCGGCAGCGCCGGCGCCTGGGCGGGCACATCGGCGACGGCCGCGCGGAACTCCGCCAGGATCGGGTCCATGTGCGCCGAGTGGAACGCGTGGCTCACCCGCAGCCGCCGGGCGGTCACGCCCGCCTCGGCGCACCGCTCGGCGACGGTGTCCATGGCGTCGGCGTCGCCGGAGACGACCGTGGAGACGGGCGAGTTGTGCGCGGCGACCGACGCGCCGTCGACGTCCTCCAGCAGGCGGGCGGTGGCGTCCCGGTCGGCGGCGACGGACAGCATCGCGCCGCCCGCGGGCAGGGCGCCCATGAGCCGCCCCCGGGTGGCGACCAGCTTGGCGGCGTCCGCCAGCGTCCACACCCCGGCCAGGTGGGCCGCCGTCAGCTCCCCGATGGAGTGACCGGCCAGGAAGTCCGGCCGCACCCCGAACGACTCCGCCAGCCGGAACAGGGCCACCTCGTACGCGAACAGCGCGGGCTGCGTGTACGTCGTGTCGTCCAGCAGCGCCGCCTCGTCCGTGTCCGCCTCGGCGAACAGCAGGGGCTTCAGCGGCCGCGGGAGGTGCGCGTCCAGGGCCGCGCAGGCTTCGTCCAGCGCCTCGGCGAACACCGGGTACGTCTCGTACAGCTCCGCGCCCATACCCGCGCGCTGCGCGCCCTGGCCGGTGAACAGCACCGCCAGCTTGCCGCCGGCCGCCGTACCCACGACCGCCCCCGGCCCCGGCGTCTCCTCCGCCACGGCGGCGAGCCCGGCGAGCAGCTCCTCGCGGTCCCCACCGAACACCACCCCGCGGTGCGCGAGCGCGGCCCGCGTCCGCAGCAGCGCGGACCCCACGGCCCGCGCGTCGGCGTCCGGGTGCTCCGCCAGCCAGTCGCGCAGCTTCCCGGCCTGGGCGGCGAGCGCGTCCGGCGTGTGCCCCGACAGCGCCCACACCACCGGCCCCGGCACCGCCTCGGCCGCCTGCTCCTGCTCCACCGCGGCCGGCGGGCCCTCGATCACCACGTGCGCGTTCGTGCCGCTCATGCCGAACGAGGACACCGCGGCGCGCAGCGGCCGCTCCGGGTGCGACCACTCCCGCTGATCCGTCAGCAGCCGGACCGTGCCCGTGGACCAGTCGATGTGCGGCGACGGCTCGTCCACGTGCAGCGTGCGCGGCAGCACGCCCTCGTGCATCGCCATGACCATCTTGATGATGCCCGCGACCCCGGCCGCGGCCTGGGTGTGCCCGAGGTTCGACTTGACCGAGCCCAGCCACAGCGGCGCGTCGCCCGAGCGCCCCTCGCCGTACGTCGCCAGCAGCGCCTGCGCCTCGATCGGGTCGCCCAGCGTCGTACCCGTGCCGTGCGCCTCGACGACGTCGACATCGGCGGCGGTGAGCCCCGCGTTGGCGAGCGCCTCCCGGATCACCCGCTGCTGCGACGGGCCGTTCGGCGCCGTCAGCCCGTTGGAGGCCCCGTCCTGGTTCACGGCCGAGCCGCGCAGGACCGCGAGCACGGGGTGCCCGTTGCGCTGCGCGTCCGACAGCCGCTCCACCAGCAGCAGCCCGACACCCTCGGACCACCCCGTGCCGTCCGCGGCGGCGGCGAACGGCTTGCAGCGCCCGTCCGGCGCCAGCCCGCGCTGCCGGCTGAACTCCACGAACGTACCCGGCGTGGCCATCACCGTCACACCGCCGGCCAGGGCGAGCGTGCACTCGCCCTGCCGCAGCGCGTGCGCGGCCAGGTGCAGCGAGACGAGCGAGGAGGAGCAGGCCGTGTCCACGGTGACCGCGGGCCCCTCCAGGCCGAAGCTGTACGCCACCCGGCCCGAGGCGATGCTGCCCGCGCTGCCGTTGCCCACCTGCCCCTCGAACCCGGCCGGCACCTGGTGCATCAGCCGCGAGGAGTAGTCGTTGTACATCACGCCGGTGAAGACACCGGTCCGGCTGCCCTGCACCGACTGCGGGTCGATCCCGGCCCGTTCGAACGCCTCCCAGGCCGTCTCCAGCAGCAGCCGCTGCTGCGGGTCGGTGGCCAGCGCCTCGCGCGGGCTCATGTGGAACAGCTCGGCGTCGAAGTCCGCGGCCTCGTGCAGGAACCCGCCCTCCCGCACGTACGACGTGGCCGGGTGGTCCGGGTCCGGGTGGTACAGCGACTCCACGTCCCAGTCGCGGCCGGAGGGGAACTCCCCGACCGCGTCCCGGCCCTCGGCCACGAGCCGCCACAGGTCCTCCGGCGAGCGGACGTCGCCGGGGTAGCGGCAGGCCATGCCCACGATGGCGATCGGCTCGTGCTCCTGGGACTCGGCGTCGTGCAGACGCTGCCGGGTCTGGTGCAACTCGGCAATGACGCGTGCCAGGTAATCCCGCAGCTTGTCTTCGTCCGCCATCTGTCCTGCTCCCATGCCTTGCCGAGCCTTACCGATTGAAATGCCGAAGTTGATCGCGGCCCGGGCCGGGCCGTGCGGGCTCAGAGCCCGAGATCCTTCTCCACGAAGCTAAAGAGCTCCTCATTGCTCGCTTTGCGCAGCGAGTCGAGGACTTCCTCGCCGCTCTCGTCGGACGCGCCCGGGGCCGCCAGCCGGGACAGCAACGCCTCCAGCCGCTCCACGAGAACCACCCGCTCCGGGTCGTCCGACGGCCGCGCCGACAGCGTCGCGCCGAGCCGGTCGAGGTCGTCGGCGGTGACGACCCCGCCGCCCGCGCCGCGCCCGGGGGCGAGGCGCGTGGCGAGGTGGTCGGCCAGCGCCAGCGGCGTCGGATAGTCGAAGATCAGCGTCGCCGGAAGCTGCTGCCCGACCAGCGTGCCCAGCTTGTTGCGCAGCTGGACGGCGGTGAGGGAGTCGAAGCCCAGCTCCGAGAACGGCCGGTCCGCCTCGATGCCGCGCTCGCCGCTGTGCCCCAGGACCAGGGCCACCTCGCGGACCACCAGCGCCCGGACCCGCTCGGTCCGCTGATCGGGGTCGAGCCCGGCCAGCTCCGCGGTCAGTGTCGCCGCCCGGTCGGCCCCGGCGCCGCCGCCGTCCGCCGTCGGCCGGCGGGAGCCGCGTACGAGCGTGCGCAGGAGCGGCGGCGCGGACGCGGGGTCGACCCGGGTGGTGTCGAGGGCGACGGGCAGCAGGTGGGCGCGGGCGGCGGAGATGCCGGTGTCGAGGAGGGCGAGGCCCTGCTCGGTGGTCAGCGGCGTGAGACCCCCGCGGGTCAGGCGGGCGACGTCGTCGTCGCCCAGCTGCCCGGTCATGCCGGACTGTTCGGCCCACAGGCCCCAGCCGAGTGAGGTGGCGGGGAGTCCGTGGTGGTGGCGGTGGGTGGCGAGGGTGTCGAGGAAGGTGTTGGCGGTGGCGTAGTTGGCTTGGCCGGGGGCGCCGAGGGTGGCGGCGGCGGAAGAGTAGAGGACGAAGGCGTCGAGGTTGAGGTGTTCGGTCAGCTCGTGCAGGTGCCACGCCGCGTCGACCTTGGGGCGCAGGGCGGTGGTGAGGTGGTGGGGGGTGAGGTTGTGCAGGGTGGCGTCGGCGAGGGTGCCGGCGGTGTGGAAGACGGCGGTCAGGGGGTGGTCGTCGGGGATGGTGTCGAGGAGGGTGGCGAGTTGGTCGCGGTCGGCGGTGTCGCAGGCGGTGATGTGTACGTCGGCGCCGAGGGCGGTGAGTTCGTCGTGCAGCTCTGTGGCTCCGGCTGCGTCGGGTCCGGAGCGGCTGGTGAGAAGCAGGTGGCGTACGCCGTGCGCGGCGACCAGATGGCGCGCGGTGTGGGCCCCGAGGGTGCCGGTGCCTCCCGTGACCAGGACCGTGCCCTCGACGTTGAGGGAGACCGCCGGACCGGCGTCGGCGGAGTGGCGGATGAGCCGCGGTACGAGCACGTGGCCGCCGCGCAGGGCGAGCTCCGGCTCGTCCAGCGTGAGGACGGCGGGCAGGGCCGACCGGCTGTCGGGGTGCCCGTCCGTGTCGACGAGCGTGATCCGGCCCGGGTTCTCGCTCTGCGCGCTGCGCACCAGACCCCACAGCGGGGCGTGCGCCAGGTCGGCGCCCTCCTCGTCGTCGGCGGTGGCGACGGCCCCGCGGGTGAGCACGACGAGGTGCCGTTCGGCGTTCGCGTCGTCGGCCAGCCACTTCTGTACGTGCCCGAGGGCCTGCGCGGCGGCGCGGTGCACCCGCTCGGCCACCGGAAGGTCCGGGTGCTCGTCGAGGACCGCGACCACGTCCGGCGCCCCGGCACCGTCCGGCGCGACCTCCGGGACCTCCGCCCCGGCCGACAGCACGGCCCACGGCGTCGACGGGACCGCCGTTCCGGCCACGGACGCGGGCGTCCACTCCACGGCGAACAGCCGCCTGCCCTGCCCGTCCGCGCCGAGCGCCGCGAGCTGGCCGCGGTCGACCGGCCGCACCGACAGCGCCTCCACCCGGGCGACCGGCGCGCCCGCCGCGTCCGCCAGCGTGATGCGCGCCGTGTCCGCGGACTCGCGCCGCAGGTGGACCCGGAGCGCCGTGGCACCGGTGGCGTGCAGCTCCACACCGGCCCAGGCGAACGGCAGCCGGGCGTCGTCGCCCTCCTCCGCCAGCAGGCCCAGCGCGTGCAGCGCGGCGTCCAGCAGCGCCGGGTGGAGCCCGTAGCCGGTGGCGTCGGCCCCGGCGCCGAGCGAGACCTCGGCGTACACGTCGTCGCCGTCCCGCCAGGCCGCCGTCAGCCCCTGGAAAGCCGGGCCGTACCGGTAGCCGCGCACGTCGAGGTCGTCGTAGACGGAGTCGACGCCGATCGGCTCGGCCCCGGGCGGCGGCCACACGGTGAGGTCCGGCGCGGCACCGGGCTCCGTGCCCGCGGCCGTGAGCCGGCCCGTGGCGTGCAGCGTCCACGGCTCGCCCCGCCCGGTCCGCGAGTGGACGGTGACCGTGCGCCCGCCGTCGCCGTCCTCGGCCGCGACGAGCACCTGGAGGTGCACGGTGCCCTGGTCCGGCACGACGAGCGGGGCTTCCAGCGTCAGCTCCGCCAGCCGGAGCGCGCCGACCTGCTCGCCCGCGTACAGCGCGAGTTCGACGAACCCGCTCCCCGGAAGCAGCACCGTCCCGAAGACGGCGTGGTCCGCCAGCCACGGGTGCGTACGCGGCGAGAGCCGCCCGGTGAAGGTGACGGCGCCGCCGTCGGCGTGCTCCACTGCCGCGCCGAGCAGGGGGTGGTCGGCCGCCCCGAGCCCCAGCCCCTCGGCGTCCCCGGCCGCGGGCAGGGCGTCGAGCCAGTAGCGCTGGTGCTGGAAGGCGTAGGTGGGGAGGTCGCCGAGCAGCGGCGCCGCGGCGGTCGGCCAGGCCACGGGGGCGTGCACCGTGTGGACCGCGGCCAGCGCGCCGGTGAAGGCGTCGACCTGCCCCCGCTTGCGCTGCTGGGCCGCGACCGCGGTGGCGGGCGCGGTGAGGGTGTCGGCGGTGAGGGTCGTCAGGGTGGTGTCGGGGCCGAGTTCGAGGTACGCGGTGGTGCCGGCCTGCTCCAGGTGGGCCGTGACGGCGGCGTATTCGACGGTGTGCCGCAGCTGCTCCGCCCAGTAGTCGGGCGAAGCGGCCTGGTCCGGCGTGAGCGGCAGGCCGGTGCGGCCGGAGACGACCGGCAGCGCGCCGCGCCGCGCGGACGTATCGGCGACGGCCGCGCGGAACTCCGCCAGGATCGGGTCCATGTGCGCGGAGTGGAAGGCGTGGCTGACCCGCAGCCGCCGGGCCGGCACCCCGATGTCGGAGCAGCGCTCCGCGACCGTGTCCATGGCGTCGGCGTCGCCGGAGACGACCGTGGAGACGGGCGAGTTGTGCGCGGCGACCGAGGCGCCGTCGACGTCCTTCAAAACCCGGGTGACGGTGTCGCGGTCGGCGGCGACGGACAGCATGGCGCCGCCCGCGGGCAGCGTCCCCATGAGCCGCGCCCGCGTCGCGACGAGCCGCGCCGCGTCGGCGAGGCTCCATACCCCGGCGACGTGGACGGCGGTCAACTCCCCGACCGAGTGACCGGCCAGGAAGTCCGGCCGGATCCCGAACGACTCCGCCAGCCGGAAGAGGGCGACCTCGTAGGCGAACAGCGCGGGCTGCGTGTACGTGGTGTCGTTGAGCAGCCCGGCCTCGGCACTCTCGGCCGCCGCGAACAGCAGCGGCTTGAGCGGCCGCGGCAGGTGGGCGTCCAGCGCCGCGCAGGCTTCGTCCAGCGCCTCGGCGAACACCGGGTACGTCTCGTACAGCTCCGCGCCCATGCCCGCGCGCTGCGCGCCCTGGCCGCTGAACAGCACCGCCAGCTTCCCCGCCCGGTACCGCCCGGCGACCGCGCCGGGCGCGTCCTCGCCGCGCGCGACAGCGTCCAGCCCGGCGAGCAGCCGGGCGCGGTCCGTACCGAAGACCACCGCCCGGTGGTCCAGCACCGCGCGCGAACGCACCAGCGAGGCGGCCACCGCGCGCGTGTCGGCCCCGGGGTGCTCGTCGAGGTACGTCCGCAGCCGCCCGGCCTGCGCCGCCAGCGCCTCCGCCGTGTGCCCGGACACCGGCCACACCACCGGCCCCGGCACAGCCGGCGCATCGGCGGCGGCCGCGTCGTCGGCCGGCGGCTCCTCGATGATCACGTGCGCGTTGGTGCCGCTCATGCCGAACGACGACACCCCCGCCCGCCGCGGCTTCCCCGCCCGCGGCCACGGCACCTCGTCGCGCAGCAGCTCCACGGCACCCGCCGACCAGTCGACGTGCGGCGACGGCTCGTCCACGTGCAGCGTCCGGGGCAGCAGCCCGTACCGCATGGCCTGCACCATCTTGATCACACCGCCGACCCCGGCCGCGGCCTGGGTGTGGCCGATGTTGGACTTGACCGAGCCGAGCCGCAGCGGCGCGTCCGCGGGCCGGCCCTGGCCGTACGTGGCCAGCAGCGCCTGCGCCTCGATCGGGTCGCCGAGGCTCGTGCCGGTGCCGTGCGCCTCGACGGCGTCGACGTCGGCGGCCGACAGCCCCGCGCCCGCCAGCGCCTGGCGGACGACGCGCTCCTGGGACGGCCCGTTGGGCGCCGTCAGGCCGTTGGACGCGCCGTCCTGGTTGACGGCCGACCCGCGGACGACGGCGAGGACCGGATGGCCGTTGCGCCGCGCGTCCGACAGCCGCTCCACGAGCAGCAGCCCCACGCCCTCCGACCAGCCCGTGCCGTCCGCGCCCGCCGCGAAAGCCTTGCAGCGCCCGTCCGGCGCCAGCCCCCGCTGCCGGCTGAACTCCACGAACATGTTCGGGCTCGCCATCACCGACACACCGCCCACCAGGGCGAGTTCGCACTCGCCCTCGCGCAGCGCCTGGCCCGCCATGTGCAGCGCCACCAGCGACGACGAACACGCCGTGTCCACCGTGATCGCCGGGCCCTCCAGACCGAAGGCGTACGAGACGCGGCCGGACGCGACGCTGCCCGCGCTGCCGATCCCGATCTGCCCCTCGAACCCCTCCGGGATCCGGGACAGCCGCGAGTAGTAGTCCTGCGAGATGACCCCGGTGAACACGCCGGTGCGGCTGCCGTGCAGCGACCGCGGGTCGAGGCCCGCGCGCTCGAACGTCTCCCACGCGGTCTCCAGCAGCAGCCGGTGCTGCGGATCCGTCGCGGTCGCCTCCCGCGGGCTCATGCCGAAGACCGCGGGGTCGAACTGCTCGGCCTCGTACAGGAAGCCGCCCTCGCGGACGTACGACGTACCCGGATGGTCGGGGTCGGCGTCGAACAGCGCCTCGGTGTCCCAGCCGCGGTTCTCCGGGAACGCGCCGATCGCGTCGCGCCCCTCGGCCACCAGCCGCCACAGGTCCTCGGGCGAACGCACGTCGCCCGGATAGCGGCACGCCATCCCCACGATCGCGATCGGATCGCCCTCCACCCGGGCGCCGGCCGCCGGCACCACGGCCTCGGACCCGACGCCGAGCACCGTCCTGCGCAAATACTCCGCGAGCGCGGCGGGCGTGGGGTGGTCGAAGACGAGGGTGGCGGGCAGCCGCTCGCCGACCGCGGCGGACAGCCCGTTGCGCAGCTCGACCGCGGTGAGGGAGTCGATGCCGAGATCCTTGAACGAGCGGTTGACGGCCACGGCGTCCTCGCCGTGCCCCAGCACCGTCCCGACGTGGCTCGCCACGAGCCGCTCCAGCACCTCCCGCTGCTCGTCGGCCCCGAGACCCGAGAGCCGCCGCGCGAGGGCGGAGGAGCCGTCGCCGCCACCGCCCGCCGCGCCCGCCGCGGCGGCCTGGCGCCGCCGGACGGGCAGCAGGCCGCGGAACAGGGCCGGCGCCTGCGCCGCGTCGAGCCGCGCCGGGTCGACGGCGGCCGGGACGAGGAACGGCACCGCGGAGACGCAGCCCGCGTCGAGGAGGGCGAGGCCCTGCTCGGTGGTCAGCGGCGCGAGGCCGCCGCGGGAGAGGCGGGCGACGTCGGTGCCGTCCATGTGCCCCGTCATGCCGGACTGCTCGGCCCAGTAGCCCCAGGCGAGGCTGACGGCGGGCAGGCCGTGGTGGTGGCGGTGGCGGGCGAGGGCGTCCAGGAAGGTGTTGGCGGCGGCGTAGTTCGCCTGGCCCGTCGCGCCGAGGGTGGCGGCGGCGGACGAGTAGAGGACGAAGGCGCCGAGGTCGAGGTGCCGGGTCAGCTCGTGCAGGTGCCACGCCGCGTCGACCTTGGGGCGGAGCACGGTGGCCAGGTGGCCGGGGGTGAGGTTGTGCAGGGTGGCGTCGGCCAGCGCGCCGGCGGTGTGGAAGACGGCGGTCAGCGGGTGGTCGCCGGGAACGGTGCCGAGGAGCGCGGCGAGTTCGTCGCGGTCTGCGACGTCGCAGGCGGCGATGCGTACGTCCGCGCCGAGGGCCGTCAGCTCCTCGCGGAGCGCCGCCGCGTGGGGCGCGTCGGGACCGCTGCGGCTGGTGAGCAGCAGATGCCGAACGCCGTGCGCGGTCACGAGGTGGCGGGCGGTGTGCGCGCCGAGCGTGCCGGTACCGCCGGTGACCAGGACGGTGCCCCCGGGGTCGAGGGCCAGGGAGTCCCCGGCCGGGGGAGCGTACCGGGCGAGCCGGGGGACGAGAGGCTGCCCGTTGCGCACGGCGAGCTGGGGTTCGTCGAGAGCAAGGGCGGTCTCGACGTGGCCGGTGAGGTCGGCGGAAGGGTCATCGGTGTCGAGGAGGACGACGCGGCCCGGGTGCTCGCTCTGGGCGCTGCGGACCAGACCCCACAGGGGCGCGTGGACGAGGTCGGCGACGTCCTCGTCGGAGGACGCGGCGACGGCCCGCCGGGTGACGACGACGAGGCGCCGGTCGGCGTTCGCGTCGTCCGCGAGCCATTCCTGTACGAGCCCGAGGGCCTCGGCCGCGGCGTGGTGGACCTGGGCGGGCAGCGGGCCCGCCGGGTCCGCGGGCGCCACGTGCAACCGGCCCGCCGCCGACGGCACGGCGTCCGCCGGCACACCCGCGGTGAGGACGGTCCAGTCGCCAGGCGCGGCGGCGGACGCACCGGCGGCCGGCGGGGCAGCGGCGGTCCAGTCCATGCGGAAGAGCCGGTTGTGCGTGCTCGTACGGGCCTGGGCGAGCTGCCCCGGGTCGAGCGGACGCAGCACAAGCGAACCCACCGTGGCGACCGGCCGGCCCTCGACGTCGGCCAGCGCGACGGCGACCGTCGTCTCGTCGACCCGCGTGACCCGCGCCCGGACGGCGCCCGCCCCGGTCGCGTAGACGCTGACGTCGTTCCACGAGAACGGCAGGAACACGCCGCCGCTGATGGCGTCGGTGAGCCCGAGCGTGTGGAGCGCGGCGTCGAGCAGCGCCGGGTGGACGTCGAAGCCGGACGCGTCGGTCGAGGCGTCGAGGCCGACCTCGGCGTAGAGGCTGTCGCCCCCGCGCCAGGCCGCGGCGAGCCCCTGGAAGACCGGCCCGTACTCGTTGCCGCGGGCGGCGAACGCCTCGTACAGATCGCCGACCGGGACCTGCTCGGCACCGGCCGGGGGCCACGCGGCGAGGTCGTCGGCGACGGGCGGCTCGGCCGAGCGCGCGGTGAGCACGCCGACGGCGTGCAGCGTCCACGGCTCGTCGTCGGAACCCCGGGAGTGAACGCTGACCGAACGGTCCTCGCCGCCGTCGGGCGGGCCGACCGACACCTGGAGTTGGAGGGTGGTGGTGGCGGGGATGACGAGGGGGGCTTGGAGGGTGAGTTCGGCCAGGTGGGGGTGGGCGGTGTGGTCGCCGGCGTGGAGGGCGAGGTCGACGAAGGCGGTGCCGGGGAGGAGGACGGTGCCGTTGACGGCGTGGTCGGCGAGCCAGGGGTGGGTGCGGAGGCCGAGGCTGCCGGTGAACGTGACGGCGCCGTCCGCGGCGGCGTCCACAGCGGCGCCGAGGAGGGGGTGGGTGCTGGGACGGAGGCCCAGGTCGGAGGGGTCGCTGTTGGTGGCGGGGACGTCGAGCCAGTAGTGGGCGTGTTGGAAGGGGTAGGTGGGGAGGTCGGCGGGTGTGGTGGGGGTGGTGTGCCAGTCGACGGGGGCGCCGTGGGTGTGGAGGTGGGCGAGGGCGAGGCGGAGTTGGGTGGGGGAGTGTTCGTGGCGGCGGAGGGTGCCGGTGGTGAGGGCGGACGGGTCGGTGTCGGTGATGGCCGTCGTCAGTGTCGGGTGGGGGCTGGTTTCGACGTAGGTGGTGTGGCCGGTGTTGATGAGGTGGGTGAGGGTGTGGTGGAAGCGGACGGTTTCGCGGAGGTTGGTGTACCAGTAGTCGGCGGTCAGGCCGGTGGTGTCGAATTCCTCGCCGGTGACGGTGGAGTAGAACGGAATCGAGGCTGCCGCAGGCTCCAGCCCTCCGAGCGTGTCCAGAATCGTGTCGCGGAGTTCGGTGACCTGCGGTCCGTGGGAGGCGTAGTCGACGGGCAGCAGCCGGTTCCGTACACCTGCTTCCTCACATTGGGCGAGGTACTCCTTCACCGCGTCGGTGTCGCCGGAGATCACGGTGGCGGTCGGGCTGTTGACCACCGCTACGGAAAGCTTGCCGTCCCAGGCGGCGATGGCGTCCGAGACCTCGTCGTGCGGCAGTGCCACCGACGCCATGGTGCCCTTGCCGGACAGGGCCCGGATCGCCTGGCTGCGCAGGCACACGACCTTGGCCGCGTCCTCCAGCGTGAGGGCGCCGGCGATGTGGGCGGCGGCGATTTCGCCTTGGGAGTGGCCGATGACGGCGTCGGGCTGGATGCCGTGGTGCTGCCACAGCCGCGCCAGGCTGACCATCACGGCGAACAGCGCGGGCTGGACCACATCCACCCGCTCCAGCAACACCCCTTCCGGGTCGGACAGCACGTCCGTCAGCGACCAGTCGTCCGCGTAGGCCGAAAGGGCCGTCTCACACTCCGCGATGGCCTGGGCGAAGACGGGCTCGGCGTCGATCAGGTCGGCGGCCATGCCCGCCCACTGCGCACCCTGACCCGGGAAGACGAACACCGTCTTGCCTTCGGACTGCTCGCTGCTCGCGACGACGCGCGCGGAGGGCTCACCCGCCGCCACCGCCGCCAGCCCTTCCAGTAGTTCGTCCCGCTCACCACCCACGACCACCGCCCGGTAGCCGAGGGCCGAGCGCGTGGTGACCAGGCTGTGTGCCACCTGCGTCGGCGACATCTCCGGCCGCTCCGTCAGGTGGGCGTGGAGTCGTGCGGCCTGGTCGGCGAGCGCCTGCGGCGTGTGCCCGGACACCGGCCACGCCACCACGCCACCCGGCTCGACCACCTCGGCCGCGACCTCGGCCTCTTGCGCCTGCTCGATGATGATGTGGGCGTTGGTGCCGCTCATGCCGAACGACGACACCCCCGCCCGCCGCGGCCGCTCCTCATCCACCGTCCACGGCCGCTGCTCCGTGAGCAGTTGCACCGCGCCCGCGGTCCAGTCGATGTGCGACGAGGGCGCGTCGACGTGCAACGTCCGCGGGAGGACCCCTTCCCGCATCGCCATGACCATCTTGATGACGCCGCCGACACCCGCCGCGGCCTGCGTGTGCCCCAGGTTCGACTTCAGCGACCCCAGCCACAGCGGCGCGTCGTCCGGGCGCTTCTCCCCGTACGTCGCCAGCAGCGCCTGCGCCTCGATCGGGTCGCCCAGCGTCGTCCCCGTACCGTGCGCCTCCACCGCATCCACATCCGAAGTCGACAAACCCGCATTCGCCAGTGCCTGCCGGATCACCCGCTGCTGCGACGGCCCGTTCGGCGCGGTCAGGCCGTTCGACGCGCCGTCCTGGTTGACCGCCGACCCGCGCACCACCGCCAGCACCTTGTGCCCGTTGCGCCGCGCGTCCGACAGCCGCTCCACGAGCAGCAGCCCCACGCCCTCCGACCAGCCGGTGCCGTCCGCGCCGTCCGCGAACGCCTTGCACAGCCCGTCGGGCGCGAGCCCGCGCTGCCGGCTGAAGACGACGAAGGCGTGCGGCGTCGGCATCACGGTGACTCCTCCGGCCAGCGCGAGGTCGCACTCGCCCTGCCGGAGCGACTGGGCCGCCATGTGCAGTGCCACCAGCGACGACGAACACGCCGTGTCCACCGTCACCGCCGGACCTTCAAGCCCCAGCGTGTACGAGATCCGCCCCGACGCGATGCTGCCGAGCGTTCCCGTGCCCATGAAGCCCTCGTACTCGTCGGGCACGGACGGCAGACGCGTCAGGTAGTCCTGGTTGACCAGGCCGGTGAACACACCGGTCCGGCTGCCGTGCATCGACTGCGGGTCCATGCCCGCCCGCTCGAACGTCTCCCACGCCGTCTCCAGCAGCAACCGCTGCTGCGGATCCGTCGCCGTGGCCTCGCGCGGGCTGATCCGGAACAGGGCGTGGTCGAACTCGGCGGCGTCGTACAGGAAACCACCGCGTCGGACGTACGAGGTCCCGAAGCGCGACGGCTCGGGGTCGAAGATCGCGTCCAGGTCCCAGCCGCGGTCCTCGGGGAACTCCCCGATCCCGGTGCGGCCCTCGGCGAGCATCTGCCACAGGTCCTCCGGCGACCTGACGCCGCCCGGGAAGCGGCACGCCATGCCGACGATCGCGATCGGCTCGTCGTCCGCCGCGGTCGTGCGCTGTGCGGGCACGAGGGCCGCGGTGGTCGGCGCGTCGCTCTCGTCGAGGACGGTGGCGAGGAGGAAGTCCGCCAGCACCGCGGGGGTCGGGTAGTCGAAGATCAGCGTCGACGCGAGGGTGAGGCCCGTCGCGCCCGCGATGCGGTTGCGCAGCTCGACGGCGGTCAGCGAGTCGAAGCCCAGCTCCTTGAAGGGGCGGCCCGGGTTCACGGCCGCGCCGCTGCCGTGGCCGAGGACGGCGGCGACGTGGACGTTGACCAGGTTCAGCACGTGCTTGCGCCGGTCCTCCCGGCCCAGCCGGGCGAGCTGCCCGGCCAGCCCCGAGCCGCCGTCCGCGACGGCGGAGGCGGCGACCCGGCGGCCTCCGGTTCGTACCAGACCGCGGAGCAGCGGCGGCACCGTACCGCCGACGCGGCTCGCGTCCACCGCGGCGGCGACCAGCATCGGGTGGCCGCTCGCCAGCCCCTCGTCGAACAGCCGCAGGCCCAGTTCGGTGCCCAGCGGCGTCACGCCGCCGCGCGCCAGGCGGGCGAGGGCGTCGGCGTCCATGTGCCGCGTGAGCCCCGACGCCTCGGCCCAGAACCCCCACGCGAGGGAGAGCGTCGGCAGGCCGGCTCGGCGGCGCTGCGCGGCGAGGGAGTCGAGGAAGGTGTTGGCCAGCGCGTAGTTCGCCTGGCCGGGCGCGCCCATGACGGCGGCGGCCGAGGAGAACAGGACGAAGGCGTCGAGGTCGGCGTCGGCGGTCAGCTCGTGCAGGTGCCAGGCCGCGTCGGCCTTCGGGCGCAGCACGGACCGCAGCCGCTCGGGGGTGAGGTTGGCGACCGTCGCGTCGTCCAGCGCCCCCGCCGCGTGGATGACACCCCTCAGCGGGTGTTCGGCGGGGACGGTGGCGAGGAGCGCGGCGAGCTGCTCGCGGTCCGCCGTGTCGCACGCTTCGATACGGACCCGGGCGCCCAGCCCCGTCAGCTCCTCCCGCAGCTCCGCCGCCCCGCTCGCCGCCGGCCCGGAGCGGCTGACGAGCAGCAGGTCCCGTACGCCGTGCTCGGTGACCAGGTGCCGCGCGAAGTGCCCGCCCAGCACGCCCGTACCGCCCGTGACCAGCACGGTGCCGTCGGCGCGGAACGGGGCGGGCAGGGTGAGGACCACCTTGCCGATGTGCCGCGCCTGGCTGAAGTACCGCAGGGCGGTGCGCGCCTCGTGGAAGTCCCACGCCGTGACCGGCAGCGGCCGGATCGTCCCCGCCTCGCACAGCTCACGCAGCTCGGCGAGCATGACCCGAACCCGCTCCGGAGCCGCCTCACCGAGGTCGAACGCGCGGTAGGAGACGCCCGCGTGGTCCGCGGCGACCGTCTCGGCGTCGCGGATGTCCGTCTTGCCCATCTCCATGAACCGGCCGCCGTCGCCCAGCAGCCGCAGCGAGGCGTCGACGAAGTCCCCCGCGAGGGAGTTCAGTACGACGTCCACTCCCGCGCCGCCGGTCGCCGTACGGAAGTGTTCCTCGAAGTCCAGCGTGCGCGACGACGCGATGTGCGCGTCGTCCAGCCCGTACTCCCGCAGGACATGCTGCTTGCCGGGGCTCGCGGTGGCGAAGACCTCCACACCCCAG
This sequence comes from Streptomyces sp. MAR4 CNX-425, assembly GCF_048656465.1. Classification (NCBI taxonomy): domain Bacteria; kingdom Bacillati; phylum Actinomycetota; class Actinomycetes; order Kitasatosporales; family Streptomycetaceae; genus Streptomyces; species Streptomyces sp. MAR4 CNX-425. The sequence continues at coordinate 43,782 of NZ_JBMDLF010000006.1, read as the reverse complement.
TGCCGCGCCAGCTGGAGCGTCGCCATGCCGACACCGCCGGCGCCGGCGTGCACCAGCAGCTTCTCGCCGGGCCGGATCCGCGCCAGGTCCGCCAGCCCGAGGTACGCGGTGAGGAAGACGATCGGCAGCGTCGCCGCCTCGGCGAAGCTCCACCCCTCCGGCACGGCCGTCAGCATCCGCGCGTCGGCCTTGGTCACCGGGCCCGTACCGTGGATCAGCCCCATCACGCGGTCGCCGACCGCCACATGGGTGACGTCCGGAGCCGCTTCCAGGACGACACCGGCGCCCTCGCCGCCCAGGGCGCGCGCGTCGTCCACCACGCCGAGGGCGACGGCCACGTCGCGGAAGTTCAGCCCCGCCGCGTGCAGCCGGATCCGCACCTCGCCGGGTGCGAGCGGTGCCCGGGCCGCCGGGAAGTCCACCAGACCCAGGTCCTCCAGCGTCCCGCGGCCGGTGACGCCCAGCCGCGTACCGACGCCGTCGCCCGCCGCCGCGAACCGCTCGGCCCCGGGATACCGGGTCAGCCGCGGCACGTGCACGGTGCCCTCGCGCAGGGCGATTTGCGGCTCGTCGAGGGTGAGCGCGGCGGGCAGCGCCGCAAGGCTGTCGGGGTGCCCGTCGGTGTCGACGAGGACGATGCGGCCGGGGTTCTCGCTCTGCGCGCTGCGGAGCAGCCCCCACAGGGAGGCGTGCACCAGGTCGGCGAGCGCCTCACCCGGTTGCGCGGCGACGGCGTTCCCGGTGACGACGACCAGCCGGTCCCCGGCACGCGCGTCGTCGGCCAGCCACTCCTGCACCACGGCCAGCGCGCGCTCGGCGGCGGCCTGCACCCGCGCCGGTACGGAAGCGTCCGCGTCCCCGGCGTCGAGCACGGCGTGGACCGGCCGACCGTCCAGCCACCCCGCCGGAACCCCGAGCGCCACGGCCGCCCAGCCCCCGCCGGACGCCGCCCCGGGCGTCGCCTCCGGTACGGGCACGGGCGTCCACGCGACGGAGAACAGCGAACTGTGCGGGCGGGCGACGGCGGCGGCCTTGAGCTGCGCCGGGTCCACCGGGCGCAGGGTCAGGCGGCCGACCCGGGCGACGGGCTGGCCCGCCGGGTCGGCGAGGGTCAGCTCGGCGCTGGTCGCAGAGTGGCGGACGAGTCGTACGCGCAGGGCCGTGGCGCCGGTGGCGTGCAGCTCCACGTCGCTCCACGCGAACGGCAGCAGCACCTCGCCGGTGGCGCTTCCGTCGAGGGCGAGGGTGTGCAGGGCGGCGTCGAGCAGCGCGGGGTGGACGCCGTAGCCGTCGGTGTCGGCGTCGACGCGTACCTCGGCGAAGAGGTCGTCGCCCTGGCGCCACGCCGCGGTCAGGCCACGGAAGGCGGGGCCGTAGTCGTAGCCGTGGGCGGCGAGGTCGTCGTAGAGGGTGTCCGTGGAGAGTGCCTCGGCGCCCGGGGGCGGCCAGGTGGTGAGAGCCCCGTCCGCGGCGGGCGCGGCGGGGGAGTGGGCGGCGAGAGTCCCGCGGGCGTGCGTGGTCCACGGCTCGTCGGCGTCGGCTCCCTCGGGGCGGGAGTGGACGGTGACGGTCCGCGTGCCGGGCTCATCCGTCAGCCCGGTGATCACCTGAAGCTGGAGGGTGGTGCTGGCGGGGATGACGAGGGGGGCTTGGAGGGTGAGTTCGGCCAGGTGGGGGTGGGCGGTGTGGTCGCCGGCGTGGAGGGCGAGGTCGACGAAGGCGGTGCCGGGGAGGAGGACGGTGCCGTTGACGGCGTGGTCAGAAAGCCAGGGGTGGGTGCGGAGGCTGAGGCTGCCGGTGAGGACGGTGGACTCGTCGCTGCCCTCGGCGAGTTGCAGGGTGGCGGGGAGCAGGGGGTGGTTCGTGTCCTGGAGGCCGAGGGTGGCGGGGTTGCTGTTGGTGGCGGGGACGTCGAGCCAGTAGGGCTGGTGCTGGAAGGCGTAGGTGGGGAGGTCCGCCAGGGGGGTGGGGGTGGTGTGCCAGTCGACCGGGGTGCCGTGGGTGTGGAGGTGGGCGAGGGCGAGGCGGAGTTGGGTGGGGGAGTGTTCGTGGCGGCGGAGGGTGCCGGTCACGGTCACCGGGGTTTCGGTGGGGGTGTCGGTGATGGCCGTCGTCAGCGTCGGGTGGGGGCTGGTTTCGACGTAGGTGGTGTGGCCGGTGTCGATGAGGTGGGTGAGGGTGTGGTGGAAGCGGACGGTTTCGCGGAGGTTGGTGTACCAGTAGTCGGCGGTCAGGCCGGTGGTGTCGAACTCTTCGCCGGTGACGGTGGAGTAGAACGGGATCGAGGCTGCCGCGGGCTCCAGTCCGGCCAGGACGTCGAGGAGGGTGTCGCGGAGTTCGGTGACGTGGGGGCCGTGGGAGGCGTAGTCGACGGGCAGCAGCCGGTTGCGTACGCCCGCTTCCTCGCATTGGGCGAGGTATGCCTTCACCGCGTCGGTGTCGCCGGAGATGACGGTGGCGGTGGGGCTGTTGACGACCGCGACGGACAGCTTGCCGTCCCAGGCGGCGATGGCGTCCGCGACCTCGTCGTGCGGCAGCGCCACCGACGCCATCGCGCCCTTGCCGGACAGCGCGCGGATGGCCTGGCTGCGCAGGCAGACGACCTTCGCCGCGTCCTCCAGGGTGAGGGCGCCGGCGATGTGGGCGGCGGCGATTTCGCCTTGGGAGTGGCCGATGACGGCGTCGGGCTGGATGCCGTGGTGCTGCCACAGCCGCGCCAGGCTGACCATGACGGCGAACAGCGCGGGCTGGACCACATCCACCCGCTCCAGCAACACCCCCTCGGGGTCGGCGAGCACGTCCGTCAGTGACCAGTCGCCCGCGTACACCGAAAGGGCCGTCTCGCACTCCGCGATGGCCTGCGCGAAGACGGGCTCGGCGTCGATCAGGTCGGCGGCCATGCCCGCCCACTGCGCGCCCTGCCCCGGGAAGACGAACACCGTCTTCCCCGCGGACTGGACCTCGCCGCCGACCACCCGCGCGGACGGCTCGCCAGCGGCGATCGCCGCCAGTCCCTCCAGCAGCTCGTCCCGCTCGGCCCCCACGACCACGGCCCGGTGATCAAGCGCGGTACGCGTAGCGACCAGGCTGTGCGCGGCCTGCGCCGCGCTGATCTCGCCGTGCTCACTCAGGTGCGCATGCAACCGCCCCGCCTGCGCCGCCAACGCCTCCGGCGTGTGCCCGGACACCGGCCACGCCACGACGCCACCCGGCTCGACCACCTCGGCCGCGACCTCGGCCTCTTGCGCCTGCTCGATGATGACGTGCGCGTTCGTCCCGCTCATGCCGAACGACGACACGCCCGCACGCCGCGGCCGCTCCTCCGCCACGTCCCACGGCCGCCGCTCCGTCAGCAGCTCCACCGCGCCCTCGGTCCAGTCCACGTGCGGCGACGGCTCGTCCACGTGCAACGTCTGCGGAAGGATCCCCTCCCGCATCGCCATCACCATCTTGATCACGCCCGCCACGCCGGAGGCGGCACGCGTATGCCCGAGGTTCGACTTCAGCGACCCCAGCCACAGCGGCTGCCGGTCGGCGCGGTTCTTGCCGTACGTGTCCAGCAGGGCCTGCGCCTCGATCGGGTCGCCCAGCGTGGTCCCCGTACCGTGCGCCTCCACCGCATCGACATCCGACGCCGACAGCCGCGCGCTCACGAGCGCCTGCTCGATAGCCTTGCGCTGTGCCGGACCGTTCGGCGCGGTCAGGCCGTTGGACGCCCCGTCCTGGTTGATCGCCGAGCCGCGCACCACCGCCAGCACCCGGTGCCCGTTGCGTACCGCGTCCGACAGCCGCTCCAGCAGCAGCACGCCCGCGCCCTCCGACCAGCCCGTCCCGTCGGCCCCGGCCGCGAACGGCTTGCAGCGGCCGTCGGGGGACATGGCCCGCTGCCTGCTGAAGATCACGAAGCAGGTGGGCGCCGACATGACGGTGACACCCCCGGCGAGGGCCAGCGACGACTCGCCCTTCCGCAGCGACTCGCACGCCAGGTGCATGGCCACCAGCGACGACGAACACGCCGTGTCCACCGTCACCGCCGGGCCCTCGAAGCCGAAGGTGTACGACACGCGCCCGGAGGCGACGCTCATCGAGGCGCCGGTGCCGATGAACCCCTCGTACTCCTCCGGTACGGAGTCCAGGCGGCTGATGTAGTCCTGGTCCTCGACGCCGGCGAAGACACCGACCGGACGGCCGCGCTCCGCGGCGGGGTCGATGCCCGCCCGCTCGAACGCCTCCCACGCCGTCTCCAGCAGCAGCCGCTGCTGCGGATCCGTCGCCGTGGCCTCGCGCGGGCTCATGCCGAAGAACTCGGGGTCGAACTCCGCGGCGTCGTGCAGGAAGCCGCCGTGCTTGGAGTAGCTGGTCCCGGGGTTGTCCGGGTCCGGGTGGTAGAGGGCGTCGGTGTCCCAGCCGCGGTTCGTGGGGAACTCGGAGATCGCGTCGGTGCCGTTCGCGACCAGCTGCCACAGGTCCTCGGGGGTCGTCACGCCGCCCGGCAGCCGGCAGGCCATGCCGACGATGGCGATCGGCTCGTCGCCGTCCGTTTCGAGCTGACGGAGCCGCTGGCGGGCCTGCCGCAGCTCTGCGGTGACCCACTTGAGGTGGTCGAGAAGCTTCTTCTCGTTCTCCATTAGCGCAAGCTCCTTGAGTTGTCCGGGCGGGCCGTGGGCGTGTTCGGTGCGGTGGGGAGCGCCATCACGATTTCCCGAACTCGTCACTGATCAGGTCGAAGAGCTCTTCCGCGGTCACCGCGTCGAGGTCCTCGTTCGAACGGTCGTCGTCCGCGTGGTCGGCGCCGTCGCCGCACTTGGCGAGCAGCACCTGCAGCCGCCCGGCGATCTTGCGCCGGCCGCTGTCGTCGAGCGTGAGAACGCGCAGGGTCTCGTCGAGCTTCTCCAGCTCGGCGAGGACGGCCGCCTCGCCGGCCGGGTCCGGGTCGCCGATCCCGTCCAGCAGGTTTCGGGCGAGGGCGAGGGGGGTGGGGTAGTCGTAGAGGAGGGTGGCGGAGAGCTTCAGCCCGGTGCCCGCGTTGAGGGCGTTACGGAGCTTGACGCTGCCGAGCGAGTCCAGGCCGAGGTCCCGGAACGCCTTCTCGGGCTCGACGGCGTCCGCCGTCCGGTGGCCGAGTACGGTCGCCGTCCGCTCCCGTACGAGGTCCAGCACGATCTGCTCGCGGTCGGCCCGCGAGCCCGCGCCCTGCACCCGCTGCCGCAGCGCCCCGGCCGCGGCGGCGCCGTCCGCCACCGCCGTGTCGTCCGCGGCCTGCCAGGCGGCCCGCACCTCGGGGAACTCGGCGAGCAGCGGATTGCGCCGGATCGCCTCGCCCTGCGCGGCGGAGACGAGCGGCCAGTCGAGGTCGGCGACCACGAGGTGCGTCTCGTCCCGGTCGAGGGCCTCCTGGAGGGCCGCGACGGCGGTGTCGGGGGCCAGCGGCCGGACACCGGTGTTCTGGATGTTGCGCTCCACCGCCTCGTCCGCCGCCATGCCCGCGCCGCCCCACGGGCCCCAGGCGATCGACGTCGCCGGGAGACCCGCGGCCCGCCGGTACTCGGCGAAGGCGTCGAGGTGGGCGTTGGCGGCCGCGTAGTTGGCCTGCCCCATGCCGCCGAGAACGCCGGCGACCGAGGAGAACAGGACAAAGGCGTCCAGGTCACGGTCCGCGGTCAGCTCGTGGAGGTTGATCGCGGCGTCCACCTTCGGCCGCAGCACCCGCTCCAGCCGCTCGGGCGTGAGGGCGTCCACGACGCCGTCGTCCAGCACACCGGCGGCGTGCACCACGGCGGTCAGCGGGTGCTCCGGCGGGATCGCGGCCACCGCCGCGGCCAGCGCCTCGCGGTCGGCCGCGTCGCAGGCGGCGACGGTGACGTCGGTGCCCATGGCCGCCAGCTCCGCGCACAACTCCGCAGCCCCCGGGGCCTCATCGCCCCGGCGGCTGGTGAGCAGCAGATGCCCGGCCCCCCGGTCGGCAAGCCAGCGGGCCACGTGGGCGCCGAGGGCGCCCGTACCGCCGGTGACCAGCACGGTGCCGGACGGCCGCCAGTCGCGTACGGGCGTACGGGCCGTCGCCGCCGTACGCAGCCGGCAGCCGAACGCGCCGCCCGGGCGGAGCGCCACCTGATCCTCACCGTCCCGGCCTGACAGGCACGCGGCCAGCATCCGGCCGACCCGCGCGTCCAGCGGCCCCGCGACGTCGACCAGCCCACCCCAGCGGTCCGGGTGCTCGGCCGACACCACCCTGCCCATGCCCCAGACCTGCGCCTGGCCGGGCCGGCTCACGGCCTCCGCGGGGACGGCCGCCACGGCGCCGCTGGTGAGACTCCACAGCGGGGCGTCCCAGCCGACGTCACCGAGCGCCTGGACGAGCGTCACCGCGGCGGGCAGCGCGAGGCCGTCGTCGGCCAGCGCCAGCAGGGACAGGACACCGGCCACCGGCGCACCGTCGTCGTCCGCCAGAGCGCCGAGGGCCTTGGCGAGCGCGGTCCGGTCCGCGGCGGCGACGTCCACCGGCAGCGTGACGGCCTCGGCACCCGCGCCGCGCAGCGCGTCGGCACACCACGCCGCCCAACCGTCCGGCTCGGTCGAACCGGTCAGCGACTCCGGTACGACGACGAGCCAGCGGCCGGCGAGCGTGACGGACGCGGGTTCGGCCAGCGGCGCCCAGCCGAGCCGGTAGCGGGCGGTGGAGACGGCCGACAGCTCCGCCTGCCGCCTGCGCCACGAGGACAGCACCGGCAGCACGGGCGAGAGAACGGCCTCCGGATCCTGGTCCGCCGTGCCCCCGAAGCCGAGGGTCGCGGCGAGCGAGTCGAGGTCGCCCTGCTCGACGGCCTGCCAGAACTCCTCCTCGACCGCATCCCAGCCCTGCGGGGCGGTTGAGCGGTCCGGAGAGTCGTGGAGCCAGTAGGTGTGGTGTTGGAAGGGGTAGGTGGGGAGGTGGGTGGTGTGGGTGGTGGTGGGCCAGGTGAGGGGGTGTGGGTGGTGTGGAGGGTGGCGAGGGCGGTGGTGAAGGCCTGGGCTTGTCCGTGGTCGCGGTGTTGGGCGGCGACCGTTGTGGCGGGGGTGGTGAGGGTGTCGGTGGTGAGGGTGGTCAGGGTGGTGTCGGGGCCGAGTTCGAGGTAGGCGGTGGTCCCGGACTCTTCGAGACAGCCGGTCACGGCCGTGTACTCGACGGTGTGCCGCAACTGCCCGGCCCAGTAGTCGGGGGACGCGGCCTGCTCTGCGGTAAGCGGCTGTCCGGTGCGGTTGGAGATGACCGGCAGGGCGGGTGTCTGGGTGGGGGTGTCGGCGAGGGCTTGGCGGAAGTCGTCGAGGATGGGGTCCATGTGGGCGGAGTGGAAGGCGTGGCTGACCCGCAGCCTGCGTGCCCGCAGCCCCGCGTCCTCACACCGCGACGCCACCACCTCGATCGCCTCGACCGCGCCGGTGAGAACGGTGTGGGTGGGGCTGTTGGCTGCGGCGATCTCCACGCCGGTGCCGTCGGTCAGGGGGGTGAGGGTGTCGACGGGTGCGGTGACCGACAGCATCGCCCCACCCGCGGGCAGGGCGCCCATCAGCCGCCCGCGGGTGGCGACCAGCCGCGCGGCGTCTGCCAGGGTCCATACCCCGGCCAGGTGCGCGGCGGTGAGTTCCCCGATGGAGTGACCGGCCAGGAAGTCCGGCCGCACCCCGAACGACTCCGCCAGCCGGAACAGCGCCACCTCGTACGCGAACAGCGCAGGCTGCGTGTACGTCGTGTCGTCCAGCAGCTCCGCCTCGTCCGTGCCCGCCTCGGCGAACATCAGGGGCCTCAGCGGTCGGGGCAGGTGCGCGTCCAGGGCCGCGCAGGCTTCGTCCAGTGCTTCGGCGAACACCGGGTACGTCTCGTACAGCTCGGCGCCCATGCCGGGGCGTTGGGCGCCCTGGCCGGTGAACAGCACCGCCAGCTTCCCCGCCCGGTACCGCCCGGCGACCGTGCCGGGCGCGTCCTCGCCGTGGGCGACGGCCTCCAGCCCGGCCAGCAGCTCGTCACGGTCCGCGCCGATGACCACCGCACGGTGATCCAGCACGGCACGGGAGCGGACCAGCGAGGCGGCCACGGCGTGCAGGTCGGTCTCGGGGTGCTCGCTCAGGTGTGCCCGCAGTTGCCCGGCCTGTGCGGCCAGCGCTTCCGGGGTGTGCCCGGACACCGGCCACACCACCGGGCCCGGGACCGCCTCCGGGGCGTTGGGCGTACGCTCGTCCGCCGCCGGGCCCTGCTCGATGATCACGTGCGCGTTCGTGCCGCTGATCCCGAACGACGACACCGCCGCCCGCCGCGGACGCGCCCCGTCCACCACCCACGGCCGCTGCTCGGTCAGCAACTCCACCGCACCCGCGGACCAGTCCACATGCGGCGACGGCTCATCCACATGCAACGTCCGCGGCAGCACCTCGTGCCGCATCGCCTCCACCATCTTGATCACACCCGCGACACCCGCCGCCGCCTGCGTGTGCCCCAGGTTCGACTTCAACGACCCCAGCCACAACGGCGCACCCTCAACCCGCCCCTGCCCGTACACGTCGAGCAGGGCTTGGGCCTCGATGGGGTCGCCGAGCGTCGTACCGGTGCCGTGGGCTTCCACGGCGTCGACGTCCGATGTCGACAAACCGGCATTGGCCAGTGCCTGGCGGATGACGCGCTGCTGCGACGGTCCGTTCGGCGCGGTCAGGCCGTTCGACGCGCCGTCCTGGTTCACCGCCGACCCGCGCACCACCGCCAGCACCTCGTGCCCGTTGCGCCGCGCGTCCGACAGCCGCTCCACCAGCAGCAGCCCCACACCCTCCGACCAGCCGGTCCCATCGGCCGCGCCCGCGAACGGCTTGCAGCGCCCGTCTGGTGCCAGCCCACGCTGGCGGCTGAACTCCACGAACGTGCTCGGTGTCGCCATGACCGTGACTCCGCCGGCCAGCGCGAGCGTGGACTCCCCGCTGCGCACCGACTGGGCCGCCAGGTGCAGCGCCACCAGCGACGACGAACACGCCGTGTCCACCGTCACCGCCGGACCCTCCAGCCCGAACGCGTACGCCACCCGACCCGACGCCACACTCGGCGCACTTCCGTTGCCGATCTGCCCCTCGTACCCCTCGGGGGCGTTCGGAAGGAACCGCGCCGCGTAGTCGCTGTACATGACGCCCGCGAAGACACCGGTCCGGCTGCCCTGCACCGAGCGTGGGTCGATCCCGGCCCGCTCGAACGTCTCCCAGGCCGTCTCCAGCAGCAGCCGCTGCTGCGGGTCCATCGCCGTGGCCTCGCGCGGGCTCATGCCGAACACCGCGGGGTCGAACTGCCCCGCGTCGTGTAGGAACCCGCCTTCGCGGACGTACGACGTACCCGGCCGGTCCGGGTCCGGGTCGTACAGCGCCTCAAGGTCCCAGCCGCGGTTCGCGGGGAAGCCGCTGATCGCGTCCCGCCCGTCGGCGAGGAGCCGCCACAGGTCGTCGGGGGAGGTGACGCCGCCGGGGTAGCGGCAGGCCATGCCGACGATGACGACGGGGTCGTCGTCCTGGCGCTGTTCCCGGGCGGTGGTCCGCGCGGTGTCCGGGCCGGTGAACCTGCTGTTCAGGTAGGCGGCAAGGGCCTCCTGCGTCGGGTAGTCGAAGATCAGCGTGGACGGCAGCCGGAGGCCGGTGGCGGCGGTGAGCTGGTTGCGCAGCTCCACGGCGGTCATCGAGTCGAAGCCGAGGTCGCCGAAGGTCTGTCCGGGGTCGAGCGAACGGCCGTCCGCGTGCCCGAGGACAGCGCTCACCCGGGCGGCGACCAGCTCGGTCAGCCGCACGAGGCGGGTCTCGGGGGTCAGCGCGTCCAGCCCGGCGGCCCCGTCCCCGTCGCCGTTCCCGGCCGCGGACGCGGGCGTACGACCCGACGCCGCGGCGCCGACCGCGCGGCGCCGCCGTACGAGCCCCCGCAGCAGCGGCGGGAGGGCATCCGGCGCCGGGGCGGCGGCGTCCACGGCGACCGGGAGCAGGTGCGCGGGCGCGTCCGCGGCGGCGAGCGCGGCGTCGAACAGCTCCAGCGCCCGTTCCGGCGCCAGCGGGACCACCCCGTGACGCACCAGCCGCGCCCGCTGCGCCTCGTCGAGCCCGCCGGTCATCCCCGCGTCCTCGGCGAGGAAACCCCACGCGAGGGAGACGGCGGGCAGACCGAGGCCGCGCCGGTGCGCGGCGAGGGCGTCGAGGAAGGCGTTGGCGGCGGCGTAGTTGGCCTGACCGGGCGTCCCCAGCGTGGCGGCACCGGCCGAGACCAGCACGAACGCGTCCAGGTCGAGGTGCTGGGTCAGCTCGTGGAGGTGCCATGCCGCGTCGGCCTTCGGCCGCAGCACGCGCGCCAGCTGCTCGGGGGTGAGGGAGTCCACGAGGCCGTCGTCCAGCACCCCCGCCGCGTGCACGACGGCGGACAGCGGGCGCTCGGCGGGGATCGCGTCGAGGAGTGCGCCGAGGCTCTCGCGGTCGCCGGCGTCGCAGGCGACGACGGTGGCCTCGGCGCCCAGCTCGGCCAGTTCGCGGCGTACGGCGGCGGCCCGCTCGGTGTCCGGCCCCGACCGGGAGGCGAGCACCAGGTGACGTACCCCGTGCGCGCTCACCAGGTGCCGGGCGAGGCGGGAACCGAACGCACCGGTACCGCCGGTGACCAGGACGGTGCCGTCCGCTCGGAACGCCACCGGCCGCTCGCCGGACGGCTCGTACCGGCTCAGACGGGGGACCAGCGGTACGCCGGCCCGGATCGCCACCTGCGACTCCCCCCGGGCGACCGCCGCGGCGACCGCGACGGGCAGCGCGCCGGCCGACGCCGGATCGTCGTCCACGTCCACGAGGAGGATGCGGTGCGGGTGCTCGCTCTGGGCGCTGCGCAGCAGCCCCCACAGCGGCGCGTGTACCAGGTCGACGTCCCCGGACGGGCCGGTGGTGACGGCGTGTCGGGTGACGACCGCGTACGTCTCGGTGGCGTCGTCCGCCGCCAGCCGTTCCCGTACGACCCGCAGGGCGTGCCCGGCGACAGCGGAGACCCGCTCGTCGAGCGGCATCCCGGGCTCGACGGGAGGCAGCAGCGGCTCGGCCGGTACGGGAAGATCCTGCGCGTCCGGCCCGGCGGCGAAGACGCGCACCGCCGGTGTCGCGGCGGCGTCCGCGTGCTCCAGCTCCGACCACTCGACGGCGAACAGCCGGCCACCCCGGTCGGTGGCGGCCCCGGCCCGTAGCCGCTGCGGGTCGACGGCGCGCAGCGTCAGCACGTCGATGTCCAGCAGGGGCCGACCCGAGGCGTCGAACAGCGCCACGGTCGCCGTCGTCGGGCTCGTCGGCGTCAGCCGCACGCGGGCCGCCGACGCACCGGTGGCGTGCAGCCGGGCACCGGACACGGTGTACGGCAGCTTGACCTCGTCAGCGGTGTGGCCGGCGGTGACGGGGTCGAGCGCGAGCGTGTGCAACGCCGCGTCGAGGAGCGCGGGGTGGACGCCGAAGCCGTCCACGTCCGCGGCGGCGTCGAGGTCGATCTCGGCCCACACGCAGCCGTCGCCGCGCCAGGCGGCGGTGAGGCCCTGGAACCCGGGACCGTAGGCGTAGCCCTGGGCGGCGAAGCCGTCGTAGAGACCGGAGACGTCGAGCGGCTCGGCGTCGGCCGGCGGCCAGGTCTCCACGGGGGCGGGCACGGACCGGGCGGCGTCCGTCTCGGGCTCCAGCAGCCCGGTGGCGTGCTCGGTCCAGGGCTCCTCGGTGCCTTCCGCGCGCGAGTGGACGGTGACGCTCCGGGCCCCGGAGGCACCGGGGCCGTCCTGCGCCACCGCCGTGACCTGCACCTGAACGGCGCCGCGCGCGGGCAGCACGAGCGGGGCCGCGAGGGTGAGGTCGGCAAGCGCCGGACACCCGAGGTGCAGGCCCGCGTGCAGCGCGAGATCGACAAAGGCGGTCGCGGGGAGGAGGGCGCGGCCGGCGATGGCGTGGTCGGCGAGCCACGGGTGCGTACGGAGGCTGAGGCTGCCGGTGAACACGGCGGTGTCGCCACGGGCCAGGTCCACGGCTGCGCTGAGGAGGGGGTGTTCGGTGGGGGTGAGTCCGGTGGCGGTGAGGTTGGGGGTGGGGGTGTCGTGGAGCCAGTAGGTGTGGTGTTGGAAGGGGTAGGTGGGGAGGTGGGTGGTGTGGGTGGTGGTGGGCCAGGTGAGGGGGGTGTGGGTGGTGTGGAGGGTGGCGAGGGCGGTGGTGAAGGCGTGGGCTTGTCCGTGGTCGCGGTGTTGTGCGGCGACGGCGGTGGCGGGGGTGGTGAGGGTGTCGGTGGTGAGGGTGGTCAGGGTGGTGTCGGGGCCGAGTTCGAGGTAGGCGGTGGTCCCGGACTCTTCGAGGCAGCCGGTCACGGCCGCGTACCCGACGGTGTGGCGGAGTTGTTCGGCCCAGTAGTCGGGGGAGGCGGCCTGCTCGGGGGTGAGGGGTTGTCCGGTGCGGTTGGAGATGACCGGCAGGGCGGGGGCCTGGGTGGGGGTGTCGGCGACGGCTTGGCGGAAGTCGTCGAGGATGGGGTCCATGTGGGCGGAGTGGAAGGCGTGGCTGACCCGCAGCCTGCGCGCCCGCAGCCCCGCGTCCTGACACCGTGAGGCGACAGTGTCGATGGCATCGGCCGCGCCCGTAAGAACGGTGTGCGTCGGGCTGTTGGCTGCGGCGATCTCCACGCCGGTGCCGTCGGTCAGGGGGGTGAGGGTGTCGACGGGGGCGGTGGCCGACAGCATCGCCCCACCGGCGGGCAGGGCGCCCATCAGCCGCCCGCGGGTGGCGACCAGCCGCGCGGCGTCTGCCAGGGTCCATACCCCGGCCAGGTGGGCGGCGGTGAGTTCTCCGATGGAGTGCCCGGCCAGGAAGTCCGGCCGTACCCCGAAGGATTCCGCCAGCCGGAACAGGGCCACCTCGTAGGCGAACAGCGCGGGCTGGGTGTAGGTGGTGTCGTCCAGCAGTTCGGCGTCCTGCCCGAACATCAGGGGCTTGAGCGGCCGCGGCAGGTGGGTATCCAGGGCCGCGCAGGCTTGGTCCAGCGCTTCGGCGAACACGGGGTACGTGTCGTAGAGTTCGGCGCCCATGCCGGGGCGTTGGGCGCCCTGGCCGGTGAACAGCACCGCGAGCTTGCCCGCCCGGTACCGCCCCACCACCGCCCGGTCCGAGCCCTCGCCGTGGGCGACGGCCTCCAGCCCGGCCAGCAGCTCCTCACGGTCGGCGCCGATGACCACCGCCCGGTGATCCAGCACCGCACGCGAACGCACCAGCGAGGCGGCCACCGCACGCACGTCGGTCTCCGGGTGCTCGCTCAGGTGTGCCCGCAGCTGCCCGGCCTGTGCGGCCAGCGCTTCCGGGGTGTGCCCGGACACCGGCCACACCACCGGACCGGCAGCCACCGGCGACGTACCGTCCGCCGCGGCGACGGACGACGCCTCCTCGGGCTCGGCGTCACGCTCCAGAATCATGTGGACGTTCGTGCCGCTGATCCCGAACGACGAGATCCCCGCCCGGCGCGGCCCCGCCGTCTCCGGCCACGCGACGTGCTCGGTGAGGAGGCGCATCGAACCGGCGGACCAGTCGATGTGCGGCGAGGGCTCGTCCACGTGCAGCGTCTTGGGCAGGACGCCCTCTTGGAGCGCCATGACCATCTTGATGACGCTTGCCACGCCGGCGGCGGCCTGGGTGTGGCCGATGTTGGACTTCACGGAGCCCAGCCACAGCGGCGCGTCCGCAGCCCTGTCCTGCCCGTACGTGGCCAGCAGCGCCTGCGCCTCGATCGGGTCGCCCAGTGTCGTCCCCGTACCGTGCGCCTCCACGGCATCGACGTCCGATGCCGACAAACCCGCATTGGCGACCGCCTGCCGGATGACGCGCTGCTGCGACGGGCCGTTCGGCGCGGTCAGCCCGTTCGAGGCCCCGTCCTGGTTCACCGCCGAACCGCGAAGGACGGCCAGTACCTTGTGCCCGTTGCGCCGCGCGTCCGACAGCCGCTCCACCAGCAGCAGACCGACACCCTCCGACCAGCCGGTCCCATCGGCCGCGCCCGCGAACGGCTTGCAGCGTCCGTCCGGTGCCAGCCCACGCTGCCGGCTGAACTCCACGAACAGGTCCGGGCTCGCCATGAGCGACACCCCTCCCGTCAGCGCGAGGTCGCACTCGCCCTGGCGGAGGGACTGGGCCGCCAGGTGCAGCGCCACCAGCGACGATGAACACGCCGTGTCCACCGTCACCGCCGGACCCTCCAGCCCGAACGCGTACGCCACCCGACCCGACGCCACACTCGGCGCCGTACCGATGCGCCGGTAGCCCTCGAACTCCTCCGGGACCGAGGAGAGCCGGCTCAGGTAGTCGTGGTTGACCACGCCGGTGAACACGCCCGTGCCCGTACCGCGCATCGACTGCGGGTCGATGCCCGCGCGCTCGAAGGTCTCCCAGGCCGTCTCCAGCAGCAGTCGCTGCTGCGGATCCGTGGCCAGGGCCTCGCGCGGGCTCATGTGGAACAGCTCGGCGTCGAAGTCCGCGGCCTCGTGGAGGAACGCGCCCCTGCGGACGTACGAGGTCCCGGGGTGGTCCGGGTCCGGGTGGTACAGCGACTCCAGGTCCCAGCCGCGGTTGACCGGGAAATCGCCCACCGCGTCGCCACCGTCGAGAAGCAGCCGCCACAGGTCCTCGGGCGAGCGAACCTCGCCCGGGAAGCGGCAGGCCATGCCCACGATGGCGACCGGCTCGTCGTCCACTACCCGCGCGGCCGCCATCGCCCGCTGCGGCGCGGCGCCGGTGAGGTGCAGCGTCTCGCGCAGGTGGTCGGCGAGGGCGTGGGGCGTCGGGTAGTCGAACACGACGGTCGTCTCCAGCGCCACGCCCAGCGCCTTGGCGAGGCGGTTGCGCAGTTCGACGGCCGTGAGAGAAGCGAAGCCCAACTCGCGGAAGGGCCGGTGCGGATCCAGCGAGGCGCTGCTCGCGTGCCCGAGGGCGACTGCCGCGTGGGAGACGACGAGGTCCAGCAGCCGGTCCCGCTGCTCCGACTCCGACAGCCCGCGCAACTGCTCCGCGAAGCCGCCCCCCGCGCCCACCGCCGTGGCCGCGGTGCGCCGCCGGCGGGCGAGCCCGCGCAGCACCGCCGGTGCGACGTCCGGGTCGATGGCCGCCGTGTTGAGGGCGATGGGCAGAAGGTGGACGGAGGCGGACGTGAGGGCGGTGTCGAGGAGGGCGAGGCCCTGCTCGGTGGTCAGCGGCGTGAGGCCGCTGCGGGTCAGGCGGGCGACGTCGGTGTCGTCGAGCCCGCCGGTCAGGCCGCTGGTCTCGGCCCACAGGCCCCAGCCGAGTGAGGTGGCGGGGAGTCCGTGGTGGTGGCGGTGGGTGGCGAGGGTGTCGAGGAAGGTGTTGGCGGTGGCGTAGTTGGCCTGGCCGGGGGCGCCGAGGGTGGCGGCGGCGGAGGAGTAGAGGACGAAGGCGTCGAGGTTGAGGTGTTCGGTCAGCTCGTGCAGGTGCCAGGCGGCGTCGACTTTGGGGCGCAGGGCGGTGGTGAGGTGGTCGGGGGTGAGGTTGTGCAGGGTGGCGTCGGCGAGGGTGCCGGCGGTGTGGAAGACGGCGGTCAGGGGGTGGTCGTCGGGGATGGTGGCCAGGAGTGTGGCGAGTTGGTCGCGGTCGGCGGTGTCGCAGGCGGTGATGCGTACGTCGGCACCGAGGGCGGTGAGTTCGTCGTGCAGCTCTGTGGCTCCGGCCGCGTCGGGTCCGGAGCGGCTGGTGAGAAGCAGGTGGCGTACGCCGTGCGCGGCGACCAGATGGCGCGCGGTGTGGGCCCCGAGCGTGCCGGTGCCTCCCGTGACCAGGACCGTGCCCTCGGTGTCGAGTGTGAGGTCCTGAGCGGCAGGCGTGTGGCGGACGAGCCGGGGGGCGTACGCGTCGCCTTCACGCAGGGCGAGCTGCGGCTCGTCGAGGGTGAGGGCGGCGGGCAGGGCGGACCGGCTGTCGGGGTGCCCGTCCGTGTCGACGAGGACGATACGACCGGGGTTCTCGCTCTGCGCGCTCCGGACCAGGCCCCACAGCGGGGCGTGCACCGGATCGGTGACGTCATCGTCGTCGGTGATGGCCATGGCCTGCCGAGTCACGACGACGAGACGGCGATCCGCGTTCGCCTCGTCCGCCAGCCACTCCTGTACGAAGCCGAGGGCCTGTCCGGCGACGTGGTGGACCTGGGCGGGCAGCGGGCTGTCCGGGTCGACGGCCTCCAGAGCCGACAGGCTCCCCGACGACGGTACGGCGTCCGCCGCCGCGCCGACGGGAAGAACCGTCCACGTCGACGGAATGGCGTCGACGGCGGACGGCCGCGAGGCGGGCGACCACTCCACCGCGAAGAGGCGGTTGCGGACACCGGTGTCGGTGGCCGACAGCCGTGCCGTGTCGACTTCGCCGAGGGCGACGCGCTCGACCTCCGCGACCGCGCGCCCCGCGGCGTCGGCCAGCAGGAGGGACGCCGTACCGGGGCCGGTCGGGCGGAGCCGTACGCGCAGGGATGTGGCGTCGGCGGCGTGCAGGCTGACGCCCTGCCAGCTCACCGGCAGCCGCACACCGTTGCCGCCAGCGGTGCGCGGGGCGGCACCGAAGACCTGGAGGGCGGCCTCCAGCAGGGCCGGGTGCAGGCCGTACCCCTGCGGCGCGGTGTCGGCGTCCAGACGCACGTCGGCGTACAGGTCCTCGCCCGCGCGCCATGCCGCCGTCACCCCCTGGAAGGCGGGCCCGTACTCGATGCCCCGCGCCGCCAGTTCGGCGTAGACGTCGGCAACCGCGAGCTGCTGCGCATCGGCGGGCGGCCAGGCGGCGAGCTCGTCGGTGGGGACGGGAACGGCGGGAGTCAGCGAGCCGGTCGCGTGGAGAACCCACGGCTCGTCGGCATCTTCGCGCGCGTGGACGGTGACGCGGCGCTCCGCGGTGTCGGGCAGCGGGGCCGTCATCACCTGGAGCTGTACGCCGCGCTGCTCGGCCAGCGGCAGCGGGCGGTGGATCTCCAGCGCGGAAAGGTGCTGGTGGCCCGTGTGGTAGCCCGCGTGCAGGGCGAGGTCGACGAACGCGCCCGCCGGGAGGACGACCGTTCCGCCGACCTGGAGGTCGGCGAGCCAGGGGTGGGTGCGGAGGCTGAGGCTGCCGGTGAAGACGGTGGACCGGCTGGTGTCGTCGGCGAGTTGGATGGTCGCGCCGAGAAGCGCGTGGTCGGTGCTCTGGAGGCCGAGGGCGGCGGGGTCGCCGTCAGCGGTGGGGACGTCGAGCCAGAAGCGCTGGTGCTGGAAGGGGTAGGTGGGGAGGTCGGCGGGTGTGGTGGGGGTGGTGTGCCAGTCGACGGGGGCGCCGTGGGCGTACACGTGCCCGAGGGCGAGGTGGAGTTGGGTGGGGGAGTGTTCGTTGCGCCGGAGGGTGCCGGTGGCGGTGACCGAAGTGTCGGTGTCGGTGATGGCCGTCGTCAGTGTCGGGTGGGGGCTGGTCTCGACGTAGGTGGTGTGGCCGGTGTCGATGAGGTGGGTGAGGGTGTCGTGGAAGCGGACGGTCTCGCGGAGGTTGGTGTACCAGTAGTCGGCGGTCAGGCCGGTGGTGTCGAACTCCCCGCCGGTGACGGTCGAGTAGAACGGAATCGACGCCGCCGCAGGCGCCAGCCCTCCGAGCGCGTCCAGAATCGTGTCGCGGAGTTCGGTGACGTGGGGGCCGTGGGAGGCGTAGTCGACGGGCAGCAGCCGGTTGCGTACGCCCGCTTCCTCGCACTGGGCGAGGTATGCCTGTACGGCGTCGGTGTCGCCGGAGATGACGGTGGCGGTGGGGCTGTTGACGACCGCGACGGACAGCTTGCCGTCCCAGGCGGCGATGGCGTCCGCGACCTCGTCGTGCGGCAGCGCGACGGACGCCATCGCGCCCTTGCCGGACAGCGCGCGGATGGCCTGGCTGCGCAGGCAGACGACCTTCGCGGCGTCGTCGAGGGTGAGGGCGCCGGCGATGTGGGCGGCGGCGATTTCGCCTTGGGAGTGGCCGATGACGGCGTCGGGCTGGATGCCGTGGTGCTGCCACAGCCGCGCCAGGCTGACCATGACGGCGAACAGCGCGGGCTGGACCACATCCACCCGCTCCAGCAACACCCCCTCGGGGTCGGCGAGCACGTCCGTCAGCGACCAGTCGCCCGCGTACACCGACAGCGCCGTCTCACACTCCGCGATGGCCTGGGCGAACACGGGCTCGGCGTCGACCAGGTCCGCGGCCATGCCCGCCCACTGCGCACCCTGACCCGGGAAGACGAACACCGTCTTCCCACCCGGCTGCACACTGCCGCCGACCACCCGCGCCGACGGCTCACCCGCCGCCACCGCCGCCAGTCCCTCCAGCAGCTCGTCCCGCTCGGCGCCCACGACCACGGCCCGGTGATCAAGCGCGGAACGCGTAGCGACGAGGCTGTGCGCGGCCTGCGCCGCGCTGATCTCGCCGTGCTCACTCAGGTGCGCATGCAACCGCCCCGCCTGCGCCGCCAACGCCTCCGGCGTACGACCGGACACCGGCCACGCCACCACACCACCCGGCTCAACCGCATCCGCCGCGGTCTCGGCGGCCTCCGCGCCCGGCGCCTGCTCCACGATCACGTGGACGTTCGTCCCGCTGATCCCGAACGCCGACACCGCCGCCCGCCGCGGCCGTTCCGCCGCCTCCGGCCAGTCCGTGGGCTCGGTGAGCAGCCGTACCGCATCCGTGGACCAGTCGATGTGCGACGACGGCTCGTCCACGTGCAGCGTCCGGGGCAGTACCCCGTGCCGCATGGCCTGCACCATCTTGATGACACCGGCGACCCCGGCGGCGGCCTGCGTGTGCCCGATGTTCGACTTGACCGACCCCAGCCACAGCGGCGCGCCGTCCGCCCGCTCCTGCCCGTACGTCGCGAGCAGCGCCTGCGCCTCGATCGGGTCGCCCAGCGTCGTCCCCGTACCGTGCGCCTCGACCGCGTCCACGTTCGAGGTCGACAGACCCGCATTGGTCAGCGCCTGCCGGATCACCCGCTGCTGCGACGGGCCGTTCGGCGCGGACAGCCCGTTGGACGCCCCGTCCTGGTTGATCGCCGAGCCGCGCACCACCGCCAGCACCCGGTGCCCGTTGCGTACCGCGTCCGACAGCCGCTCGACCAGCAGGATCCCGGCGCCCTCCGCGAGCCCCGTGCCGTCCGCGGCCTCCGCGAACGCCTTGCAGCGGCCGTCCGGGGCGAGCCCGCCCTGGTGTTCGAAGTCGACCAGCATGCCCGGCGTCGGCATCAGCGTGACGCCGCCCGCCAGGGCGAGGTTGCACTCCTTCTGGCGCAGCGACTGGCACGCCAGGTGCAGCGCCGAGAGCGAGGACGAGCACGCCGTGTCGACGCTCAGCGCCGGGCCCTCCAGGCCCAGCGCGAAGGCGACCCGGCCGGAGATCACGCTCGGCAGCGAGCCGGTCATGAGCTGGCCCTCGACGCCCTCGGCGGGGTCGCTGAGCCGCGGGCCGTAGTCCTGGTGGGTGGCGCCGATGAAGACGCCGGTGGAGCTGCCGCGCAGCGAGCCGGGGGCGAGCCGGCCGTGTTCGAGCGCTTCCCAGGCGATCTCCATGATCACCCGCTGCTGCGGGTCCATGGCCAGCGCCTCGCGCGGGGAGATGCTGAAGAAGTCGGCGTCGAAGCCGGCGATGTCGTCGAGGAAGAAGCCCTGGGGGTCGCGGCCCTCGGGCAGTAGCGTCTCGGAGCTGCCGAGGGCGCGCTCGATGTTCCAGCCGCGGTCGGTGGGGAAGGCGGAGGCGGTGTCCTCGCCCTCCCGGACCACGCGCCAGAGGTCGTCGGCGGAGGCGACCCCGCCGGGGTAGCGGCAGGCCATGCCGATGATCGCGACCGGCTCCTGCTCGCCGGAGACGGCGGCGTCGAGCCGCTGCCGGGTGCGGCGGAGGTCCGCGGTGACGCGCTTCAGGTAGTCGCGAAGCTTGTCTTCGGTGCTCATGCTCATCCGCTACCGTCAGCCCTTTCACAGCGTTCGCGGGCCCGATCCCGAGCCGCGCAGAGATCGGTCCGCGCCGCCTGCGTGGTCCGTACGGGGACCGGCGCGTGACGGCGAGCGGAGTCCCGGTACGCAGGAGAGCGCTACTTGATCCATGGAAGCGGCTCGACGCTAAGCACGGTCACTAAAGCCCAGCTAAGCCCCGTCCGAGGCGGTTCGCGGAGCTACGGGTGGTCTTAGCTGGGCTTTAGTGCGCGCGGCCACGCTGAGGCCGGCGTGGCGCCCGCCGTCGTGGCGTGGTCGTGGCGTGTGCGAACGAGCCCGTCGTACGAATCCGACTGATCCGACTGAGCACAGGAAGTCCTCACGATGACCAGCACCCTCACGCCCGTGCCGCTGTCCGAGCGGCTGCTCGCCATCTGGCGGGATGTCCTGGAGACACATCAGGTGGACGTCGGCGGGCTGAGCGTCGACGGCGATCTGCCCGACCTCGGCACCCGCTCGATCCTGATCATCGAGATCGCGATGCGCATCCAGCGCGACATAGGCGTGGACGTGCCGCTGGAGACCTTCATCGAGACGCAGTCCATCGCCGACCTGGCCCGGGCGATCGTCGAGATCGACCCGGCGGCGGCCACGCGATGACCGCACCACCGGCCGCCCCCCGCGCCACCGCGGCGGCGCCTCCGCCGCCGCTCACCGAGGCGGCCGACGAGGACCTCGAACTCCTGCTGCTCATCCGGCACTTCGAGCGCAAGCTGCTCGACCTCTTCGGGCAGGGCGCCCTCAACGGCACCACGCACACCTGCCTGGGCCAGGAGTACGTGCCGGTGTCGCTGCGCCCGCTGCTGGACGAGCGGGACTACGTCTTCAGCAACCACCGCGGGCACGGCCACTACCTCGCCCGCTACCGCGACCCGGCCGGGCTGCTGGCCGAGATCATGGGCCGGCAGGGCGCGGTCTGCTCCGGCGTCGGCGGCAGCCAGCACATCCTGCGCGACCGCTACCTGTCCACCGGCGTGCAGGGCGAGAGCCTCCCGGTGGCCGTGGGCGTCGGACTGCACCAGGTACGGGCCGACCCGGGCGCGCTCGTCTGCGCGTTCATCGGCGACGGCACCTGGGGCGAGGGCTCCGTGTACGAGGCGCTGAACATGGCCCAGCTGTGGCGTGTGCCGCTGCTCGTGGCCGTCGAGCACAACGGCATCGCCCAGTCCACACCCGCCGAGACGAACATGGCCGGCACGGTCGCCGGCCGCGCCGCCGCCTTCGGCGTGCGCCACTACCGGGTGGAGTCGGCCGACGTCAACGTCATCCGGACCGGTCTGGCGCCGCTGCTCGCGCAGGTGCGGGCGGAACGCGCCCCGCTGGTCGTCGAGTTCGCCACGCACCGGGTCGGCCCGCACAGCAAGGGCGACGACACCCGGACGCGCGCGCAGGTGGACCGGGCGCGTGAACACGACTGGTACGGGCGCTACCGGGCCGCGTTCCCCGAGCAGTTCGAGCGGTGGGACGCCAAGATACGCGCCGAGGTGGACGAGATCGCGCGGGACGTGGCCGGCCGGCCGCCCGCGGTGTGGAGCGGTTCGTGCGAGTAGCGGAGAACATCAACCGGTCGCTGCACCGGCTCCTGGCGACCGTGCCCGAGGCGTACGTACTCGGCGAGGACATCGCCGACCCGTACGGCGGCGCGTTCAAGGTCACCAAGGGCCTGAGCGACAGCCACCCCGACCGGGTCCTGACCACCCCCATCAGCGAGTCGGGCATCGTCGGCGCGGGCGCCGGCCTCGCGCTCGCCGGCGACGTGGCCGTCGTCGAGATCATGTTCGGCGACTTCGTCGCCCTGGCCTTCGACCAGATCGTCAACTTCGCCAGCAAGTCGGTCTCCATGTACGGCCGCCGCGTGCCGATGCCGCTGGTGGTGCGCTGCCCGATGGGCGGCCGCCGCGGCTACGGCGCCACCCACAGCCAGAGCCTGCAGAAGCACTTCATCGGCGCCCCCGGCCTGTCGCTGTACGAGATGTCGCCCTTCCACGACTCGTACGAGCTGCTGACCCGCATCGTGGCGCAGGCCGAACCGGCCATGCTCTTCGAGGACAAGGTGCTCTACACCCGGCAGATGTTCGAGGACGGGGTCGTCGACGACCTCCTCTCCTACGACCGGCACCCCGACGCGCCCGACGTCACCCGCGTGTACGTCGACGACCCGGACACGTACGACGTGGTCCTGATCGCGCCCGGCGGCATGGCGCACCGGGCCTGCGAGGCCGTCCGCGACCTGCTGGTCGAGGAGGAGATCACCGCGCTGCTCCTCGTGCCCACCCGCCTGTACCCGTTCGACCTCGGCCCGCTGCTCGGCACCCTCGGCGCGGCGCCGGCGGTCTGCGTGGCGGAGGAGAGCACCGCGGGCGGCACCTGGGGCGCGGAGGTGGCGCAGCAGGTGCACCGCCGGCTGTGGGGGAAGCTGCCCCGGCCGGTGACCCTCGTGCACTCCGAGGACAGCATCATCCCCAGCGCCGCGCACCTGGAGGAGCAGGTGCTGGTGTCCGGGGACACGATTCGGCGAGCGGTAGTGGAGGCTCTGCGTGACTGAGATCCGGGTGCCCAAACTGAACAACAACGACACCGACTACACGCTCGTCGACTGGCTGGTCGAGGAGGGCAAGCCGGTCGCCGAGGGCGACCCGGTGGTCGTGGTCGAAACCTCCAAGGCCGCCGAGGAGCTGGAGTGCCCGGCGGAGGGCACCCTGCACCGGGCGGCGCCCACCGGTACGACCTGCGCCCCCGGCGACGTCATCGGCCACGTCCTCGCCCCCGGGGAGAGCCCGGCACCCGCGTCGGCCCCCGCGGCGGCGGCCACGGCCGACGCCGCGGTCACCGTCACCAACCCCGCGCGGGCACTCATGACCGAACTCGGGGTGCCCGAGGACCGGGTCCTGGCCCTCGGCGTGAAGGTCGTCCGGCGCACCGACGTCGAGCAGCTCGCGGCCCGTATCCGGGAGGAGGAGCGGTCCGGCGCCGGACCGGCCGGGCCCGACGACACCGCCGTCGGCAGCGGCGTCGACCCGGCGCTGGCCCACGCGCTGCCGCCCGTGCAGCAGGCCGTCGGCCGCTCCGTGGTCCGCTCGCAGCAGACGATCCCCGCCGCGTACACCGTGGTGAAGGTGGACGTCGGCGAAGCCCAGCGGCGCGCCTCGGCGGCCGCCCGGCGGATGCGCCGGCTGATCGGCCTGCCGGAGCTGCTGCTGACCGCGGTCTCCCGCGCGCACGAATCGTTCCCGCTGTTCTTCGCGCGGCTGGCGGACGACCGTACGGCCGTGAAGTCCGAGGCCGCGCACGTCGGGGTGACGATGGACGTGGGCAAGGGCCTGTTCGTACCGGTGGTCCGACGCGCCTCGGAGCTGGCCTTCGAGGAGATCGTGGAAGCCGTCTCCGGCTACCGGCGCACCGCGATGACCGGCACCTTCCGCGAGTCCGAACTGTCCGGCGGCAACATCACCGTCACCCTGCACAACGACGCGGACGTGGTGGCGGCGGTGCCGTTCGTGTTCCCCGGCCAGGTGTGCGCGCTGGCGCTCGCGGGGCCGCAGCAGGAACTCGTCCAGGACGCGGACGCCACGGTCCGGGCCCGTACCGTGGCCAACCTCGGCGTCGCCTACGACCACCGGCTCCTCAACGGCCGCGACGCGCTGCTGTTCCTGCAGCGGCTCAAGGCCCAGCTGGAGGCCCCGGAGAAGCTGTTCGGCCCCCGGGACGCCGAGGACCCGTCGGCCTGACGTCCGGGCCGCACGACGAGGGCCGGCCGGCGTTCCCGCTCTGGACGCCCGGCCGGCCCTCCCCCCTCAGGCCCGCCACCGGGGCGCGGTACTCGATCCCACGTCGGCAGCTGCCCGCTGCCCCGCCGGGCCGGATGCCCGACGCGACTTCGCGCCCTCCCCGGAGGAACGCGCCGACGGCACCTCTGAACTGCCTGCAACCACGAGCGGCGGGCCACCGCCGTCCCGGTCGGCCCCGCGACCACCGGCAGCCCACCAGACCATCCGGCCCGCGGCCGTACGTCCCCTCCCGCCGTACGCCCGGTCAGTGGGCCGGAGCGGTGCCCGCGGAGGTGAACGCCCGGACGTCGCGCATGAGGGCCGCGGCCACCGCCGGCTCCGCGCCGTCGAGGTAGAAGTGGCCGCCGGCGAACCGCTCGACGCGGAACGCGCCCGTGGTCAGCGACTCCCAGGCCGCCGCCTCCTGCGCCGAGACCCGGGGGTCGGCGGAGCCGGTGAACACGGAGACCGGGCAGCGCAGCACGAAGCTCTCGTCGTAGCGGTAGTTCTCCACGGCCGTGTAGTCGGCGCGCAGCGCCGGCAGGATCATCGCCCGCATGTCGGGATCGGCCAGGACCTGCGGGTCGGTGCCGCTGAGCGCGGTGATCTCGGCGATGAGCCCGTCGTCGTCGCGCAGGTGTACGTTCTCGGCGCGGGGCGTCGCGGGGGAGTGCCGGCCCGAGGCGACCAGCCCGGCGGGCGCGTTGGCGCCGTCCTTCTCCAGCCGGGCGGCGGTCTCGAAGCCGACGACCGCGCCCATGCTGTGCCCGAAGAGCACCAGCGGCAGGTCGGTCAGCGGCCGGAGGACCTCGGCCACCCGGTCGGCGAGGGCGTGGATGTCGCTCAGCGGCTGCTCCTGCCGGCGCTCGTGCCGTCCCGGGTACTGCACGGCGACGAAGTCGACGGACGGGGGCAGCGCCCGCTGCAAGGGGAAGAACGTCGTGGCGGCGCCGCCCGCGTGGGGCAGGCAGACGAGCCGTACGCTCGGCCGGTCGGCCGCGCCGAAGCGGCGCAGCCACGTCTCGTCGATCGGGATCTGTGTGGGCACCGTGGCCATGCCTTCCCGCGCTCTCCCGGATGCGACGAGAGGGCGGCACACGCGGGAAAGCGCACCTTGAGCACTCCGACTCGTTTGTCACCCCCGAGGCTAGCGGGGGCGGTTGAGACCAGACAAAGGGCCGCTAAAGGAGTGAGGGGGTGGGTAGGGGCGCGGGGGAGTGGTCCCGCGCCCCTACCCGACGGGGTCAGGCCGGCATGTTCTTCAGCCGCTTGCCGATGTCGGCGCGCCGGGAGATGCCGAGCTTCTGGTAGATGCGGGTGAGGTGCTGCTCGACCGTGCTCACGGTGATGTGCAGCCGCCCGGCGACCTGACGGTTGGTCAGCCCCTTCGCCACCAGCGCCGCCACCCGGTGCTCGGCGCGCGTCAGCAGCTTCTGGCCCTCCGGCGGCTCCGGCGCGGACCGGTCCGCCCGCTCCGGCGCCGGAGCCCGCGCCACGGCCTGATCGGGCAGGCAGGCGCGGGCGATGTGCACCGCCGCGCCCTGCGCCCTGGCGGCCCAGGACCCGTGGCCGAGGTCGCGCAGCGCCGTCGCGAGTTCGTGCAGGGTACGCGCCTGGTCCAACCGGTCGCCGGTGGTGAGGAGTTCGTCGACCGCCCGGAACAGCAGGCCGGGCCGCTCGTGCGGCGGCGCCATCCGCGCCCGCAGCCGCAGCACCATGGCGTGATGGTGGCCGCCGTGGCCGGGGGTGCGCGCCGTGTGCTCGTCCAGCATGCGGGCAGACATCTTCTTGTCACCCAGGTGCAGCCACGCCTGGGCGACGTAGAGCCGCCACGGCACGATCGAGGGGTGGTCGACGAGGGCGTGCTCGGCCACCTTCCCGATGCGCAGGAAATCGGAGAGCGCCGAGTGCGGCCGGTTGGTGGCGAGATGGAAGCTGCCGCGGACGCACAGATAGCTGAGCCAGTAGATGCTCTTCTCCCACGCGGGCGGAATCGGCTTGGCGAATACCCGCGCCGCCTCGTCGTAGCGCCCCATCTCCATGTGCAGGGAGGCGAGTACGGTCTCGGCCGCGCAGGCGTAGCCCGTGCTGCGCTCGGTGATGACGCTCTCCACCACCCGGATGCACTCCATGCTGGCCGCCAGCTTCCCCTGCCGCAGCGCGATCATCGACTGCTGGAGCGAGAAGATGGCCTGCCAGCCGGGTGCGTCCCGGCTCGCGGACTCCTTGACCAGCCACTCGCACCACTGCCAGGCCGCGTCGAGCCGGTCGGCGATCACCAGGGCCTTGACCGCGCAGGTCAGCGACCAGACGGTCGAGTCGGAGAGCGTCGAGACCTCCAGCAGGTTCTCGGCCGCGGCGGCCCAGTCGGTCCGGTCGCCGTACAGGAACGAGCCCTCGAAGGTCTTGAACAGCGAGGTCGCCGGTGAGTACGGGCCCGCCCCGCCGGCTTCGCCGGGCGGCGGCGGGGGCCGGCCGTCCTCCCGGCGCTCGCCCGAGTGGTTGCTGTACCACCCCCACAGCCACGCGACGCTGGGATGGTCGCTGGCGCGGACGTCGGCCCCGGTCGACTCGGCGCCCTGCCGCCGGAGGACGGTGAACGCCTCCTCAATTTTGCCGTAGCTGAAAAGCAGGTCCGCGAGTCCGTCGTACGCCGTGCTGGGCATTTTGTCCGCGTGGAACGCGCCGAGCAATGCCGTCAGATGCCGGATTTCGGTGGCCGCGGGGCTGATGCGTTGCGTGACGAGCGCCAGCCGCAGATATATCTCGATACGATCCGGGCCGCTCGGGCTGTTTTCCAGCGCCAGTTCGAGATACCTGACGGCCAGCCGGATGTTTTCCTGCCCTATGGCCGTCTCCGCGGCGTCGCGCAGCGCGGACCGCTGCCACGGTTCCGCCGCGTGCTGGGCGGCGAGAAGATGGTGCGCCACGTCCGTGGTGGGACTGCCCGAATTATTGAGCACGACGGCCGCGCGCCGGTGCAGTTCGTTTCGCTGCAAGGTCCCCAGATCCGCAAGAATTTCCCGCGGCGCGCTCCCGTGCCGAAAATTCACGCCGTCCAGGACGCCGGCGACGCGCAGCGCCTCCAGCTGCTGGTCCAGCACGGCCGGCGACATGCGGGTCATGCGCGACAGCAGCTCGGGCGACGCGGACTCCCCGAGAACGGAGATCAGCCGCCCCAGCTCCACCGCGGTGGCGCCGCTGCGGTAGAGGCAGGAGACGACCGCGCGCCCGTACATCCCCAGCTCCGCGGACGACTCCGCGCCCGTGGGCCGCGTCTCCATGTCCTCCTCCCGGAGGTCTTCGAGGAGCGCGCGCAGCAGAAGCGGGCTGCCGCCGCTGAGGTGGTGCAGCACCTCGATCCACTGCTCGTGCGGGCGGTTGACGCGGGTGGCGACCGCCGCCCGCACCCCCCGCTCGTCCAGCGGCCGCAGGTGGATGCGCTGCGCGTTCGGCCGCCGCAGCAGCTCCGTCTTCACCGGCTGGTCGCGATGGCGCAGGTGCGGGCAGTGGGAGAGCAGGACGAGGGTGCGCCGGCTGCGGTGCCAGCTGACCGCCTGGAGCAGGAAGTCCAGCTCCGACCAGGGGATGTCCTGTACGTCGTCGACGCTGATGACCACCGCGCCGTTCTCCGCGACATGCGGCAGCGCGGCGCTGAACTGCAGGGCGGGAGTGGCCCCCGGGGGACCGGCGCCGGCCGGCGGGGCCGGCACCTGCGCGACGAGCTGCTGGAAGAGGGAGATGGGCGGGTGCGCCGACACGCTTCTGCCCTGGATGCTGAGGACCGTCGCGCCCATGTCGGCCGCGTGTTCGGTGATGGCGTGCAACAGGGCGCTCTTGCCGCAGCCCACGCCGCCTTCGATCAGAATGGTGCGCGACATTCCGTGGAGACAGCGAGAAAAAGCAGCCCGCAGTGCCTCGAATTCGGCCGCACGGATGACGAAAGCCATACCGGATTACTCACCTCCCGTTGGTGCAATTCATTCACCGTGTGAAGGAGTGCACCTGAGCAAGTCCAGGTCATACGGCGCTCAGGGGAAGCGCCGTACCGCATATTCGGTTGATTGTTTCACAGGTTGGGTTTGGTTGTGCAAGACAGGGTTTTCTCGGCCGGCAAGGCGATGTCCAGGTCTGTTTTGCATCGTTCATCCCGGACTGCTGTGGTGCTGCGGAGTATACATCCCCTGAGACAATCGCATCTGTACATGATCGCTGTCGCCCGCTCACGGGAGCGGGGAAGGGCGTACGGACGGCGCGCGAGCCGGGCGGCACGCCCCCGGGCACCCCGCCGCGGCGCTGCCGGCCCGCCGGACCGGCCTCGACCAGCCGGACTTTGGCGGGGCTTTGGCGCCGCACAACACCCTGCCCGGATGGTTGCTGCCCTTGCCTGGCTGCTGCGCGTGCTGCAGGAAGCCTTCATCGCCCTCGGCCGGGTGTGGTTGTTCATCCCCGTGTCCCTCCCCGACCCGCCGCCGTCCCCGTCGGGACCCGTACCGGGACACCCCGAGCGGCTCTGCCCGGACGTGCCGCTGTCCGCGCAGGAGGAGGCCCTGCGGCGGGAGTTGGACGACATCGCGCTCCCCGACACCATCGGCGAGGAGAAGGGCCCGGGCACGTAGGGCGCGGCGGCCGGGGCGCGCCCGCCCGGGTCAGGGCGCGGGGACGGCGCGTACGAGGACGAGGGAGCCGTGGTAGGCGGGCCGGTCGCGCAGCGCGCCGTGCCGCTCGTCCCAGGCGCCCGAGGCGAGATCACGGCGCAGGTGGTCCGCGTACCGCTGCCGCACCTCCGGCGCCACGAAGCTCCACGCGGAGCACGCCCGCCGCGCGCCGGGGTCGAGGATGCGCTCCGGGCGCGCGAAGTACGCCTCGTTGAAGCCGTCGGTGCAGTCCGCGGGGACCGGCACCGGCGTCACCGAAGCCCGGCCGCCGAGCAGGTCCGTGATCTCGGCGACCCCCGGATACCGCCGGGCCTCCGCGTCCAGCACCAGCGGGGCGTACTCGTACAGCCAGAAGTCCCGTACGAGGGCGGGGTCGCAGGTGAGGACGACGACCGGGCCGCGGGCGACGCGCCGCATCTCCCGCAGGCCGCCGGCGAGATCGCTCCACTGGTGCGCGCTGAAGGTCGTCATCGCGCCGTCGAAGGCGTCGTCGGCGAACGGCAGGTCCTCGGCCACCGCGTCGACGGCGGGCGGCAGGGCGGCGGGCCGCTGGGCGCGCATGGCCGCCGAGGGCTCGACCGCGGTCACGCGGAAGCTCCCCGACTCGTACGCGCCGGCCCCCGCGCCCACGTTGACCACCGTGCGGCAGCCGCCGAGCGCCGCGGCGACGGCCGCCGCGATACGCGCGTCGGGCCGCCGGTACTCCGTGTAGCCGGAGCCGATCGCCCCGTAGTCCGCGTCCCCCGCGCTGCCGTCCCCGCTGCGTTCACGCATACCCCGAGCCTACGACCGATCGCGAGGATCCCCGCCGTGCCGCCTCCCACTTCGGCCGCGCGGTGCACGGCGCCGGACAGGCGGAAGCCCCGGCCGGAGGGGGGATCCGACCGGGGCTGACCAGAGGTGGATACGGAGGGCGGTCGCCTCGCGGCGAAAGGCTCCGTGGGGCTTCAGCCGAACGATCTTCCCCACGGGCGGGAGGTGAGGCCCGGGGACACTGTTCCCTCCGTACCCACAGCCCCTTCAACGGGAGGGATCCTCCGGTTGTTCCACGGCACCGCCCCGGGCGGTGTGAGGCGCGACACACGGTGTGCCTGCCGCGGCGGCGTCACTCCAGCCAGCGGCCGTCGCGCATCAGCTCGCGGCCGGGCAGCTCGTTCGCCTCGCGCCAGGCCTGAATCCGCCGCGGGGTGATCCGGAACCAGCGGTACCGGGCGCCCTGACGGCGCGGGTCGAAGCCGGAGCTCGCCGCGAACCGGTCGCCGTGCTCCCGCGGCAGCGCATCGAGGTCGAAGACCTCGACCGCCCCGTCGATCACCGTCACGTCCCGCGTCCGCCCCAGCGCCAGCCGCGCGACGCCGGTCCCGGCGAGGTTCAGGCCGGTCGGGCTCTCCGCCGGGGTGGACACCCACACCGCCTCGCCGTCCCAGAAGAACGACAGCGGCACGAGGTACGGCGTGCCGTCCGGCGCCGCGCTGGCCACCCAGAGGTCGACGTCGTGTTCCAGCCGGTGCTCCGTGTCGGCGCGGCGGCGCCCGCGGCTGCGGGGTCCGGCGGCCGCCGGCTCCGCGGCGGAGGTCGCGCCGGCGGCGTCCGGGACTGCGGTCATGGTCGCTCCAATCGTCGTGAGGCCCCGCGACCGGGCCGGGTCCGCCGATGTCCGGCCCCCGCCCCGGTCGCCGTCGTCCACAGCCTCGCCCCGCCCGGCTCCGTACCGCCTCCGTGCTGACCACGGAGAGCACCTCGGATCATGCGGATAATGAGGTGATGTCCACGCCGCCCGTGTCCGCCCGCGAAGCCGAGGTGCTCGCGCTCCTCGGCGAGCACCTGAGCAACGCCGAGATCGCCGGGCGCCTCTTCATCTCCGTACGCACCGTCGAATCGCACGTCTCCTCGCTGCTGCGCAAGCTGCTCCTGCCCGACCGCCGCGCCCTCGCCCGGCACGCCGGCGCGTCCGCCCGCGCCGACCGGGCGGCCGGACCGGTGCCCGCGCTGCCCGCGCCGCTGACGCCGTTCGTCGGCCGTACGCGCGAGCGCGCCGAGCTGGCCGCGGCGGTACGGGCCCACCGGCAGGTGACCGCGGTCGGCCCCGGCGGGGTGGGCAAGACGCGGCTCGCGCTCGCGGTGGCCGGCGACCTGGCCGGCGAGTTCCCCGACGGGGTGTGGTTCGCCGACCTGGTCCCGGTCACCGACCCGGCCCGGGTGGGCGCCGCCGTCGCCGCCGCCGTGGGCGCCGGCGAGCAGCCCGGGCGCGACGTGGACGACGCCGTACCGGCCGCCCTCGCGGACCACGACGCCCTGCTCGTACTCGACAACTGCGAGCACGTACGCGACGGGGTGGCGCCGTTCCTGGAGCGGCTGCTCGCGGCCTGCCCGCGGCTGCGCGTGCTCACCACCAGCCGCGCCCGCCTCATGGTGCCCTTCGAACGGGCCGTGCCCGTGCCGCCGCTGTCCCGCGACGGCGGCGACGAGTCGGACGCGGTGGCCCTGTTCATGGACCGGGCCGCGGCGGTCGGCTTCCCGCCGGGGCCGGGGGCGAGCGCCGGCGTCCTGGCCGTCTGCGAGCGGCTCGACGGCATGGCGCTGGCGATCGAGCTGGCGGCGGCGCGCTGGTCCACGCTCGGCCTCGACGGCCTCGTCGGCGGCCTCGGCGACCAGCTGCAGATCCTCAGCGGCGGCGCCCGCGCCGACGACCGCCACCGCTCGGTGCGCGCGGTGCTCGACTGGAGCCACGACCTGCTGGCGCCCGAGGACCAGGCGCTGCTGCGCCGGGTGTCGGTGTTCGCCGCGCCGTTCACCGCCGCGGCGGCGGCCGAGGTCGCCGGCCACGGCCCGGAGGGCACCGCCGCCGTCGCCGACGGCCTCGGCCGGCTCGCCGAGCAGAGCCTGCTGTCCGTCACCCCGGCCGCGGCCGGCACCCGCTACCAGGCGCTGGAGATCATCCGCCAGTACGGGGCCGACCGGCTCGCCGCCGCCGGCGAGCTGCCGGCCGTACGGGCCCGCCACCTCGGCTGGTGCACGGCCGCCGGCGCCGAACTGGCCGGCGACGCGGGCCCGGACTGGCGCGCCCGGTTCGACGACCTCGCCGAGGACCTGCGGGTCGCGCTCAACTGGGCCGCCGGACAGCCGGAGCGGCGCGCGGACGCCCACCGGCTCGCCCTGACGCTGGCCGGTCTCGCGCTCACCCGCAACCTGCTCGGCGAGGCCCAGCAGCGGTACGAACAGGCCGCCGCCCTCGCCGACGAAACCGCCCTCGCCGACGAAACCGCCACCGCCGACGCCCCCGACGACGCACCCGGCACCCCCGGCGCCGCGGCCGCCGCCTCGGCGCTCCGGCACGCCGCGGCGGTGGCCGGCCTCCGCCGCCTCGGCGACGACCTGTACCGCCTCCACCGCGCCGCCGCCGACGCCGCCCGCCGGGCCGGCGACGCCCCCGGCGCCGGCCGCGACCTCGCCGAGGCCGCCACCGCCGCGTACCGCTTCTCCACCTCCTTCACCCGGCTCCCCGCCGCCGCCGAGGTCACGGAGCTGCTCGCCCGCGCCCGCGAGCTGGCCGGCGAGGACCCGCGCGCCGTGGCGGCCGTGGCACTCGCCGAAGCGGCGGTTCTCACCGACGCGTACGGCGCGTTGCAGGGAGCCGCGGACAACGAGGCGGACGCGACGATCGAGCGCGTCGAATGCGCCGTCGAACTGGCCCGGCGCGCGGACGACCCGGTGACGGAGTCCGCCGCCCTCGACGCGCTGTCCGGCGCCCTCAGCTGGGCCGGCGACGCCTTCGCCACCGCCTCCGCGACCCGCCGCCGCTACGAGGTCCTGGCGCCCCTGCCGCCCACCCCCGCCGTCGTCCACGAGCGGATGGACGCCCTGGCCATGTCCGCCGCCACCGCCGTCGGCGCCGGCGAACTGGACCTGGCCCGCCGCCGGGGCGGGGAACTCGCCGATCACCCCCTGCTCGCCGAGGCCGGCCACCACGCCACCACCTGGCTGCTCGTCGCCGACGCCCTCGCCGGCCACGCCGACGAGGCGCTCGCCCACGCCGTCCGGTTCCGCGACTCCCTGGAGCAGAGCGGCCGGCAGCAGTCGCTGTCCCTCGGCGCCGCCGCCGCGTCGGTGGCGATGGTCCACGGGCTGCGCGGCGACCACGAAGCCCGCGCGGACTGGCTCGCCGTCGTCGACCGCGCGGACACCACGCCCGAGCACCGGCACGGCTACGGCGCCGTCTTCGACGCCACCGTCCTGCTCCACCACGGCGACGCGCAGGCGGCGCTGGCGCGGGTCGCGCCCCCGCCCGAGGACGTGTGGAAGTGGGTGTGCTGGGTCTGGCTGCACTGGTACGCCGCGCTGCGCGCGGAGACGGCGGTGCTCGCCGGCCACCCGGACGCCCGGAAGCGGATCGACGCGGCCCGCGCCGTCGTCGCCGGGAACCCGGTCGCCGCCGTCCAGGTCGACCGCGCGGAGGCGCTGCTCGACGGCGACCTGCCGCGGCTGCCGGCCCTCGCGGCGGCGTTCGGCGCGGCGGGCAGCCCGTACCAGCAGGCGCGCACGCTGCTCCTCGCCGGCGGCCGCGAGCACACCGCCGTCGGCGAGGCCGCGCTCGCCGCGCTCGGCCTGGCGCCGCAGGCCGCCGGCCGCCCCCGCGGCGGATAGCCCGTCGGCCTTAGCCGACCGCCTGCTTCACCAGCGCGGCGATCCGCGCCTCCACCTCGTCCGTCACCCCGGTCAGCGCGAACGCCGCCGGCCACATCGTGCCCTCGTCCAGCTTCGCCTGGTCGCTGAACCCGAGCGTCGCGTAGCGGGCGTTGAACTTCCCCGCGCTCTGGAAGAAGCACAGGACCTTGCCGTCCAGCGCGTACGCGGGCATGCCGTACCAGGTCCGCGGCGCCAGCTCCGGGGCCGTGGCCGTGACCACCGCGTGAACGCGCTCGGCCATGACCCGGTCCGAGTCCTCCATCTCCGCGATCTTCGCGAGCACGTCCCGCAGCGCCTCCGCCGCCTTGTCCGCCCGCGTACCGCGCCGCGCCGCCTTCTTCTGCTCCCGGGCGTGCTCCTTCATCGCGGCCCGCTCCTCGTCCGAGAACCCCGCGTACGCGCCCGTCTCGCTCTTGCCCATGTCCACTCCCGTGCTCTCGGCTCCCACCGCCCGGTCCTTCACCGGGCCGGTTTCCGTGCCCACAGCCTCGCCCCGCGGCGCCACGGAACGCCTCCGTGCCGGCCACGGAAACCACCACGGACACCCGCTCCCGCGCGCCCGTACCGCTGCCCGGATTGGGCTGGACGGGGGGCAGTTGGGTGTGTCTGTACGCAATGCGGCGGTACCGCCACCGGCTTCTCCTACGGTTCTCACGTTCCTCCCGGCTCTGGTGCGCTGCACCGCGAAAGGAGATCCCCGATGTCGATCCGCAAGGCCGCCGCCGGCCTGGTGGCCACCGCCGCCCTCACCCTGGGCGCCCTCGCCGCGACGCCCCCGCCCGCCGCCGCCGACTCCGAGGGGCAGAAGGCGGAGGCGGCGCAGGCCGCCGACGGGCGGCACTACCCGTACCGGGGCAGGGTGCTCGGCAACAACGGCGTCAACAAGCGCGCCGAGCCGACCACGCGCAGCAGGATCGTCGGCTGGGCGGGATCCGGGTCGATCGTCCGCATCCAGTGCAAGGTGATCGGGCAGAACGTGCTGGGCAACAACAGGTGGTACCGCGTGCCGGTGCGCGGCGGCGGCCACGGCTACATGTCCGCCCGCTACGTGGTGAACCTGGACCAGATTCCCTTCTGCCGGCGGTGACCCCGCCGGGCCCGCCCCGCTGCCACGCCCGCCCGGCCGGTCCACCCGGCCGGGCGTTCGCGCGCCGCGCGGCCGCGGCCCGTCAGGCGGGGCCGTCCCCGCCGGCCCGCTGCGCGGGGACGCGGGGGAGGCGGTGGGGGTGGGCGCGGCGGTGCCGGAGCGTGCGGAGGTACGAGCGGGCCGTGCTGCCCCCGGCCCGGGCGGACCACAGCAGGCGGGTGCTGCGGCGCCGGCGGAAGACGTCGTAATCGTCGCGGACCAGGTCGGCCAGCACCGTACGGCCCAGCTCCAAATACTGCCGCGGCAGCTCCTGGCCGGACGGGTGCACCCGGCGGTGCCAGCCGTCCGCGAGCCGGAAGAAGCGCCGGACGCGGTCGGCCTCGAACCGGACCGCCGCCTTCAGCGGCGCCGTCATACGCCGCCGCGCGGCCGCGGCGACGAGGTCGTCGCGGCTCAGCCCGTGGCGCCGGAGGTCGGCGAGGGGCAGGTAGACGCGGCCCAGGGCCGCGTCCGCCGCGATGTCGTCGAGGAAGTCCAGCATGGAGATGCCGTAGCCCAGGGCGACGGCCTTCACCGTGGCCTCGTCGTCCACGGGCTCCAGCAGCGTGTTGACCCAGATGCTCATGTCCCCGCTGACGGAGCGCAGATACAGCTCCAGGTCCTCGAACGTCGCGTACGAACTGGTGTCCAGGTCCGTGCGCAGCGTACGCAGAAAGCGCCGGACCCCCTCCGGATCCATGTCCCAGGTGCGGACCGTGTGGGCCAGCGCCCGGCAGATCAGCACCGCCTCCGCGGTCACCGGCCCGGCACCCGTGCCGAAGGCACCGGCGGAACTCCGGTCGATGCGGCGCAGCGCCTCGTGCCGGAGCGCGTCGAACCGCTCGCCCCGGTCGCGGAAGCTGAGCTCGGTGGTGTCGAGAACATCGTCGGCGTACCCGCAGAACGCGAGCATCGCGTCGTAGTACGGGCGCTTACCGGGCGGCAGCAGAAAGCGCGCCACCGGAAAGGACGCGGTGTTGCGGCGCCGCAGGTACCGGCCGCAGGCGCCGTACGCGGCCTCGGCCCGCGTGCCGCGCAGCCCGGCGGCGGACAGCTCGTGGGCGAACACCCTGCACCTCCCCTTCCGCCGGCGCCGCGCCGGCCGCGAACCCCCCGGGGCCCTCCGCCGCGCGTGCACCCACGGGCCGACTCTGCTTTGGTTACCCATAGCATCATCACGAACACCGAAAGTGAGAGACGGGTGCACCAAAGCGCCCCCACGACGCCCCCGCGCCCCCTGACCGCGCCGCCGTCGGGCCGCCGCCGCCCCCCGGCTGCTTCACCCGGACGGGCCACCCCCTCCACCAGCCGTACCTCCCCGCCCACGTCGACCCTGAGCTGCGCCGATGCCCCTACCGGCAGCCGGCGGGGGCCGCGCCTTGGGGTGCGGCACGCCGCATGGGCCGTTCTCCTCGAAGCAGCGGCAAGCCCCCGCCGGTACGCCCGGATGCCGCACCCGGCACCGCCCTTGGAGGCCCCCATGCCCTGCATATCCGCCGCGGCCGCGGTCGCGGCCGCGCTCGCCGAGCCGGGGTGAAGCCCTCCGTGCGGCACCCGCCGGGCTTGACCCCTCCGTGGGCACGAGCGCCGACACCGGTGGGTGCCGCGCGGAGTTCCTGGGCCAATGCGGTGACGCACGCCGTGGCGCGGCCAGGTAACAGCCCTGGATAACGCACGCGAAAAGTATGTTATGCACCTAATCGTCCACTCTGCGCATGCGAGCGATGGGGCCATGAAGAAACTCACGAAAATCCTTGATCTGCCGCTGGTTCAGCGGTTCCTGGGCAACCGCTGGGCGATCGGAGCGGCGTGCGCCCTCATGGTGGTCACGGGGGTGGTGGCCGCCATGCTGACGGCCGGCGGACCCGAACCGGCGAGCGACGCCAAGCCCTCCGTACGCGACGAAGCCGCCCAGGGCGCCAAGCCCGGCAAGCAGGCGAACCAGAAGGAGGCCGCCGCCGGGGGGCAGCGGCAGGACTCGGCGAAGGCCGGCGGGCGGGCCCCGGCGAATTCCGCCGGCAAGCACCACCCGCAGCGCCGGCCGTCCCACGGCGGACCCCGGCTCGGCACGTCGTTCGACAACGGCACGGTCTTCGTCGGCGGCGCCGTCGCGCCCGGCACGTACGCGACGCAGGGCTCCAACGGCGACCCCGGCGGCTGCGAGTGGTCGCGGCTGGCGGACAACGGCGGCGAGCTGGTACCGATCATGAGCGGCTCCACCTGGGGCCCGGCGCACCTCACGGTCCACGACGGCGAGTACGTCCGCAGCAGCGGCTGCCAGACCTGGAAGCGCACCCACTCCACCGGCACGCACAAGTAGCAGGCGCCCCGCCCCGCCCCGCCGCTCCCGCGTCACCCGGACGCCACGCGCGTACGACGCGACCGCCACCGCCCTCGCCGCCAGTGTGGAGGCGTACGTACAGGCGCGCGGAGCGGCGGCGAGGAGTGGTGACGATGCGGACGGTGGCGGGCGGCGCGGCGAGAACGGCGAAGGCGGTGACGCGACGCCGGACCCGGGCGGCGCTGGCCGCCGTGCCCGCGGCGGTGGCGCTGCTGGCGACCGGGACGCCCGGCGCCGCGCCCGCGGCGGCCGCGCCGGGCGACGTCCCCGACGTCGTCGCGCGGGAGGCGCACTTCGTGCCGCCGCGGCACGCCGAACCGGGCGACGGCCTGACGTACGACACGACACTGGTGCCCGCGGGCGCCGGCATCACCGTCGTGGAGGTCGCGCGGGAAGGTACGACGAGCGTCCGGCTCGGCCTCAGCGGCCTGCGGCCCGGCCGAACCTACGGGGCACACGTCCACACCGCGCCCTGCGGCCCCGACCCCGCCGCCGCCGGACCGCACTACCAGAACAGGCCGGACCCCGAGCCGCCGTCCGCCGACCCGGAGTACGCCAACCCCGAGAACGAGGTGTGGCTCGACTTCACCACCGACGACCGCGGGAGTGCGTACGTCTCGGCGCGGCAGGACTGGCGGTTCCGGGCGGGCGAGGCACGGTCGGTCGTGGTGCACGAGCACGCCACGATGACCCACCCGGGCGCGGCGGGCATGGCGGGCGCGCGGCTGGCGTGCCTGTCCGTGCCGTTCGAGTAGCGGGGGGCCAGGGGTGACCGGCGCCACCCGCTCGATGACGCGCCTCGCGGCGGTCGCGGCGGCGCTCGCGCTCCTCGGCGCCGCCGCGACCGCGGCCTGGCTCTTCGCGCTCCCCCCGGACCTCGTCCCCGACGCCCTGCGCCCCCACGCGCCACGGGACGCGACCGCCGACGCCGAACCGCCGCCGGTGGACCGGCAGGCGTCCGGCTTCCACGTGCCGTACCGCCCGCCGGAGTCGGGGCTCCGGCACAGCTCCGGCTTCGCCGCCGGCGGCTCGGCCGAGATGCCCGACCTCGGTGACCTGCGCTACCGGCGGCGGATGGGGGAGACGTTCCCGATCCCCGCCCGCCTGCACGGCCCCGGCACCTTCGAGACCGTCCCCGGCCGCGACCCGGCCCCGGGCGCCGGCCCCGTCGTGCGCTACCGCGTCGACGTCGAGGACGGCGTGCCCCTGGACGGCCGGCTGTTCGCCCGGGCCGTACACGACACCCTCAACGACCCCCGGAGCTGGGGCGGGAACGGAAAGCGGACCTTCGAACGCGTCCCGGCCGGACCCGCCGACTTCGCCGTCACCCTGGCCAGCCCCGGCACCACCGCGGACTGGTGCGCCAGGTCGGG
This sequence comes from Streptomyces sp. MAR4 CNX-425, assembly GCF_048656465.1. NCBI lineage: Bacteria > Bacillati > Actinomycetota > Actinomycetes > Kitasatosporales > Streptomycetaceae > Streptomyces > Streptomyces sp. MAR4 CNX-425. The sequence goes on along the minus strand of NZ_JBMDLF010000006.1, from coordinate 5,819 downwards.
CTTCGACACCACCGTCGACAACGTCTCGTGCGACTCGGGCCTCACCGAGCGCGTCCTGATCAACGCCTTCCGCTGGGCCCAGGGCTCCAGCACGTACGGCGACGACATCCGCGGCTACCGCCGCATGCTCCTCAACCACGAGGTCGGCCACCGCCTGGGGCAGTTTCACGACTACTGCGTACGGGACGGCGCGCGCGCCTCCGTCATGATGCAGCAGACGCTCACCCTCACCACCGGCGGGGCGACGTGCGAGACGAACCCCTGGCCCTACCCCGACCGGGGCTGACCGCAGGCCCGCCCTCGACCACCGTGGAGCGAGCCGAAGACCGGCTACCGGCCACCCGGACAGCGCCGTTCGAGATGCGGCCCACCGCCATCCGTTCCCATCCTGAGTACGGGCGGACAACTCGTCGGACAGGAACACGGAGGACTCCCGCATGGCTCTCCCGCTCGCCGAACGAATAGCGACGGCCGCGCGGCGCCACCCGGAGAACCCCCGTCGTCGTCGCCGCGAAGTCGCCCGAGACCGCCGCCGACCTGCTCGCCTGCCTGCCGTATCGAACGCCCGGAGCTGGTGCCCGCCGCCGACGTGGCGGACAAGCCGCTGCACCGGCGCCCTCGTACTGTCCGACCCGCGTGCCCTCACCGCGGGCCTGCCCCTCCGCCCCCGTGCACGTCTGGGGCGGCAACGGCTCCACGGCCGCGTACGGCCTCGACCAGGAGCCGCGCGGCGCCGTCGCCGGACACAGAGACCCCGTACAACCGGATGGCCGCGACGCCCGGCCTGGGCCGTGCCGCCCGACGCGGAGGGACACGATGACGACGACTGACCTGGAAAGCGCGCTCGCCCCCACCGAGTTCCTCGACTCCGACGCCCCCGAAGTCCGCGACTTCGTCCGCCGCACGCTGCCGGAGGACGGCCTGGACAGCAGGGACACGGCGGTACGCCTTTACTACGCGGTGCGCGACGTCATCAACTACGAGGTCTACGGGGTGGACCTGTCCCGCACCGGCGTCAGCGCCGCCCACGTGGCCCGTACCGGCAAGGGCATGTGCGTCCACAAGTCCGTCCTGTACGCCGCCGCCCTGCGCGCCGCGGGCATCCCCGCGCGGCTTGTCCTCACCGACGTGCGTAACCACCTGTCCTCACCCGCGCTGCGCAAGCTCGTCGGCGGGGACGTCTTCACCTACCACACCTTCACCACCGTCCACCTCGACGGCACCTGGGTGCGCGCGACCCCCGTCTTCAACCGGCTGCTGTGCCGGCTGTACGGCATGCGCCCGCTGGAGTTCGACGGCACCGCCGACAGCGTCCACCACCCCTACGACGACGACGGCACGCGGTACCTGGAAGTCGTCCGCGAACACGGGGAGTTCGACGACCTGCCGTACGAGAGGCTCATCGACGGCATGCGCGGCGCCCACCCCGGCATCTTCGACGGCCCCGAAAGCACCCGGCTGGTCACCGGTTCGCTGCACGCCGACGCCGCCACCCGGCGGAAGGGCTGAACATGTGCGGTTCAAGCTGTGTGGGGCATCACCACGGTCGCCAAAGCGCGGATGCCGGCCGGGGGCCCCTGGCACGGGGCACCTTCCGGCCCGTACGACCTCCCGCTCGGCGACGTAAGGATGCTCACCGCCGCCCGCTTCGAACCCGTCCTCGTCACCCTGCTCAACGCCCCCGCACAGGCTCGCCGCCGTCGCCGGACCCGCCGGGACAGTCCAGCCGCACGGCTGCCTCACCCCCGCCCGGCTCGCAGGAGGAACAGCATGCCCCACCACGCTGACACGACCGGCAGGAACGCCGCCGCCCAGCGCTTCGGCGACGCCCTGGCGGTGGCGGAGCTTCCCGTGATCATGGAGATCAAGCAGTCCGGGGCGGACGGCGACGACCTGCTCCAGGGCCGTACCACCGCCGATCTCGTGCGCCGCTACGAGGACCTGGGCGCGCCCGCGCTGTCCGTCGTCACCGGCACCTGGTTCGGCGGCACCGCCCGGCTCCTCGACGAGACGGTCGCCGCGACCGCGCTGCCCGTGCTCGTCAAGGACTTCTTCACCAAGGAGAAGCAGATCAGACGGGCCGCCGAGGCCGGCGCGGCGGCCGTGCTCCTCACCGCCACCATCCTGCCGAGCCGGCTCATGACGACGCTGGTCGACGCCTGCCTGGACCACGGCCTCACGCCGTTCGTCGAGATCACCGCCGCCGCCGAGCTGTCCGCCCTCACCCGCGCCGAGACCTGCGTCGTCGCCGTGCACGACAAGGACATCCATCGCCCCGAGAGCGACGACCCCGACCTGAGCCGCAGCCACGACCTGCTGCCCCACGTCCGGGCCACCGGCACCCCCCTCCCCGTCAGCGCCGGCGGCATCGCCACCCCCGCGGAAGCCGCCGCCCTGCTCGCGGCCGGCTACCGCGGCCTCCTCATCGGCACCGGACTTCTCCGCACGGAGGACCTCGACGCGTGGCTCGGCGAACTGCGCGCACTGCTGCCCGCCGCCGACCCGGCACGGCCGGCCACACTCGACGTACCCACCGCCGGCTAGCCGCGCCCCTCAGTCGCCCGCGCCCTCCGACAACGACCGCACCCGGGACCGCAGCAGACAGAACTCGTTCCCCTCGGGGTCGGCCAGCGTGTGCCAGCCCTCCTCACCGGTCTGGCCGATGTCCACGTGCCGGGCGCCGAGCGCCAGCAGCCGCTCCAACTCGGCCTCCTGGTCGCGGTCGGTGGCGTTGACGTCGATGTGCAGCGGCAGCTTTCCCCTGCGCGGGTCGCTCGTCCGGCTCAGCACCAGGGTGGGCTGAGGCCCGCCGAAGCCGGCGTCGGGCGGCCCGATCTCGATGGTGTCGTCGTCCCGTTCGAGTTCCACGTATCCGAGGACCTCGCTCCAGAACGCGGCGAGCCGCTCCGGGTCGGCGGCGTCGATGACCAGCTCAGTGATACGGCATGCCATGCCCGCCAGCTTACGGGCCGCACCGCCGCCGGCCCCGGATTGTCGGTGGCGGCTGAGAGGCTGGGGGACATGGACAGGGACGAGGAGCTGCTGCGCGGCCGGGTCTACGGTACGGATCACGACGACCCGCACCCGGGACCCCGCCCGGGCCGGGACTACGCCGAACTCGTCGGCGGCCCCCTTGACGGGCTGCTGCTCGACATCACCGGCTGGAGTGCGCAGGAGACCGCCGCCGGAGCGGCCCTGCCCACCGAGTTGGGACGCTTCGGCGCCGGCGGCCGCGCCACCTACGCCCCAGGCGCCGGAGGACGCTGGACCTGGACCGGCGACATAGCCTGAGCACCGTACCCGCGACGGGTCCGGCCCGCCGAGCCCACGCCCTCAGGGAGTGACGACGGCGAAGTCCGGATCGGGCCGGTCGAGAACGGCCAGCAGGGTACGCAGCACGCCCAGGTCGCCCATGTGCTCGATGTCCTCGGGATCCTCACCCGCCAGCAGCGCGAGCAACTGCCCCTTCACCAGGGTCAGCGACACGTCGGCCGGCTCGGCGGGCGGGCCGTCGAGGCGGTGGTGGGTGAAGGCGCCGTGGGAGAGCGTGGCGCGGTGGCGCTCCCCGACATCGGTGACGTGCCAGTCCAGAGTGAGGCGCAGGTCCCACGCCCGAGGGCCGTCGACGAGGATCGCGACCGAGTCGAGCAGCTGCTCGACGCTGAGAGCGGCCATCATGGTGCCCGCGGCGAGCTCGGTGTGGCGGACGCCTTCGCGCAGCTCCCGGGCGCCGACGAGGTAGCAGTTGCGCCAGGTGGCGCACTCGGCACCGTGGCCGAGCCGCTCGAAGACGTCGGCGAGCGCGTTCCTGGCCCCGGTGTGGTCGGGGTCGGCGAAGACGGCGTGCTTGAGAAGTTGAGCGGCGAAACGCAGGTCGCCGCCGTCGGCGTAGGTCCCGGCCTTGGCCACCACGGCGTCGACGCCGCCCATGCAGTCGGCATAGCGCCGGGCCGACTCGGCGGGCGGGTGTTCCCACAGCGACGCCGGGTGACCGTCGTACCAGCCGAGATAGCGCTGATAAACGGCTTTGACGTTGTGGCTGACGGTGCCGTAGTAGCCGCGGGTGTGCCACGCCGCCGCCAGCGACGGCGGCATCTCGATGATCTCGGCGATCTCGGTGCCCGTGTGCCCCTGGTTGGCCAGGCGCAGCGTCTGGTCGTGCAGGTAGGCGTACAGGTCACGCTGTTCGGTCAGGAAGCCGCGCATCGCCTCCTGCCCCCAGGTCGGCCAGTGGTGGGAGGCGAAGAGCACATCGGCCCGGGCGGCGAAGAGCCGCAGCGCCTCGTCGAGATAGCGCGACCAGACCCGCGCGTCGCGGACGAGCGCGCCGCGTAGCGTCAGGATGTTGTGCAGGTTGTGGGTGGCGTTCTCGGCCATGCACAGCGCGCGGTGGTCCGGCAGGAGGAAGTTCATCTCCGACGGCGCCTCGGTACCGGGCGTCATCTGGAAGACGAACCGCACCCCGTCGACCGTCTCGGTCTGCCCGGTGTGGGTGACGTCCCGGGTGGCGGGCAGCAGCGCGGGGGTACCGGTGGAGGCGGTGAAGCCCAGCCCCATGCCCACCAGCCCCGCGGGCCCGCGCTCCAGGTTCATCCCGCCGTAGTAGAAGCCGCGGCGCAGCATCGCCGTGCCCGCGTAGACGTTCTCCGCCACCGCATGCCCCAGGTATCCGGCCGGGGCGAGCACCGGCACGTCCGCGTCCGGATCCAGCACGCCGAGGACACCGCCGAAGTGGTCGATGTGCGAGTGCGTGATGACCACACCGGTGACGGGCCGCTCCCCGCGCTGCGCACGGTACAGCTCCAGCGCCGCGGCGGCGGTCTCCCGCGAGATCAGCGGATCCACCACGACGACCCCCCGGTCGCCCTCGACCAGCGTCATGTTCGACAGGTCGTACCCCCGCACCTGCAGCACGCCCTCGGCCACCTCGTACAACCCGGCCCGCGCGCACAGCTTCGCCTGCCGCCACAGGCTGGCGTCGACGGTGTCGGGATGACCACCGTCGGGAAACGCGTCGAGGAACCGGGTGTCGTCGAAGTCCCACACCACCCGCCCGTCCGCGGCCCGGACCTGCCGCTCGGCAGGCCCGGCAAGGAATCCGCGGTCGGCGGCCTCGAAGTCCGCGCGGTCGCCGAGATCGGGTGTGGCCATACGCGTCCTCCCACGGGTGAGCGCCCTGCCCCCAGCCTCAGCCCGCGGCACACCGCCGACCTCCCGGCCGCGCCGTCCGGGTGACACCTGACGGTCCGAATCCTTGTGGTCCTGTCCCGGTCATGTCACCAAACAGTCACACCGCGGGACACCGATGGCCGGAGTCCGACAAGATTCACCGGTCCGAACACGTATTTGCTAGGGGAATCATGCACAAGCGCATTGCCCGTGCCTCCGTTCTCGCTGCGGCCGCGGCGGCCCTGACCTTCGCCGTATCCGGATGCAGCGACAGCGGGGGGGATGAGGCGGCCTGCAAGGAGGCCATCGCCGAGGAGTTCAAGAAGGCTCAGGCGGGCAAGGATGTCAGCGACGACCGCCCGAGCGAGTGCGAGGGCATCAGTGACGAGACCGGCGAGCGCCTGGTCGAGGAGGTCACTAAGGAAGAGATGAAGGGCCTCGAGGACTCCCTCGACGCTCCCTGATCGTGATCGGAGCCCGTCTGGCGCGGAGGGCACGCATGCCCTTCGCGCCGGGCGGGCGTCTGCGTCGCCCTTCGTCTGTCCGGCGGAGGTGCCTGACTCGTTCGGGCGGATCCGCACCCCGGGACGCATGATCACAACCCCGGTGCGAGCCTCCGTGCATGACCAAGATCGCCCGCAGCCAGCCGC